>JBGAGB010000056.1:0-11708 GCA_044226945.1 Cyclobacteriaceae bacterium | reverse complement strand
GACTTGCTGAAGATTCGTGAGGAATTCCGATCCTTCATCAAAAGATCAATGGACGCGACTTGCATACCTCGACAATGCGGCGACCACCCAAAAACCTCGTCAGGTGATCCAAGGTTTGGTCGACTACTACCAAGGATATAATGCCAACATCCATCGCGGGATCCATACGCTTGCTGAACGTGCGACACGCGCTTGAGGATACGCGTGAGGCTGCCCGCGCAGAAATGCCAAGTCGACAGATGAAATCATTTTCCTTTCCAGGGGTGTGACCGAGGGCGTGAACCTCGTTGCTCATTCGTATGGTCGGACTTTATTGGTGCGGGAGACGAAATCATCGTGTCGGCGATCGAGCACCACTTCGAACATTGTGCCTTAAGAGATGGTGTGCGAAGAAAAGAATGCCAAGCTGCGCGTAATTCCGGTCACTGATCAAGGTGAACTGGTCTTGGAAGAATACTACAAGCTATTGTCGTCGAAAACTAAGATGGTGGTTTTGAACCACGTCTCGAATAGCCTGGGTACAATCAATCCGATTGAAGAAATTATCGCTGCGGCGCACGAAGCTGGGGCCGTGGTGCTCGTCGACGGTGCACAAGCTGCTTCACACCTGACCATCGATGTCCAAGCGTTGGATGTCGACTTCTATTGCATCTCCGCCCACAAGATGTATGGCCCTACCGGTGCCGGGATCTTGTACGGCAAGAGGGAGTTGCTTGAAAAAATGCCTCCCTTCTTCGGTGGCGGTGAGATGATCAAGCAGGTCACATTCGAAAAGACAACGTACAATGACCTGCCGTATAAGTTTGAAGCGGGCACGCCCAACATTGCGGATACAGTGGCATTGAAACCAGCGATCGAATTCATTCAAACGCTTGGAAAAGAAGCCATTGCTGCTCATGAACACGATTTGATGGTCTATGCAAGCGCCGAACTGAGTAAACTCAAAGGGGTTCGCCTGATCGGCACTGCCAAGAAGAAGGTGGGAATTGTCTCTTTCGTCGTCGACGGAATTCATCATTTCGATATAGGTCAAATGCTTGATGCGCGAGGAATAGCTGTTCGTACCGGACATCATTGCACTCAACCCTTGATGGATAGACTTAAACTTGAGGGAACAGTTCGTGCCTCTTTTGCTGTTTATAACACGCGGCAGGAAGTCGACCAACTGGTAGAGGGGATGGACCGAATCATCAACTTCCTGAAATAAGCGGTTTTGAAGAGCATCACGGACATACAAGACGAAATCATCAGCGAGTTCTCGTTACTCGATGGGGACATGGAGATGACGGTTTTGTACATCATGGAACTTGGCCAGAAACTGCCTCCGATTGCCGACAGTGCACGGGTAGAAGAAAACGAAGTGAAAGGTTGCCAATCGAAAGTCTGGTTGGTGGCAAACGCTGAAGGTGATCAAGTATATTTCAACGCCGACAGCAATACGGCCATCACCAAAGGTCTGGTGAGCTTGTTGATCAGGATTTTCTCGGGGCAGACTGCGACGGAGATCCTGAATGCAGACCTCTACTTTATGAAGAAGATTGGGATGGAAAGATTTATCGGTACCCAACGCTCGAATGGCTTCGCCGCCATGATCAAGCAAATGAAGATTTACGCACTGGCCTATAAGACGAAAGCTGAAGTGAAGTCATGAACGAGACCACAGAAACAGTTGATACCTCGACCAACCTCCGCGACAAGATCGTGGCGGCGATTAAGACCGTTTACGATCCGGAAATTCCCGTGGACGTGTACGAACTTGGCTTGATTTACGAGATCAACGTGTTCCCCGTGAACAATGTGTACATCCGGATGACGTTGACATCGCCGTCGTGCCCATCGGCAGAGGTGATTCCCGGTGAGGTCGAACAAAAAATCAAGGCCATCGAGGGTGTCAACGACGTGAAGGTGGAATTGACCTTCGATCCACCCTATTCGCAGGATATGATGAGCGAAGTGGCGAAGCTGGAACTAGGATTCATGTAATATTGTTATAGACAACGGTTAATCAAAAAACACTATGTATCCCGAACAATTGGTAGCCCCGATGCGCACTGACCTGACATCGGCAGGTTTTACCGAACTGAAGACAGCAGAGGAAGTGGTTTCCCATATCAAAAACGACAAAGGCACCACTCTCTTGGTCATCAACTCTGTGTGTGGCTGCGCGGCAGGCGCTGCTAGACCGGGTGTTAAATGGGCGCTCCAACACAGCGCTAAGAAGCCCGACCACCTCGCGACCGTATTTGCGGGCGTCGACAAAGAAGCGGTATCGAAGGCACGCGAGTTTACGCTCCCCTATCCGCCCTCATCTCCTTCTATCGCATTATTTAAGGATGGCGAATTGCTGCATTTCGTAGAACGTCACCATATCGAGGGTCGCAACGCCCAAATGATCGGTGAACACCTTTTGGAAGTGTTCGACGAGTTCTGCTGATTCGCGAATTGGTTGAAAACAACATGGGGCTGCTCATCGCAGCCCCTTTTTTGCTTTAGCCTTTCACTTGCTCTACTTCCAATAGTAGACGCTCCTCATCCAGGTCAAGTTCATATTCCAACTTCCGATGAACTTCGTCGTCGATGGCATGTGACCGCCGAAGGTCGAGCGCGAACCGGCGTTCCGCTTGGATTAGTTCACGTTGGATTCGATGGAACTCCTCGATCTGCGCGGTGGTCATCTTCCGGTTCACTTCCTGACGCATGCGCTCGATTCGAATCTCATACTTGGTCTTGATTTGCGCCAACACATCCTCGCTAAGTCCCAAGGCATAATTCTCTTCGATGTGCTCGATAATGTGCGCGGCCATCTTCATTCGTGCCTTGAATTCGCGCTCCTCCTCCTTTTCATCAGGTTGTAATCCTATCCATTTTATGACTTTTGGAATGGTGAGGCCCTGCAGGACAAGTGTGCTGAAGATCACCGCGAAAGTGATGAACAAGATCACATCGCGGTTTGGAAATGGCTTGTCGTTAACCGTCAACGGCAAAGCGAGCGCCGCAGCTAAGGATACCACTCCGCGCATGCCCGACCATGCGATGACCGTCGCCATCTTGGAATCGACACCTTCACGCTTGCGGATGGATTGCGAAAACAAACGTGGCGCGTATGTACTTGGAAACACCCATAGGATCCGGAGCACGATCGTGGCAACCGATATGATCGCACCATACCCCAATGCCTCGGCAACTGAAAACTTCTCGATGCCGCGCACGATCGCAGGCATTTGTAGTCCAATCAAGATAAAGATCAGCCCATTCAAGATAAACATGATCGTTTCCCACACATTGTATGCCTGGAGCCTTGCTTGGTGGTTGAAGACAATCGAAGACCTTTGGCTCAGGAAAACACCCATCACCACCACGGCCAACACACCGGATGCGTGGAAATGTTCTGCCGTGAGGTACGATGCATACGGCGCGATAAAGGTCAAGACTGTATCATTCGTCGGGTTGTCGGGAGTGATTTTGTGAATCCAGAAGAAGACGTAACCCATCGCCAACCCTATTAGAATGCCCAGCACCGCGACATACAAAAAGTTGATCCCTGCGAGCCACATCACGAACGACCCCGTTCCAGCCGCAGCCACGACAGCATATCGGTAAGCGATCAGACCTGTGGCGTCGTTCACGAGGCTTTCTCCCTCCAGGATGGTAATCAGACGCTTGGGAATCGCGAGGCCTTTTGTAGCCGCCGTCGCCGCCACGGCATCGGGTGGAGAGATGATGGCACCCAGCACAAATGACTCTGCCCAACCAAATCCGGGGATACAGGCATGGGCGATCACAGCGACCATCGTGGTCGTGAACAACACGCAGCCGATGGCCAAGCCCGAAATGGGTCGGATGTTCGCCTTGAAGTCGGGCCAAGAAGTTCCCCAAGCAGCCCCGTAGAGCACCGGCGGGAGGAAGATCAGAAATACGATTTCTGGATCGAGCGAGACTTCGGGTAGGCCGGGTACGAGCCCGATGGCCATCCCAACCAGCACCACCAAGATCGGAAAGGGTATCTTGATCCGGTCGGTCAACTCCGAAAGAGCCGTGATGACGGTGAGAAGAAGTATGATGATCGTAATGTTGTTCATAGGTTGCCTAAACGGGGTGCTAGCTGCCTGATCAAGTCGTCTATAGACTCACCGACCGACTGCGAGTGAGTGCTGATAACAATCGCCCCCCCATCGGGAGTTTCATAAGGGGCGTCAATTCCTGTAAAGTTTTCTATTTGACCGGCGCGGGCCTTCCTGTACATCCCTTTTACATCTCGCGCCTCGCAGACACGTAAGGGGCAATCCACGAACACTTCAACAAAATCCTCGCGACCAATGATTTGGCGAGCGCGTTCGCGATGGGCGCGCAACGGGGACACGAAGCTGGCCAGCACGAAATCTGCCTGCCTCATGAGAATACGTGCCACCTCTGCGGCGCGGCGGATATTTTCAAGGCGATCTTGTTCAGAGAATGTGAGATCGACACAAAGTCCACGGCGGAGGTCATCCCCGTCGAGCATTGAGGTAGTAAAGCCACGACGGCCCAACTCCTGCCTCAATGCCTCGGCCAGCGTGCTCTTTCCCGAGCACGGCAGCCCCGTGAACCAAACCGTAGTGGCCATAAACTTTAGCCGTACAATATGCTAAGAATTGGATTTATTTAGGACTTTAGGCTGTCAAATAGCTCGATGTCGACTGAAGAACTTTTGTTGTTTATCCGTACTGAAATCGCTGCCGAAACCGGCCAGCCGCTCGAGTCTATTTCTGAGGACTTGACCTTTCACCAACTCGGGCTCGATTCGTTGAGCGCGGTTTTGATCTTGCATAAAATCGAAGTGCAATATCACATCGATCTGAACCCCATCCATTTCTGGGACTATCCCACGCCTCTCCTGTTTGCTACGTTTGTCGCTAAACAGCAAAGCCAATGACTTCTCTCTGGTCCCCATTCGCCGAAGAATACCTTCGCGATCCCTACAAGATGTACAAACGACTCCGCGCAGAGGCTCCGGTTTACCGAGCCCAGACAGACGAGTTCATTGTATCACGCTATGAAGACGTACGGGCAATATTGAAAAGCGCTGACTTCAAAAGCGGAAACCGATTCGATTGGTTGAAACGGGGCATCGATTACTTTTCCCGCCAAGACCAAGACCTCAGCCATATCTACCAGGCAATCAATACTTTCATCCTATTCTTGAATCCGCCTGATCATGTGGGGATTAGAAACTTCGTGATGCGGGAATGGAACGACCGCGAAGTCGATGAACTCATTCGAACCACTGCCGACGACTTGCTCGCACCGTTGGCGGGATCATTCGACTTCATGGAGCGGTTTGCCCAACCGTTACCCGCCACGGTCATCAGCCAAATTCTTGGAATTCCCCCCAGCGACGCAACGGAATTGAGGCAAATCGGCGTGACGATGGTTCGATCGCTCGACTTGTACCATACCTTGAAAGAATTGGTCCTCTTAAATGAGGCCTCGCGGTACTTCGTCGAGTACTTCCGAGGCGTCGTGTTGAATAAACGGGCATGCTCCGATCAAAGCCTCGCGGGAAGGTTAGTTCAAGCGAGCGATAGAGGTCAAATCCTATCCGACGCGCAGTTAATTTCGCTCCTAATATTCCTTTTTATCGCGGGCGAAGAGACGACTGCTGCCAGCATTGGGACAGGAGTTTACCACTTGGCGCAACGACCCGATCTGTATGGACGACTGCGAACCGATCGCTATTTGCTCGAAGCATCTGGCGTCGACGAGTTGCTCAGGTTCGACACCCCAGTTCAATTCCTCGGTCGCATCGCAGCGAAACCCACTCAAGTTGCTGGTGTGGACATTCCGGCAGGGAGCTCGCTCACCTTGCTTCTAGCGAGCGCCAACCGTGACGAGCATGTTTTCGAAGCTCCGGACGAACTGAAACTCGATCGGAGTCCGAATCCCCATCTTACCTTTGGCTATGGGGCCCACTATTGTCTTGGCGAATGGCTTGGGAAGTCGCAGACCCTGATCGCGATCGACGCCGTCTTACGGAAATTCAACTCGATCAAAATCCAGGAAAAACAAGAAATAAAGTGGAATAAAAACCTGTCTGTCAGGACATTAACCTCACTCCTAGTAACGACTACATGAGCAAAGATTTACCTCCCTTTACTTGTACCTACACACCCGGTTTCGCCCAGTTGCTTGCTGCCGTGCGATCGAGTGTGGCCATCAGCACGTACCAAGCTGGAAAGGTAATTTTCCTGAGTCCCAAAAACGAGAAGGAGCTGATTCAATTCCCCAGGAGCTTTCGCAAGCCCATGGGTATCGCGTGGCACGACAATCGGTTGGCAATCGCTACTCAAAATGAAGTTGTGGTCTTCCAGAATAATCCGGGCCAAGCGCATCGCTACCCCAAAAAGCCCAACACGTACGACGCTGTTTTTATTCCCAGGGCGACCTACTACACGGGCGAACTTGACATCCACGATCTGCAGTTCAGCTCAGCTGGCTTGTTGGCCGCAAACACCAGGTTCTCTTGTGTGGCGACCATTGATGATCGACGTAGCTTTTCGCCCATTTGGAAGCCGGCCTTTATCAAAGAGGTTGGTCCTGGCGACTTCTGTCACCTCAACGGAATGGCGTCTACCGATAGGCAGATCAAGTACTTAACTGCCCTTGGCGCAACCAGCACTGAAAAGGGTTGGAAACCAGGTAAGGCTACAGGCGGCGTGCTGATCGAAGCGGATACACAACGGTTAATCTTGCGCGACCTGCCGATGCCACACTCTCCTAGGATCTACAGTGAAGGGCTGTTTCTCTTACTGTCAGGCACCGGTGAACTTGTGCAGGTGGATGCTGAAAGGTCGACCTACCAAGTGATCCATCGCTTCGACGGTTTTGCCAGAGGCTTGGATCGCATCGGCGACTACTTGTTCGTGGGCCTTTCGCGGCTGCGAACTACTAGCGTCGCGTTTGGTGACCTTCCGATCGCTAGCCGATCGCTCATGTGCGGCGTGGTTGCTTTTCACTTGCCCTCGCGGACGGTTGTGGGACAGATTTCCTACGAAAGCTCCGTGGATGAAATCTATGACGTTCGGGTGATCCCGAGCATCGTCCGGCCAAACATCCTGTCGATTGAAAAGAACGAACACGATGGCATCATTGTGGTGCCTGATGGCGTGTACTGGCCTCGTCCCGACCCTACGTCGGGCGACCAGGTTTAAATCCTGGCACGCTTGAAATAGTACACTCGAATCTCCCTGCCCCGACTGTCGTTCCCAATAAATACCATTTGAGATGCGGGCCACACCGCTTCGTTTCTGACTTTGATGATCGCCGGGTTTTCGACGAAGGTGAGGACACCGATGCACCCCGGTCCTTCGCCTTCGGATGCCCTTTGTTCGAGGAAGTCGCGCGTGTCGACCATCAATTTGGAGTCTAACCCTGGAATGCGATACGAGGGTGCTATCACTGATCGGTAGAGATAGAAATATTTGTTGGCGAGCTGCTTGAATTGAACGACGGCTGCCGTCGAGAGGCCTACGATGCGGCGACTAGCCACGTCGCGAACGATGAGGACTACTTCCAATGCGCGTTCATTGGGATCGGCCGAATCCGGGAGAAGTTGGTGTTCGGCCCAAAACCCAATCACTTCAGACCGCAATTCTGGAGTCGATTTCCGCCACACGTTGCTGACCGTGACTTGCGATTGAGGGTGGGCTGGAGTTTCCAAAACAACTTTTAATTTGATAATCTAAAATTCAATCAATCAATTAATTACCCCACCGAGTTCAAAGTTAAAATCCGGAGATGCTTGAAACCTGTCGCATTATCTGACCTGCTCCTGCTTTTTTGATTTGAATGGGTGACCAAAGTAAAACGATTTGTATTAAGTTTAACTCAGATTACCCTAGAACTGTTGGCTCGCAAACACCCATGAACAGCTCGTTACTTCACTCCTTTCACGCGGTTTCGGTCAAGTACACCAAGCTTGGAAAGAAGATTAAGACCAGCTTGAACCGAGGTGATTTCTGGCGGTTCACCTATCGCAAACGAGCCAGTTTGATCAAGAGATTGGAGCGCCTTCGCAAGAGGTTAGCAGAGTTGCGTACGCAGCTAAAGCTTGGAGCCGCCGGTGTGGCGGTGGGGCTCGCGCTGACCACCTCCGATGTTGAAGCACAATCATCACTGACCACTCTTGGTCCGTATGTCGAAAACCCTGTGAAGAATCCGTTGCCTCCTCCTGCGTTTAGGAGACAAAGGTTTGCCACTGTGGCCTATGCTGATCTTGATGGTGACGGTGACCTAGATGCCATCGTTTCTGGCGAGAATCACTATCTCACCTACAATAAGAATATTGGTACCAAGACCCATCCAGTATTCGAAGAGCAGTATAGTTATCCAATTTTTAATGAGGTACTGCTGCCGGGAACATATTCCGACCCTGCTCGGGTTACGCTGGCAGACATCGACGACGACGGCGATCTAGACTTACTCGTGGGTCAAGCGTACACCGATGGAGACCTGGGAACACCAGATTACCTCCACTTCTATCGCAATGATGGCGGACCAAACACTCCGCACTTTACCCTCCCTTTGGAGCAAAATCCCTTTCAAGACATCGGGTTCATTTCAGGTGGTTGGCCCGTGTTTGCAGATGTCGACCAGGATGGCGACCAAGACTTGATCGTGGGTGGATATCATTATGATGCGGAGACTGGAAAGTACGGTTGGGTACAGTTTTTCCGAAATGACAAGGTTGGGAAGACACCGGACATCGACCCTGTGTACACGCCCATGACGGGGATACTGAACCCATTTGCCGTGGATGCGAATGAAGCGAGTGGAACCATCTCACCAGGATTTGCAGACTTAGACCAAGATGGCGACCTCGACTACTTTTATGCCACAGACTTCGACTTGGTTTCGTATCGAAGGAATGATAACGGAACATTTGTCCCGATGTCTGGGGCTTGGAACTACAATTCCGGCAATCCTTCGACTTCCACGGGGAATCCACTGGGCCTAGCTGAAATAGCCACGCTGGGTGCGAAGAATTACAAAGGGCTCACGTTTGCTGACCTCGACGGGGATGGAGATACCGACCTCACCCTTGGCATCAATGCAATCGATACCTCACCCTCGGTTCAGAGTTACGTCTACTTTGAAAATATCGGTCACGGTACGATGCAAAAAAGGTCCGGATTAAATAGCCCAATGGACGGCTTGGACCTCGGTTACAACGCTCGCGTGTCGTTCAACGATGTGGATAAAGACGGTGACTTAGACATTATCGCCTCTGGTGCTTCCTATCGAGGTGGCAATTGCCAAAACGGATGCGAAACATATACCGACTTCATCGATCATGTCGTGTTCATCAACGACAACAATAAGTTCACGCAGGCACCACCAGAATTAGACCCAATCGGTATCCTGCCCGATCCGCCAAAGTCCGGAGGCATATCAATTGTCGATGTGGATGATGACGGAGACTTGGATTTGGTCATTGCCACCTTTGTCTACTCAGGCTACGCCCAGGTTGGTGCGATCGACTATTACCGGAACGATAGCGGTGTGTACAACAAGCAAGTGGCCGAAGCAAATCCCTTCGCTTTTACGGTTGCTGGAGAATTTCGAATCAGCAAGGTTGACTTCGGTGACTTCGACCACGACGGTCTGAAAGATCTGCTTCTATGTCAAGCAGGGTACCCAATCTCATTTTATAAAAATATTGGAACGGTCGGTGCGCCCAGTTATCAGGCGATGCCCTCTTGGGGCTCCGAGAACCACTCGTCATCTTACGGCGCCTTCGAACCTAAAGTGATCGACCTTGACAATGACGGAGACCTTGACCTTATCGTGGGTAAATATCGAAACTTTTGGTTTTACGAAAACATCGGCACGCCACAGGCACCAAACTTCGTTGAGTATAGGGATGGTGTTTCCGGCGGCAACGATCCAACACGTTTTTACAACCCATTCGAGGCCCTTTCGGCTCGGCAAGGAACCGCCGCTCCAGCTTTCATAGACATTGATGGCGACGGAGATGTCGATCTTCTGTTTGGCGATGATACGGGTTCATTCACGTTGGCGGAGAACCAAAACCCTGCACCGAAGGTCGGGCAAACCAGGCAGTCACTCGACTTGCCCTCCGACGTCTCGGTGATCATCGATAAGGATCTCACACTAACGGACGAAGACGGCGACGACATTGTGCGGGCAACCGTGATCATCAGTCCATTCGATGTTGGAAAAGAGGTGTTGGAACTAACCGGCACGCATCCGAAAATCAATACAGCGTGGGATGCCCAGAAAGGGATTTTGACACTTACACCAAAAAGCGGTGCGACTGTCGCTGCGGCAGATGTGCAGGCAGCCCTCCGTGCCGTGCAATACACCCCCATCGTGTCGCTCCCACCGAACCAGGCCCGGAAATCCTCCCTACAAGCAGGTCGCACGATTACCAAGTCCATCTCGATGCAAGCATTCGACTCGGACTTGACCACTTCGCCTGCGAGCATATCGGTGTTTACATTGACCCACTCGAACCAGCCACCTGTTGTCACGCCTGGCACGTTTAACTTGGCTTACATTGGGACACCAGTCGGCCTACCCTCGAGCATTGCAGTGAGCGATCCGGATGATACTTCGATCGCATCCGCCACCATCACGTTATCGCCAGTCTTTTCAGCAGAAGATGTATTGACGTTCACACCAAAAGGGACAATTACCGGGAGTTACAACGCGTCGACCGGAATACTTTCGCTCACAGGAGGCGGTACAATCGCTGATTTTCAGGACGTGGTCCGCTCAGTGCGCTACTCCAATTCGAAAGGAACGGCCGCCAACACAACGACAAGAACGATTACCCTTGTCGTGAATGACGGCGAGAATGACAGCAATCTGGTCACCGGGCAATTGTCTATCACCGCTTCGAACACTCCCCCCGCGCTGGCTGGCGTCTCGAACGTGTTCTATGCAAACGGCGACTTGGTCATCAACAGTCTCATCACGATCACCGACCCTGACACCACGAAAATGCAAGGTGCTACCGTTGCCATCGTTTCGGGTTTCGACTCCTCGCAAGACGTATTGTTATTCACAGATCAAAACTCGATTGTTGGCAATTACAACGCGGGTACCGGTGTCCTAACCTTAACAGGAGCGAGTACTACTTTCAACTACCAAACTGCGCTTAGGTCGGTTAAATATCGAAACACATCCACCACACCCTCCGCGGCAGCGCGGGGAATCACATTCTCGGTAACGGATGGGAGTCCCGCAGTATCGTTGGCTGGCACTGTGATCACGATCAATAGGCCACCCGCCATCTCCACAGAAGAAAAGAAAACTGGTGCCGGCGGAAACATCGCGTTGGCAGCCAGTGAAATCCTATCTGACCCAGACGATAACCTTGATTTGTCTACGCTTGTCGTTACTTCGAAGCAAGGCGCACAGGTGAGTGTGAGCAATGGCGTCATCACCATCAACTACGGCAGCATCCCCGCCTTTAAGGGTACCGATGAAATCACGATTACTGTTTGCGACTCAGCAGGCAGGTGTCAAACAAGCACTGTCAACGTGGAAGTTGGCGCCGATCCAGTTGTGTATTCAGGCATGTCTCCAAACGGCGATGGCGTGAACGACTGGTTCCACATCCAATTCTTGCAACCAGGCACGCATGTCAGTATCTACAATCGTTGGGGTGACGCCATCTTTGAAACCGACGATTACGACATGAACGA
>JBGAGB010000014.1:0-112197 GCA_044226945.1 Cyclobacteriaceae bacterium | reverse complement strand
CGCGTGAAACTATACCGCGAAGGTTCCGAAGGGGAGGAGTTCTTCCTCTACTACCTCGAAAAAGGAAACGCATGCGCCCTGTCCATGATCTGCGCCACCAAAAACGAAAGCTCCGCCATCAAAGCACGAGCCCTCACGAAAGTGAAAGCCCTCGCCATCCCCATCCAACACATGGACACACTCATGAAAGACTACCGTCAATGGTACTATTTCGTGCTTGAAACTTATCGCGCCCGCTTCGAGGAACTGCTCGAAGTCATCGACCAAGTTGCGTTCCATTCCATGGACCAAAAACTGGAGTTCTACCTCAAGCGGCAGTTCGAGACATTCGGTGGCGAACAAATCACCATCACCCACCAAGAAATTGCCGACGACCTGAACTCGTCGCGCGAAGTGATCTCGCGGCTCCTGAAAAAATTGGAATCTCAAAATTTGATCACCCTTTCCCGCCACGGTATCACACGACTACCCGCATTCTCACGACGGTAGAGGCCGTCAAAAAAAAACAGAGGGGTGACTTTTGTCACGGACCCGGCCGTTCCTTATCAGCAATTTTGTGTCGTCATCAGGCAAACCTCCCGATGACCACGAATATGAAAATCGAACAAATCTACACGGGCTGTCTCGCCCAAGGAACTTACTACATTCAGTCTGGCAACGAAGCCGCCATTGTCGACCCTCTCCGTGAGGTGGGTCCCTATCTCGCGAAAGCGAAGGCGAATGGTGCCACCATCAAGTACGTACTCGAAACACATTTCCACGCCGACTTCGTCTCTGGCCATCTCGACCTCGCCGCGAAAACCGGTGCCACGATCGTGTACGGTCCCACCGCCAAGCCGAAGTTCAAAGCCCATGTGGCCACCGATGGCGAACTCTTGAAACTCGGCAGCATCCACATCCAAGTGTTGCACACCCCCGGGCACACGATGGAGTCTGCCACTTTCTTGGTGAAAAATGAAAATGGAAAAGACTATGCGATGTTCAGTGGCGACACACTGTTCTTAGGCGACGTAGGCCGACCCGATCTCGCACAGAAAGCAGCGAACATGACGAAGGAGGAACTCGCCGGTTTGTTATTCGACTCGCTTCGCAACAAGGTGATGCCGCTTGCCGACGACGTCATCGTCTATCCCGCCCATGGGGCCGGCTCTGCCTGCGGTAAGAATATGTCGAAGGAAACCGTCGACACGTTGGGCAACCAGAAAAAGAAAAACTACGCGCTCCGTGCCACGATGACCCGCGATGAATTTATAAAGGAAGTAACAGACGGACTCCTCCCACCTCCTGCATACTTCCCCGAAAACGTACGGATGAATCGCGATGGTTACGACAGCATCGACTCTGTCTTGAACCACGGCCTTACTCCACTCACACCCGAGCAGTTCGAATTGCTCGCGAATGAAACAGGCGCGCTCGTGATCGACACACGCGAGGCACAACTATTTGCGAAGGGCTTTGTCCCGAACTCTATTAACATCGGCATCGATGGAAGTTTTGCTCCTTGGGCGGGAACGCTCATTCCAGGCGTTGACCATCCGCTGCTGCTCATCACGGAGGCAGGTCGTGAAGAGGAAGTCGTGACGAGACTCGCACGCGTCGGCTACGATCGCACCCTCGGATTCTTGAAAGGAGGATTGGATGAATGGAAAAATGCTGGCAAGGACATTGACCAAATCGAGTCCATCTCAGCTGCCGAATACGAGCGTCGCACAAAGTCGGCACAGACAACCTTATTCGACGTGCGCAAACCGGGAGAGTTCGAAGCCGAACATTTGGTGAGAGCACAGAACATCCCGCTCGAGTATTTGAATGAGCACCTTGCCGAGATCCCGAAGATCGGCCATGTATACATCCATTGTGCCGCGGGCTACCGTTCGATGATTGCCGCCTCTATCCTCAAATCACGTGGATGGGATAACGTCATCGACATCGCCGGTGGCTTCAAGGCCCTCGCCGAAACCAAGCTTGAGAAAACAAATTTCTCCTGCCAAGCGAAAGTGTGACATAAGTCACGGTGTGGCCCCGTGCGCCGCACCGATCTTTGTATCGTTATGAAGAATTGGATGAAATGGGGAATCGGTGCTGTGGTAGGCGCTGCGGCGGGCTACCTGTACTGGGCACAGATCGGGTGTTCCACAGGTAGCTGCCCCATTACTTCGTCGCCCGTGAACAGTACGGCCTACGGAGCCCTCCTTGGGTTCCTGTTCGTCAACGCTTTCACGACCAACGAAAAGACAACAGACGACAACAAAGACAAACAACAAGTAGAATGATCTTGAAAAAAGGAACTCGGATGTACAGCATCCTTCGACACAAATGTCCGAAATGCCACGAGGGTGACCTGTTCAAATCAGGTCCCTATCGTTTGAGTCACTTCACGGAAATGCCAGACCGTTGTGAACACTGCGGCCAGTATTTCAAACTCGAGCCTTCATTTTACACTGGCGCCATGTACGTGAGCTACGCTTTGCAAGTTGCGCTTCTCACCACCGTGTTTGTTGCACTACGCGTGCTCTTCAATCCATCAGCAACCGCGTACATCGCCACCACCATCACAGCAGCCATCGTACTGTTTCCGGTCACATTCCGGTTGTCGCGAGCGATCTACATAAACTTTTTTGTCAGCTTCGACCCACAATATGAAACAGTGAAGGTTCGGAGTTGAGTGCGCGTATTAACTAACTAAAACTATGTTTGAATCTTTGAAATCGGCCCTTGGCATCGGGCCCTCGGTAAGCTATGCCGAACTGTTGAAGCAAGGTGCCACTATTGTCGATGTTCGTTCGAAAGGAGAGTACCAAGGAGGACACATCAAAGGATCGGTGAACATACCGGTCGATCAACTATCGCAACAATTACATCGCCTTCCAGATAAGAGTAAGCCGATCATCACCTGCTGCGCTTCTGGTATGCGTAGCGCTACTGCTAAAAGCATCCTTCAATCGAGCGGCTACACGCAAGTCCATAATGGTGGCGGATGGTCAAGCCTCGAGCGGAAGCTCCGCGACTAGCTTTTACTGGATTTCAATATCATACTTCGACAACAGGCCGCGAACCGAGTCGAGCGAGAACTTTGCTTTCTTGATCGGGTTGCGGTCTGGGTCGATATTGAAATTAAAAGAAGTGCGGAAGTCTGCCTTGCTCAACACCGTGTTATCGAACGTGGCATCCGTTAAATCGCAGTCCGAAAATGTGGCGGATGTTAAATCTGCTTGCGTGAAGTCAACGTGGTGAAGTTTCGAGCGCAGAAACTTTGTCCCTTTCATCTTTAACTTGAAGAAAGAAGAGTCATTCAGCTGGCAACCTTCGAATGAAACTGAGAACGTGAGCGGGTTGCACGTCTCGAATCGCAAGCCGAGGATTTTGCAGTCCTTAAACACAACGTTGTTCATCACGACGCCTGATATGTTCGCCAAGCTCAGGCTACAGCCTACAAACGTACAGTCGATCCACTTGCACCCGACTAAGTTCCCGTTCGAGAAGTCACAGTTCTTAAACGTTTCCTGTTCGTATTCACCAATGTTGAATGTTGCCAGGGTTAGATTCGTAAACAATGATTGAGAATTAAGAATTGAAAATTAGGAATTTTGGGGAGGGTTACGACAAATTCTAAATTTCGAAATCTCAATTCTTAATTCTCTTGAGTTTATAGTATCCGTATACCTGATCCACACGCAGTTCGTCCGGCGAAAACATGTAGTTACCGTAACCATCGGTCCAAGTGTTGTCTTCTACGTATTCAAGTTTCGTGGGTTTGTCGTTGCCACGTTGAATGGCGAGTGTACCATCCACTACAGTCACCGTTGCTTCGAGGTCGGTACCTCTAGCGCGGCCTTTGTATTGACCAGCAAATGTGTTCAGGTCGCCGCTGAATGTGGGCTTCTCAAGTTCTGGTTTTGGAAACAACATATCGACAATCGGTTTTTCGACAGCAGAAGTCCTGACTGGACCGATCGTATTCATCAATACAATTACTGTCACGTTGTCGTCGGGGAAGTACATGTTTTCAGCGAAAAAGCCATTGATGGAGCCGCCGTGTTCGATCAGCCTTCGCCCGTTTTTGTCTTGCAAGGTGATTCCCTTGGCGTAGTGTGTCACCGTGCCGTCGTTCAGGACAGCAGGCGCTAGGTATTCCTTATACATCGCGTCGCCAAGGATTTTCCCGTGGTGAAGTGCTTCGTTCCATTTCGCGAGGTCCGGCACCGTTGAGCAAATGGAGCCGGCCGCGTAGGGCCACGTGTGATCCAAGTAGCTCGCACGCACCAATCCAGTTTCACTCATCTCGTATCCGTGCGCGCGCTTCTTCACGATTTTGTTTTCACTACAATAATATGTGTTGGTCATTCCTGCTTTGTCGAATAGATTCTTCTTGATGTACTCTTCGTACGTCATGCCAGATGCCTTTTCGATGATCAGTCCAAGCATGAAGAATCCGGTATTGTTATAAATGAGCGCATCGCCCGGTTCGAAGTCGTAAGGTTCTTTCTCGATGATACGAAGCAACGTATCGCGCTTGTGTTTTGTCATCGCGAGCGACTCGAACATGGGTAGCTCAGTGTAGCCTTTGATGCCCGACGTATGATTCATGAGTTGACGTACGGTCACTTTCTTGCCATGGGTGTCAAACTGAATGTATTTGCCGATCTCATCGTCGAGGTTCACCTTGCCTGCTTCCACGAGCTGGAGGATCGCGGCGGTGGTGAACTGTTTTGTGACAGACCCGATTTCGAACGACGCGTCGGCAGGGAGTGGAATGTCGTATTCCAGATCCGCGAAACCGTAGCCTTTCAGCATCAAGGGTTGGTTGTCTTTATAGACCCCGACGGCGACCCCGGCAATTTTTCCACTGTCGACGAGGTTTTTCACAACTGCGTTTACTTCGGATTCAATTTTGGCGTCAGATGAAACGGTCTTTGGCGGCTGTGAGCACGCCGCCACGACGATCGCGAGCACGAGAGGTAAGGAGTATTTCATTTTTACAATTTAGAATTTAGAATTGGGAATCGGGAATTTTTGTGACCTGCTCTAAATCGAAATACCCAACGACCAATGCATTGCACGAGAGGGAGATTTCCAACTATTTCTTTTTGACTTATTGAGGTGGAGTGAAAAGTTCCCAATTCCCAATCAATGTCGTTGAATTAAGGGGGTAGAAATATGTTGCGGGCTAAAAGTAAGATTTCAGGTTAGTTGTGGTGTTGTCGCTGGTTCCACCAGTTGAAAATTATGACATTGAAAGTTGGTTCTTTTGTGTTCCGTTTGAGGCTCGAAAACACCCAAGAACCAATGGCAAAATATCCAATTGGGTTCGTCCCCTAGGGACGCAATCCCTGTTGACTCATTTAGTCCTCATTGATTCACTGTCCCATAGGGGCAGAACATGTCAGCAATGGAAAATGGAAATTGGTAAATTGAAAAATCCATGTCATTTTACTCACGTGTCCAGTTTAGCCTCGCACATCCAACCGGTTTTCAAAAATTTCCAATGACCAATAAATGGATATGGTTCGATAGCAATTGCGCATCTAAGGAGGAAGCCAATACTTTCTTTTCACGGGCGCAAAAAAAAATAAGCCAACACCTTACAAATAAACGACCCACATGCACTTTACGACCATCTTCTTCTTCATCATTTTTTCGACCTCAAGCTTTGCGCAAGATTTCTCCAACCAAGTATTTCTTATTCACAATGACCTTGACCGCAATGCCTGTCAAGTAACGCCCGAGTGTGATTGTTGTACCGCTAGTTTGTATGTCTTTAACAAGACTCAGTTTGTGTATGTAAGTGAATGCATTAGCGGCGACACCTTTTATAAAGGGACATATATCATAACGGATCGTTCGTTGAGATTAACTTTTCATACTAAACGTGTCGATGAGCGCTATCCTAACGACGACGTTGAAGAAACCCCTACATTTTTGCCTCACAAAAGTGAAATCACGACCATGAACTTTGAGATCGAAAAATGAAACTCTGGCGTCCTGCTGAAAACTGAGTTCAACGGAAACGCTTTTTTTGGGACTCGACTCGATCAGGAAATGAGTTTGTTGGAAAAGCTCAAAAAGAGCTTAGGATACCAGAAACTTGCAAAGCTCTAAAGGTTAAAATGGGGAGGCGAGAGGGAGATTTCTAACTATTTCTTTTTGACTTATTGAGGTGGAGTGAAAAATTCCCAATTCCCAATTCCCAATTCCCAATTCCCAATTCCCAATTCCCAATTCCCAATTCCCAATTCCCAATTCCCAATTCCCAATTCCCAATTCCCAATTCCCAATTCCCAATTCCCAATTCCCAATTCCCACGATTGAAGATAGTTCCCGCCCACGCCTAACGAACCAACGTCTAACGACCTAAACGCCCCAACGCCCCATACGACCTCATCTTCTTCTCGAAATCATACACATGACTCGCCACCATCACCTCGTCTACTCCAGTCGAGGTAATGAACTCACCCAACAAACTTTTCACTTTCTGTTGACTGCCAATAAAAGAGTAGGTCATCATGTTCAAGACGCCACGCTCTTCGGCTTCCGTCCAAAGACCTGACATAGACACAACCGGTGGCGGCAACGGCCGTCGCGTGTTGCGAAACATACCAAGGGCTAGTTGATAAAATGATGTTGCGAGCCATTGCGCCTCCTCGTCGGTGTCGGCCGCGATTACATTCACACACGCTAGTGCATACGGTTTATCTAAGTATTTCGAAGGGCGAAATTGCTCTCGATACAAACGAAGCGCTTCGTGGAGATACGTAGGTGAGAAGTGAGATGCAAACCCAAACGGTAGTCCGAGCATCGCTGACAGTTGCGCGCTATATAGGCTCGACCCCAGCAACCACACGGGCACGTGACTGTCTTGGCCAGGTACCGCACGCACCCGCGCTTTTGGATCGCGTGGCCCTAAGTAATGTAGTAGTTCCATCACGTCGTTCGGAAATTGGTCTACATCACCACTCAAGTTGCGACGGAGTGCTTGCGCTGTTACTTGGTCTGTGCCCGGCGCGCGTCCCAGCCCAAGATCGATTCGGTTTGGGTACAATGCTTCTAGCGTACCAAAGTGCTCCGCAATGATGAGCGGTGCGTGGTTGGGTAACATAATGCCCCCCGAACCGACGCGGATCGTTGATGTTGCCCCCGCCACGTGACCAATCAACACCGAAGTCGCCGCCGATGCCACGCTCTCCATATTGTGATGTTCGGCAAACCAGTAGCGCTTGAATCCTAGCATTTCCACATGCTTTGCCAGCGCGACACTACGACGAAATGCATCCGCGGGCGAGGTATCACCTTCCACTACCCCCGCTAAGTCTAAAACTGATAAAGCCACATTCAAATTATTCACGACAATTCACTTTTTAGCTCTCAAAACAACAAGGCAATAGTCCGAACAGGTAGACCTAGACAACTTTTCCCCAAAGGAAACGCTTTCGGTATATTTGCGATTCACTTCCATGAGTCCTTTCGTCAAATACTGGATCTTCCGACCAGCTTTAGTGCTCGTGTCAACCATCGTTTTGATGGTCATCACTGCAGTGATCCTCATCGAAGTTGAACACGACCGCATCATCCGGATGGCGATCGATAAAGCCAACAGCACTTTCAAAGGAGAGGTAACTTTTGTCGACAGCAAGGTCTCACTCTTCAAGCACTTCCCGTACGTGTCCGTCGGACTCCATGGTGTCGAACTTCGTCCCGACAAGAAAGGTTCACGCCCGATCGTCAAGTTGGAAAAATTTTACGCGGGGATCAGTATCCCAGATCTCCTCGACCACAAGTACAACCTTCGTCGCTTTTCGATGAGCGATGGCTACATCGACGTGGTGCGCCTTGCAGATGGCGAACTCGACCTCCTCGAAGTGCTCAACCTAGAGCCTGACTCAACGTCTAAGTCGACCGACACGACAACGCTGAAACTTGATCTTCAGAAAGTTCACTTCAAGAATTTAGCGATCTCCATCCTCAACGATGAAGACCAACGGAAGTTCAGCACCCAGATCGGCGAACTCAATGCCACGTTCAACAGTGACAGTCTGCTGGCCATCACGCTCTCCAGCGACATGGTCTTGGACATGACCAGCCCGACTGACACGAGTTTCTTCCGACACAAAAAATTCAACATCGACATCCAAGCAAGCTACGAACCCAAGACGAGCATTCTCACCATTCCGGCGAGCAGCTGCCAACTCCAAGATGCTACGTTCAAACTCAGCGGTTCAGCCAACGTCGCACGCGAAAGTGTGATCGATTTCCGCGTCAGCGGCGATAAACCAGATTTGAATTTGATCACCGCGTTCCTACCCGAAAGCGTAAAATCCTATCTGGCGCCATTCCAATACGACGGACGAATCTTCTTTGATGGAATGGTGCGTGGACGTGTCGCGAAAGACCAGATGCCGCTAATCGAAGTCGACTTCGGTTGCGAAGACGCATGGTTTCTAAACCCCGGCGCCAAACAGAAAGTCGATCAACTGGGATTTAAAGGATACTATTTCAACGGAAGTGATCACGCGTTAAAAACTTCGGAACTTCACATCACCAACGTGAGCGCACGTCCAGGCAAGGGAATCTTCAAAGGGAACTTCGTGATGCGCGACTTCACCAACCCGCACGTGGTCATGCAAGTAAACTCGGAACTGGAATTGAAGTTTTTGGGTGACTTTTTCGGAATTGCAGACCTAAAACAAACGAATGGTAAGATCAAGTTGGACATGGACTTCCAAGAACTAATCGATATCAAGCTACCCGAACAATCGCTCACCCGTTTGAAGGATGGAATTCAAAGCAAGCTCGTCGTCGAAGACCTTTCGTTCGCGATCCCCGGACATCCGATTCCCGTCAAGAACATGAACGTACACGCACGGATGCATGATGGGAACATCACACTCGACTCTGCGTGGCTCACACTCGGGAAGTCCGATCTCCGATTGAGTGGAAGCCTTAGCGACATCCAGGCATTTTTGCGCGATCACAATAAGGCCGTGACCGTCAAAGTGAACGCACGCAGCAACGACATGCAATTGAAAGACATTCTGGCCTACGATACAGCTCTTTCTAACAACATCGACGAAGAGGTAACTTCATTCCAACTCGGTGTAGAAATGCAAACCACGGTCGGCCAGTTGTTGAACCCAGCACCATTACCAAAAGGTCAGTTTGATCTGAAAATTCTGAACGCAACGTTGAAGAACTATAAGCATTCTTTTAAGAACATCAGCGCAGCGTTGACCGTGAACGATACCCTCGTCCGACTTAAGGACTTAAAAGGTATGGTCGATGGCTCCGACTTTCAGTTCAGCGGTCGAGTGAGCAATTACCAACTTTGGTTCGAGGATATTAAGAAAGGTAAAACCCAGATCGCTTTCGACTTCAAATCGAAACGCTTTGCGTTGGACGATATTCTCGGTCGAGGAACGCGTAAGCTGATACCAAGAGGTTATCGCCACGAAGAAGCAAATGACATGTGGCTTCGGACAAAGATCGACTTGCGCTACGATACTGTATTCCGGTTCGCGAAAGCACATATCGCCAATGCGACAGGGTTCCTGAAAAATCACAATTTTTTGATGAGGGACATTAGCGGGACGGTAAAATATAGCACCAACCGAATTTTTGCGCTCGACACCTTAAAAGGTAGTGTCGGTAACAGCGACTTCGATCTCACCATGCGCGTGTTCAATGGAGCAGATAAAACAATCAAGAAGAGAACAAATTATTTCTACTTAAAGTCGAATTACCTCGACGTGGATGAACTCGTCAGCTACAACTTCGCACCAGACACCACCCGGAGAAAGCGCAGTGACTCCACGCAAGCGCGCAAGCCACGACCAAAGCCAGCAGTCGCCGTCAAGAAAGACACCGTTTCTGTTCATGCGAAAGCGTTCAATATTTTCACCCTGCCATTCAACGAGTTTACCTTCCAAGTGGATGTCGCGAAGTTGAAGTACAGCGATATGATCACGACGGGCTTAACAGCTCGAATGCGCATGACCGAAGACCATTTTATTCATGCCGATACTTTGGGCGCCGGGATCGCTGGGGGCACCGTGAGCATCAAGGGAATGCTGGATGGGCGCGACACGACCAAAATATTGCTGACCAGTACCATCAATGTTGATCGGGTCGACCTTGAGAAAGTGATGCTGAAACTCGATCACTTGGGTCAAGATCTGGTGATCAACAAGAATGTGAAGGGCAGACTCAAAGGAGTGATTAGAAGCAATGTGCAGGTTCATCCCAACCTCGTCCCGCTGGTGAACAATAGTGTAGCTCAAATCAACGTCACCATTTACGACGGTACACTTGTTGATTTCGCTCCTATGCAAGCGATGGCTGGGTACTTTAAAGATAAAAACCTACGGATGGTTCGATTCGACAGCCTGACAAACCAGTTGAGTTTTGCCAACGGTGTGCTGACGATTCCAAGTATGAATATCAACTCATCGCTCGGAGCCATCGAGATGTCTGGGAAGCAAGCGATGGATCTTACCATGGAGTACTATTTGCGCGTGCCCTTCAAAATGGTAAAGGAAGTTGGGTTGAACACCCTCTTCGATAAAAAGACAAAGGAGATCGATTTCAACCAGATCGATGAAATCGAGTACTCCGAAACGGAACGCCGAGTTCGCTTTGTCAATTTAAAGGTGGTCGGCACTCCCGAGGACTTCAAAGTTTCTCTCGGGAAGAATAAACGTCGTGGTTAGCAACCATCATTCCCAAAACCTCCGTTCTTTTCAACTCCCAAGCCAAACCATTTTGCGTTGGTTATTGCCTCATTGGTTCTTAGTTATTTCTCCCATTCCAAAAACATCCCTCATTTGACTTCACCATAATTTTCATTCTTTGTTCCTTATCTTCAGACCATGAACCTACCTATTAGTCGCTTGGTCGCTTGTGTTGCAGCTACCTTGCTCTTTTCTTCTTCTTACGCTCAAGTTGATCCTAAAAAAATTATCGAGTACGACCGGTATGTCGACCAATCACGAAGGCAATGGAATGTGCCCGGACTGTCAATCGCAGTCGTAAAGGACGGTAAAATCATTTTTAGGAAAGGCTACGGCACAACTGAGCTCGGAAAGGATTCTCCCGTCGATACCAAAACCTTGTTCGCCAATGCATCAACGACCAAGGCGATGAACGTAGCTGTGCTCGGTATGCTGGTCGACGAGGGAAAAGTGAAATGGGACGACCGCGTGACCGACTATCTACCCGAGCTGGTCTTGTCCGAACCATGGGTGACGCGTGAACTTCGAGTGCGCGATTTGCTCATTCATAACACAGGATACCCCAGCACCAATTTCCTGACTGGCATTTTTAATGAATCGCCGGACCAAATGTTCTACCGGTTGCGGTTCGTGAATCCACAGTATTCATTTCGAGCTGGATTCGAGTATCAAAACACGTTCTATACTGTTTCAGGAAAGTTGATCGAACGCTTGACTGGTAAGCGCTGGTATGAAGTGATGACTGAGAATTTGTTCCAACCGCTGGGAATGACGGCTACAGTACCGCGCCGTGGTCTCGCCAAGACAACGAACATGACTCGCCCGCATTTGCTTGTGCGCGACACAATTCGTGTGCTGAATTATGACTCTGATGCCGAAATAGGTGCTGCAGGTGGCGTGTGGTCCAACGCCGATGAGATGGCGATCTGGATGATGTGCATGCTCGATAGCGGCAAGTATCAAGGCAAGCGACTGCTTTCCGCAAAAACGTGGGCCGAGATATTCAAGCCTCAAAATATCTTTCCTTCGGATGAATATCCAGTTTTGTCTATCGTGAAACCCAATTGGCTCACCTATGGACTTGGGTGGTATCAAATCGACTACAAAGGAAAGAAGCTAAACTTTCACACGGGTAGCATTGAAGGACTTACAGCCATTGTCGGCTTGATGCCCGAAGAAAAGTTGGGCGTGTTTATTTATGGCAACTATGATCACGCTGAAGTTCGACATGCATTGCTGTACAAAACGCTCGATTACTTCGCACTTGGGGGCAACCGTGATTGGAATGCCGAAGTATACGGCCTCTTTCAAAAGATTCGCACGGGCGAAAAGTTAAAAGAACAAACCTTGAATGCAAGTCAAGTGAAAGGAACAACGCTTTCGCATTCACTAGATGCGTTTGCCGGAACGTATACGAGCAAGTTGTATGGAACCGCAAGAGTGTCGGTGAAAGGCAATACCCTGTGGTTCGACCTCAACGACCACGCCTATGAATTTGGAGCGACACACTGGAACTTCGACTCGTTCGAAGGTTGGAGCGGGGAGTTCCGTCAATATCGAGTTCCTGTCACCTTCGTCACAGATTCCTCCGGAGCAATTCAGTCACTCAAAATTTACGACTGGACGTTCACACGTTGAATCACTCTTCGCTGAAGTCTGGGAATGTATCCTTAATGTCCTTGTTGCTGTAGTTGGGCATACTCGGTCGGCTCGCATCTAACTCCAGTAGTACCAACTTCTGGTTGTTGATGATAGGCAGGAGCTTTTCGCGATCCGTTTCAAATTCCTTGTTTCTTCGCGCAGACTTGAGTGAATACTTCCGAGCGAAGTTGTCACCTTCCATCTGAAGTTGGTTCCTGATTTCGACGTTTATCTTCATCTTGTCGAGAATATCAGACTTGGACTTGCCGAGTACCTCAGTTGCTTCGAGCGTACCAAGAGTCAACATCGTTGTACCGCCAATCGCCGTAATGTACTTTGACTCTTCGGGTTTCATTACTACCGGTGTAATACCGGTGGTGGCACCCAAACCAGCATTCACTAAAGCCCGCTGCTTCTTCCCTTTTTTAGCTTGCTTGTACATCTTGTTCAACTTGTCGTGATTTTCATCCAGTTGAACGATCAGCGCCTTTGCCACAATCAACGAGCTCCTGTACTTTTGGAACAAAGCTTTGTCTTTTTCATCGATGTTTTCAGTGTCGTATACCTTTACCTTCACCCGACGTTGTACTCGATTCGAAGACTTGTCCAATGCGAAAAACACAAAGTCAACGTCTTTCACTTTTTCGGCTTCACCCACGAAGTAATACCCCGGAGACCATGTGAACTCGGCCTGTACGATCGAGTTCTCTTTCAATGTCGACTTTGGCACGCGATCGTCGTTGCATACGAAGGATACGCTCGAGATGTTCTCATCACCATTGGGATCTGTCACGTACAACTTAATGTTCACGCGTTCATCTTCCTTGATGCTATAGATGGTATCACCAGGAACCAACAACAGTTCTGGAGGTAAGTCCATTTGCGTTTGCATCACCTTTAGGCGGCCTCGCACCTCAGCCTTGTCGGGATCTTGAACGATAAACTCGATGGTGAGCGGGTTATTCTTCAACGCCGTGAACTGATTTCGCGAAGGTGTCCAAGTAAAAAGTCCGAGCGAACTCAATGATGCTCCTTCGGGCATCGCGGTCGCAACAGGCTTGAATGTGATGGGGTCGCCATCCGGGTCGCTCACGTAGTCAGAAGAGATTTGGTACTTGTTGAGCGTGGCTTGCTTCACATAAAAGATCGGGAGTTCCTCAATCTCTGGTGCACGATTTTGATGTTGCACGATGAACGTCACCGGCCGGCGCACTTTCTTTCCATTCTTCCATTCACCTTGGAAGATGACGGTCACTTCTTTTGTTTTCTCGAGGCGATCGACCAACTCATAAGCTGGCTTCCATGAAAATTTTCCGGTAGTGTCGAAGTTAATCCCATATTCATTGCCCCCATCGATTGAAAACTTGGGCGGAACAGTGTCCGTCGTGACGCGGAAAGTTGTTTCTACACCTTCGGTAGGCAAACGCCATTGGTCGCCTTCCGGGAAGTTGAATTTTTGCCCATAACTTGTGATGGAAGCCAGAAGTACGAACAGGAAGAATATTGCTCTCATGGTAAGGAAATCGCACCGCAATTTAACTCGTGAATTTTGTTTGATGAACCCGTTTACAAGAGATTTGACCATATTTATTACACGCCATGGCCGCTAAACGAACAAAAAAGGAAGTTTCGAATAAGAAATATTCATTCTTTGAAGATGTGTTCGAAGTAGTGAAGCTTATTCCGAAAGGGCGCGTGACGAGCTATGGCGCGATTGGTGCCTACTTAGGTCTTCGCAGCTCGGCCCGAATGGTGGGATGGGCCATGAATGCTTCCCATGCCGACTCCAAAGTTCCTGCCCATCGTGTGGTCAACAGCCAGGGACTTCTCACAGGTAAACATCACTTCACACCTCCATCGGCGATGGAATCACGCCTCAAGAAAGAAGGTGTAAAAGTGGTCAAAGACAAAGTCGTCGACTTCGACAAGAAGTTCTGGGACCCAAGCATCGAGCTAAATCGTTAGACAAGTCCTCCGCAGTTCTCCGCCGTAGCCCCTAGGCGAAGGCGGGGTTCTCCTCCGAACCCTTTAGTGTAATACGGAGTCCTCCACCGTACGTTGGGGCCAAGTACCATTTCGAGCCCCTTTCCCAACCTCCCTCCCAAATTGGGACTCCCGACCCCATCAAAACCCCAAAATTTCCAAGATTTCCAATGCCATCGCCATTGGCACCATTATCGTCTTAAGGGGTCCTCGTAATCGCGAAACAGATATGAAAAAGTTAACCCTCACACTCGCCCTGCTGGTAGCCGGTACGATGGCTTTCGCCTCGCAAACCAACCAAGTGCAGGCAAAAGAGAAGAGCAAGAAAGACTTGTTCGTATTGACAACCTCGAAAAGCATGCGCGGCGCACGTGTGCAGGTCTTCCACGAAAATGGAGACTTGGTGGCCGCTCAAAAGCTGAGACGCCGCAAGATGATCATCGACTTCTGCGACGTGTGCGATGGAAAGTATACAGTCGTGGTAGTATCGAACGATGGACGCACCGAACGATTCGACTACGTGAAAAGATAAACCCTGTCTATAGTGGCTTTAGCACAGGGCAAGTTGGAATGTGAAGTTGGGTAAGACTAAGGGCTGCAGACGGCAGCCCTTTTTCATTTCACCTTTTTCTATGCTTCTACCTTATTCCCTTTCGAGGAAGCGAGCCACAACCCCCCGAACATCAGCGCACCGTTGATCAGCAGCACCTCGTATCCTATTTTATAGCCATCGAACCAAATGGGCGCATAAGTACTTATCACCCAAGAAAGCAATGGACAGATCAACGCGATGGTCGGAACAGCGAGTCCGCTCACATGGCGCTTAGTATACAATCCAAACGTGAACAGACCGAGCAAGGGACCGTACGTGTAGCCCGCAATCTGCAACACCGCATCGATCACAGAACGTTCATTGATCGCTTTGAACACTACGATAATTAGCAAGAACAAGAGAGAGAAACCAATGTGCACGTATAGTTTCTCCCGTCGTTTTTGCTCTTCTGGTTTGTTCTTAAAGTTCAGGAAGTCGATACAGAATGAAGTCGTAAGTCCCGCTAAAGCTGAGTCTGCACTAGCGTACGAGGAGGCGATAATTCCCAAAAGAAAGAACACACCCACTACGACACCAAGGTGTTTGAATGCCAGCATTGGGAAGAGATCGTCGCTCGAGGCAGGAAGCGGCACATTGTTCTTGGCGCTGTAGATATAAAGCAATGCGCCCAGCAGTAAGAAGAGTAGGTTGACGATCACTAAGATGATGCTGAACCAAAACATGTTCTTCTGGGCGTCACCCAAGTTTCGACAGGTCAGGTTCTTTTGCATGATTTCTTGGTCCATCCCAGTCATGGTAATCGTGATGAACATGCCTCCCAAGAACATCTTCGGAAACCAAAGCGTCGCGTTCGGATCGTCGAAGTAAAACATCTTTGAATACTCGCTGTCGCTAAAAATGCCCGTGATCTCTCCAAAGGAAAGCCCCAAGTGTGAGGAGATTTGCCACACGGCGACAATCACTGCAGTGACCAAGAAAAGCGTTTGGAACGAATCGGTATACACGATTGTTTTGACTCCGCCTTTGAACGTGTAGATCCAAATGAGTACGATCGTCGTCGCTACTGTGACGATAAATGGAACATGGAACTGATCGAACAGGAACAGTTGGAGCACGTTGGCAGCCAAGTATAGGCGCAACGCCGAGCCAAGTGACCGGGAAACCAAAAAGAAAAACGCTCCGGTTTTGTAGGCCCAATTGTCGAACCGTTGTTCTAGGTAGGTATAGATCGAGATCACATTCAGTCGATAGTATAATGGCATCAACACGTACATGATGACCCAGTAACCGGCGAGGTATCCAAGCACCACTTGAAAATATCCTAACCCGATTTTTCCAACGTTGCCAGGAACCGAGATGAACGTGACGCCCGAAAGAGACGAACCAATCATGCCAAAGGCCACGAGGTACCATGGTGATTGTCGGTTCGCAGTAAAAAAAGTGTTCGTGTCGGCACCACGCGCTGTGACCCAGGAGATCGCAATGAGCGCAGCAAAGTAAATCGACATGATGGTAACGATGAGTCCTGGGGTCATCGAGCAGTGGGTTGGGTGGAGCGCATGAATTACAAACTTGGTATCTTTTTTTTACTTTTGGAAAAAAGGTGTTGATCGGTATGAACACTTCGGGCCAGGAAAAGGAAATGGTGGAAGTTCTGGAAGTGGTCGAAACTACCGACGTGAAGGACTTGGTGGTTTTCAACGACGATTTCAATACTTTCGACCATGTGATTACAACCCTGATGAGGGTTTGCAAGCATTCGCCTGAACAGGCAGAACAATGCACATGGATCATCCATTATAAGGGAAAGTGTGCAGTGAAAAACGGCTCCTTCGAAGAGTTGAAGCCGATGAAAGACGCCATCTGCGAAGTAGGCATCGACGCGAGGATATTGTAAAGGAACATCGAATTGGAATTTCCCTCCAAACTGATAGAAGAAGCGGTGACAGAAATGTCAAGGCTGCCCGGCATCGGCAAGAAAACAGCTTTGCGGCTGGTGTTGCACCTCGTGAAGGAAAACGAGAACCGAACCACAGCTCTCACCCAAGCGTTGCAGCGTCTTCGGAGCAACATCCGATTCTGCAAAACATGCCATAACATCTGCGACGACGAAGAATGCAACATCTGTAAGAGTCACCGTCGTGACCATGCCACGATCTGCGTGGTGGAAGAAGGGAAAGATGTCATGGCTATTGAGAACACATCGCAATACACAGGGATCTACCATGTGTTGGGTGGAATCATCTCACCCGTCAATGGCATCGGTCCAGAAGAATTAAAAATCGAGTCGCTCATTCGTCGCGTGGCTACGTCCAAAGGCGAAGTTCGTGAGATCATCTTGGCCCTCAGTCCAACCATGGAAGGTGACACCACCGCCTTCTACATCCATAAGAAACTCAAAGACCTTCCCGTGAGGGTCACATCCATTGCACGCGGTGTGCCCGTAGGCGGAGAACTGGAGTATGCCGACGAGATCACGCTCGGTCGTTCGATCACCGGTCGAACACTCTTTTCCTGACAAGTGTAAGGCAACTGATACGTTTGCAATCGCGGTTTCTGGCATTTGACAAGAGCCCGATTTATGTCGTTCTTTGCGCCGTTTTCATCAATCGCTATGCATCAACTTTCAAACCGTATCAACGCCATCGAAGAGTCGGCCACATTGGCCATGGCTGCAAAAGCCCGCGAGTTCAAACAACGTGGGATCGACGTCATCAACTTGAGTCTGGGCGAACCCGACTTCAAAACTCCTGCACACATTTGTGAGGCAGCCAAGAAAGCGATCGATGATGGAAAGTTTTTCGCTTACCCTCCTGTCGCTGGTTACCCCGACCTGCGCGAAGCACTGGCAGCGAAATATCAAAAGGAAAACAAGGTTCCGTACAAAGCGGAGAACATCGTCGTGTCGAATGGCGCGAAACAGTCCATCGCCAACGTGATGATCGCCTTGTTGAATCCCGGCGATGAAGTGATCGTGTTCTCGCCTTACTGGGTGAGCTACGATGCGCTGGTGCGACTCACAGAGGCAACACCTGTGATCGTGAAAGGCACCATCGAGAACGATTTCAAAGTGACCGCCGCGCAGGTGGAGAAGGCCATCACCAAGAAAACAAAGGCAATAATCTTTTCGTCGCCTTGTAACCCGACCGGTTCGGTCTTCACGCGTGCCGAATTGCAAGCCATCGCCGATGTGGTATTGAAGCACCCTGATCTCTTGGTGATCGCGGATGAGATCTATGAACACATCGTGTTCGGCGAGGAACAAGTAAGCATCGCATCCCTTCCCGGGATGTTCGATCGCACCATCACGGTGAATGGATTCGCTAAAGGTTTTGCCATGACAGGCTGGCGTGTCGGCTACATCGCTGCTCCCAAATGGATCGCCGATGGGTCGATCAAAGTGCAGGGACAAATCACTTCTGCAAACTGTTCCATTTCGCAGCGCGGCGCACTCGCTGCCGTTACGGGCGACCTTGCACCCACACACAAAATGGTAGAAGAGTACCATCGCCGACGCGATCTCGTGTACAACTTGTTGAAGGAGATACCTGGCGTGAAAGCCAACTATCCAAAAGGGGCATTTTACTTCTTCCCCGATGTGAGTTCTTACTACGGCAAGTCGGTCAATGGAAAAACTATCGCCAATGGCGACGACTTCTGTTTGTACATGCTCGAAGAAGGTCACGTATCGCTCGTGCCAGGCGGCGCTTTTGGCGATGAAGCTTGTGTGCGCCTTTCGTATGCTGCCTCCGAAGCCGAATTGAAAGAAGCGATGAGCCGAATGAAGACGGCCCTCGCAAAATTGAAATAACTCAAACACAAAGGGTTGAGCAGGTTTTCAAAAATATTCGATGACTTCAACCGCCTCCGGGTGTTGATTGTCGGCGACATCATGCTCGACAGTTATATCTGGGGCTCGGTGGACCGCATCTCTCCAGAGGCACCGGTTCCAGTCGTGCACGTGAAGAAGCGTGACTTCCGGTTGGGAGGCGCCGGCAACGTGGTCGTGAACGTTCATGCACTGGGCGCGCAACCAATCATCGTGTCTTTGGTAGGTACCGACGAGGCATCTGGTAAAGTCCGCAGTTGCTTGCGACAGATCAATGTGACGGAAGACGGACTTGTGCCGAGCACCGAGCGCCCAACTCCTGAAAAGACACGTGTGATTGCGCACCATCAACAAGTGGTCCGCGTCGACGATGAAACGGATCGTGAAGCATCGGCCACTGAAGAACGCGAAATCCTAGCACGTATCGAGAAACTACTCCCAACGTGCGACGTCGTCATTTTCCAAGATTACGACAAGGGCACCATCACGAAGAATGTGATTGCCCAAACAGTCAGCTGGGCACGTGAAAAAAGCAAGCCCACCGTGGTCGACCCGAAGAAAAGAAATTTCCTCTTCTACGAGCGCGTAACATTGTTTAAACCCAATCTGAAAGAACTACGGGAAGGGTTGAAGATGGAGGTGCAGGCCGGTAACATCAATCAAGTTGAGAAGGCTGTTGAAGCGCTTCGTGAAAAACTTCAAGCCGACGGCGTCATGGCGACACTCTCCGAACACGGCGTGTACATCAACTTCAAAGGAAAGAAATCCAAGCTCGATGCGCATCGCCGAACCATCGCAGATGTGTCGGGCGCGGGCGATACAGTGATTGCGATCGCTTCGGTATGCGTGGCACTGCAGCTCGATCCTGAAACAGTGGCGGCCTTGTCTAACCTAGGGGGTGGACTTGTTTGTCAGCACGTGGGCGTTGTGCCGGTGGATAAAGCAGAACTTCTCGCGGAGGCCGAACGCTGCCTCTGAGCTTACCGTAAGCCGGTTTCTCAATTCCGACCCTTATTGTCCTCGAACTGTTTCTCGAGCGGGCCGAGTTTTTCTAAGTCTTTGATGATCTTTTGGTCCAGCGGGCTTTCCTTGATCACGTTGTAGTTGTCCCAGAAATCTTTATTGTAAGGAAGGTCTTGGTATTGCAATCCGTAGCTCTTCATCTTTTCCGTAGTGCCGATCCATTCTTCAGGCTTGGTGTTGATGGAGTTGATGAGCAGTTGTTGGAACAATTCGGTATGAAACTTCAACTCGTTGTTCCGAATCTCATACCAGTCTACCTGTGAATTTAACGAGATATAGTTCAGAAAAAGTTTTCCCTGGTATTGACGGAAGTCGAGTACTTTTCTGAGAGGGCCATAGCGCCCCACCATACCCCGGCGTTTATTCACTTTGTTCAAGTTATCCGGGAGTTGGTAGGAATACTCCATGTGAATGATCCCGAAATTGGTTTTGTCGATATACAATTCCAGTTCGAAGTCGGCGGAGATCTTTACCACGAAAATTTCATGACCATTGTAATACGAATCCTGTTTTCGCTTGGCGATGTCGAAGAAGACGTCTTCCTCCGGAAAGTGACGGTACTTAACTGAGTTTTGAAGGAGGAGTTCTTCTAGAAGATTGTCTTGTTCGAAGAACGTGGTGAACTTGTTTCCATAGCCAAGGCTTCGTCGAACTTCGATCAGGGCAACTCGTTCGCGAAGCTTCAACTTATTACGAGGTGCTTTGTAGTCCTCATCGTAGATCTTGGTAGCAGCTTCCAACAGCGAGATGTATGTTCCCCCTACCTTTTTGATGTCGCGGTAGAAGCCATCAAGTATGTACGGACGCTCGGGATAGTTCTTATCGATTCGCGAGAGGGCCAACCGCAGAATATCGCTGCCGGTGAGTGAGTCTTGGACGACAATTTCTTTTAGAACAAACGTTGTTCTTTCGAGTTCAATCACGAGATTGTTCTTGTCAAGTAAAGTCCAGACCGGAGCTTCGAAAGTCTTGTACCCGAGGATGCTAATGGCAAGAATATCGTTGCGATATTCTGCCGGGATATGGAAATCGAACTCGCCCTGAAGGTTGGTGATCGTACCGGCGGGCTTATCTTTCACGCCCACGGAGGCGAAGACGAGTGGTTCGCGGGTCTCACGATCGACTACTTTTGCCGACACTGTGACTTTTTGACCCCAGGCCACCGTGGAAATAAAGCACCAAAGTAAGATCGTTAATCGTGGCATTTTCGTTGTACGAGGACACAACTGTTTAAAGATACTATTTTGAATTCGAACCTTTCCAGTACGTCCGTCGCCGGAAAAATGACTTCAACCCTTCTTAATGACAGTTTGCCGCAAATAGTAAACGAATCTTTAACTTTAATAAAGAATTTCCGAGGTGAAGTGGCTGGATGACATTCCGAAAGTCTGGAAACAGGCATACTTACTGATCTGCACATGGCACGCCATCAATTTTGCGATCAGCGGAGTGGTGGAGTGGAAATTTTTCACACCAGAATCGTACATCCTTTGGAACACCTTCTTCCTTTTCGAAGCGCTTTGTGTTTGTATTCTCCTCATATTCTTGTGGACCTATTGGCTATCGCGCTTCCAAGCGATGGTTCAGATTGCAGGCCACATCGCGGGAATCATCCTGTATTTCTTCTTCATGGGAACCCTCTCGTATTATTTCAACGATTACATCGAGGGGCTCGTGTACTTTGATCACTGGAAAGAACACATGGTGGAATTGATGAGCTGGGATGCGATCCGTTTCCACGACCAATACATCATCACGGTGGGCGTATACTATATCATAAGTTACTTCCGAGGCCTACAAAAGAAAGATCAAGAAAAGAGCGAGCTCGCATTGAAGAACAAAGAGATGCAGATTTCCTTACTCAAGTCCCAAATCAATCCACACTTCCTTTTCAATACGTTGAATTCGATCAGCACCTTGGTACACTCCAGCAAGGAGAAAGCACGAAAGGTCATTACACAACTATCGGATATTTTCCGGTATGCGCTCGATTCACACAATGGTGAAATGGTGAAGCTCGCCGATGAGATTGAGTTCATCGAAAACTATATCCTAATTCAACAGGTGCGATTTGGTGAAAGACTCAACTTTATCAAGGAGATCGACCCAACCTGTTTGGGTATGAGAATTCCTCCGATGATCCTACAGCCTTTGGTGGAGAACTCTGTGAAGTATGGCATCGCACCCAAGCAAGACGGTGGTACGATCTACCTCTCCGTTCGCCGTGCTGGTGGCATTGTATTCTTCGAGGTAAAGGACAATGGTCTCGGCATTAACGCCAAGAAGGTGATGGATGGTTCTAGCAGTGGCGTGGGGATGGCCAACACGGACTTACGGTTGAAGAGCTACTTCGGAACGCAATCGGGACTACGCGTTCGTGCGACCGATCGTGGGTATTCAGTTAGCTTCTATATCGAAGATAAAAAGCTTCAGGGTCAACCAGTGCTTGACTCGGGCACCCAAGAAATGGTGGAGGAATCGCTCCACTCTTAAAAGAATATACCTCTTAATCCATACCACATGAGTACTACCTGCATCATCGTTGACGACGAAAAATTGGCCCGGGATCTTCTCAAGGAATACCTCGAGAGCTATCCCGACATAGAATTGTTGGCCGAGGCCGAACAGGGAACAGAGGCGGTCGAGAAAATTGATAAACTGAAACCCGACATCGTGTTCCTCGACGTGCAAATGCCAGGGATGACAGGCTTCGACGTACTCGAAGACATTGAACACGAACCGTACGTGATCTTCGTGACGGCGTATGACCAATATGCGATCAAAGCTTTCGAAAAAAATGCGGTGGACTACTTGTTGAAGCCGCTCGACGAGGAGCGCTTTAGAAATGCGGTCAATCGTGCCCTCAAGCGCAAGACACTCGAACATAGCAGCATCGAAGACTTGCTTCAGTCGATGAAAACTGAGCGCAAAGGTGCGTATGATACCCACATCTTCGTTCAGAAGTCAGAGAAGCTTTTCAATTTGCCAGTGGAGGAAATCGTATACCTCGAGGCCTCGGGCGACTATACGATCATCACCACGAAAAACGATCAATTTGTAAGCTCCTCGGGGATTGGTAAACTGGAAGAGATTCTAAACCCTGAAGTTTTTATCCGCGTGCACAGATCAACCATTGTAAATGTGAACTATTTGAAGGAAATCGAGCGTCACTTCAATGGTGGAATGGTCGTGAAAATGCAGAGTGGCAAGAGTTTCCCAGTAAGTCGCACCTACGCCAAGCTGATCCGCAAAAAGGTGGTATAAGTCACTTTCCTTTATATTTGCCTTCGAAAGAAAGGCTTGCTTCGCCCGTAGTTAAAAGCCAGCGTGAGCAAGCCTTTTTCATTTGTGCATTGCCCCCTTCCCGATGCACACAGCTATGCGGATACTTGCGTGGATATTTTTTGTGGCAACCATTGGGTTGGCGCCGGGCTCATCTTCGGCAGCAACTCCCGATAGCGCCGTCTCCCTTACCGACGTGACAGCAGGGGTGGAAATTACTATACTCGAACACTTTCGAACGACTGATCGGGAAATGGACATCTTTGCCGTTCAACGTCAAAAGTTTGAATCCATGCACGGTGGTCGTTCCCTTGGTTACGATCGAGCTGTTCACTGGTTTCGATTCGAATTGGTCAATCGTTCCTCACAACAAGACTGGCTGGTTGAAGTTGGTTTCGCACCACTCGATCACATCGAGTTTTACTCCCTCGATGTAAATGGAAAATGGAGTCTTCAATTTTCTGGCGACATGTACTCGATCTCTTCGCGCATCATCCGAAATCGAAACGTCGTTTTCCCATTCTTTCTGAAACGCGACACAAGGGAAACTTACTATTTGAAAGTGGTCACCACGTCGGCATTGCAAGTACCGGTGTCGGTGTGGTCGGTGAACGGATTTCGCGATCATAGTTACTACGAACAATTCGCCAATGGTATCTTCTATGGCATCATGCTGATCATGGTGTTCTATAACTTGTTCTTGTATTTTTTCATACGAGACCGAACCGTATTGTATTATGTGTTGACGTTGATCGCGGGCACCAATGTTGTTGCCTACTTCCAAGGATATGGATTCTTGTACCTCAATCCTGAGTCGCCTGGACTCAATGAATTTGTTGCGGCGTTTGCTTCGCCTTTCTTCATCGTATCGTCAGTGGCGCTCACACGCTCCTTTCTCGATTTGAAGCGATTCAGCTTTTGGCTCGACCGGCTGCTTCTTGCCGTAGCGGTCGTGAGCGTGATCTTTGGAATGCTCACCATCGGATTGTCGGGGTACATTTCTTACCTGCCCATGCGCTTGCTCGCGCTTTTGAATTTCGTGTTCATGATGGCCGCCGCGGTCTACTGTTTCATCCGCAAGTATCGACCGGCACGTTACTTCTTATTGGCGTGGGCCACGTTGGTAATCCTCGGGATGTTGCTTGATTTGCGAAACCTCGGCTTGATCGACGACCATTGGATTCTGGACAACGCCCTCTACATCGGGTGTGTGATGCAGACCCTCCTCATCAGTTTTGCATTAGGTGATAAGATTCAAGTGCTACAGAAGGAAAATGCCGCGGCGCAACATCGTGCGTTGACTCGCGAGCAAGAAGAAAAGGAGCGCCTAGAGCGTGAAGTTCACGCGCGGACGGAGGAGATTCGCCAAAAGAATTCTCAACTCGAAGAGGGAAACAGCGTAAAGAACAAACTCTTATCGCTGATCTCTCACGATGTTCGAAGCCCACTCATCGCTTTGCAAGGAGTGCTCGACATGCAAGACATGAACAGCCTGTCGCAACGAGACCTGCAAAAACTCCTCGAACGAATCGGCGATCGACTTCACTACACGTCCGATTTTCTCGACAACCTTCTTCAATGGTCTCGCCTGCAGATGTCGGGCGAAAAAATTGAACCCATTGCAGAACAATTTGCCGTGCACCAAATGTTGGTATCGGCAACCAGCTTGATCCGCACCGAATGCGAGCGCAAAGGAATTCGACTGGTGATTGATGTGCCGGGCGATTACCAAGCTTTTGCAGACCGAAGCATGATACAAACCGTGATCAGAAATTTGGTATCCAACGCGGTGAAATTCACGCCGCCTGGTGGTCGGATCGTTGTGACCGCGGCTCTCCAAAACAACTTTGTCGCCATTCAAGTCACCGATTCGGGTGTCGGCATCGCGCAAAAGCAAATGTCTACGTTGTTTACTCTCGCAGGAGTTACAACGGCAGGTACGCAAGAAGAAAAAGGGACCGGGATCGGACTTGTAATCTGCAAAGAGTTCGTGGAGCGCAACGGCGGTTCCATTCACGCGACCAGCACAGTCGGCGTGGGCACCACTTTCGAATTTACGATCCCACGTTCAGCCGCTTAGTAGCCGCTGAAGGCGACCACCTTCTCGTTGAGCAAGTCACGATCAATCGGGAAGTTCGCCAACATCACGTAGAAAAACTTCTTTTCCGGAATTGTCACATAGTCGCAATAAAAACCTCCCTGCGTACCCGTGTGCCCTACCGTCTTAAAACCTTTCGGTGTTTTGCCGATAAACCAAGACCAGCCAATGAATGGAGTTTGCTCACCTTTCCACTGTGGGTATGTTTTGATGTCGCGCATTTCCGCCAATGTCGCGGCGTTTGAGAAGAGTGCACCATCGATTGCCTTTTGGTATAGCACGAGATCATCAATGGAACTCCAGACACCGCCATTGCCCGCTGCACAGAACGTAGGTTCTTCACCAAAGTCGTCTTCTGTCCATTGGCCATGAACCGGGACGTAGCTGTGCGACACACCCGACGAGGGATGTGGCCCATCGGTGATCGTACTCGTGGCCATTCCGGCAGGACGAAAAATTCGGTCGGCAATAAACTGCTGCCACTTTTGACCACTCACTTTTTCGATGATCAACGCGAGCCCATTGTAGGCGGGATTTGAATATTCGAATTGTGTACCCGGTTCAAACACAAGCGTGTCCGTTTGTGTGATCGGATGCCAATTCTGAGCATCGTTGGCAGTCAAATAGAAGACAGTGTCCGCGTTAACATTTCGGTTGTCTGGCAACCCCGAGCTGTGGGTCAGTAGATGTTTGATCTTTACTTTGCGACCGATCTCCTTGTTTTTGAACTCTGGGAAATAACGGATCAAAGAATCCTCCAACGAGAGTTTCCCTTCATCGCGAAGCATCAAGATTCCATTGGCCACGAAAGTTTTGGAGATGGATCCTAGATTGAAAAGCGTTTTCGAGTTGATCGCCTCGCCGGTGGTGAGGTCACTTTGTCCGTAAGAATTCGTGAACACCACCGAATCACCGACAGAAATGAGCACCGCGACGCCAGGACGATGTCCATTGATTGGAGCGGCCGTTTGCATCACCATTTGCGACGTAAAGAGACTGTCTAGTCGAGACGCTAAGTCCTTTTTTTCGGGTGCCTGCTTGCAACCGGCTATGAGCAAACATGCGAGAACTGGTAAGGCAAGGTGTTTCATGCCGATAAGTTAGTATGAATTTTTTCACGGTAGCCCCGGGGGCGTCCCGTTTCGTTTATTTTTACGTCCAAAATCCGTCCATGAAGTTTGCCCGTAAGAAGTACTCCGACGACGTGCTGAAAAGCCTGTACGAAGGCATCCTTTTCTCTAGATTGATCGAAGAGAAAATGTTGATCCTGCTTCGACAAAACCGGATCAGCAAGTGGTTCAGTGGCATCGGCCAAGAGGCGATTGCCGTGGGTGTCGCTCAAGCATTGGAAGCCGATGAGTACATCTTGCCGATGCACAGGAACCTTGGAGTTTTTACCGGCCGGAAGATCCCATTCGAACGTCTCTTTGCACAATGGCAGGGAACAATGATGGGTTACACCAAGGGCCGCGATCGTTCATTTCACTTCGGAACCAACGAACATCATATTGTGGGGATGATTTCCCACCTCGGCCCACAGAACGGTGTCGCCGATGGGATCGCGCTCGCATCCAAACTGAAAAACGAAAAGAAAGTAACCGTCGTATTTAATGGCGACGGCGGTACGAGCGAAGGCGATTTCCATGAAGCTTTGAATGTAGCAGCGGTGTGGGATTTGCCGGTAATCTTCCTGATCGAGAACAACGGTTACGGTCTCTCAACACCTAGCAACGAACAATTCCGATGCAAGCAGTTTATCGACAAAGCCATCGGTTATGGTATCGAAGGTGTCCGCATTGATGGGAATAACATCGTAGAGGTGTTCGATACCATCAGCACGTTGGCGGATCAAATGCGTAAGAAGCCGCGTCCAGTATTACTCGAATGTGTCACGTTTCGCATGCGTGGACATGAGGAAGCGTCGGGGACGAAGTACGTGCCAAAAAAACTTTTGGACGAGTGGGCGAAGAAGGATCCGCTCGACAACTACGAACAATGGTTGCTCCAGGAAAAAGTCCTCAATCAAAAAGAAATAGATGACACGCGGAAACGGCTAAAGAAACAGATTGAGACAGGACTTGAAATCGCTTTCGCGGAAACGCACCCAGCAGCGGACACACAGCAAGAGCTGCATGATGTGTATGCTCCGTTCACGCAAAGTATCATAGTGCCAAGTGAGGAGCCTGCGTCCGAGAAAAGATACATCGACGCCATCAGCGACGGACTCCGTCAAAGCATGGAGCGTTACGATCAACTTGTGTTGATGGGTCAAGACATCGCTGAGTACGGTGGTGTCTTCAAGATCACCGACGGTTTCGTGTCGAAATTTGGAAAGGAGCGTGTCCGCAACACGCCCTTGTGCGAGTCGGCAATCGTGGGTGCCGGCTTGGGTTTATCCATCAAAGGGATGAAGGCGATGGTAGAAATGCAGTTCGCAGACTTCGTCACCGAAGGGTTCAATCAAATCGTGAATAACCTCGCCAAAGCCCACTGGCGCTGGGGTCAACCCGCCGATGTGGTGGTGCGCATGCCCACAGGTGCGGGCACCGCTGCCGGCCCGTTCCACTCTCAAAGCAATGAGGCGTGGTTCTTCCACACACCTGGTTTGAAAATCGTGTATCCGTCGAACCCGTACGATGCAAAAGGACTGTTGTGTGCGGCAATAGAAGATCCGAATCCGTACATGTACTTCGAACACAAGTTTCTCTACCGATCTTCGAAGGCAGTGATTCCCGACGCGTACTATACTGTTGAGGTTGGGAAGGCGGCACTTGTGTCGGAAGGAACAGACGTGACCATTGTCACCTACGGGATGGGAGTGCTTTGGGCGCAAGAAGTCGTCTCGAACATGGATGGTGTGAAAGCAGATATCATCGACCTGCGAACGCTTTTGCCGTGGGATCGAGAAACTGTCGCGAACTCAGTAAAGAAGACAAACCGTGTGATGGTGTTGCACGAGGATACGATGACCGGAGGCGTGGGTGCCGAGATCGCAGCTTGGATTGGCGAACACTGCTTCCGCGACTTGGATGCTCCGGTCGTCCGGGTGGCGTCTCTCGACACCGCGATCCCATTTGCACCTACGTTAGAGAACAACTTCTTGCCTAAAGGTCGGATCAAACCGAGGTTGGAGGAGCTGTTGAAGTACTAATTCACCAACCCAACGCGAAAAGCTGGATTCAGGCGTTTTTAGTAACTTACCAGTTTCTACGCATTTTTTTGACGACTCGGACCCATCATCGGCGTAAGCATCTTCTCAGGGCGATCCTCTTTTTAGTGGCGATCGTTTTGGCAGGGCCTGTATTCGCTCAAAATACCAAGGGCGACCGACCCGTCAACAACAACCGCACGGTTAGAGAAACTCGTTCGAAATCTGTTACCAGGAAAAAGAACGTCACCACCCGTGATATCGCTGGCCGACGCCTCAGGACGAAGAATAGGTCATCGGCGAATCGTGCGAACGTGGGTATTCCGCAACCCTCCACGTCATCTAGGCAACCACGCCACAATTCAGATCGTGCCGCGCGGGTACCAGCAAGCCGCAAGTTTGCCTCACGCGAACAACGACGCTCCGACCCCGATCGCCAATGGCAGGGCGACATTTCTGGTTACAAGCCCAGGAAGATCAAGCCTCCATCGGCGGGTGAAAGCGGCAAGAATGTTTATCCCCAACGGAAGTATGCGACGCGGGAACCACGGGGAAAGCGCCCCTTTCAAGGGTACGAAAACAAAACCGCCTCGGGGCGGCCGGTAGTGAAACGAACACCGCAACGCTATGAGCGGGCCTGGAAAGGTGACATACAAGGGCAACCCCTAGCGCCACCACCGTCGCAAACAGGCCGCCTCTCGAATGTGTACCGTCAACGAACAAAGTATTCCAAGTATGTGTCGAAGGCACCATCGGGTCGTGACCGTCCAGTAAGCAATCGCGATGCACTCGCAAAGGCGTCGCGACTTCGGACCGATACCTCACCCAAGAAATGGGGACGCACCGTGATGACCCCGACCGGACAAAGGCCATTTGTGACGCCGGGTAGGAAGAACGTGTACTGGGGAAAAATGAAACGCTATGAACGTGCGAACACGCGCGACTTGGCGGGTCGGCCCCTGACGCGCAGGAACTTTGCCTCAACCGGGATTGGATTAGTGGGACGCGACACGCTGGCGTTCTTCGGACGCCGCCCGCATGGCGACACGCCAGGGCAAGCACGCAAACGACGATTCGTACCCGGTTCGGAAGCACGTGGAGGATGGCTCGGTGACATCGCTGGATTTAGACTTCGTAAGAAAAAACCCGGAGCAGCAGAGCAACCCGGGACCCATCAATACTCAGGCTATCGCTCCATTTCAGGAACCATCAAAACCAATCGACCAATCGGTAAGGGTCGGTTTGGCGGAAGTAAAACGGGAAGTCTCTGGAACAACAATCGGACACCTATTGGAGGCAAATCGCTCCCAGCCGATGCGGGGCGCGCCGGAAATTTCTCCGGCAACATCAAGGGATTGGGACGTGCGTTGGGGGATCAGGGCGGTGGGTTCTCCGGCGTTTTGAAGGCTCAGAAAAAAGGGAAGTACAAAGGCTTCGGTAAGCGTGGAAACTGGAACAATGGCGGAGTAGCGATTGAAGGCAAGTTGCTTCCTGGAGGCGCTACGAGAGCGGGTTTGTTTTCGGGGCGCACACCTGGCAAAGCTGAAAAGGATTTCGCAGATCAGGGCTCAGGATTCACGGGCTTCACCAAGGCTCGCAAGGGCGGCAAGTTTATCGGGTACGCCCGACGCGGCAATTGGAATAATGGTGGGGTGGCTGTTCGAGGCAAGCTTCTTCCCGGCGACGCAACAAGGGCTGGATTGTTTTCAGGTCACACACCGGGCAAAGCCGAAAAAGATTTCGCCGACCAAGGCTCTGGATTCACCGGATTCACGAAGGCACAAAAGAAGGGTAAGTTTATCGGCTATGCGCGCCGTGGCAATTGGAACAATGGCGGTTCAGCCATACAAGGCAAACTGCTCCCGGGCGACCCCATGCGTGCAGGTTTGTTCTCTGGACACACACCAGGCAAGCAACAGAAAGATTATGCCGATCAAGGCTCTGGGTTTACAGGTGTGATCAAAGCCCAGAAGAAAGGGAAATTCATTGGCTATGCTCGAAAGGGGGTATGGAACAATGGCGGTACCGCTGTGCGTGGGAAGTTACTCCCTGGGGATGCATCTCGAGCAGGCCTATTCTCAGGCAATATACCCGGCGATGGACAGAAGGTTTACGCCGACCAAGGGGAGGGATTTTCTGGCTACCTGAAAGCCAAAAAGCCGCACAAATTCAAGGGTAGTATGACAGGCGGACTTTGGAACAACAAAGGCAAACCTGTGACGGAGTTGGAAGCCACCAAGGCAGCCGCGGCGGCGGGTACGTTCCAAGGTCGAAGCAAGACGCGTCAAGAGAAGGGAAAAATGTTGCTCACGCCGAGCAAGCTTTGGAACAACAACGAAAAGGCCGTCACCCGATTGAATGTAACAAAAGATGCAGGTCTTGCTGGAATCTACCAAGGCAGGAACAAGGCAAAGAAACAATCGAGTTATCCCATCAATTCCGACCGCAAGATGTGGAACAACGAGGGCAAAGCGACCACTCAAATTACGCTCACGAAGTCAGGAGTCAGCGCCGGGCTGTATCAGGGTACTATGAAGTATCATAAGCCCAACAAAGATGTTGATGCCGATATCGAAGCGCGCCTTAAGATGAAGCGCCAATACACCCAGAATCCACACGCAGTGGAGGAGGCAACAAAAAAGCAGAAACCAGACGTTAACTACAAAGCTGGCCATTTCGCAAGCGGCGTGAAAGTGAACGGAAAGCGAATGGCGCATCGCTACAGAAGGAAGATCGAACTCTTATGACCGGGATGAAGTTATTCTGGGCGAAACTGTTTCAACGTTCCGACTCGCAGCCGACCAACCTGAAAGACAAGCCAGGTAAACTACGGTACGACAAAGGTGAGAAAGGACTTTGGAACGATTAGCGTTTGACATTTCATGGATTGGATTAATCTCGTTTCTACCGATCAACTCGGCGAAATTCGGCAGCGATCAGCCAAGACCCCAGTAGTCATTTTCAAGCATAGCACCACGTGCAGCATCAGCGCGATGGCGTTGAACAGGTTGGAACGACGAGCATCGGACTTAAATACCAACGGGGCCCACGTGTACTACCTCGATCTAAAGGCGCACCGCGATGTGTCGAACATGATTGAGAGCGAGTTCGACGTCGTTCACGAATCACCACAGGTCTTGATTATCGATCATGGAAAGGCAGTATATCACCGTTCGCACGGCGACATCGATCCGATCGAGATCAAGGATTTCCTGACGAAGGTTACCAGTTAAAAGTCACCACTTGTTTGATGCCTTCGGCGAGGCTTAACGCGACGGGGCACGTATGGGCTGCATTCACCAGCTTTTGTTTTTGTTTCTCGTCGGCCTTCAGGTTCGGGTGGGTGAAAGCCACATGGATTTCTGAAATTCGGCGTGGATTGGCTGCCATTACTTTCGTGATTTCCGTGGTCATCCCCTTTAAGTCGACGTTCTCCCGCTCCGCCACTTGGCCCATGATGGTCATCATGCAACTGCTCAGGGCGGCACAAACTAAGTCGGTTGGGCTGAACGCTTCGCCCTTCCCGTTGTTATCTGTAGGAGCGTCGGTAATGAGCGTGTTTCCTGATTTTAAGTGCTTGTCGAGGGTGCGTAATTCGCCCAAATATTCGCCTGTCATCGAGCCCATAGACCAATTTGTTAAGGTTTTTCGTTATTCGTTTAAAACCTTAAATTTATCCTGTAGATCGGTAAGAAAGAGTCTGGCTGTGAAATTAATCTCCCTTCTCCTTTTGGTAACGGTTTCGTTCGCTGCTACTGCCCAAACGCAGGACAGCTACGAGTATAACCACGAGTTTATTTGGGGTATTAACAAGAACTCGTCGGGTGGATTGATAGGTGGCATTGTCTTCAAAAAAGCACGCAAGTTATCGGACCGCGTGTTGGAGACCTGGGGCCTCGAATTGATGAATGTGAAACACCCCCAAGAGGTGCGCCGCAGTTCCCAGTTTACGGGCAATTTCTTCATCTTCGGAAAGAGCAACTATCTCTATGCGATCCGTCCTCAGTATGGTCGGGATTTTATCTTTTTCAAGAAAGCACCCCAACAAGGCGTCGAAGTAAAGGTTGTGTTGGCGGCTGGTCCTTCGATCGGGTTGGTGGCGCCGTATTATATCGAGAGACGAACCGACGTTTATAACAGGACCCGTCACCAGCCGTATACCCCCGATATTCCATACACCGACATTCTTGGCACTGGCAGTTTGTTCGAGGGTCTTTCTGAGTCGAAGATCCAGCTTGGAGCAAATTTTAAGGCTGCCCTCAACTTCGAACTTGGGACGATCAAGAGTCAGGTAACGGGCTTTGAAGCTGGATTTTTGGTGGATGCTTACGCCAACAAGGTGATCCTGATGCCTTCCGCCTCCAACCGTAGCGTTTTTCCTACAGTTTTCTTCACACTTTTTTACGGAAGCCGCCGGTAATTCGCGCCAAAACGGCTTGGCACCCGAAATGCCTTCATTCTGTCTAGGGGTCTTAAAAAGGAAGAAAATTTTCCATTTTTCTGTGACGACCCATCAAGGAACGCATTCTTAGGTTTATATTTGAAATCCTAAACAAACCAGATATGGAAGTCAAAAAGAATCCAAAGGCTGATCTGAACCGGAAATCCAGTTTCTTTTTCAGCATAGGGCTTCTTGTTACGATGTCACTCGTGCTGTTCGCGTTTGAGATGAAGCAGTATGAAGCAACAACAGCCGAATTGATGCAAAAGTCAACTGACGTGTTCGAGGAGACCATCGAAGTGCCCCCGACCGAGATCCCCCCTCCACCTCCGCCACAAATCCAAGCTCCAGTGATTGTGGAGGTGCCTGACGAAGAAGAAATCGAAGACGAAATTAAAGTGAACCTCGACATCGAAGTTTCCCAAGAAACTAAGGTGGAGGAGATCGTTGTTAAGGCCGAAGAGCCAAAGGAAGAAGTAGATGAGATCTTCACAATTGTGGAAGAACCTGCTACTCCGAAAGGCGGGATGTCAGCGTTCTACAAATACGTAAACGACAAGATTAAGTATCCTCCCCAAGCACGCCGTATGTCAATTGAAGGCCGCGTGTTCGTAGAATTCGTTGTAAACAAGGACGGTTCTATCAGCGATGTGAAAGCTGTGAAGGGTATCGGCGGCGGTTGCGATGAAGAAGCCGTTCGCGTGGTGCAAAGCTGCCCCTCTTGGTCACCCGGTAAGCAACGTGGTAAGGCTGTGAAGCAACGCATGGTGTTGCCAATCACCTTCCGCCTTGGCTAATCGATCAAAGCAAGATTTTCAAGGGCTGTATCCGCAAAGGGTACAGCCCTTTTTGTTTGCAAGAATTTAGGTGCCGATCATCGCCGGCAACTGATCGCGAGATCACCCATAACGAAACCACGAAAGCAAAGGGAATGGGGGCTATTTAATCAGGAAGCCCAGCGCCAATCCAAAGAGGACCATGGCCCAGCTGGGAAGCTTGGTAAATGCGAGGAGCGCAAAGGTCCCGATCGTAAAACCGAAGTTGGTGACTGAGTTCTCGAGGGGCTGAAAGAGTAAAATGGCCGCCGCCGCGATCAACCCTGTATTGGCAGCATTGATCCCTTCCAACGACGCCCGGATCGGTCGGTATTTCTTCAACGTTTCCCAGACCCGAATCATAAAGAAGATCAGGAAGGTCCCCGGAAGGAACATCCCTAGTGCCGACATCGAGGCGCCGGCTATTTCGCCACCTATCCCGAAGTCGCGCATCGCAAGCGCACCGATGAAGGCGCTGAATGAAAACAGAGGTCCAGGTAATGCTTGTACCAGTGCGTATCCCGACAGGAATTCCTCCGATGTGAGGTAACGCTTGGGTGCATATTGGACAAATTCCGTGTACAGCATGGGTGTCAACACCTGGCCACCACCGAACACGAGACTTCCGTTCCGGTAGAAGTTCTCAAACAATCGAATCGGCAACAGCACTTCACCATAACCAAGCGCTTTTGTGATGAGCCCCAACGCCCCCACGCCGACCAACACGCCAATCCACAAGAAGAAGTTCTCCCACCGCATGTTCATGCGCTTGTTGTTCTCCTTCGGCTGACTTCGGTACTTGAAAGCGGTAATCGATCCAGCAATTAAAAGTGTAATGGGGAATACAAATGGCGTGTTGATGAAATACGTAGCCACACCAGCGAGGATCATCAGTGCAATGCCAGTCTTTGTTTTCACGGTCTTGAGCCCTATCGAATAGGCGGCATACGCCACGACACCTACGGCGATTGGTTGGATGAACCGAGTGAATTCAAACGAGACTTGCTTCGCTTCTAGGCTGCTCACCACGATCCCCGCGAGGGTCATGATGGCAACGGACGGCAGCATCCAGATCAATAAAGTTAAGTAAGCCAGGTTGGGTCCGCCAAGCGTATAGCCAATGGCACTCAACGTTTGCGTGGACGTAGGTCCAGGCAGCACCTGAGCTAGTGCGTTGAGTTCATTGAAATGTTCTTCGTCAAGGTACTTTCGTTTTCGCACCAAGATGTTCTGGAACTGAGCTACGTGCGCCTGAGGGCCACCGAAACAAGTGACTGAGAGCAACGCAACGTCGCGGAGGAAGATGAAATATCGGACCTTCCGGATCACGATTATTTCTTAAGACCGATTTCCTTCAAACGTTGGTTCAAAAATGCCCCCGCTGTGATATCCTCCCAAAGTTTCGGATGTTCCGAATCCACCGTCGACGGTAGTGCGGCCAAGCTCATCTCACTTCGTGGGTGCATGAAGAAAGGAATCGAGTAGCGTGGAGTATTCATCAAGTGTCTCGGTGGGTTTACGACCCGGTGGATCGTTGACTTCAGCGTTTTGTTGGTGAGGCGTTCCAACATGTCGCCCACGTTCACCACCAATTGCTCCGGCAGCGCAGTGATGGGGATCCACTTTCCGTCGCGTCGGAGTACTTGTAAGCCGTCGGCGCTGGCACCCATCAACAAAGTGATCAAGTTAATGTCGCCATGTTCTGCCGCTCGCACTGCATCGGCTGGAACCGAGTCCGGATCTTCGATGGGGAAGTAGTGAATTGGGCGGAGGATGCTGTTACCGTGGTGCACCTTCGCGTCGAAGTAGTTCTCATCTAAACCCAAATAAAGCGCAATGGCCTGGAGCATTTGAATGCCTGTGTTTTCGAGCCGCCTGTACACGTCTAGCGCAATTGTCCGGAACTCGGGAATTTCCGTTGGCCACACGTTCTCGGGATATTCTTTTTTGATGGGATCGTTGTCCTCAACTTCTTGTCCTACGTGATAGAACTCTTTCAAGTCGCCGGTGTTGCGGCCTTTCGCATGTTCTTTGCCTTTACCGATGTAGCCTCGTTGTCCGGCGAGACCGGCGATTTCATATTTCTGTTTGACCGCGTCGGGTAACGCGTAGAATTTCTTGATTGTCGCGTAAAGCTTTTCCGTTAACTCGTCGGTCAGGTAGTGGCCGCGAATGGCGACGAAGCCAATGCTGTTATAGGCGGCACCCAAGTCTTGTACAAACTTCTTTTTCTTGGCAGGATCACCGCCTGTGAAATCGGATAAATCAAGCGAAGGAATTTGGTCGTACAGGTGCTCGCTCATGGCCGTTGAAAGAATTAATGGTTGAATGGTCCCAGATATCCACCGCTCCATACGCGGCTTCGTCCGCAATGCGATTTTTCAGTATCGCAAGCTAAATATTTTTGGGTAATTTTAGGATGTGGGCGTAGGTCGGCCACTTCAATCCAATCAACACTAAACACTAGGGCCATGGAGAATATCAGCAGGAGGAAATTTGTAGAAACTTCAGTGAAGGCAGGAATTATTACGGCGGCAATGCCACTCGTGGCAAAAGCAGATAGTTTGTCAATCGACCATGTGGCATTTCAGTTTGAGCAAGTTGCTTTGCCTTATTCGTATTCGGCGTTGGAGCCCTACATCGACGCGCAGACAATGGAGATCCACTACACCAAGCATCATGCAGCGTACGTCAAGAATGTGAACGACGCGATCCGTGACGAGAAGATTGCGGCGACCAGTGAAAAGGAATTTTTCTCAGGCGCTTCCAAGTTATCAGCGAAAGCGCGAAACAACGGCGGTGGCGTTTGGAATCACAACTTCTTTTGGCAAGTGATGAAAGCTAACGGTGGAGCGCCAACTGGAAAGATTTCCGAGGCCATCAACGGCACATTCGGATCGTTCGACAAATTCAAAGAGCAATTTACGGCCGCAGCGATGACGCGATTTGGATCGGGTTGGGCATGGGTGGTCAACGAAGGTGGCAAACTCAAGATCGGATCGACCGCAAACCAGGACAATCCGCTGATGGATTCAAGTGAATTGAAAGGTACTCCGATACTTGCACTCGACGTATGGGAACATGCTTATTACCTCAAGTATCAAAACAAGCGCAACGAGTACGTGGCCGCTTGGTGGAACGTGATTAATTGGGACGAGGTAGCCAAGCGTCTCGCCTAACTAGAACTTAAACAAAATTCAATATGCGTTGGACTACTGCTTCTCTCTTGTGCCTTGCCTCTTTCACGACCTTTGCACAAGATGCGGGTACCTTATGTGCCCAGGCGAGGCAGTTCGTCCTTTCGCTAGATGCAGGTCAAAAAGGTAAGGCTCTCTTCTCGACTACCGACGACGAAAGAAAGAACTGGAATTTTGTACCACTGCCGCGCAAGGGTGTACCCCTGAGTGACCTAAACGAGACGCAAAATGAGGCGGTAAAGAAGCTGCTCGCGGCTTCACTAAGCGAACAGGGTTTTAGCAAGGTTAACAACCTCCCCACGCTGGAAGCTATTTTGCGCGAAGTGGAAGGACGTGGCGAAAACGATACGTATCGAGATCCCAAGAAATACTTCGTTTCCATCTTTGGTTCACCAGAGTGCAAGGGGGAGTGGCATTGGCGCTTCGAGGGGCACCATGTGTCTCTTAACTTCTCAATCATCGATGGTCAAATGGTTTCTTCCACGCCATCATTCTTTGGTTCCAATCCCGCAGTCGTTCCCTCTGGTGATCGGAAAGGATGGGAACTGTTGAAAGATGAAACACACCTTGCCGTGAAGTTTCTGCAGGCGTTGACTCCAGACCAACAGAAGATCGCCATTTTCTCCAATCAAGCGCTACCAGAAATCGTGATCGGAAACGCCAAGGAGGCTCGATTGCTCGAGCCACGTGGTATTTTCTACAAGGACTTGACGCTAGAACAAAAGCGAGCATTCATCCGTTTAGTCGACGTGTTCGTAAGAAATTATGAACTTGGTTTTGCATCGAGGTTGTGGGACAAGATCACAAAGGCAGGCATCGATCAGCTGAGTTTTGCTTGGGCAGGCGCGGTTGAACCCGGCAAGGGAACATACTACCGAATCGAAGGCCCCACCATTGTGATTGAGTACGACAATACCCAGACCAACGCGAACCATGTGCATACCGCCGTTCGAGATCTAACAAATGATTTTGCAATGGATGTATTGCGCGAGCACTATCGAAAGGAACATTGATCTGAGGAATTGTGAAGTATCGATTGACTATTCTCATGACCGCGGTGATCGTTACCGCAGTAGTGTGGCCGAAGTCTGCTTTGCCGGACTCTGCCTTTCCAGCCACGGATAAGATCGTGCATTTCTTGTTGTTTACGGCTTGGACAGCGGCGTTAGTAAATGAAGCCCGCATCAACAAATGGTGGTTGGCAGTGGGTGCTGGTTTGTTGATGGGATTGATTTCAGAACTTATTCAAATCCCTATTGAGGGCCGCACCTTCGACTGGAATGACGTGTTGGCAGACGGCGCGGGGGTGTTGTTCGGCTTTGTAAACGCCGACCTATTTTCAAGGTTGGCCAAAAAGGTCTTTCGCCGGTCCTAGTTTCTTTTACCGCATTAGTCGGTATACGGTTATCGACGTGACTTGGCGTCTAGCCAAATTCATATCTTTATAGCCCCGTCCGAAATTTCAGTTTCTTCCAATAAATCAATCCCTACATGACAAAACAAGTATCTCAAGTTTTGAAGTATGGCATGGTGAGCGTCGTGCTCGTTGCCCTGCTTGCCTCCTGCGGAGGAGGAAAGACCGAGGAAGCCGCAGACCCCAATGCGTTTCAAGTGCCGGTAGAGTATTACAAGTTGGGGAACGGACTCAAGGTTGTGCTTTCGCAAGATCCCACAGCGCCCACCGTATGCATCGCGGTCTACTACAACATTGGCTTCCGAATTGAACCACGCGATAGAACTGGGTTCGCGCACCTTTTTGAACACATGATGTTCCAAGGATCGGAGAACCTAGGAAAGAACGAGTTCATCAAATTGGTACAACAAAATGGAGGTATCCTCAACGGTTCAACTCGCTTCGACTTTACGAACTATTTTGAAGTGATGCCTGCGCACAAATTGGAGACAGCGCTCTGGGCCGAAGCCGATCGCATGAAGGGTCTTGCCATTACACAGGAAAATTTGACCAACCAACAAGGTGTGGTGAAGAGTGAGGTTCGTGTGAACGTACTCAACCAACCTTACGGTGGTTTCCCATGGCTCGACATGCCCCAGTACGCGAATAAGAACTGGTTCAACGCCCACAACTTCTATGGCGACCTTGCGGATCTCGATTCAGCAAAGCTCGAAGATGTGGATAAGTTTTTTAAGACTTTCTATGCACCGAACAACGCCGTCCTCACAGTAGTAGGAGACTTCGACACAAACGAGGCGAAGCAATGGATTGAGAAATACTTTGCAGGTATTCCAGCTTCGACGCTTCCGGCAAAACCCGATATCTCAGAGCCTCGTCAAGAAGCTGAGCAGACCTTCCATAAACCCGACTCCCTCGCACCGCGTCCGGCGCTGGCCGTGGCCTATAAAATGCCTGATCGAAATACAATCGACTACTATGCGATGGGTTTGATCGACCAACTCTTGGTACAGGGTCAAGATTCGAAACTTGTGCAGAAGCTCACGCAAGAGAAGGGCTACACAGGCCAAGTGAATGGTGGAATCAACTACCTCGGCAACATGTACAATTACAACGGACCAATGATTTGGATGGCTGACTTAACTTATGATGACAACGTGTCGCCGGATTCAATCGTGAAAGTGGTGGATCAAGCGATGGCAGAACTACAATCCGTTACTCAAGAAGACTTGAACCTAGCGATTGTGAAACTCCGATCAAACCTCTACGATTTCATTGGTGGGAACGGCTTTGGACGCGCCGACCTGCTGGCATCGTTCGCTCTGTTCGATGATGATCCTTCGCGCATCAATAAACTCGAGCGCGAGTTCAAGAAAGTTTCGGTAGACCAAATCAAGAAGACTGCGGCCGAATACCTTGCTCCGAGAAACCGGACAATTCTAATTGTAGACCCAAAATCTAAAGCCACCAACTTATGAAAAGACATATCACAACTGCGCTAGCCGTTGCCCTTTTGCTTGGATCGTTCGCTGGGCTGGCTCAAAAACAAACACCTCCTCCTGGGGGCAAACCAAAGGACTTTGTGCTACCTGGGAAGAAGGAATCCACATTGCCCAACGGACTCAAGACTACTGCCGTTCAGTACGGCGCCATTCCTAAGGTGACCATCCAACTGGTGATCAAAACTGGCAATGTGCATGAAGGGCCAAATGAAGTTTGGTTGGCCGACCTGATGGGTGACTTGCTCAAGGAAGGAACCACCACCATGGACTTTAAAACCATTTCTAGGAAGGTGGCCGCCATGGGTGGTGATATCAACGTAGGTGTTGGTCCAGATCAAATGTTTATCACTGGCGCCGTGTTGTCGGAGTTTGCACCTGACTTGATCAAGATCATGGCTGATATGATCATCAATCCTGCCTTTCCCGAAAAGGAACTAGGCCGCCTAAAGGGAGACTTGAAACGTAACCTCGCCGTTCAGAGCGAAGTCCCGCAACAACAAGCGCAAACAAAATTCGCGTCGACGATTTACAAGGACCATCCCTACGGAAGGATCTTCCCTACAGAGAAGATGATCGATTCATTCACCCTCGACATGGTGAAGGCATTCTACGACAGCAACGTTGGCGCAAAGCGCTCAGTCGTTTACGTCGTTGGTAAGTTCGACGAAGCAGCGACTAACAAAGCTATCGACGAGGCGTTCAAAGGTTGGAAGCCCGGCCCCGAGATCACTTACCCTTCGGTGGAGCAGGTGAAGACCAACCAAGTGAGTATCATCGATCGCAAGAATGCGCCACAAACGACACTGATGATCGGCTTGCCAACGTTGACACCGAAGAGTCAGGACGTGGTTGCCTTGCAGGTGACCAACGCAATACTCGGTGGATCGTTTGGTTCGCGCATCACGAGAAACTTGAGGGAAGACAAGGGATTTACTTACTCACCGTTTAGCACCATCCAAAATCGGAGAGGCGTGTCGGTGTGGTACGAACAAGCGGACGTGACGAGTGTGCACACCGGCGAGTCGCTCCGTGAGATCGCAAAAGAGATCAACAAACTTCAAAAGGAAAACCCGTCAGAAGAGGAGTTGACCGGCGTGAAAAACTACATGTCTGGCATCTTCGTTTTGCAGAACTCGTCACCCGGAGGTATCATCGGACAGTTGAATTTTCTTGACATCAACGAGTTGAGCGACAGCTACCTCACCGATCGTGTGAAAAACATCTATGCCGTTACACCGGCGCAGGTGTCGCAAATGGCTGCAGACAATTTCAAATACGAAAATATGACTGTGGTGTTGGTCGGCGACAAGAAACTCATCGAGAAGCAGATGAAGCTTCACGATGAAGCCAAGAAGTTGAAGTAAGTCAATTGCTAAAGTATGGTGGAAGGCTGGTTGAGAACCGCCCTTTTATTTTCCCAGCTTTCCACCAGAAATAGTAAATTCATGGCCCGATTTACTCCTCGACCATGAACCGCAACCTGTTCTTATTAGCATTTATTGCCTTGCTCTCCTCGGCGCCAGCAATGGCCCAACGACTTGAAATGCACCGTACTGTTGGCGGGGCCCATTTCATGTTGGATACCCTGTACATTTCCCATCGGCAAGTGTCGGAGATCGTCAGCATCGACCCGCAGGCATCGCATGAGTTTAAGTTAGCCTTGAAGAATTATCGAGTTGGGGGCATCCTTGGTTTTGGAGGTGCGATCATACTCGCGATCCCCGTGGTCAACGCCGTTGCGGGTGGCGAACCCGAATGGCTGATGGCGGGTGGCGGTGTGGTACTCCTCGTGGCGTCGCTCCCGTTTTCGCGCGCTTTCAAAAGTCACGCGCAGCTTGCTATCGACGGGTACAACCTCCGCCAGGTAGACCAGCGGACTTCATTGCTTCACAACCGACGACCGCCGATGAAACTTCAGTTTACAGGCAACGGGTTCGCGCTCAAGTTCTGATAGACCTGAAGTAAGTCTCCTCCCACATCTTCACTTGAGGTTGGCATTGAGTCGATTTCAGGCGCCACGATTCCATTCCCTAACGTCGCGCTAGCCCTAAAGACCCGAGCTTCGTCCCATAGGTTGTTCGCAAGAAATAGTTGCAGCGTTTCGGCGCCACCTTCAATCACCACAGACAAAATGCGCCGTTTAAAAAGGTCGGTGATTACATCCAAAATGAAGGTAGATTCATTCAACTTTATCCATTCAACGCTGCCAGTCGATTGGTCTTGTACCGTGTTGTAAATCCACGTCTTCTGACTTCCGTCGAAAAGGTGGAGGTTCGACGGAAGTGAGAGCTTGCGATCCAACACGATACGAATCGGATCGCGTCCCGTCCATTCGCGCACGTTCAATTTCGGGTTGTCGATTGCGGCAGTCCGGCGCCCGACTAGAAACGCATCCTCTTCGGATCGCCAGCGGTGCAGGAGCTTTTTCGAAAGCGAGTTTGTGATTTGGAGTTGACCGTCCTTTGGTGCGATGAAGCCATCGGATGTTTGTGCCCATTTCAAAATGATGTATGGACGATGCTGCTCCATGAACGTGAAGAAACGTCTGTTCAAATGACGCCCTTCTTTTTCGAGAATTCCGATCGTGACATCGATCCCAGCCTCTTTCAGCTTCGCGATTCCTTTGCCCCCCACCAGTTGGTTTGAATCGATGTTGGAAATGACCACCCTTTTGACACGATGAGAGACCAGCATGTCGGCACACGGTGGCGTTTTGCCAAAATGTGAACATGGTTCGAGGTTCACATAGACAGTAGACTGCGAGAGCATGGTTTGGTCGGTAACCGCAGCTACGGCATTGACCTCCGCGTGTGGACCGCCATATTTTTGATGCCAACCTTCCTCAATAATTTGCCCCTCATGAACGATCACGCAGCCAACCAAAGGGTTTGGACTCACGTGACCCATTCCTTTCGCCGCAAGGTCGAAACAACGGCGCATGAATCTTTCGTCAGGAGTCATCGAGATTGGCTAACATTGCAAAGATCATGGAGAAGAAAGCCAATTCCAAGGACCTATTTCGTGAGTTAGTCGACCGTCTCCGCAACATGGGCGAACGGGGCGAGATCGAAAGCACGGTCTACCTGGTGATGCATAGCATTTTTGGTTTGCGACGTGAGCACATCCTCGCCGACCGCGAAGTGGCGTACGACGAGGAAGAACTTAAGCAAATCGTAAATCGAATTCTTGCGCATGAACCAGTTCAATACATTCTTCAGGAGGCCGACTTTTTCGGACGCTTGTTTTATGTCGATGCACGGGTGTTGATTCCTCGACCAGAAACAGAGTTGTTGGTGGAACAAGTTTTGGAGTTCCTTCAACAACGACAGAATGCACAAGTTCTGGATGTTGGAACGGGAAGTGGGTGCATCGCCGTCACGTTGGCACACGACCTTCCAGACGCCACCGTTTTTGCGGTAGATGTGTCGCCCGGGGCGATCGAAGTAGCGCACAAGAACAGTCTCACGTTTAACACGAACATCGAGTTTTTCACGCTGAACGTGTTAGAGCAGTCATTACCCATGGATCATCTCGATGTGTTGGTGAGCAACCCGCCGTACGTGGCAGCTTCCGAATCGGCTTACATGTCGCCAAACGTTCTCGACTACGAACCACACCTTGCATTGTTTGTACCCGACGACGATGCTTTGGTATTCTACCGAGCACTTGCCGCGAGGGCAATTGAAACGTTGAAGCCAAGCGGAGGGCTCTTCGTCGAGATCAATGAACGGTTCGGTCATGAAGTAGTGACCTTGTTCGAAAAAGCTGGACTTCGCGACGTAGTCATTATTAGAGATTTGGACGGCAAGGATAGAATCGTGAAGGGAATTCGCAGGTGAATCTGTAACTTTCTGGTTCAATAAAACCTTTAAGCTTTGCCTCAACCAACTTCCCCGCACATCGACACTATAATCTTCGACCTCGGTGGCGTTTTGATCGACTGGAATCCACGCTACTTGTATCGGAAGATTTTTAAAACCGAAGATGAAATCACCTGGTTCATGGAGAACATCTGCACGTTAGAGTGGAACGATCACCAAGACGCGGGGCGTTCATTCGCGGACGCAACCGAGGAACTGGTGAGGAAATATCCAGAGCACGAAGTTCCAATCCGAGCTTGGTATGGAAGGTTTCCGGAAACAATCAGTGGTGCGATACAACCCACAGTAGAAATCTTGACTCGAATCCGCGAGCAGCGCAACCATCGATTGTATGCCCTCACGAACTGGTCAGCCGAATCCTTTCCGTGGGCTTACGAAAACTTCGAGTTTCTTTCTTGGTTCGAGGGAATTGTGGTGTCGGGTCAGGAGAAAACCCGCAAGCCTTACCCGGATTTCTATCACATTCTTTTCAACCGGTACGGGATCGACCCGGCCCGGGCAGTATTTATCGACGACAACGTCAAAAACATCAAGGGAGCCAATGAAGTCGGCTTGAACACGATACACTTTACGTCGCCTTCAGAACTTGAAAAAGAACTTACTCGTCTTAGAATCTTTTAGCGACGCGAAATACTCCTGTACACGGTATGCAACCCCTGCTAGCTGCTAACGATCTTTGACCAAACCCGTTACTCATGCTTAAGAATTTTCTCTTGGTGGCATCGAGGAATTTCCTCCGCCAACGATTTTACTCCTTCATCAACGTTTTCGGGTTGGCCACTGGGCTCGCCAGTGCATTTTTCATCTTCCTTTGGATCCAAGACGAGCGCACGATCGATTCGGGCTATCGGGATTCTGACCGCTTGTACAAGATCATCTCTCATCTGGGCTTGAGCAGCAACGAGATACTCACCTGGGAAAACACTCCAGGTCCACTCGGAGATGCCATCCAGCATGAGTTACCCGATGTGGAGTTGTGTGTGCGGACCATGAACAATGGATCCACGCTGCTGCAATACGACGGCAAAGGCCTTTTGGAGCGGGGATATTACGCAGACTCGACTTTCTTCAAACTATTCGGGTTTGAGATTCTTAAAGGTAACGCCGACCAACTTGATCGAAGTTCAATCGCGATTTCATCAAAACTTGCAAGCAGCCTTTTCGGAGAAGAGGACCCCATTGGGAAGGTTTTGAAAGTCAACAAGCAATATGATCTCGAAGTGAAAGCCGTGTTTGCAGACGTAGAACGTGGCTCCTCGCTCCGGTTTGAATATATCCTTCCTTTTGAGATCTACCGTCAACAGCGCAGCGATGGTTTCAATTGGGGCAATTACGACCATCCCCTTTATGTCAAGCTTCACGCGGGCGTTTCGCCAGAGGAGACCATCGCTAAAGTGAACGCGATTGAGAATGAACGCGTCAAAGTGGTGAGTCCGGGCGACGAGGCGCGAGTAAACTTTGCTATCGTGCCGGTGAGTGACTACTACCTCAATTCGCACTATGTGAATGGTGTGCCTACGGGTGGCCGCATTCAGTACGTGAACATATTCTCGGTCGTTGCGATTTTTATCGTGTTGATCGCTTGTATCAACTTCATGAACATGGCCACTGCGCGAGCTGTACAACGCGCAAAGGAAGTCGGCATTCGAAAGGTGGTTGGCGCACAACGGGTGAGTTTGATCGCTCAATTTATCGGCGAGTCGCTCGTGACGACATTGTTATCAATGGGTTTAGGGCTCATCATTGTGTATATGAGCCTCCCCATTTTCAACTCATTGATTTCTAAGAATATCATTCTCGACTTGACGAGCCCCTCGATTCTTCTCTCCTGCTTGTTGATCGTGCTTGTGACCGGCGTGGTAGCTGGATGTTATCCTGCGTTCTTTTTGTCATCGTATCGACCGTCGCAAGTGCTCAAAGGAGGCCCACCATCGAGGTTCAAAGGTGCGTCGTTGCGAAAGCTTCTTGTTGTGTTTCAGTTCACCATCACTGTGATCATGGTCGCGAGTGCGATTGTGGCGCAGAATCAAATCGACTTTATCCGATCGAAAAATCTTGGCTACGACCGAAAGGGACTAATCAACTTTTTCGCGCAGGGCGATGTAGGCAATCGCTTCGAAGCCTTTCGGTCGGAAGCCCAGCGGATTCCAGGCGTGGAAATCGTTGGAAGATCGGACAATTCGCTGGTTCAAGTGAACAACCAGAATCGTTCGGTCGAATGGCCGGGAAGGCCAGCCGATGACCAGACTTTCTTTAGGACAATTATCGTTGATGAAGGTTATCTACCGGCTATGGGTGTTGAGCTGAAGGAAGGACGTTTCTTTACTTCATCACCAGCCGATACGGCGAGTTTCGTGGTGAGCGAACGCGCGGTGGAGGTAATGGGCCTGGAAAATCCAATCGGGACTCGCATCGTGCAATGGGGCAGGCCCGGCCAAATTGTGGGCATCGTGAAAGACATCCACGCGCGTTCGATGCACGAGGCGATCGATCCGCTCGTCTTTATGTACAACGCCAACTGGCCTGCTCGTGTAGTCGTTCGCTTCGATCCTACACGCACTGAAGAAGTGGTCGCTGGACTCGATAAGCTGTATAAGCAGTTTGCCCCGGAGTACCCTTTCAATTATACGTTCGTCGACGACGATTTTGAGCGCTTGTATAACATGGAACGCGCCACAGGTACTTTGGCCTTGATGTTCACCGCAATCGCGATCATTATCTCGGGTCTTGGACTACTTGCCTTGGCGGCCTACACGGCTGAGCGCCGCCGCAAAGAAATCAGCATACGTAAGACGATGGGTGCAAGCGTTGGGGGAATCGTACAATTGGTGGCCCGAGAATTTGCTGTGCTTGCTTTGATCGCCGCATTGGTAGGATCACCATTCGCCTGGTGGTTAATGACCGAGTTCCTCAGCGATTTCGCCTATCACATCAACCTCGGATTGGGTGTGTTTTTAACAACCGCGATTTTGGTGATACTGTTCGCTTTGATCACAGTCATCTTCCAGGTGACCAAAGCAGCGATTGCCAACCCTGTCGATGCGTTGAGGAACGAATGACGCGTTAAAAAGCCATCACCGCTTTCTCGATGATGTCGGCACTTTCGTGAATCTGTTCTTCGTTGATTACCAACGGAGGGGCCAAGCGGATAATGTTTCCGTGCGTAGGTTTCGCGAGCAGGCCAAGTTCTGCAAATCTCATGCATAGCTTCCAAGCCGTTTCGCTTTCCGGTGTATCGTTGATCACAATCGCATTGAGCAAGCCTTTTCCACGAGCAAGCTTAATAAGCTTCGACCTTTTCGCGATGGCATTCATGCGTTCGCGGAATACAACACCCAAGCGAGCGGCATTTTCTGCAAGACGTTCTTGTTTAACTACTTCCAACGCTTCAATGCACACAACTGCCGCGAGCGGGTTTCCACCGAACGTAGAACCGTGTTCACCTGGCTTAATCACGAGCATGATATCGTCATCGGCGAGAACTACGGATACAGGCAGCATCCCGCCAGACAAAGCTTTGCCCAGGATCAATAGATCGGCTCGAACTTGTTCGTGATCGGAGGCAAGCATCTTGCCAGTACGTGCGATACCGGTTTGAATTTCGTCCATCATCAACAGCACGTTGTGTTGACGGCACAGCTTTTCCGCAGCCTTTAGATACCCTTCGGCTGGAACGTACACACCAGCCTCCCCTTGTATCGGTTCAATCCACAGTCCGCACACATTCTTATTTGCCAATGCTTTTTCCAAAGCGGCCACATCATCATACTCTACGATCTGAAAGCCGGGCATGAGGGGGCCGAATCCACTCGTAGCGGAAGGGTCGGTCGAAGCAGAGATGATCGTGGTCGTGCGCCCATGAAAATTGCGCTTAGCGGCAACGATCACTGCTTCATTATTTGGAATTCCCTTCTTGGTGTAGCCCCATTTTCGCGCAAGCTTGATAGCCGTTTCGTTGGCCTCGGCACCGCTGTTCATGAACAGGGCTTTTTGGTAACCGAACGTTTCACACACGTATTTTTCGGCAAGTCCCAATTTGTCATTGTAGAAAGCACGAGACGTGAGTGTCAGTTCTTTTGCCTGCTGGATCAACGCATTCACAATCCGTGGGTGGCAGTGCCCTTGGTTGACAGCGCTGTACGCAGATAGGAAATCGAAGTAACGCTTGCCTTCCACATCCCAAACAAATACACCTTCCCCGCGCGTGAGGACAACGGGAATTGGATGGTAGTTGTGGGCGCCGTATTGGTCCTCCAACCGGATCGCCTCTTGGCTGGAAGTAATAGTGTCGATCATACCGAAAGGTACGATTTTGAGGGCAGTTAAAAAACGAAGGCCTAGCGCACGATCCGCGCCAGGCCTCGCTGAAAAAACTAAACCAACTAAAACTCTAGGATAATGAATTCTGTTCTGCGGTTGGTACGTCGTCCGTCGTCGGTGTCGTTGGTGGCAACTGGATTGGACTCACCGTATCCCTTTGCTTGAATTCGAGTTCCGACGATGCCACCTTTTACCAAATAGTCTCGTACTGACTTCGCACGTTCGGTCGACAACTTCATGTTTGCGGCATCTTCGCCTACGTTGTCGGTGTGTCCACCCACCTCAATGATCATCGAGGGATTCTTTTTCATAAGCTCAATTGCTTTCTCCAATTCGAGTCGGCTTTCCGGTGAAAGCGTTGCCTTGCCTGTCTCGAAGAAGATATTGTTCAAGACCACTTTCGCACCCTTTTCAATGGGCTTCAGCGCGATGTCTTTCGTGATCTCTTGGTAACGGGCGTTTTCAGGAACATTGAAGCTGCTGGAGAAGAAGAAGAACGCTTCTTTGTTGGCAGACACCGAGTAGTTTCTTCCTGATGGGAGCACGACGAGGTATTTCCCTGTCACGGAGTTGCTCTTGCTCACAGCAATCAATTCGCCGGAGTTCAGATCTTCTACGATGAGGTATGCGCCTACTTTTTCGCTTGTCTTTGCGTTGGTGACGGTGCCGGAGACAATCACGGTAGGAGTGGGTCGCATGTCGGCTGGAATTTCCACCGAGTAAAGCTTGAGCCCTTGGCCACCGCGGTCGCTCGCCAGATATCCAACCTCGCCAGATCCTCCGATGGTGAAGTAGCGATCGTTACCTGATGTGTTGAGAGGTTTTCCCATGTTGACGGGATTGCTCCACTTGCCGTTTTCGTACACCGTTTTGAAAAGGTCGCTGCCTCCAAATCCGGGATGTCCGGTGGAAGAGAAGTATAGTGTTTTTCCGTCAGGGCTCAAGTAAGGTGAGATATCCATAAATGGTGTGTTGACCACACCACCGAGGTTTTGGGGAGGGCCCCATTCACCGAACACGTTTCGTTCGATCATATATAGATCTTCGCTGCCGTAGCCTCCCGGTCTTTCAGACGCGAAGATGATACGATTCCCATCTGCGGAGATCGTTGGTTGGCTGTCCCACACTTTGGAGTTCACCACATTACCCAAGTTTTCGGGTTGCGACCATTGTGAACCCTCGAGGTGCATGATGTAAAGGTCGCAGCCGCCTACACCGCCGTCACGGTCGCAGCCGGTGTAGACTACAGTTTGACCATCGGCTGAAAAGGCACTCGCACCTTCGTGATTCGGTGAGTTAATCGGAGCGGGGAGCAACTTGGGAGTTGACCAGGCGCCGTTCACAAGTTCAGTTTGGTAAATGTCTTCATCTCCTGACTTCGCATCGGGAGCTTCCATCGTAATTCCACCAACGCGTTTCGATGTGAAGTACAAAGTCTTTCCCGTTGGATCGGAGTTCGGCATATAGTCGTCGTAGGCACTCGACACGGTCGGCGAGAAAATTACCGGTTCCTTCATCGTACTCGGCTCGTTGAGCAATATTTTTCGCCCTTCCGCGTAGAGCTTTTTATACCGCGCCTGATGGTGGTAAATGGTTCGCGTAGCATCCTTTGGGAACTTGGTCAGGAACTTATCGAAACTCGCGATGGCCTCGTCGTATTTCCCGAGTTGTAAATTGGCATCACCTGCTTCGTAGAGATACCAGGCCCAGTAATCGGGGCTCATCTTCTCGAGTCGTTCAAATTGTTCAACGGCATCTTCATACTTACTCGTGTACTTGTAGCATAGACCCAAGTAGTAGGTTGCGTCGGGATACTCTTTTGAGAGGGTAACGGCGCGCTTCAAGGGCGTGATCGCATCGTCATACTTGTCGTTGTCGTAGAGCTCCTTTCCTTTTTTGTAGAACTCTTCTGCGACCATGTTTTGTGCAAATGCGGTTCCCGCCACAGCGAGTAGCAGTGTGAGGGCGAAAATTTGTTTCATAGTGATGGATGGGTGTCGGTGCAAGTACCCCAGAACTGTCCTTTTACCCCATACCTAGCAGATGGTATTTAACCATCAGGGGTTTCCCGGAGTATCGTTTGCCGTTTCGGATTACCTTTGTGGCGATGGAAATTGCATTGGTTATCGGTGCCGCGGTGATCGGATTATTGATTGGCTGGATTGTAGGCCGCGGGTCCGATCGCGATGCACGTGCGCGCGCGTTAGCGGAAGAAGAGAAGAACAAAGCCCTTATAGAATCGGCCAAGGAGCTACGCCGCGAACTGGAAATCGAACGTGCAAAAGTGCTTGAATTGACAAACAGCCTTGCTGCCACCGAAGCCGACTATCGAAACTTAGAGGAGAAACTGGAGGAGCGCAAACTTGAGGTGACATCCCTCCAAGAGCGTTTCGCCTTGCAATTCAAAAGCCTCGCAAACGACATTTTTGAGGAGAAGACGAGAAAATTCACCGAACAGAATAAGTCCAACCTCTTCGACTTGCTCCGACCGTTGGGCGAGAAGATCGTGGAATTCGAAAAAAAGGTAGAAGAAACGCATAAGGATTCGATCGCGAGGAATTCCGCTTTGCGCGAGCAGATTGACGGCGTGCAGCGGCTAGGCCTCCAGATGGCGCGTGAAGCCGAGAACTTGACTCGGGCGCTCAAAGGCGATACGCAGGCACAAGGCGCCTGGGGTGAATTTATCCTAGAAAGCATCTTGGAGAAATCGGGTTTGGAGCGCGACCGGGAGTACACCATTCAAGAAACTTTTCTTACCGACGAAGGCCGAAGGCGCCCCGATGTGATCGTTCGTTTGCCGGAAGGTCGCCATGTGGTGATCGATTCCAAAGTGTCGCTCAATGCTTACAATCGTTTTGTCAACGCTGCCAATGAGGCGGAAAAAGAAGTTGCCCTGAAGGCTCATTTGCTCTCGATCCGCCAGCACATGAAGAGCCTGGCTGAGAAAAATTATCATTCCCTTTCAGAGAATGGGCTCGATTTTATCATCATGTTCATTCCAATCGAGCCCGCGTACATTATGGCGATACAGACCGAACCCGCCCTGTATGAAGAGGCACTGGAACGAAGGATCGTGTTTGTAAGCCCGACGTTGCTGATCCCGTCCTTACAACTTATTAAGAACGTTTGGAAGCAAGAATATCAAAATCGCCACGTTTTGGATATTGCCACTAAGGCCGGCGACCTGTACGATAAATTTGTCGGGTTTACAGACGATTTGTTGAAAGTGGGCGAGTCGATGAACACGGCGAAGCGTTTGTACGACGAGTCTATGAAGAAACTGTCTGCTGGCGGTGGCAATCTCGTAGTGAAGGTAGAAGAATTGAAGAAGTTGGGGGCGCGGGCCACTAAGAGTATTGATGCCAAGTTGCTGCGCCGCTCCGACGATCAAGGAGATTTATTTAGTCCATAAACTAAAATGATCACGCCTCAGCCGTCTATCGATCTTTTTGGAATTCGCATCGACGAGCCGATGACCACCGCGACCGACTTACTGGTGTCGGCGGTCTGTTTCTTTGCGTTCTGGCAATTGCAAAAGGCTCAGCTCCCGGGCCGAACGCAACTTTATTTTCGAGGCTACTTTTTGTTGATGGCACTAGCCACTTCGTTAGGGGGATTGATTGGTCACGGATTTTTATATGCGCTATCATTTGCGTGGAAGCTACCAGGATGGATCGTCAGCATGCTGTCGGTGGCATTGATCGAGCGTTCATCCATCGAGCATGCCAAAAAATTGGTCAGCCCCAAGGTGGGTATTTTCTTTCTGGTGTTGAACCTTGTTGAACTTGCCACTATCATGACTGTGACCATGACGACGTTGGATTTTCGTTGGGTGGAATTTCACTCCGGTTACGGCCTTTTGGGAGTCGTGCTGCCGTTTCATTTCTTCGTGTGGTACCGCACCCGTGACAAAGGCAGCTCTACGATCATATTGGCAGTGCTCATTGCCAGCTGCGCCGCATTGATCTTCATGAACAAGCTATCCCTTCACACGTGGTTCAATTATCTCGACATCAGTCATGTGGTGATGGCATTGGCGGCCTGGGTGTTTTACCGCGGCGCGCTGAAACTACAGAACAATTGACTTCAATCAACCCAGCCTTAATTCCAAATTCCAAATTCCAAATTCTAAATTCTTAATTCTTAATTTAATAAATTCTTCCTATCGAATCCGCGATCAGTTTCTTCATCGCAAGGGGATCGATCGTGCCAGCTTGTGAGTACAATACCTTTCCGCCGGGGGCGATCAACAGCGTGTAAGGGAGAGAACCCTGCCATTTTTTATCGAGGGCTTCGATGAATTTGTACTTGTTGCCGTTCAGGATGTAGTTTTTCGAGGACGCTTGTTTTTTGGTGAGGAAGTTTAAGGCGTTCTTTTTACGATCGAGCTCGTCCATGCTAATCGTGATCAACTCGAACTCACGGTTCCGATACATTCTATTCATGTTGACGAAATCGGGGAACTCCGCCACACATGGACCGCACCAAGTTGCCCACACGTTGATCAACTTATAGTCTTGGGTTTTGTTCGCCAGAATCGCATTTAAGTCTTCAATCTTTAGTTCTTCGATCGTGACTGGTTCTTTCGCCCATTCTTCCACCGCTTTAGCTGCATAATCACGTTTGTCAGGCCATTTGATGGAGCAACCGAAAGTTTTGGTTTTTTCGACGGGCACGGGTTTGTCTGCGAGCAAGGCATCTAGGGCGTTGCGTGTGTCGTGCACTTTAGCGGATCCAGGCTTCTCACCATCGTCAATTCTTCCCGTGTAGCGAAGCATGCGATCTTTGTCGAAGATGAACACGTGAGGTGTGGCTTGCGGACCATACATTTTTGATATTTCTGAGTCCCGACCGTCGTAGAGATAGGGAAAATTGAATGCACGGTCCTTTGCGCGAATTCTCATTTCTTCGAAGCTGTCGCCGAGATCGGTGTAGCCCATCTCGTCTAAGCGTACCGAGATCGGGTCGTTGGGTGAGATCGCCACCACGGCGACACCTTTCGATTGATAGTCGGATGTCAGACTTTTGATGCGCTCTTCGTAAGCTTGGGCCGTTGGACAATGATTGCAAGTGAAAACGATCAATAGGATCTTCGATTTCTCGAAATCTTTCAACGAGTACATTTTTCCGTCAACACCTGGGAGCGAGAAGTCGATAGCTTTCGAGCCGATGGCCAGCGTTTCAGGGTCTCCTGCGGCTAGCGCCAGCGTGGAAGTAAGGATCAAGCAGACGGCGGTGAACAAGGTTCGCATATCTTTCGGGGATTTCGGTGAATGAATGTAAGACAAAAATGCTGCAACCGATTGCCAGCGAGAGCATCAATTTCGCGACAGATCAACGCTGGTGCAAATCTTTAATTTCGTCCACTGGGTTTACACGAGCGGCCCGAACAGTTTGCACCACCAAGGTTGCAACGACTACCAATACCATAGTAACGCCACTTAGCAGAAACTCACGCCCATCGATCGAAACTCGATAAGCAAATCGAGCGAGCCATTCGTTCATGAGGTAGAAGGCAACTGGGGCCGCAAGCACGAAGGCGATGCTTGCACGCTTGAAGAAACTGGTGCTCAGAATCCACACCACATCGGTGGCCATCGCACCCAACACCTTCCTAATTCCCATTTCGCGACGGCGTCGACGGATCACCGAAATGGACATGGCAAACAATCCAAAACAAGAAAGCACGATACTGACGATCGAGGTTGCGATGACAACCTGGAATAGCATCGTTTCGTCCGAGTATTTTTTCATTAAGTCGTCTTGCAAGACATGAACGGCCATGTAGCTGTTGCCGTAGACGGTTTGCCATGCGTACCGTACGCTCGGTAAGATTGCCTTGAGTTCCTTTCCACTGTAGTCGACCAGCGCCAACTTGGCGTGCGGTTGGTATGAAATGATCACTGGAGGTACTTGTTGCTTAAACGATGAGCACATAAAGTCTTTCACCACGCCCGTGATCCGTTGCCGCGTGCCGGGTATGATCTGTCCAACAGGTGAGACCATCGCAAATTGCCGAACGAGCGTCTCGTTCACCAACACATCGGTGGTGTCGTTGAGTTCAACAGATCCCTCCACAGAACTGAGTTTCAAAGTTGGCAAAAGGTCCTCGTCGCCTTGAAACAGATACGGGGTGAAGACATTCCCGTCTTCCAATTCATATCGAGCAATCATATTTCCCGAAATCGGGTTTCCTTCCGACAGTGCGACATGATCGACGTAGCTCGATTGAAGGAGTTGATCTTTCAAGGCTGGTAACAAATCCTGTCGACCCGGGGGCGGCGCGATTTGCAACAAGTTTCGGTTGAAACCTAAAGGTTCTTCTTCCAAATATTGAATTTGCCTGATCATCACAGTGGCGCAAATGCAAAGTGTGACAGCCACGACGAACTGTAAGGTGAAAAGAACTTGCCCCTCTTTGAGGGCGACTAGCCTGTGTTGAAGCAGTTGAATTGGGACCACGCGCCGTTGAAAAATGAAGATGACGAACGTAATCACTACAATGATTAGAGCCATTGCAGCGACGATCCAGATTGCAACACCAGATTGCAGCAATGAGCCGATGGTGAGGTCACTTTTTACCAATTGGTTGAAAGCCGGGAGAACAGCCGACATTAGGACGATTGAGAGGGCAAAAGAAACACCAACCAATGCGACGATTTCGACAAGCGCTCCCAACCATAACCTTTGGCTAGAGACGCCGAGTGTTTTCTTGATTCCTGTTTGAGTGGTTCGTTCTTGCCACGATTGTAAAGTCAAGTTGACAAAATTAAAGCAGGCAATGATCAACACAGCGATCGCGACCACCCATCCGACTTGCAGAAATGAGCGACTCCTGGTTTGCATGAAAGCAAATCGATTGGTCGAATCGAGATAGGATTCTTGTAGTGGTTGGAAGGTGTAAGAAAGTTTCCCAGGTCCGAGGATCGTAGGCCGAAGGGAGTCGGCGTTGACCTTGGAAGCAAACGCTAGAGGTGAGGTTCCTTCCTTGAGCACTACATACGTGGCACCACCATTTGGACTACCCCACCGGATAGCGTCCGGGACCAAATGACTCTTACCAAGGGGCTGAAAGATGCCGGCGATTCGAAGGGTTCGTGTGGTGTCGGCCGATCGCCACGCGACATCGCGATTTTCAATATCGACCGTTCCGAATATCTTGAGCGCGAGCGTTTTGCTAACTAAGATAGTGTTGGGTGTAAACCGTTTGACGTCGATCCCGAAGTCGAATACCCGCAGGAAGTTCGAGTCCGCGTTGATGGTCACTAGTGGTGAAAAACTTCCGGCGCTCACCTCAATCTCGGAGCCGTCTGCATTTGACACCTGGCAAGCAGATTCAACTTCAGGAAAATTGGAAGCTAAGAAATTGGGGAGCCCCCCGATGCCATACACAACATGGCCGTCGCCCCCGAACGGATTGTTGGAGGCAACTTGATACGTCCGTTCGCTGCGGACGTGGAACCGGTCGACCTGATTTTCAGAAAGGAGAAAAGAAAGGAGGAGAAAAGAGCAAGCAAATCCTGCGGCCAAGCTGAGGACGATGATCGTGAAATTGACCTTCCTTTTGGAAAAGTGACGAACGGCTTGGGTTAACTCGCGCAGCATCGCAGTAAAGTTTGTGTGGACTATTTTAAGGTACACAAATCCAGACCGCCATAAAACTCGCTGGGCGGTGGCTGGAAATTAGCGTTGATCACAAGTTAAAATCTCTTTTCTAGTTGAGGTTCTAGTCTTACCTTTCATGTCTATCTCGATTCGCATGAAAAGAAGAACAGCCATTCGCAATGTTATACTCGTGTCGGCGGGCGCGGCGCTCCTGTACTCGTGCCAAGACAAAGCGACCACCGTACTGAAGCACATTCCCCTGACAGGTTCTGAGGAGGATTTGCTTGCCGAACTCACCGAAACAATCCTTCCCAAGACGGATTTTATTGGTGCAAAGGACCTCCAAGCTTCCAATTTTGTGTTGGTGATGGCCGACGACTGCCTCGGTCCGGACGACCAAGCAAAATTCTCGAAAGGGCTGAAGGCATTCGACGAAGCCAGCAAGGCACAGGCGGGCAGCAAGTTTGTCAAGTTAGACCAGGCTAAGCGCAACGAATTTGTTGCTGCGGTCGAGGCCGACAAGGAAGGCAAAGAGTTTGGCGAGGATGTTCGCTGGTTTTATTCTGCCGTGAAACGCGGAACTATTCAAGCCTTCACCACCTCGAGACAGTTTTTGGCCGACGTGCGAAACGTCACCACGCTTATTCCACCGAAGTTTCAGGCGTGTGTCCCCGTTTCGAACGTTTAATTCTCACTCAAAGATTTTTATCCATGGCACAGACGAGCAATAATTTTGACGCAATAGTAATCGGTAGTGGTATGAGTGGCGGTTGGGCCGCCAAGGAATTCTGCGAGCAAGGATTCAAAACGCTCCTTCTCGAAAGGGGTCGCGACGTAAAACACTTGCAAGACTACCCGACCACTAACATGATGCCCTGGGAATTTGAGCACCGCGGGCAAATTCCTTACGACATCCAAAAAGATAATCCAGTTGTAAGTCGCTGCTACGCTTTCCGCGAAGATGCGATGCACTTTTTCTGCAAGGACACAGAACACCCTTATGTACAAGAAAAGCCATTCGATTGGATTCGTGGGTATCAAGTCGGAGGTAAGAGCATTTTGTGGGCACGCCAAACCCAACGATGGAGCAAGTACGATTTTGAAGGTCCTGCACGAGATGGGTTTGCCGTAGATTGGCCCATTCGTTACGACGACCTCGCGCCTTGGTATAGCTATGTCGAGAAGTTTGTTGGTATCAGTGGAAACAAAGATGGCCTCGACACACTTCCCGATGGCGAGTTTCTACCGGCATGGGGACTGAGTTGCATCGAGGACCACTTTAAGAAGTCAGTAGAGAGTAATTTTGCCGACCGTCACGTGATCTATGCCCGCTGTGCGCACCTCTCGGAGCCGCAGCCGATCCATATTCAACAAGGGAGAGGACAGTGTCAAGCCCGCAACTTGTGCCAGCGTGGGTGCCCTTTTGGCGGTTACTATAACTCAAACTCAACCACTATTCCATGGGCAGCGAAGACAGGGAATTTGACCTTGCGTCCGTTCTCGGTGGTTCACTCGGTGATTTATGACGAAGCCAAAGGCAAAGCTACGGGCGTGCGTGTCATCGATGCCAACACAAAGGAAGCAACTGAATTTTTCGCACCCGTCATTTTTGTGAATGCTGGCGCATTGAACACGAACTTGATCTTGCTGAATTCGCAGTCGAGCCGGTTCCCAACCGGATTAGGGAATGACAGCGGAGTGCTGGGCAAGTATGTGGCGTTCCACAACTACCGCGCCCGCATCAGCGCCATGTATGAAGGGATGTCCGATATGAATTCTCAAGGGGGGCGTCCTACGAGTTCGTACATCCCGCGCTTTCGAAACGTGAGGAAACAGGAAACCGATTTCTTACGTGGTTATGCAGCAACATTTTGGGGTGGACGCGGGAACTTAGGCAATACCGACGGGTTCGGTGAAGAACTCAAGTCGAAACTGATCAGTAAAGAAGTGAAACTTGGTCCTTGGTACGTTGGCTCCCAGTTCATGGGCGAAACGATCCCGAAGGAAAGTAATTTCGTGTCACTCAGCGCGGACCAAAAAGACGATTGGGGCGTGCCCTTGCTCAACATCGCGATCGATTATGATGACAACGATGAGAAAATGGTGAAAGACTTCTTCGAACAATACACTGCTATGTTTGAAAAGGCAGGGTTCACGAACATCAAGACGAACGACAGCAAGCAGGCGCCCGGCCTTGATATCCACGAAATGGGCGGTGTGCGTATGGGGAAAGACCCGAAGACTTCTATGTTAAACAAGTGGAACCAAATGCATGCGGCACCGAACGTATTTGTGTCGGATGGCGCGTGTATGACGTCCACTTCAACCCAGAACCCGTCGCTTACTTATATGGCGATGACTGCTCGCGCCGCCAACCATGCGATCGAGTTGTTAAAGAAAGGTGAACTGAAGTAGGCACAGACACTTTTTTGAACGAGCAGGAGATTAAACAGTAAATGATTCAACACTTTCTATGATTCAAGTAAAGTCGTACGCAGCACAGAGTCCAACCGCCAAGTTGGCGCCATTTTCGTTCGAGCGTCGGAATCCCGGCGACGACGATGTCCAGATTGATATCTTATATAGTGGTGTGTGTCATTCGGACATTCATCAAGTGCGCGACGAATGGGGAGATTCATTGTACCCGATGGTTCCCGGTCACGAAATTTTGGGACGCGTCGTAAAGGCGGGGAAAAACGTGAAGAGATTTAAAGTAGGCGACCTTGCCGCCGTGGGTGTCATGATCGATTCGTGCCGTACATGTAAGCAGTGTCAAGAGCACATGGAGCAATACTGCGACGAGGGCATGACTGGCACTTACAATGGTTACGAGCGCGATGGTAAAACGATCGCTATGGGTGGTTACTCCACGCAAATTGTGACGGACCAACGGTTTGTTTATTCCGTTTCAGAAAAACTTAATCTCGCTGGCGTGGCTCCGTTGCTGTGCGCGGGCATCACAACCTATTCGCCGCTCCGGTACGTGGGGGCTGGGAAAGGGCATAAGATTGGCGTGGTCGGTTTGGGTGGTCTCGGCCACATGGCTGTTAAGTTTGCTGTTTCATTCGGCGCAGAAGTAACCATGCTCAGCACCAGCAAGTCGAAAGAGGCGGACGCAAGAAAACTGGGGGCCCATCATTTTGCGCTGACCACAGATCCAGCTCAAATGAAGAAGCTATCGAGTCACTTCGATATTATCGTCAACACGATCTCTGCCGATCATGACTACGAAAACTATTTGAGGCTTTTGGCTGTTTCAGGGAAAATGATCGTGGTAGGACTGCCATCGAGGGCACCGGTCGTGAACCCCTTCGAACTGATCAAGAACCGGAGGAGTATCGTCGGATCGATGATCGGGGGGAGCGCCGAGACCCAAGAAATGCTCGACTATTGTGCAGAGAAGAACATCGTGTCGGACGTCGAAGTAATTCCAATGAGTTACATCAACGAGGCTTACGAGCGGATGGTTAAGAGCGACGTGAAATACCGTTTCGTAATCGACATGGCTTCTTTGAAATAGTCGGCAGGAGTACCGACATTTCGGATCCAAAATTTTGAACAACGTGAAGGTAACAGCAGACAACAAGCTCAAGAAACTGATCGTCGTGGGCGATCGGCTCCTGATCAAGCCAAGCAAGGCAGCGGAAAAAACCGCTTCGGGATTGTATCTACCTCCAACCGTTCAGGAAATGGAGAAAATACAAACTGGCTATGTGATTAAAGTTGGCCCTGGCTATCCGCTCCCTGTGCCAGCGGAGGAGGAGGATATTTGGAAAGGAAAGGAAGAACAAGTAAAATATCTGCCTCTCCAAGCCCAAGAGGGAGATCTCGCGATCTTTCTTCAAAAAGGTGCAATCGAGGTTCAATACGAGAACGAGAAATACTACATCGTGCCCCAAGCTTCGGTGTTGTTGCTCGAACGTGAAGAAGACCTCGCGTAAACGGAATAGCTAACTGCTACTTAGTATGGCCGGTCTATCGTTCGACGTATTGCGTGTTGGGAAAAAATATAGCCTCGTAAATTTTGGTGAGCGTTATGAGTTTGTGATCGAACGAATTTTGATCAACGACTTCAAGGTGAAGGATCTCCACACCCTCGAGCGTTTCCTACTTAAAGACGTACTGAAATTTGGAACTGGAAAGGACTTCGAAATACGAGAGCTAGAGTAACCTCAACCTCTCAACCACCCTTCTTTAACACGATTTGTTCGCCACGCTTTGCAAATATGCGAGCGTAGAATTCTTTCAACACCGAGTATTCGTCGGCCGAGAAGAAGGTCCGGTTAATTTGAACCCGGGCCATGACTTGAACTTGAGTGGCCGTAGCTGAAATGTTGAAGATGGCACGTGCTCCGTTGCCTGGTATCGACATGACTTTGCTTTCTGGGAGTTCCTCAACACTGTAACCTGCTGGTAATACGATGTTGCACAGCAGCGTTTCTTCAAACGGAAGTTCGAACTCAACCGGATAGTTTCGCGTGTCGGACGTAAATGGATTCTTCACATCCAGCGCGTAGATATACGGGTTAAGGTAAATCAAATCGCCAGCAACACTCGCATGATCGGAGATGGTCACCTCGTAGCGTTCCTGGAAGGGGACGTTCAAATTTTCAGCGTTCTCGTATTTTTTTGACTCGACCAACCAACTCGATTTAACCATCGTCTTATAATACTTGTCTTTATCCTCAAGGAAGTTTCGACGAGCCGATAATACTTGTCTTTATCCTCAAGGAAGTTTCGACGAGCCGAGATCGCCGAGTATCCATCGTGAATGAAAGAGATGGTGCCGGAAAGCTCTCCGTTATCCCCCAAAGCCAAATTCGATTCTGTCGAAATTTTCACTTTGTTAGGGGTATTGAGCGTAACCCACTTGGGTCCATCCTTGGCCGCTGTGAGAGCCCGAATGTTCACGCAATTTACAGGCAGGTATCCAAAAGGCAGTTGGCGCCTAGTCGCATCCAGGTAAATAGTGTCGCGACCGATCACAGCTTGGCAGATGAGATAGTCGAATTGCACGATTGACGGAATATCTTCATGAGGAGGACCGTTGTCGCGAGTACTCACCAGTACCGGGTTGACGACAATTCCACATTTAGCGGCAGTCGAAATCAACAACATGTTAATGTCGCCACTGGTGCCTTTCTTTTCTTTCAGGACACGACCGAAGTCGTCGGCGATGATGTCGCTCTCACCGTTCCATTCTACCTTCGAGCGCACCGCTTCGTACACAGCTCGCAAGCGCTCCTTGGGGTCCGACAGGCTGTCGCTAATTTGCTTCGCCTGCTCTCGGAGGTAAAGCTGTTGAAAGATGGAACGATTGAAGAACCGATCCCACATCCACTTTATCTCTTTGTTCCAGTCTTTTTCGTAGGTCCAAATCTGGACGTTCGACTTAAAATACTCTTCGCTCGGCATCAAGGGCTCTTTTACGAAGGCAGGCGCGTTGGCGAGGTACCAATGGTGCAGCCGCTTGGATTTTAATGCTTCGTATTGAATGGGGAGTTTTCCGCCGATGTCCGATCGGAAACCAAGGAATGCATTCTCAAAATAGACTTCACTAAACAAAGAAGGGATACCATACTGAAGCTCCCATTTGGGTAGGGCCAAAGCTCCTTTTTCAGAATATTCATACTCGATGATGCTTCCGTCCCTCACATTGGGCATCGAGAAAGTAACCTTATCGACCGACTTCGTATGTCGCGAGCGGTTGATGTTCGAATCTTCCAACTTTGTGCGGACAATCTGGCCATTTTCTTCATTGTAGGTGAAGCCCCTCACCATAAAGAAACCGAGCCGATTAGAATAGAAAACACGATCAGAGACATTTATATGGGTCTCGGAGACTGTCTTGTCGAAGATCTTGATTCTGATGAGACTCGTGTACCGGATCGTTCGGTCTTGCAACACTTCTACGTCATTTCGACAGTACAGCACAAGAGCTTTAGCAGATGGGTCGCCCGGATAAGACTGCAGGGCAAGTGCTTCGCGAATCTCGGGATCCAACAACTGCCCGAACCCAGTGCGGTACTTTTGACTCCAAGCTGAATTGGAGCAGGCAACAGCCAAGAAAAGAACCAATAGAATGATGCGCATCGCCAACTGTTGAAAATACAATCTATCTATGGAATCTGGAAGACTGGATTTGGAAGAAAAGCCTATTTTTATGTTTCATCCTGATTTTTGAATACCAAATAAGTTGATATCCAAACCCTCAAATTCACCATGCTGAATAGAATATGTCTTGTCGCATTAGCCATTGTTGCCCTTGCGAGTTGTTCCAAAGAGGAACAGACACCTCAAAAATGGACCGCACAACAAGTAAACGATTGGTATAAGTCGCAACCGTGGTACGTGGGCGCTAATTACGTGCCCTACAACGCCATCAATGAACTTGAGATGTGGCAAGCCGAGACATTTGACCTCGCCCGCATCGATCAAGAGCTCGGTTGGGCTGAAGCGATGGGAATCAACACGATGCGTGTTTTTCTTCACGACCTCTTGTGGAAGCAAGATCCAGATGGCTTCAAGAAGCGCATCGATCAATTCCTAGCGGTTTGTGAGAAGCACCACATCAAGCCAATGCTTGTCCTGTTCGATAGCGTTTGGGACCCAAATCCTGAACTCGGTAAGCAGCGCGATCCAAAGCCTGGTGTGCATAACTCGGGTTGGGTTCAAAGCCCTGGAGCTGCAGCGCTGGTCGATGCGAATGAGTACCCTCGTCTCGAAGCTTACGTTAAAGGCGTAGTTGGAGCCTTTGCAAATGATTCACGCATCATGAGTTGGGACATTTGGAATGAACCCGACAACATGAACACGAATAACTATGAGGACCCTAAGAATAAAGTGGAATTGATTGAAAAGCTGCTGCCACAGGCGTTCGCTTGGGCACGCGCCGCACATCCAACGCAACCGCTCACTTCGGGTGTATGGAAAATCAATTATAAGGAGTTTAAAGGACTGACACCTGTCGAGAAAATTCAGTTAGATGAATCTGATTTTATTTCATTCCACTGTTATGACGATACGGCATCTTTCAAAAGAGCTGTTGCCTTCCTGAAGAAGTATGAACGCCCGATGGTTTGTACAGAATACTTGGCCAGGGGGAACAATAGCCTGTTTGAAACCATCCTTCCGATTGGGAAAAGTGAGCACATTGGAATGATCAATTGGGGTTTTGTGGTTGGGAAAACACAGACCAACCTGCCTTGGGATTCCTGGAGGCAGCCATATATTGATGGGAGAGAGCCCGCTGTATGGCATCACGAAATTTTGCAGCAAGACGGGACACCTTACCGCGAAATCGAGGTTGCCACCATCAAGGAGTTGACAAGTAGGTAATAGTTTTGCCAAATATGAAATTCATACTTGCGGCGGTTGCGCTGATCACTTCTACGTCGCTCTTTGCACAAATCAACGTGGCAGACTCGTCTGTGCAAGTAATCGGATATTGGTCGAAGAACGACAAGCAAAGCTATAATGTCATTTCGACAAAGTACAAGGTGAGTAACGGCGATACGTCTAGCCGTCAAGTAATCTCGTATGGTGTGGATGTCGTGGTGACGGATTCGACCGAGAAATCGTACACCGTCGAATGGCAGTACAAGACAGTAAACGTGGAAGGTGCGGACAAGTTCACGAACGCTATTGCTGGCTTGAGCAGCAATACAAAAGTGGTAATCCAAACCGATGAAATGGGTTCATTCTCACAAGTGCTCAACATCGCAGAGATTCAAGCTTTAATGAAAAAGGCGCTGGACAAAATCCGCGTGGACTTCAAAAGTGTACCCAATATCAAAAAGATTACGGAGGACGTCGGCAAGAATATGACGACGCGAGAAGCAATTGAAAGTCAAGGAATACGTGACATCTTGCAGTTTTATACCTTCCACGGGGCGAAGTATACTCTTGGTGAGGAATACAAGAAAACTCTGGTCTCGAATGGTGTGCCTTCCGTTCCCGTAGATGTCGACATGACCGTTCAACTCACAGAGATCAATACCGACGACGACAATTCGGTGGTTCGCGTTTGGAAGGAGTTCGACGTCAAGCAAATGACGGACGCTACGTATCAAATCATCAAGGGGATCGCAGGAACTGCATTGAAGCGTGAAGACATGCCCGATGTGGTGTACGAAGAAAGTATTTTTTCAAGGGTGCATGGAAGCTCGGGGTGGATCATTTATAGTATCCAGACACGCCAAACGATCACAGGCGATACAGTGGAAATTGAACAGGTAGAAATCGAGGTCCTTTAAAGTCGTTAATTCAGGTATTTTTACGTCATGATTTCGTATTCATCTTTTACGTTGGCGAACGGCCTCAAAGTTTTTGTTCACGAGGATCGTTCTGTGCAGATCGCGGTGATGAACATTCTTTATGATGTAGGGTCCCGAGATGAAAATCCATCCAAAACGGGATTTGCACATTTGTTTGAACACCTAATGTTTGGTGGCTCGGCGAATATTCCCAACTACGACGAGCCACTGCAGCGAGTCGGCGGCGAGAACAACGCTTTTACAACCACCGATATCACGAATTATTACCTCACCCTTCCGGCCGCAAATCTGGAAACTGGGTTTTGGCTGGAGAGCGACCGGATGTTGAGCCTTTCCTTTGACCCGAAAGTGCTCGAGGTCCAGCGCAAAGTTGTGATCGAAGAGTTCAAACAGAGGTACCTCAACCAGCCTTACGGAGACGTTTGGTTGAAGTTGCGACCCCTGGCGTATAAGGTTCACCCTTACCAATGGGCGACCATCGGCAAGGAGATTAGTCACATCGAGAACGCTACGATGGACGATGTTCGGAATTTCTTTTTCACGCACTATGTGCCCTCCAATGCCATCCTTGTCGTAGCCGGAAATGTGACGGTAGAACAAGTTCGAAAATTGAGTGAGAAGTGGTTTGGTCCAATCCCGAAAGGAAACGTACGCCCACGCCGCTTGCCGGTGGAACCGCGTCAAGCCACCAAGCGACAAGAGACGGTAGAGGCTAAGGTACCTGCCAGTGCGATCTACAAAACGTACCACATGGCCGGTCGTTTCGCGCCCGACTTTTATGCCACCGATTTGTTCAGCGACATCCTGAGTCGTGGGCACTCGAGTCGACTCTATCAACAACTTGTTGACGAGAAAGAGATCTTTACGTCCATTTCTAGTTTCACCACTGGAACTATTGATCCGGGGCAAATCGTCATCAGCGGGCGTTTGAAAGGAGGCATCTCTTTTGACCAGGCCGAAGGAGAAATTGACCGTGTGGTAAAGGAGTTGCTGGAGTCTGGCCCGACCGCCGAGGAATTGGAGAAAGTGAAGAATCAGGCTGAAGCAACGTTGGAGTTCGGCGAGGTGGAATTGATGAACCGTGCGACCAACTTGGCTTTTGCAGCCTTGTCTGGAGATCCCGAATTGGTCAACCGCGAATCGGAAATGATCCGACAAGTCACAGCAAACGATATTGTTCGTGTTTCGCGCGACGTGATGCGCGATGAAAACTCAAGTGTATTGTATTACCGATCCGTTAACTAACGCATGAGCATGAATATTCGGGTTGGATTAGGCTACGATGTGCATCAATTGGAAGCGGGGCGTGATTTTTGGCTCGGTGGCATCAAACTGCCGGCACAAAAAGGAGCCGTGGGTCACTCCGATGCCGACGTTCTCATTCATGCAATTTGTGATGCGCTGCTGGGCGCTGCGAATATGCGGGACATTGGATTCCATTACTCGAACAGAGATCCGAAATGGAAAGGCATGGACAGCAAGTTTTTCCTGTCCGATGTCACCCGTATGCTGCGAGAAAAAGGTTGGATGATCGGAAATGTTGACTGTACGATTTGTTTGGAGGCTCCGAAGATCAATCCTCACATTGCAGAGATGAAGAAGGTTCTGGCACCGCTCATGGGCATCACCGAGGACGATGTATCGATTAAAGCGACGACCACTGAGACGCTCGGGTATGTGGGGCGAGAAGAGGGAGTAAACGCAACGGCTGTCGTCTTGATTAGTCGATCGTGAAATAAACTTGCCGCCATGGATGTCAAATTGATCATCACCTCCGACGGCTCACACTCGCTCATACACACTGAGCTCGACGAAACCTACCACTCGCGCCACGGTGCCATTCAAGAGTCGATCCATGTGTTCATTCGGAACGGGTTGCGCCGATGGGCCGCCATGCATCCCGGTCAGCCAATTAATTTATTGGAGGTCGGATTTGGCACAGGACTAAACGCCCTTCTGACAGCGATGGAGTGTGCCGAGGAAGGGTGGAAGGTAAACTACACGACGATAGAAGCGTTTCCGTTGGATGAAACGATCGCTACCTCCCTCAATTATGCTCAACTCATGTTTCGGTCTGGGGCGCCCGAGTTGTTTCAATCGATGCACCGGTGTAGTTGGGAAGTCTGGAACGACTTAACGCCAGATTTTCGACTTCGGAAAATAAAGGGTAGACTCGAAGATGTGCCGCTCGAAGACGGTGCCTTCAACTTGGTCTATTTTGATGCGTTTGCCCCATCGAAGCAACCGGAAATGTGGGAGCTTCCTATGTTGAACAAAGTATTCCGTTCGATGTCGAGGAACTCAATCTTTGTTACCTACTGCGCAAAGGGACAAGTGAAGCGAGACCTGAAAAGCCTCGGGTTGCTCGTCGAGACACTTCCTGGTCCTCCCGGCAAGAAAGAAATGGTGCGCGCCAATCGAGTGGTGTAGCGCGAATCATAGGAATTGTGGCGAAAATTCACGCGAAAACGACCCTCGTCGGTCGCACGAAAGGATTACTTTTGTGAAAATTTTACGAACCGCATTGAGTAAGCAAGTAAAAGTCGGATTGGTGCAAATGACCTGCACCGCCGATCCCGTCGAAAACCTGGAAAAGGCAGTCGCCAAAGTCTATGAAGCTGCCAAGAAGGGAGCGCAGATCGTGTGTCTGCAGGAATTGTTCCGCTCTCTTTACTTCTGCGATGTGGAAGACTACGAAAACTTCAAGCTAGCCGAGGCCATTCCTGGTCCTGCGACCGACCGACTTGGAAAGGTAGCAGCCGAACTCGGGGTCGTCATCATCGCGTCGCTATTCGAGAAACGAACCAATGGATTGTACCATAATACGACTGCCGTGATCGATGCAGACGGCAAGTACCTTGGAAAGTATCGGAAGATGCACATTCCCGACGATCCCTCGTTCTATGAAAAGTTCTACTTCACACCTGGAGACCTGGGTTACAAAGTCTTCCGGACCAAGTTTGCGACGCTTGGCGTCTTAATTTGTTGGGATCAATGGTACCCCGAAGCAGCACGCATCACCGCGTTGATGGGAGCAGAGATATTATTCTATCCAACAGCCATTGGCTGGGCCACGGCACAAGATGAAGCGACAAACTCCGAACAATTCAATGCGTGGCAGACAATTCAGAGGAGTCATGCCGTCGCGAATGCTGTACACGTCGTGAGTGTCAACCGTGTCGGGTTCGAACAAAATGGCGCAATGAAATTCTGGGGCGGCTCTTTCGTGTCCAATCCATTTGGTCGAATCCTCTATCAGGCATCACACGACAAGGAAGAGGTGCACGTTCAAGAAATTGATTTGAATAAGACAGATAGCTATCGGACGCATTGGCCATTCCTGCGCGACAGGCGCATCGATTCGTACCAACCGATCACAAAGCGGTTTATCGACGAAGATTAAGTTCAACCACGAAGTCCAACTAGAATTTCAATGACACCTGCTTCGCAAGGGTATTACCATCCAGCAGAATTTGCCCCTCATACCAGCACTTGGCTAAGCTGGCCCCACAAGGAAGCTTCATGGCCGGGCAAGATCGAGACGATCTTTCCTGTGTATGCTGAGTTCATCAAACTGGTGGCCGAAGGTGAGATCGTCAACATCAACGTCTTAGACGACGCGATGAAGGCCAAAGCGCTTGGCTACCTTCACAAGGCTGGCGCCGATTTGTCGAAAGTAAAATTTTGGAACCATCCCACGAACGACGCATGGTGTCGCGACCACGGTCCCGCATTCCTCATCAACCCGAAAGCGGACGTGAAGAAGGTAATCGTTGACTGGGGCTACAACGCTTGGGGTGGGAAGTATCCACCCTTCGACCTTGACGATCGAATTCCGACCTTGATCGGAGAAACGCTTCAAATACCGGTATATCATCCGGGCATCGTGATGGAAGGTGGCTCTGTGGATTTCAATGGCAAGGGCACGGTGTTGACAACCAAAGCTTGTTTGCTGAACAAGAACAGAAATCCCAAGTTGAACCAGCAACAAATTGAGGAGTACCTCCGTGGCTACTATGGTGTCACCAATATTTTGTGGTTGGGAGATGGCATTGTGGGCGACGATACGGACGGCCATATCGACGACCTCACGCGATTTGTGAACGAGACCACCGTCGTGACGGTTGTCGAACACAACAAGAAGGACGAGAACTACGAGCCGTTGAAAGAGAATACTGAGCTTCTCGCGAAGCTGAAATTGGAGAATGGCCATTCGATCAACGTGATTGAATTGCCGATGCCTGGTGCATTCTCATATCAAGATCAACGCTTGCCCGTGTCTTACGCGAACTTTTACATTAGCAACAAGTACGTCGTCACCCCGATTTTCCACGATAAGAATGACGACAAAGCCTTGGACATTCTTCAGGGTTGTTTCCCAGATCGCAAGGTTGTGGGTCTAGATTGCCGCGACATTATTTGGGGACTTGGAGCTTTTCATTGCTTAAGCCACGAAGAACCGGCTGTTTAACGACGAGATCTTCGCTGGATAAGTGCCAGTTTGAGAATCGGTGTTCTTTTTCCGAATCTCTATATTAAAAAGTTGATCGTGACTCGTTGTTAGTTGTTAGACTCCTGCCTATTAGTTTGTCAAATTAGCGGTTGTTGGTCCTTCTATGTCGGTAGGTTTACACTCTCGACTGAAGCTCACCTCCGCGGATTGGTCATTGGGTATTGGGTATTGGTCATTGGATATTAAAAGGTTGATCGTGACTGGTTGTTAGTTGTTCGACTCTTGCCTATTAGTTTGTCAAATTAACGGTTGTTGGTCCTTCTATGTCGGTAAGTTTACACTCACGATTGAGCTCGCCTCCGCGGATTGGTCATTGGTCATTGGGTATTGGTCATTGGATATTAAAAAGTTGATCGTGACTGGTTGTTAGTTGTTAGTTGTTAGACTCTCGCCTATTAGGTTTGTCAAGCCAAAGATCGTAGGTCCTTCTTTGTCGGTAAGTTTAGTGTGGCAACGCCCAACACTCTCGATTGAGGTCACCTCCGCGGATTGGTCATTGGGTATTGGTCATTGGATATTAAAATGTTGATCGTGACTCGTTGTTAGCCGTTAGACTCCTGCCGATTAGGTTTGTCGTGAGATGAAACTTTCGTCGTTGTTCTCTTGCGAAATGCTCTGAATTGGGTCATTTGGTGCGTTAATGTGGACTATATCGCTGGTTTTAACAAATCAGGAAAACCTGACAATCTATACCAACATTCCTGTTTTGATGCAGGATCACTTGCATCAATGACTATTTTGCTGCGAAACAAGCAAGAACAGGCCATGGAACGAATTTGTGTGATTGTGCAGATGCTCGCTCTTTCCAATTGGATTGCGTTAGCAGGTATATTACTCCCACCATTGGGGATTCTTACCCTTTTTCTAGTACGACTCGACCGTCGAACGCAGTTATTGGTGGTTGATGTCAAGCGATTGGATATTCGGATGACGAACATCTCCGACGAGGTCTCATCACTTAAGACTGAGGTGGTAGCGATCAATCAGAAATTGATCGGGCTGACAAAGGATGTCAATATCTTGAAGGAAGATGTCGCCCTTCTAAAGGTGGATGTCGCCGTTCTAAAATCAGAAGTATCGAACATTCGAGTCGATTTAGAAGGTATCAAACAGGAGGTGATCTCGTTGCGAAAGGAAACCACAGATATGCACATTGACCTTTCGGTAATTCGCACCGACATGAAATGGGTCAATCAGGAACAGGTACCAAGCATTACCCGTCGATTGAATAACGTTGAAGAAAAAGTCGATGACCTTTGGGTGATTGCGAAGGCCGCGAGTGCTTCACCAATCCGATTGAATGAGAGTGGCGAGAAACTCCTCCGGCAATCCACGATTCCGCAGATGATGGATCAACGTTACTATGAGATTCTTGCAGAGGTGAAGGGAACGAACCCAACAAATCGCTACTGGGCACAAAAAAACCTGATGGTGGCTGTGCACCGTCTGAAAGAAGATCCCGAAACACTCAGTTGGTTGGAAGCGACCGCTTACGAAGGAGGAGTGAGTGTCAATACGGTTCTTCTCGTAGCGGCGATCTATCTCCGAGATAAGATTATCGCCGATCTGGGTTTTGAGCCCATGAAGAGTAAGCCGACGCCATTAGGGTAATTCAACGAAACGCGATCGCCCCGTCAGGAGTGAAACAAAGGTCCAACGGAACGTCATGAGGTTCCACATCGGTAAAAATTTCGGTGGGAGGGAAGAAAGAGATTCCGGCTTTGGTGCAATCGGCGCGACACTCCTTCAAAAAACGGTCGTAGTGCCCTTTCCCGTACCCGACCCGATTGCCATTCCGGTCGACAGCCAACAACGGAACGAGCACAAAATCGATTTTGGTAACCTCAGCGGGAATTCCCTGCACAGGTTCCATGATTCCAAATGCGCTTTGCTTGAGTTGGTGGAGTCCCTCGAAGTACACGTGATCTAATTCACCGTTTTCAGCGATGCGAGGGATCACCAATCGGATAAAGGGCATTTCGCGACGGAGCCTGTCAATGAGTCCCCAGGTGTCGGGTTCAAGCGTCCGTTCCATCGAAAGGAAAATATGCAGCGTTCGGACAAAAGACAGTGCAGGGTTGATGAAGAAATTGTGGTAGATATGCTGGTTCAGCATATCACGCTCTCCTTGGGAAAGCGCTTTGCGTTTAGCTAGGTAGATTTTCCTGGCATGCGCTTTAGTCATCGCAGATCACGTTGAATCGCAAGTCAAATGGGTCGAGCCATTCGACCATCTTGTTGATGAAGCTAGGGTCCTTTTGGAAGAAATTCAGGAAGTTGTCCGTGCGTTCTTGAAGACCACCCCCCGGAAACAACGCATCTTTTACGGCTTCGATCTGTTGCAGCTTTTCCTTATGGAAGCGCTTCTCGGCCTTTAGCATCTTCCTCTCTATCTTTTCGATACTTCGTGTCATGCGGACAGACTCAGCCGCCACAAGTGGTTCCAGCGTGGTGTCAATGGCACGCGCCCGCTCCTTGATTGAATCAATCATCTCGGCCAGCTTTGTCAACTCGATTCCGAGAGTCAGATCGTGACGCGTATGTTTGAGGACCCAGTGATTGAAAAGAAAATTTTTCTCTTTGAAGAGTTCGGCAATTGACAATCCGGTCTTCTCCCACTTTTCATGGTGGTGTTTCTCCATGTAAAGAGCAAAACATCGGGGCAATAGGATTGGAAAGGGAAGTTGAAGGTGATCAAATATCCCCTTCAATTGCAACCAATAGATCATCTCTGCAGGTCCACCCACATAGGCCAAGTTTGGCAGAATGCACTCTTGATACACCGGACGAAGAATCACGTTCGGGCTAAACTTTTCTGGGTTGCTTTCAATTAAGGCAGCGAGCTCTTTTTCCGAAAATTGAATCGAAGTGTCGAGAACGCGAAATGTATCACCATGACGTTCAATGCGTGCGCGAACTCCATTGTCGAGATAGAAGAAGTTGATATCGCGGGCAAAGACTTGGGTGTGGTAACCCAGCGCCGTGAGCTCGCCATTTTTCTCCTCGACCAATTTCTTCGGCGTATGCTCAAACAGGTCTTCGTGAATGACAGGTTTGAACAAGGCTTTCAAGTCCCGGTCGTCGCCATCCACGACTACCAAGCCTTCGTGACCAAACAGTGCGTTCACATAAGAACGACAGGCACCGGCCAACGTAGGGAACTTGAGATATGCTTCGCGGAAGATGCTCACATCGCCGGGAACTTCTTCGAGCAATTTCTCGAGGCTCTTGGGATTGAACCGCCCGACGGCTCCGGTTTGCTCAGTGTGCCACGTGTATTTCTTGCCGTACAATTTGAATGATCGAATTTCCTCGTAGTCGTGGTCTTCGGAGGCCATCCAAAAAACAGGAACAAAGTCATACTCGGGATATGCCTTTTTCAGCTCGCGACAAGCATTGATGACCGCCACAATCTTGTACACAAAAAAGAGCGGACCGGTAAATACATTCAATTGGTGTCCCGTGGTGACGGTGAAAGTTTTAGAACTTTTTAACAATTGAATGTGGTGAGCAGTCTTTTCCGAGATTTTCAATGACCCATATTGACGCTCGAGTGTCGCGGCGAGGACGTCGCGGTTTTTCGACGGGAAATTCGCTTTTGAGGCAATTTGAGATTTGAAGTTACTGACCTCCGGAAAGTGGCCGTAGAATGGCTTTAGCTGTTCTTTTCGCTCGGCATAGTCTGTAAAAAAATTGGAGAACGAGTGGGTATCCGCCAGAGCGATCCGGTGAAGCTTCATAATCAACAACAGGTTTTAGGAAAGTTATTCCGTCACAGATGCCGAAAGATCGAATTCCGTCGCGGAATTTACACGTGCGTTAACAAAATCGCCCAGTCGAAGGTATTCTTTAGAATCTAAAAGCACTTCGTTGTCAACCTCGGGCGAGTCGAATTCCGTGCGGCCGATAAATTGACCTTCCTCTTTTCGATCGACCAACACCTTAAAGACTTTCCCCACCTTCTGTTGATTCAGCTCAAAGGAAATACCTTGTTGCAATTCCATGATTGCATCGAGTCGCTCTTGCTTCACTTCGTTTGGCACATCGTCGGGCATGCTGTACGAGTGTGTATTCTCTTCATGTGAATAAGTAAAGACGCCCAAACGATCGAAACGCGAGCGTTCAACGAAACCCATCATTTCTTCGAAGTCAGCTTCGGTTTCACCCGGGTGACCTGCGATGAGTGTCGTTCGAATAGCAATACCAGGGACCCGTTCGCGAATCGTCGCTAACAGTGTTTCCGTTTTTTCGCGATCCGTGCCCCGGCGCATCAACTTGAGCATTCGACTTGATCCATGCTGCAACGGGATGTCCAAGTATTTGCAAATGTTGCTACGTTCGTTCATCAAGTCGAGCACATCCAACGGAAAACCCGCAGGAAATGCATAGTGAAGCCGGATCCATTCAATGCCTTCAACATCCGACAGCTTCGCCATCAATTCAGCAAGGTTGCGCTTCTTATACAAATCCAACCCGTAATAGGTTGAATCTTGAGCAATCAACAGTAGTTCTTTCGTTCCCGACTTGGCCAAGTTCTTTGCTTCTAACACCAACTCTTCAATTGGGCGCGACACGTGTTTGCCTCGCATCAATGGAATAGCACAAAATGAACACGGTCGGTCACAACCTTCGGCAATTTTCAGGTACGCGAAATGGCTTGGGTTGGTGAGAATGCGCTCGCCCACCAGCTCGTGCTTGTAATTAGCATTCAGCGTTTTGAGCAACCGGGAAAGGTCTCGTGTGCCAAACCACGCATCCACTTCTGGTATTTCCTTCTCCAGCTCGCCAGAGTACCGTTGCGAAAGGCACCCGGTCACGTAAACCTTCTCGACAATGCCTTCTTCCTTGGCGTCGACATATCGGAGGATCGTGTCGATCGACTCTTGTTTCGCGTTGTCGATAAAACCACAGGTATTGATCACTACGATATTTGCATCGTCATTTTTTGCCTCGTGCGTGGCATCAATATTGTTTCCTCGGAGCTGCGTCAATAAAACCTCGGAATCCACCTGGTTCTTGGAACAACCCATCGTGACGATGTTGACTTTTGTCTTCTTGTGGCCCTTGGTTTTCAATGTGTTGCGTCTAAAATGAGGGGCAAATTTACTAAAAATACATGCCTTCGCCGGGGTCGAGCTGAACCTCAAAAAGTATATTTGCGGACAAAAAATTCCCAGTTGCGAGCATTTTTGTTGATCTCGGTGGCGTTCGTGGCAGGCTCTTGCTTCGACAAGGGAGATTGCCTTTTTGTGAACACCACCGTGGTGAAAGTGGCGCTTTTCAAGGCTTCAGCCCGAACTACCCCTCAGGCAGTTACCTTCTCGTCGATCCATATCCCCAACAAACTGATCTTCGTCCAAAACAAGGAAGTCAGCGGCACCCTCGCGTTGGTGGTTGATCCATCGGCAACCGAAACCAAGTACGTTTTTCAATACGGGACTCGCTCCGATACGCTCGTCCTTGGTTACAACAATCAATCGCGTGTTTTGGCTCCAAGCTGTGGATCTGTGTTGTTTCAATCTGGACTTGAGATCAAACACTCGACATTTCCTGAAAATAACGTGGTCATCGTGAATCAAAATCTACTCTCCAGTGTCGCGACGAATATCAGCATGTATTTTTAGCGTGACCTGCTGGTGTTGGGCGATGACCGCATACGCGCAAGACCGGCTTGAAAACGACAGCACTAAGTATCCATTTTTGCCTACGGGCATTCGAGTGGGAACCGATTTGTTGGCGATCGGCAAGAGTCAATACACCAATTACTTCAAGGGATGGGAAATAAATGTAGATGCGGACATGTACCGCCGTTATTACCTGACGGCTGACTATGGTTCGTGGTCGACAAACTACGCCTTGGGAAACGGGATGTATGCAAGTGATGGAAAGTATATGCGCTTGGGTTTGGACATCAATTTCTTATTGAAGGATCCCGACCGGAACATGTTTTTCATCGGTTTTCGACACGCATTCACCCACTACCAAGATTACTCGAACTATACCTTTACGGACGACAACTTCGGTGACGTGAATGTGCAAGCCTTCAACCCGAATGCAAGCGCCCATTGGGAAGAACTGACCACCGGCCTCCGGATAAAGATTTGGAAGTTTGTTTGGTTGGGTGTGACTGGAAGGATGAAGTTCAGACTTCGGACCGATGGCCAATCTGAACTCGTATCGTACGATGTGCCGGGTTACGGACGTACGATCAAGAACAATTGGTGGGGACTTAACTACCAATTATTCATTCGAATCCCGGTACGCGATTAAAGCGGGTTAGAACAGGGAGTCCACAAACTCCTTGCGGTCGAACACTTGGAGGTCTTCCACCTTTTCTCCAATTCCGATGTATCGAACGGGGATTTTAAACTCATCAGAGATGCCGATGACGACGCCGCCTTTCGCTGTGCCATCTAGTTTTGTGATGGCGAGGCAGGTAACGGCTGTGGCTTTGGTGAACTCACGCGCCTGAACCACGGCGTTTTGTCCGGTGCTTCCATCCAGCACAAGCATCACGTCGTGTGGCGCATCGGGAATCACCTTTTGAATCACGCGCCGGATCTTCGACAGTTCTTCCATCAAGTTGATCTTCGTGTGAAGACGCCCGGCAGTATCGATGATGATGACATCGGCTCCTTGTTCCACGCCGGCTTTCACAGCTTCAAATGCGACGGCGGAAGGATCCGTGTTCATCCCGCGCGAAATGACAGGCACCCCGACCCGCTCGCCCCATAATTTGAGTTGGTCGACAGCGGCCGCACGGAAAGTATCCGCAGCGCCCAGAATGACATTTTTGCCCGCCTTCTTGTATTGAGCTGAGAGTTTGCCAATGGTGGTGGTTTTGCCCACGCCATTGACTCCTACCACCAACAGCACGTAAGGTTTGATGCCGGGTGGTGTTTCGAAATCGGCTCCCGGGTGTGCAGGATTTTGGGCGGTGTTCTCCAAGAGGAGGGAGGCTACCTCTTCTTTGAGGAGTTTTTGAAGCTCGGCGGCACTAGTGTACTTGTCGCGGGCAACCCTTTTTTGCACACGATCCACAATTTTAAGCGTCGTTTCAACTCCGACATCAGAGCCGATCAGAATTTCTTCTAGGTTGTCGAGCACGTCTTCATCGACGGTCGACTTGCCTAGGAATGCTTTCGACAGGCGCGAGAAAAAACCCTCCTTCGATTTCTGGAGACCTTCGTCGAGCGATCGTTTCTTGTCCTTGGAAAAGAGTCCGAACATAGATGGTTCTTTAGTGATGGAGGGGGTGCCAGTTAAAAATAAAGGGGCTGCATCGAGATACAGCCCCTTTTGATAACAGTGCCTGAGGCGAAAAATTACTTCTTCGCGAGTGTCTCTTTCACGAGGTCGGCTGGAACGATCTCTTCACGGAATACGTATGCGCCAGTTTTTTCAGATTTCACAGCGCGGATCACCTTCGCGTAGTTCTTACCGTCGGTTTTCTTCAAGCTAGCAACAACTTTCTTTGCCATGGTTATTTAATTTCTTTGTGGAGAGTATACTTCTTCAGAACAGGGTTGTACTTCTTCAACTCAAGACGTTCGGTCGTGTTCTTCCGATTCTTGGTTGTGATGTAACGGCTCATTCCGGGCTGGCCAGTTGCCTTGTGCTCGGTGCATTCGAGGATCACCTGGATGCGGTTCTTGTTACGTGCCATGGTTCTTTACTTTTTGAGCGTTGACGTTTAGATCGACAGGGTACCTTTCGCACGCGCTTCTTTCAGCACAGCAGTGATACCTTTCGCGTTAATGGTTTTGATGGCCTTCGTCGAAACCTTCAACGTAATCCACTTATTTTCTTCAGGGATGAAGAAACGCTTGGTTTGAAGGTTCGGGTAAAACCGGCGCTTCGTTTTGTTGTTGGCATGGGAAACGTTGTTTCCTACGTGCGGGCGCTTTCCAGTAATTTGACAAACTCTAGCCATATCAATCAAAAATTTGGTCCCCATTCGAAAATGGGACTGCAAATATCGGTAAAGAGACCCCAATTATCAAAACCTGGTTGAAAATATACCAGGGGGCCAAAATCCTCGAAAAATTACGATTTCGGGGGAAAAAGTGCGGTACCAAAGCCCTGCCTTCGATAACTTTCACCATCTAACACCCCTTATGAGACAGCGAATTGGCCTATTGGCACTCCTTACCCTGTGGTCGGTGGCGGCAGCCGCCCAGAACAACAACCTCGACAGCCTACAGCGAGTGCTGCCCACCACTTCTGGAGTCGACCGGATCAAGACCCTACTGGAACTCTCTTGGGAACATCGATTTACTAATGCCGACACCGCCCGGTACTATGGGATGAGGGCCCTCGAACTCGCGCGGTCTGCCGAAAGGCAAGAACTCGAAGTGGAAGCCCTCCACAACATCGGGGTCACCTTCGAAGCCCAAGGCGATTATTCCCCCGCACTGAAGTATGAAAAAGAGGCTCTGGAACTCCGGAAGAAACTCGGCGACGACCTAAAGATGGCGAACACGATCAATAACATTGGGATTATCTACGACGAAAGGGGCGATTTCAAAGATGCGCTCGAAAATTACTTTGAGGCACGGCGGATATATGAACGGATGGGCGACAAGTCGAAGATTGCCATGACGTCAACCAATATTGGGATCGTTTTTAAAGAACAAGAAGACTACCACAAGGCGGCCACTTGGTATCGAAACGGTCTCGCGTTGTATCAGGAACTGGGAAATAAATTCGGAATTGCAGCGTGCTACGCAAACCTGGGGTCGGTGTACTACTATGTGCCCGACTATGATAGCAGTTTGTATTACTCGCTCGAAGCCACAAAAGCTTTCGAAGAGCAAAATGTTCAGCAATTCTTGTCAACCACACTATGCAACGCTGGAATGGCCTACGACAAACTAGGTCGAGGGAAGGAAGCTAAGGACTTCCTCCATCGGGCTCTGGATTTGAACGCACGATACGACAACAAGAAGGAGTTAGCCTTCGTGTCAATCTATTTGGCCGGCGTCTATCGTGGTGAAGGAAACCTAAACGAAGCGAAAAACCTATCCTTGCGAGGCCTCGAACTGGCCGATCGAATTAGTGCACGCCAACAGGTGTTGGAAGCGCGCCGCGAACTTGCTCTTATTTACGAAGCGCAAGGCAATCTTAAAAAAGCACTGGAGGAATTTAGGGCTTACGATGTCGTGAAGGATACGCTCTTCAAACAAGAAAAGACCAAGCAGATTGCGGAACTTCAAACAAAGTACGAGACCGATAAGAAGGAGAGCGAAATCCTTTACCTGCGACAAGAGAACGAATTGAAGGATTCGCTTTTGGAAAGAAATACGCAACTCGTGGCGGGGTTGATCTTGTTGCTGGCGGCGTTGATCGTACTGGGTTTTATGATTCGAAATCGAATGGCGTTGAAACAGAAAGTAGAGTTGGAGGAAACGAAGGCCAGTCTGCGCGAAGCACAATTGACGGCCGTCATTACCTCGCAAGAGCAAGAACGGAAGAGGTTTGCGGCAGACCTCCACGATGGACTCGGGCAATTAATTTCAGCGGTGCGCCTGAATCTTTCGAAGGAATCACTCGACCGACGTTCGCTCGACCATGCAGTCGAGGTTCTCAACGAAATGAACACCGAGATTCGAAACATCGCCTTCAACCTCATGCCGCAAGTGCTCATCAAGAACGGATTGATTGAAGCCCTGGAAGAGTTGGCGAGCCGTGTCAATCGGACTGATCGTATCCGTGTAAAAGTAAGTGCTTACGACGTGGAGCCAATCCACGAAACCGACAAGAAGGTTGCCTTATATCGTGTTTGCCAGGAATGGATCAACAACGTGATGAAGTACAGTGGATGTACGCAGATCAGCGTGCAACTGGTGCAGCACGAGCAGGAACTGGTGATCACCATCGAGGACGACGGAAAAGGGTTCGACACCAACTCCCTAATTATTTCTCAAGGGAACGGGTGGAAAAATATCCAGTCGCGCCTGGCGATGATTCACGGGTTCATCGACATCGACTCCATGCCGGCGCGGCAGGGTACAACAGTCGTGATCACGATTCCCGGCTTGGCCGCCCAGGAAGCCGCATAGTATCCGTGCCAGCACGGAGGTCAAAATACCCCTCTGCTGGTATTTCTGGATGAACAGGGACAAGGGTTATTTGTACCATACCAAACGACCCAACCCGTGGAGTATACTTTCAGGGCGTCTGCCTCGGAGATGCCCACCACCATTTTGCTCACCGAGTACAACATGACCGTCAAGCAGGGGAAGCTTGAAAAAATAATTCCATACGCGGGAATCAATGAAGTGGTGCTCGACAAAGCGAGTGACAAGGAATACAAGACCCTTCTCCGAACCGAGGGCGGAAGGCCGTTGACTATCACAAATAAGTATTATACCGGAGCCAAAGAGATTGAGGACCGTTCGCGTGCTTACTCAACCTTCGTACGCGTTCTTCACTTTCATTTAAAAGACAAGAGCAAGGCCCACTATATCTCCGGCGGGGCGTCCGGCACAGTTGGCATCTGGGTCGCACTTTCAATTGCGGCTGCGTTCGTGATTGCATTCATTGCTCGTTACTACGGGCTGTCGGTTGGCGGTGCCTATATCGATGGCGCCGTGTTGTCCGTCATCTTGATCGGCGCTGGCTACCTGATCAGGATGGGTCGTGTTCCGAAGGCCTACGCACCCACCGACATACCTCTGGATTTTCTGCCTTGATCCCTTCCTCGAACAACTTCGGTAGGCTAACTTTATCCTTTATGTCGGATAGACGGATAAAGGTTGTCTTGGTCGACGATCATCACATCGTGTTGGATGGTCTCGAGTCTTTGCTCCAGCAAGAGGCGGAATTTCAAGTGTTGGCTTCGCTTCACAGCGGCGAGGAGGTGCTTGACTTTTTCAAATCGCAACAACCTCACATTTTATTGACCGACTTCTCCCTTCCGGGTATTTCTGGGATCGACTTCGTTCGACAGGTACGCCGTCAATACCCACAGGTGAAGATCATCGTGTTGAGTATGCACGACGAAGCCCACATCATCAAATCGGTTCTGAAGGAAGGAGTAGAGGGTTACTTGTTGAAAAACATCCAGCACTCTGAGTTGAAGAGCGCGATACGGCACGTGGCGCAAGGGTTGCCGTACGTGAGTCCTGAAGTGACACGACTTCTAATGGACGAGATGAACAAACCCAAAGATGAACCCGAACTTTTGACTGAACGTGAATTGGATGTGTTGCGCCTCATCGCCAAAGAACTTTCAAATAAAGAAATCGCGGACAAATTGTTCATCAGTGAGCGAACGGTCGAGACTCACCGGAAAAACATATTTCGTAAGACGAAGACCGCTTCCCTTGTGGGTCTTATCAAGTTCGCCTACGAGCAAAAAATGATTTAAGGCCTTCGAGCTATTTCTCGAACAGCGAACCTAACTTTTCTATTGTCAGCCCGTCGAAGTGATCGATCACCAGGTCGCAATGGCCGAGTTCTTCGCGTGAGTGAGTGGTGGTGATCCCAATCACCTTCGATCCCGCACGTTGTCCGGCTTCGACACCCGAAAGTGAATCTTCGATCACGACGCATTGTTCGTTGGGCAATCCCAATGCAGCGGCACACTTCAAGTAGATCTCTGGGTTCGGCTTACCGTGCGTTACAAACATGTCGTACAAAATAGTTGGGAAGTACGTTGTAATACCGGTTTTTGAAAGTGAGAAGTCGACGTTGCTCTTTGGGGCTGATGTGCCGATGGCGCGCTGGATTCGGTGCGTGTCGAGGCGGTCTAAGAATCCCACAAGCCCCTTCACCGGTTGTATCTCTTTTTCGAACAACTGCCGATAGAGGGCTTCCTTCTCCTCGGTGTATTGGAGAAGTTTTTCTTCTGGGAGTGTGCCGAATAGGCTGGTTAGCCATTCACGGTTCGTCCGGCCGTAGATCTTTTTCAGGAGTTGGTCGTCCGTGAGTTCGTACCCATGCTCGCGACAAAACTGTTGGAGTGCAATTTTATGATAAGGATTGCTGTCAACGATCACGCCGTCCATGTCGAAGATGACACCGAATTTTTTCATGGACGCAAAAATAATGAAATGATGCTGGTGATGGTCAGTCTCTCCGCTCGAGCACGACAAACTTAACCGCCATGCTCCGGTTCGGGAAGATGAAACGTGCGATGTAAACTCCAGCTGTGATTCCCTGCAAAGGAACGGGAACTGTTTGGTTGGCCTGAACGAAGAACGGGTCGCACATCTTTTGGCCCAAGATCGAAAAGATCTGCACACGAACGTTTCGGTCAGATTTCACCGTGAGTTCATCCGTTCTCAGCAAAGGGCTCGGCCCCACGCCAATCACTGGAACTTCAGGTAAATCCTGACCTTCATCATTTCGTAAAATATGAAGACCACCGAGCGTATTCCCTAAGATCAATGAAGGTTTACTGCTATTGAAGATATTGCCGATCGCAGGTGCAATGCGGCCACCGAAATTCATGGATTGATACGACTTGACTATCGGGTTGTACACCACTTCACTGGCTGGGGTCGAAATGGTGCTATTGAAATTCTTGTAGTCCCCGAAGATGCTGATGTTGCCACGTTGATCACCCATCACGAGGTCATTCAGACCATCCCCGTCCAAGTCGCCAATAGCTACGGATGGATTTTGTCGCGACGTGCTAATCCCCAAGCCCATGAATGCACTGTTTTTCAAAGTCATCACACTGAAGAAGCCGTTGTTGCTACCATTCTCCCAGTATTGCAGGGCTCCGGTTGCCTTTCCTACTAATAAGTCCGGAGTTCCGTCGGCGTTCACGTCCGCCACCCTGAGATTCTCGGATTGCCCAATTCTGAACGAGGTCTCGACCAAGTTCCCAAAATCCAACTGCAGACCTGATTCTTTCGAGTTAGGTGCATACAACAAACGTGTAATACCATCCACCAAAGAAGTGCATGTAAATGCAAGGTCGACCTTCCCATCTGCATTCATGTCGGCGAATTGAGGCTTTAGGTTGTAGATTGGGAGCGACGACAAACTGCCGTAATCCGAGTTGACAAGTTTAAAAGACGGTTCGGATTCAGTTCCCACATTCTCAAAGTAATAAAGCACTCCTCGGAAATTCTCATTTCCGTATATTCCTACGAACAAATCCTCATCGCCGTCACCATCCGAGTCGACCAACGCCGGAGTGGTGTAGTCTCCAAGTTCAATCATACCTTCTTGTAAGAAGTTGAACTTTGAGAAGGTGAAGTTTGGTTGTTGGGCGGTGCCGAAGTTTTTGTACGTCCACAGGGAATTTTTGACCAGCACATTGGTGAACGTTCGCGCGTAAAGGTTTGGCGACACGATCAGGTCGGGCTTGTCATCGAAGTCAATATCTTCATAATACGGTCCCGGGAACAAAGGAAACGATGCGGATGCCGACGCAGGAAAGGGGCTCGCGCTGGTGAAGTTGGGTTCTGCATTTGTGCCTACGTTTCTGAGCAAGTACAGTGTGGAGCAAGTCTCCTCCGAGAAGAGTAAATCCCGATCACCATCACCATCGGCATCGAGTGTGAGGAGGGTTTTCCCGCCGACATGCTGCACGCGCCCACCTGTGTTAGGGCATGGTTGTCCACCGAAAGCGAAGACCCCACATGTACATTCTTGCACCCCACCGTAGGTCTGGGTAACACGCTCGAGTTGGAGCGAATCGCATTTCCCTGTTTTTTCCACGCTCATGTTCTTGTGCCATTCTACGGTACCGATGCCTACGAATCTCATGGCCAAGATGTCGAGGTCGCCATCGTTGTCGACATCATCGATGGCGGGGAGGTCGACGTCGTTGATCTTTAAGTTGATATCGCCGTTGAACCCCTTGGTGAGAAGTGGAAAGCCTGGATTGAACGCGCGCCATGAAAGCGGTTGCCCCACTTTCGTCGTATTGACGAACACTGCAATGCCGAACGGATCGCTTGTGAACAGGTCTTTCTTTCCGTCGCAGTTGAAGTCACGTAGCAGCATCCAGTTGCTCACCGAAGGAGGGAACAGCGTTCCAAACTCGGGTGCGTACTCGTAGCGGTTGCCGACGTTCCTAAATGGGAGGAGTTTATTTCCAGCTCGATCGAAAACCACGACGTCTTCTTTGCCATCCCCATCGAAGTCGATCTTATTTATTTGCGCCGAGTTTAACCCACCTGCCCAAGGCATATCGAGTTCGCGGCCGTCAATTTCGACCGGAGGAGACTGATCGAGCGAATAGGTGAACTGCGCCTGAGCGATTTGAGTTGATCCGACGAGGACAGCGATCAATGCGATGAACCGAACGTGCGCAACCCCACTCATATTCTGACGAAAAAATCCAAGCCTCTCAATAACGTTCGCCCACACGGTACTCTTATCTTTCCGGCAAGATACCGTACTAGGCGGCCACTCCAAAGGCACGCATAGGTTAAGAGTTGCCATTTATGAAGATCGAGGATTTGCATGAGGCCTTCTTGTCGTCTCAAGGGATTTCTACCGACACGAGGTCGATCACCCCTCGTTCGGTATTTTTTGCCCTGAAGGGACCACGTTTCAACGCGAACGAGTTTGCGAAAGACGCCCTCGAAAAAGGTGCGTCCTATGCGGTTGTCGACGATGCTGCATACGCAACAGACCCGAGAATACTTGTCGTGGAAGACGGTCTCACGGCCTTGCAAGACCTAGCCCGCTACCATCGCTCACAATTAAAAATACCTGTCTTGGCGTTAACCGGTTCCAACGGTAAGACCACAAGCAAGGAATTGGTGTCGACCGTTTTGGCTCAAAAATTCAAGACACAGGCCACGAAAGGAAATCTAAACAATCATATCGGCGTTCCCCTGACGATCCTGTCGATTGGGTCAAACGTTGAGATTGCCGTAGTGGAGATGGGTGCTAATCACGTCGGCGAGATCGCCACGCTCTGTTCGATTGCAAGGCCCACGCATGGGTTTATCACCAACATAGGGAAGGCGCACATCGGAACATTCGGTGGATTTGAAAACATCATTAAGGGTAAAACGGAATTATTTGAACACCTGCAAAATGCGAATGGAGTTGTGTTCGTCAATTCGAACAACGACATTCTAAAGAAACGTGCGAGCCATTTGAAGAACATCGTGTGGTACCCAGGGCCCCAGGATTTCTATCGCTGCAAACTGATATCGAGCGATCCATTGTTGTTGGTTGAAGCGGAGAACGGAGAACAGGTACAAACGCAGTTGACTGGCGCATACAATTATGAGAACGTCGCGGCGGCATTGTGTATCGGGAAGTTCTTCGGGGTCGACGCCGCGAAAGCTAATGCGGCCATTGCGGCTTACGCGCCATCCAACATGCGTTCACAAGTCGTGAAGAGCAACACCAACACGATCATCTTAGATGCGTACAATGCGAACCCGAGTTCGATGGCCGCAGCAATCGAAAACCTGTCTGCGATGAAAGCGAATAAAAAAGTGGTGATCTTGGGCGACATGTTCGAACTGGAGGAGGAAGCCGATAAGGAACACCGAGGTATTGCCAAGCTTTTGAAAGAAAGGGGATTTCAAGAAGTATACCTCTGCGGAAGCCTTTTTGCGCGGGTGTTAGACGAAATCCCCTTCGCGCGGCACTTCGAAAAAAAGGACGCCTTGATCGCCGAACTGAAAGTTCGACCGATCCAAGACGCAACGATTTTAGTGAAGGCATCGCGTGGCATCGGCCTGGAGTCGGTCGTAGAGTTCTTGTGAAATGAAATGCAATAGAATCGCATGGAAGATATTTTGAAATTCTTGAAGGGCGTTGCCAAAAACAACAACCGCGAGTGGTTTGAAAAAAACAAGCCGACTTACCTAGCTCAAAAGACTGCGTTCGACGACTTCTTGGAAGCTTTACACAAAGACTTGTTGAAGTTTGACGATGGCTTGGCAGGTCTTAACCCGAGGAAACAAGCTTTTAGAATTTATCGCGACGTGCGATTCAGCAAGGACAAACGTCCCTATAAAACGAACATGGGCGCTGGTTTTTCCCCAAAAGGGAAAATGGAGCAAGAACCGGGCTACTATATTCACATTGAGCCGGGAAACAAGAGTTTCGTGGCGGGAGGGCTCTATATGCCGGATCCGCCCAACCTAGCAAAGGTTCGCCAGGAGATCGACTACAATCCCGAGCGCCTGCTGAAGATTCTCAACGCCAAGAAGTTTAAAGCCTTTTTCGGAGGGTTGAGCGATTGGGATAAACTCAAAACGATGCCCAAAGGCTATGCGAAGGATCACCCGCACATTGACCTCCTGAAGAACAAGAGTTTTGTCGTGTCACATAATTTCACCGATGCCGAAGTGGTGAGCAAACAGTTTCCCAAGAAAGTAGCCGAGGCTTGTAAACTACTGAAGCCCCTGAACGACTTCCTCGTTGAAGCGATTTCTTAGCGCTTAAATTCCAAGCACCTCTTTCAACTTCATGTAACCCGAAGCACTCAGTGGAATGCGCGTGCCACTTTTCAGCAACGCGACGTGACTGTCTTTTTCGAGTGGTTCAATCCGAGTCAGCTCTTGTAGGTTCAGTAGATAAGATCTGTGGACGCGAACAAATTCGTTGGTGTCGAGTGCCTGCTCGAAATGACTCATGGTTTTCTTCTTCAAATAGAACCCATCTTTCGTGTGAATCTTCACGTAGTCGTCGTAGGCTTCTAGGTAGTGAATGGTGTGCACCGGTAGTATCACGATATTGTTCCCCTTCTTCACAACAATTCGATTCTTCTCTTCTGGTTGCGATGCATTCTCCACCACTTGTGCCATCGCCGTTTGTTGGGATGGGTTTTGTCGGGAGGTCAACCACTTTTGAACAGCTTTATCGAATCGCTCTTTTGCGAAAGGTTTCAGCAAGTAATCAATGGCGTGTGCTTCAAACGCTTTCATGGCGTACTCGTCGAATGCAGTGGTGAAGATGACAGAGGGTGGACTGTCGATCAACTCCAGCATTTCGAAGCCGTTGATTTTTGGCATCTGTATATCGAGGAACACCAGGTCAGGTTTATGGGTGGCAATTGCTTTGACGCCTTCGAAACCGTCGTTGCACTCTTGTACAATCGTCATCTCGGGCCAACCCTGGAGATACTCGCGCACCATGCTCCGGGCGAGGGGCTCGTCATCGATGAGGATAACCTTGATCATAGTTGAGGTATTTTGATGGTGGTGGTGAAAGTAGATCCCTCCACATGTGTTTGAAGCAAGTTGTTGTTGAAGTAAATCAAGTACAGGCGTCTTGAGATCGAGTTCAATCCAAATCCTGTTCCGCGGCGCGGTTGTGCAGTGGTAGGATCGAAGGGGTTGGTGACATTTATAATCAACTCGTTTCCTACCCGCGTCGCCTCTATTGAAATCGTGATCTCACCAATCGTATCGTACAATCCGAACTTAATGGCGTTCTCTACGATTGGTTGAAGCAGCAATGGTGGGAGCGACGAATTGCGAGCGGCTTCATCGGCTTTAATTTCGGCGTTCAGTCGGTAGCCGAATCGCACCTTCTCAATTTCCAGATACAATGACAACTGCTGAAGTTCTTCTTCGAGCGTAACGACTTGCCTGTCATCTTTTTTAACGGTGCCACGCAGGAAGTCGGAGAGTTGTTGAATCATCCGCCGCGCCAGTTCAGGTTGCGACACCACCAACGCGTTGATCGAATTAAGGCTATTGAAAAGAAAGTGTGGCTGTAATTGCTGGCGAAGTTGTGCGAGTTCGGCATCGCGCGCCAATTGTTCTGTATCTGATTTTACCTTTTGACCTCTTTGTTGCTCTTCGATAAAGTACCACATCCACGTAGTGGCCGCGACAAAAAGCAACTGCATCCAAGAGAATATGAAACGGAGGAACAACGACCCATTTAAGAATGAAGGGTAACGCGGGTCGCTGTCCACCCAGTCGATCACCTTGGGCAAACCGTATGGCAACACGAGGTAGGTGAAAAGCGCTGCCAGTGCAATGCTGAACGCAAAGAGGTTAAGCAGGTTCCGGCTACTCGGCTGGTAGAACCGCAGCATCGAGTTGAGTGCATACCCAGCGATGGTCCAATCCAGTTGCGTCAGGGCGGCGTCGGCAAAAGAAAGGGTCCAGGAAAAAGCAAACTGGTGGATGACGATCGTGCCGACGGTCGTCCAAAAAATCCACCAGATCGCGAATTTGAAATAAGGGCTCTTCAACTTACTTGGTGAGCTCAAGATGCAAAGAATTTAGAACAATGGTCGCTCTTTCGTTTGCATGAACACGGCCCGCTGGTGGATCGTGTGGATGTAGCTCGACGCTTCCTCTCTCTCCGTGATCGTGGAATAGATCTCCGATCCATCCTTGAGCTCTTCGATTGGGAACAACTCCGCAACATTGATAAACTCCCACTTTACTGGTTTGTTCCGATCGTTGAAGAAGGCATCCTCTTCGCTGATGCCGAGCACACGTGCTTTTAGGAACGCTTCGTCGAAGTTGCTTGCAGCAATCAACCTGATATGTTCATCAAATTGTGGTTTCACAGATCCTTCGCTGCATATCCGGAAGACGATTTTCGCGATGTACCAGTTCATAACCAGAGAGTTTAGGAGTTTTTGAGGTGCCCCGACTCATCCCAGTCGGGGCGCCGTGGTGGTTTTAGTAACTTTTGATTTCCAGGCCGCCGAACACATTGGTGCCGCGCAGCACGAGTACCTTCGATTGATCTACATTGGGTTGTACCATCCGCTTGTCGTCTACACCTCCGAAGACCGATACCAGTTCGGACTGAATTCTCCAGTTGGCAGGTACGATCAACTTAGTGCCACCAAATACCTGTGTCACTTCGAGCTGGATGGGACCAGTAATGTCGGCTTGGTGCAAGTTCAATTCGGTGCCGCCGAAAAAGCTCACTACCTCGCCTCCTTTAAAGTCCTTCGACAGGATGTTCTTGCGTGTGCTGCCGAACACTGACACAGTCTCGATGTAGTCTTCGTCGCTTAGTTTTCCCATTTCACGGTCTGCCGCCTTTTTTGAAAAGTTGAAGGAAGACCAGTCCTCATCCGACTTGTTTTTCTTCGGTCGGAAGATCATCACCAAGCCTATGATGATTAGGATAGCTGGCCACAGGAATTCCCGCACGTCGAATCGGAAATAGAGCTCATGGTCGAGGAGGAATACTACGCCAATTCCGAAGGGGAACAGCCAAGCCCAGTTTTTGAAGCGATGACGAACCCCGATGAACAAGCCGATTACGATCAGGAGCATCGGCCATGTGAAGAGGAAGTGGGGGAGTTGCACGTCGAACGACCTCGCAAGCAAGGCGGCTCCAACGATGAGGATGATCATGCCCGCGCCGGCGCGACCGCCAAAGCCCTTGGGACTATCACTCTTTTTTTCTGTTGTGGTTGATTGGGGTTGGGTTCCCTTGTTGTACGGTTCCATATGCGTTGAATTTTATGTAAAGAAACGCCCGGAACAGGCATCAGGCCACCGGAATAAGGCTGGCGCTGGGTGTTAGTAGGTGAACGGGGGGTGGGCGTCGGTGAACGAGGTCAGTCGAGTTTTGACCCAAGCACCTTTTTCATGAGTGGACCCGAACTCATGCTCGTGACCAACGCCATAATGACGAGGGACACAAAGACTTTTTCATTGATCAAGCCATTTTCGAGGGCTACTAGGCCGAGGATGATTTCCATTGCGCCACGAGCGTTCATCCCGAAGCCTGCAGCGAGAGATTCGCGCCACGTGAAACCCCCGATACGTGTGCCAATACCACTCCCGATGATCTTGCCCGCAAAGGCGATCAGAATGATGATCAACGTCAATGTGAGATCGAAGTTGGCCACGAAGTTGACGCGCAACCCGATCGACACAAAGAACAGCGGCGCGAAGATGTTGTTGATAAATTGATGGACGATTTCCTTGGCGCGTTCCGAGAAGTGTTCCGAATCGCCAACCGAAACCCCAATGATAAATGCACCGAACACCGCGTGTATCCCAATGTATTCGGTAAACGAGGCGCCGAGGAAGCACAAAGCGAGCGACACCGATAAGATACCTCCTGGCCATGCAAGTTTCTTGTTAATCCACGGCAGGGCACGGTTGATCAAGCCTCTTCCGATGGTGAGCATCACTGCGGTGAAGGTGAGCGTGAGGATGATCGTGTTGAGAAGGGACATATTTCCGCTTCCCTTTCCAATCATTCCCAAGATCATCGAAAAGATCAGCCACCCGACGGTGTCGTCGATCATCGCAGAAGACACGACCAACAAACCCATCCGGGATTTGAACAAGTTCAGGTCCATCAAGATTCGCACGATCACGGGCAATGCGGTGATGGCCATGGCGGTGCCCATAAACAATGCGAAGATGAAGTTGGAACTGTTTTCGGCCATCCCGAAAAACTCCGGGAAAAAGTAAGGGAACACAAAACCAAACCCGAATGGGATTATCAATCCAAATAAACTCGTGATGATTGCTTGACGCCCTTGTTGCCACACCACATGAAGGTCAACTTCGAGTCCACCAATGAACAACAGCATCACAACTGCCACTTGAGTAATACCCGCAAGCACGACGCCTGAGCTATCGCCGACAGGAAATAATGCTTCGAACCACTCAGGGCGGAGCATGCCCATGAACGTGGGACCAAGCAGAATCCCCGCAACGATTTCGCCCACGACGGCGGGTTGTTTGAGCCGGCGCGCAACTTCGGCAAATGCACGACCCACCAGCAGCATGATGCTGAGTTGAATCAGCAATTGAACGACGGCATCATGCGATAGCTTACCCACGATTCGCCTCCTTTCCAGATTGTCGATATTTACTTGGCCGCACCACGAGCAGGTTGCAAGGCAGATCGGCGAAGATGTATTCGAGATCGTGTGGAAACAATCGGTCGAAAATGTGAAACTTTCGAGGTGGCGCGCCAACGACCAACAAGTCCGCTTCTTTGCGCTCGGCAAACTTCGGCAATTCGAATCCTGATTTGCCGGAAACCATCTTGATATTGATGCGAATACCTTGATGGGGAATAGTTTGCAGTAAGTCTTCTACCTTATCGATCTCCTGCTTGACCAAGCCCTGTCGTACGTCGTCGTACTCTTCTTCGGTATATTGATCGTTGGCACTCATGGTGAGGCCGTAGAGTTTCAATTCTCGCACGATGTGAACCCATGTCCCGTTGTCTTTCGGCGATAGCAGGCAAGCGGTCGCGATGGCCTCTTCGATGAAACTACTGTCTTCGGCATTGACTACGATGTTGCGAAAGCGCTTTGGATCTTTAGAAGGGTTCACGATGGTGTAGACAGAGCACTTGGCTTGTCGCAACACTCTCCGAGCCACACTACCTACATAGTACTGAACAAGATTTTCAGTCTTCAGGGCTCCGGTAACCAAAAGATCCACACCATGCTTCCGACAACAATCCAGGATCACACGTGCTGGATCGCCAGACTCCCAAATAACAGTGACTTGTTGTGGGTCCACCTCGCTGCTTTCGAGCAACGACACCAACTTCTGCTCGTTTTCCAGACTCTTCACTCCGACGTGGATCAGGAGCAACTCGGCTTGGAAGGAGCGCGCCAACCGAGAGGTTTCGGCGAGCATCGCTTCGGCCGTAGGCGAAAAAGCGATCCCCAACGCGAGTTTCTGGTAGCTGATTTTCATCGGAAACCGGAAATTATGAAAAAAGAACTAGTGTCCCGGGTTGCTTGAACCGCCGCCAAAAATTCTAATTTTACATGCGTTCGCCCGGATGAAAAATTTTTTTAGGACCCTTATCCTAGGTAAGGGAGCATTCATCGAGGATTACTCGGTCTATCGACGGGCTTTATTGCTCGGCTATCTTGAATTGGTGGTCATTGCTATTGGGCTTTACTATTCTTCTGTCAATCTCTATTATGAAATTTACAATGCGATCGCGCCATACGTGATTGTTATTATCGTAGCAATTTGCTCACTCCTTCTTACACGTCGTGGCTACTACACTTGGGCGATTGGTATCCTGCTGATCGCGGTGAACATGGCGGTTTTCTATTTTGCTGTACGAGTTCGCGGCGATGCACCACACCAGTTCTTTATCGCCAGCGCGCTTGCAGCGTTTGTGTTATTTGGATATCAGAACCGTAAGCTCGCCATCGCATCGATCCTATTCGCGTATGCATTATACTTTATTGCTTACACAGGGATTTACCCGGGGAACCGCCCGGTAAACATTTGGGCAATCTCAAGTTTCACGTTTGCATTCATGATCTCGGTGGCGATCTTGTACTTCACACTTCAGCTTCACCATCACTCCGAGAAGTTGACGAAAGAGAAGAACGCACAGTTGCAGAAAGTGAATGCTGAGCTGGATCGTTTTGTCTACAGTGCTTCGCATGATCTCCGTGCTCCTCTGAGCTCGATGCTTGGACTCATAGAAATCGCCCAACGATCGGCTGACCCGGTCGAAATTCAAGAATACCTGAAGCTGATGAAGGGAAGAATTCATCATTTGGATGAGTTTATTCGAGAGATCATCGACTACTCCCGCAACGAACGGATGGAAGTGATTCGCCAACCAGTAAACATTTACGAATTGGTCGAGGAGACATCGTCGAACTTGAGACACCTTGAGGGAGCCGAAAGGATTCATGTCCAAAACGACCTGCCCCAGGATTGGGTGATACCCACCGATGCGATGCGCGTGAAGATCGTGATGAACAACCTTTTGAACAACGCCATCAAGTACCACGACCCAAACAAGGATATACGCTTTATCCGGATCTCGGCCGCTCGAGGGCAAGAGCCACCTACTATCTCCGTTCAAGACAACGGAATCGGCATCTCCGAGGAACACGTCGACAAGGTGTTCAAGATGTTTTATCGCGCTTCCGACAAATCCAAAGGTTCCGGCCTCGGTCTGTACATCGTGAAAGAGACGCTTGGACAAATGGGTGGTTCCATCTCGATCCAATCACGGCTAGGTGAAGGGTCCACATTCACCATTGTGTTGGGGTAGGTTGCCAATTGCTCTGAGCGCCAAACCATTTATATTTGCCATTCTATGGCCCAACAGGACGGTCTGAGCGCAGTATACGACTACGGTCAAAACGGTGCCGAGCTGAAAAACAACATCAAGGAATATTGGTGGAAATTCATGACCCAACTCCATGATAACATCGTGGGGATTGATGCGGCCATTTTCATGCATCCAACCACTTGGAAAGCTTCTGGCCACGTAGATGCCTTCAACGATCCCATGATCGACAACCGGGATTCGAAGAAGCGCTATCGTGCTGACGTGTTGATAGAGGATGCAATTGCGAAGATCGAAGACAAGATTCAGAAAGAAGTCGATAAAGCTGAGAAACGCTTCGGAGAATCATTCGATCGTGAAATGTTTATTTCGACCAACCCACGTGTGGTCGAATATCAAAAAAAGATCGACGAAATCAACGCCCGCTTGAAAGAAGCGATGAGCAAGTCTGACATGGCGGCGATGAAGCAACTCGTTGTAGACCTGGAAATAGCCGACCCAATTTCGGGAACGAAGAACTGGACCGACGTGCGACAGTTCAACCTCATGTTCTCCACCGACATGGGTTCGATCGCAGAGGAGTCGAGCAAGATTTATCTTCGCCCCGAAACAGCGCAAGGAATTTTCGTCAATTTCTTGAACGTGCAGAAGACCGGTCGCATGAAGATCCCGTTTGGGATTGCTCAAATCGGTAAAGCATTCCGAAATGAAATTGTTGCCCGTCAGTTCATCTTTCGCATGCGCGAATTTGAGCAAATGGAGATGCAATTTTTCGTGAAACCCGGTGAAGAAATGAAGTGGTACCATTGGTGGAAGGAACGCCGCCTGAAGTGGCACCAAGCACTCGGGCTGGGAACTGATAACTATCGCTTCCACGACCACTTGAACTTAGCTCACTATGCCAACGCGGCGTGTGATATCCAGTTTAATTTCCCGATGGGGTTCAAAGAGTTAGAAGGGATTCATTCACGCACCGACTTCGATTTGAAGAGTCACGAGACATATTCGGGCAAGAAGCTCAGGTACTTCGACCCCGAAGACAACCAGAGCTACATACCTTATGTGATTGAGACGTCGATTGGACTCGATCGCATGTTCCTAGCCACGCTGTCGCGATCTTATAAGGAGGAGAAGATTGCAGGCGAGGAGGACAACGAACGCGTGGTTTTGTCAATTCCCGCACCACTCGCACCCAATAAAGTGGCGGTTTTGCCGTTGGTACGGAAAGACGGACTCCCCGAAAAAGCCGAGGCCATCCTCAAAGATTTGAAATTGGATTTCCGTTGTTATTACGAAGATAAGGACGCGATTGGGAAACGCTATCGCCGCATGGATGCAATCGGTACTCCCTTCTGCGTAACGGTCGACCACGAATCGTTGCAGAATGACACCGTCACCATCCGACACAGAGATAGCATGAAGCAAGATAGGATCAGGATCGCCGATATTAAGCCGACCCTGGAGAAAGCGTGTTCTATCAAGAGCTTGCTTGCTACCATCTAACATAAAGTTTGGAATTCGTTTACGGCTTCATTTTTATCCTGGTTTTCCTGGTGGTTGTCACGTATATCGAGAACTTCCAGCGATTCAACCGCTATATTTTTCCGCTGCCGCAGCCCGTTAAACGCTACATTGCTCATTATTACCCCTACTACAAGCGGTTGTCTTTTCGACGTCGTCGGAAATTCGACTTGCGTGTGAAGCGTTTCCTAAGTTCGTTCGACTATGAACTGCGGGGCAATATGCGATTGACTCACGAGGTGCAAGCTGTACTTGGTGGCGCCGCCGTCAAAATATCACTTAACCTCCCCGAAGAATGCTTCGACTTTTATAACACGATCGTGTTATACCCAGACTATTATCATTCGCGCTTCACACAACGACATCACAAGGGTGAAGTGAACCCAGGAGCACGCACGATCGTGTTCTCCTGGAAAGGAATCGTTGAAGGATTTAGTCGCGATGAACGGGGCCTCAACTTGTTGATGCACGAATACGCGCATGCGCTCTACTTCGAACACAAGCTCATGAACAGTCAGTACCAAATCTTCAATAAGGAGGCGTTCAGTCGTGTTATGGAACAAGCCGATATTGAGATCGAGCGCGTACGGTCTGGCGACAATCATTTTCTCCGCCATTATGCGTCGACCAACCTAGAAGAATTCTTTGCGGTTGCGGTCGAGAACTTTTTCGAGCGCTCGGTCCAGTTCAAAAAAGAACTCCCCGAGTTGTATGGAACCCTCGTGTTGCTTTTGCGACAAGATCCGGCGAAAGACTGAGTCGATATTTTATCGACCTTGCAATTCTTTGTGAGCCTTTGTGCAATTTTACGACTCACGAACCGCCACAACCTTGAACTGGAAGCAACTCCTCTCTTCATACAGGCAAAATCAACAAACAGGCGCCGGCGAACCATCGCGTTCGGCCTTCGAGCAAGACTTTGACCGGATTATTTTCTCGCATCCGTTTCGCAAGCTTCAAGATAAAACACAAGTTCACCCGCTTCCCGAGCATGACTTCGTCCATACACGGTTGACCCACAGCTTGGAAGTATCCAGCGTTGGACGATCGATCGGCAAGCGAGTGGGAGAGGTGATCATGGACCGCCACGCTGATCTTACCCCTGTGACGTCGGCTTTCGACTTTGGCGCCATCACTGCAGCGGCGGCGTTGGCCCACGACATGGGGAATCCTCCATTCGGACATGCCGGCGAGGTCGCGTTGTCAGACCATTTTAAAACAGAATCCGCCCGCCGCATTCAATCGCTTGTCTCTCGTGAAACTTGGGAAGACCTCCTCAAGTTCGAAGGCAACGCGCAAGGTTTTCGAATCCTGAACAAGAAACAGTACGGACTCAAATTGACTTACGCAACGCTCGGAGCCTTTACCAAATATCCCTGCCCGTCTTGGTTGGTCAATCGCGATACAAAAAAGAGAAGCCAGAAGAAATTCGGATTCTTCACGCAAGAAAAAGAGGCTTTCGCCGACGTGGCCACGCATTTAGGATTAATTGCTGCGGGCGACTATGCTTGGTGTCGCCATCCACTTGCATTCCTCGTGGAGGCTGCGGACGATATCTGCTATAGCATCATCGATCTTGAAGATGGATGTCGACTGAACCTGGTATCGTTCAACGATGCGGTCGATTTATTATCACCCATCCTCGGGTCGAAGTTGGACCGAAACAAATTGTCAGCCGCGGGTACCGACCTCAACGCCAAATTGGGGACACTTCGTGCATTGACGATCGGAGAACTGATCGAAGCAACTACCGAAGTCTTTCTAGATCACGAGGTTGATATCCTTCGTGGAAAATTCGATCATGCTCTGACCGACTTATGTCGTTTCAAGGAGGCCCTGAATGAGATCAATCGAGTTTCGGTCGAGAAAATCTATCGCACACATACCGTTGTCGAAATCGAAGCTGCAGGTTATGTCGTGTTACCTGGTCTGTTGGAGGAGTTCCTTCCCGCCGCCGAGGAGCTTTCTTCCGGTGGCAAGATGTCGCGACGTCACCACAACTTGTCGCTCCTATTGCCGGAAGACATCCGCCAGGCAATCACCTCTTCTCAAGGTGATGCCGATCAAATGGTGCGTCATGTCCTTGATTTCGTTTCTGGCCTCACCGACCGACACGCGCTGTCGCTGTATCGGAAAATAAAAGGGATAGCTTTTTAAATTTTGGAGTTCGGAATTTAGAAGTAGTGCTGAGGTTTCGTTGAGATCAACTATCAACCACCAACCACCAACTAGAAACTAAATAACGAACAACTAGCTATCTTGTGGTATGAACCTAAATCTCCAAGCCAAAGAACAGAACACCTATGATGCAATCGTCGTAGGATCTGGAATTTCCGGTGGTTGGGCAGCAAAAGAGCTTTGTGAAAAGGGCCTGAAGGTGCTCATGCTCGAGCGCGGTGGCCCGATGGTGCATCCCAACTATCCCACCGCAACATTCGACCCGTGGCAGTTTCCCCATCGTGGGCGGTTGACGCCGGAAGAACGTGAACGCCACTATGTTCAGGTGCGCCATTATTCTATTAGCGAGGAGAACAAACACTTCTATATTAACGACCAAGAAAATCCATACCAAGAAGCGAAACGTTTCGACTGGATTCGCGGCGACGTTGTAGGGGGTCGTTCACTCTTATGGGCGCGGGTAAGCCTGCGGTGGAGCGACTTGGATTTCGAAGCCAACGCCAAAGAAGGCATCGGAGTAGATTGGCCCATTAGGTATAAGGACATCGCACCTTGGTACGACTATGTTGAACAATTCATTGGCGTGAGTGGTCAAGCCGAAGGGATTCCACAGCTGCCTGATGGCAAGTTCCAACGACCGATGGAGATGACGTGCGTCGAAAAAGACTTCCGTGAGAAAGTCCAGAGCAAGTTCCCTGGTGTATATGTTACGATTGGAAGGACTGCCAACCTCACCGAACCCGTTCAAGGAAGGGGAGTTTGTCAACTTCGAAACCTATGTTCGCGAGGCTGTCCTTACGGAGGGTATTTCAGTACTAATGCGAGTACGTTGCCAGCGGCGTTTGCGACAGGCAACCTCACGTTGAAGCCGCACGCAGTGGTGAACCGGGTGTTGTACGATGAGCAGAAGCAACGTGCGACGGGCGTTGAATACATTGACGCCGAAACCAATCAAACTGTTGAGGTTTATTCGAAGCTTGTATTCTTGAATGCTGCCACCATCGGTACGGCGTTTATCCTCCTGAACTCGACTTCGAATCGATTCCCCAACGGCTTAGGTAACGGCAGCGATCAAGTTGGGCGCAACATCATGGATCACATCAAAGGCGCTGGTGCCAATGCCACTGTCGAGGGTTTTGAAGACCAATATCACTCCGGACGTCGGCCCACTGGAATTTACATTCCGAGATTCCGCAACATCAAAGACAAGCACCCCGACTTCGTGCGTGGGTACGGGTATCAAGGAGGTGGTTCTCGTGGCGGGTGGCGCCGCGTGCAGGAGTCACAGCTATTAGGGGCCGCATTGAAGGAGACCGCTCAAGAGCCGGGTTCGTGGGGAATGAACTTAGGTGCCTTTGGCGAATGTCTACCCTATCAAGACAACCGCGTGACATTGAATAAAGATTTGAAAGACAAGTTTGGCCGACCCTCGTTAACGATGAATGTAGAGTTCAAAGAGAATGAGAAAGCCTTGCACAAAGATTCGGCCGTGGCAGCCGCGGAGTTACTGGAAGCTTGTGGGTACAAGAACGTGAAACCCTACGCGAACCTCTCGTTTCCAGGCAACGCCAACCACGAAATGGGCTCTGCGCGTATGGGTCACAACCCGAAAACATCGGTTCTCAATGGGTACAATCAAATGCACGAGGTGAAAAACGTGTTTATCACCGATGGCTCCTTTATGGTGTCGTCCAACTGCGTGAATCCGTCCCTTACCTACATGGCCATGACTGCCCGGGCGGTGGATTACGCGGTAAAGGAGTTGAACAAACAGAACATCTGACCGGCAGCCTAGAAAGCTGACGAATATTCCCCATTTTTTAGCTAGAACAGGGCTAAAACTCATGTAAGCGGACCGTGTTATCCGTGAGAAAAAAATTAGATTTGGGGCCGCATGTGGGAAAAAATAGCCGATAAGATCCTCGCTTGGCGCAATTATCTTTTCGCCGGCATCATCGCCATTACCGTGGTGATGGGATACTATGCTTCCAAGGTGGAGATGAGCTACGACTTCGCGCGTACCGTTCCCCTGAATGATCCCGACATGATTTTCTTCAACCGCTTCAAAGAGCAGTTTGGGGAAGATGGAAACATGGTCGCCATCGCCATCAAGGATAGCGCCCTTTACCAACTCAAGAACTTCGAACGGTTCCGCCAACTTAGCAACGAGATCAAGGGAATCGATGGTATCAACCAAGCGTTGTCACTTCCGCTTTTCAAGATCGCTGTAAAAGATACCGTCGAGAAGAAGTTTGTTCCCATTTCACTGTTTCCAGAACCACTCACCTCGCAAGCGCAACTAGATAGCTTGTTGGAAGTTGCTAACGGTCAAAAGTTTTTAATCTCACAACTTTCAAATACCGACAACGGCGCCACTCGGTTGCTCGCACCGATTCGTAAGGACGTTGCTAATTCCGCCCGTCGTATTGAGGTTGTTGACAAACTGATGGCCTACGGCAAATCATTCACTGAAGACACAGGCATCGAACTCCACTACGCGGGCCTTCCCTTTGTAAGAACTGTGATGGCTACCCAAGTGAAGGCCGAACTGTCGATGTTCTTGTATCTGTCAGCCATCGTCACGGGCATCATCATGCTGCTCTTCTTCAAGTCAGTACGCGCCGTGATCTTCTCGATGATCATGATCGGTGTGATGGTGATCTGGGTCATGGGCACCATCAAGTTGCTTGGATTCAAAATCAGCTTGCTCAGTGGATTGATCCCGCCAGTGATCGTCACCATCGGCATCACCAATGCGATCTACTTGCTCAACAAGTACCACCTCGAATACGTAAAGCGAAAGAACAAGGAAGCAGCCATCCGGGCGGTTGTCTTGAAGATGGGCTTGGCTACATTTCTCACGAACTTAACGGTCGCCATCGGGTTTCTCACGCTCTTATCGACCAACATTTCAGTGTTGCGCGAGTTTGGGATCGTCGCCGGCCTCAACATCATCGCCTTGTTTGTCATCAGCTTGGTCATGATCCCTGGCATGTTGGCGTGGATGCCCGAGCCAAAACCCAAGCACCTGAAACACTTGGATTTCAAAATCCTTGGGGGTTTCGTAAAGTTGGTTGACTTGTTGGTGCATCGCCACCGGGTGTATATCTACATCGCCACCGTTGCCATCACGGCCTTTGCTGCGATCGGAATGTCGAAGTTGTACTCGGTATCGTACATGGTCGACGACATTCCCGAAGACAGCCAACTCAAGCGTGACCTACGATTCTTGGAGGACAACTTCACCGGAATCATGCCGTTGGAAATGGTGGTCGAAATCGACTCGAAGCGGAAGAAACCCCTTCAGGATCTGAAGATCATCCGCACGATCGACGACTTCGAGATGTCGTTGGATTCGATCACAGTCACTTCCACGCCGATCTCGATCGTGAGTTTGGTCAAGACCGCCAAACAGGCCTACCACAACAACAACCCAGCACGCTATCAGCTTCCAAGCTCACCTCAGGACGCGGCGTTCGTGCTGCGATACCTGAAAGGTCAAAGCGACAGCAGTGGGCTCTTCAAGTCGTTTATCGATTCGAGCTATACCAAGATGCGCATCTCGATGCAGATGGCGGACATCGGTTCAAGAAAGATGGATTCTCTCGTACACGACGTGATCCAACCAAAAACCGATCATTTGGTGACTGAGTTGAAAAAGAGCTTGCGTGGTCCCGCCGATAGCGTGAAGGTCACGATTACGGGCTCGTCCAAGATTTTTATCAAGGGTAATAAGTTCCTAATCGACAACTTGACTGAAAGTTTGATTTTGGCGTGTATCCTCATTACGTTGTCGATGGCGTTGTTGTTCGCCAACGCGCGGATGATCATCATTTCACTCATCCCCAATCTGATAGCGCTCATGATTACAGCCGGCTTGATGGGATATTTCAACATTCCACTCAAGGCGAGCACGGCCCTGATCTTCAGCATCACGTTCGGGATTTCCGTCGACAACTCAATTCGCTTCCTTGCCAAGTATCGTCAAGAACTGCTGTCAACCGGGTTCTTCGTGCCTCGAAGCGTGAGCGAAAGCATATTGGAGACCGGCAAGAGCATCATTTATACTTCAATTGTATTGTTTGCGGGCTTTATCATTTTCGCTTTCTCGGATTTCGGCGGAACGGTCGCATTGGGTTTGCTCACGTCGACCACGTTAATCATCTCGATGTTTACGAACTTGATTTTGCTGCCCGCCCTGATCATGACCTTCGATAAGCCGAAGCGCAAAATCGATCGCCAGTTAATCGACGACGTCGATCCAAACTTCTACGGCGAACCCGACGACGAGGCCATCGACATTACCAAGATCCGGATTCATGACCGGAGAGGATCGGCGGAATGATCGCCTCAAAATCCTTATCTTTGTCCCTCATTTTTTGAAAAATAGCCTCATCGTTACAGATGTCTCAACAGTATCGCGAACAGAAGGAAATGAACTTTGCCGGAATAGCGGCAGAGGTACTCGAATTTTGGAACCAAGGGAAAGTTTTCGAGCGCTCCATTAGCAACCGCGAAGGATCGCCCGCCTTCACTTTTTACGAAGGACCACCGTCCGCCAACGGCACGCCCGGCATTCACCACGTAATGGCGCGTACCGTCAAGGATATTTTCTGTCGCTACAAGACGCTGCAAGGATTTCAAGTAAAGCGCAAAGGTGGTTGGGACACACATGGACTCCCCGTAGAGCTCCAAGTGGAAAAGCAGCTGGGGATCACCAAAGACGATATCGGTAAGAAGATCTCCATCGAGGCCTATAACCAGAAGTGCCGCGAAACGGTGATGATGTATAAGGACCAATGGGACGACCTCACCGTGAAAATGGGTTATTGGGTCGATCTGCAGAACCCGTACATCACTTATACCAAAGAATATGTCGAATCCCTTTGGTGGTTGCTCAAGCAATTGTACGATAAGAAACTCCTCTACAAGGGATACACCATCCAACCCTATTCGCCTTCCGACGGCACCGGACTGAGCTCGCACGAGTTGAACCAACCTGGTTGTTACAAGGAAGTAAAAGACACTTCGATTGTCGCCCAATTCAAAGTGAAGCGAGCACCAAACTCGGAGTTCTTGTTTGAGGGTGTATCGAATCACGTGTACATCCTTGCGTGGACGACCACCCCGTGGACACTTCCGTCGAACACAGCGCTCGTAGTCGGCGAAAAGATCACTTACGTAGAAGTCAACACGTTCAATCCGTACACCCATCAACCCGTGACGGTCGTGTTGGCGAAAGACTTGTTTTCGAAGTATTTCTCTGAAAAGAACAAAGACCTCAAACTCGAGAATTATAAGACTGGAGACAAAGCCATTCCTTACCAGGTGATCCGTGAATTTACCGGTAAGCAATTGGTCGGCATCCACTATGAACAACTGATGCCCTACGTGTCGCCGTTGTACGACGTCGACAAGGCATTTCGGGTAGTGAGCGGCGACTTCGTGACGACGGAAGATGGTACGGGCATCGTGCATTCTTCACCCACATTTGGTGCCGACGACTTCCGAGTGTCAAAGCAAAATGGAATTCCACCCCTCACAGTAAGAGATGCAGCTGGTAACGAGGTGCCCACGGTTGACAAGAAAGGTAAGTTCATTTCGCAGATCGGCGCCAAACTCGTTCAAGGTGTCGCCCAATTCCGGATTAAGACACACAAGCCGCTCGGTGAGAACGACTTTTACGTCAAGAACTACACCGATGAGGATGAATCCAACCCGGATTACAAGAATACAGATGTCATCATCTCGATTATTCTAAAAGAGGAGAACAAGGCCTTCGATGTGAGGAAGTACGAGCACACGTACCCGCACTCGTGGCGCACCGATAAACCCGTGTTGTATTACCCGCTCGATGCGTGGTTCATTCGCACGACGGCGGTGAAGGATCGAATGGTGGAGCTGAACCGCACGATCAACTGGAAACCCGAGTCTACCGGAACTGGACGATTTGGCAACTGGCTTGAAAACTTGGTTGACTGGAACCTCTCGCGTTCACGTTTTTGGGGAACGCCCCTTCCGATCTGGCGCACAAAAGATGGTCAAGAGGAAATCTGCATCGGCTCTGTGGCCGAGTTAAAAGCAGAGGTTGCAAAGGCAGTTGCCAAGGGAATCAAGAATCCTACAGACATTGATAACCTGGATTTACACCGACCATTTGTCGACGATGTCGTGCTGGTGAGCAAGTCGGGGCAACCCATGTACCGCGAGCCAGACCTGATTGATGTGTGGTTCGATTCAGGTGCCATGCCGTACGCGCAGTGGCATTACCCTTTCGAAAACCAAGATGTGTTTAAGACTAGCTTTCCTGCGGACTACATCGCGGAGGGTGTCGATCAAACGCGCGGTTGGTTTTTCACCCTGCACGCCATCGCGGTCATGCTGTTCGACAACATCGCGTTTAAGAACGTGATCTCGAATGGTCTTGTGCTCGACAAAGACGGGAACAAGATGTCGAAGCGAAAGGGCAACGTCGTCAACCCATTCGAAACACTTGCGAAGTACGGCCCTGATGTAGTGCGCTGGTACATGATTGAGAACGCGCCGCCCTGGGATAACTTGAAGTTCGACGAAGAAGGTGTGAAGGAAACCCAACGTCGTTTCTTTGGAACACTTTTGAACACGTATTCCTTTTTCTCGCTGTACGCGAACATCGACAAGTATTCCGCAGGAACGGCCAACAATGGAGAAAAGACCCACTTGGATCAGTGGATCCTGTCGAGGTTGCAAACATTGATAGAAGAAGTCACCGCCGCATACGACGACTACGAGCCTACGAAAGCGGCACGAGCAATTCAAGAATTCGTGAACGACCACCTCTCGAACTGGTATGTTCGATTGAATCGGAAGCGCTTCTGGTTGCCTTCCATGCGAGGTGAACTTTCGTCCGACAAGAAAGCAGCGTATGATACTTTATACGAGTGCTTGGTCACGGTGAGCCAACTGATGGCTCCTGTCGCACCTTTCTTCAGCGACTGGATCTACCGGAACCTAGTGCGCGAAGACTCAGCTTCCGTACATCTCTCAAACTTCCCGAAAGCTATTGGTTCGAAGAGGGTGGAGGAGCTTGAGCGATCGATGGACTATGCGCAGAAAATTTGCTCGCTTGTGCACTCCATTCGTAAGAATGCCAAAGTGAAGGTGCGCACACCGTTGAACAAAATCCTGTTGCCAGTTCTTGATGACCAGTTTGCACAGCGCGTACGCCTCGTGGAAGACATCATCAAGGCGGAAGTCAACGTGAAGTCGATCGAATATATCGACGATACGTCTGATCTCCTCGTCAAAAAAGTGAAGCCGAACTTTGCCAAGCTCGGGAAGAAGTTCGGTGCGAAAATGAAGGAGGTGACGACCGTCATCAATGCGTTCACCAAGCAAGATATTTCCACCATCGAGAGGTCAGGTTCACTAAGTCGCGAAGGTTTCGACCTCGTCCTCGAGGATGTACTAATCTCTTCTGAAGACGTGCCCGGCTGGGCCGTGGCCTCGGAAGGACCGATCACCGTGGCGCTCGACATCAGCATCACTGAAGAACTACGGCGAGAGGGAATCGCACGAGATTTCGTCAACCGCATTCAGAACCTTAGAAAGGACATGGGCCTCGAAGTGTTGGATAAAATTGGAATCGAAGTCGAGATGAATTCAACCACCAACGGCCAAGGGGAGGCGGTTTCTGTGGCTCTGAGCCAGTTCCGGGATTACATCAGCTCGGAAACTCAAGCGCTCTCTTTTGAGTTAAAGGAGAAACTCGCCGACGGGACCGAAATTGACATGGACGACTTTGTCCTGAAGGTGAAAATTAGTGTAAAATAAAGCGTGACAAATTGACCGATCCTGGTCTTAAGACAAAGGAATGAAAGTAGCCAAGTATTTTTTGATTGCCCTTGCCGTCATCGCTATTGACCAAACGGTTAAGCTGCTCGTCTGGAACAACATGCACCTACACGAAGAGGTAAGCGTACTCGGTGAATGGTTCAAGCTTCACTACCTTTTGAACCCAGGCATGGCTTTCGGGATAAGGTGGGAAAGCGAGTTCGGCAAAATGGGCCTTACTTTGTTCAGGATCGTCGCGATGGGTGGAATTGGTTATTACCTATACACGCGCATCCGCAGTGGCGCCCACCCTGGCTTTTTGGTGGCAATGGCATTGATCCTCGGTGGCGCGATCGGCAACGTCATCGATAGCACGTTTTATGGAGTGTTCCTCAACAACGCGCCTGTGGGTTCGCCGTATCGCTGGTTTCATGGCCAAGTGATCGACATGTTGTTTTTTCCGCTCTTCGATTTCTATTGGCCGTCTTGGGTTCCTTTTCTCGGCGGCGACAACTTCGTCTTCTTCAGCCCTGTATTCAACATCGCAGATTCATCCATCTTCATTGGCGTGGTGACAATCTTAATTTTTCAAAAGCGGTTCTTTAAAGAGAGGGAAGAATCCGCCGAGGGAACGTCGGAAGCATCACTATCCGAGCCGCTTCAAACGCAGACAGAAGCTCGGTCGACGGAAGGTGAACCAGAAATTAAATAGCGATGGCCGAAAACCTAGTTGTTTCAGAATCTACAGACAAGAAAGAGCGCTATGAAGTACTCTTGCCACAAGTTCGTTCGCTCGTCGAAGGGGAAACGGACATCGTAGCGAACCTTTCAAACGTTGTGGCAGCATTACGCCAATCATTCGGATTTTTCTGGGTGGGATTTTATATCGTCCGTGATCACCAGCTTGTGCTAGGACCTTTTCAGGGACCGATCGCGTGTACTCGGATTAATTTTGGAAGAGGCGTTTGCGGAACTGCATGGAAAGAGGGAAAGACGATTTTGGTTCCCAACGTAGATGAGTTTCCCGGTCATATCGCCTGCAGCTCCGATTCAAAATCTGAAATTGTCGTTCCCGTTTTCAAGAATGGCTCCGTTGCGATGGTCTTAGATGTGGATAGTGACAGACTCAACGACTTCGACAATACCGACCTTGTGTACCTAGAGAAACTGATGAAGGCTGTCGAGTCCTTCATCTGACCCCCGCGCATTTCCTACCGATTCCTTAACTTCGGTAAATGCGGACACCACTCACCCTCACCTTTGTCTTTTTTTCGTGCCTAGCACTCGCGCAGATCGGCGCGAAGGCAAAACAAACCACTCAACTTACAGGTCTCTGGCAGAACAACCAGTTCGGTTACCAGATGACGTTGACACTCAACCCTGACGGCACGGGTGAATTCGACGGCGAAGCAGTGAAGTATTCCGCCCAATCAGGCGTGCTGGCACTCACGATGGTCGCGCAACAACAGACGACCAATTACAACTATACACTTTCAGGAAATTCCCTCACACTGAGCGGTGGCGACCTCGATCAGGCGGTCACGTTCACCAGGGGGGGAACAGAAACACCCGCTGCGCAATCATCGGTCTCCAACAATGCAAGTAGTACGACGACCCCCTCATCCAATGTTGATAAGAATTTGTTGGGGCTGTGGTCTGGAAATGGTGAGTCGATCGAATTCAAAACCAACGGTGACGTAGTTTACTTAGGAAACACATTTAAATACGAAGCAAGCCAGGGACATGTGACGCTGATCACCGCCCAAGGTAACGCGATGTTCCAATACACGATTTCAGGATCACAATTGACAATGATGGCGAACGGCCAACGTGTGGTGTATCAAAAAGGACCAGGAAATGTAGGAGGGGCGACCACAAATGCGGGTCGACAAATACCACAGGAATTGGTTGGCAAATGGTGCTGGATCAACGTCGCCAACACGAATAGCGGAGGTTCTTCCACCGACGAGTGCATCACTCTTAACGGCGACGGCTCCTATCAATATTATTCTGAGCGCTCGATGAGTGTCAACACGTCGGCATTTTCAGGTGGTACTAGTTCCCAAGGTTCCGACCAAGGAACATGGTATGTGCAAGGCGACCGAATCTATTACAATTCGGCCACCCGGGGACAAGGATCTTATCGTCTCGAAAAACGGAATCATCCGAAAAATGTGAATGACCCGATGATTGTCCTTGATGGGCAACCGTACGTGACGGCCTATCAAAAGGCACCTTGGCGCTAGCCCTAGCGACCGTGGGCACGACGAAGCCTCTTTCGAATTTCGTTTCCTGCCGCCGTTCGTGCTACAGGGTTTTCGGTATTCGTTAGAATGATAATGCAGTCCTTTGAATCAAGGAAGCGAACCAACAACGCCCGATAGCCCGTCCAACTACCGGTATGGCGAACGATCCTTCCGTCGATGCTGTCGTTTTCGATGAACCAGCCAAATCCATAGTTACACAGACTGTCATTGTTCAGCTTCTCGGATGCAAAAGCTTCTTCGAGCGTCTGTTTGCTCACCAGCCTATCCGTGTACAACGCCTCGTTCCATTTGAATAAATCAGGTGTGGTGGAGTTCACGACGCCATCCCCTTGGATGCCATCGAGCGTGTAGACGTAGGTAAATTCTTTTAAGCTATCGGGGAGCACATACTTCTTCAAGCTGTCAACCCAGACGTATCCAAACGCGTAGTTATCGAGCACCTCGCCCGAGCGTCGGGTAATGTACACGCGTGTTCGTTTCATGTCGAGCGGCGTGAAAATCCGGGCACGTAAAAAGTCGCCAAATTTTTCACCAGATGTTCTCTCGACGATCGTTGCGAGCATGGCGTAAGCCGTATTGCTGTAACTCCACTTTTCGCCAGGCTTGAACTTAATCGGGGGTTTCAATTGGGCAAGCATCTTAAGAACATCTGCATTCGAAGCGATTTTCTTGTTATCGAAGTTTTGCATCATCAGTTCCTCGTATTCGGGAATGCCAGAAGTGTGTGTCAGGAAATGGCGAACGGTCATGCCTTCATACGGCAGTTCAGGAAGGAACTTGCGAACGTCGTCTTCGTAACCAATTTTTCCTTCTTCGTGTAGCATCATGATCGCCATCGACGTGAAGGCTTTCGACACTGAAGCCAAGTCAAACATCGATGAGTCGTTGAGCTTCGCCCCAGTGTCGAAATTGGCGAAGCCGAAATTCTTTTGGTAAACTACCTTGCCTTCCTTCGCGACAAGCACGTTGCCGTTGAACCGCGCCGTATCAACCAGCGCTTTCATCACCGAGTCGATTGAGGCGACAAGCGGGTCAGCTTTCTTCTCGGGAGTGGTGCACGCGAGGCAAGTCAAAAAAAGAAGGACACCTGCGAAACAAGAATTTTTCATTGAACTGGCTTTCATCAAAGCCAAGATAGTGTTTTCGGGACTTTTTGTGGCACCGCTCCTCCTCTTCTTGGTTAAGAACTCGATCCCGTCGCAATCATAGATAGAGTGCTTTCAATCGGTTGGCCGTCCACTCAACGTCATGCACGCTCGTCCATTCGTGTGCGCGTCTTCTCAATTCGTTCATGCGCGTGGGATCGGCCAACAACTTTAGAACTGCATCCGCGAGTCCACGATGGTCACCAACTGAAACCGTGACGCACGCTTGTGGTAGGTCGTACATAAGCCCTACACGAGTGCCACAGACAATGACACCGCAGCTCATCGCTTCCGTCACCACTTCGCATTGTCCTTCCGACAGTGACGTGTGTAGTAATATGTCGGCGCGGTGATACACTTGAGGGAGGTCTTGGTACGGCATCGGCGAGATGATCCGCACTGCGTTCGTCAAATCTAGTTCTTTGATCAAGTTTTTCAGGTGAGCTTCTTCTGTCCCTGTCCCAACTATCGTCAGTTCCGAGTTTACCTTACACGCGATCTCAGAAAATGCTTTTAACAGCGTCGTTTGGTCTTTCACCGGATGAAAGTTGGCTATGTGTAGGAATCGGATCGGTGAAGCGACTGGCTTCGCGATGAACCGGAATTTTTCGGCATCGACACCCCATGGCAAAATGTCTACCTGACGTTCAAAACCAGCGTCACGTAAGTTGCGTGCGAGGTAGTTCGTCAACGCATTGACAATGTTGGCATGTCGGAGTCCCCAAAAGAGCAACTTCTTGTGAATGGGTTTGTGAAGCCTTCCATAATGAAGGGCTGGAATTCCGGCGGCATCACCACCTAGTACACTCACGATGGATCGGATTCCCAACCACTTTCCGGTCGCAACCGCCATGAGGCCGGTCGGTAAACCCCAGAATCCATGAATCGCAACAAAATTTCGTTGACGATGTTCTCGCCTGACGGACCACAAAAGGTTGAGCATGCCGGAAGCAGGATTTGGATATTCAACCTCGACCAGCATAAAGCCGTTTGGCACAAATCCTTGGTTGATCTTCGCGATCGAAAAGACAACTAGATCGAAGTCTTTCGAGATGCGTTCGAGTAGGTCGTTTAAAACCGGCACCCCGATATGGTCCTTGCCAGTGCCCACACCGCCTGGGATTACCCACGCAATTGATGTTCTGTCGCTCATGAGATCGATTGAATCACAGCCATGATTTTTCTCGCATTCGCTTCAAATGAAAGCTCCGTTTGAAAATGGTCGATTACTACTTGGCGTCTTTCAGTCAAATTCCAGTGGAACGTTGTATTCAGTCGATCTGTGAGCGCCCGCTCATCGCCAGTTGGAAATAAAACTCCGATCGTGCCGTTGCACGTCATCATCTTAAAGGATGGGATGTCTGAAACGATCGGGACGCACCCACACGACAATGCTTCGCATACCGCAATACCACTACCCTCGTAGTGCGACGTCGAAATGATAAAGTCCGCCGCATTAAACCAGGATTGTAATTCTGAATGAACAATAGGTCCTATCAAGTGAATACTTGGAGTCGAGACAACGATTTTTCTCAAAGCATCTTCCAGTGGTTTCCCTTGGTAAATCATGTAAAGCGCTGTTTCCGGATGAAGCGCGGAAAACGTCTGAAAAGCTCGCGCCGCCAGCAATGGGTCTTTGTTTTCATCCAAGTCACCAATCCACAAATAGATCTTTGTTGCTTTAATTCCCAACCTTGCCCGGGCGTCGTTTCGATCTTCGGGAAAGAAGATAGAGGAAGTTCCCATCACCTCATGCACCTTATCGAGCTTGCGAATTTGACCGGCGTCAACCCATTTTTGACCCTGTTCCCTTGAGGCAAAGAGGTATGCTCCGACGTAACGATCGGCCCATCGAGCTAGTAGCCCACGCAGATCGCGAAACGGCCTCTCTGCATGGTGCTGGCAAATGATCTTCGCTTTCGTTCCCGCAATCCATCGCAGCATGATCACTTGCCAGGGAAAGATAAGCCCATGAACCAACACCACGTCGGGCTTGAGCCTAGCTACGAGCCAATTGAAGGACAAGGGACAGCGTAATCGCCAAGCCGGCAACTTCGTGAACAGGTATCGAACTCCTTTTCGGGCTATTTCTCCCCGATAGTTCAGGTGGTAGATTACAATTTGTTCGCCGTAAGGTCCGAGAGCTTCCACGACACCACTAGAAAACGCGACGCGGTTCAGCCATTCGTCTGGTTTGCTGTGGTTCGGATTTGGATTAGTATAGCTAAGGTGAACAATCTTCACGGTCAAAAGATACGAACAACTAAGACCACAGTCATGTCACGCATTTGGTAACAAGAACTTGACGGCCCCGAGTAAACTTTCATTCTTATCTTTATTGAATGAAGAAGGTATTGTTGTTCAATCCACGTGCGGGTGATCGAGTACGCATCATTCCCAATGCCATCTTGGCCATCGCGGCTTCGATCGAAGGGTTGACCGACTTTGCGATCGTGGATGGCAACCTTGAGACAGACCCCTGGAAGCGGATCCAAGAGTATCTATCTACGGGCGACTTCGGTTTTTTTGCATCGACGGTCATGCCGGGACCTCAATTGCGACAAGCAATACCCTTCACAAAAGAAATCAGGCAGGAGTTTCCTGAGGTTAAGATCGTGTGGGGTGGATATTTCGCTTCGAACCATCATCAAACAGTAATTCGATCGGGTTGGGTCGACGTAGTTGTAAACGGACCTGGAGACAAGGCTTTTCCCTCACTCTTGAAGGCGCTTTCGACCAATCAACCGCTCGACGACATTGAAAACTTAGTCTTCCTCAGGAATGGTGAAGTGATCAAGACAAAAAAAGCAGGGCTGTACGAACAAGATGAACTTCCCTCTCTGCCGTATCACAAGTTGAACGACTTCTATCCAATCCCACAGATGTTGGGGAAAACATTCTTGGGTGCAAGGACGGCAGCATACCATTCCAGCATTGGATGTCCCTTCACCTGTTCATTTTGCGGAGTCGTTCCTATTTTCGATGCGCGTTGGAAAGGAAAATCAGCATCGTTGGTCTATCAAGATCTAAAAATGTTGAAGGATCAATATGGTGCTGACTCATTTCAGTTCCACGACAACAATTTCTTCGTGTCAGAAAAGCGGTCGGTTGAGTTCGCTAAACTTATACGACCCGAGAAAATGAAGTGGTGGGCTGAAGGTCGGATCGACACGATGGACCATTACTCGGATGAGTCGCTTCAAGCGATCGCGGACAGCGGTTGTACCATGATCTTCTTTGGAGCAGAGAGCGGCAACAACCAACTCTTGCAACAAATGGACAAGGGGGGGCGACAAACTGGTGACCAGATTCGTGCCTTCGCTCGTCGAATTAAGAAGTTTGGAATTATACCGGAGTACTCGTTTGTGTTGGGACTGCCGGCACCCACCGAAGACCAAGTCTGGAAACAGATCTACGACGAAATCTCTTTTATCAAAGAGATCAAGACGATCAATCCACAAACCGAGATTGTGATTTATATCTTCACGCCAGTCCCGACCGAAGGATCGGCGTTGTACAGTGAAGCAAACCAGCGAGGATTTCGATTCCCTGAATCCCTCGACGAATGGGCCGAAGAAAAGTGGCTAAACTTCGACTTGCATCGCAAGTTTCTTACTCCTTGGTTGAAACCGGAAATGATTCGGTATATCCACGACTTCGAAACCGTCGTCCACGCGCAATATCCAACAGTCAGCGATTATAAATTGTCTACCTGGCAGCGGAGGGGCATCAAATTGGCATCGTCGATCCGTTATAACTCGAACTTGTTTAGCTATCCATACGAGCTGAAAGCCCTCATGAAATATTGGTTACGTTACCGCCAACCTGAAATTCAAGGATTGTGAAATGGTGGCAACGGATCCCCGTGTTGTCGCCCCTCGATGCTTACAATCGATGGGCTGCTACCTACTACAGGGAAGACAATCCAATCAAGAACTATTCTGATCAATACATCCTTTCGTCAGCCATTCGAGTGAATGGTAGGGATGTGTTAGACGCGGGATGCGGTGCCGGTAAAATCTGTCACGAATTATTCGAGCGTCGCGCGGCGTCGGTGCACGGGATCGATCTCTCACCAGCGATGATCGAACAGGCGCGTTCACACTGTCCGGCAGCGCGTTTTGAAGTTGGCGACCTCATGCACGTCCAGCTACACGCTCAATCGTACGACACGGTGATCTGCGGTCTCGTGTTGGGCCATATTGATGACTTCGAGGTGGTGGTTTCAAAGCTCGTGAACGCCTTGCGGGAAGGAGGTCAATTGATACTCACAGACTTCCATCCTAGTCAAACCAAAGCGAGGGCAAAGCGTACGTTCAAAGATACTGTGGGGAAGACATTTGAAGTGAAGCACTCGCTACATACACTCGAACAATATAGAACACTGTTGCTTCAACTTGGGATGGCCGATCTTCAGTGGTATGAACCTACGTATAAAGGTGTGCCAGTCATTTTTGGAGTAACGGGAACAAAGCGATGAGCCTTGTCATTAAACATGTTGTACTGCCAAATTTCGAGGGAGACTTGCGTGTGTCGCGAGGAAAGATCGCCCAGATGGCCGACAGCATTTCGCCCAAGAAGTCTGAAGGATGCATGGATGTCCGTGGCTTTGTGCTTTGCCCTGGACTAATCAATGCACACGATCATCTCGAGATGAATTTGTATCCTAAACTTGGGAGTCCTCCGTACGAAAACTACACTCAGTGGGGTCGCGACATTTATCAGCCAAAGGAGACGCCACTTCGAGAAATCGAAGCGACAGATCTTGACTACCGGCTGTTATGGGGTGGTTTAAAGAACCTAATCTCCGGAGTCACCACGGTGGTGCACCATAATCGGTGGCGTCGGATTCTCGGACATGCGACTTTCCCAGTCGAAGTCTTACCCATTGATTGGGCGCACTCTTTGGCTTTTGAAAAGAAACTCCCCAAATCTATTTCGAACAAGCGGCCGTTTGTGATACACGCTGCCGAGGGTGTCGACGAACTCGCGCGTCAAGAGATTCGCACGTTGCAAGAAAGTCGACTGCTTCAAGCGAACACGGTAATCATCCACGGTGTTGCGATGGGTGAGTTCGAAATGATGCTGATGAAAAATGCGGGAGCCTCCATGGTCTGGTGTCCATCCTCAAATCTCTTCATGTTTAATAAGACGGCAGACATTCGAAAAATGAGGCATCATTTCCCAATCGCACTCGGGACCGATTCAACACTTACCGGTGAATGGTGCCTACTCGAAGAGATGCGCACGGCGAAGCGACTTGGCTACGCAGAAGATGCAACACTCATGAGCATGGTCGGCGCCATTGCTGCAAACATATTTCGCTTGCCTGAGCCACGCATCGAATTAGGTGGGACTGCCAATTTTTTTCTGATTCCTAAGTCAAATACGCCCATCGCTAATCAACTCTTACGGATGGAATGTAAGGACATTGCGGCGGTAATCGTTCGGGGCGAAGTACGGTTGGCGGATAAATCATTTGCGCCTTTCCATTTGAAGCATAAAGTCCGTGTTCAAGGGTCGGAGAAGCAAACGGATATCGATGTCGCAAAACTGAAGCACTATTTCGAGAAAAAAGTGGGGCCTATGATCTTGAACCAGAATCCCCTCTGGCGGCATGTTACGGTTTGACGCTTAATTGTCAAATCCATGTCATTAAGTTATGAGGGCTCTTGGCGGTGGTGATCTAACTTAACAACTTGGATTCCTTGTCATCAACTCAACAAGAACTGCAGATATCTCGCCCCTTTCTTTGCTCGCCGTAGCCCTTTGGCGGAGGTGGTCAGGGGCTTCAAAAATCCCAACCAATTTCATGGCTGGGGGATTGCGCCCTTAACAGGGCTGGAAAAGTGGCGGTAGAGGGACACTTCATGAAGGGGAATTGATAATTGGCAATTCCTAATCCATGTCATTAAGTTAAAAGCGAACACACGTATCCGTGACTAACAACAAGGTTTCTGGTTGGTCGTGGTGTTGTCGCTGGTTCCCACCAGTTGAACATTATGAGATTGATGATTGGTTCTTTTGTATTGCGTCGGCATTTGAAAAATATTCAAGAACCAATGGCGAAATATCTAATTTCACTCGCAGTAAC
>JBGAGB010000013.1:0-123811 GCA_044226945.1 Cyclobacteriaceae bacterium | reverse complement strand
AGAGGGACAAAAGCAGTAGAAGTCGCGCCATGCGTTAGTGCGTATTTTTTTTCTTGGGGATGTACTTGTTGAACAGGTATCCAAACGAAATGGACACTGTGTTTAGAGAAAAGGGACCATGTATGAACTTGTTCCCAAAGATCTCCTTTGGATTGTCGTACACCTTGTCTTTACGAAAGATTGTAGAGGCTCCGAAGTTGTACCGGATTTCACCCACCAACTCGGCTTTCTTCACTTTAATCTTGGCACCCACCGAAGCAATCGGGGCTAAGTTGAACGCCTTGTACTGTGCTTTCTCCGTTCCCGAGGTAGACACAGGTGATTGATTCGTGATTGCAGTCTCAAGTTTGCTCTTAGTCGAGAGCAGGTAGTCTACCGAAATACCGCCTGATATATAAGGTGTCAAGGGACTGCCAGTCTTTTTCACGAACGGTAGGGGGTACTGCACCGAGACGGGTAGACTGATCCAGCTGATCGAAACTTTCCCGGTCGTCACCTGATCACCTTCAAAGAATGTATTCTCGGCGCTGAACGAGCGCTGGGTAAAATACAACTCCGGGTTCAGTGTCAACTTGTCGTTGAAGATGGCCACCTCGCCGGTCACCCCAGCTTGAAATCCAAAACCATAAGAATACTTCTCGGTACCTTCGTTCAATGGCGAATACTGGTGCACGTTTGGTTGCGTAGCGTTGCCACCAACTTTTACACCTAAACGATACACAGGCTCGGTTCGGAAGGTATGATACAATGCAACGAATTCGGCTGGATCAATATCTAAGTTTGGCTCGAATTCCGGGTCCGTATTCAAGATATTCAGCATCATCTTGTCGGCCTCTTCAGGTTCTTCCAAATAGATACTCGCTAAGGTCAATAATTTAAAGGCGTCAATCCTCTCTTGTGTAGTGAAGACGTTCGAATTCAAACATCCCTCGATTAGACCTTTTAATTCGTGAAGGCGCCCATTTTCGTACACGGATCGAGCAAGGCGCAACTTTTGATGACAGAGAGCATCATCTTGTTGCTGAGCGACTACAATAACAGGCATCGACGAGAGAATGACCAATGCCACCACTATAGATATTCGTTTCATCGAATCAATCGTTGTTTACAGGTAGGTTGGGACAAGTTTTCAAGCGAGGTAAGTCCTCACCCACATGCAGGTTCCACTCTGCTTGCGACATGTTGCGTTTCGCGTATCCGCAAAGCTTATCTGCCATCGCCTCAATGTTGGTTGGCCACACATGGATGGTTTGGTTGGTTCGTTTCAACTCTTCCTTCACGCTGTTGATACCTGCCATCAGTTGATCGTCTTTTGGAGTAAACGCTACGCTCCACACCCAGTCGTGATCGCTCAATACCATTGGAGGCATCTCAAGCTTGTTGTAGTTCCACAAGCGAATCGAGAAGTCCTTGCTGGCGGTTGCCATGAACGATCCTGCAAAATTGAATTTGATGTGCTCAATCGCCGACGTGTGGCCAGACAACTCGCGAATCACAATTCCATTGCTGACGATTCGGAGCAGTCCTTCTGAGTTTCCAACGATAATCGTCCGACCATCTGGCGCGAATGACGCAGCCGTCAAGCTGCGTTGAGCCTTGTCAATCGAATACACGGTTTCCGCGTAGTTGTTCTTCAAGTCCCACACGTAAAGGTTGCCCTTGTCGCCAGCACCGATAAGCTTGTTGCCATCCGGACTCAGGTCGAGATAAAGGATCTTCTCTTTAGAGGCGATCACTTCTTTCGCGGTGTTCAAATCCGAATAGCGGATGCTGTGCCCGGAGTTGTCGCGCGAGGCGATCACTTCTTTCGCGGTGTTCAAATCCGAATAGCGGATGCTGTGCCCGGAGTTGTCGCGCGCATAGAACCCTTTGTTGTCATTGGTGAAATGAATATCGCCGATGTCCGACACAAAGCCCGTGATCTTCTTCGGTTGGGCCTTAATATCGCGGAGGTCATACAGTTCAACGTAGTTCGCAGCGCGGTTCGCCGGATAAGAACCACCAGCGGCCAACCAGTTTTCGTCGGGGCTAATGTCCAGCGTGAATACCAAGTAATCGGGTCGTCCATCCACGATCGTTTCGGCCGACCACTTACCAGGACCAGCTCCTGTCCAGCGAATGATTCGTCCATCGCTACCACCTGAGTAGATGTGGTTGCTATTGACGCGCGTTTCAAGAGCACGGGCCGCACCTTTCAAGTGGCCAGTCAAACTCTGAGTCATTGGATCATCGAAGCTGACAAGCGCATGAAAGATGCCGTTGTACACGTCGTTATCGAAACTATAACCGCCGTACGTTTTGTTGAAGTTGTGAGCCTGTTGCGCCACAAGTGCTTGTTGCTCCGGGTCGTTGCTCATCTCCTTCGACTTCACGGCCATCGCTTTCGCAATCGCACGGTAGCGTTCAGCTTGCGCTTTGGCCTCTTCTTCCTTCGCCTTTTTCTCGTTGGCTTCGGCTACGATCCGCGCTTTGCGTGCCGCTTCCGCGTTCGTCAATGCAATCTTCTCTTGACGTCGGGCTTCTGCTTCACTTTGAACAGCCGCAGCACGAGCCGCGACCGCTTTCTTCTCGTTCTCTTCAGCACGGGCCTTCTCTTGACGGGCAATCTCAGCTTGTTCGCGAGCGATGCGCTCTTGTTGCAGGGCGACGGCGGCGGAACTGTCCGCTTTCAGCTTCAACACCTCGGCCTCTTTACGCCTGGTTTCCGCGATCTCTTGTGCTGTAATAGCTTGCGAGCGCTGCACGAGTGCGTACACGAGGAACATCAGCGACACGACGGTCGCAGTTCCAAGTACAATGGCCACGATGCGCGCGTTGCGAAGCTTGCGCTTTTGTTCAAGTTCCTTGATCCGTTGTTCGGTTTCGAACTCTTTCTTCGAGTACTCTAAGAAGATCAGCGTTCGTTCAAAGGCAGGGTGGTATCGCTGCCCCCAAACCAAGGTGGGTTTATGCTTCGCTTGCCAGTTAAGTGCCAACTGCAAATCCGGTGGCCTCCACAAGCCTGCTTTGCCTACTTGGTACATCGCCGCAGCTTCGGCGAGTCGCAAGTACATTTGCACGGCTTCCGCTTCATCGTCCACCCAGTTCTTCAACCGGGTCCAAATGCGCATCAAACTTTCGTGCGAGATATCGATCATCGATCGCGACGCAAGCGTTGAGCCGAATGCCGGCGTCAACAACGAACGCCCGGGCTCACGGAATTTCTCAATCACCGCGACAACGTCCTGTTCCGACACATCGGCAATCGCCGCAATTTCGGCTAGGCGAGTCGGGCGTCGTATCCCGAAGTTTTCGCCACGCTTTTCCGTGATCGCTTTGAACAATGATTCGCAAATGCGTTTCTGTTCGTCGTCCAATTCATCGTAGGCTTCGTTCGCATGTTGCGACAAAGCTTCAGTCATCGTGCCAATCGCCTCGTAGTGCTTGAGATCGAGTGGCTCGTCATCGTAGTCTTTGAATCGTGACCAGTAACTCCAGGTACGCATCAAAGCGTGCTGGAGGATAGGAAGTTGATCGGGGTTGTCACCCAAATCATTCAGAAGTTGCTGCACCAGCCGAGGTGCCACCTTTGCACCACCCACAGCCACGGGGCCTTCGATCGCGCGGCGTTTCTGATCGCGCGTCATTTGGGGAATCAAGTAGTGGCTATCGTTGATCTTACGGGTGAGGTCCGGGAACTGCGCACAATCACCGATAAAATCGGAGCGCATCGTGATGGCCACATAAATGGGGGCATCTTGATAGTTCACTGCTTCCATCAACAAGTTGACGAAGGCCAGTGTTTCGTCTACAGAGTTGGGGTCGGTGCTGTCCTTGAAACGGAACAATTCCTCAAACTGGTCGACCAAGATGAGGTAGTTCACGTCGGCGGAGCGGCGTGATTGTTCAATCGCCTCGACCAATCCCAAAGAACTTGAGCGCAACAGCGTTGACACGATCGTTCTCTTGATCTTCTTGTCGTCGGCATCGGCGTCGTTGTACTCTTTCGTCGATTTTAATAGCGACTCAGAAAGGTTATCGATTGGACCGGCACCAGGGCGAGTGACGACCACTTCCCAGTTAGGGCTGGCATCGGTTAAGAAACCACCATAAAGAATGGGAAGGACACCGCAATAAATGAACGATGACTTACCACTTCCGGATGGACCGATCACTCCGACAAACCTACTCTTTGAAAGTTTGAGGAGTACCTCGTCGCTTTGACCTTCACGACCAAAAAAGAGATGGCTCTCTTCGATCTTGAAAGGTCGCAAGCCCGGAAACGGGTTTAAGACATCGACGGTTGAAACAACTACGTTTTCGTTCTGGCTCATAACCTAATGGTTAAAAATCCTGGAGAAATACTTTTAGTGATTCAATCGAGCGTTGGGGCTCGCCTGAGATCAACGTGACGTTCTGACTTTTGAAACTCTCCATCGCGCTGGTAGGCGAGGAGGAGGACAATATTGCCTTACCTTTTATGGGCTTCTTGCGGCCGAAACCGGGAGCCTTTAAGAGGTCAAGCACTTTCATGCGCACCCACTGGTCGTTTACTTTTCCTTTGAAGATGATCGCACCATCGAAGTTGCGCAAGTTTTCGATGTGACGTTTGCGCACATCGAGTAGATCGCCTTCGAAGGCCGGAGTCAATACCTTGAATCCCGATTTTTCAATCGCATCTTTGAATGGTTTCACTTCCGTTTCGTCCACGCGATCGTGTACGAGGTAAATCGCTTTACCTTGGAAATCTTCGTGTTCTTTCTCTTGTGCTTCGAGTAACTCCTCACGCATGATGTTCTTGAAGTCTTCAAGTGGATTCTGAAGGATTTCAGCACCCTCTTGCGCCTCAATGTCGCGGCGGATGTTATCGATAAACGCGCGTTGGCGATCCGACGCATTCTTCAAGTTGGGTGAAATCCAGATCAAGCGAGAGAAGTCCTCCTTGTTCTGACGTTTCTGCAAGCTCAACTCGGCAGCGTAAGTGTTTTGCAAGTCGACCACCGAACGATCGGCACCATCAGGAATTTCACCGTAGGCACTACCAATGAGGTGAATGGAAAGTGAACACTCGGCCAAGTCTTTTCTCACAATACGTTCCAACTCCGCTGCGTTGGTGGGAAGCGTTTGACGCGGCAGTACCAAGTAGCCATGCCGTTGCAGTTCGCGCTTAATGATATTTCGCTGGACCGAGATGTCGTGGCCAGTTTCCGCCAGGTAAATCGTCTTTCTGCGGAACATGTTCTTGACTTCAGTGCGCGCACCTTCTTTCAAGAAAAGCAGCGACTCATGGATATCGTAAGCCAGATCGACCATCTTCATCCAGTATTGCTTTTCCGCCTCTTGGCTGAAGAAGTCGGAATATTCTTTCATGAGCCCCGTCTCAGTATCGATCTGGAACATGTCGTAACCCAAGAGTTCGCGTAGGCGAGGGGGTTGCTCTTGGAGCATCAAGGGGGCCTTCATCACCTTGAACACACGATTCGCTTTGGATTCTCCGACAATCTTATTGAACGACTCGAGTGTGTCAAGGCAGCGTCCAGATTGGACAAAGTCCTTAGTGAGGATCGCGACCACCACCGCCACGTTGTCCATCGTGGAAGCAGTGACCGAGTCGAATTCGCCTTTAAGTAAAATATTGGGTTTGTGCCCCAGCACTTGCAAAAGCATCAGTTCGAGGAACTTCTTGAATTGGGATACCCAACCGTTGTCGGATTTGGAAGAACCTTCGTTGTCTTTTTGCGCGAATGTGATCAGAACATCGACCTCAAATGCCATGTGATAGGGAGTTAGATTAATATGTAGGGGTATCTCTTTCGGTGTTGTCTTCTATGTCGCACTCGACACTGCTTTACCGGTTATATTTTTAATAAGTCCTTGTGCCAATTCATGGTGGTTTGCCATCACGAAATAGAAATCATGTAAAGTGATCTTGAATACCACAGCCCGCTCAGAGGCAACCAGTCCCGTGATCTTTATTGGAGGGCCTTCTTGAAAAAGGTCTCCGACCACGTCGCCCTTGGTGAGGGTCCCAACCTCTTGATTCTCATTCTTCATCGTCACCGTTCCGTGAGCCACAATCAATATTGGATTCTCATCGGGGAAATTCACACGATCTCGTGTGCCGATGTCGAGCGGCATAATCTTATCTGCCAAAGCACTCAAGATGTTGCCGGCAATTCCTTTGAATACCGGAAGTTCCTTCAAGAAAAGGATCATCTCGATGTGCAGGAAGAACCCATCATCGAGGCCGTCCAACAACTGGTTATTTCTAATCGCCGTATCGAGGAATCTTTTGTCCTTGTTGGGGAGTCGCTCGGAAATGGTATCGTACGTCGCACGATCCTTGTTATAGATCACCCAAGCGGCGGTCTCCTGCAACAACTTGTCAGAATTGAACATCTGACTGATCAAGCCTCTACTCACACGGAAGTTGGGAACGAACGCAGCTGCGTGCACTGCACACACCTTCGACCACCTGTTGTTGTAGTTGAAGTCGCGATTCAATACGTAGTTAATTACCTGAACAGGATTATACCGTTCGCGTGGAAAATACACTTGAAGCTTCTCCAGCTTGTCAGCCACTTTCGAGTCGTCGAGCAACGGCACAAGCTTGGGCTTGAGGTCGGTGTCGACAAACAAGTCCAAGAGCTCCAGCGCATACTGAATACTGTCGGGTGTACCAGCTTGGATATTCTCACGAACCAATTGCACTGACGTGGGATCATACAGCAATGAAAGCAACAAGGTGATCTGATCGTAATTTTCAAACACCTCTTCGCGGATCGCCTGTCGCAAGTATGCTAAATGCGGTTCATCGGGTAATTCATCGAGGGCAGTCAGGTTCCACAGGGCCTTTCCCATTTCGGTATCCAGCAGATCCTTCACCGCACTGGCCTCGCGACCCTGCGCCTGGTAGTTAATAAAGCGTAAGGAGTATAAAATCTGTTTTACGATGCGCTTGTCTGGGTAGTCGACCTTCTTCCACAGGAGACCTATACCTTCTTTGCCTCCGATATGCCCAATGATTTGGATAATCTTGAGCATAACGATGTCGGATTGAGCTGACTTATGAAACGCAGCTTCTAACACAGGCAGCGCTGCTGGGCCGGCTTCTTTCAACGCAGAAATTGCCTGATGCGAGTAAGCAGGAGATGAAAGCAAGTCGATCAATACAGGCCATGTTTCAGACCGTTTTACACGACGGGCTGTCAGCAAAGCCTCATTCCGAACTTTGCTGTCCATATCGCGCATCAACTCGAGCAAGATGAAGATCGTCTTCTGACTGATCAAACGACGGAGAAGCTTTGCAGCGAGGATCCGATCGCTTTGTTTCACGGACTTGCTGAGCTTCATCAACTTGTCGGGAGAAATCGAAAGTACGTCGCTGTCTTCCGCCAACCCACGCGCAGCTTCGGCAAGTGTTCGCGTCTCAGTTGTCTCTTGTCCCGATCCAATTGCTTGCGCTTTCTCTTCCGCAAATTTCTTTACCCGTTTCAAGTCGCTGTTCACTAGCTGAATGACAGCGTTCTCAAACAAGGCTGGCTCAAGTTTCTCCATCAACTTAAGTCCATAGATCACTTTATCCTCGGCAGAGCTCTTCACCTCTTTCTCGAGCACTCGATCCAGCGTATACTCCTTTTGTTCGTGCGACTCCACAACTTTTCGGCTACTCAACAGCGAAGATTGCAGTGCATCTCGATAGCCTGCGTACATCTTATTCACAGACCAGTACCAGAAAACCAAAAGGGGCAGTGTTACCAATGTGACCACCTCCACTTTAAAGAAGGGGAACTCGTGCATGGCATAAATGATACCCCCACCGATAATACTCGCCATAGCTGTGATGATACCATCCACTTTGGTTTGTGCATCCAACTTGATCGACTTGTTCATCGGGATGTAATACATCTTGAAAACCGGATCATCCAACCCACCCTTCAATGCGTTTACAAGCAGTTTGCTCATCGCGATCATGATAAAGAAGTAGATCAAGTTTTCTTGGCCGGTAAACACGTAGCCAATGAAGGCGGCACCACCTGTGAAGATGAGGAGCAAAAGAGGGTTGATGATGAGCGCCACTCGCAACCCGTAGTCATTCATGATCCGGTCCGTTGCAAAAGTCGTGAAGATGAAACCAAAGATCACGATGGTTCCCTCGAACGATGAGAGGAACGACGCAAGTTGCTCGCTCTTTAAAAACTGAGGTGTTACGGTGAAGAAGGAGTAGTCCAAGAATCGCAGGGCCACACCCGACGCAATCACAAACCCAGCCATCGAGAGTAGGAATGGATTCCTTAAGAATGAGAATATCCCGAGCTTTTCGAGTTTGGAGTCGTCGCCCACATCGCTTTTCAACACGTGGTCGCGCGTCATGTAGCGGAAACTCAAAATGATAAATCCAATCAGATACCCGATGATCGACACCAATGAAATGGTGTACAGGCGATCGGGAGGAATGTTGAAGGAGTTCAGCACGATCGGAATGCTAAAAAAGGCGATGATCTGCGCGATGTCGACACCGACGTCCACACTGCCGATGACGCGTTTCGCTTGACGCAAGTTGAAGAGGCGGCCAAAAGATCCCCAGAAAATAAGCTGGCAGATAAATGTGAAAGGCAGCAACTGGGTGAACCCAATGGCACCCACGTATTTTCGGTCCAAGAAATTGTGCAAGTATACCTCCGCGTACTCGATCGCGGCCGTGATGGCGGTGATGACCAACAAGCTTGTAATCGCAAGTATTTTGAAGTTGACGCGGCCTTGTAGAAAGTTGTAAATGGCAGCCGCCAAAAGGCCGAAAAAGCCCGAAATGGCAAGCGCCCTGGGAAGGTAAGTCCCTTCGTCAAAGTCTTGAAGAAACAACGTTTGGGAGGCAACCGTGACGGTCGCAAGGAACGTCCCCATCAAAAAGCTCATCGTGAGCAAGAGGACGACCGGACCAAGTTCACTGGGTTCTACTCCCAGGAAGTTGCGTAACCTTTCCTTCATAATTTTTTTTGGGGCAAGACTAATCCTCTAATTTCTGAATAATAGCGCGAAAAACCTACGTATTGGCGGTTTTCGTTTGGTTATTAAGCAAGAGTTCAAGGAGGAAAAAAGTACCCAGATGGTGGCTTCACTTGTCCACGGTCCCACATTCAAATGGTCACCACGATGGAAAGTCAAGCTAACGCCGGGGTATAAGCAACGAGCCATCTCCATAGCTGAGGAACTTGTACCCCTCAGCCAACGCACTGTTATAGACCCTGCGCCATTCATCACCTATAAATGCCGCTACTAACAGGATTAGGGTCGAACCTGGCTGGTGGAAATTTGTCAGCAGTCCATCGACGAGCTTGAATCGGTATCCCGGGTGAATGAATATCGACGTGGCACCCATCAGTTCGTCGCTGTCGCCGAATCTGTTCCAAACATGGCCAAGGCTCTCGCTCACGTCAATTGGTTCGATTGGACCGTATGGATCGTTTTGATCGATCGAGAATGGGGCACTTGGATTCTTCGAAAGCTTACACCCAAACCAATAGATACTTTCAAGTACCCGCATGGAGGTGGTCCCCACGGCGATAGTGAATCGTCGTTGCTGCAAGTACCTGATCAGGTTGCGGGTGATCACGACTTGCTCCTCGTGCATCGGATGTTCTTTCGCATTCGTCACCTTGACCGGCATGAAGGTCCCCGCGCCCACATGCAGGGTAACAAACGTCCGGTCAACGCCTTTTGCAGATAGTTGTTTAAATAAGTCATCGGTCAGGTGTAGTCCCGCTGTGGGTGCGGCCACGGCCCCGGGGTGCTTCGCATACACGGTTTGATACCGTTCACGATCGGAATCTACTGCGTCCCGCTTCAAGTATGGAGGGAGTGGTGTTTTGCCGGCCTCTTCGATTACCGTGGCAAACGGAAGGGAACCGTTCCATCGAAATTGCACGAGCCCTTGTTCGCGGTCGATCAACTCGGCCACGATCGTCGTATGGGTTGTCCTGAGTTCGAGCGCACCGCCATTCCATCGCTTCAAGTTTCCGATCGCGCATTTCCAGGTGGCCTTTTTAGTGGCCGCCATCGCTTGCTGTACCAGCGGCGAGGGCGCAACGGGTTGTAATAAGAACACTTGGATAACCGCTCCGGTTGGCTTGACGAAAAGCATCCGCGCTGGAATCACGCGCGTGTTATTCGCTACCAGAAGCGAATTAACTGGTACATAATCAGGAAGTTGCGTGAATTTTTGGTGATGAATTTCGCCCCGGTCATAGACCAGTAGTTTCGACTGATCGCGCTGTTCGGGTGGAAACAACGCAATTCGATCTTCGGGGAGCTCGTACTCGTACTGCCGGATGTCTATAATTCCTGACACGGAGGCAAAGTTTCATCAAAAAAAGCGATTATGTTCACTCCGGATTAGACTGTTTACCCACAAGTTGATGTCACTGACCGCTACGCTTCATAAAAAGGTCTTCCGTTTCAACTTTGATGCGCGCACCTCGAGGGGAGCCATGCGCGAACGTACATCCTGGTTCTTAGAGTTACGAGACGACGCCAACCCAGTCGTGTCAGGGATCGGAGAATGCCCGCCCTTAGCGGGACTGAGCCCTGAGCTTGACCCGCAATATGAGGCGCGACTCGAAGAATGGGTCTCGAAGTTTAATACTAAGAAGATTGGCCTTTGCCGATCGATTGGGGAGGTGTCGGCCCTCTTCGAACGAGAATTTCCAGACGAGGCCAATGTATCGTCGTTGGTATTCGCGCTTGAGACCGCCATGCTTGACTTGGCCAACGGAGGCAAGCGGCTTTTGTTCAACAACAGCTTTGTTCAGGGCAAAGCCATTCCCATCAATGGATTGATTTGGATGGGGGGCATGGACTTCATGCTGCAGCAGATAGAAATTAAGATCCGGGACGGCTTCCGATGCATCAAGCTTAAGGTGGGGGGGCTTGATTTTGAAAAAGAATGCGACGTGCTCCAATACGTCCGCCGGAAATACTTCCGTGAAACCATCACCATTCGACTGGACGCCAATGGGGCGTTCCGTCCTGATGACGCCTTATACAAGTTGCAGGAACTTGCCCGTTTCAATATCCACTCCATCGAGCAACCGTTAAAAAAAGGCTCTGAGTTCTTACCCGAGCTGTGCGCGAAGAGTCCGATTCCGGTGGCGCTTGATGAAGAGTTAATCGGCGCTGGTGCCCCGGGTGCACTACTTGACAATGTGAAGCCCAAGTTCTTGGTCTTGAAACCTGCACTCCACGGCGGGCTTTCGGGTACTGCCCGGTGGATTGCAGAAGCTGAAGAGAGAGGCATTGGTTGGTGGATCACCTCCGCGCTGGAATCCAACATTGGATTGAACGCCATTGCTCAATTTTTGAGCGAATATCCTGTTGCTATCCCGCAAGGGCTTGGAACGGGAGGGCTGTATGAAAACAACTTTCAAAGCCCTCTAGAGGTGCAAAATCAAGGTAATTTAGCCTATGGGAAGGGATTGGAGTGGGAAATAGCTTGGTAGGCAACTAAAATTTTTAGTGATTTGCTTGCTTTCTTAGTAATTGCAAGTTTATATTAGCTAAAATTTTTAGCGGATGATGAATTTCAAGCTCAAGCTCAAAAGTAAGAAACTGGATTCGGGCAGATTTCAAGTGAATTTCTCGACCGAGGGTTTCGTGGCGGATTACTATGGATACCTTCTGGCTGAGCCGAGCACCTCGCTCCGTGAAGTGGTGGAAAAGATTGAACGCCACCTCGGGGCTGTTCAAAGTACCGACAAGTATTTCCAGCCGAACCTGTTTTCGCTTGGACGTCGCGTGGTCAACTCTGGGCGTGTCATGATTTATAAGAAGAACGTCGCTTAACGCAAAAAAGCGATCTCGCTAACAACGAATAACGATCTAACGAATAACGATCTAACGAATCTATGAAAATCAACGATTCCATTCGTACACTAAGGAAGAAGTTGGGTTTGACCCAAGACCAGTTTGCTGCCAAGCTTGGTGTGAAACGTTCGCTTATCGGTGCGTATGAAGAGGGTCGCGCGGAACCCAGGCTCGAGTTGTTGCAAAAGATGGCTGCACTTGGCGGGATTTCACTCGACTCGTTCATGGAAGGCATGATGATCGAAAGCCCTCCACCGTCCGATCTTAAACGCGGTAAGGAAGTGCTCGTGGTAACTGTTGATGAACAGGCGCGGGATAATATCACATTGGTGCCTCAAAAAGCCGCGGCGGGTTATCTAAATGGCTTTGCTGACCCAGAATATGTGAAAGAGCTTACTAGTTTTCGCTTGCCACTCCTCAAACAAGGAACGTATCGCGCATTTGAGATCAGTGGCGATTCAATGCTCCCAATACTTCCGGGTACGATCGTGATCGGGGAATTCGTAGAGGACTTGAATAGCATCAAGAACGGGAAGACTTATGTCCTTGTCACGCAAAGAGAGGGCATTGTGTACAAACGAGTCTTCAACTATATCTCAGAAAACGGGAAGTTGTTCTTGGTTTCCGACAATCGGCAGTATGCACCGTATCAAATCGCTGCCGAAGACGTACTCGAGGCTTGGGTGGCGAAAGCATACGTCAGTGTTCAATTTCCCGACGTAGAAGCACGTACCGATGTGTCCGTCGAGCAACTTGCCGGACTTGTCCTCGACCTGCAAAAGGAACTCCTCGATCTGAAGTCAGAAAAAAAGAAGCTTCCGTAAAACGAGCGTTGCGACCTGCGTGCTTCGTGCACCAGTTCGATAAAGGATCCATAGCGAGCCGAACCCTGTTTCCGTCGTAACAATCCCCTCGACCAGTCGGGGATGCCTCTTTGCCATAGCGGCCGACGGGACCCTGGATGTGAAGCGTCAGCCTTCACGTCTGGGGACGGGGCGAGGCGATCTTCAACGTCTCCGTTCGGTCCACTTTAGCAGTGGCCGTTTCGCGAAACGCCTCGGCGTACAACACCAACTTTGGAATGCCGTACTTGTTCACACCGCTTTGCTGGACAGTCTCGGTAATCGAAGCACCAGTCGTTGCTTGATCTTTGAGCCAAGCAAGCATTGATTGTTCTTCTCTCGGACTTAATTCTCCTTCAACGACAAGGGTTACTTGTGAACCGAGAGTCGGATGTGGTGTGGCTGCGATGAAAAATCGCCTTTGCACGGAAGTTTGAATCATCCAGTCCGCAATTAATTTCTCGACGGTTTCGGGGATGATCTTCACACCTCCAGAGTTGATGATATTGTCCCATCGACCAAGCCACTGAAATGTGGTCGGGTTTGAGAGATTAACCAGGTCGTTGGTGACGACCGGAGCTGGTAAGTGATCAGCCTTAATGACGAGGCAGCCGCGGTCGTCGCTGGTGAACGTTACACCCTCCAACGCTTGAAAGGAATCTTGTGTTGGGTCACTGAGTCTTTGAAGGGCGATGTGTGACAGTGTTTCGGTCATGCCGTACGTGGCATAAATAGAGATACCAGTTAGGGTGGCGATCACGTTTTGCACCGAAGCAGTTACAGGCGCACCGCCTAGTATTATCCGGGCGTTTTCAGCGAATGGACTTGTGGACGGATCTTGGACGATTCGCAACGAACTTTCGAATTGGTAGGGAACAAGCGCAGCAAAATGGACCGAATGTGAAGCGATGCGTTCAAGCGGATTTGCCGATGGCTCTCGAACGATCAAGTTCATCCCTGTGGTCGTCGCACGCACCAGCATCATGATGCCCGCCACGTACCGGCAATCGAGGCACAGCAACGCAGTCTTTCCGGTTTCTAGTCCTAATGCTTTCGCCGTCTTCTTGGCGCTGGCTACCATTTGGTTTCGGGATACTTCAATAGGCTTTGGTTTGCCTGTCGAACCCGATGTGTGAAGGATGAAAGTGTCTTTCGGTGAGTACCATGCCTGCAGAAACTCGACTGCAGCACGCTGGTTGGAAGTTATCCCTTCGACAAGCTGGAGAGAATCAGCCCCGAGTATGATCCTGCGACCGTCAAAATCCAACCAGGGTTCACCCTCGTTCATGGATTCCGTTTTTTGATCACCAACTCTTGGTAGCCGTAGGTGGAATCCTTCTCACGCGTAAACTCAAAGTCGATCAACTCAACGATCACAATTTCTGCCGTGGTGTAGATCAAATTTCCATCAACAAGATGCCCGCCGATCGTTTTTCCACTTTCGTCAGAAATAGAAATGTGCAGGTGCGAGGTCGTAGCGTCAACGGTGCCTGTTAGCGACACGATTTCGAAATGACCTGACCCCGCCGCAGCGGAAGGCTGGTTCGCAAATCGAATATTGTATTGCTCAAGGCTGCCAACGCAAGTCACAATGGCTGCCGCCTTCATTTGATGATCCGAAACAAACTTGACAATCGCCTTCTTCAAATCTTCATGCGGTGCCAACCTGAGGGCATAGAACTTTCCTTGCGATGAGGTTTGACCGATAGAGAATGTGGAGCCAGCCATTGCGAGAAGGATCAACCAAAAGCGCATGTGTATCGTCTATGGGAATTTCGGGAACTTGGAGAAATCTGGTTCGCGTTTTTCGATGAACGCATTCTTACCTTCCTTGGCCTCATCACTGAGGTAATATAAGAGCGTCGCATTGCCCGCGAGTTCTTGGATACCAGCCTGCCCGTCAAGTTCTGCGTTGAACGCACACTTAAGCATCCGGATGGCAAGAGGGCTCTTTTTCAAGATTTTTTCGGCCCATTCGACATAGGTTTCTTCCAATTTTTCGAGTGGAACCACCTTATTGACCAAACCCATTTCGAGCGCCTCTTTCGCGTCGTATTGATCGCAGAGATACCATATTTCGCGCGCTTTCTTTTGACCAACGATGCGCGCCAGGTAGGAAGCACCGAAACCACCATCAAAGCTCCCCACTTTCGGACCCGTTTGACCGAATCGAGCATTCTCGGCGGCGATCGACAGATCGCAAATAACATGAAGCACGTGACCGCCGCCAATGGCCCAACCTGCAACCGCAGCAATAACCGGTTTGGGGATAGATCGGATCATCTTCTGAAGGTCCAACACATTCAACCGAGGAACCGTGTCCGTACCCACATAGCCACCGTGCCCACGCACACTTTGATCGCCACCGCTGCAAAACGCTTTGCCACCTTCACCTGTCAGGATAATAACACCAACTTCTTGATCTTCGCGGCAGATGTTCATCGCGTCGATCATTTCCTGTACCGTGAGCGGCGTGAAGGCGTTGTGCACCTTCGGTCTATTGATACTGATTCGGGCAATCCCGTTGTATTTGTGAAATACAATTTCCTTGTACTCCTTAATCGGCTTCCACGGATATTTAAGTTGCATAGCTTCTCTTAATATGATCTTTAAACTTCAAAAATACTTCCTTCGCCTCGTGACTGTTGGATTCAAACTCGAGAATTTTGGCCCGGTCCGAGGCCTTGAAAAAGTCCGCTAAAATAGCATCCACATCCGAACTCGACTCGACTTTCTGATAGGTGAGGCCGAATTCTTCCGCAACTGCGCGCGCACCCTGCGGCTGTTGCGTGGTAAAGTACTCGCCAACTTCGGGAAGAGAACCCGGGCCATCGATCATCGAGAAAATGGCGCCCCCGTGATTGTTCAGTACAATTACGCGCAGGTTCGGAGTAACGTAGTTATTCCAAAAGGCATTGCGATCGTACAAGAAGGCAACGTCACCGGTAATCAAAACGTGCAAGCCTTTCGAACTTAAAGCGTGACCAACCGCCGTGCTGGTGCAGCCATCAATTCCGCTCGTGCCCCTGTTCGAAAAAACTGCAACACCCTTCTTGTGGGCTTCGAGTGTTGATAAGTTTGCATAACGAACAGTCATGCTATTGGCAAGGTGCAACGTAGTGTGGTCCGGGAGTGCACGCATCGTCCGATGTACCAACGAAAACTCACTTTTTGAATTTTTGAAAAACTCTTGAGTGGCTTTTCTTGCGGTGACATCGTATTGTTCCCAGCAGGCCACAAAGTCTTTTCGCTCTTGTGTCGCTGATGCCGCCTTCGCCATCGTGGTAAACCAGTCGACTGGTTCAGCATCTATTTGCAAGGTGAGCGACTGGAATGGGTCGATCACTTCGTCGTGGATGAGATCCACGTGCCAGTGTCCGGTTGGTTTCTTCTTCCGTAGAAACAGTTTTAGGTTTTTTGAAATCACCGAGCGCCCAAACGTGATCAATAGGTCGGGGGCAAGTTCTTCGTGTGCCTGTGTGCCTACAGCGGCTAAAAATGTGTCGGCGTGGCGAACAGCAGTGGGTACCGCATGGAGGTTCGAGATCACGTCAGCCACAACTACTGCACCCAATGTTTTTGAGAATTGATAGACCGCCTCGATCAAGTCAGTGTCCAGTTTCCCTTGGCCGGCGACGATCAGTATCTTTCGTTTCGAACCAAGTTCCGAACTTAGCCGCTGCCAGTGTGTCGGGTCGGACGAAGAGGGGATCCGTTCTACAATCGCCACCTGATCGCTGAATGAGATCGATTCGCTCGCAGTTGGGTACAGGGGTTCACGCAGCGGTACGTTGATGTGAACAGGGCCTTCACCTCCGTGTGTCGATAAATTGATCGCTTCGTTCACAATTCGCTGGATTGCCCATATGGAATCGGGATGTTCATAATCCCCGGGAAGGTGATACGCGCGTTTTACATGAGGGCCGTAAATTCCCTGCTGCGAAATTGTTTGCCCATCCCATTGACCAATCCATTCCGCCGGTCGGTCCGCCGTGAATACGATGAGCGGGATTCGTTGATAAAATGCCTCCGCGATGGCAGGGGCAAAATTGTAGGCCGCACTTCCAGAGGTACAAACGAGCGCCACCGGCCTGCTAGTTTGCTGCGCGATTCCTAACGCGATAAAGGCTGCACTTCGTTCGTCGCTCACGGTACGTGTCACAATCTTTGGATGTCGTGCAAAGGCCAATGTGAGCGGCGCGCTCCTAGAGCCAGGACACACAATAGCGTGTTCAATACCTTTTCTAGCGCAAATTTCGGCAATGTCAAAAATCGGTTGGAGTCGCATCGGATCAAGAAAGAATCACTTGTTTCATGGTGTTCATCTTGTTCACCGTTTCCTCCCATTCCAATTCTGGATTTGAATCAACGGTGACACCGGCGCCAGCATATAATAGCGCCTCACCGGCACCGACTCGCATGCATCGAAGGTTCACAAAGAGATTGGTCTCTTGCTCTACATTAACGGGTCCCCAATAGCCTGTATAGAGCTCACGATCATACCCTTCATGTTGCTCCAGAAAGTTTAGTGCGGGTTCCAGGGGCATACCACAAACGGCAGACGTTGGATGCAAAAGTTTCAACATCACCGTCCCAAGCTGCGTGAAGTTTGTCGCTACCATGTCCACTGAGAAATCAGTTTTTAGGTGGAGCAGGTTGCCTGCCCGAAATGTACGTGGCCCTTGTTCCTCGTATTCACGGAGCCTGATCTTCTTGAAACAGTTGTTGATGATGTACCGACTAACCAAGGCTTGCTCCTCAATTTCTTTCTGGTTCCACAAAACGGTTTTTAAATCTGTGCCAGGTCGATATAATTGAGTACTCGCCAACGCAGTGGCGCGAAAGATCATTTCACTTGTCACTTGAACAAGAAGTTCAGGGGAAGCGCCCATCCAAGTTCCGGTTTCCGGGGTCGAAACCAAGGTGACCATCGCTTGTGGGTGGAGTTCGCATAACCGGTCGAAGACATCGAGCATATCAACACCGTGCGGAATAGGAAATGCTTGCCGCCGCGAAGGGACCACTTTTTCAAACGAGCCTTCAGTAATCGCGTCGACGCATTTCTTAACAAGTTGTTGATAGTGGTTCGATTCTTTTGCCGCCGATGGAGACGCCGCTGTCAAGTGTAAATTTATCGGATGGTCCACCCGATGAAGGTCGGGGATGGGTTGACCGTGTTGGAAGATAACTTCTCCGTTTTCAATTTTTAAATATGTTTCTGCCGGTAGAAACAGTTTTTTCGCGAGGCGCTTAAATGGAGAAACGACAAAGCCCGGTGTAGAATCTTCGATCGAAAGTTGATCGGAATCAATGGGTACGACCTCAGTGCAAGCGATAATGTTCTTTTCCCTTCTGTCGGGCAGACGCCACATCGAAATGCTCTTGCCTTCGTTTAAAAAATGGTTCAAGAGTGAACGGATCAATTCACACTCCTTCAATGTCAACCCTGTCGCCAAACGGTTACCCGCCATTGTCTATTCTTTCTTATCAATCACTGCCATCGTAATTCGACTTACGCATACCAGCTCACCAAGCTCGTTGGTAATTTCGATCGCCCAGATGTGCGTTCTCTTACCAATGTGGATGGCGGTCGTTTTCCCGAACACAAAACCGGTTCTGGCGCTTTTAACGTGGTTTGCGTTTATTTCAAGACCAACACAGTATTGTTTGGCCATGTCAACGCAACAAGTTGCAGCAACACTGCCGAGAGTTTCTGCCAACGCCACCGATGCGCCTCCATGTAACAACCCAAGGGGCTGATGTGTTCGCCTGTCTACAGGCATTTTTGCGATCAGGTAATCGTCGCCCACCTCGGTGAATTCAATCCCGAGATGGTCTACCATCGTGTTGGTGGACAGCCTGTTAAGGGTTTGAATCGAGATGCCTTTCGCAAGGAAGGACGGGGAGGGTGATGCGCTGGAACTAGACAATTGACTAATTAGTTTATTTTTGCGCCCGCAAAGCCATCGGGGAATCACGATTGGCAAACGGCCCAAATTAGGACAAATTGACCACGAAAAAAATATATCTGGTTCGACACGGTCAAACCGATTTCAACATGCGCGGTATTGTGCAGGGGAGCGGTGTCGATTCGTCACTGAACGACGAAGGGCGCGTACAGGCGAAGGCCTTCTTCGATCGTTATCGCGAAGTGCCGTTCGACAAGATCTACACCTCAGCACTAAAGAGGACCCGCGAATCGGTCCAGCACTTCATTAATCTTGGAATCCCGCACGAGGCGCTCCCAGGTCTGAATGAGATAAGTTGGGGAAACAAAGAGGGCCAACGAATCACCCCCGAGGAGGATGCCTACTACCATTGGATGTTGAAGCAATGGCAAGAGGGACAAACATCTTTGAAGATCGAAGGAGGAGAAAGCCCCGAGGATGTAGTCCGCCGGCAGATACCCGCTATCGAGCACATCATGTCTCACCCATCTGAAAGAAATGTGCTAATCTGCATGCACGGTCGCGCCATCAGGATCATTCTCTGCCAGCTCTTGAACTATCCATTGCGGTCGATGGATTTATTCGAGCACCAGAACCTTTGCTTGTATCTACTGAATCAAACTGGCACCATGTTCAGTGTCGAAAAGTATAACGACACAGAACACCTCATCGGACTTCACTCAAAAGCAAAAGTAGGTTCCTAGGAGGGGAGTTGCTCCAGCGCCGACTTTGCCTTTCCGTCGATGCTGTTCTTGTACTCGTGTTTCTTATAGGCGAGCGCCATCTGGAAGTACTTTCGAGCGTTGCGATAATCGCGGTTAGCTTGTGCGATGTATCCAAGTTGCAATGCCGAGTTCGGGGCAAAATACCATTGCGTGTCCCCCGACATGTCAATGGTCTGTTGGTAAAAAATCTTTGCCGCAGCCAAATCGCCGGTCTTGTGAGCCAGCCTTGCCCGTCGGTAGTAGTATTCCACCTGGTCTTTCTTGGTTTGCAAATCGGCAGGTGTGATGGAATGAAACATCTCCTTTGCCTCTTTGTAGTATCCACCATCCGTAAACAGCCGCACTTTTAGAATCTTCGCATTCGGGAAACCCGCTTCTTTTAGCTGGGCATCGGCGTGATGATCCGGCTCTGCAACTGATCGGCCTGTCACCTTTGCCTTGTCAAAGTTTACCTTCGCCAAGTCGAGTTTTCCCTCTAGGTAATAGGCCAAGCTGATCTTGTAGTAAGAATCCTTTTTGAAGTTTAGGCTCTTGTAGTTTCGAATAAAACCTTGGTACGCGTCAATAGCCTCAGTGTAGTTTCCCCGCTGCAGCATGATTTCGCCACGGAGGTAGTCAATGTAATACATCGGCAACCCGCCCGGGTGGTCATCCAGGGTGCGGATCAATCGCAGGGCTTCCTCGCTTTGAGAGTTCTTGATCAACATGTTCACAGCTAAGAACAGCGCCAACCGATTTTCGGGTTGTGTCTTCAAAATTTCCGTGAGCCCTGTAGCAGCTTCTTCGATCTGTTGATTGATCAATCCCTTGATCGTGAAGTACAAAAGCGTAGCTTCGGAGTTGAGTGACGACGATGACTCGCGCAGTTCCTCTAGTTGTCGTTGTCCAGTCACCACCGACCCCTTCATTCCAAGCAAGCTCATAAAGAAATGGTACTTGTCAGGAACGGATCCGATCATCACTTCAATTACACCGCTTGTTTTCTTGATCGGGATGAAGTCTGGATACTTCTTAAGGCACTCTTGCGTTAAGTTATATGCGCTCTTGATTGCCCAGACTGCGTTGAACTCCTGTCCTAAGTTCAGGAAATTGAACCCACGCTGAAGGTTGAGTTCCGCTTGTAAGAACAACGCATCTGGATTCCCGGATTGACTCGAAAGCTTTTTAAGGCGCTCTCGGAAGTTAACCTCGATCCTTTGAAATTTTACCTCGTCTTCAGAAATCAGCACATCGAGTGTCTCGCAAAGACTTTGCACATACATCTTGTGCCATTCGTTGGTGCGAACCTTCTGCAGCCGTTCGTAGGCTTGTTCAGTTTGCAGATTAAGAACTAGTTGGTGGATTTTCTGTAGTTCGGGGTCGAACGTCCAGACGTTGTCGGCCGCGCTAGGGTAGGCAAGGAACAAAAAAAAGCAGGCGATGACGCCTGCCTTTACATTCTTTATGATCCCCGTTTTAGCCAACTTTCTTCGCTCTTTTGACGGGGGCTGCCTTCTTGGGCTTTTCTTCCTCCAACGTCTCCATGTCTACGTCTGCGAGGATCCTTCCCGAGTGCTCGTCGATCACGATCTTTTTCTTCTCGCGGATCTCAGCAATCTTCTGGGGAGGAATAATGATGTTACAGCCTTCTGCGGCACCCCTTACCACCCTCACAACGGCTAAACCGTTCGAAAGGTTGGCGCGAAGGCGCTCGTAGTATTTCAAAAGTTTGTCTTCGATTTTTTTGCCGGCTTTTTCACGCTCAGCGAGGAGGCGTTTCTCTTCTTCTTGGCTTTCACCCAAGATGTCGTTGAGCTCCTTTTTCTTGTTGTCGAGGTCTTCGTTGCGCTCCTTGATGAGCGTTTCGATCTTGGTGATCTCCTCTTTCTTCAATTCAATCTTCTCCTTGGCTTCCTTGATGCGCTTTTCGCAGATCTGCATCTCGAGCTCTTGCAGTTCCATCTCCTTGGTGATGGCGTCGAACTCGCGGTTGTTCTTCACATTCTTCTGCTGATCAGCGTATTTCTTGACCAGCTTCTCCGCTTCCTTAATCCCTTCCTTATTCTTCTTGATTACCTCTTCTACTTCCTTCTGTTCAGCTTCGAACCGCGTCAAGCGGGTCCGGTAGCCTTCCATTTCGTCCTCTAGGTCCTGTACCTCGTCGGGCAAGTCCCCTCTCAATTTCTTCAGTTCGTCTAGTTTTGAATCTATCGCCTGGAGTTTGACCAGCGCTTCCAGTTTCGCTGCAACTGATTGATTTTCCATTACTTACAGGTAGCTTATAGGATTTGTGACCGTCTTTGAAAAATTGATCGCAAAGGTACGAAATTTTTCTCGCAAAACCTCCGAGAGGAGTTCAACGGTAAACTGCTCGCTCTCGAAATGTCCCACGTCAGCAACCACGATCTTCCCCTCTGCATCAAAAAACTCGTGGTATTTGAAGTCCGCCGATACAAATGCGTCGGCACCCGCTCGGATCGCTGCCCCCAAAAGGAAACTGCCGCTCCCCCCGCAAACCGCCACCCTCCGAATCTTGCCACTCCCCACCGGGGTGTGACGCACGCATTTTGTATTCAAGCTGTCTTTCAAACGCGACAGGAATTTTATTGGTTCCTCAGGTTCAGATAAGTCACCCACCATCCCGGACCCAACTTCCTGGTTTTCATTCGCAAGTGGCTGTAAATAATACGCCACCTCTTCGTACGGATGCGCGCTACGCAAAGCAGCAAGCACTCCATGCTCTGCGTGAGCCGGCAGAATCACTTCAATCCGCAATTCCTCCACTTTCTCCTGCACACCTACTTTCCCCAAAGTGGGTGTCGCAGCATCGCTCGGAAGAAAGGTTCCAGTGCCTTCGGTCGTGAAACTGCAATTCTTATAGTTCCCAATATTTCCTGCTCCTGCCTCGTGAAGGGCGGCAAGCACCGACTCTGAACGATCCTTCGGGACGAATGTGACCAACTTCATGAGCGTACCACGTTTGGGCTGCAGTATTCTGACGTTCACAAGTCCAAGTCGTTGGGCAATCTTGCGATTTACACCCAGATACACATTATCAAGGTTGGTATGCATGGCGAAGATGGCGACACCGTGACGGATCGCCAGGATCACCGTTCGCTCTACATAGTTCCTGCCCGTGAGCCGCTTCAACCCTCGAAAAACGATGGGGTGGTGTGCGACAATCATGTTTGCACCAGTATTGACCGCTTCGAGCACCACTTCTTCAGTGCAATCGAGCGTGACCAAGATTGAGGTGACCGCCTGACTCGCATCGCCGGTAAGTAGTCCCGAGTTGTCGTAGTCTTCCTGGTAGGAAGGTGGCGCAAACTCCTCCAAGTGCCGAACTACGTCGCCGATGGTAATCATATTATTCGCTTTCTTTAGTTTTGCCTGCCATTTTGAACTGGGCCAAGACCAAAAATAAGTAAAGTATCCCGCGCGATGCTGCGTCTGTTTCTGTTTCCTTTCTCCATTTTGTTTGACCTGGTCACGCGGGTACGCAATCACCTGTACAACATCGGCCATAAGCCGTCCTTCCGATTTGAAGTTCCCGTCGTATGCGTCGGCAACCTGAACGTAGGTGGTTCTGGAAAAACACCGATGACCGAATACCTCATTCGACAGTTGTCACTAAATCACCGACTCGCGACCCTGAGCCGTGGCTACGGCCGAAGGACGCGCGGGTTTAGGATCGCCAACCAGCAAGACAACGCAACCACGATCGGCGACGAACCATACCAAGTCTTCAGAAAATTTGGTTCGAAGGTATGCGTCGCAGTAGGAGAGGATCGAGCATTTGCGATACCATTCATCCTTCATGAACACGAGGATATCGAAGTCATTATCCTCGACGATGCGTTCCAACACAGGTCGGTGCAGCCTCACTTTTCCGTTCTGCTAACGGAGTACAGCCGACCTTTCACACGCGACTTCGTGCTGCCGGCCGGCAACCTCCGTGAGGCGAGACGAGGTGCGTCTCGAGCCGACGCAATTGTCGTAACCAAGTGTCCCGCGAAAGCCGACATGGGGCGTTTGGCAAGGGAGATTCAAACTTATGCACCCGGTAAGCCGGTGTTCTTCTCACGCATCTCGTACGGCGAACCGGTTCCCTTCGGTTCGATTGAAAAACCTTCAGGCAAGGTGATCCTAGTTACCGGCATCGCGAATCCCGAGCCATTGCTCGAATTCCTGAAGACCCGATTCGAGGTTTTGCAGCACATGCGATTTAACGATCATCATGCATTCACTGATGCAGAAATTGACGGCATGCACTACGAAGCTTCGTTGTCGACAGACGTATGTCTGTTTACCACCGAAAAGGACATGGTTCGCTTGATCAGGTCGGGTAAAGTAGTCGAGCATCGTTGGTTTTACATCCCGGTGGCCATGGAGTTCATCGAAAATGGTGCGGATTTTGATTCTCTCGTCCGCCGTCAATTGAATCTTGAGTGAGCTCCAGCGTTATCTTTGCACCGTGAATTTTCGGAACGCGCTTCTGTTACTGCTGTTGTTGGTGGCATCTCTTCACCTTGCTGCGCAGGTTCGCCCCGATTCAACTCGGCGTGTGAGGACCAAAACCGCGGCCCCACCTACGGTTTCGGGGCAGGAGTCAACATCAAGGATAGGGTCTACCATCGTCGACGACAGCACACGGAATGTCTACGGGCCAAACACTACGCTGTGGACCACCGAGCGCGAGATGTTTACGGCGAAGACCAACTTTCGTCCACTCGACACGACCATCAACAACTATCACCGATGGACTTTCGTGCAGAAGTATTCGAACTTCTTTCAAGACCTTGGTAATAATGGGACAGCTCTCAATCCGATTTTCCCGATTATACCCACCACCATCGGCGCCACCGCAGGCTTCAATGCCTACGCGCCATATTGGAATTCTGAAGAATTGAAATTGTATAATACCAAGTCGCCCTATACGCGCATGTACCTCGTGTGGGGAGGGCAAGGGCGTGCCGCCACGCGCGTCGAGTACTCCAGGAATATCAATCCAAAGTGGAACGTCTCTTTTAATTATCGACCCATCCTCACCGACAAACAGATCCTTCGTAGTGGTCGCGCCGACCGGAACATCGTGAGTCACTACTATGATTTTTACACCCATTACACATCGCCAAAGGATCGGTATAAGATCGTGGCAAGCTTCCAGAGAATCCGCCATCGTGTCATCGAAAACGGCGGAATTTCTTTCGCAGTAGCTAGCGGCGCCGATTCATCTTATGCCGATTATTTTGGAACCGTAAACCCTAACTTGATCAAAGCAAGCAGTTACGAACAACACAACAAGTTCCATGTGTTCCACCAATTTGATCTTGGCAAGGTGCAAGCCTATCATGTGGCCGACTTCGAACGACAGATCAATTGGTTTCACGACGACTTAAGCACGGACCCAGTGGCCTTCTTCGATTTTAACAGGATCGATACATTGAAAAAAGCCGCCGACAGCACGAGCTTTACCACGCAGCAGCACCAGTTGGGTCTGAAAGGACAGATTGGGAAGCACAATAATTTGTTCTACAACGGTTGGATCAAGTACAGGTCATACCGGCTGTGGAACAAGTACATGGCCACAGACACTCTGTCAATGCCAGGTCGAGCAGTAGAAAAATACCTCGGTGGTGAAATTCAATATGCACTCGATTCTGTTCAACACATCACTGGGTTGATCGAGGTACTCGATGGCGGGTATTCTCGCATCGAATCGACGGGCCACTTGAAATGGTTCGACTTCACGGCTATCCACCGGATTTCCAAACCTACCTTTCTCCAGACTGCCTATTCCGGTCGGTTCGACTTGTGGAGTAACCAGTTCAAGAGTGTTGAGTCGCTATACTTGTCCGCATTCCCGAGAATAGACGTTGGCCCGTTGATGCTTTCACCTGGTATGTCGTACACTTCGATGAGTGACTACATTTATTTTGCGAAACGAGACTATCCCGGTTCGAAACAGAAAGTGTTGCCGCAGCAGACTTCGTCGGTGATCACCTTTGCCCAACCGGCGGTTCGAATGGATTTGGCAATTGGAAAGAAAGTGCACTTTCGCCCGCAAGTCGTCTATACCCACGTTTTGGCCGATGCCGACAGTGTCCTCCGTGTACCGAAGTTGTTTGTGAATGGGCAGCTTGCGTTCGAAGGGTACCTGTTTAAGAATGCTATGCAAGTGCAGATAGGAGTCGATATGCACTGGAGGAGTTCGTATAAGCCAATGGGATACGATCCAGTCACGCAGACTTTCTTCAACCAGGACGCCGTAAAACCTCCTTCATACTTATTGGCCGATATATTCCTGAATGGAAAAATCAAGAGGGGCAGATTCTTTATCAAGTATCACAACTTACTGCAACGATTTACAGGCGTGGGATACATGCCAACGCCTTACTATCGAGGTGTTCCCAGTATCCTTGACTTTGGTTTTGAACTGATGCTTTTCGATTAGCGATGGAGAAACACGTACTTGGCCTCGAACTTCCAACCGATCCTCGGTGGGTAAACATTGCAGAAATGAATATCGAGGAGATATTGATCGATCACGCATACTGCGAACAAAAGGCAGCGTCCACCTGCATCTCGCTTATCGTGCAGTACCCCGATCGAGAAAAGCTCGTGGATATGTTGACGCCGATCGTGGCGGAAGAGTGGGCGCACTTCGAGCGTGTGATGGATGAATTGAAGAAACGAGGTCTCAAGCTAGGTCCGAAGCGCAAGGACGAATACGTTGATCGAATTCAACAGGTTTTGAGGAAGGGTGGTACCCGAGAACAACAACTTGTCGAGAAGTTACTACTGAGTGCTTTGATCGAAGCCCGCAGCTGTGAAAGATTCAGGCTCCTGTGGAAAGAAATTGGCGATGAAGGCCTCAGTAAATTTTACTACGAATTGATGGTGTCCGAAGCGGGTCACTACAAGAATTTCTTGGCGCTTGCGAAGGACTATATGAACCCCGAATATGTGATGGAGCGTTGGCGCGAGATATTGGTGGCAGAAGCTGAAATAGTGAAGTCGCTGGTAGTGCGTGGCGACCGTATGCATTAGCCTTTCTTTTTTATTTCACGGGCAAGGTACTTTCGAAGGTCGATCTTTCGGGAGTTTGAGTTCTCATTACGTGGCAGCTGCGCTTGTCCAGTGGTCTGGGATATTTCCAATTCGTAGTCGGCAATCCATTCAATAGTGCCCATGGTCACCGATCCCTCCTCCACAATCCGCTGATCGTCATTCCGGACGATCACAAAAAAAAGAACTGGGATTTCGTTCGATTCGTTGACCTTGATCTTTCTGTACAAGGTGAACGTCTGCGTTCGGTTCATCACCTTTTCGGCATTTTGACCAATCCGCTTCTCGACTTCCGACAACGCCGACTCTTTCGGATTTTGCGCCAACGCGACCGATATCCCCAAACTCAACACACCGACCATCAATCGAAGAGTCATGGTTACGTTTTTTGCTTTTTCTTTTTCGCAGCAGGAAAGAGGATGTTGTTCAAGATCAACCGAAAACCTGGTGAGTTTGGATGCAACTGCAGGTCGGTGGGTTCTTCGCCAACGGTGTGTTGGTAGTCTTCTGGGTCGTGGCCGCCGTAGAAAGTCCAAAAGCCCTTACCGAACACGCCGTGTAGGTATTTGGCTTCTCGGATGTCCTTGTTTTCGCCCATGATCACGACATCAGGTTTAACCAAGTGCTTTTTGAAACCTGTCGTTTGGCCATAAAAACCCTTGATGACTTTCGTGTGGTTTTGGGTCAACATGGTTGGGATCGGATCCCACTTGGCCGAGAACTCAAAAATGGAGAAGTAGTCGTTTGCCTGGATCAGCCCACGGTCTTGCAGGTTGTTATCAATGTCGGAAAACTCGTATTGGTACGGATCGCGCGAGAGCCTAAAATCTGTGAAAGCGAACGTGTTGTCGTAGTTCAACTTATCTTGGGCGGCGGGGTCGGCACCATCGCCATCGTACATGCGTTCGCAGATATCGACGCCATCCGCTGCAAGTGCGATGTCAAACGAGTCGGTGGCCGAACACATAGCAAACAAGAAACCGCCACCTGCAACGAATTCTTTGATTTGCTTCACGACGGCGAGTTTCAGTTGAGACACCTTTCGGAAGCCATGTTTGCGGGCCAGGTCTTCTGATTCTTTCTGTTGCTCGATATACCACGGCATATTGCCGTAAGAGCCGAAGAATTTTCCGTATTGCCCGGTGAAATCTTCGTGGTGGAGGTGTAGCCAATCATATTTGGGAAGTTCACCGTTCAACACTTCATCGTCGAAGATCACGTCGTACGGGATTTCTGCATAGGTGAGCACTAGCGTGACCGCGTCGTCCCAAGGCTGTTTGCTGCGAGGAGAGTACACCGCGATTTTCGGGTACTTTTCCAATTTCATGATGTCGTAGTTGGCCGCCGGACTTGCGATCTCTGAAATGATTTGATTGGCTTGAGCATCGCTGATGATTTCGTACGAAACGCCCCGCACCACCAGTTCATTTTGGATCATAGGGTGGTATTTCGCCAAGAAACTGCCTCCCCGGTAATTCAGAAGCCAATCTACCTCGGTGTCCTTCTTCAATATCCAGTATGCGATGCCATAAGCTTTGAGGTGGTCCGACTGCCTTTCATCCATCGGAATCAAGATCTGGTTAGCCGAAGCGACCCGCACCACACATAAGAAGCAAAACAAAATCGAAAACCTCATCGTTTCAGCATTTTATACCCTGGGCCTGTAACAATTAATTTGTTTCGTAGTCTCAGAGTAAACGTCCCAAAAAGTAAATTTGTCACGTTTCAGGCCGATTATTACATGAATTTAATAGAAAATATTAAGGAAGGTCTCCGGTCCATCCAAGCCAACCTCCTCCGGTCCGTCCTCACAGCCCTCATCGTCGCAATCGGTATCACCTGCCTGGTGGGAGCCCTTACCGCCGTAGAGGCCATCGGCGAGAAACTCACCGAAAGTCTCAGCTCACTCGGAGCCAACTCCTTCTTTATCGAATCCAAGCGCTATCGTAACCGGCAGATGAACGGAATCAATGAGAAGCGTTTTCCTCCGCTTCAACTCAACGATGTGCAGCGTTTTATTGACCGGTTCCAAGTGAACTCGATCGTGGCCTTGAATTCTGAGCTTTCATGGAACGCGGAAGTGAAGTACCATTCAAAGAAATCCAACCCCAATGTGGTTCTGCAGGGTGTCAACGAGGAGTACATGGCACTCAATTCGTTGAACTTGGAAAGCGGTCGTAACCTGTCGAAGCGTGAGATCGACTATGGTGCCAAAGTCGCAGTGATCGGTCATAAAGTGTACACCCAAATCTTTGAAAACAACGAAGACCCGATCGGCAAAGAGATTTCTTTTAAAGGTGTGCAATTCCGAGTTATCGGTAAGATGGTCGAGAAAGGCCAGCTCGCCCAAGACAACTACGACAATATGGTGCTGTTCCCAATTCGAGTTGCCAATCAAATGGCGAGCGGAAGGGGCTTAGACTATACACTTTCTGTTGCTGTTTCGGAACCTTCTCAAATGGAGATGGCGATGGGGGAGGCGACTGGCTTAATGCGGTCAATTAGGCACGATCGACTGGGTCAGGACAATTCATTCCAGATCGAAAAAAGCGACGCCCTTTCAGACCTCAATAATCTGATTGGTATTATTCAAGGGGCTGGGCTCGGCATTGGTTTCATAACCCTGCTGGGGAGTGCGATCGCGTTGATGAACATCATGCTCGTGTCTGTAACAGAGAGAACCAGAGAAGTTGGGGTCCGAAAGGCCCTTGGCGCAACTCCGCTTAGAATTCGTCAACAGTTTGTGATTGAAGCCATTGTTGTTTGCTTACTCGGGGGGCTCCTTGGAATTATTCTCGGAATCCTTGTGGGCAACGTGTTAGCAGGCGCCATGGGGATCAAGCAATTCGTGTTGCCGTGGTTCTGGATGACCTTTGGTATGATCGTGTGTATCCTTGTTGGTCTGGCTTCTGGTTGGTACCCGGCATGGAAGGCATCCAAACTCGACCCGATAGAATCATTGAGGTTCGAATAAGGAGGCTTAAGCCAGCTTCCGGTGAAACTCAGTTGAAGATTTTCTTTTGTTGACGGCTGCGCTCGAGGAGGTGTAGTAGAATCCCGTCTTTGAGACCGACTTCGGGTACAATCATCTCGGAGGCTTTGGCCCATTCCATCACTTTCAGGTAGATATCGCTCGCCGGTACGATCACATCAGCGCGGTCGGGGTTCATTTGTAGTTCGTAAATGCGTTGCTCCAAAGTCTTTCCTTCGACCATTTCTTTAATAGCCCGGATCTTCTTTTTCGACAGCGACTTACCCGCCTTTACACGCGCCAACTCGAATATCTTCGAGATGTTGCCACCCGTTCCGACCGCGGTGACCTTACCCAGCTTAGGGTCCACGTTGTTCCTGACCCACGATTCCATATCCTGCCACATTACTGGTGAGTCGGTGTGTTCCAGCACGCGTACTGAACCTATCTTGAAAGACCGTGTCTTCTTCTTGACGCCGTCTACGTAGAGATTCAATTCCGTGCTACCGCCCCCTACGTCGATGTGGATGTACGACTTGTCAGAAAGAAATGAACTGATGGCGCGGTTGACCATTTCCGCTTCTTGTTGGCCATCGATGATGTGGATGGTGATCCCGAGTTCGTCGAATACGCGTTTTGCCACCTCTTCACCATTCTCCGATTCCCGCATCGCCGACGTGGCGCAAAACATATAGTCGTCGGCTTCATACAGCTCAATCAAGAGCTTGTAGGTGCGCATCAGCTTGATAAACTTTTCAATGCTCTTATCGCTGATTCGGTTAGTAGAAAATACGTCGTGGCCCAACCGCAGGGGGAAGCGAACGTACTCGAGTTTCTTGAAAAGTACCTTCGGGCCATTATCCAACACACTCGAAATTTGGAAACGAATGGCGTTGGAACCGATATCGACTGCTGCTAACTTCAATTATGTTTCGACTTGATCGCAAAGATGGTGGACAGTGATCAAATGGGAATGCTCATGACGACGAAATGACAATAATTTAATCAATTTTCCTCCTGCGTGCGCTGTGTTGCAACTGGTGAAAACGGTTGCGTGCATTCTGCTCTTCGATCGAAGCTCGAGTTATTTGCAATTAATCGCTCTAATGCGTTTCTTTGCACAGCTTATTCAGAAAGACCGAGGGACTGGGCCCGTTGACGTCTTAGCAACCTGCCTCGATAGGATCGGGGCGTTGTGCTAAATCCCTTCCCGCAATGGCGGGAGCAGATAGGCAGCCACCTCACTTCGAGCTCTTTCTGGAATAATGCGTCACAAACACGGAAAGAGTGAACATCAACGACATTTTAAAGCAACGGATCATGGTGCTGGATGGTGCCATGGGAACGATGATCCAACGGTACAAGTTGGAAGAGAAGGACTTTCGTGGTGAAATCCTAAAGGATCACCCATATCCCCTTAAGGGAAACAACGACTTACTTAGCCTCACACGTCCTGATATCATCAAAGAGATACACCGACAGTACCTAGAGGCTGGGGCAGATATTCTCGAGACAAATACTTTTGGAAGTACACGGGTCGCGCAAGCCGATTACCACCTCGAAGACTATGTATACCAAATCAACTACCAGTCTGCGAAGATAGCCAAGGAGGTGGCCGCAGAATTCACGGCGCGTGATCCAAAGAAACCTCGGTTCGTCGCAGGTTCGATGGGACCCACCACGAAGCTCGCTTCCATGTCGCCAGACGTCAACAATCCCGGTTACCGAGCCATTAGCTTCGATGAGCTCGTCGCCGCTTTCAAAGAGCAAGCCAAGGGCCTTCTGGATGGCGGTGCCGACCTCTTGTTGCCCGAGACGATCACCGACACACTGAACGTGAAGGCAGCGCTATTCGCAATCCAAGAGTTATTCGAAGAAACTGGAAAGCAGGTTCCGATTATGGTGTCGGGAACAATCACCGATGCCAGTGGTCGAATCTTGTCTGGGCAAACGGCCGAAGCATTCCTCATCTCAGTGTCACACGTGCCATTGCTCAGCATCGGATTCAACTGTGCTCTCGGCGCTTCGGCGCTGCGACCTTATTTGCAGGTGTTGGACGAAAAGGCCCCATTCTTCGTGAGCGCACACCCGAATGCGGGACTTCCGAATGAATTCGGTCAGTACGATCAGACACCGGCCGAAATGGCTTCTCAAATCGAGGAGTACATGAAAGAAGGCCTCGTCAACATTGTGGGAGGATGCTGCGGCTCAACCCCCGACCACATCAAGCAAATCGCGCAAGCAGCCGCGAAGTACAAACCCCGTCACGCCCAACAATTGGCCGCGATCTAAGGAACACGTAAAAAGTAAATGAACCACTCGCACCCACTACAACTCAGCGGACTTGAAGCTGTCAACATTACTCCCGAATCGAACTTTGTGAACATCGGCGAGCGGACCAACGTCACCGGTTCGGCCAAGTTCTTGAAGTTCATCAAAGAAGATAAGTTCGAGGAGGCACTCGAAGTGGCGCTGGATCAAGTGCGCGGCGGTGCTCAGGTGATCGATGTAAACATGGACGAGGGCATGCTCGACGCGAAAGCGGCCATGGTGAGGTTTCTCAACCTCATGGCTTCCGAACCCGAAATCGCGGCCTTACCTGTCATGATCGACTCTTCGAAATGGGAAGTAATCGAGGCTGGTTTGAAGTGCATTCAGGGAAAGGGAATCGTGAACTCCATCAGTTTGAAAGGTGGTGAAGCCGAGTTCTTACGACAGGCGAAACTTGTACGGCGCTATGGTGCGGCCACCGTCGTGATGGCGTTCGACGAAAAAGGTCAAGCCGATACCTATGAACGAAGGATATCGATTTGCAAGCGCGCTTACGACCTGCTCGTCGAGAAAGTAAACTTTCCGCCCACCGATATCATCTTCGATCCGAATATTTTTCCGGTCGCTACCGGTATCGACGAACATCGAAACTATGCCGTCGATTTTTTTAGAGCCGCAAAATGGATCCGTGAAAATTTGCCGGGCGCGCATGTCAGTGGGGGTGTGAGCAACGTGTCTTTCAGCTTCCGCGGGAATCAAAAAGTACGCGAGGCGATGCACTCGGTGTTTTTGTATCACGCGATCAAGAACGGTATGGATATGGGGATCGTGAACCCAACCATGCTTGAAGTCTACGATGAGATCCCTAAGGACCTCCTCGAGAAAGTTGAAGATGTGCTGCTGAACCGACGTGACGATGCCACCGAGCGTTTGTTGGAATTTGCCGAAACGATTAAAGGAAGTGCTAAAAAGAAGGAGGCAGACGACCAATGGCGTTCCGGAACTGTCGAGGAGCGTTTGAAGCACGCCCTCGTCAAAGGGATTATCGACTTTATCGACCAAGATACAGAAGAGGCACGCGTAAAATACGGACGTCCCCTTCACGTAATCGAAGGCCCATTAATGAGCGGGATGAATGTGGTGGGCGACTTGTTCGGCGCCGGCAAAATGTTCCTGCCGCAAGTAGTCAAGAGTGCACGAGTGATGAAAAAGTCGGTTGCCTATCTCACACCATTTTTGGAAGAAGAGAAAAGGTTGAGCGGTACCGCTGGCAAACCTGCGGCAAAGGTGTTGATGGCTACCGTGAAGGGTGACGTGCATGATATCGGGAAGAACATCGTCGGTGTCGTTTTGGCATGCAATAACTACGAGATCGTCGATTTGGGCGTGATGGTGCCAACCGAAAAGATTATCGAAGCCGCAAAGCGAGAACAAGTCGACATTGTCGGCCTCAGCGGACTCATTACACCTTCGCTCGACGAAATGGTGCACGTGGCGCGCGAGATGCAACATGAAGGGATGTCATTACCTTTATTGATCGGTGGTGCCACCACATCGAGGATTCACACTGCCGTGAAGATAGATCCAGTTTACGACGGCCCAGTGGTCCACGTGTTGGATGCTTCGCGTTCAGTTCCCGTCGCCAGTGAATTGATCAGCACCGAAACGCGTGATCGCTTTAAGAATAACATCAAGAAGGAGTACGCGGACCTTCGCAAGGACCACGAGAGCCGACAACAAGATAAGAGCTACATTCCTTTGGCCACTGCCCGTCAAAACCGCGTCGCCATCGATTGGAACCAGTACCCAATTACCAAGCCTTCATTCCTCGGAACGAAGGTGTTCGAACAGTACCCACTGGAAGAAATTCGCAAGTACATCGACTGGACTCCATTCTTTCAAACATGGATGCTGTATGGGCGTTACCCCGGGATTTTAAAAGATGAAAAAGTAGGGGAGGAAGCGAGGAAGTTATTCAAGGATGCCCAAACGATGCTCGATGAAATCGTGAAGAACAAGTCGCTGCAGGCTGCTGCTGTGATTGGATTCTTCCCGGCGTCAGCTACCGCCACCGACGATGTTACTTTATTCAAAGATGACGACCGTAAGCAATCCCTGACAACGCTTCACTTCCTACGTCAACAAAACAAGAAAGCTCAGAACTTGCCCAATTTCTGTTTGAGCGATTTTGTGGCGCCTGCCGCTTCTGGACGTCAAGACTATGTGGGTATGTTCGCCGTGACCGCGGGTAAAGGCTTGGAAAAGCTCGTCGATCTCTACAAATCGCAACACGACGACTATTCGGAAATCATGGCAAAGGCGCTTGCCGATCGCTTGGCAGAAGCTTTTGCTGAATTGATGCACGAACGGGTTCGTCGTGAGTATTGGGGCTACGCAAAAGACGAACACCTAGATACTGAAGAGTTAATCAAAGAGGAGTACCAAGGAATTCGTCCCGCACCAGGTTATCCAGCGTGCCCAGACCATACCGAGAAGAAGACCTTGTTCGAATTACTCGACGCAGAAGCGAAAGCTGGCATCAAGCTCACGGAGTCGTATGCCATGTATCCGGCCTCATCGGTGAGCGGCTATTACTTTGCGAGCCCAGATTCTAAATACTTCGGCCTTGGAAAGATTGACCGTGACCAGGTAAACGAATATGCCGAAAGGAAAGGACTTGATGTCAAGGAAGTAGAGAAATGGCTGGCTCCTGTCCTGGCCTACTAAGATTTACCGAAACGACCGCAGCAAATGAAAGTTATCGATCATCTTAAGCAAGCCAACGGGAAAACGCTTTTCACGATCGAAATCTTGCCCCCGTTGAAAGGGGAGAACATTCGGAACCTTTTCAATAACATCGATCCTTTAATGGAGTTCAAGCCTCCCTTCATCGATGTGACATATCACCGCGAGGAATATGTGTACCGCAAGAAATCAGGGGGATTGCTAGAGAAGATATCCACACGCAAACGACCGGGCACCGTGGGGATTTGCGCCGCGATCCAGAATCATTATAAAATTGACACCGTCCCTCATATCATTTGCGGCGGATTCAACCGCGAGGAGACCGAGAATGCGTTGATCGACTTGCATTTTTTGGGTGTCGATAACGTGTTGGTGTTGCAAGGTGATGCCATCAAGAGCGAATCCAAGTTTGTACCCGAGCCGGACGGACATCGCTACGCGTCTGAACTCTTGCAACAAGTGGTGGCCATGAACAAGGGCCAATATCTCGACGAGGAACTTGCGATGGCCGACCATACTAATTTTTGCATTGGCGTAGCCGGTTATCCTGAGAAACACTTTAATGCACCGAATCTCAAGAGTGATCTAAAGTACCTCAAGCTCAAAGTTGACCTAGGCGCCGAGTACATCGTCACCCAGATGTTCTTCGACAACCGCAAGTACTTTGAATTTGTCGACTTATGCCGTTCCAACGGAATCAATGTCCCGATCATTCCCGGTTTAAAGCCGTTGACCGGCAAGGGCCAGTTGACGGTGCTCCCCAAGACCTTCCACATCGATATCCCCGAGGAGCTTTCAGAGGCCGCCGAACGCTGCAAGGACAACGACGCTGTGAAGGAAGTCGGTATTGAGTGGGCAATCCAGCAGTCGCGAGAGCTCATGCAGCAAGGGGTACCAACGCTCCACTACTATTCCATGGGGAAGTCCGACCCCATTTACCGGATTGCGAAGGCCCTTTTTTAGGGCGTTTCCAAGGGGATCGCTGCAAAATTCCTTGATTTTCACGATTGGAGGCCAGGTTTCCCGCATACGTTTTAATGAGGTCAAAAACGCAGATTTTACTCGGCTTGCATACGATTTTTCTGGCTTTTTTGAGTAATATTGGATTACAAACCAAATCATTTCAAAACATGAATCAGCGATTTTCAGCTATTCTTCGTTATACGATGGCCCTCGCGGTAGCGGCTTCCCTTACCGTGATGAGCAGTTGTAGCGAAGACAACGGACCAGCCATTTTTGATGGCACCGTTTTGGACCTCATCAAGTCGGATCAATTCAAGCAAACGACCACCGGTTCTGCCGACAATGCGCTCGACTCGTTGGTTAAATACGTGTCGCTTTATCCCGACCTGACTACTGTGTTGAGTGGTAGTGCCGACGTCACATTGTTTGCACCTAGCAATACCGCCTTCAAAAACCTTTTGGCAACACCCGGTTTCCCGAGCAACATCTCCTTGATCTCGCCTGATTTGATCAAAGGTGTGCTCTCATACCATGTTGTCAACGCTAAGAAAGTGAAAGCCGACCTGACTTCAGGTGTTAAGGTGAACACACTCTTCACGGATCCGAGTTCGCCTACCGCCCCTCAAGTTATCACGGTGAACGCCGACGGTACCCTTTTAACCGGGTCTACTAACAACGCGATCGACATCGTCGTAGGCGACCAATTCGCAAACAACGGTGTGGTTCACGTAGTCGAGTCGGTGATGATCCCTCCAACAGTTGGTGCTTCGTTGACACCAATTCTGGGTACTATGGCAGGCACCGTGTTATTGGGTAAAGATTTCACCTGGCTGGCACGCCTGGTAGCCCGCGCCGACGCTGGGTTCGTGGAAGATGCAAGCATAGGCAAACTGAAGATCGTAAGCCACCTGGCACGCCCTACGAGCGGAACTTTCACTGGAGCCACATTCTTTGCGCCTCCGAACGCCGTGATCGAAGCCGCAGCCTCAGCCGCATCTGTGACACCCTCTGCATTTATCGACCAGTTCACCACTGGCGCCGATGGTACGGCTCGTAAAATCCTCTTGAACCACTATGTCATTGGTCGTTATGTGGTCACCGCTTCGGCTGGCGCAACTGCGTTCACGAACGGAGCAACCCTAACGCCTCTGTCGGGTGCTACCAAGACGATCACTGTATTGACAGGTCAGACCGTATCGGCGCAAAACCCTTACGGTGTTGTTCTGTCGAATACACCTGCAGCTCCCACCTCGTATCGACCCATCGTGTCGAAAGACGTGGCGCACTTGAATGGATACATCCAAGTATTTGGAGGAATCCTCCAATAAGCAATAGGTATTTAACCTTCTAAAATGAAAGGGGCTGTCTCAAAAAAGGCAGCCCCTTTCATTTTTTTCGTTTGTCTCACGATCAGCGTCAGAACCAGATTTCCTGAGAGCGATTTTGGTGACAGTCTCTTTGTTTTATCACTTGAGCGATAACATCTTAGGGACGAACTGTTCGATATAAGGGACGACACCTGACCCATGATCCGCACCTGGTAATTTGGTCAAGGTCAAGATCGAAGTCGAGGCACCATTGCCGATGAGGGTGTTATAAGTAGCAACCGAGTTGGAATAGGGGACCGTCACGTCTGCGTCGCCATGAAACATGAAAACAGGAATGGTGGGCTTCCAATCCGTGAGGCTATTGGCACGGAATGCGTCGACGAGATATTTGTATTTGGAGTCGGTGTCGATCGATTTCAAGGCATCGGCTGTAATCAAAGACTGAATAGTATTGGTGAGCTGTGCGTTGATCTGGCTGGATGTTTTCGATCCATCGAGCAAGCTTGGTATTCTGGTCGCGTACGGCTCTTGGAAGAAGTCGGTGAGGGGCTGCGTCCATCCATAATGAACTTTGTAAGCCTGTGCGACAAACGCCAGGTAAAATGGTTGGTCATAGCTCGTCAAGCCAAAAAAGTACTCTTGCATATTTTTGACATCGTAACCACCGGCTGCCGGAAACGACGCGACGAGCGTGAAGCCATCAAGAGGTTTTGCCTCGAGATATTTGTGTGTGGCCATCGTGGCATACCCTCCTTGTGAGTAGCCTGCCAAGAAAAGCTTAGAGTTAAATTTCAGCCCTTTCTGGTCAGCCAGGGCCGCTGCCGCACGCAATGCATCTGCCACTGCCAAAGCGGTAGGTTCTTGCACATAGTAGGGGTGCAGGACCGATTTAGAGGCACCGAACCCGAGCAGGTCGGGCGCAACTGCAATAAAGCCAGGAGAGGCGAGAGCCGCATAAAGAATGAGTTCTCCGCTTGAAGCTGCCAGTGCTGTAGGCGCCTCTTGATACGAAGAAATGGTGCCGTGCTGGAAACTGACCATGCCCACCGCGTCGGAAGTCTTGGGTAAAATCACGAGGGCGGACGCAACGATGTCGGCGCCATTCAATTGCGTGGTGTATGTAATCTTGTAAAGTTCGACATCGTATTGAAGAGAGGCGGTCGACAGCGAGATTCCTGAAGCGCCGATGAAAGTCTTCAATTCCGAAGCCGTTCGGATAAACTGGCTTTCGGCGGTGACGAGATTGGTGGATGTAACTGGAGCGGTGTCGCTACACGAGGAGACAACCACGAGGGCGACAAGCACCCCTAAAAAGCGCAAACGCGTTAACAATTTGATCATTCTCAAATGTAACGCGTTTGCGGATAATTCGCGACCGTGTTTAACGAGTCAACTCATCGAAAGTCAGAGATACATAGTAGAGGGCGCCAATGGTCGGACCGCCTAAACTTTGAATGTATCGTTGATTCAAGAGGTTAGAACCACCAACTTTGATCACCGATTTCAAGCTCGGAATTTTATAGCTCAGCTGAGCGTCAAGTGTGGTGTATGCAGGCACTTGACCGTTTGCCGGGATGGTGAACGACGACTGCCATTCAAAAGCCGCCTGCCAACGCATGTTCACGTTGAAGCCGAAGTTGTCCGTCAATTTGCGGTTCCCAAATCCCAAGTTCACTTTGTGCTCTGGCGTGTTAAACTCAGAGAAGAACTCGCTGTTAGGAGGACCGTTGATCAGGACGTTCCAGTTGTAGTTTCCCGTAAGGGTATAACCACGCGGCAAGCTGTACGTGAGCCCGAGCACCGCTCCTTGCGAGGTCAACTGTTTTGAGTAATTCGTGTACATCGAACCTGTATTTCCCTTCACGCGTCCTTGCGGGTCAATGTAAAATGCTGACCCATTGAGGAGGGAGGCATAGTTGGGAGTACCATTGAGTGCTGCATTGGGATTGTACGTGTAGCCCGGTACGCCTTGCTTCGAAGGGTCGCTGGTAAACTGGTCTGCCACGCGCACGCGAGTCTGGGTAATGAAGTCGTTGTAGATGTTGTAATAGTAAACCACATCGATCAACAACGCATTATTGATGAGTCCTTTGTAACCCACTTCGATATTTTGAACGCGTTCAGGTTTCACTGGAGTCCAGGTAAATGGCTTCAGCTGACTCTGGATCGTGGTTGGGTTGTTGATGTCTGTCGGTTTTGCGCCGGCGTCATAGACTGCCTTCGAATAGTTTTCTACGGACACACCGTCGAACGAGAGATTTTGTCCAGTACCATCCGCTGTTCTGAACACATGGTACTTGTCGGCGAACCTCGTCAAGCCACCCATCAATCTCGATGAAATAATGTTCAGATCGATATACTGACCTTGAGTTGATGGAATTCTAAATCCAGTTTGGTACGACACGCGGATGTTGCTGTTTTCGCTGAGCTTGTAAAGAACTGCTAACCGGGGATTGAAGCGTCCCTTGAAGTTTTGATTCTTGTCGTAACGACCGGAGGCTGACAGGCGCACCTTGCGATCGCCCAACCACTTGCCAGCTTGGATGTATGCTCCGTATTCCTTAATCCGGATATCCTTCAACGAGTCGTCGAAGATCGTTCCGTTAGAATTCAAGTTGAACATGCGGAAGCTTCCACCCACTTGCAGGTCAAGTGCTTTCACTTGGTTCTTGAAGTCGTACTGTCCTTCGGCATGATACATGGCCGAGCGATCGTTGAATCGGGGGCCACGAGGAATCGTACCACCGTTGATCTGTTTTTGTTTCTCTTGCTCAAAGTTCAATTGACCTGGTAGGTAGCGAGGCTTGTCAACTTGGTTGCGAGCGAAGTTGTGCGCGGCTTCTTGGTCGGCGAGCAGTTGAGAAGGCGTGAGGGCTTGTAGTTGAGCTGGCGACAGGCCTAAACCTTTAACGCCGTCTGGCAAATTCGTTCCAGCGAGGTAGTTCAGGAAGTTGGCGGTGTACTTGGCAAAGTAACCGTTGTTGCTTTCCCACGACTCGTTGATCTTGATCCCGAGGAATTCGGTGATATACGAGTCCCCCGAGTTCTCCAAGGTTGCATAGGCGCGGAGATAGAAGTTGTCGCCGCGCAACTGAATCCTGTGTTGGTCAATGCCGAAGTTTTTCAACGAGTAGCGCTGAGCACCGGTATAGATACTTGTACCCGAACCCTTGTTGAAGAGGTAACTGAGTTCAACCTTGTCGTTGATCCGGTAATACGCGCCTACGTTGATCTTCAAGTTTTTCGCGTGGTAGTCGATCAAATCAGCCTCGCGGTACGGGGTTCGCGACACGGTATGACCCGGGATAAATGGGAGGTAGTCCGTCACGTTGGCCCCTTGCGACGATGCGGATGGTCCGAGGATACCACCAAATACGGCCCTTAGCGATGCCAACGACGGGCTATCGAACGAGGTTCCTTGAAGGGCATACGCGTTTTGAGCTGCGTAGTTCAAGAAGCCAAGGTTAACGGACGCCTCATCTCCCATGTAATGGAGCCGGTCGGCGCCTGGGTTGAACGAAAACCCTTGAGGGGTGCGACCTACTTCACGGTCTTTTGTGCTGGTTCCATACCAGTCTAGCGCCTGCATGTAGGCAACGTTACCCTTGATCGCAAACTTGTTGTTGAAGGCTTTAGCATACCGCAGTGCCCCTTCCCACACGGGCGACGGGCCGGCGTCAGGGTCGGAGATGTGGTTGACACCTGCTTTGGCGAAGGCGCTCAGACCTTGGTATTCGAATGGGCTCTTACTGGTGATCAGAAGCACCCCGTTAAAGGCGTTCGGTCCGTAGAGCGCCGAAGATGCACCTGGGATCATTTCTACGCTTTCCACATCCAATTCGGAGGGACCATTGAGGTTACCGATAGGGAAGTTGAGGGCAGGCGCCTGGGTGTCCATCCCGTCGATCAACTGGACAAACCGTGTGTTTCCGGTCGAACCAAATCCACGGGCATTGATGATCTGGAAGTTGATGCTGCTAGTCGTGACATCTACCCCCTTAAGGTTGGCCAAACCTTTGTAATAGTTATCAGCAGGAGTTGTCTGGACACCGAGGATGTCCATTTTTTCGATCGACACCGGTGACTCCATGATCTTTTCTTCCACGCGAGATGCCGATACGACGATCTCTTGGCCGAGCAACACGGACTCCTGCATCTTGACGCTCAGTCCCGTCACGTTATTTTGTGTGACTTGAACTTCCTGGGTGGTGTAACCCACGAACGAGATCACCAAGGTAAGCGGTGGCTCGTCGGCGACCGACAGATTGAAATTGCCATTCAAGTCTGTGACGGTCCCAATCACACGCCCTTTGACGATGATATTGACACCGGCCAAGCCTTCGTCATTTTCGTCTTTTACCTGTCCCGAAATCTTGGTTTGGGCCCAGGCGGCGTTCGACAAACAAATCAATAACAAGAACGAAATAAGGGCGTAGAGTCTCCTCATGGGGTAAATGTTGGAATTTGGACTAAACCTCAAATTAAGAGAAAAAGCGCAAATTCAAACGATTGTGGAGGATGAAAAGAGAGGGAGATTAGGACGATCTAACCTCCGGCGTTTTTCCTAAGGTACTCAACCAATTTGTCGCAGAGAGCGTCCATTTCCCGGGCCATGAATTCGTCGCCTGTAGCTCGGAGTACGCTCTGGGCCATGCCGCCAATGCTCTCGACATAGAAGCGCTTCATGTCATCGACTGGCATATCCTTCGTCCATAGGTCGATCCGGAGCGTGTTCTTCTCTGAGTGGTCCCAAACGGAAATGCTGATGGACTTCGTCTCGGTGAGTCCTCCCTCGGGCTTGTCATTCGCGTCCCAGCGGATTTTATCTGGGATGTTGGACTGATCGAGTTCGATATCGAATTGAATGGTAGATTTCTTCATGGTTATTTAAGAGTGCTGTAAAAGTCTATAAAAAAATTCATGGAACCAGGGTTCCGCAGCGCGCCGGAATTGATCACAGCTGACGGATCTCGTCCCATTAAGATTTTCTTTACGGGCGTCTCAGTCTTCTTTCCACTAATCGTGTAAGGAATATCTTCAACTTGAATAATCTCATCAGGAACGTGTCGCGGACTATACTCGGTTCGGAGGGTTTTGTTGATCTTCTCTTTCAATGCGTTTGTGAGTTCTACCCCAGGCTTCAGCAGCACAAATAGTGGCATGTAGAATTTGCCACCTGGGCGTTCGAGGCAGATAATCATGCTGTCTTGAATTTCAGTTACTTGGTCTACAGCGCGGTAAATTTCACTTGTACCGATTCGCACTCCCCCGCGATTTAACGTGGCATCGCTACGACCGTAGATCACGATCCCGTCGTGTGCTGTCATTTCAATCCAATCGCCGTGGCGCCAAACACCAGGATACATAGAGAAGTAGCTGTCCTCATACTTCTCGAAATCTGGGTCGTTCCAAAAGAACACTGGCATCGAAGGCATCGGGCGTGTGATCACCATTTCGCCAACTTCACCCACGACCGGCTGACCCGATTCATTCCAAGCTTGCAACGAACATCCGAGTGCTCGACATTGGATCTCTCCGTTATAAACTGGCCAGAGAGGATTACCGCCAACAAACGCGCTGCACACATCGGTACCGCCGCTCATCGATGTCAACCAGACCTGTGAACCAAGGTGTTGGTAGATGTATTCAAAACCCTCTTCGGGTAAAGTGCTCCCCGTTGAACCAATCGAACGAAGTGAAGTCAATAGCTTTTGTGAACCGGGCGCAATACCTGCCTTTCTGCACGCCAGGATGAACCCAGCGCTGGTGCCAAAGTGGTTTACTCCCGCGTCGGCGCAGAAGTTCCACAAGCGATTGAGATCTGGAAAGCCAGGATGCCCATCGTACAACACGGCGGTCCCACCCAGCAACAGCACGCCCTGCTGGTAATTCCACATCATCCAACCAGTGGTGGTGTACCAAAACAACCGCTCGCCAAAGTGAAGGTCATTATGAAATGAGAGGTATTTCATGTGTTCGAGGAGGATTCCCCCACACGAATGCGTGATGGCCTTCGGTAATCCAGTGGTTCCCGACGAATACAGAACCCAGATTGGATGATTGAATGGAACACGAGTAAATGAGAGTGGAGCGTGTCGATCTGAAATCGCGTGATCCCAGCGTGCTGAGCCGCGTACCTGAGCTTTGTCGCCGATCACCACCACGCGTTTGATCGACGGGATCGCACTTGCGACATCCGACACGACATCGCTCTTGTCGTGTTCCTTTCCGTTGTATCGATACGAGCTAACTGCGACGAGTACTTTCGGTTCAATTTGTTGAAAACGTTCGATCACCGATTGCGTGCCAAAATCGGGCGAGCAGCTTGACCAAACGGCGCCGAGTGCATTCGCTGCTAGGAAAGCAACCGTGGCCTCGGGAATGCACGGTAGATAACCAACGACCCGGTCGCCCACGCCGACACCCTCAGCCCGCAAGAACGCAGCAAATGCGGCAACTTGAGATTGTAGCTCGTGCCACGTCATTGACTGTAGTGGCGTTGACTCAGACCCATAGAGTAGGGCCGGGTGTTCTTGGGTGGCGTTGCGGAAGACGTGTTCCGCGAAACTCAAGTGTATGCCTTCGAACCACTGAGTTCGCGGCATCGCGCCTGTCACCACGTTTTGAAACGAGCCATCAAACTGGACATTGAAGTAGGAGAGAAGGCTGGTCCAGAATTCGTCGGAGTGTTCTACTGACCATTTCCAGAGCGATTGGTAGTCGCGGTGCACAACCCCAGTCTGTTGAAGCCAAGCAAGATATCGTGTTAAGTTTGCTTGTGCCTTCGTGTGCGAGTCTGGTTCCCAAAGCTTCTTGCGATCTTCACTCATAGCTTCCGCTCGTTCAATGCTTCGATGGCCTGTTGTTTATCGATGTGCAGTTGTTCGCGCAGCATATCGAGATCGTTAAACCTTGCATCTTTGCGAAGGCCAGCGATTAAATTCACTTTCAGTGTCTCGCCGTAAATGTCGCGGTTAAAATCGAAGATGTTGACTTCAATGGCCAGTCGGTTGCCATCTACCGTTGGACGGTTACCAATGTACAGCATGCCCTTCAATCGCTCGGTGCCGTGCTCGACGGTTACGGCGTAAATCCCGTGTGCGGGGATGAGCTTATCGCTCGACTCAATATGCAGGTTTGCCGTCGGGTAGCCTAGCACGCGACCAAGTTCGTCACCCTTGACCACGCGACCACTCAGTGCATAGGGGCGCCCCAAGAAATGTGTGGCGGTATCGATGTCGCCTTCTTCGAGTGCCCGCCGGATTCGCGACGAACTTACACCAACATGATCGACATCTTGACGCGGGATCTCCTCGACATCAAATCCATACGTCGACGCGTTTTGACTGAGCTGCTCGAAACTCCCTTCCCGGTTACGACCAAAGCGATGGTCGTAACCAATGACCAATTTCTTGGTGCCAATGCGTTTTACTAAGATCTCTTGAATGAAATCGATCGATGAGATTTGAGAGAATTCCTTTGTGAAGGGAATTCGAAGCAAGTGTTGAATGCCCTGTTCCTTTAGCAACTCGGCTTTTTCTTCAAATGTGTTCAGCAGCAAATGCTGAGTATCGCCAGGCTTGAGTACGAACCTGGGATGTGGCCAAAAGGTGATAACGATGGTTTCGCCACCGATGCGGGCGGCAATCTCCTTAAGGCGGTTGAGGATCTTTTGATGGCCGATGTGAACCCCGTCGAACGTTCCACTCGTCACCACGGCATGGTGGATGGGTTGAAAGTCGTCAGGGCTATAGTAGATCTTCATTTTGGCGCAATATTCTCAATCTCTAGCGCATCCTCCAAACGGAACGAACCAATACGGGTTCGACAGAGTTCCGCGAGGTAAGCGCCAACGCCCAAAGCTTCTCCAAAATCGCGCGCCAGGCTGCGAATGTAGGTTCCCTTCGAGCAGACAACCCGAAACGACACCGATGGCCATTCAACCCTGGTGATTTCGAATTCGGTGATCGTCACAGTTCGTTTTTTGAGTTCTATGGATTCACCCTTCCGGGCAATTTCGTAGGCACGTTTGCCATCTACTTTGATGGCGGAGTGCATCGGTGGCACCTGCTCGATGGCTCCCGTGAATCGGGAGGTGGCAGACCGAAGATCTCCCTCTGTGATGTGGCTGATGTCTTTTCTTTCCGAGACTTCCGTCTCCAAATCGTGAGATGGAGTTGTTTGCCCAATCACAAATCGACCCGTATACTCTTTCTCTTGGGCTTGAAACTCGTCGATTCGCTTGGTGAACCTACCGGTGCAAACGATCAAAAGCCCAGTGGCAAGTGGGTCGAGCGTGCCGGCATGACCAATTTTCTTGATCTTGAGCCGTCCACGGAGTTTGCGGACAACATCAAACGAGGTCCATTCGAGGGGCTTATTGATAAGCAATACCCGGTCGTCCGATTCGGGCTGTTCCATGATCTAAACGATGGCCAGGCCACCGCCGAAATAGTACATCAACAAAATTACAGCGCCAATGGCGATCCGGTAATAGCCGAACCACCGAAATCCATAGCGTGTGAGAAACGAGATAAACGAACGGATAGCGAGGATCGCGACAACAAATGCGACCACATTGCCGACGGCCAACAAACTGATCTCTTCACTTGTGAAGGCGCCACCGTTTAAGTAGAATTTCAGAAGTTTCCAGGCAGTTGCAGCAAACATCGTTGGTACGGCGAGAAAGAATGAAAACTCTGCAGCGGTAGTCTTGGTAAGGCGTTGCGAAAGACCCCCGATAATAGTCGCTGCGGAACGTGATACACCTGGTAATAAAACGGCGAGGATTTGGAATGCTCCGACGAAGAACGCATTCCTAAACGTGACTTCAGTCGCGCCATTTTTTTCGGAGTCCTTGAAAATCCGGTCTACGAAAAGTAGGAAGATACCACCACCGATGAGTGCGAATGCTACTACATCTACTCGTTCGAGCATGCTGTCGATGGCATCGCCAAAAAGGAATCCCACGATTCCTGCAGGTATGAAGCCGACCAACAACTTGAAGTAAAAATCGAACGTTTTGAAGAATCGTTTCCAGTACAAAATCACCACCGAGACGATTGCCCCGAGTTGAATCGCGACAGTGAATGTCTTCACGAAGTCGGTAGGGGTGATGCCCAACAACGCCGTGGTGATGATCATGTGGCCGGTAGAGGATACGGGAAGGAATTCGGTGATCCCCTCGACGATCGCCAGTACAATCGCTTCTAAAAAAGACATCTGTTATTTGTCCTCTTCTTTCGGTGTGTGGAGGATGGCAACGACCTCAAGCACGAAGCCAGCGAGCACGATGATGGGGCTCAGCGTAATTCCTAGGAAACCAAATCCATGGGGCTCCCGGTCCATCGACATAATGATGAAGCCTGCTGCAATAATGATGATGCCGGCGACCATCATTTGGTAGTTTCTTTTGCCGAAAGGAAGATTACCCATGATTATTAGTATAGCTCGTCCAACGATAATTTCAAGTACTTGCTCACAGCACGGTAGGTGCTCAGAACGGCCACAAAAATACCCATAAGTACCAGACCGCCAAGTAGGAGGGTCATTCGATTGGTATTTTGAATCAGTTGGAGTGCTTCGATGCGGCGGGTAGCAACGTAAAGCAATACTGCGATCATGGCGCCGCTCAGGATGCCAGCTACCAAACCGTGGACTGCAGCCCTCCACAAAAACGGCCTTAGGATGAATGAGTGCTTGGCACCCACGAGTTGCATGCTTCGGATCAAAAACCGCTGCGAAAAAAGGGCAAGCCTCAACGTGTTGTTGATCAATATGACCACCACGACCATTAGCAACACAGCAACTGAAGCGAGCACTGTTCCAATGGTGCCGATGTTTTTGTTGAACGAAGCGATCGTTCCCTCCGAATAATCGACTTGGAAAACTCCGGGTAGTTGTTCTAGGTCGTTCTTGATCTTGGTGAGACTGATTTGGTTTTGAAACTCGGGAGCGATCAAGATGACGAACGAGTCGCGAAGGGGGTTGTCGCCCAGGAGTTTTCTGAAGTCTTCTCCCGTGGCCTTGATAAACTGTTCGGCGGCAGTCTCTTTGGATACGAACTGGATGCTCGACTCGGGGTTATTCTGTGGGATGAAATTTTGCGCCGAAAGGTTCTTGGCGATCTGCAAGCGCTGTGCCTCGTTGACGTTGCTTTTCAGGTACACTTGGATTTTGAAGTTTTCTCGGATTGCACGCTCGAGTTCCTTCGAGTAGATGATCAGTGTTCCAAAAACGCCGGTCACGAGAAGGGCCAGCGTAATGCTGAAGATGGTGCTGACGAAAGGGTAACTACCGAGTGTTTTCTTTCTTACCCTGAATTTGACCGTCGTTTCTGCCACGGTGCAAGTTAAAAAAAATGGGCCGCTCCGCGCGACCCACCGTCATTAATTCAGGATACTCGATGCGAGACCTAGATTTTTCGATAGTCTTTCAGTGTCGAAATCAACTTCGACTCGCGGATGGGTTGCAATTTCGTAATGGTGGTCTGCTCCGAATCAAGCAGGTAGTAGCTGTCTTTATAAACGAGAAAGATTGCATGCTGCTGACCATTCACTTCCAGTACCTCATAAAGGCTACGATCGAAGGGACCGTATAACATCAACTTTCCGTTGACGAATTGATAGTGAAAATCATACTTTTTGTTGGATGAGTCCAGTTCTACTTGGATCGCGGAAGCTGTCACACCGGGCTGATAGGCCGCCGTCGTTACTGGTGAGTTGGTATGACTCTCGTCCATTAATTCTTCGCTTGGGTCCGCCACTTCTAAGTTCGGCTTCACCACCGGGCTGACCTGACTGGTCTTTTTACTTGCCGGTTTTTTTTCGTCATCCTTTTTAGGCGATTCTTGTTTTTGCTCCGGCAGTGGTGTGTTGGATGAGTCGTTAGGTTGTTGAGATTCTGGTTGGGTGTTTTCTGGCTTCACTGGTGTTTCGCCGCCCACGTTTGTTGCAGCCTTGTCGATGGGAGGGAACTCGCCGCGGTTCGCGTAGTAGTAAATCCCAGCTGCTAGTATGGCCGCACCAGCGAGACCTGCTGCCATGCGCATCACACTGAATTCGATTACGGTACCGCCAACGGGTACTTTATTAAGCATGGCTTTCAATTCGGCGGCGCGTGCTTGACGGATGCCGTTCACCACTTGCTTTTGAAATGCCAAATCCGATTTCAGGGTAGGATCTTGATCGAGCTGTTTTTCAAACGCCTCTCTTTCCGCCCCCTTCAGCCGATTCGACAAGTAGTCGTCGATTAATTCAAAATTCTTCATTTTCTCTCCTAATCTAAAAAATCCTGCTCGGTGTATTGAGCCTTAACCAATTCATCTAGTTTCTGCTTGCACTTGTATTTCTTGGTCTTCGCGGTGTCGGTGTTGGCGAAGCCGAGTTTATCGGCGATCTCCTGCATCGACATTTCGTCGAAGTAGTAATACATCAGTACTTTACGACAAGTCTCGCCTAATTGTTCCATGCATCGGGCGATGATCTTCTCGCGTTCCGGCCCGTCCAAGTCGAGTGTCTCTGGGGAGTCTTTCTCCTCGTTCGAGAGCCTTTTCTTGCGATCCAGCTCTTTCCTCCAGAGGTTCTGACAGATGCTATACACGTACGTGCTGATCTTCGAGGTGAGCACGAAATTGCCCGACGTCGCTTTCTGCCAGAAAACCACGAGCGCTTCTTGGTAGATGTCCCGTGCCTCGTCTTCTGTACCGCTATTGGTGATGACCAACTTGGTCATCATCCGGTAATACTTCTTGTAAATGAACTCCAGCGCTTTCTCGTCTCCCTTACAGATCCTTTCAAAAAGCTCTTTTTCGTCAACTTGAACGCCGGACTTAAATACCCTGAACGCCACCTCTGGTAACCTTTAGTTAAAGACAAACCGCAATATACCCGGACCAATATTCATATTCTTCGATGGGGCGTCATCAAATCTGCGCTACTGCGCTTTTAGCCACGTTTGAGTACGGTAAAACGGCCCCCAGTAACCCCTCACTTTCAAATTTGCTCCTTCAAGCCAAATTTTGCATCTGTAGACCTTGCCGTTGTTTGGGTCTAAGATGTCGCCGCCATCGAAGGAATCGCCCGATTTGGTCATTTCTCGCATGATTTCCATCCCGATGATCTTTTTGTTGTACCGCCCATCGTCTTGCTCGCACTGGTCGCAGACAGGGTCGGGGTCTTCCCCGGGATCGCGGAAAAGCCGGATGATTTTTCCATAAACCTTGCCGTCGCGCTCGAAGATCTCCACGATGGACTTGGGCTGAGAGGTCTCGTCGTCGATGGTCTTCCACTTGCCTAGGACTTGGCCAAAAGCGGCCGGGGCTACGAGAAAGAGAAGAAGGCCGAGCGCTGTGAGGCGACCGAAAATCCAATTCATGGTGGCTCTTGTTTAAGATGTGGGTGGCACGTTTTGGTGCTCCCAATTTCCCCTAAAATAGCAAAAAAAAGAGCCATGCGGTTCGCACGGCTCTTTCGTAATAGACTTTGGGAGTCGACTACTTCACCTGAAGGGAAGTAGCTTCTTTCACTTGTTCGGTGGCAGGCTTTTGAGGTGCTTTTTCGGCAGTTGAGGGCGCTTTCACGTCCACCAACATGGGAGCAATCACCAATGCAACGACCGACATCAATTTCAATAGGATGTTCAACGAGGGACCGGAAGTATCCTTGAAAGGGTCACCGACAGTGTCGCCAACAACGGCTGCTTTGTGCGGTTCCGACTTCTTGTAGTACTTCTGTCCGTTGATCTCGACACCTTCTTCGAAGCTCTTCTTCGCGTTATCCCATGCACCGCCTGCGTTTGATTGGAAAATAGCCATCAATACGCCCGATACAGTTACACCGGCCAACATACCGCCAAGTGCCTCGGGACCAAAACCTGGGAGGAATCCGATAACCACAGGCACGATCACCGCCATCAGACCAGGAACTACCATTTGTTTGATCGCGGCTTGAGTTGAGATTTCCACGCATTTGCCGTATTCCGCTTTGCCATCCGCATCGTGGAACGTTTTCTGTTCGTCGGCACTCCATTCTTCTACGGGCTTATCGCCGTTCTTTTTCATCAACGCGAGTGCAGCCTTCAATTCGGGAATCGAGTTGAACTGCCTTCTCACTTCTTCAATCATCGACATCGCTGCTCGTCCGACTGCGCCCATCGCCAAAGCGGAGAACACGAACGGGAGCATGGCACCGATAAAGAGACCTGCAATGACGTTTGCTTTGGAAACGTCGATGGTGCTCAGGTGAGCAGTGGTCATGAAGGCGCCAAACAAAGCGAGGGCGGTCAAAGCCGCTGATGCGATCGCGAAGCCCTTTCCGATTGCTGCTGTTGTGTTACCCACGGCATCCAACTTATCGGTGCGAGAACGCACGTCTTTTGAAAGCTCCGACATTTCTGCGATACCACCTGCGTTATCGGAGATAGGACCGTAGGCATCAACTGCGAGCTGAATACCAAGGTTCGACAACATACCGACCGCCGCGATGGCAATACCGTACAAACCACCGAAATGGAACGCGCCAATGATCGAGAATGCAATGATGATCGTCGGCCAAAGGGTCGACATCATACCGACGCCAAGACCTGCGATGATGTTCGTAGCTGCACCAGTCGATGACTGGCGAACAATTGACACAACAGGCTTCTTGCCCATGCCTGTGTAGTACTCTGTGATCAAACCAATTACCACACCGGCCACGAGACCAATCACCGTGGCGATGAAAATCCCAGTTGAAGTGTAAAGTGTCGATTCACCAGGCTTGTTATACAGCGGGTCGGCATAAGACCATGCTGCTGGAAGCATTGCTTTGATGATAAACCATGACGCAACGATCATGATCAATGACGACACGATCTCGCCTGTGTTCAGCGCTTTTTGAGGGTCGCCACCTTCCTTTACTTTCACGAAGAAGGTTCCCAAGAAAGACATCACGATGCCTGCTGCGGCAAGTGCGAGCGGGAGGAGGATCGGGGAGAGGCCGTTGAGGTAGTCGGGCGATTGGAAATCCGCCACGGTCATGAAAGCCGCACCCAACACCATGGTACCGACGATCGAACCGACATAAGATTCGAACAAGTCAGCACCCATGCCAGCTACGTCGCCCACGTTGTCGCCCACGTTGTCGGCGATGGTCGCCGGGTTCAGCGGGTGATCTTCAGGGATACCGGCTTCAACTTTACCGACGAGGTCAGCGCCAACATCAGCGGCTTTGGTGTAGATACCACCACCGACGCGCGCGAACAGAGCGATTGACGATGCGCCGAATGAGAAACCTGTGATGACGGTGATTACCCGATTCACGCTGTTCAAAGACTCGAGGCCGAAGATCGAAGAATATACAATAAACAACAGGCTCAAGCCCAACACACCAATTCCAACAACACCCATACCCATCACGGAACCACCCGTGAAGGCAACTTCGAGAGCTTTGCCAAGGCTTGTGCGAGCGGCCGCGGTCGTGCGAACATTGGCCTTAGTTGCCACGCGCATGCCAATGAAACCGGCAAGTGCAGAGCAGAAGGCACCAAGCACAAAAGACAGACCCACGAGCGGGGAGGAAGTTTCGCCATTAGCGGTTACAGCCAACAACACGGCCACGCAGGCGACGAAGATGACCAGAACTTTGTATTCAGCCTTCAAGAAGGCCATCGCTCCTTCGGCGATGTGTCCAGCGATCTTCTTCATCTTGTCTGTTCCCGAATCTTGCTTCGCGACCCAGGCACTTTTCCAGGCCACGTAGAGGAGCCCTAGCAAGCCGAAAATCGGGAGGGCGTAGACTAAATTTTGCATACGTGTGAATGAGTTTATGAACGGTTTTTATAAAGTCCCGCAAAGATAGAAGAAGGCCCAATATTTTAAAACCGGGCCGATTCGAGGTTTTACAGGCCAAATAGCTGTTTCAGGGCGACCCAGAGCTTTTGTTTTCCAGCGGGGTCGTTTTGGAGGCTATCTAAATGTGGAGCTAATACAATAGTACCCTCCGTCCGGAGGCACTCGAACATGGTCAGTCCTGGCACTGCATCGCCAAAGTAGATTGCGCGCCCGGGTTTGGGATCGAGGGCAGCCAAATTCAGGGGAGACTGATGGACAATGCGCACCGCCGCCAAACTGATACGAGCTGCCTGCAAGATTTTCTGAAGCAACTGACGTTCAGGTTCCGCCACGCTCGACCATGGTTTCGACAAGATGATGGTCGTCCTATCGGGAATGAGGTAAAGCTCTTCTGGAAAGGTCGATTCCTGGTCAATTGGGTGAGTGGTCTCGTTCATCTGCGACTTTCACGTTTACTTAATGTCGAACAGAGACTTCAACTCGTTTGCCTCGTGAGGTTTCATCCGACCTCCCAAGATCAGTCGAAGCTGCCTACGACGCAACGCCCCATTGTACATTTCTTTTTCCTCGTCGGTTTCAGGTTCAACCTCTGGTATATCGATGGGACGACCACTTTGGTCAACGGCCACAAACGTGAAGTATGCACTATTGCTTTCGATTCGGGTGCCCGAAGGAATGTTCTCTGCCGACACGTCGATTCGAACTTCTACCGACGAGTTGAAAGCGCGTGTCACTTTCGCCTTCAGCGTGACCACATCGCCGAGGCGAATAGGTTGACGGAAGGAAATATTGTCGACCGAAGCGGTGACCACGATCCGATTGCAATGCTTCTGCGCGGCGATGGCGGAAACGATGTCCATCCAGTGCATGAGGCGTCCGCCCATTAAGTTGTTCAGGGTGTTGGTGTCATTGGGGAGAACCAGTTCGGTCATACTGACGAACGATTCTTTCGGGGTCTTTTTCTTACGGGACATTGAGTTCATGCTCGAAATCGGTTGCGAAGATAGGTTGGCTACTGAGCGTTAGCAAGAACGCTCGTTCGCTTTTCAAAAATCTTAAGAAAAACATTGGAATACATTCAGTGCACGCATTATTTAGCGGAAGCAAATGCAAACAGTACGCAACATATCGATTATTGCCAACTCTCACGTTGAGCTGTCGCGTACTTGGAACGTGATTACGATCGCTACGATTACGACCACGATTACGGGGTAGCGCCCATCATTTACCCCAACCCCCCCCAGTGTTATTATTCTATTTTTTGTGATCCTTCGAGGAGCACTGATATTCATTTCAACATCATAAATCAATATGAAAGTCCTCAAGTTCGGCGGCTCGTCCGTGGCGAATCCCGACCGAATCAACTCGGTAATAGAAATTGTCAAACCCTATTTACAGCGCGGGGAAATGAATGCGCTGGTCGTATCGGCATTTGGGGGAATTACCGACCTGCTCATTCAAGCAAGCACTGCGGCCCTATCCGGTAAAGATGAATTCAAGACACTCCTCGCCACGATTGACCAACGACACTTGGATGCGGTGCGTGGCCTGATCGCCATGCAACGTCAAAGTGCCATCATTGCACAAGTGCGTGTCGTGATCAATGAACTCGAAGATGTACTTCATGGTACTTATCTCGTACGTGAAAGGACGCCGCGTACCCTCGACTTTATCATGAGCTTCGGTGAGCGATTGAGCGCGTACATCATTTCAGAGGCATTCCGCGATAAGGGTATTCAAGCTGAGTTCTTGGATGCGCGAAAGGTTGTGAGAACCGACAGCCACTTTGGTAATGCGAAGGTGGACTTTGCCACTACAGACCGGCAGATACAAGAGCACTTCAAGCGACACACCTCGCTTCAAGTGATCACTGGCTTCATTGGCAGTTCAGAAACTGGAGAGACAACCACGCTCGGCCGAAGTGGCTCAGATTACACGGCAGCGATCTTTGCAGGTGCTTTGCAAGCGAAGAGTTTGGAAATCTGGACCGATGTAGACGGGATGATGACAGCCGACCCGCGGAAGGTGAAAAAAGCTTTTACCGTTCCAGAGATGACGTACTCCGAAGCCATGGAGCTCTCGCACTTCGGAGCGAAAGTGATCTTCCCAGCAACCATGCAGCCGGTCATGTCGAAGTCGATCCCGATTTGGATCAAGAACACCTTTAATCCTTCGTTCGCGGGTACGTGCATTCACGAGTCAGCGAATGGAAAGGATCATCCAATAAAAGGCATCTCGTCGATGGCAGGTGTCAGCTTGCTAAGTGTCGAGGGGTCTGGTCTGCTCGGTGTCGTGGGGACATCGAAGCGACTGTTTGGGGTTCTCGCGGCCGAACGGATCAACGTAATCTTAATTAGTCAAGCTTCTTCGGAACATTCCATTTGTTTGGCGGTTGAAAGCCGTTACGCCGGTCTCGCGAAGAAACTAATCGAACTGGAATTTCAATATGAAATCAAAGGCGGCGAAATGGACGAAGTCTCGATCGAAGGTGACCTTTCGATCATTGCGATCGTGGGTGAGGGGATGAAACACAACCCTGGCACCAGTGGTCGCATGTTTAATTCTCTTGGTAAGAATGGCATCAATATCCACGCGATTGCGCAGGGTTCATCCGAGCTCAACATCTCGGCTGTGATTCGGGAAGTAGATACATCGAAGGCGCTGAACGTACTGCACGAAGCATTCTTCCTTTCGGATCGTAAAATCCTGAACCTGTTCATTGCAGGGACAGGTTTGATTGGAAGCACATTATTGAAAATGATGGATCGCCAGAAACTCAAGCTGATGACTGACAGTGCGATCGAGGTGAACGTGGTGGGCATGTGTAATAGCAGAAAGATGTTGTTTGATGCAAATGGCTTGACGCCGGCCACTGCAATCGACCGGGTGTTGAAAGAAGGTGAGCCCCTTCAAGCCCCGGCTTTCTTCGACAGGATGCGCCAATTGAACTTGTCGAATAGCATCTTCGTGGATTGCACATCAAGCGAAGAGGTGGCAGGTTACTATCACGACCTACTTAATGCGAACATTTCGATTGTGACGCCCAACAAGAAAGCAAACTCGGGAAACTTAGAGCGTTACCAGTCACTCAAAACCGCCGCACAGAAACGAGGCGTCAAATTCTTATACGAAACCAACGTCGGCGCGGGACTCCCGATCATCAATACGCTGAACGACCTGCTCTTGAGCGGTGACCGAGTAATTAAGATAGAAGCCGTGCTGAGCGGAACCTTGAATTACATCTTCAGTTCGTTCGCGCAGGGGAAATCATTTAGCGCGATCGTCGAAGAAGCACGTGCCAAAGGATATACAGAGCCGGATCCGCGCGATGACCTCAACGGCATGGACGTGGGACGCAAGATTCTGATCCTCGCGCGCGAAACGGGAGCAACACTCGAAATTGAACAAGTACAGATTGAAAACTTGGTCCCGAAGGAACTTCAATCCGTAAAGTCGGTCGATGAGTTTATGAAGCAGCTTCCAAAGTTTGATAACCATTTTGAGAAGTTGCGTGCCGAAGCTGCCTCTAAAAACGAGAAGCTCCGCTATATGGCGATACTTGATGACACGGGGGCGCGCACCGCACTCAAAGGAGTCGATGGCCAACACCCGTTCTATTCACTTTCCGGAAGTGATAATATTATTTTGATTACGACTGAACGATATCATGACCGACCGATGGTGATCCGTGGACCGGGGGCCGGGGCAGAAGTAACCGCCGCAGGTGTGTTCGCGGACATTATCCGTATCGCCAATTACGCTACTCTATGAAAAAAGTAACCGCCTTCGCACCGGCGACAGTCGCCAATGTCTGCTGTGGCTTCGATATCTTGGGATTCGCGATTGAGAATCCAGGAGATGAGGTCGAAGTATCGTTGGCCGACCAGTCAGGGGTGCGAGTGACGAAGATCACGGGCGACGACGGCAAGCTGCCGCTGGAGGCATCGCGCAATACCAGCGCGGTGGCGATTCAATCATACCTCAAAGCGATTGGCAGCGATCAGGGTGTCGACGTGGTGCTCCACAAGAAACTTCCACTAGGAAGTGGAATGGGTTCGAGTGCTGCAAGCGCGGCGGCTGCTCTTGTAGCAGTGAACACGTTGATGGGCGAGCCACTAACTCGAAAAGAATTGGTGCCTCATGCCATGGAGGCCGAAAGGATCGCGTGCGGGACCGGACATGCGGATAACGTCGCTCCGTCGATCTTAGGCGGATTTGTTTTGATTCGCGACTATCACCCGCTCGACTTGTTACAAGTGTCGTTCCCTAGAGATTTGTGCTGCGTCCTCGTTCATCCGCACCTGGAAGTTCGCACCGAAGACAGTCGCAGAATTCTTCGAAACTCTGTGACGATTCGCGATGCCGTGTCGCAAAGTGCCAATGCCGCAGGGTTGATGATCGGCTTGATGAACCAAGACTATGAACTGATTGGAAGTTGCTTGAAAGACGCGATCGCCGAACCGGTTCGATCGGTGTTCATCCCCGGTTTTGACCAATTGAAAAAGGTCGCAAAGGATGCAGGCGCGCTCGGAAGCGGTATTTCTGGTTCGGGCCCCACCGTGTTCGCACTTTGTACCAACTTGGAGACGGCCCAGCGAGTAGGGGAGCGAATGGTTGAACACTTCTCACTCAGCCATCTGAAGAGCGATTTGATTGTTTCACCCGTCAATGCAAAAGGTGCAACGGTGATCGCAAAGTCCTAAAAGAGAAGATCAACGATAATTTTTCTAGCATCCATGGAGCAATCAATTTTTTCGACGCGAAACACTTCCCAAGGTTGGACCTTTAAGGATGCGGTCATCCAAGGACTTGCACCCGATGGAGGTTTGTTCATGCCGTCGAAGATCGAACCCTTCACACCCGATTCTATACGGGCATTCAAGGATCAGTCGTTTGAAGAGACTTCCTTCGAAGTGGCGCAGCGGCTGGTTGGCAACGCCGTTCCATCGAAAATACTTCGTGACATCGTCGCACGCACCGTGTCATTTGACGTTCCTTTGGTAAAGTTGGAAAAACACGTGTGGGCAATGGAGTTGTTTCATGGGCCTACGCTGGCATTCAAAGACTTTGGTGCACGCTTCCTGGCTGGGTTGATGGGATATTTTGCGAATGGCCTCGATCGCGAAATCGTAGTGCTGGCCGCAACCTCAGGAGACACCGGAAGCGCCGTGGCAAATGGCTTTTATCAAGTGCCAGGCGTTCGAGTGGTGATCCTTTATCCTTCTGGCAAAGTGAGCCCACTCCAAGAGAAGCAGTTGACAACCCTTGGCGGAAACATTACCGCCTGGGAAGTGGACGGCACCTTCGACGACTGTCAGCGCCTGGTGAAACAACTCTTTCTGGATGGAGAACTTCGTAATCGGTATTTATTGACGTCAGCAAACTCGATCAACCTCGGTCGCTTGATACCTCAGACGTTCTACTACTTTGAAGGTTGGAAAAAACTTAGCGGTGACGGAAAGCAAGTAGTTGCCTGTGTACCAAGTGGTAATTTCGGTAACCTGACCGCGGGAGTATTGGCACGCCGACTTGGATTGCCCATTCAACACTTTGTTGCGGCTACCAATGCGAACGACGTTGTACCCGAGTATTTGATCAAAGGAGTGTTCGAACCACGACCTTCGCGAGCAACCATTAGCAATGCCATGGATGTTGGCGATCCAAGCAACTTTGCACGGTTACTTGAGCTGTACCGGCAAGACAGGAATGCAATGGCTGCCGACATTTCCGGCTACGCCTTTACCGACAGCGAGACTCGCGATGTCATGCGGCGTGTGTTCAACGATAAGCAGTATGTCCTGGATCCCCATGGTGCCGTCGGGTATCTTGGGCTCACACGTTATTTTGCCGACACGCATAGCGACGCGAACGGATTCTTTTTGGAGACCGCCCATCCCGGTAAGTTCAGCGAGGTGGTTGATGACACACTTGGTAGAACCTTACCTTTACCACGAGCTTTAGCGGACCTCCGGCATAAAGACAAACAAAGCGTGAAGATGTCGAACCGGTTTGAGGATGCGCGACAATGGTTGATGGCAATGAAATAGTGATTGCTACTTGGTATTCCAACCACCTTCACCCAATAATGGAACGAAGGCAAAGTCGTTGAACTGCTCCTCGATCAACTGTCCATTTTGCTTGCGAATGCGAAGCATGCGTTGATACTCGCGACCGCCAACAGGGATAATTAAGATACCTCCGTCTGCCAGCTGATCCGTGAGCGCTTTTGGAACAACCGGTGCACCCGCGGTGACGATAATCCGATCGAAGGGAGCTTTCGCAGGCCAACCTTTTGAACCATCGCCATGAGTTAAAAATGCCTTTGTATACCCGATCGTCGGAAGCATCTTCTTGGTACGCTCGTACAGTGCAAGGTTGTATTCGATGCTATACACGATGGCTCCCATCTCCATCAGCACACAGGCTTGGTATCCAGACCCGGTGCCGATCTCAAGTACCTTGCAACCCGGGGTGACCTCCAGCTTCTCCGATTGAAACGCGACAGTATAGGGTTGCGAAATGGTTTGCCCTTCACCGATTGGGAATGCCTTGTCCTCGTATGCATGCGACAGGAGGGCTTGGTCGAAAAAGAAGTGCCGGGGTACGCGGCCAATGGCCGATAGGACTCGCTCGTCGCGAATGCCTTTTTCGGCCAGTTTCTTCACCAACTTGTTCCGCAATCCGCGGTGTTTGTAACTGTCTTCCATCAATCGACTGTCAGGCCAATGTGGATGATTTGTGGAAGGATTTTCCGCATTGGGACGCTAAAAAAGGCATTTTTTACCCCTTTGCAAAGTTTTAGTTAATGTTTAGGAAAAGTGAAACCTATTGGGCTATTTTCGAGTTCTGAAAGCACAGTGAAAAAGCTTTTTGCCATAGCGTTCACATGTGTGTACCTGACCCTAACAGTAGGAGTGGTTCGCACCACCCACTACTGTATGGGCAGGGTCAACTCCACCGTACTTTTCTCGTTCGAAGCTAAAAAGTGCCCCTGCGCGGTTTTCATGCGTGCCGGAGCCGAATCTTGTTGTGACGACGACCACGACCTGATTAAAATTGAAACCGATCACGCCGCGTCCCTGATCGTTTCAATTGCCCCGCAATTTTTTGAGATGGGCACCCTGTTCAACACAAATCGGAATTCTGAGCAAGTTCTCGCACAACCGGTGAATCCTCTGGATGAGAACCCACCTCCGTTATACTCACCATCGCTCTTCACACAACACTGCTCGCTGGTTTTCTACGATAGCTTGGTTTGATTGACGCCGCAAATCGCAGACGTGTTTTCTATTCAATCAAATCAATTTTAATTTTTTACCAAGTTATCATGAAAACGAAATTCATATTAATCACAATACTTTTCATCGCCGTCGCGGCCGCCGTTCAGGCCCAATCTGGTACTGTTAAGGCGACCATCAAAGTTTATGGAAATTGCGTGATGTGTAAGAAGCGCATCGAAACAGCGCTGGATCATAAAGGCATTAAGCTCGCGACCTGGGATCCCAAGACTAAAGACTTGCAGGTAGTTTACAACGGTTCAAAGATCACCGAAATGGAAATTCATGAACTGGTTGCTGCTGTTGGTCACGACACGGATAAAGTAAAAGCAAAAGACGAAACGTATTCTGACCTTCCGTTTTGTTGCTTATATCGCGACCACGACCATTCTGGTCAGAAGGTTCAATCTCACGACCACCACTAATTGCTTCGACGTATGAATCCGTTGAAGTGGATGGCGTTTGCGATCGCCATGGCTTGGCTTGTTCCCACACAAGCACAAAAGCTCATGGGCGTCGTAGTAGAGAAGGATCAGGCAGGTGTTGAACAACCCCTTCCTGGTGCTAGTGTGTATTGGTTGGGGACTTCCGTTGGAACAGCTACTAAAGAGAACGGTGTGTTCCTTATCGAACGGGTAGCGAACGTACGGCAACTCGTGATCAGCTTCGTGGGCTATCAATCAGATACGCTCGAGATCACGGATGAAACGAACGTGAAAGTCTTGTTGCTTCCAAGCGAAATGCTGCAAGAAGTAACCGTTCAAGGCGTTCGCTCTTCGACGAACATCGATCATTCGTCTAGTATCAACATCGCGGTGATGAATGAAAAGGAACTATTCAAAGCCGCGTGTTGCAACCTTTCGGAGAGTTTCGAGACGAATCCGTCGGTCGATGTGGCCTTTACGGATGCGGTCACGGGCACGAAGCAAATTCAAATGCTTGGACTCTCGGGGCCAAACACGATGATTTCGTTGGAAAACATGCCGGGTGTCCGGGGTCTGGCCTCCAGTCAAGGGATCCAGTTTATCCCAGGAAGTTGGATCAATTCGATCCAGGTCACGAAAGGCGTGGGTTCTGTAGTCAATGGCTATGAAAGCATCGCAGGCCAAATTAACGTGGAACTAAAGAAGCCACAGGAGAGCGATAAGATATTTGTAAACGGGTATGTCAACAACTCTGGTCGCTCGGAGTTGAACACGGTATGGACCGGGCAAACGAGCAAGAAGTGGGCGACTACTGTCCTGCTTCATGGTAGCGTCCGTCCGAATGAAATGGACCAGAATAAAGATTCGTTCATGGATTTTCCCACGGGCACCCAAGTGAACTTGATCAATCGCTGGGTTTATAACTCTGGCAATGGTTGGCTCGGTCAAATGAGTTTCAAGTATTTGCGTGACCGTAAGATTGGCGGGCAAGTCGGCTACAACGAAGACTTGGACAAGTTCAGGACCAACCGGTATGGACTAGGTATCAATACGGATCGGTATGAGTTCGTGGGAAAGCTGGGATACCAGTTCCCGTTGCATCCGTACAAGAGTTTCGGATTGCAGATCAATGCTGTGTCTCATCAACATGATTCCTACTATGGATTCAATACACATACGGCAGGGGAGAAGTCGCTGTACTCAAACTTGATCTATCAGTCCGTGATCGGCAGCACAATCCATAAGTTCAAGACAGGTCTAAGTTTTTTGTATGACGATTACACTGAACTTTTGGGTGCCGTCAATACGAATGTGAAATACGACTTTGGCCGCAAGGAGATTGTGCCGGGCGCTTTTGTGGAGTATAACTACGACGACGCCAACAAGTTCTCCATGATTGCAGGTGCGCGTGTTGATCAGCATAATTTGTTTGGAACCCTTTTTGTGCCAAGGCTTCACCTCAAGTACGATCTCACACCCACCACCACACTCCGAGGATCTGCTGGTAAAGGTGTTCGTGTGGCGAATATCATTTCGGAGAATAGCGCGTTTCTTGTTTCTTCAAGGCAGTTTGTTCGGAGCAATCTCACATCCACAAACGGTTATGGTTTTAGACCCGATCGAGCATGGAACTTTGGCGCCAACTTCGCCCAAGAATTTACCCTTGACTATCGCCCCGGAACCATTGTGATCGATTATTTCTATACCACATTCCAGGACCAAGTGGTGGTTGACTTCGATCATAACTTGCATCAAATGAATTTCACAGGATTGAAGGGGAAGTCTTTCTCACATAGCCTTCAAGCTCAGGTTGACTATCAGTTGATTCGAAGGCTAGATGTTCGAGTCGCATATCGGTACGTGAATGTGCAAACTGATTATCTTGATGGGCGACTTCAGCGACCTCTTATTCCACGCGATCGATCTTTCGTGAACGTGGCGTATAAAACAAAATCGAATTGGAGTGTCGACTACACCGTTCAGCGGATTGGTCAGCAGCGAATGCCGACGACCACTGCGAACCCAAGCGAGTATCAGCTTGCGGCTTTTGCTCCTTCTTATTGGATGATGAACGCCCAGGTGACGAAGGACTTCTTAGATCCTAAGGCGAAGAAACCCTCGGGCTGGAGTATTTATGCGGGAGTTGAGAATCTCACGAACTTCAGGTTGGCTAACCCGATCATCGCTGCGAACGATCCTTTTGGGATGTACTTCGATAGTTCGATGGTGTGGGGGCCCGTGTTCGGGAGAATGTGGTATGCAGGATTTAGATACAGGGTCGGCTAAATAGCTAATCCAGGCTGAGCGATGATGACCTATTCGAGTGTGATGTAAATTTATTGGCCGATGAGGACAAAAGCAGCCCAATAGAAGGGGTCGTGGAACTCGCTCGTTTGTATCATTTTTGTCTTTGCCTTTTGGAGCGCTTGTCGAAAGTCGCCGTTCGGATTATCGAGCAGATTTTTATAGAAATCTGTCATGAGTTCGGACGTAGATTGGTCGGCGACGCTCCAAAAGGAAACGACAAGATTTCGCGCGCCGGCATATACGAGTGCGCGTGAAAGGCCAATCACGCCTTCGCCTTTCGAAATCTTCCCTAACCCCGTTTGGCATGCCGACAGAACGGCAAGGTCGGCGTTCAAGTTGAGGTTGTAGATCTCGCCTGCGAACAAGTTGCCGTCTTCATCTGCAGCTTCATTGAGAAATATCCGAGACAATTCCGGAGCCGCCTCGTCTACGATGCCATGAGTGGCAAAATGTATGTAATTGTACTTCGAGATGTCCTTGAGTTTCACTTGGGCTTCGTTGGCTTGCTGAAACTTGTAGACTTGAGCGCGCGTGCCGAACAGCGACGAGATATCCGATACTTCTTTTTCTGTTCCGGGCAGGGAGGCTAGTCGATCTTGTTCTGGGAACTCCACAGGTGCACATAAGAGAATGGATGGCTCTGCAATGGAGGTCCCACGCTTCTTTTGGGCAATCAAACCAGCCGAGAACTCGTAGCCAATCGCGTACTTGGAAACTAAGAACGAGGTGGTGGCAAAGTCGTCGCCAAGCTTCGTCGCTAATGCCTCCAAGGGTAGTGTGCTCATTCTCCCAGAGGGAATGATCGTCAATTCTGTCGTGCCCTTCGGTACCCGTGGAGTAAGGACCGGCTGCAGTGCATGGCTTGTCGCCTTATACGTATCGAAGTTCCGATAAAGAATCCCGTTGTTGAAGCCTTTTGTGAGACGGTCGAAATTCGCCGGCAGGGTCAGATCGTAGGCTTTAAAAGTTCTGTTCGTGATGACAAATTGGTACATGCGCCCAGACTTCTCCGCGATGAAGTAACTAACAATTGCCTGTTTGGCCAGCAGTTGAGATTGCAATTGCGGAACTGTCGGAAAGGAGTTGTTGTACTTAAGGTTGTAGTAGTTTGGATAGTCGTGTTCTAGCTTTTTGGTAAACGAGTTGTATTCGGCGTTAAGCGCAAAAAGTGATTCGCGTAGGTATTTTTCTTCGGCAGGAGGAGGGCCTTGTCCGAGGCGTTGCGTGAGGAATGCAATGCCCGATTTTAAGTTCGACTCTTGATCGATAAGTTCTTGTGGGATACCAGCAAACGACTTCGCCTGTGAATCGGCGATCGACTCTTGGAGGACAGCTGACTTACTCTTTTCTGCAAAGTAGAATGCCCTTTCAAAATACTTTTTTGGGCTTGCTGTAATGTCGGCCAAAGCCGTACTAATTCGAACACCATCTTCGTACACGTCGGCGGCGAGTGAACCAAGTGCGATTTTGTCGCTTTCGTTTGAGCTGTGATGCCGGATATCATCGATCAGTGAATCACAGAGCGAGAGGTTGTCGAGGGCCCGCGTGAGATCGGATAACCGTAGTGTTTTTCCGAAATGACGACCTTCAAGTGCCTGGGCTTTTAGCATGAAGCTAAAAAGGAGTACGGTAGGATTGTAGTATTCGTTGGTTGGTGGGTTTGCCCCGACATCCGACTTTGAGAAGCCGGGAATATTGGCGATCAGTGCCTGCTGAATATCCTGCAGTGCCAGGTCGTACTGTTGTTGATTGGAACGAACCGCGGCAATCTGATTCAATGTCGATGCTATCTCTGGGTTCTTTTGTCCGTAGGCTTTTCGATATTGTTCAAGAGCTTTCTCAAAGTAGGTCAGCGCGACGGCATTGTTGCGCATCTTCACGTAAGTCTGACCCAACGATCTGTAGACAAAGCCGAGATTAGGATGACCTTCGGGGTATAGCTTCAGCCAAATTTTTGATGCCGCTTCTAGGTTGTTGATGGCGTCACCGAACAGTTCAATTTGGGTGTACAGGTTTCCAATATTTGTTTTGGCGATGGCAATTTTTGGATGCTCACTGCCATGGAGTTTTTCATAAATTGCGAGGGCTTTCTCGTAGGATTCAAGGGCTTGGTCCGGGTCGATTTGACTATAGGCAAGCCCGAGATCATTATTCGAAGCAGCGACTTCTTCGCTTTCTCCTCCGAAGAGTTGTTGGCGAATTTGGAGTGCCATCGTGCCATTGGCAACGGCCTGGTTGTATTTACCGGAAGCGACAAACGTAAGTGTGAGCCAAGAGAGGCATCGAGCCGCATCGGCGCTTGAACCTGCGTTTGCAGCTTGAAAGGTGTTGTAGGCTTCTTCGAGTTTCTCGAGGGCCAAGTCTTGTCGCCCGCGGTTCAGCATTAACGCGCCTGTGTTGACCAAGTAAGATGCTTTTTCGATGGGCGACGACCACTGAATCGATTCGAGCGAGCGACGAATCAACTCGGCCTGTTCGAGGGAGCCGAGACCTATGAGAGCCTCAAATCTTTTTACATCTACCTTTAACTGCTGTTCGCTGTTAACGCTTTTGTTCGATAGTTGATCCAAGGCATCCAACGCTTTCTGGTATTCGCCGGCCGATAGGAAGCGATTGACGTTGGTTAATTCTTGGCCAGAGGCGGCAACGGAAAACAGCACGCAGAAGAGCGCAGGAAAAAGTCTCTTCATGGCTAGAATCGATATACGTACGTGATGGATGATACGAACTCACGGGTGAGGCCGTCCGGATTGACCTCGCGTTCGGCGATCTTTCGCCCAACGAGTAGCTTGATGCCCGAACGAACATCTAAATTATATCCGGCGGTAAATATCAACGAACAAGCAAGCCCATGTGCAGCATCGGGTTTCACTTTTTCGAGGGGGGAATTGGCGGCGACCCCTGATTTAATCACTTCATCTTTTGTGATTCTATAGATCGGGAGGATGCCAGCACTCAAGTTCAGGCGTGAGAAGCGAAAATTTCGCTCGATACGAATCATCACGTCGGTGCCACGCTTCAAGTTTCGCGCCTGACTGTAGCCGAGAATGTAGTCCGCTTCGGATGTATTCGCCCATTCGCTCCAAACAAACTGGTTGCGATTGTGGTTAAGAGGAATTTGAATTCCAGTGGCCAGCAACCAACGGCGGTTGATTAGTGAGATGCCTGAGATCAGGTCGTAAGTCCCTAAACTTGTCTGATAGTACATTGGGAGCGGTAAACCTGCAGTGGATACCTTATCCGAATGATTCGTTGGTAACTTCGTTCCGAGTGAGAAATTGAGACTAAAACGATCTGAAGTGTAAAGGTTTCGAGTAAAGCAGAGTGAAATATCGCCCGCGCCGGAAGTGTTCGCAAGACGTCCTTGAACCATCTGGTATGGAAGCTTCACTTGAAAGGTGTTCTTCTGGCGAAAGGAGAAGTTGAGGTCGGCAGTCGCGACGTAGATGATGGGGGTGAGGCCTGTGGTTCCTCGATAAAAGCTCAGTTCGGCGGACTGCAGACGTACGGCTGCCTTCTTGTTGTAGGGTTGATCGGGCTTCATTGCACCCATGGTGCAGAAGCCGGCATCGCTGCAGCCCTGTGCGAAGAGCCACCCGGGGATTGCCATTGCTGTGAGGAGGACCAGGATTCGCTTCATGCCTACATCCCGAGAGCTTGGTTTTCGATGGAAGCCAACTCGATGATCTTCTCGTATTCCGTTGCGTTCAGGTCATTAAAGAAGTAGTGAACAGGATTCACTTGCTGGCGATTGATCATGACTTCGTAATGCAAGTGTGGTGCGGTGGACAAGCCAGTGTTGCCCACGTAGCCAATGAGTTCACCGCGTTTTACTTTTTGTCCCGGGTGAACGGTGAAGCCGTGCATGTGTGCGTAGCGGGTGCGGTAGCCAAATCCATGGTCGACTTCCACCATTTTTCCATAACCAGAGAAACTAACTTGAACGACGTCGACAGTGCCATCGGCGGTCGCATAGATAGGTGTTCCGATAGCTGCGGCGAAGTCAATGCCAGCGTGCATCTTTTTTACTTTATACACTGGGTGAATTCGCATGCCGAAGCCAGAGGCCAACGCGATCAATTCTTTGTTGGCGACAGGTTGTATGGCGGGGATTGCGGCGTACAATTTTTGTTTATCCTCGGCAAGGCGGACGATCTCGTCTTGCGATTTCGATTCGATATAGACTTTCCGTCGGAGTTTGTCCACGCTTTCGTGGAGCGACACGATCAGATCCTGATGCAGGACGGCTTTATCTTTGATTTCGGCGTATCGATCCATGCCCCCAACACCTGCTTCTCGTATCGAACTCTCGATAGGTTCGGCGCCTAGGACCACACGATAGATGTTATCATCGCGGTGTTCCATGTCGGCAAGCACGATATTGAGTTTGTCGACTTCTCGTTTTAGGTTTTCGTAGTAGAATTCCATCTCGGCGACCTCGTTGCGGAGCATGAGTTCTTTTGGCGATTCGAAAAAATTCATGAACAACAACAGTAGAGCAACTGCCAGCACGGCTGTGATGGAGAAGATGCCAAGTATGTTGAGTACAATGTCCCCGGTGGTGGTTCTTACCCGCTCGTACTTGCAGGTCTCGGTGTCGTAGTAGTACTTGATTCTAGCCATATTCTATCGACAAAAAACGATTCTTGCCAGCGTCATTGTGCAGGCCGAAAGGGTTTCATCGTGCCTTCGTTGCATTCGATGAAAGGGCCTTCCAGCAGGTCTATACAGTAGGGGATGGCCGGAAAAACGGCGTCCAAGCATTGCCGGATAGCCTTTGGTTTACCGGGCAAATTTACGATTAAAGTTTGATTTCTGATGCCGGCGGTTTGCCTCGACAGGATCGCGGTCGGCACGTACTGTAGGCTTGTTGTCCGCATCAGTTCGCCGAATCCGGGCATCATTTTGTCACACACGGCTTCGGTCGCTTCTGGGGTCACATCTCGCCGGGCCGGTCCTGTGCCTCCTGAGGTGATCACCAGGCAGCAACCGTCGCGATCTGCCATCCGAATCATCGTATCCTCGATCAACTTTTGTTCATCTGGAATGACCGCGTAGACCGGTTCCCACGCACTTTTGATGTATTCGGTCAGGGTAGACACAATTGCCTTACCGGGGATGTCTTCATAAATCCCCTGGCTGGCGCGATCAGATATATTGATAATTCCGATCTTGATCATTTAGCCTGCTGCGATGCTTGAAGGTGGGAGGTGCGACCTTTTCGGAACACGTTTCGTTGTTTCTTTGCCCCCGAGCGAATAAGCTTTTGTGCCTCGGCGGGTAAGGCGACGACTTGTTGGCATTCAACCGAGCAACATCCGTTATATTTTTCAGCGCATTCTTTACACTGGATGAACAGCAAGTGACAGCCTTCGTTCTTGCAGTTGGTGTGATCGTCGCACGGTTTTCCACACTGGTGGCATTTGCTGATGATCTCATCCGAAATTCGCTCTCCTAGTCGTTCATCGAAGACGAAGTTCTTACCAATGAATTTGTTTTCTAATCCTTTTGACTTCACTTGCCGGGCGTATTCGATGATGCCGCCGTCGAGTTGGTACACGCGGGTAAAGCCTTGGTACTTCATCCACGCGCTCGCTTTCTCGCAGCGAATGCCACCTGTGCAATACATGATAATATTCTTATCCTTTTGGTCGGCGAGCATGTTATGCACCATCGACAGTTCTTCGCGGAAGGTATCCGCATCGGGAAGGATTGCATTCTTGAAATGGCCCACCTCGCTTTCGTAGTGGTTGCGCATATCTACAATCACTGTGTCGGGTTGATTCGCGAGCTGGTTGAACTCTTCGGCATTGACGTGAACACCACTGTTGGTGACGTCGAAGTTAGGGTCTGTAATTCCGTCGGCAACGATCTTATTCCGAAGCAGAATCTTGAGTTTAAAGAATGATTTTCCGTTGTCGTCGACGGCGATATTCAGGCGTAACCCTTTGAGAAAGGAAATCGAATCTAGGTTTTGACGGAACGCTTCCAGGGACGAGGAGGGAAGACTCAATTGGGCGTTGATGCCTTCGTAGGATACGTAGATGCGCCCCAGTACGCCCAGGTTTGCCCATGCGTCGTAGATCGAATCACGAAAGGCGTGAGGTTCTGCAATCGGGTGGTACTTATAGAAGGAAAGTGTGGTTCGTGCTTCTTGGTTGGCCTGCATTTTCTCTTTCAGGACCTTCCCATTTACTCGATTTCGCAGCAGCATGGTTGTCAAAACTGCAAAGATAATGAATGTTCGGCTCCCGCTGAAGCCACGAGTGGCTACTGCCTTGCTACGAAAACGAAATCTGATGCTGGATCGTCGGTACCGAAGCTGCCGAAGCGGGGTTCGGTCGGAAGCTTCAAGAAGTAGGGGTAGAGTTCCAAAAGTGATAGGATTCGGCCGGTCCCACCACCGATTTCGCGCAAAGCAAGAATAAATTTCTCGGCAAACGGCGAGTGTCTTCCGGGCACGCCGTCGGGCACGTATTCTTTCCCACCGGATGTAATGAATTTCCGCGTGCGCTTAGTGAGCTTCTTCACGAGGTATTGCTTATCGGCCGCTTCGTCCATGTCGTCCTGTGCACGCTTTTGGGCGAGAACCGGATCGAAAGTTCCTCCAAAACACACGTCCATCATCAGAAAAATGTGCTCGCACTGGATATTATTCAAGCGCTCTCGAATGAGGATGTGTGATATATAAGATGTGCGGCCTTTGTCATTCAGTTGTGAGTTTGCGGCAACCACATATCCTTCTCCCAGGGTTTCATCGAAAGAACCGTGTCCGGCGAAGAAGACGAACAACTGGTCTTGCGGATTGAATTTGCGAGTGTTGTAATCGTAGATTTTTGTAAGGATCTCATCGTTTGAGGCATTCTCAACGATTTCAGTTTGAAAGCCATATTTGTCTCGCAGGATCGCTGCAATTGTTCGAGCGTCGTTTACTGGATTCACGAGGTCGGTCCAGTTTTCATACTGATCCGTTGCGAACAGCAAAGCGTAGTCCTTGCGATTGATGTCGACGGCATCGGAAATCGCGTCTTTGCCGGTGAGGATAGAGCGTTCGCTCGAGACACGACCTCCCTTGTTGTTGATGGCAATCAAACGTACCACATTCTCACCATCGAGCAGTCTTACAGATTGACTCACATGAATGAGGGCTCGCGTTGAGTCAAATGGAATTTTCTTTGATCGGACTTCACCGCCGTTTTCAATTTCCAAGGTTAGTGATCGGAGCGCAACGTCGGACTGAACGTCGACTTCAAATTGTATAGTCTCAACAAGGCTGTTGCTCACTTCGGCACGCGGGGTCAGCCAAGTCAGCCTGGGAAGGCTTGTTGGGACGACCCGTTTCGTGTAGTCCAAGTGGATACGATTCGTCTTGTTTGAAAATCCCTGCGCAAAACTAAGCACAGGAAAAATCAATAGGATAAAGATTAATGCCTGCTTCATGATCAATTGGAGCTAGTCGGTGGAGAAGGTGGGTCCGGTTTGTCCGAAGACCCTGAGGGCTTGGTCGCAATCACGTATACCAACCCGCCCAGCGCGAGAACGGGAACCGCTTTCACCAAGAGAGGGATACGAGACTTAATTGTGAAAGTACTTGTGGCGACGACCTGATCTTTGTTTCGTGTATCGGACACGCGGAGCGAATAGCCATTTCCGGGTTTTATGTTTTTTGGAATGGTCAGTTTGTACTCAAATGCGTTGGGGACATTCGGAAAGGTGTAGACTAGTTTCTCTCCTCGCATCAATTCGAAGTTTAGGATATTTTGACGGGTTCCACCGGCCCATTTAACCAAGAATGGAACTCCTCGCTTTCTGACTTTTACTTGATCGAAGCTGTCGAACCTGATAAATGGGACATATACCCGCCCTCGAATTTCTAAGTCCACATCCCCAACGAAACTTGTTCCCAGTTCTTCGCGAGCGTTCCAAGCGATTCGTTTATTCATTCCCGGTTTTACTTCGATGCCCACATCGCCTGAAACTTTTCCAAGGGGAGCGAGGTAGTTGTCTTTCGAACTGTAGAGAAAAATCGTGTACGTCCGATTCTTGGTTGTGTCAATTAAATCGTAATGGAGTACGACCTGCTCGGCGGTCAGCTCGATCGACTGGATCGTTACGTCCTGCGCCGACACGAGACGGCTCAGGAAGATAAAGAAGAGCAAAAATTGGGTCCGCATTTCTATTTCTTTAAGATCCGTCTGAAACCGGTTGAGCCCTGCTCGATCGACACTTTGCAGTACCAGATACCAGGGGATACGGCGTTTTGGTTTACATCACGTCCGTTCCAAGTCAAGATATTTTCGCCTGCGTGTTCGAAAACTGTTTCCCAGGCCCGAACTCGGCGCCCCAAGCCATCGTAAATTTCGACTCTTGCTTTTTGTCCATCTGTTGCGCACAGTATTGGGATCGTCAAAATTTCATCAAATGGGTTCGGGTATGCCTCTCCAACAAGTGATATCGTTGGCTTTAGTTCACCTGCGCGATTGAAAAGTATTTTGAACGTACGCTCGTCCGTCCAGTCGAATATGTATTGGTCGGATTGTTTCATATCGATCCAACGGCCTGCGACTTGATCGACGAGCCAAAGCGAAGAAGAATTCTCTCGAAGCTCAGTGGCGTCCCAAGAAATTGTTCCAGTTTGGCCGCTGACATTACTCGCTGCAGTCCATGTCCATTCGTAGTCGGAAGAGGTGGGGACCATGTCGATCGAAAACCATTTGCCGATGTGTTCTTGGTGTGGTGATTTCCATTCGAGGAACTCAATAAAACGTGGCGGAGTAATATCGTCGAGTATGTCCTTCGAGACACTTGCTTGTGGATGCATTCCGAAATACGCAAACTGCTTGAGCGAACCATGCGTAAGTTGGATCGGCACCTGCCATGTTTCTTCATCCAGCGTTGGGTGAAGCGAAATTTCGCGTGCGGCACCACTTCGGGCGGTAACTGGGAATGTGATGGTACCATTCGATTCCGCGAACACGAAGGCACCCGTCCAAGGTCGCAGGGATGAGCGTTTCAGGTAACCGTTACTTGAAAATCCCCAGAGAGAGTTCAGACCTACCGTCGGATTCGCGGCTTGTAGTTGAGACCAATCCAGCGGGTACGGGTACGGGTTCGCGATTTGATTCCAGCCTTGAATAACAGGGAGAGTAAATGGTGCTGTCTGATTCGCGGCAACAACTTGGTCGTTTACAGGAACCACGATTCTGTCGTCGGTGATAATCCAATAAGACAGACCTGGGTCAATAGATGTGAGGCCTGCTTGGAACTCGATGTACTGATTTGATTTGAAGTGAAAGAGTCGCCATTTCTTTCGATCGTAACCACCGTATTGGGCGAAGACTGATTGCAGTACATTTTCGACTCCTGCGGTCTTAAGTGCGGCGGGTATTGAAAACATCCTGTAAGAGCCGGGAATTGAATCGATCGGTGCGATGGGAGCATTCTGAAATGAGTTGTATGAAAAACGCCGGGCGCTCATCGAGTCGACCCGTGAAGCAGCGTCGGTAGCGATGAAATTAAACTCCATCCCGAGTTCATCTGACCAGTCATTGGAGGTCACGAATTCCGCAAAGCCGTTTGATAATGATACAGGTTGTTCAAGTAAAAAAGCCTTGTCGGTAATTCGTCTGTGTCTCAGTCGAACGGTAACTGGTGATATTCCATTGTTGACTTTTACGCGAACTTTTCCGTCGGTGGTGGTGATTGTGGTTTCGTCGATGTCGGGGAGATTGACTTGAGCACCGTTTCCATTGGCAGTGATCAACGGGCGCTCAGCCGAAAATGCAGATACGCCACCGTCGTTCACGCCCCGAACTTTATATTTATAAATCGTTGCGGGTAGCAGGCCTTGAACGATGTCGATTAACCCGGAGACCAACTTCGGATAGCCTGACACTTGCGTCACGAAATTGTCTGATGATACGTGGAGTTCGTAACCGGTTGCACCAGATACCGCTTCCCAATTAGCTTCAAAGTTTGAAGACGTGACGTTTGTGGCGGCCAAAATTTTCGGGGCGTCCGTCACCGTATATTGAATTTTGGTTGCGGAATTCGGCGAAGTGCCCGAACTATTCAACGCCTGCAGCCTGAGATAGTAGGGGGTCCCTGCCGATAGACCACTGATCGAAGTGGTTGTCAATAGTCCAACCGACTTATGATTGTAGCCCGCGATAAAATTTACGAAGTTCGGGTCGCTTGCTACGTCGATAAAATATTCGGTCGCGGTAGATGAGGCAATCCAGTTAATATCGAAGCTACTCGTGCCGACGTTTGTCGAACTCGCAAATGCTGGAGCTGCTGGTACGGTCTGGGTCGCCACTACGTTTGAGTTACTCGACGCACCGCCTGCGTTTGTTGCTCGAACTCGATAGAAGTAGTTTGTTCCAGCAGTGAGACCCGTGACCAATTGTTTCAAAGAGCCTCCAGCGACGACCTTACCTTGAAAGCCAGCGACGTAGGTATTGAACGCGGCGTCGGGAGCAACGTCTAACTGGTATCCAGTAGCGCCGACTACGGAATTCCAGTTCGCGTCGAATGACGTTTGAGCAAAGTTATTGGGGTCTGTAGCCGTTGGTGCAACGGTTGTCGTGGTGAACGACGATACCGGTGCGCCACCTAGGTAGTTGCTCTGGCTTCCTGTTCCTGTGAATTCCGAAATCGAAAAATAGTATGTCGTATTCGGCAATAGGTTGGTGACCGTTACAATGTTTCCACTCCCGGAGTAGACGGCAAAGATTCCGGGTGCTGTTGTATCGCCTGAACCAAAAGAACTATTGGCGGAGTATGGAGTCCCGTTGATGGGCAGAGAATTGATCGTAGCGCCACTTTGCATAAAGATGATTCGGGAACTTCCATTGCCGTTGATCCATTGGAGCGTTGCATCTCGTTCGCCCACCACCTTTGGTGTAAGTCCAGATGTGGCAAGTGTAGGCGGGAGAGGAAGCAATGTTCTACTTGCCGGATTGTTCGCACCAACCGCAGTAGAGTATTCAATATTCGCGGTGTTGGTACCATACTTCCCGTTGTACGCAAAGACCTTTACAAAATAAAGCGTAGATGGTGTGAGGTTGGAGATGGTAGTACTAGTTCCTGTGCCATCGTACACCACGAAGTTGCCAGATGATGCGCCAATCTCTTGGCCACTCCCGAACGCGGAATTGGCGACGTAACCAGTCGCCGACGATGGAATGGCACTTACGGCTGAGCCAGCTTTGCAGACTACGATATATCGACTGCCGTTACCTGGCAGCCAGGTCACATTCATCTGATTGTGTTGAAGCGCAGAAAAAGTTATTCCAGACGCCTGCACACTAGGCTTATAGTCAGGACTGCCAAAAACAAACCCTGCATTATTGGCTTGCGATGAGCCAGTTGCGACCACTGTTCCGAATGAAGACGAGATTTTGGTTGTTGGGCCAGTAACGCCCGCCGTGGTTCCGGCAAAGCCAACAGATTGAAATTTGATGACCTGCCCAAACGAAGTCACGCAAGCGCACGCAACGGCCACGCACAAAAGCGATCCAGATCGAAAGAGGGTATGCATATACTTCAGTGACGACCGGTCGAAGCATTCAGAGGATTCGAAGCGTTTACTTCGGCTAGCCGTTTCAGTTCGGCCACCTGTTTTTTCAAATCTTCGATCTGTGCTTGCTGTTCCTTGACGGCGTTGACGAGGATAAAGATGAGATCATTGCCTCCGTCGAACATCTTCAAAGCGGTGTCATTTGAATCCGTGGGGTGTAATTTTGTGTTTACATCCTGAATCATGTATGGGGCTACCGGTTCAACTTCTTGAGCAATGATTCCAATTTCATCGTGTTCCGACTTCTTTATTCCCCCCAATCCGTTGTAGCGGAATATTTTCGGGTTGATCTTGACGAGGACATTGAGGCCATCGGTAAAGTCGCGTACATTTTCTTTTAGGCGGATGTCGGAAAAAGTTCCCCACGTTCCACCGCTGATTTTGTTTGCGTCGCCGTTTACGGAAAGGGTAGTGGTGGGCAGTTGGGTTCCAATTCCGACACGCCCCTGATTTGAAGTGCCGGAAAGGTCGTCACCATGAAGAATCAAAACTGGAACTTCACCGTACGAGCCAAATCCGTTTTCATTGTTCGGCAAACCCGAGAGCCAAAATTCCAAACTCGTTCTACCGTTAATACCACTTTCCCAAGTGGACAATTTGATCTCGGCCGTGTTGCCATTTTTGACACCACCCGTTGCACCGCGCTGGATAAAAATTGCACTTTCAGACTGGGGAGCTCCGTCTGCGTTTGAAGGACTTGGGCTGCCGGTGATTCGGATGTTACCAAATGATCCCGTTGCGTTCACTGCTCCGGTAGAAGTGCCAACCGACGCTGCGGAAACGCCGCCGGTGACAGAAAGCCCTTTGGTCGCGGCGTTGTATGCCAACCCTGCATCGGTAGCCAACGTGTTGTTGGTTCCCCAAAACGCTACGTTGCCTCCAGTGGCGTTTGCGGTCTGCACAACGGACTGCGCACGTAGCGAATAAGGGGTGGTCGTGAGTTGGGCTCTTGGTGATAATTCGCCGCCTCCGTCAAGTGCAATTCCAACATACACTTGTTGTGATCCCAACTGGTTCATCTCTGTACTACCAAACGGTGCATTCGCTCCGGTACCCCCTCCAATGATGCAGGTGTAGAGACCCTTGGTGGTATTGACGGCTACCGTTCTAGTGAAAAGCGCCGATCCTCCGGTCGAGGTTGTATAAAATGAAAAGACGATCGAATGGCTGCCGTCGGATATGGGGGTAATTCCATCGTTTTGGAGAAGGATACCCTGATAACTCAGCGTACCCGGCACTTGAGCAAGCGCATTCGCACAAAGTGCCAGTGCGCCCACAATCAGTAGGCTCTTGAACATGAAAAGTTGGATTTGGGTGTTACGATAAGTTACGCCTTTTTTGGCGTACAATTGTAACCCCGATCGAAAAAAAATGGCTGGCTGTGTTTTCTATGGGTTGGCCCTGTATTCACCCCTCAGGAGCTGGTTATACTCCTCACAATTGAGGTATCCCTTCTTCTTACAGACGGTGCAGGTTTTGTAAGATTCGCCTAGGTATGTCTTTTTGATCACGACCGTTGATCCACCGCAAACAGGACATACAACCTTGCCGGTAGGACCGCAGTCGATCTCGTAGTTGCGAGACAAGATGACGCCGGCATCCTTTGTCTGTTGCTCGCGCACTGCAAGTTGCGCTTGTTCAGATTTGCGTAGCCAGTCAACTGCTTGCTCATAGTGTTGTCCGGAGGGCCCCTTCAGTTGAATGTACTTGTTCAGCCAGTCGATGCTTTGTGAATATTTCTCTAAGAAAAACGAGTTCTTTCCGAAATAAAAGGTCAGGTCGGAGGGGAGTGCCTTCATGTTCTTCAGCACCCATAAATACTTAATATCGGCGGCTGGATAAAGTCCTGCTTCGGTCAATGCGATTGCTGAGTCTAATTGAATTCGCGCCCAATTCTTTTGGTCCGACTGTCGAACCTCATCCATCTGTCGAAGTTTTTCAACTTCGCGTTCGCGCTGTTGCGCCACTGCCGAAGAAACGCTCACGCCTAACCAAACCAGAGTTAAGGCGATCGCTACAACTATTCTCTTCATGATAAAAAATATCCTCGCTCAATTCCTAACCAGTCCAACGCAGCCTGATAGTAGATATCTTCCTTTTGCTGTTTGTTGAGCCCGGTCTCTTCAATAAACTTGCCAATCTCGAGGTCTCCCAATGGAAATGGGTAGTCCGAACCAAGGGTGACTTTCTTCGAGCCCACCAATTTAACGACATATTCCAACATCGCAGGGTCGTGCGTCACACTATCGACCCAAAATTTTCCTAGGTAGGTTTTGGGTGGCACGTTGTTGTCGATTGCCACTAAGTCGGGACGGCAATCGAAACCATGTTGGATGCGGCCGATGGTCGACAGAAACGACCCGCCGGCATGCGCAAAGTTGACTTTTAGCGCCGGCAGTCGCTCGAAGATGCCGCCGAAGATCATCGAACAAACCGCGCGAGAAGTCTCTGCGGGCATCCCAACAAGCCACGGCAGCCAATACCGCTGCATGTACTTTTCACCCATCATCTCCCACGGGTGCACCAATACTGCCATCCCGAGTCGCTCGCAAGCTTCAAACACTGGAAAGAAGCGGCCCTCGTTTAAGTTTTCGTTGTTGATGTTCGAACCGATTTGAATGCCCTTGAGGCCGATCTTGTGGCAGCGCTCCAACTCCTTCACAGCAAGGGTGGTGTCCTGCATGGGGAGTGTTCCCAAACCAACGTATTGCTTTGGGTACTGGTCGACAACTTTGGCAATATGATCATTCAAGAATTGAGAAACGCTGAGTCCGTCTAACGGCTTGGCCCAGTAAGAAAACATCACAGGGATGGTGCACACCACTTGGACCTGTGTGTTGAATTGAGCGTATTCTTCGATCCGGATGTCCGGATCCCAGCAATTGTCTTTTATTTCACGGAAGAACTGATTTCCGCGCATCATCTTCGCAAAGCCCTTCTTGTGATGCTGGAGGTAGATGAAGTCGCCGTAGCCGAATTTGCTTGTCCAGTTGGGTAGCTTCTTGGGGAGAATATGGGTATGAGAATCAATCTTCAGCACGGGCTGAAAGATAGCGAAAAGGCGCTATTCATAACGACGCCGGTCAGCGCCCCTAATGGTTGCACTGACCGGCGTTTTGACAAGGAGACAATCGGCACCTACATCGCTCCAAGTTCTTTGAGGAATTTCTCAGAATTGGTCTTCACCACGTCGGGAGGATTCATACTTAATGCTTTCTTGAAATTCTTAATAGCGTTTGATTTGTCGCCCTTCATCACGTATCCTTCTCCCAAGCTATCGAAAGCGTTGGCGCTTTTGGGAAAGCGAGTGACATTGAGTTGGAAGAGTTCGATTGCTTGGTCAATCTGCCCACGGTTTAGCAACACGTAGGCGTAGTTGTTTAGCTCCGCTTCATTTGCGAGTGTGACTGCTTCTTTCATCACTTGGTCAGCCTCGGGTACGCGGTTCAGTCGGCGAAGGACATTCGCCTTAATTTGGAGTGTCGCGAACGCCTTGTTCATAGCAAGCGCGCGGTCTGCCCAGATCAATGCCTGGTCGAGATGCAAGTTATTGGCCGCTGCATAGGCTGCTGCCGACGCGAACCCCTGCCATTGGAACCCCACGACACTTCGGAGTTCATCGGCTGCGTTGGCGAGCACGATTTCATCTACAGCGAATTCAATTTTGATAGGGAATTGTTTCTTCTCCCAGTTGAGAACAAGTTCACCGCTATTTTTTTCGAGGTTCATGAAGTCATAAGTCAAGGTCTCGGTCATCTCATGATCGCGAGTTTGAATGGGTGCCCGCAGCAAATCGGCGGCGGGGTTGTAGGTAAATGCACCCCACGAACGATGGTCCTTTGAGAGAATCACCTCACCAGTATTGTCTTCGTTGATGACCAAGAACAGACCATACTTACCGGCTGGAACTGGTTTCCCTGCAACCATTGCATTGTCGGAGAATTCGATGACGGTGTTCTCGTTGGCTCCAGCACGCCAAGGTGTTGGACCGTTGGGGCCGCCTGCCGTCCAACCGAAGGGCACGAGTTCACCCCAGATCTTGCGTGCCTTTACGGAAGGCCTCGAATACTTCACGGTGACAGTTGATATCCCGATTGTTTGCGAGACGGACGCAGCTGGACTCGCGGTGCGCGGTGTTGTAATACCTTGTGCGAGCAGCTCTGATGAAGTGATCAACACGCAGCATACAATGCATGTGCTGAGTAAAATGTTTTTCATAAGGAGAAAGGATTTATTTAGTGAGAATGGTCATTCTCGGAAAGAAATTTACCCTTCCTTGTCCCGCGCGTCAAATCGGGACAGGGCTTTTATGTTGACAAGGAATATTTTACCGCGTTGGACGTGAGAGGCTCTTAGACACAAATGGGTGATGTTCGGAGGTTGATCAATGCACCAGTATTTTCCGAGTGAAGCGTTGCATGCCTCCAGCCGAAAGAAAGTTGAATTGGCCAATGTACAGGCCTGTAGGCAGAATTGGTAAGTCGATTTGTTGGACCGACCTTCCACTTGTAAGAACATGAGTCCCTAAATCATATCTTCTCCCGGTCACATCAATTAAGTGAATGGTGAGATCAGCATGATCGGTGGGCACATTCAACGCGATGTAGAAAGACAGACTACCAGGTCCGAGTGGGCTCGGGGACGGGTCGCCCACGATCCACGTGTCGGATTTTGTATTTGTTGCGATATAGCGATCGCCGCCAAGGTGGAAACGCACCACACGATCGCCGTGCGGCACATAAAGGCTAGACGTTTTGTGCATGTCGACGATGCCAGCCATGCCTTCAATTTCAACGACGAGTTGTCGGTCAGGTGGTAGTTCGAATTGCTTATCCCATTCAATTGTAACACCCTGAGCACTTGAAACCGTTGCTGACCAACTGAATTCTTTCGCCGTCGGAACGATATCGCGATGGAATTGTTTACGCAGGAGAAAGTTGAACGTGTTCAATCCTTCGGGAGTAGGTATTGGCCCCTCATCGAAGCGGTCGCGACCGACTAGCGCGTTAGGTTGCATCCCAAAACCGATGAGTTCATTTGTCAAGGTTCCGTCGGATACCTTAAGATTCATCAACCAACTGGGCTGATCGAGAGAAATTGATACCGGGGCGGCGATGCGTCCATTTCCGCTGGTGCCCCGTGCAGGAATGTTTAACGTCAACGTATCGCCGCTTGCATTGTTCACAAATGCGCCCTGGTAAGGTTTAAACGTATCGTTGGTTGTGTACGTGCCATCCTGGAAGAAACGCAGTGTGCCGATTCCTGTCGGATTGCCATTCAATGAAAGAACGCTATTCCATGAGATTGGAAAGTTGAAGGGGTTTCCAATCATGTTCCAGCCAACCCGAAGTTTTAGTTTAAATGGAATTTTTTCGGTGACAATAGTCGTGTGTCCTTCGCCTGGGTTAATGTTGGTATTTTCTCGCACGATTAGCCAGTAAGAAGTTCCTTGGTTAATTAAGGCTGACCCTTCAGTGATTTCCTTGACGTCAGCTCCAGAATATCCGAACAGGCGCCATTTTTTCGGATCAGCTGAACCGAGGTCACCAAAGACACTTTGTACAGTGTTTGTGGTAAGCGTGTGCGGGAACGAAATCAATTGGAAGTCCTGTGGTCTTTTTCCAAACCTAAGGTTGGGAACCGGCGACATGGAAGCCCGTGAAAAGAAGGTATATACGTACGTAGTATCGGAAGCGACTACGATATTGCTCGGGTCAGTTAATTCGAAAAATGCCTTGACGCCCAAAGGGTCGGCAAAGACTTCTTTTGGGACGGTGACAGTGAGTTCGTTCGCATTGCTAGCCACAGACACTTGAGCTGTTTTGAAAGTAGGCGAGGGGTCCGCGATTGTTTTCCAACGAAGCGCGAGGCCCTTTACTAGGCTGGCGTTGGTCACTTTGAACTGGAAGGCAGCACTTGGTGCGCCTGATTGATAATATGTCGGGAAAGTGGTCGAGGTGACTCCGAGCGGAGTTGGAGTAAAATCCTCTTGCGACAAGGCAGAAAGATCTGCCACCGAGATCGATATTTTAGCTTTCACAGCCCCCTCGGGCACGACAACTTCAATCTTGGTGCTGGTTGCGGTCGACACGATGGCAGGGACGTTTCCAAACAGAACTTTGTTTCCGCCGGTTGATGTACTGAAACCAGATCCGAAAATCGTCACCGTCTGACCTGCGGTGGCAGCCATTGGAGTGAAACGAGAGATTGCGAAAGGTAAAACGACAAAGTCTCGAACCGAGTTGGTGTTTGCGCCAGATCGGTATAATGAAATTCTACCGGAAGCAGCGTTCTCAGGAATCGTCATCTGAAATTGAGTGGCGGATGCAGATTGAATGGCTACAGGAGAGGAACCGATTTTTGCACTCATCAATGTATTGAGGGGATCGATTCCAATTCCGGTCACCGTGACAGTGGTGCCTGGTGCTCCGCTCTTGGGCGAGAAATCCGTGACGGCAATTCGATTAAACTTCGTCACGACTCGCGTCGTTGCGTCGGACACATAAAGGTCGTTGCCGACAACAGCCAGACCTTTTGGGCCTTTGAAAGCGATGAAGTCCCCGGCATTCTCTCCAAATTCTTGAAGTAGATCGCCAGCGGAATTGAATTCTTGAACCCTTTTGTTGCCGTTGTCTAACACAAACACATGATCGTCGGCGGATACTGAGATGCTCGACGGTACGCTGAATTGCCCTGGTTGATTTCCCAGGGAACCCCAACGTGTAACGAATCCAAGTGTTGAATTGAATTTGGAGACGCGATGGTTTCCGCTTTCAACGACATAAATGTTTCCTTGCGAGTCGACGGCTACATCCGCTGGATCGGAGAGTTGTCCGTCACCTGCTCCCGCGACGCCCACTTTGTCCACGAAAACGCCAGCCTTCGTAAACCGCTGAATTCGCTGGTTGCCTCGATCGGCTACCACCACTAAACCATTTTTATCGAGCGTGATCCCGGTTGGGTTTGACAGTAGCCCATCTGTGCTGCCAGGTCCTGAGAACAACTTTTGGGAGACACGTGAAGCGTTGAATACTTGGACACGTTGATTTCCGGATTCAACGATAAAAATATCGCCAGTCGTTTGATCGATCACGAGGTCGTTTGGAGAGTTGAATGTTCCGGATGCTGTGCCAGTGCTACCAAATGACAAGAAAGGTGTACCGTCTGAATTAAAAACCTGAATGTTATTCGCGGAAGCATCTGAGACGAATATTTGACCGTCCTTATTAGCGGCAATCCCTTGCGGGGAAGTGAATGTCGACGGTTGATCTGGAGGGACTTTGCCCCACGATGTTGAGACAACATCGGGTTGCACGATTCGAAAAATGGTAGCTTGATTGTAGTCGCGAGCGATTTGGTTTAAGCGATCAACTACGTACAAGACCCCATTGGCTTCGGACGCAATTGCTCTGGGATCGAAGAATCGAGTAGTGCTTAACGCTACTATCGCCGGATTGCCGAGAGGTGTAACGACTTTCTTGAGGATACCTCCGTTGTAATAGTCAGTTAGATAGACGTCGTTGAACACATCGACAGCGATCCCGGATTGGTTCGCGGAACCTTGATTAGGCAAGAAGGTCACTACCTTCTTGATAAACTTTCCCGTTGCGCCATTGAAAATCTTGATAGTGTTTGCTTCGGCCACATAAACGTTGCCCGTGCCATCGACCGCGACAGCCTTCACCGCGGTGAATTTCTCATCGTCGCCGCCAGTGGTGTATCCACCAAACGAGAGTATATATTTTCCAGTGTTGGAGTACTTCGCGATTCTGAAGTTTCCTTGATCTCCAACGAAAACTTCGCCCGTTGCTTGGTTTACGGCAAGCGCACTGAGTTGAAGAAAACTCTTTTCATCGGTTCCAAGACGACCCCACTTTGTAATGAACGTGCCGTTTTTATCGAACTTTTTGACTTGAAGTGACGGGTTGTCTGCCACGAAAACATTGCCCTGGGCATCCAGTGCGATGGCGGCGGGGCCTGCGAGTTGCTGGTCGCCACTGCCAAGCCCACCAAATTGAAAGAGAAAAGCCCCTTGTTTCGAGTAGACCTTAATTGTTGAATTACTACCATCTATTATATATACCCGATCGGGAGAGATGGCGATGGCACCGGGTGATATGAGTTCGGCACCGGTTCGGGTGCCAAGGTAGCGTTCAAAGACCTGAGCGCTCGAATTAATCGAGCAACCCAAAATCACTATGCAAGAGATGAATGTTCTTCCTAATCGGAAAACGAAATTTTTGCGGCCCATGCGTTAGTGGTTGCGCCTATAGAAGACAAATTCACCGCCATCGTCGCCCACGCCCTTCAACGGATTTCCGACCGGCGCCTGATCAGTCGTTTCAGCCACTTTTTTCTTCACGTATTGCACCAGGTCGGATACCGGAACTTTCGTTTCAGAAGTATTTGCCAGGAATTCAAAAAAGCTTTGTGCAAAGGGACTATTTTGACCACTCGCCCCGTCCGACACATATTCTAGTCTTCCGGATGCGAGGCCCCATCGTGATCGAAGCTTTTCGACGTGATCGGAATAGCCTCTGTTTGTCGAGGCGAACAGCGAGCCGGAAAAGCAAGCATCAGCAACTAAGAAGGTATGTTGAGAGTTGATGTTCTCGATCACCTTTAGGATTTGTGAATTAGGAATGAACGAGCCAATATCATCTTTTGCAGCTTCCACAGGAACCCAGTATCCTTCGTTTAGAAGTTTGTCGAAGTAACCATGTCCAGAATAGTAGATCATAAAGTTGTCACGGGGCGTGACCTTCTCTATGAATCCCCTGAGAGCAGTCAAAATGCCTGTTCGTGTGGCGTCGACATCGGTGAGCACTGTAACATTCTCAGGATCGAATAAGTAGTTCGAGGTTAATAGTTGGTTGATCCGTCGTACATCTGGTACTGCATTGTTCAGCAGAGGCCATTGTTGATAGCTGTTGATCCCGATGAGAAGTAAGTAGTTCTTAGCTTCTTGATAATTATATTCGGTTCCATCTGTATTCTTTCGATCAATTACGAACTTCTTTAACGAGACGTTCTGGTTTACGTCTTTAGCTTCAATCGAGACGGGATTTTCCCCGACGTTCAACGGGAGATAAATCGTGTATGCTCCATTCTCCTTCACGGGAACCGTAACGTTGTTTATTTTCAGTGTCTGGATCCCGGATTCATCGATCACCGTGCCCCGCAATTGAATGGATTCCTGGTAGATCGTGGTTCGATCGTCGCGGATCGTACTTGGTTCAGATACATAGATCATGGGGGGACTGTGATCCTTGTCGCTTCGCAGCACACTGATGAGCGCGGGATCTACAATGACGCGTCGACTCGCTTCGGTTTTGATGTCCTTATCATTTGTGGCAATGATCAGTATCGTATTTAATCCGTTCCTCATACTAAGACTCGGTTCAATGTGCTTCTCATACCGATTTTCGGTCACCAATGTCTTGTTGAAGTCTGCCCCCTCGTACACGGATTGAGTGATGCCGTTGAGTTTCACTTCGACTCGAAGCATGGGCACTCTCGATTTGATGACTGCCGATAAAACCTGAATGTTTTGGGCGACGGAGGTACTGTCTCGCGAATAGTTGACCCACTCGACCACCGGTTTGTCCACCACATTCACCCGAGCCAATACTGCTTGATTCTTCTTCTTGGCCTGTGCGCTCACCACCGTGGGCATGGAGAGCAGGCCGAGTAAGAGCAATAGAATTTGTCTCAGTTGCATGGGGGGGAAATTAGTTTGTTGGCCCCGCAGGCGCTGCAGGCAAGTCTTGTTGTTGTTCGAGTTGCTGTTTGGTGAACAGGTAAACGGGTACCAAGACAATTGGCAATATTTTCCACCCGTTGGACACAATCGGTTTTACGCGAAATGAATTCGTGAAGTATGAGTGATCGCGTCCAACGATTCCGATCTGGTATCCTTTGCCCACGCGGGTTTTTCTGGGGATTTGAATGACAAGATGGTTTTGGAGCGCAATGGTGTCTCTCAAAGTGGTAACATCGCGTTTCTTTCGATAAAGCTTGACCGCGTACCGTTGCTCTTTATCGTAGAGCTCATCTAAATTCACAATAAGGTTCCTCCCTCGCTTTACTTTCTTTTCGGCCGAAAAGTTGGGGAAGACTTCGATATCAAACGTGACGGGTTCAGTACTGACAATGTGGATCAATTCCTCTTGGAAGTCCCAGGTGATTTCTTTTAAGGGTCCTGGTAACACCAAGTTGCCCACGTCGCCGCTTACGTGTCGAAGGTAAAAAGAGGTTGATCCCCGAGTATACTTTACTCTGACGAGGCACGGGATGTTGTCTTGAGGGGCAACGAGAGAATATCGAAGCTGAATGACTTGGTAGCCTTTGTCGTTAGATTTATATAGGGCCGTAACGGTTTGGGCTTCTTGAGCAAAGGCAGATAAGGAAAGGCCAAACACCAACGCGAATACCGCTTGGCAAACAAGGGTGAAAAATCGGGGCATATCAACTACAGACCCCATTAAAATTCAAAATGGAACCGTTAATCAAAACGGTTCCATTGCTTTAGTATAGAAATTAGGGGGTAGAAATCGATTTCTACATCGACCAACCTGCGCGGTATTCGCGTTTTACAAATTGGTTCGCTGCATCGAAGTTCGTAATCTTCATATTCTTGGCATCCCATAACAGCTTCTTACGACCGGGGTATCCATTGGCATCGCGCATGGCGTAGCTGCGAAGCGCCAAGTTGCCCATGAGCACGGCCTCAGTAAAAGGGCCAGCATATTCGAATGGTGAACTGAGCTGCATCTTTCCATAACCAGCCAAGCACGCATCGACCCATGTCGTGTAGTGTCCAGCCTCCGCACCTTCAATGCGAGGTAGGGAAGGAGCCGGGAGTTTTACTTCCTTCATTCGCTTGGTCGGCAATAACACTGGCGCGAGGTTGTAATTGCCCATCATCTTGCCTTTTGTGCCTTCAAAGATGTATCCGCCGTTACGGTCGCCAAGCATCTCGTCTGGCAACAGTTCGTCGGGGCGTTGGGGGAGAAGACCACCATCCATCCAGGTAAAGCGGATGTCACCTTTTCCATCTTTGCGCGGGAACTTCAGGTGAATGATCGACGAGGCAGGACAGCTATCTGGATAGCTCGCCTCTTTGAAGAAGTCAGCCCACTCTGTCGTGGTGCTGCACTCTACTTCTGTGGGAAAGTCGATCGGGAGAATTCGGAATGCGGCGTCCATGATGTGGCACGCCATGTCGCCAAGCGCCCCTGTTCCAAATGGCCACCAGCCACGCCAGTTGAAGGGCAAGTATGCAGGGTTGTAATCAATGTAAGGCGCAGGTCCAAGCCAGAGATCCCAGTTCACTTCGGAAGGAACATCGTGCTTCCCAGTGGGTGTAGGCAGTCCTTGCGGCCAAACTGGTCGATTGGTCCACGTCGTCACGCGGGTGACGTCGCCGATCAAACCTGCGTCTACATATTCCTTCGCGAGCCGTACCGGGTCTGCCGAAGCAAATTGATTACCCATCTGGGTAACAACTTTATACTTCTTGGCAGCTTCGGCCAACATTCTTGCTTCGTAGATGTCGTGTGTCAACGGCTTCTGTACATACACGTGCTTACCACGTTGCATCGCCGCCATAGCGATCACACCGTGAGTATGGTCTGGCGTTGACACGGATACAGCGTCGATTGACTTCGACTCCTTGTCTAGCAACTCGCGAAAATCCTTATAGTACTTGGCGTTTGGAAAGTTTGCCCGCGAAGTGGCGGCTTGTCGATCGTCCACATCACAAAGAAATGCAATGCGCGCCTTTGGGTTACCCTTCACTTTTTTGTCGGGACTTCCCGCAAACCCGATCAAATCACTTTCACCTTTTCCACCAGCGCCGATCCCAGCGATGTAAAGGGTATCACTGGGTGCGATGTATCCCGGACCACCCATGACAAAACGGGGAACGATTGTGAATGCTGCGGCAGCTGTAGCTCCCTGCAAGATGAATTGTCGCCGGCTGAGTTGATTTTTCTTCATGTTCATTGTTTCGTTAGTCGTCTAATCCTCCGCTGGCTTCAATTAAAACTTCCTGTAATCGCGTTTCACAAACTGATTCGCTGCATCGAAGTTGGTGATCTTCATATTCGGTCCATCCCAGAGCAATTTGATATAGCGTCCTGGGTAATCGAACTGCCCTTCTTGGCCCGCGCGTGGCACTCGAACATCATAGCTGCGAATCGCCAGGTTGCCCATCAACACGCTTTCGGTCAACGGACCTGCGAGATCGAACGGAGAAGAAACTTCCATCTTGCCGTAGCCCGCAAGGCACGCTTCAACCCATTGGAAATAGTGTCCTGTTTCAGCACCACCGGGTACGCGTGCAATTGTCTGCGGAACCTTCACCTCAGCTGTTCTGCTGGTAGGAAGGAGTTTCGGATCGATACCATAAGTCGAGCACATCATTTTTCCCTTTGTGCCGACCATGATGACGCCGTTTCCGCCGTCACCCATTCTTTCGTTAGGGCCAAGTTCTTCGGGACGTTCGGGCTGAATGCCACCATCCATCCAATGGAACTTCACGTTTGGCTTACCAGTTTTGCCGGGGAACGTCATGATGATGTGCGACGAGGGTGGGCAGCTTTCGGGGAAGTAACCACGCTTGAATTCGTCCACGTACACACTTCCAACACTTGCTTCGACTTCAGTGGGATAGCCAAGGCCCAACACACGGAAAGGAGGTTCGATGATATGACATGCCATGTCTCCGAGGGCACCAGTTCCGTAATCCCACCAACCACGCCAGTTGAATGGCACGAGTTTCTCGACGTAATCTTTTTGAGGAGCTGTTCCAAGCCACAGGTTCCAATCGAGTTCTTTAGGAACAACTCCAGGGGCTGCAGGCCAGCCAATTCCTTGAGGCCATACTGGGCGGTTGGTCCAACAATACACTGTGTGCACATCACCAATTACACCGGCATCGTACCACTCGCGCATTTGACGAACGCCATCTCCAGACGCTCCTTGATTGCCCATCTGTGTGACAACCTTATATTTCTTTGCGGCCTCTGTTAGTTGACGTGCTTCGTAGATGTCGTGCGTAAGCGGTTTTTGTACGTAGACGTGTTTACCCAATTGCATGGCGGCCATTGCTTGAACGGCGTGCATGTGATCCGGTGTAGAAACTGACACAGCGTCTATCGACTTGTGTTCTTTCTCCAGCATCACGCGATAGTCCTTGTAGTACTTCGCTTTTGGAAATGCGGCAACAGACTTGGCTGCACGCCGATCGTCGACGTCGCAAAGAAAGTTAATGGCTGCTTTACCACTCTTCGCAAAGTTTGCGATGTCACTTTCACCCTTCCCACCAACGCCAATGCCAGCTACATATAATGTGTCGGACGGGGCGCGGAAGCCTTTGCCAAGTACATGCCGCGGTACGATGGTGACAGCAGCTGCGGCCAATCCTGCTTGTTGAATAAATTGCCTACGTTTCATGATGCTTTCGTTCGTTAATTCGTTCGTTAATTATTTTTAGGCGTCGAATTTGACGCTCTCGTTCAACGTGCGCTCGTCATACTTAAGTCCGTATTGGTCGAGTACTTCTTGTGGTACGCCATCCCATTGATTCGGTTGGTTCCCGACATAGCCCAAGTCTTCGATGCCGATCTTGCTCGTGAAGAAACCACACGCAGTTAAGTCGCGCATGGTATTGAAGAATGCGACACCGTTTTGCATTTCTGGTTTCGCTTGCTCCGGATACGCAATCTGATCGATCAATTCTATTTGTTCGGTGGAAGCACAATCAACAAACGACTTTCCATGTTTTCGCATACACTGCAGATCGAGCCATTTGATGCCGCCACGCAGCGGTGTTTGATACCGAGGCATATCCTTCGCAATGAATTCGATGAAAGCAGGAACTCCTGCTTCGCTTGCGCTGCCCGACTTTTCATCTTTCGGAATGATGATGTCGGTCAGCACCGTGATCGTTTTCATTTCGTGCTCATTGAAGAACGTTTGACTCATCAATTTTTCATAATGAGCCTTCTCTTCTGGTGTGCGATCATAATTCAAAGGAGCAACAGTGCTCACATTTGCATTTTTTTCCGCAGGCGCACAACCATCCAACAACACGCCGGTCGTTACCGTACCCAGCGCCATTGCTTTTAAATATTTGCGTCTATCCATACCCTTAATTCTTAATTCTTAATTCTAAATTCTTAATTTAAATATTTTGTTTCTTCATCTCATCCACGATGTAGTCCGAAGCACGCATCGCAAGGGCTAAGATCGTCCACGTTGGATTCTTATCTGCTTGTGATACAAATGGTCCACCATCGACGACAAAGAGATTTTGGCAGTCATGTGCTTGGTTGAACTTGTTGAGCGCAGAACTCTTAGGATCATTCCCCATGCGAACCGTTCCAACTTCGTGAATGATTTGACCAGGGGCAGCTAGACCGTAATTTTCTTCTGGCCCTTGTTCACCGCCCGTGATTACGCCACCCATCTTGTGAATGATTTCGCGGAACGTATCCTTCATGTGCTTCGCCTGCTTGATTTCCATGTCGCTCCATTCATAGTGGAAGCGCAACACCGGAATGCCATACTTGTCGACCACGTTTGGATCAATCTCACAATAGTTTGATTCGCGCGCGATCGATTCGCCGCGACCAGCCATGCCAATGGTAGCTCCATAGAAATAGCGATAGTCGTCTTTCAACGACGCGCCATAGCCACCTGCGGGTTTTACCTTGCCATCTCTTCCGGCGTACTTGCCATTCGTGTGCTGCATGCCAAAGCCGAAGCCGTACCCGGGCATTCCCATGCCTCCGCCGTATTCGATGTGGTAGCCACGCGTGAAGTCTAGCTTGTCTTTCTTTTCATCCAACCACCATGGTGTGTACACGTGCAATCCTCCGACGCCGTCTTCGTTGTAACGTTTACGCCCAACGAGATGAGGAAGAATCGCTGACATGGAAGCACCTGTCGAATCATGCAAGTACTTGCCCACGACGTTGCTTGCGTTGGCGAGACCGTTAGGATGACGTGCCGATTTTGAATTCAACAACAAGCGGGATGATTCACACGCACTTGCAGCAAGTACAACAATGCGGCCGGTCACTTCATACTCCTGCATGTCCGTTTTATCGACATACGAAACGCCTGTGGCCAAGCCCTGATCATTCGTTAAAACTTCACGTGCCATCGCATTAGTGATCAGATCTACGTGACCTGAAGTCAAAGCGGGATTGACCAACACGGATGATGACGAAAAGTCGCCATACACCTGACAGCCGCGATTACATTGCGAGCAGAAGAAACATGCGCCACGGTCTTTGTTGTTGGGCAGCGCGCGCGTAAGAATTGATAGCCGCGAAGGAATAACAGGAATGCCGATCGAACGACCTGCGTTCTGGATCATTAATTCATGCAAGCGAGGCTTTGGGGGTGGGAGGAAAATGCTATCAGGGTCGTTCGGCAAGTTCTCTTTCGATCCAAACACTCCAATTAATTGATCGACACGATCGTAGTAGGGAGCCACATCGTCATAACCGATCGGCCAGTTGTCACCCATCCCATCATGATCGCGTCGTTTGAAATCTTTAGGGCCAAAACGAAGTGATATCCGGCCCCAGTGATTGGTGCGACCACCAAGCATGCGCGAACGGAACCAATCGAACTTCGTTCCATTCTTCCGAGTGTAGGGCTCACCATCAAGTTCCCATCCACCGTAAGCGGCATCGAAATCGCCGAAGTTCCGGAAGCTTGTCGAAGCACCACGTCGTGGAGATTCGTATGGCCATTTCAGTTGAGTGACATTCTTGCGCGGGTCGTACATCGGCCCTGCTTCAAGCAGCAGCGTCTTTACGCCCGCTTGCGCCATCATGTATGCAGTCATGCCGCCACCGGCACCCGACCCCACGATGATGACATCGTACTGTTTTGGATTCTTCTTGATCTGAAAATCGGCCATAGTGGAAAAGAGGGATAAGTTCCACTAAATGTAAACCGTTTTGCATGATTTCCGAAAGAGAAATCCTTATTCGGTTGACAGCTTTGTCGCAGAGAATTTCTAACGACTGGTAGGTCGTTTTGGAACAGGGTCGTAGCCGCTTGTGCCCCAAGGATGACAGCGCGCAATGCGCTTCATGCCAAGCCAACTGCCCTTCCACACACCCCATTCGTTTATCGCGTCGATCGCATAAGCGGAGCACGAGGGAGTATGACGACAATGCGCGCCAAGCATCGGCGAGATCGCCAACTGGTAAATTCGAATAGGTAGTATGAAAAGCTTTCGAAGCATGTTATTCGATCGAGTAGGTGATCTCCCCGTTCTTCCCATCCTTCAACTGCACTCCGATCGACTTCAAGTTGTCTCGGATCTGGTCGGAGAGTGCGTAGTTACGATCGGTCCTCGCTTTCTTCCTTAATTCAATCAAAACGCGAATAGTTCCATCTAGCAATTCGTCGTTGCCCGAGGATTCCTCTTGGAGCCCCAGCACTTGCTCCATGAATCCAATGTAAGCGTCTTTGAACGACTGGAAGTTGGCCGGGCTTACCGCCGAAAGAGGGACGTTGCCTGATTTGAAATCGTTGATGCGCGAGGCCATCTCAAACAGCGTCGCGAGGGTCTTCGCGGTATTAAAGTCGTCGCTCATGCTGGTGAAGCACGCGGCTACCAAAGAACCGAGCACTCCTTCAAGTTCTGAATCCACGGTACCATTCTCCGGCGAGTCCATGTTGCGGACGGCCGACAATGCAGAGGTCAATTTCTTGTAACCCTTTTCGGCAGCAACCAAGGCGTCGTTCGAAAAATCGAGCGTGCTGCTATAGTGTGATTGCAGCATGAAGAAGCGCACGGTCATTGGCGTGTAGCCTCGGGTCAGGAGCTTGTGTGTCCCGGCGAACAACTCGGCAGGCAGGAACGAGTTGCCAAGCGACTTGCTCATTTTCTGTCCGTTCACCGTGAGCATGTTCGAGTGCACCCAATAACGAACTGGGTCCTTGCCATAGGCTCCTTTTGCTTGAGCAATCTCACATTCGTGGTGTGGAAACTTGAGGTCCATTCCACCGCCGTGAATGTCGAAACTCTCGCCTAAGTACTTGGTACTCATGACGGTACATTCGATGTGCCATCCCGGGAAACCGTCGCCCCAAGGGGAGGGCCAACGCATAATGTGGGCTGGCGACGCTTTCTTCCAGAGGGCGAAGTCGCGCCTGTCGCGTTTCTCATCCTGGCTGTCGAGTTCGCGGCCACTCTCGATGAGTTCTTCAATGTTGCGTCCTGAGAGGATGCCGTAGTGTTCGTGTTGGTTGTACTTCTTGACATCGAAGTACACAGATCCGTTGGCTTCGTAAGCGAGTCCCTTATTAAGGAGTTGTTCCACGATTTGGATTTGTTCGATCACGTGGCCGGTGGCAGTGGGTTCGATGCTAGGAGGGAGGATGTTGAACTGCCGCATGACTGCATGGAAGTCTTCGGTGTACCGCTTGACAACCTCCATTGGTTCGAGCTGCTCGAGGCGGGCCTTTTTGGCGATCTTGTCTTCGCCCTCATCTGCATCGTTTTCCAAGTGACCCACGTCGGTGATGTTTCGAACATAGCGCACGCGGTATCCTAAGAATCGGAGGTAGCGCGAGATGATGTCGAAGGTGAGGAACGTGCGGACGTTCCCGAGATGGACATTATTATATACGGTTGGGCCACATACGTACATGCCGACCCGACCTTGCACTTGTGGGGTGAATGTTTCCTTGGTACCAGAGAGAGAGTTTGATAGTTGGACGGGATATTGGTCGAACAGCATGAGTCAAAAAATAGGGGGGCAAATTACGCCAAAATCGGATGTGTGGGTATGTTTAACTCCTCGTTGACATTTTCCGCAAACGATGGAAGAAGGGACGGTAGTTTGATTTGGCAAACGGCCTAACCCGCGAAATTTGCGTCCTAACGCCCATTTGGGAACCAAATAAAATTTGTTTCAAACGATTGCGCAATCGTTTCCAAAAAAAAATTGGGCGTTTTTCGGCTGAAAAAGCGAAAATCCACCTATTTTAGAACGTTTGCAGAGACCTGTGCATGGTTCTGTGGACAGTTAACTCACTTATTTATTACAAACCAATTAAAACCAAATTTCTAAAACCTATGACGATGAGAAAACTCTACAAAAAGATGAGTTTGACAGCGCTCCTAGCGTTGTTAGTTGCGTCGATCGCATTGGGCCAGGAACGCGTCGTTTCAGGTACAGTGTCAGATGAAACGGGGGCGCCAATGCCAGGGGTGAACGTGCTTGTAAAAGGCACGAACTCTGGTACCGCCACTGACGCCAACGGACAATACAGGTTGTCTGTCAACTCAGATCAGGCCGTGCTGGTGTTCTCCTTTATCGGGTATAATACCCAGGAGGTATCAGTAGGCGCACAAAGCACAGTGGACGTATCGCTTGCGCAAGATGTTCAAACATTGAGCGAACTTGTGGTAACAGGTTACTCGATGGACAAGCGCCGTGAGTTAACTGGTTCGGTATCTACTGTGAAGTCTAAAGACCTCACTTTTGCTCCCACAGGTAACGTGGAACAGATGTTGCAAGGTCGCGCTCCTGGCGTAACCGTTATCACAAACGGTCAGCCCGGTACTACTAGCCAGATCCGCGTTCGCGGTTTCGGTGCTTTCGGTGGTAACGCTCCCCTCTACGTCGTAGACGGTGTGCCAATCGATCCAAACAACCAGGACGGTATCAACTTCCTTAACCCGGATGATATCGAGTCGGTGACCGTGTTGAAAGACGCCGCTTCGGCTTCTATCTACGGTGCTCGTGCTGCATCTGGTGTGATCGTTTATACTACTAAGAAAGGTCGCAAAGGTCAAAAACTGAACGTGACTTACGATAACATCGTAGGTGTAACGAATCCCGGTAAAGGCCAAGCGATGATGAATCCTCAGGATTTCGCAGACTGGACTTGGAATGCCATCAAGAACACGGCTATCCAAAACGGAACAGATCCTCAAGCAGCTATCGTATCATTCAACCACCCCCAATTCGGTAAGGGCGCCACTCCTGTGATCCCTGACTATTTGAGCGTGGGCGGTACGCCTGGCGTTTCTGGAGCTGTTGACCTCGCTGCAGAGAAACTGAAGTACAACGTAGACCCTCGCAACGGTTCTATCTACCAAGTAATCGCAGCCAACAAGGCTGGTACAGACTGGTATAAGGAAATCACTCGTAACGCTCCCATCATCCGCCAAACACTTGGTTTCCAAGGTGGTGGAGATGCTCACCGCTACTATTTGGGCTTGAGCACACAAGACCAACAAGGTATCCTCAAAGAAAACAGCTTGAAGCGTTATGTAATGCGTGCTAACACCGAATTCGATGTTCTCAAGAACCTCCGCATCGGTGAAAACATGCAGTTGACTTATCGCCAATCACTCGGTTTGAGTGGTGGTGGTGGTGGTGTAGGTATCGCTGCTGATGAAAACGATATCCTCTCTGCCTTCCGTATGCCTTCTATCATCCCTGTTTACGATGTATTCGGTGGATATGCAGGTACCGCAGCGAAAGGTTTCAACAACCCTCGCAACCCGGTTGCTTCGCGCGATGGCCAAGCAAATAACAAAAACTACTCTATTGGTGTTATGGGTAACGTGTATGCTGAATGGGACATCATCCCCGGTTTGACAGCACGCACATCTTACGGTGTGAACTACCTGAACTTCCAAGGTCGTGGATATAGCCGCTGGCAGTACGAGAACTCGGAAAACAACTCCGCGTTCGGTTACAACCAGTTCAACGGCTTTACTTTCGGTTGGACATGGACCAACACCCTGTCTTACAAGAAGACCTTCGGCGAACACTCGATTGAAGGTTTGGTTGGCCAAGAAGCCCTCAATACCGGCGCAGGCTGGAGCGACAACCAAACAGGTTTGAACCCTTTCTCTTGGGATCCTAACTTCATCAACATGACTAACGTCGTGTCGAAGACAGCTAACGGTGGCCAAACAAAAGGTGTGAACTTCAGCTCTTACTTCGCAAACGCTAAGTATAGCTTCCGCGATCGTTATATCCTCGGTTTCGTTATCCGTCGTGACGGTTCGTCGCGTTTCGGTTCTGAAAACCGTTACGGTGTGTTCCCTGCAGCATCAGCCGCATGGCGCATCTCTTCGGAAAGCTTCATGCAAGCTCTTCCTTTCGTGACTGACTTGAAAATCCGTGGTGGTTACGGTACGATGGGTAACTCCTCGAACGTGAACCCTGCTAACCAGTTCAGCTTGTATGGTGGTGATATCGGTAACTCAGCTTACGATATCAACGGTACAAACAGCTCAGCTGTCGTAGGTTTCTACCGCACACGTATCGGTAACAGCGCTGCGAAATGGGAAACTTCTGTGACGAAGAACATCGGTATCGATGGAGTTCTCTTCGACGGTAAGTTGGATGTAATCCTTGATTTCTGGCAAAAAGACACCAAGGACCTCCTCTTCCAAGTTCCGATCTCTGCAACTGCTGGTTATCAAGCAAACGCACCTTCGGTTAACGTAGGTAAGATGACCAACAAAGGTATCGACATCGCCTTGGGCACTAAGGGTAACTTGACTTCTGAATTGAAGTACGAGTTGAACTTGAACGGTAGCTTCTTGAAGAACGAAATCGTGGAGCTCGCTCCTGGTTTGACTTACTTGACTACTGTTAACCCTGGTTTCCGCGGTATCAACCCGATCCGTAACCAACTCAACTACCCCATCTCTTCATTCTATGGATACAAGGTGGTTGGCTTGTTCAACACAGACGAAGAAGTTGCTAACTCACCTGCACAATCAGGTAAGGGTAAAGGTCGCTTCCGTTATGCTGACCTGAACAACGACGGCGTGATCGATGACAAAGACCGTACTTTCTTGGGAAGCCCTGTTCCTAAGTTCACAGGTGGTTTCAACTTCACGTTGCGTATGAAAGGCTTCGACTTGTCGGGCTACCTCTACACATCGTTGGGTGGAAAAATCTTCAACGTGTCTAAGTGGTTCACAGACTTCTATCCTTCGTTCCAAGGTGCTGCCATCAGCGAACGCATCAAGGATTCTTGGACTCCTTCGCACACGAACACAGATATTCCGATCTTCGAAAGTGCTTCAAACTTCAGTACCAACACTCAATCGAACTCGTTCTATGTTGAGAACGGTAACTACCTCCGTATGCAGAACTTGACACTCGGTTATACCCTTCCGTCAGATCTGCAAGCGAAGCTGAAGATGACCAAATTGCGCGTGTATGTTGCAGCAAACAACTTGTTCACCATCACGAAGTACAACGGTTTGGATCCTTCTGTAGGTGGCGCTGCTGATACTAACTTCGGTATCGACGTAGGAAACTACCCGATCACACGTAGCTACACTGTTGGTATCAACCTTGGCTTCTAAAACTTTTTGCGATAAAGAATCATATGAAAGGATTTATTAAAAACAATATCAAGAAAGGAGCAATCTCTGTTGTGGCAGTGATGGCGCTCCTCTACTCCTGCAAGGATAGTTTCCTTGATGTTCCCGTGACCGGACAGCTCGACTCGAAGTTGCTGTCAGGTGCCCTTGGTATCGATGCCGCCCTCACGGCGACATACGGCCAGGTGAACGGTCGCTTTAACCGTATGGCCAGCCCTTCAAACTGGGTTTGGGGTTCCATCCGCGGTGGTGAAGCCAACAAGGGCACTGACCCTGGTGACTTCAGCGACATCAACCCGATCCAACGCTTCGAAGCGCTCCCTACACAGGGTGTGATCTCGGACAAATACAATGGTAACTACGAAGGTGTGGCTCGCGCCAATGCTGTTCTTCGCCTCATCGCGAATGCAGACCCTACTGTGACTGAAGCTCAAAAAACAAGCTTCAAAGCACAAGCAATGTTCCTCCGTGGTCACTATTACTTCGAATTGGCTCGCGCTTTCGACAAAACTCCTTACATCGATGAAACCATCGACGTAGGTAGTGGCTTGGAGAAAGTGAAGAACGACCAAAGCTTGTACCCTAAAATCGAAGCGGATTTCCAATTCGCCGTGGCTAACCTCCCTGAAACTCAAGGACAAGTTGGTCGCGTGAACAAGTATGCTGCACAAGCATATTTGGCGAAAGTGTACATGCAACAAAACAAGATCACTGAAGCTCGTGCGATCTACCGTGCGTTGATCGCTGCCGATGGTTCTTCTACAGCTAAGACTTCGAATGGCAAGACTTGGGCATTGCAAGCGAAATTCGCTGATGTGTTCAAAGCTTCTAACGACAACCATTCAGAGTCGATCTGGGCATACCAAGCTGCTGCGAACACAGGTAGCGTGAACAACGCCAACCCTGAGTTCGACTTGAACTGGCCGTACAACACCGGTGCCGATGGCCCTGGTAACTGCTGCTCGTTCTTCCAGCCTACTTTCGAAATGGCGAACTCTTTCCGCACAGCGGGTGGACTTCCCATCTTGACGAAGACTGGTACCGCTCACGACTACAACTCGGCTGCAAACCAGCTTGTAACCGATATGGGTATCGAGTCGAAAGACCCGTTCACTCCTGATGCAGGTCCCCTCGATCCTCGTCTCGACCACACCATCGGTCGTCGTGGTATCCCTTACTTGGACTGGGGTAAATTCCCTGGTAAAGCATGGATCCGCAACCAGCCGAACGCCGGCCCTTACCAAACTAAGAAGTTCGTGTATTACAAGTCTGACAAAGGTAGCCTTCAAGACAACAGCTCTTGGACTCCTGGTTATACTGCCATCAACTTCCCGATCATCCGTTTCGCCGACGTTCTCTTGATGGCGGCCGAAGCTGAAATCGAAGGTACTGGCGGTGACTTGAACCGCGCGCACACTTTCATCAACTTGGTTCGTGCACGTGCTGCGAACACCGCTGGTTTCGTGTTGGACGGTGCCGTACCTGCTGCTAACTATGTGATCGCCACATACCCCGCAGTTGGTACACAAGACGAGATGCGTGCTCGCCTCCGTATGGAGCGTAAGCTCGAGCTCGGCGAAGAAGGCCACCGTTTCTTCGACCTCCTCCGTTGGAACGTTCAGACCCCTGGCTATGCCAAGTCTGAAATCGATGCATACTTCGACTATGAAGCTCCGAAGATCCCTTCAGGTGCTTTCTTGAACCCGAAGTGTTCATTCACCAACAACCAGGACGAATTCCTCCCGCTCCCTCAAGCGCAAATCGACTTGTTGGGTTCGGATATCCTGAAGCAGAACCCCGGTTACGGCGGAAATTAATCTGCAACCTTTTAATTAGAACAAAGGCCAATGTAAATTGGCCTTTGTTTTTTTATGCCCTTATGAGAAAAGCACTCCTTGTCATCCATTTGTTCGCTTTTGCCCTGGCCGGTTGCCAAAAGGAGCAAGCGCCTGACACGCTTTTCCACCTGTTGCCCTCTGAGCAAACGGGCGTCGATTTCGCCAACGTGATCGCCGAAACCGACTCGTTCAACATCCTTACCTATGAGTATATCTACAACGGGGGAGGGGTCGGAATAGGGGATTTCAACAACGACGGACTTAAAGACATTTTCTTTGCTGGGAACCTGGTTTCCAACAAACTGTACTTGAATAAAGGAAATTTCAAGTTCCAGGATGCAACCGAAGTGGCAAAAGTCAATGTGCCCGGCCGCTGGAATTCCGGCGTGGCCGTGGTCGACATCAACAACGACGGGTTGCTCGATTTGTATGTCACCGCTACCATGCGCCCCGACCCGAATGACCGGCGGAACATGCTTTTCGTCAACCAAGGCGTCAACGCGGAGGGCATTCCAACCTTTGCCGAACAGGCGGGGTCTTATGGCATAGCAGACGATGGCTACAGTGTCATGGCTGCGTTTTTTGACTATGACCAGGACGACGATTTAGATCTATACGTCCTCACCAACGCACGGATGCAGAATGTGCCCACCAACTTTCGTCCAAAAATCACCGATGGCACGGCGGTCAACAACGACCGCCTGTACCGCAATAACGGCGATGGCACCTTCACCAATGTGACCCAAGCTGCGGGCATTCGCTATGAAGGTTATGGACTGGGCCTCGCCATCTCGGACTTAAACAAAGACGGCTTCCCAGATCTTTACGTATCCAACGACTATCTCTCCAACGACCTGCTGTACATCAACAACGGCGATGGCACTTTCACGAACCGGATCGGAGAATTCGTGGGCCATCAAAGCCAGTTTTCCATGGGGAACGACGTGGCGGACATCAACAACGACGGTTGGCCCGACATTGTGACCACGGACATGCTACCCGAGACCAACGACCGGAAGAAAACCACGATCGGAAACAAGAGCTATTCGGTGTACATCAACAACGAGCAGTTTGGATACGAATACCAGTATGTGAGAAACATGCTCCACCTCAACAACGGCCTTGGCTTTGGGATCAAGTTTTCTGAGATCGGTCAGCTGGCGGGCATGCACCAAACAGAATGGAGCTGGTCGCCCCTGTTTATCGACGTAGACAACGATGGTTTTAAAGACCTCATCGTGACCAATGGCTTTCCGAAAGACATCACGGACAAAGACTTCTCGAATTACCGCGCCGACGTGGGGAATATCGCTTCCATTGCGTTACTGGTCGACTCCATCCCTGTGATCAAGATACCGAACTACGCCTACAAGAACGACGGCAACCTGGATTTCGTCGATGTCACCCGCGAATGGGGTCTAGGCATGAAGTCCTTTTCGAATGGAGCCGCGTTTGCGGACCTTGACAACGATGGAGACCTGGACTACGTGGTCAACAACATCAACGATCCAGCGTTTATTTTTCAAAACACGCTTCACGAGCGTCAAGCTGCACAAAAGGATTCAATAGCAAATCACTACCTCGCGGTCAAACTCGAGGGAAGCAAGTCGAACCGACTCGCGGTAGGCAGTAAGGTTACGCTTTACGCTGGTGGTCATCAACAGTATTGCGAGGAGTTTAGCTACCGCGGTTTCCTTTCCTCTGTCGATCCCCTCATTCATTTCGGGGTGGGTACCACCACAGCCGTAGATTCCATCGTGGTCGATTGGCCCGATGGACGGGCGACCACCGTTACGAACCCACCCGTTGATAAGTTGACGACGGTTTCATACAGCTCAGATGTACCGAAACGCACGAGGTCGAAACAAAACCAAACGGGCCCCTTCGAAGAAAAGACGAACGCATCCGGACTTTCATTCAAGCATGAAGAGGAGGATATGATTGACTTCAATCTCCAGCGGACCCTGCCGCATAAGTTTTCGCAAGCGGGACCTGGTCTGGCGGTCGGCGACTTAAACGGCGATGGACTCGAAGACCTCATCATCGGGGGGTCGACTAAGCATCCATTTACTGTTTACACACAGCAGAAAAATGGAATGTTCACACCAGTGAAAGGACATCAGACCTCAGCCGAGAACAAGGTGGAAGAAGACGAGGGTCTTCTGCTGTTCGATGCCGATGGTGATGGCGATAACGACTTGTATGTGGTGGGTGGAGGCCTTGAAGGAACGGGACCTTGGGCCTATCGGGATCGCTTGTTTTTCAACAACGGAAAGGGAGTGCTCTCGCTGGACACGACGGCATTGCCGAACACCAATGCGAGTGGCTCTTGCGTTCGTGCTGCTGATTTTGACGCGGACGGAGATCTAGACTTGTTCGTTGGCGGCCGTGTGGTTCCTGGTTCTTACCCACTTCCTGCTGAAAGCTATTTGCTTATCAATAACAAAGGAAAATTTGAAAATGCCGTTGAAAAGGTTGCTCCCGAATTGCAGAAGGTAGGACTCGTGACAGACGCCATTTGGAGCGACTTTGACCGTGACGGAAAAGTTGACCTGGTCGTCGTAGGTGAGTTTATGCCGGTGACCCTCTTTAAGAACGAAGGTGGCAAATTCACGAAACTGGTTGATACCGGCATTCAGAACTTAAGTGGATGGTGGAACAGCGTAGCCGGAGGGGACTTCGACAACGATGGTGATACCGACTATGTCGTTGGCAACTTGGGTAGGAACAACAATTTTCAGGTTGAGAATCAGTTCCCACTGAAGTGTTTTGCGAAGGACTTTGACGGAAATGGGAGCATCGATCCGGTGATGGCGTGTTACATGCGTCAAACGATGGACGGACAAGAAAAGGACTTGTATCCGGTGCATTTTTGGGAGGAGATGAATTCGCAAAGCCCGAAGTTTCGCAAGAAGTTTTCGCGGTTTCACCAGTTCAGCAAAGCGACCATGGCGACGCTTTTTACCCCAGACGAGTTGAAAGGCGCGCTGATCTTGGAAGCAAACGAAATGAGTTCGGCTTACATCGAGAATTTAGGAGGGGGCAAATTCAAACTACGACCGTTACCTGTTGAGGCCCAGGTGGCACCCATGAATGGTATCTTGGTGGACGATGTGGATCAAGATGAGAATCTCGATGTCTTGTTAATTGGCAACGACTATGGTAACGAAGTCTTCGCAGGTCGCTACGATGCGGCCGTAGGTCTAGTTTTATACGGCGATGGAAAAGGAAATTTTCGACCCGCGTTGCCAGCAGTGACGGGATTTGAAGTGGAGGGCGATGCAAAGGCCCTTGTGAAAATTGTGAGGCCAAATGAAGATCTGTTTATCGCCTCGCAAAACAAAGGACCTCTTCGGGTATTGAGCGTGAAACGAGCCGAAGGTGTAGTATTTGAGGCCACTGTGTCCGATGCTTTTGCCGAGGTTTCGATGCCAAATGAACGTACGCGCCGTGTCGAATTTTACTATGGCGGGGGATACTTGTCGCAGTCGGGCCGCAAGATCCGGTTGCCAAGTCAGGCCCTGGGATTGAAAGTATTCAGTGTCGACGGAACGGCGCGGGACGTCGACATGCTGAAACCAAACTGAGATAAAAATTGTGTTTTTTTGAGGTGTTGTTAGTGTGTAAAGATCAATAAATGAAAGTTATGAGAACGATGAGATGGTTGTGGATGCTAGCGTTGCCGTTTGCTTTTTCGGGCTGCTTGGATAGCGGAAATGGAGTGGATTCGCTCGCACAAATGGAGGAAGATATCAAGGTGATTGATTCTTATCTGAGCACAAATGGGATCGATGCAATCAAGGACAAGAGCGGTGTGCGCTATGTCATCAAAAAACTAGGCGTGGGACTTCCCCCGAAAACGGATCAAAGCATCAAAGTTGTTTACAAGGGCTACTTCCTTTCGGGTACTGTCTTCGACGAAGGGGGCAATGCGACATCACTGTTGAGTTCCCTGATCACAGGGTGGCAATTGGCGCTCAGTGTCTGGCCGAAGGGCACGCAAGGAACCCTATATGTTCCATCTCCACTCGGCTATGGGTCGCAACAAGTCGGAACTATTCCTCCGAACACGATTCTGGTATTTGATATCGAGATCGTAGATATCCTTCCGACCGTTGCCGAAAAGGCTCGCCTTGCCTCGGATATCGCTGCGATCGACCAATATTTGTCAGATAGGTCCATCAACGCTGTGAAGGACTCCACTGGAGTTCGCTACGTGATCACAAATGCCGGCACAGGCCCTTTACCGACCTGGTATACAAAGGTCCGTTTCAATTATACTGGCAAATTGCTCACGTCCGGAAACCAGTTCTTTAGCGGCACGTCGCAACCAACCGACACGTTCGATAGTCGAATGGTGGATTTCATTCACGGGATCAAGGTTGGGCTCAGCAAGATTGGTGCTGGAGGGAAGGTCACGATCTACGTGCCCTCAGGATTGGCATTCGGACCGTACGAGAATTCTTCCAGTCCGGTTCCAGCGAATTCGAACGTCATCTACGACATTGAGCTGCAAGAGCTGTATTAGTTACACGTGTAGATCACACGCTCGAAGAGAACCTCGCTGCTGTTAAGGCTAGCGGGAGGATCGTCTTGGATGCTCTTGATCAATCCACGCTCATTGTAAGTCGTTTGGAAGTTGATCGACAACGGTGTGACGAAGCGCGACTTGTAACTGTAATAATAGACCTTGGCTGAGGTACAATTATTCTTGTTTGGCAAGTAAGAGTAAACGTATTCCTGGCATGCTTTCAACTCGGGTACTTCCGCATAGAATTTAAACTTGTCGTCGAACGATAGGTTTTCGCGGGCCAATACTTCTGTCAACTTTGAATTGATCATGAGCTTGTAGTAGACCTTCGGGATGTTGCCGTTGTCGTCGTATTCGTAACGTGTGCTTCCGAGGAATTCGGCCGGACTGCCAGTGCTGGTGCTAGCCTCTATTAGGCGTCCGAGGTTGTCGTGGGTAAATGTTGTCGTGATGACTCCTGAAACAGTCTGGGTATTCAGAGAGACAGGTAGGTCTGAGTCTCCATACGAAAGGGTGTGTACCGCATCGACCACCGAGCCACCTGCGATCGGGTAAGTTACCTTTGTGACGAGCGCAAGTCGCCCCTTTGAGTCGAGAGTAAACTCATCGTGTTTGTTGATTCTCCCCAAAACGTCGTAGTAATCGAGAAGATAGAGCTTCCCTTGGTCGTTGTACCGGTATACAAGCGAGTCACCATAGCGTTGAAGCGCCGTCGGCCTGCATGTAATGGGCACCGCATCTTGAGAGCATCCGGCCAACCAAACGACCGTGACGAAAAAAGTAAGCGCAAGTATTCTCATTTCTTCTTAGGCGCTTTTTTAGTCGCCTTCTTGACGGGCTTGGGAGATTCAACTTCCTCGGTTTGAACAGCAAAAACCGGTTCCGGTATTGACGTCCCACACTTCGTGTTCAGTTGCTGGATCAGGTATTTGCTCAGTTCAGGAGAGTGTAGCTCTTCGTGTTGGTGCATGAAGAAGTACACGGTATGAATGCCTTGTTCTTTCCATTGCCTGATTCTTTCGACCCAGCCATCGATCCGCGTGTAGTCGGTAGGGTGGAGGCCGTTGCCTACAAAACGGATGAATACTTCTGGGGTGGTGAGCCGCATGTGAACCATATCACGCCGGCCCGATGTGTCGGTAATGATGGCACCCGAACGAGTTTCTTCAAGCATATTGAAGACACGTTCAAACATGGCTGCGTCGGCATACCAGTCTTCTTGACGCAGTTCTGTAAATAACTTGATATCGGTTGGGAGCTCCCGAATGAATTGTTGCAGAACCTCGAAATTCTTTGGGCCAAACGTTGGGTGGGGCATGAGGAAGATCGGCCCAAGTGCATCGCCAAATCCGGTCATCGCATCCATGAACCGATCGACGTCTTGTTGGGTGTTCTTCAACCGACGAATATGGGTAATGCTGTTGGTGAATTTGGGACAGAATTTGAACCCGGGTGTCACCTTGCTCTTCCACGCTTCGGTTTGTGCACGTCGCGGCATCCGGTAGAAGGTCGCATTCATTTCGATGCAGTTGAAATGCTGCGCGTAATGTTGAAGGAAATCTACTTCCTTCGTCCCTTTGGGGTAAATCTTTCCGATCCAGTCCTTTCGGCCCCATTTGGCACACCCGACGAAAATCTTGCTCTCCGCGGGGGAGCGTTTTAAGATTGCTGTCGTTTCTGGTCGATCCGGTGGAAGGGTAAAATCGATCGCTTCAAGTTCCTCAGGAGTCACCTTGCCGAATTCCATGGGCTGGGTTTTTCACTAATGTAGCAAAGAAAATCACGCCGTGGTTTCGCCTCCCTGGAAATGCACGTTGACACGGAAACGCAATTCATTATCTTACAAAAAACCTAACCTATGAAGAAGTTCTTTACCCTACTGCTGGCGATGGGGTCTGCGTGCATCCAAACCTTCGCCCAGCCCGAAGTCGACATTACCGAAAAACTAAAAGCAGAGGCTGCACGTGAAGTTGAAAAGAACGCCGTCCTCGGACAGCAGATCAATGACATGCTCTTCAGCTTCGCAGAACTTGGTTTCCAAGAGTACGAAACCCAGGCTTATCTCACTTCGCTTCTTGAAAAAAATGGCTTCAAAATCCAGAAGGGCATCGCCAACGTACCCTCGGCTTGGATTGCTACATGGGGCAGTGGAAAACCCGTGATTGCACTTGGCTCCGATGTCGACTGCATCCCTAAGGCATCCCAAAAGCCGGGCGTCGCCTATCACGATCCCCTCGTCGAAGGTGCCCCTGGTCATGGCGAGGGTCACAATTCTGGTCAAGCCCTCAACATCATTTCAGCACTCGCCGTCAAGAAGATCATGGAGCGCGAAAAGATCCAAGGTACCATTATGTTATGGCCGGGCGTGGCCGAAGAGCTCCTGGGCACGAAGGCATACTACATCCGCGACGGTTACTTCAAAAATGTGGATGCCTGCATCTTCACACACGTGGCTAATAATCTCGGAGTTGGATACGGCGACGCGGGTTACAATGGAATGGTTTCCGTACGGTTCTCTTTCGAAGGCGCTGCTGCGCACGCGGCTGGCGCCCCATGGCGCGGTCGCAGCGCGCTGGACGCGGTCGAACTCATGAATATCGGCTGGAACTTCCGACGCGAACACCTTGAACTCACTCAAAGGTCGCACTATGTGATCAGCGATGGCGGCGACCAACCCAACGTGGTGCCCTCGAAGGCATCGGTCTGGTACTATTTCCGTGAACGGACATACCCGGATATCAGGCGACTATTCGACATAGGAGTGAAGATGGCCGAAGCAGCTGCAATGATGACCGACACGAAATATTCTTACGAGATCTTAGGCAGCGCATGGCCAGGACACTTCAACAAGCCGATTGCAGAAGCGATGTACTCGAATATGAAGGTGGTGGGCCTTCCCAAGTGGAGCGACGACGACCAGCTTCTCGCCAAGGCGACACAAATAGAAATGAAGGCGCCCAAGGTAGAGGGACTAGCCACCAAACTCGATACCATGGGCTTGCCGGCACCGACTGGCTCGGTCAATGTGATGGGCCGCCAGTTGATGGCGATGGGAGGTGGATCCGACGACATCGCCGATATCTCGTGGTCGCTGCCCACCGTCGTGTTGCGCTACCCCTCGAACATCCCCGGACTACCAGGGCACCACTGGAGCAATGCCATCTCGATGGCGACACCCATTGCTCACAAGGGAATTGTAGTGGGCGCTAAGGCCGAAGTGATGACAATCCTTGATATGCTGCTTAAGCCAGAGCTGCTCCGCAATGCGTGGGATTACTACAAGAATGAACAAACCAAGGATATCCAGTACACGCCTTTGGTTGGAGATAAGGACCAACCAGCCGTGTATCTCAATAAAAAGATAATGACCGACTTCGCACCGAAGTTGAAACCGCTTTATTACAACCCGGCTAAGTACAAGACCTATCTGGAGCAATTAGGAATCGTGTACCCAACTGTTCGACCCGATCAGAAAGAGGCGGTCCAAAAACTTGAAACAAAGAAGTAACTTGCAGGGCTGTGTCTTGGCTGGCGGATAACGTGACGCAAGGCACAGCCCCTTACTTCTATGTTTACAGGAATCATCGAGTCGTTCGCCACCGTGGAAGAAATCCAGGTGTCGGGAACAAACAAGGACTTCCGGCTTGCGAGCCCGTTGGCGCGAGAATTTAAGGTAGACCAAAGCGTGTCACACGACGGCGTCTGCCTGACCGTAACGCGTGTCTCCGGCGGGCAATATTGGGTGACTGCGGTCAACGAAACGCTTTCCAAATCGACGCTTAGCGCGTGGACGGTGGGACATCGCGCGAACCTCGAACGTTGCATGGTGGCGAATGGGCGCTTCGACGGGCACGTCGTACAAGGACACGTCGATCAAACTGGGCGGGTGACGGGAATTGCCGAGCAGGGTGGGAGTTGGCTGATCGACTTCAGCTATGATGAAGCTACAGGAAACGTCACCGTCGAAAAAGGATCGATTTCGGTGAATGGAGTAAGCTTGACTTGCTTCAACTCTAAAAGTGGACGGTTCTCAGTAGCCATCATCCCGTATACTTTCGAACACACCAACATGGGCACACTCAAAGTTGGTGATGCGGTAAATCTCGAATTCGATATAATTGGTAAGTACGTCAAACGGCTTTTGAACCTCGGCGACTAGCCTTTGGCTCCAACGCGTTTCTCTTCGCGCTTGTCGTTGATCCAGTTGTACACTGTAAAGCCAACGAAGGCACTCGCGACGCCAATCAAGCCACCTACGATGATGTCGCCAGGGTAATGTGCACCCAAGTAGATCCGTGTATAAGTCATAAAGGCTGCCCACACGAATAGCCATTTCATCCACGCTCGTCGACGTCGGTACAAGAGGGTGAAGAATGTAGCTGTACCAAAAGTATTGGCCGCATGACTCGAAGCGAATCCATAGATGCCACCACGATAGAGCTCGCCGTTAGGAGCTGTGACCAAATGAACGATTCCCGCCAGCGTCGGTTCCTGCGATGGACGTAAGCGCATGAAGTAGGGTTTCATGATCGAGGAGGTAATCTGGTCGGTCAGGAGGATCGTCACGGCTATGCCTATGATCGGGATCCACCATTCTTTTTTGAAATCCCGAATCACCAACGCGAGTAAGGTGAAGTATAGTGGAAGCCAGAACAACGTTTGTGATGTCCAGTACATGATAGGGTCAAGCCAGTCCGCGTGGTACCCGTTCAGTCGGATCAACAAGTCGCGGTCCCAGTCGAGTAAAGGTTGGATGATCGGGGCTTTCACACGACGAAACTAAGGCATTTTATGACGCCAAGAAATCGGGTCACAACCGGATGATCGTACGAATTCACGTTGTTTTCGGATGCCATTCGTTATATTAGGAGCACCGAAACAGGTTAAATCCCCTCTAGACCTCGGTAGTCATAATTGCTTGTAAATGAGTAAGTTCGATCTTGTTGTCATCGGCGCGGGACCGTCAGGCTATGCGGCAGCCATGCGCGCTTTAGATTTTCGGAAAAGAGTATTGCTGGTTGAGCGCGGTAAAGTTGGAGGTGCCGGTGTCACCAATGGTGCACTTTCGTCCAAGACCTGGTGGGAGCTTTCGCGCGAAAGTTCTGCATTCATCAAGAGCCTTAAGAAATACAATATTCAGGCCCCGGGTGCAAACTACCGAGAAATTCAGGATGAGGTCAGACGCGCTGTCCAAGAGCGGAAGGATATGTTGGAAGAACACATGAATCTCCTGAAGAACTCCAACTATGCCAACTTGCTCGAGTTCCGAACCGGAACCGCCAAGCTATTAAGTCAACATGAAATTGAAATCACGAACGGTGTGCAACGTGAGGTTGTGCAGGCGGAGAACGTGATCTTGGCGACAGGAAGCAGACCTCGTTACCTTCCCGAACTTCCTATTGATGAGAAGATCGTCATGACGAGCGAGGGAATCGAGAACATGGACGGTTTCCCCGAGAGCATGGTGATTGTTGGAGCTGGTGTGATAGGTTGCGAGTATGCGACAATCTTTTCTGGCTTCGGGGCAACGAAAGTTCACCTGATTGACAAGGGCGATCGGATCCTACCGTTTGAGGACGAAGACGTTGTCAGGATCATCGAGCGCAACATGGAAAATAGCGGGGTGTTGATCCACCGAAACTCGAAGTTGGTTCGGATGGAAGTGAAAAATCAACGGGTCGAGTATGAACTTGAATACACCGATGGCGGCAAGGAAGTCTTTAACGTCGCAAAAGCACTTGTGTCGGTGGGACGTGTTCCCAACCTGGAAGACCTATGGGACGACAAGGTGGACATCCGGATCTCGAAGCGTGGTATTGAGGGCGATGATACCCAAACCAGTATCTCCAACGTATATGCCGTCGGTGACCTGACCGCGGACATCTCCCTCGTCAATGTGGGGGAGTTGGAAGGCCGTTACGCGGTTGAGAAGATGTTCGGAAGTCCAAAGCGGAAGTTGGTGTATGAGAACATCAGTACTATCATGTTTCTGAACCCCGAGGTGGCCGGCGTTGGCTTAAACGAAATACAGGCCCGTGAGAAGGGAATCAGTTACAAGGTGGTGACCCTCGACTACGCGTGTATCCCCCGGGCGATCGCCAAAAGGAACACGCAAGGTTTTATCAAGTTGTTGGTGACCAACGACGATACCATGAAGATCCTTGGTGTCAAAATAGTGGGACACCATGCTTCGAGTGCGATCCAGGCGGTTGCCTTGTTGATTTCGATGGATAAAGGGATCGAAGAACTTGCCGAATGTGTTCATCCTCACCCTTCGATCACGGAGGGTATTCAAGAGTGCGTCAGGATGTTGATGGGAAAGTCCTTGTTCAAGCCGACTGCCCTACATGGACACATCTCTTGCCGAAGTTTCAGTGGCGGAAGTTACCAGAATATACTCTTTTAGAATATGATAAGATTGCTGAGCGTTGTGTTGTTGTGTATGACGGCGATGAGTTGTTCATACGAGAGGTTGTTGTTGAAATCGCAAAAAGCAAAGGCGAAAGCATCACCACTCGAGCAAGTCGACTTGTTGGAAATGGTCGAGCGATACATGGCCAAGGATCAAACAAGCTTGGGCGGTATCGAAGGGATTTACACGGTTTCTAGCGTGGTAACCAAGAAAGGAAAGCCTGTGTTCTCGAGTCGCGAGCGGGAAAAGGTGACGGATAGGCGTGAGAATTACTCGAAGGTTGCGATCATCCGTGACAACAGTGTGGCTGGACGCGAGTACATCGAGATCGTCATCGACAAACCGTACCAACCATATTACGCAGTGTACGGGGAGTTTAGCGCGATGGCCGAAAGCAACCTACTCTTGTACAAGCATTTTGACTCGAAAGGACGCGCTACCTCTTTCACTTTCACCTACGATAAAGCGAAGGACGTTCTGGAAGGGGTACGGACAGACAACTCGAACAACCGCACGATCACCTACAAATTGACTTACATCAAGATTGCGCCGAAGTCTCCGTTGATCCAGTCTGCCGCCAGGTAGGGTGGGCTATGAATTAGCCTTAGGCTTGTGTCGTTGGTGAAGAACCGACGTCACATCGTTGAGTGAGTAACCTTTTGCTGCGAGTAAAACGAGGAAGTGATACATCAAGTCGGCAGCTTCTCCCAAGAATAGTTCGCGGTTATTGTCTTTCGCCTCAATCACTAGTTCCACAGCTTCTTCTCCCACTTTTTGCGCCACTTTGTTGATTCCAGAAGCGAGTAGGGTGTTTGTATAGGATCCTGGCTTCGGGTTGATCTTGCGCTCTTGAATGATGCGTTCTAAGAAGCCCAGGCCCGCTTCGGAGTTATTCTGTCCGAAACACGTGTCTGCCCCGGTATGGCAGGTAGGACCTTGAGGCCTTGCGTACACCAACAATGTATCGTTATCGCAGTCGATTAAGATATCTTCAAGTAGGAGGTAGTGCCCAGAAGTCTCTCCCTTTGTCCAAAGCCTCATTTTACTTCGGCTGTAGAAGGTGACGCGCTTTTCATCGATGGTCTTTTTCAACGCGTCGGCATTCATGAAACCAAGCATCAACACGTTCTTCGTGGTGGAGTCCTGGACAACACACGGAACGATACCGTTGAGTTTGTCGAATTGAACATTTCGAGGGTCGATCATAGGGGGTTGTTAACCACGGACCGGGATCCGCGCTTTTGAGAGATATGCTTTCACTTCGCTAATTCTCATTTCGCCGTAGTGAAACACGCTTGCCGCGAGGGCGGCGTCGGCTTTCCCGGCGAGAAATACTTCTGCGAAATGGGCGTAGTTACCGGCGCCACCCGACGCGATCACAGGGATCGTTAGTAATGCATGTAGTTTCGAGAGCGGGTCAATCGCAAAACCCGCTTTTGTTCCGTCGTGGTCCATGCTCGTGAACAAGATTTCTCCCGCCCCTCGCTCTTGACCTTCCTTCGCCCACGAAAACAATTTGTGTTCCGTTGGCGTGCGCCCGCCATGCGTGTGTACCGTCCACTGGTTTCCAACTTTTCGGGCATCGATTGCCAACACGATGCATTGTGATCCAAATGCCACGGAGAGCTCGTCGATCAACCCCGGATTCTTCACGGCGGCTGAGTTGATGCTCACTTTGTCCGCACCCGCATCTAACAAGGGCCCCACATCTTCTACACTTCCAATTCCACCACCGACCGTAAAGGGGATGGTAACTTTCCTTGCCACCTGGCGAACAAGTTCAACGAGGGTTTTCCGTTTTTCAACGGTCGCCGAAATGTCAAGAAAAACGATTTCGTCCGCACCTTCGTATGAATAGGCTTCGGCCAGTGCGACAGGATCGCCTGCATCCTGCAGGTCTACGAAATTGACACCTTTCACAGTTCGTCCGTCCTTGATATCAAGACAGGGGATGATTCTTTTCGTTAGCATATCAGCGCTTGAAGGACGATAGTTGTTCGAGTGTGATCTTCCCCTCGTAGATCGCTTTTCCAATGACCACACCGTGGACGCCAATGTACCGCAGGTTTTCAAGATCTTCCATCGCGCCTACGCCACCGCTGGCTGTCACCTTCATTGTAGGGAAACGTTTGATGAGTTTTTTATACAAGGCCACATTTGGACCCTGCAACGTACCGTCGGCACTGATGTCTGTGCAGGTTATATGCTGAATGCCCGAAGGCCTGTACCGGTCGATCAAGTCAAAGAGCGTGATACCGGATTGTTCCTGCCAACCGGTGATTTTTACTTCGTTGCCCTTCACATCGGCGCTCAGGATGAAATTATCTGGGCCAAATCGCTCCATCCATTCAATGAACTTTTGTGGTTCTTTCACCGCGACGCTTCCCACGTTGATTCGTTCGATATTCAATTCGAGAAGCTGCTCTACGTCCTCCGATGTTTTCACGCCACCACCGAAGTCAATCCTTAGGGCGGTGTTGGCGCGGATGCTCTCGAGCGTTTTCCAATTGGTAACCGCGCCGGATTGCGCTCCATCGAGGTCGACGATGTGGATGTCTTCAAGATCAGCGTCTTCGAAACGCTTGGCCATATCGAGGGGGTCCTCGTCGTAGATGCGCTTTTTTCCAAAGTTGCCCTGCGTTAGCCGCACGCACTTTCCATCCATAATGTCGATGGCGGGAATCAGTCTCATATCGTCAAAAATGCTTTTAGAATCTGCTCGCCAGCTTCCGCTGATTTTTCGGGGTGGAATTGAACTGCATGGAAGTTGTTTTTCCTCATGGCCGCGCTAAATGGCACGATGTAGTCGGCTTGTGCCACGGTGTAAGGGTTCACGGGCACATAGTAGCTGTGTACAAAATATACATACTTTTCGGCAAGATCTTCATCCACCCAATCGCGTACATGGTTGAGCGAATTCCAGCCCATATGTGGCACCTTGAAGTCGCCAGTGGGCTCAAAACGTCGTACAACCTCGTCGAATATGCCCAAACATGTCGTATTGTTCTCATCGGAATGGCGGCACATCAACTGCATCCCCAGGCAAATGCCCAGCACCGGTTGTTTGAGGGCCACTATTACTTGGTCCAATTTCGAAGCTCGCAGGTAATTCATGGTCGTACTAGCTTCACCTACCCCAGGGAAAATTACCTTATCGGCAGCCATGATCTTCGAGGGATCGGGGGTCACTTCAAAGTCGACACCCATCCGCTCGAGTGCGTATGAGACCGATTGGATGTTCCCCGCGTTATATTTGACGACAGCGATTTTCATAATGTTCCCTTGGTAGAAGGTAATGCATCGGAATGTGGATCCTTGCGTACCGCCATCTTGACGGCGCGAGCAAACGATTTGAATATTGCCTCAATCTTGTGATGCTCATTCGTTCCCTCGGCCTTCACATTCAAGTTGCACTTGGCCGTGTCGGAGAAGGATTTAAAGAAATGGAAGAACATCTCGGTCGGCATTTCGCCAACTTTTTCGCGTTTGAACTCCGCACTCCATTCTAACCAAGGCCGTCCTCCGAAATCGATGGCCACTTGTGCCAAGCAATCGTCCATCGGCAAACAGAATCCATACCGTTCGATCCCGCGTTTGCTTCCCAGAGCCTTCGAGAGAGCTTCCCCCAATGCAAGCGCCGTATCTTCGATCGTGTGGTGCTCATCAATATGAAGATCACCTATTGTCTGAATTTCAAGGTCGAGCAGCCCATGCTTGGCGATTTGATCAAGCATGTGATCGAAGAAACCCAACCCAGTGTTGATTCTCGATTTGCCTTGACCTTCCAATGTCACGGTCACCCGGATGTCTGTTTCCTTTGTCTTGCGAACGACGGTGGCCGTCCTTCCCCTCGATTGCAAGAGGCGGGCGATATCGGGCCACGTGCAAGCACTCAATGCGCAAACTTCCTCGAGCCCAAATTCCTTTAGTCTGTCGGCGACGCTCTTTGATCCAATCAAGATACCTTTCGCACCCAAGTTCCGGGCAAGCTCCATGTCGGTCAACCGATCGCCGATCACGTAAGAGTTCGCCAAGTCGTAACTCCCGTCTAGGTAGGAGGTGAGCATCGCCGTTCCCGGTTTGCGGGTCGGCTTATTTTCGTACGGGAACGACCGATCGATATGCACGGCTCGAAAGTGGATACCCTCGTTGGCCAGCGCTTGCAGGACTTTATTCTGGACAGGCCAGAAGTCTTCTTCAGGAAAACTCTCGGTCCCCAAGCCGTCTTGATTGGTCACCATCACCAACTCGAATTGACCTGAGTTTGCGATCGCCGACAAAGCAGTAAAAACACCCGGGATAAATTCCAACACTTCCAGAGAATCGATCTGGGGGTTTTCCTGAGGCTCGTAAATCAACGTTCCATCCCGGTCTATGAACAAAGCTTTTTTCATGATATGCGTTGCAAGGTGCTCAATAACTGGTTGTTTTCCTCGGGTGTTCCAACCGTAATCCGAAGGCAATCTTCGCAGAGTTTCACCGACGAGCGGTCTCGTACCACAATCTTTTGTTCGACCAATCGATGGTAGACGTCTCCTGCATTTCTTATCCGAACCAACACAAAGTTGGCGTCCGAAGGAAACACCCTTTCAACCGAGGGGAGCGCCTTCAGGGCGTCCGCCAAACGCAAACGTTCGGACATCAGTGTGGCAACGGCGGCAAGCATCCGATCAGGTTGATCAATAGCTTTCAACGCCAACTGCTGCGAGGGTGCACTGATGTTGTATGGTGGCTTAATCTTATCGAGGAGCTCGATGATGGCAGGGTGCGCGAATGCCATCCCTAATCGCAGCCCGGCCAATCCCCATGCCTTCGAAAAAGTCTGCAACACAACGAGGTTCGGGTATCGGTTCAACTCGGAAAGCCAACTCACCTCAGATGTAAAGTCAATGTATGCTTCGTCCACGACAACCACCCCATCGAACTGCTCCAGCACGCGTCGAATCGACTCGCGTTCGAGGAGGTTGCCCGATGGATTATTCGGGCTACAAAGAAAAATCAGGCGTGTACGTGAATCGATATGACTTAGGAAGTCGCTCGGAAGTTGAAATTCACTGGTCAGGAGCGTGGTACGAACGCCGATCTCATTGATTTCGGCTGAGACCCTATACATACCGTAGGTAGGCGTCGGGAGCAAGATGTTGTCTCCAGCCCGACAGAACAGTCTTGTGACCAAGTCGATCGCCTCGTCGCTGCCATTGCCGAGGAAGATCTGGTTCTGCTCCACTTGCCGGAAGGCCGCAATGCGAGACTTGAGTGACCGCTGGTGTGGATCGGGATACCGATTGAATCCTGTATCAAATGGGTTCTCGTTTGCATCCAGGTAAACGAATTGGCTCGCGTCCACCGAAGACTGATCAAACTCGTCACGAGCCGATGAATAGGGTTGGAGTTTCAAAAGGTGGGGACGTACCCACGACTTCACGCGCTCGATGTCCATCATGCCAAGTCTTTTAACCTCACCGTAATCGCGTTCTTGTGTCCGACTAGTTCTTCGGCCACCGCCATGGTCTCAACCACGGGGCCGAGGCTTTTCAATCCCTCGGCGGTCAGCGATTGAAACGTGATGAACTTCTGGAAACTTTCCAGTGAAACGCCACTAAAGGCTTTCGCAAATCCGTTCGTGGGGAGTGTGTGGTTGGTGCCAGAGGCATAGTCCCCAACAGACTCAGGTGACCAGGCACCGAGAAACACCGATCCGGCGTTGCGAACTTGTTCCGATAACTCTTCTGCGTTGGAGGTATTGACGATCAGGTGCTCGGGCGCATACGCGTTGATAAAGGACAAGGCTTCTTCATCGTTTTTCACCACCACGGCGAGCGAGTTTTCCAGTGCCCCTTTGGCTATTTCTCGACGCGGTAAGTCTCCCAACTGACGGTCGATTTCAACCAGCACCCGGGTCACAGTAGACTCGTCGTAGGCGACCAAAACCACTTGGCTGTCCTTGCCGTGTTCGGCCTGGGAAAGAAGGTCGGCTGCCACATAAGATGGGTTGGCTGAGGGCCCCGCCACCACGAGCACCTCGGACGGACCCGCGGGCATATCGATGGCAATTCCATCTTGACTAACGATTTGCTTTGCCTTCGTAACAAATTGATTACCAGGCCCAAATATCTTATGTACGGAAGGAATAGTCTCGGTGCCGTATGCCAGCGCAGCTATTGCTTGTGCCCCACCAACCTTGAACATTTTCGAGACGCCAGCCATGGAAGCAGCGTAGACAATCGCAGGTGCAATAGACCCGGTTTCGTCGGGGGGAGAACATAGGATGATCTCCTGGCAACCCGCAATTGTGGCGGGTATCGCGAGCATCAACACAGTGGAAAACAGTGGAGCGGTGCCACCGGGGATGTAGATACCTACCCGGTCGATCGCCACTCCTTTTCGCCAGCAGTGGACGCCCTTTGAAGTTTCCACTTTAAGTACACCGCGTTGTTGGGCTTCGTGGAACTTACGAATGTTTGAAGCGGCAGTTTCGATCGCTCGTTTCAATTCGGGACTCACAAGTTGACTTGCAGCGACGATCTCCTCGTTCGAGACGGCGAGTGACGACAAGGTAACTTTGTCGTACCGTGCAGCAAATTCATGAAGGGCGTCATCACCCGCGGTCTTCACCCGGTTGATGATGTTTCGAACAGTGCTGTCGAGAAATTCGAGTTCAAGCGTGGGCCGTTGGCTCAGCACTTTCCATTCTTTCGGATCGGGGTGGATAACGGTGCGCATGGTTAAGCAATCATTTTTTCAATCGGAATGACCAAGATTCCTTCGGCGCCCATCAACTTGAGCTGATCGATCTTTTCCCAGAAGTCATTTTCGTTGACGACCGAGTGAATAGACGACCATCCAGGTTCCCGCAAAGGTAGGATGGTGGGGCTCTTCGCACCCGGTAAAAGGTTGGTGATCCCCTCGATGGAGTCGTTCGGGCAATTCAGTAGGATATACTTGTTATTCTTGGCCGACTGCACGGCTTCGATTCGGAACAGCAGACGATCTAGAATCTCCTGTTTTTCGGAATTGAGAGCTTGGTTGCCAATTAGCACCGCTTCTGATTGCATCACGATTTCTACCTCGCGTAGTCCATTGCTCATTAGTGTGCTTCCGCTGCTCACCAAGTCGCAGATGGCATCGGCCAAACCAATTCCAGGGGCAATCTCGACCGATCCGCTGATCTCGTGTATGCCCGCCTTCACTCCACGGCTCTTTAGGAATTGACTGACAATGTGAGGGTAGGAGGTGGCCACATTCTTTCCTTCGAGCGCTTGGACGCCGGGATAAGGTTCATTTCGGGGTACCGCGATGGAGAGACGGCACTTGGCAAAGTCGAGCCTCCGAATCAATTTATTCTTCTTTTGTTTTTCAACGAAGACGTTCTCGCCAACAATGCCGACATCGGCAACACCATCTTCGATGTATTGAGGAATGTCGTCGTCGCGCAGGAACAAGATCTCGACTGGAAAGTTGCGCGCTTGCGTCTTCAATTGGTCCTTGCCATTATTAAACGAAAGACCACTCTCCTGCAGGAGTTTCATCGACCCCTCTTGCAACCTTCCCGACTTCTGGATGGCGACTCGTAAAATGCTCATGTTGGTTAATTCTCAGTTTAAATAAAAAAGGCCTGCCATTGTTGTGGCAAGCCTCCTGGTAATAGGTTATGTCTTACGTCATGACATAAAGCCGCCACTGATCATTGTAAGATGATGGTGGTGATGGCCCAATGTGTTTGACAGGTTGTTCATTTGCGAGTCACAAAGAAAAGGAACGGGATGTGATTTGGCAAATTGGATCGCGACATTTTATAACTATTTGAAAGCTAGCCTGTTATTTAAGCGTAACAAACGTTTCCGGACAGCGTCTGCCATGGGAACTTGTGCAAAGGATGTACATTTGAGGTCTATGATCAGGAAGATATTGGCCGTAGCAGTGGTCGTCTGTTTGACGGCATGTGAAAGCAAGGAAGTAAGATTACAACGGTTTCTCTTGCAAGGGAACGAGGCGTTAAAAGAGGGGAACACAGACCAAGCCCAGTATTTCTACAAGGAGGCAATCAAGGTAGACCCCTGTTACGTGGACGCGGTGAACAACCTGGGAACGGTGTACTATCGGAGTCGCGATTATCAACAGGCAATCCATTCCTATACGCTGGCGTTGGAGTGCAAACCCGATTTCTTGAACGCGCGGATGAATCGGGCAACGAGTTATTACGAGTCTGGTGAGTACTTCAGTGCACTCGCCGACCTTGAAGGTGTGCTGAAGGTGAAGCCAGACACGGCAGTTGCCTATTTCTTAAGAGGTCTAGTCCTGACGAAACAACGCGAATATCAACCCGCACTTGACGCGTTTGAAAAGGTGATCGCCCTTGGGAGCTTCAATGAAACCGAGTGTCGCGTGAACATGGCGTCGGTCAAATATCAGATGCGACGTTTTGATGAGGCACGTGCGGAGCTCACCCAATGCATCGCGTTGAACGCCAAAGAGCCAAACATTTATAATTCGTTGGCACTTATCGCGATCGAAGAGGGAAAGTTTGACGAAGCGCTCGTGGAAGTGAACAAAGCGATCACACTAAGTCCCAACCAGGCATACTTCGTCAACAACCGAGGATTGATTCTGGCGTTGGCGGGCCGATTGGTCGAAGCCGAAACAGATATCGACCAAGCTATCACGCTCGATCCTTACAATGCCTACGCATATAGGAACAAGGGAATTCTCATGTATATGAAGCAAGATTTGAGCGCCGCCGAACGCTTGCTGAAGAAATCCCTGGACTCGGATTCACGCTTGGAAAAAGCACATTATTACTTGGGCCTTGTGTACCAACAGACAAAAAGGAAAGCTGAAGCTTGCGCTGAGTTCAGTCGTTCGAACGAGGTTGGAGACATGCTCGTTTCGAAGGAACAAATGAGGGGCTGTGGCGGTTGAGTAGACCAATGACGGACGCGTTTGAATCTTTAATCACCAGACTTGAGACCCGGCTCGAACAGCCCTTGCCGGGTTCTAGCGCGCACGAGCCATTAAGAGCAGTGCGAGCAAACGGAGAGCCCATCCAGTTCAAGCATAGTCTACCACCTCGCCCAGGGAGTGTCCTGATCCTCCTTTACCCGAACGGCGAGGGTACGATTGAATTTCCTTTAATCAAGCGCCCGGATTATGCAGGCACCCATTCCGGGCAAGTCAGTTTTCCCGGGGGGAAAGCTGAGGCAGGGGAGACGTATCTTGAAACGGCCCTGCGTGAGGCCGAAGAAGAGGTAGGTGTGCATCCGCGAGACGTGAAAGTGATCGGGCGCCTGAGCGATTTCTTCGTGGTGCCCAGCAATTTCATGGTAACGCCAGTGGTTGGCTACGCAAGCTCCAGACCCGAGTTTAAAGCCGACCAGCACGAGGTCGTTCGTATACTCGAAGGCAATCTCTTGAACCTGTTACCAGCGTCTGCAATCCACGTAAGCGAAATTACAGTAGCAAGTGCTTACCGCTTGCGTGCACCACATTTCTTAATCGATAATGAAATTGTATGGGGAGCTACTGCGATGATGTTGAATGAACTTCGGCAAGTTGTTCTTGAGCTCTGAACTGGGTAGCGCTTTGACTGATCGTGCAACCGCATAAATGAGAAAAGGCAGTCGTTAGAACTGCCTTTTCTCTCTAATCAATTTGAAGGTCAATCATTTTTTCTTCTTGGCCGCCTTCTTCACCTTGGCTTTGGATTTTGCTTTCACCTTGGTTTTTGCCTTTGCGGGCTTCGCTTTGGAGACAGCTTTCTTCTTGGCGGCCTTCTTCACCACTTTCTTGGCGACCTTCTTAGCCGCTTTTTTAGCTGCTTTTTTGGTAACCACTTTCGGCTTGGCTTTTGCCTTTACTTTTGGTTTGGCCTTCGCCTTCGCTTTTTTCGCAACTGTCGCTTTCGGTCTTCCTTCTGAGCGGAATTTGGCGCCCATCAAGTTCAACGCGGACCCAGCTTTGAACCACTGGATTTGATTCGCATTGTACGTGTGGTTCACAGTAATCTTTTCGCTGCTGCCGTCCTTGTGGTTGAGTTGCAGTGTGAGCGGCTTGTCGGGTGCAAAAGAAGTGAGGTCGATGATGTCGATTTGATCGTCCTCTTGAATTTTGTTGTAGTCATCTTTGTTGGCGAACGTCAAAGCGAGCATACCCTGTTTCTTGAGGTTCGTCTCATGAATACGGGCAAAAGACTTCACGAGGATGGCACGCACGCCTAGGTGACGGGGCTCCATCGCCGCGTGTTCGCGTGAAGAACCTTCACCATAGTTTTCGTCACCCACTACGATCGAGCCAAGGCCCGCTGCCTTGTACGCGCGCTGAACTTTCGGTACTTCGTCGTAGCTGCCGTCTAGCGTGTTTTTCACACTGTTGATCTTCTCGTTGAAGAAGTTGGTTGCCCCGATCAACAAGTTGTTTGAGATGTTGTCGAGGTGACCACGGTATTTCAACCACTTACCCGCCATCGAGATGTGGTCGGTGGTACATTTTCCCTTTGCTTTGATCAGGACGCGCAACCCTGTAAGGTTTTTCCCATCCCAAGCTTTGAATGGCTCGAGCAGTTGGAGACGGTCCGATTTCGGGTCGACTTTTACGTTCACTTTGCTACCGTCTGCGGCGGGGGCGATGTACCCTGCGTCTTTTACGTCGAAGCCTTTTGTTGGGAGTTCGTCGCCAGAGGGTGGATCTAACCTCACCTGTTGACCGTTCTCATTCACGAGAAAGTCAGTTTCTGGATTGAACGTCAAGTCGCCGGCGATGGCGAGGGCGGTTACCAGTTCTGGTGAACCGACGAACGCAAATGTATTCGGGTTGCCGTCGTTGCGCGACTGGAAGTTCCGGTTGAACGAGTGAACAATCGTGTTCTTCTCTTTCTTATCTGCACCAAAGCGGCTCCACATACCGATGCAGGGACCGCAGGCGTTGGCAAACACCTTTGCGCCGATCTTGTCGAACGTAGCAATAAATCCATCACGATCGATCGTATAGCGCACTTGCTCGGAGCCGGGAGTGATGGTGAACTCGGCCTTGGTTTTTAGATTTTTGTTGGCCACTTGCTTTGCCAAACTTGCAGCACGGGAAATGTCTTCGTAAGAAGAGTTGGTGCAAGAGCCGATCAAACCTACTTCGACTTTTGTGGGCCAACCGTTGCGGGCGGCCTCCTCTTTCATCTTCGAGATAGGAGTAGCCAAGTCTGGAGTGAACGGACCGTTGAGGTGCGGCTCCAACTCGGACAGGTTGATTTCAACAACTTGGTCGAAGTATTTTTCAGGGTTCGCGTAAACTTCAGGATCTGCTGTTAGGTGTTGGCGAACACCATCGGCCAACTTCGCCACATCGGCACGCCCGGTTGCTCCCAGGTAGCGCGACATTGAATCGTCGTAACCGAACGTTGAAGTAGTGGCACCAACTTCGGCGCCCATGTTGCAGATGGTACCTTTTCCTGTACAGCTTAGGGCCTCAGCACCCTCGCCGAAATATTCGATAATGGCTCCTGTACCACCTTTCACGGTGAGGATGCCAGATACTTTCAAGATCACATCCTTGGCCGACGCCCAGCCTTTGAGCTTGCCGGTGAGTTTAATGCCAATCAACTTGGGAAATTTGAGTTCCCAGGCCATTCCTGACATCACATCCACGGCGTCTGCACCCCCGACGCCGATGGCAATCATCCCTAACCCGCCTGCGTTCACCGTGTGCGAGTCTGTTCCGATCATCATCCCGCCTGGGAAGGCATAGTTTTCGAGCACGACCTGGTGAATGATACCAGCGCCTGGCTTCCAAAATCCGATCCCATACTTGTTTGACACTGAAGAGAGGAAGTCAAATACCTCCCGGCTCTCGGTGGTGGCAACCTGCAAGTCCTCTTTCGCGCCAGTCTTGGCCACGATCAAGTGATCGCAATGCACCGTTGAAGGAACTGCCACTTTGGGACGTCCGGCAGACATAAACTGCAGCAGCGCCATCTGGGCCGTCGCATCTTGCATGGCTACCCGGTCGGGCGCAAAATCCACGTACGATTTCCCTCGACCGAAATTCTCCAACTTCTGGTCGGTGTGCAGGTGTGAATAGAGAATTTTTTCCGAAAGGGTTAGTGGCTTGTTGACCACCTTACGAGCCGCTGCAATCCTGCCGGGCATGGCAGCATAGTGGGCTTTGATCATGTCAATATCGAATGCCATAGGTATGGGATAAATCACGGCTAAATTAGCAAATCAAATGGAATTTCGAAGGCGATAAACAGAAGACGTCGTGGCAGGGAGAACATCGAATGGCGCGAGGAGACATTCACGCACCGGCAAAAAAACGGGCGTGGGTTGACTGTCGAAAGTCGCCCACGCCCGTCTATGTAATCCTTGCTTGTTACTTACTATTGATGTAATTCAGGAATTCCCGTTTCACATTCTCCTCGCGGAATTTTCCTGAAAAATAGGCGGTGCCAGTTTTACTGTTAGTATCGCCCACACCCCGTGAGGCAACACACATGTGATTCGCATCCACAACTACCCCTACATCAGCTGTTTTCAAGACACGCTCAAGTTCTTTCCCGATTTGTACCGTGAGGCGCTCTTGGACTTGTGGCCTCTTGGAGAAATATTGAACAATGCGGTTGATTTTAGAAAGACCAATGACCTTACCCGATGAGAAATAGGCCACATGCGCCTTGCCATAAATCGGGACAAAATGATGTTCACAGTGTGAGTAAAAAGTGATGTCCTTCTCGACCAACATCTGGTCGTATTGGTACTTGTTTTCAAACAAGCGGGCGGTCGGCTGATTCTTGGGATTCAAACCTGCGAACACCTCTTTCACATACATTTTTGCTACACGTCGAGGAGTGCCCTTCAGACTGTCGTCGGTGAGATCGAGGCCAAGCACATTCATGATCTCACGAAAGTGATTTTCGATTCGCTCGATTTTTTCCTCGTCGTCCATGACGAAGGCGTCGGGCCGCAACGGCGTCTCGAATGATGACACCGGGTGATCATCATCATCGTGTTCGTGGATGGGTTGTATTGGACGAATTCGGAGGTTGCTTTCTTTTGGTGTCATAACATTTCAATTATTAAGTCAACATCCCGCTCGACGAAATGTTCAGAGTGTTGCAGTACTATGCGGGGAAATCAACAATATTTCTTTCAGTCTCGAACAAACGCACCCTGAGTTCATACTTTTCGTCAATGCGAGGGCGCAACAAATTCCAAATTACGATGGCGATATTCTCTGCCGTTGGATTCAGGTGCTTAAACTGTTCGACGTCTAAGTTGAGATTGTGATGATCAAACTTCGACGTGACCTCATCTCGGATCAAGTCGCTCAGCTCTTTCATGTCGTACACATACCCGGTCTTTGGATCGGGTTCGCCGACCAAAGTCACGATCAATTCATAATTGTGACCGTGGTAATTCGGGTTGTTGCACTTCCCAAAAACTCGCTGGTTCATTTCGTCCGACCAGCTGGGATTGTGCAGCCGATGCGCGGCATTGAAATGTTCTTTCCTCGAAACCGCTACCTTCATTCCTAACCAAGAACAGCTATTTTTCCGAATAGTTCAACCAGATGTAAGTTCGTTGGGAAAAATACGCGCAACCCGGGCCGCAACTTGCAAAAAACGAGCGCGCTAGAACTCCGAATATGAGGTATCGTGCATGTTCAGGAGCGCCATCCGTAGGGCGAGCGTGAGTTCGTGGGTGGTAAATTGGGCACCCACAGATTTTGACGTAGGGACTTCAAAAGCATATCCGAGTCGCATCTTATTGAAGAACCAGGCCTGTACCAGCGCGCCATAAGACTTGAAGTTTCGAACGAATACCCCAGCCGTATACTTCGTGTCGATGTTAATGTTAAAGTTCACGTCGGCAGCCAAGGGCGAACCCTGCACACCTCTCAATAAAACTGAAGGTTTCAGACGCAGCCGGGTACCCAGGTAGTGAACGTAAGCCCCGTATAGGTACACATGTTGACTCTGGATCAAGAAGTTGGTCGAGCCGCCACGCGCTTTCGTGAGCCGTGGTACAGAGAGTCCCACGATGAACTGGTCCCCTTTTAAAATCGCGCCTACTCCAACGTTCGCCCAGTTGAACTTCATGTCACTTCCTTGTTGAAATGCAGGATCTTGCGGATTGAACAGCGTGACGTCCCCATAACGGTAGGTGGCATTCTGAAACCCGAATTGCATCCCAAAGCTGAAGGTGTACTTGTTGAAATTCAGCTTGTAAGACCCAAGCAGTTCCATCTCGTTGTTGCGAAGGAACCCCGCCCGGTCGTTTACTGCCATTACCCCGAGGCCAACCTTGTTGTCGACCAGTGAGGTATGTGCCGTAAGGTTGAGGGTGGTCGGCGATCCTTCAAAGCCAGCCCACTGGTTTCGAACACTCACGGCCGCGTTAAACGAGTTATTCAATCCGGCATACGCGGGGTTGAAGATCATTGGGTTGGTGAGGTACTGGGTGTACAAGGGGTCTTGCTGTCCGAAGCAAAAGCCAGTCACCAAAAGAAAGAAGGAGAGGGCGTAAAGTTTTCTCATAGGTTACCGGCTCAACATGATATACCCAGTTTAAGAACCCGCAACGACTTCTGTTCCTGACTTGTTCTTCCCCTCAAACCGCTTTGAGGGTTCGTTCATATCGTAGTCGTCGGTTTCAAAGATGGCGTCACCCCAACGATTGTAGATACTGACCTGCGTACCTGGTTGCAAGAACTGGATGTGGAACCAGTCGTTCACGCCATCGCCGTTTGGAGACATGCCTGAATACACAACTGGATCGGCGCCGACATCCACGTTGACAGTACTTGTTTGACATCGACCCGCTGTGTCGCAAACGGTGATCGTAATTTCATCGGTACCCTTAAATGTCGGGATGCTGCCGTAGTTGATTGTGATCACGCCGTTGTTCACACTCACCTGTGCGCCTTGCTTCGAGGTAACGACGAGCGTAGACAAATCAAGGTTATCGTCTGGGTCAGATAGGATTTCACTGGCTGCCAACGCAATGTTTCCGCCGGCACCGGTTTTCTTCTCTTCCGTGGCGATGGCAGGTGGCCTATTGATCGTGATCACAGTGCCAGTTAACGATACTGCCGGACTCCCATCCGTAACAGAGAATGTGATTCCGCGCGCTATCGTGGAGGGTGTGCTGGATGTGTTTCGATATTTGACCGACCTAAGCGCAGTTTGGTAGTTGGACGTAGTGCTCGCTCCTGTAAGGGTTAGGACACCGGTAGCCGCGTTGTAATTGCCAACAATCGAGTTTTGATCTGTGAATAACAACACGTCTTGCGAGGAGTCGAAACCCGAAACGATGGCAACCGTAGCACCTTGCATTTTCGTCGTGTCAGGGTCGGTGATCGTAATGAGACTGTTGATGACCAAGTCGCCTGTGGTGTAAAACAAAGTCGTCGCGCCGGTCAGCGTGGGAGGGGTGTTAGGGACACTGACTGTTATCGCCAACTGGCCGCTGGCCACATTACTATCATTTTCGCCGTCATTCACCACCAGGGTGATCGTCCTAGTTGTCGTGTTTGCGCCATTGCCTTTCGAGTTGGAATACTTCACTGATCGGATCACATCCTGGAAATCAGAGATGGTACCACCCCCGGTTAACGAAAGTGTTCCAGTGACTGCGTTGTAGTTACCTGAAATCGTCCCCTTTGGTGTAAATGTCAGCACGTCTTCGGTCGAAAAAACTGGAGAAAGCTTAATCGTAGCCGAAGAGATTGTGGCATCGTCCGGATCAGTCACGACGATGCTCGACGGAAGGCTTACAGCGGAACCAACGTAAGCCAAGTTGAACGTACCGGGCGCTACAACAGGTGGCTGGTTCGAGTGTGTCAATGTAAACACCGATATGCTCGCTGGTGACGTGGTCAAGTCCGAGTCGAATGCCTGCATCGAGATGGACTTGGTAATGGTACGACCCGCTTGTTGAGAGGATTTCCGAGCTTGGTTCGGAGGGGGTGACACGATTGGCGTGTATTGCACGGATCGGAGGGCGGCCTGCACATCAGCGGCAGCGACGGTCGCCCCACTCTTCGGTGTAAGTGTCAAGGTCCCTTTCTGGGCATCCCACGCTGCATTGATTTTCGGATGTGTGCCAGTTAGTTCCAACAACTCTTTCCCAACATCGAATGGACTAATGATCACGGTAGCCCGCACAATGTCGTCGCCGTCTTCGTCCGTTAGTGTGAGATCCTTATCGATGATCACCGAGGCATCGGAGGGCAAGTCGAGTGACTGCCTCGCTTGCCCAACCTTCGGTGCAGGATTTTGGTTCTCCGCCAAGGTGAATGACCCCGTATCGTCTCCGAACAAAAGATCTACATCACCGTCGCCATCAATGTCTATGAAAGCCGGAGCTGCGGTTCCTTGCCGAGCCGAAAGGGCCTCGAATGGGTTGTAAAAACGTGTTGGATCGTTGCCGCCCGAAACACCATCCCTGTACTCGACGAAGTTTGGCACCTGTGGCGTGCCGATGTTTTCGTAAAACCAAAAGCTTCGATATTTACCCACGATAAGGTCAAGGTCTCCGTCGTTATCAAGG
>JBGAGB010000012.1:0-126672 GCA_044226945.1 Cyclobacteriaceae bacterium | reverse complement strand
TGCCAAGAAGAGAAACGCCAGTTTGGTTAGCTTCATTTCCGGTTTGTCTTTGATTCTTTAGCCAAAGAACGCGAAGACCAACACAAAATTACCACAATTTGCGGAAGTGTCGCTGAACCGTCACAATTAATAGACGGCGCCTAAGTTTTTTGATCCTAACGGTCGTTACCGGGCGATGACTTGGTAGGCTTTTTCGCCATTCTGATCCAGTTCGCGGATCACGCGCAGTTGCTTCATCTCAGAAATCATAGCCAGCGCTTGAGCTTCGTTCTCGGGGCCGAGATGTGTCATGAGCGCCTTATGCGTCTTCACGTCGTTTGGAGCTTTGCGGAAATCTGTAATAAAGTTGAGGATGTCTACCTTTTTCATTTCTACAGGTTCGGGTTTTGCGAAGGTTATACGGTAGGGTCGACTTACAGGTTACCCATTTTCAAACCGTTCATCCTCACTCTGTCCGCAAACACGTGACCGGATTGGCCCTCGAAGCGCGAATCGCTTGCGTGGCCACCGTGATCCAAGCGACAGCCAACGCCGTTGCGCCGGCACCCACGAAAACTGCGATGGTCAAAGGTGCTCGATAAGCGAACCGTTCCATCCAAGAATTCAAAGCCCAATATGCGAGTGGTAAACCAATCGCCACGGAGATAAGAACCATTTTTGTAAAGTCTGCCGATAGCAACAAGACAATATTGGATGAAGAAGACCCGAGCGCCTTACGAATTCCAATCTCCTTCATACGACGTTCCGCGGTAAATGCAGCCAACCCGAACAGACCTAGGCAGCTAATGCCGATGGCGATGATTGCGAAATAACTGGCGAGGGTCGCCACGCGTTGCTCTGCAGCATACAACTGGGCGTATTCTTGATCTTGAAACCTATACTCGAAACTGAATCCCGGGTTTGATGATAAATACAATTTCTCGATAGCCGCCAATGTTTCTTTTTCCCTTCCCGCTTCCAATCGAGCCATGATCACCCATGTGTTGGTTGGTTCCAATTTGAAGAACAAAGGTTTTACCGGGTCGTGCATCGATTGAAAGTTGAAGTCCTTGACCACACCAACAATTTCCATGTCTTCGCCCCACAACTTGATGTGCTTTCCAATCGGATCCACAAGCCCCATCACTTTAATCGCAGCTTCGTTGAAAACTATCCTCGAAGAATCAGCTGCGTTACCGTTTTGAAACATCCTGCCCTCCACCATTGTGACTCCAAGTGTTTCCATCATATCATAGTTACACCGGACGGCCTCGAACAAGATGCTTTCTTCGGGGTTCTTACCTTCCCATTCCAGCCCACTCGTGTTGCTATTTTGACCCAACAAACCATGACCAATCGAGGACGCATTCTTTACCCCGGGAATTCGACGAAGCTCGGTCAAGAATGAACTGAGACTTGACCACAGCTTTCCCTCACGATCGAACTGTATCAAATTCTCTTTCTCATAACCTAGATTCTGCTTCTGAACATAGTCGATTTGCCTAAAGAGTACGATTACAGCAGCGATCAAGAATACAGATAAGGCGAATTGAAACACCACGAGACCCTTGCGCGCCCATAGCTCGGCCAACGACCCACGTACCTCACCCTTTAGCACGGCTGCCGGTTTGAAACCCGACAGGTACAGCGCAGGATAGCTTCCAGCGACCAAACCGGTGATGACACTGGTGCCAAGCAACCAACCGATCAACATCGGATCGGTGAGATCCAATCGAATGGACTTCAAGGTTACGACATTGAAAGCGGGAAGGAATAAATACACCAATCCTATAGCTAAGAACATTGCTAAGAAAGACGTGATGAGCGACTCGCTGAGGAATTGCAGCGCGAGTGATTCGCGACCTGCCCCTACCGATTTCTTAATTCCTACCTCCTTATATTTTCGAGTGGCACGCGCCGTCGACAAGTTCATAAAGTTGATACACGCGATGACCAACACAAAAACCGCTACGATGGAGAAAAGTCGGACGTACAAGATGCGACCATCGGTTTGAACCCCGTTCGAGTAAGCTCCGTGCAAGTACCGATCGGAGTATTGTTGAAGGAACAGCGATACGTTTGAATCCTTGTTTTTCCCCTTGACATAGTCCTTGATCTTCGCAGCGAAGTCAACAGGGTTTTTTCCCTCATGGAGCACCAGGTAACAAGGAGGGCCGTTGCTGCCCCAATCCAAGAGCCATGGATTGTTTGACTTGAAGTCTTCGAAGGTTTGAACAAATTCGAACCTCATGGTGGAGTTTGTTCCTATGTTCTGAAACACACCCGTGACGAGGTATGATTTGTCGTGATCCACGTCGATGGATTTCCCCACGACATCATCAGTTGTTCCAAATACCTTAATGGCAAGTGACTCCGAAATAACGATTGACATTTTATCGACCAGAACTTTAGATGCATCACCTTGCGTAAGTGGGAAAGAGAAAGCTTGGAAAAAGTCGGGGCTGGCATGAAAACCCTCGGCTTTGACATTGTGGTCTTTCACAGAAAGCGTGTGCGGCGAAATCCATGAAGTTTCGACAGAATATTTTACATCGGGAAAGTCAATCTTTAGATTTTCGGCGAGGATACCAGGGGTCGACGTAGTCGTCATCAAGTTGTCGGAGTACTGCTGGTTTTCCATGACTTGATACAAGTTCGCGTCGTTTGCGTGAAACTTGTTCATACCAAGCTAATGCCAGACCTGCCACATTTATCATGAAGTACCCTTTTGAGCGAAGGAAATTCCGATAGATCACCGTGAGGAAGTGCTTGATCATAGGTTGTAAGTTTATCAGCGAAAGACTGTTCCTGCCTTTACGCAGTTGCGTGGTAGGACTGGAATTTTGACGGATCGTTACACGACATTTTGGGACAATCCCATTACTCGTATTCCATCAGTTCAATCTTACGAAAATCAATTGGATGGCTGTTGGACTGGAGTGAAATATACCCCGATTGGACACGGTCATTTCCATTTACAATAAAGGTCTTTCCAAGTTCGTGATTGGGGTTATAGCGGGGATCCGTGAACGTCAGGATTTCCTCGCCGTTCACAAAGTGCGAGATTTTGCTTTCCGTCACGTCAATTTCGAGCGTCACCCATTGATCGCCGTGGAAAGTCCGCTTGACCGTGGGGGGGGTGCAATACGAGCTATTCGGGTTGCCATCAATCTTGACGATAATGCCATTCGCGCAGATTTCCCCCGTGGGCCTCTCGTCTTTCCCATTTCCACCATGCAAGTTGTATTCGAGGCAAACAGGAAATGATTGGGTAAGACCCACTGTCTCCGGGGCCTGTCCTTGGTATTGTACGCCACTGTCGCGAAAACCCCACGACGGCGCGCCGGCGGCGGTCTCGCCCACAAACCGATATTCCACCTTTAACCGGTAGTGCTTAAGCTTCTTATTATAATAGAGGGCGCCGAATTGGCTATTGAAATTGGCGTAAGCCTCATGATCGTACCGTACCGACATGATGCCGTTCTCAACCCTGAAAACGTTTCCAAGGTTCTCACCCACCGGTCGTCCCGCGACTTTCACCACCCAGCCAGAGAGGTCTTTTCCATTGAAAATACTTACCCACTTGGGTTTTTTCGCCTCGTCCGCACGGAACGCGAACAACGTGAAGAGGGCTATCGCCAGGACGAAGAATGACTTTTTCATAAAAGAAAGATAGGGAGCCTAAATCTATTTTTATCGACTAAATTTGAATTTACGCTACACCAAATTATGAACCGTCGTGATTCGTTGATGGCACTCGGGCTCACCGCCGGGGCCACGTTGCTGTCTACCGATTCTTTTGCACAGAAAAAGAAGCCAAGCTTGTTCAAATACTGTCTCAATACGAGCACCATTCGTGGTCAGAAAGTCGGACTCACCAAGTCAATCGAACTCGCCGCCAAGGCCGGATTCGACAGTCTCGAGTTGTGGGTGATGGACGTGAAAGCCTACAAGCAACAGGGTGGCTCGATGCCTGCTCTAAAGAAGTTGATTGCCGACAACCACTTGACAGTCGAAGATGCCATCGGTTTTGCCCCTTGGATGGTCGACGATGACACCCAACGCGCGGCCGGCTTCCAACAAATGAAGGAAGAGATGCAACTGATGTCTGAGATCGGATGCCAAAGAATTGCTGCTCCATCTTCTGGTGTGAAACCCGATCAAGCACTCGATCTCTTCAAAGTAGGTGAGCGATATAAAAAGCTTCTCGACCTCGGTCGCGAAACGGGCGTGAAACCCCTGCTCGAATTCTGGGGCGGTTCTCCGGTCTTTTATCATTTTGGCCAAGCACTGATGGCGTGCGCCATTGCCAACGATGCTGGCGTGAGCATTCTCCCAGACGTCTATCACCTCTTCCGCGGTGGTTCCAATTTCGATTGCTTGAAGATGGTGAACGGAAACTTGATCGATGTGATCCACATCAACGACTATCCTTCCAACGTGCCGCGAGAACAACAAAACGATGGACATCGGGTGTATCCAGGCGATGGCGTTGCGCCCTACAAACAAATCATGAATGATCTCGCGAATATGGGCGGCACCAAGGTCCTCTCACTCGAGTTGTTTAATCAAGATTATTGGAAACAAGATGCGCTCACCGTGTTGAAAACGGGCGTGGAGAAAATGCGCAAGGTGGTTTCCTTGATCGACTAGTTCACTCGTCGTGTAACTGATGTTCACGACTCATTACTTGAAGCCTTGACTCGTAACGACTTTCTTACCCTTGAAAAGACGCTCGAAGGAGAGCTTTTCATCGACGACACCATGCGTCGCCTGTACGCGACCGATGCGTCGGCATACCGCGAACTTCCGACAGCGGTTGCACTTCCCAAAAATGACAGCGATCTCATAAAGCTCATTCGTTTTGCCACAGAGCACAAGACGTCGTTGATTCCCCGAACTGCCGGCACCTCACTGGCCGGTCAAGTGGTCGGCGCGGGAATCGTGGTCGATGTTTCCAAGTACTTTAATCAAATCATTGAAGTAAACGTCGAGCAACAATACGCATGGGTTCAACCCGGTATCGTGCGAGACGATCTCAATCAGCACCTTAAACAGTTTGGACTTTTCTTCGCACCCGAGACATCTACGGCGAACCGCGCGATGATCGGGGGCATGATTGGAAACAATTCGTGTGGGTCGAACTCGGTCGTGTACGGCAGCACACGAGAACACCTTTTGGAAGTGAAAGCATTGTTGGCAGATGGAACAGCGGTTTCTTTCGGGGCGCTGCCGAGTGAGGAGTTTGATTCCATGACGCAAGGCGAGGACCTCCATCATCAGCTCTATCGTCACGCGAAGTCGATGTTGAGCAACGACGCAAATCGAAGGGAGATAGAAAAGCAGTTTCCGAAAGCGAGTATTACCAGGCGAAACACTGGATACGCCATTGACTTGCTGGCACGGATGAGCCCATTCACCGCGGGTGGACCTAACTTCAACTTCGCTTCGTTGGTGGCGGGGTCGGAGGGAACGCTGTGTTTGGTTACTGCTGCGAAACTGAAATTGTCCCCGATAGAACCACCGTTTCGAAAATTGGTGTGTATTCACTGCAAGAGCATCGATGAATCGCTCCATGCCAACTTGGTGGCGCTTCAGTTCAATCCATCGGCCGTTGAGTTGATGGATCATTATGTCTTCGAAGCGACCAAACGGAACATAGGGCAAAAAGAGAACCGATTTTTCATTGAAGGAGACCCCATGGCGATCCTGGTGGCCGAATTAACCCGGTCGTCCGAAGCAGAGGTAAACCGTGATGCGGCCGCGTTGATCGACACGCTGAAAGCCAAAAACCTCGGCTACTCTTACCCAATCGTGAGCGGTGACGACATCAAGAAGGTGTGGAACCTTCGCAAAGCTGGATTGGGACTCCTTTCGAACTTGCCCGGAGATGTGAAGCCGGTACCGGTGATCGAAGATACCGCAGTGGATGTGAACGACCTTCCTGCTTATATCGCCGACATTAATGTCATGTTGCGGCGTCATGGACTCTACAGTGTACACTATGCCCACGCCGGCACAGGGGAACTGCACCTGCGACCGTACATTGATCTGAAACAAGAAGAGGGGGTGAAACTTTTCAGAACCGTTGCAGAAGAGACAGCTGCACTGGTGAAAAAGTATGACGGTTCTCTTTCAGGCGAACATGGCGATGGGCGTTTGCGTGGCGAGTTTATCCCGATGATGATCGGAGAACACAACTATCGGTTAATCCGGGTAAGATTGTCGACACCCCGCCGATGGATTCCTTCCTTCGTTTTGAAAAAAATCAGGTCACCAAGGAGTTTGATACTGTCCTCGATTTCTCCGATACGATGGGGATACTCCGAACTGCGGAACAGTGTAATGGTTCCGGCGATTGTCGCAAGACAGAAGTGAGCGGCGGGACGATGTGTCCAAGCTACATGGCGACACGCAAGGAAAAGGAGACCACGCGTGCACGCGCCAACATCCTTCGAGAGATGATCACACGTTCGGATCGCGCCAATCCATTTTCGCACGACGAGATCGCAGAGGTAATGGATCTGTGCCTCGGTTGCAAAGGATGCAAGTCTGAATGCCCTTCAAACGTCGACTTGGCCAAACTTAAGCAGGAGTGGCAGTACCAATATTATAAGGAGAAGGGTGTACCGTTCCGAACTAAGATGATTGCCAACTTCGAGTCGGGTATGCGTTGGGCCTCACTCGCGCCTTGGGCATACAAGTTGGCGTTTTCAACACCTGGCTTAGGTGGTTGGATGAAGTCGGCGGTCGGTTTTGCCCCAAAGCGCAGTATGCCAGCTGTAACTTCCAAGACTTGGAAGAAGTGGTTTCAATCGAAGTATCAACCGACCAAAGCAAATACCAAAGAAGTCTATCTGTTCATTGATGAACTACTGAACTTCAATGAGCCGGAGATTGGGATCACCACGGTTAAACTTCTCGATCGTCTCGGGTATAATGTTCGATGGGTTGAACATGTGGCTTCCGGACGCACATTCCTGTCCAAAGGAATGTTGGAGGAAGCGCGGGACATGGCGAAAAAGAATGTTGCCTTGTTTGCAAGGGTCATTACTCCTGAAACCCCGTTGGTCGGCGTAGAACCCTCGGCGATATTATCTTTTCGAGATGAGTATCCGGACCTCCTTCGTGGTCAGGAAAAGGAAGATGCCCTTCGAATCGCTAAGTCAACGTACACGATCGAGGAATTCCTCGCGCGCGAATTGGACGCCGGCCGAATTGACTTGAGTTTGTTCGAAGTGAAGAAAGACTTGGTGAAACTTCATGGCCATTGCCAACAGAAGGCGTTGTCCTCGTTAACGCCTGTGAAGAAAATTCTCACACAGATGGGAGGTAGTGAAGTGCACCTGATCCCATCAGGTTGCTGTGGAATGGCTGGTTCGTTTGGTTACGAAAAAGAACACTACGACCTATCGATGCAAATTGGGGAGCTCGTTTTGTTTCCAACGGTTCGCAAGCAACCGAACGACGTGGTTATCGCGGCAGCAGGCGTGAGTTGCCGGCATCAAATTAAAGACGGAACTGGGCGCCGCGCGCTACATCCCGTCGAGATACTGTTCTCAAAACTCAAGAAGTAAAACTTACTTTTTGGAGCCCAGCCACATGATCGTGTTCACGAAGAGCCGGTCTTGGTGAATGTTTCCGAACGAGCTTGATAGTTGACGGTTCGTCTTTCCCTCGTAGTCGATATCGTTATGGCCCATATTGAAATACACCATCTTGTACTTCTTATTGGTCCACGCGACTGGATAGTACCCTTCATGCCAAATCTCGTGTGGTTTTGGCCCGGTCCCCAACGGGAAGCTGCTCGGATCGATCGACAACAAGATTTGGATATCCGGATTTTTCGTAAGATCCTTTTCCCAACGGTACCATTCGCACGGTTGGGAGGCGAACGTGGTTGGTAGCCCCTTTAGAACAGGATGCTTCTCAGCTTCATTTTTTAGCACCGCGGAAGTAGGACGCCAAGTGTTGCTTTTGTACTGACCAGCACCTATGAATTGATCGTGATACCAATCCCAATTTTGTGGAAATGCTGAAGGTGTGAGCGCAAAGGCAGAAAAGTGAAATCCCATCCAGGCGCCACCCTTTTCCATAAATTTTTGAAACGCCTGCCGGTGTGCCAACGAGTCTGGTCGCGTGTCGAGAAAGATAACTACTTGATAGTTCGACAAAAATGAGTCGTTCATGTTGTTCCAGTTATTGGTGGAATCGTACACGAACCCGTTTTGACTTGCGGTGTGGGAGAACCATTTATTCGCTTCATGAACGAAGGAGATGTGCGCCCGGTCATTTTTTGCGGTAAAAAATCCAATCACCTTGAATTTCTGGGCACATGCAACGTGCACAGTTAATGTGATCAAGAAAAGCGAGAGAATTCCTCGAAGTTTCATTTGTTCTTATTTGGTGCCGACCATTAACACGATGTGCGACGGTGATGCGACGGATCGATGGATGCGTTGGGTGGCAGCCTGGAAGTCTTCCTCCTTTGCCAGGAAAATATTAGGAACGAATTTTTGTGGGTTTCGATCGATGATCGGGAACCACGTGCTTTGAACCTGAACCATGATCCGGTGTCCTTTCTTGAACACGTGATTCACCGCGTGCAGGTCGATCGAATATTTTTCAATCGCGCCCGCTGTGATCGGTTCTGGTTTTTCGAAGCTCTTCCGGTATCGACCTCGGAACACCTCATTTGCGACCATCAATTGGTATCCGTTCATCTTGAGGTCGGTCGTTTGATCGTCAGGATACACGTCGATTAATTTCACCACCCAATCCGCATCTGTGCCCGTGGTGGACGCAAACAAATTGGCGAAAATGTTTCCAGTCACAGTCACATCTTCGGTCAGTACTTCGGTTTCCCAAGACGCTACATCTGGGCGGTTGTGAACGAAACGCTGGTCTTCGGTGAGCCACGTTCTCCATCGAGAGCCGGGCCCGTACGTAGCTTCAATCGGACGACTGCGATACGGAACAGGATGTGCCGGGTCAGATACATAAGCATCGAAACCGTCTGTCTCTTTGGGTGCCTCCCACGACAGCTTGCCATTCGAGTGGAAGTATAAATTTCGAGCGGCAGAACTTCTTGGGGGCCACTGTTCGTACGATTGCCAAGTGTTGGAACCTGTTTGAAACGTAAGTGCTTCGGGAAAGCCACCGCCCCCCATGTCGCCCGTTTTCATGGGCGGAGCTTCCGGCGCAGGTGGCAATGTTTTTCCCTTAAGGTAGAAAGCAAACCAAGATGCTTGCACGTGCTTTCGAAACTGTTGACCCGTCGGCATCCCAAACTGGATGTTGCCAAGAGCGTCGCCGTCCATTCGACCCCAACCGCCGTGGTTCCATGGCCCAATCACCAGGAAGTTCTTATTCTGTTTGTCTTTCTTTTCCAGCACTTCGTAAGCTTTCAAAGGTCCATACCAATCTTCTTGATCCCAATATCCCGCCACGTGCAGGTTCGGCACTGTTGGTCCCGTCGCTTCTACGCGATAAGGCATAGATTGCTTTTTCCAGAACTCATCGTAATCGGGGTGGTTTACAAAATCGTTCCAACTGGGAATCTTACCGTGGAAGTACTTTTCGTTTACGTTCGAGAGTGGACCCAACTGGAGATACCAATCATACGTGTCGAAGCGATCGAATGGAAAGTGGGCGTCTTCCTTGGTGGCTTCTTCCATGTACGCGTATTCGAAGGCATACGAAAGACGAAAGGCTCCGTTATGATGGAAGTCGTCGCCCATCCACATATCAGAGGGTGAAGCTTGCTCCGAAACTGCTTTTAGCGCTGGGTGAGGATCGATGGTAGCCATCATCGTCGTCCAACCGCTGTACGAGATTCCATACATGCCAACGTTGCCATTGTTGTTGGGAATGTTCTTCAACATCCAATCGATCGCGTCGTAGGTATCGGTACTCTCGTCAATTGATTTCTTATCGGCCTTGTTCCGCGTGAACCGCTGCATTTCGAATTTTCCTTCCGACTTGTATCTACCTCGAATGTCTTGGTACGCGAAAATGTAACCTTCCTTGGCCATGTCCGCTACGTACGTAGTCCTATTGGGAGAGGCCATGTGGCTCACTCCGTAGGGTGTGCGGAGGAAAAGAATCGGCCACGCGGTCGACGTTTTGGTGGGAGTGAAGATGACTGTGTTCAACTTAACCCCATCGCGCATCGGTATCATCACTTCGCGTCGAGTGTAGGTGAGCGTGTCAGTTTGTGCTTCCGCGGTCAGCGTCGCGAAAAGCAAAAGGAACATCAATGGCTTCATGGCTTCATCAGTTTTCGAACGAAGAAGTCAGCAGTCGCAGCATCAACCCGAATGGCATTCGTGTGTTTCATCCAGTGATGCGTATCATCTACGATCACCAACGTCTCCATCGTCACACCTTTTTTCTCGAGCCTTCGAACTAGATCGGTGCTTTGGTTGAAGCGCACGTTTCTATCATCGTCGCCGTGGATAATCAGGACGGGCGACGTCCAAGTCGGTACATAGGCGACCGGCGACGACTGCCAGGCAACTTCAATTGCCTTAGACAAATCTGGCGCTTTCTCATAACGATCAGTCGGAGGCGACAGGACCGCGCGTCCCGCCACAAAATCATGAACCCCATGGATGTCAACTCCCGCCGCGAAAATCTTGGAGTCGCGACCGAGTGCAAGCGCGGTTAGGAACCCACCGTAAGAGCCGCCATAGATTCCAATCCGTGTCGGATCCACGTTCGATTGAGTCTTTAGCCATTCACCCGCTGCTTTAATGTCGAGGTATTCCGACGCCCCCGACATACCAGCCTGAGCAGGTTGATGGAACTCGTAACCGTAGCCAATGCCCAGCCGATAGTTTACAGCCAGCACGACAAACCCTTGACTCGCCAGGTATTGATTGAGTGCGTACGCGTTTGAGTAATAGTCGGAATAGTGCCAACCCAGTAGCATCTGGCGTGGCGGACCTCCATGCACATACACGATGGCCGGTTTCTTTTGCGAACCCGACGTAGGTTCAAACAAGTCAGCATGAACGGTCACACCATCGCTTGCTTTGAACGTGACCTTTTTTGGTGTCACCAACTTGTTTTGTGGAAATGAAGCGGGGATCAAATCTGCTCCGAGCAACTGAATTGTTCGCTTTGACGTTGCCGACACAACAGCGGGTAGTGGAGGGCGTTGCGCGGTGGCGCTGATCATCGCGATGGTTGTGCCGTCGCCAGTAATAACAGGAGTCCATTCTAAACCCGTACCCGGAACAAGTACTTCTACGCTGGCTTTATCTACTGGAACTCTTGCTGCATGTCGCCGATCTAAGTCACCCGCATCGGGTCCGGTATTGGCACTAAAGAGCAGCCATTTTTTATCTGAACTCAAAGTGATGTGTTCGGCCATGTAATTACCCGGTGTCAACAACAATTCCTTTCCGCCTTTGGCATCGATGGAGTACAAGTGTGGCCATCCATCTTGATAGGAGAGGAATGTAATGCGATCGCTTGCCGCCCAATGCAAGTTGGTGCCTCCATGGGTACTTGGAATGCTTCCGCGAAGTGTCGTAGGTGCTTGGTACAACATCGACGCCTTCCCAGTTGCGACTTCAGCAGTCCAGATTGACCATGGATTGTGACGCCGAGTGAGCAATGAATCTGGAGACCCCCCCGCACCGGGAGTTCTTACAAATGCCAGCTTGGTTCCATCGGGTGACCATTGCGGCGAGGCATCGCGTGTGAATGACGGAGCGATCCATTGAATGGGCGTGTTCGCATCTTTGAAGATGCCGATTAGTGAATGATCACCGCGTGAAGCAACGAAGGCAAGTTGCGAACCGTCGCCTGACCATTGCAACGAGCCAACGGAACCTCGAGTAGTGAAAAGACTTTTCGCGGGTGCAGAGCCATCGATTGGCACCGTGAACACTTGCGAGCCTTTGATGAAGAGTACGACATCACTCTTGGGCGAAATGAGTGGCTCATCTCCTTCCGAAAGAGTCTTGGCATCACCCCCGGCGAACGGGACAGAGATGATCTGAACTTTGAACGGATCGGCAGTGAAGGAGGGGTTTACAGGGAGCGTATCGTCCCAATTCGAGCCATGGTCGCCACCGCGGACGAAGACAACGTATTTTCCATCGGGTGAAATACCGAGGGAAGTGATCTCTTGACCATCATCATTATTGTAACTGGTAAGTTTGCGAGGACGGAAATCCGGACCTTCGGCAACATACACGTTTCGTTTCCCTTGTTCGTCGAGTGCCCACGCCAGTCGAGCACCATTCGCGGCAGCAGTAAGCTCCGTCGGAAACGGATATCCTTTAATCGATTCAATCGTAATGTTCTGGGCGAACGCGGCACCCACGGCCCACACGAGGCCGACGAGGAGCAAGGTCTTTTTTGACATGGTAAGGTTGCGGTTAGGTGTGCTGAATATAAGCACCCGCGCTCACATATCCCCTTCTTTTCTGATGTCGACACGCTCCGGTTGAGCGTCGGTATTCGCGTCAAGTTTCGGACACGGTATTGTCGCGTCGACACGCACAGGTTTGCCCACAAACTTTCCATGGTACTTGCGCGGCGACTTGTCGTAAATGACTTTACCGTCGAATTCATTGAAATCCCACCAACCAATCAATCCCGGTTCATTTCCAGTTAGTGCATGGCACATCCCCACCCGGATTTCGTCCTCGCTCAGGGCGCGATCCCACAATCGAATATCGTCGATCATTCCTTTGAACCAGTTTTCGACGCCATTGGATACAAAATATCCCGCCGTGGTGAAACCATCGGGAGAATCGGATCGCATGGGGTGAACTGAATCGCCCGTGTATTCACCACCCACATTTACCCCGTTTAAGAAAAGGCAAATACTATCAGGATTTACGACCACCGCTGTTACGTGGTTCCACGTGCCCGGTGAAAGTTTCACATATGCCGCACGACCACGCCTGAATGCCGCCTTGCTGCTGCCGAATCCATCTCCATACTCGAGCGATACATAGTTTTTGTCAATGATGAGTCGAAAGCCATTGTAAGCGGAAACAGAATTTCTATTTGTGAAAATCGGGGCGGGGTAAAAGGAACGCTCTTGTAAGTATGCCCACGCTGAAATCGTAAAGGGTGCCGTGAGATCCCCGTATTGATCACCAAACACGATGTAATCTTGCTTTCCATCGAGGTGAATCGCCTGATTTTGGGGTTTCTCGGCTTGTGCAACAACCGTCCCCAACGACAACCCCCAAAGTGCCAAGAGCACCGAAAAACGGATATGTATCAGTTTCACCCTCACATCTAGACTACGTTCAAACCTAATATAAACGATCTAAAAGAATCAAATTTGACAAATACGAAAGATATTTTACATTCGTCTACCAAAGCTCGAATATGGAAACTCTTGAAACGCCGGGCCGCATTCGGTCGATTGATGTACTTCGTGGGGCCATCATGGTGTTGATGGCGATTGATCACGTTCGCGTTTACTCCGGATTGCCTGCAGGCGGTCCAGAGGTCGGCATATTTTTTACTCGGTGGGTCACGCATTTTTGCGCGCCGGGGTTCGCTTTTTTTGCGGGCACTGCTGCCTTTTTGCGGGGCGAGAAAACCAATAAGAAATCGCTATCGAAGTACCTCCTCACACGCGGGCTGATGCTGGTGGTGATGGAGTTGACCCTCATCCGTTTTCTTTGGACGTTCAATCTGCGACTCGATGAATTTATGTTGGCTGGTGTGATTTGGATGCTCGGATGGTCCATGGTGATCATGGCTGCCTTGGTTCATCTTCCCGCCAAGTTGGTAGGAGTGATTGGGTTGCTCATCGTTTTTGGGCAACAGTTGTTTGGATTGTTGGGCAGTAGCTTGCCGGATAGTGTTCGCCGTTATTGGGAGTTCATTTATCCAACCGGCTATGAAGGAGAACCTTTGATGGCGATCCTATACGTGATTGTTCCGTGGATCGGGGTGATGGCCGCTGGCTATGGCTTCGGGCTAGTTCTACGAATGGAGGACGCGCGAATGAAGCGATGGTGTTATATGGTGGGACTTGGTTCGATCCTGCTGTTTGTTGGACTCGGGTCGTGGATGGCATTGAGCGGAAATTCTCCGACAAGCGAGATACCCTTCATCTTTCGCCTATTGAATCAACAAAAATACCCTGCTTCACAATTGTACTTATTGATGACGCTGGGTCCACTGATTCTACTGGTTCCCACTGCCCAAAAGGTTTCGGGTTGGGTGGCACGTGTGCTAGACGTGTTCGGGCGTGTGCCGATGTTTTATTATTTGAGTCACATTTTGGTGATCCATCTCAGCGCATGGATCGTGAATCTGATCTTATTTGGGGCTATACATCAAGAGTGGTATGAGACCGCGCCTTTCGCGCGAGTGCCACCCGAGAATCGATGGACCCTCGGATGGCTCTACGCAGTCTTTATCGTTGATATCGCAATCTTATACCTCCTCGCTAAACCCTACCTTGAACGAAAAACAAGAACGTAAACGTAACCCCCTAAATTCTCAATTCTTAATTCTTAATTCTTAATTATAATTCGCAGTACTTCTTGAAGTTGTTCAAGATTGCTTGCCAGCCAGCCTTTTGCATGTCGACAGGATTTTCATTTTCGGGATCGAATGTTTCGGTCACCTTTGTGGTCTTGCCCGCGGATTCAAAAACGATCTTCACAGCGCGACTATCGCCAAGCGCGTATTCGATCACTTTTCCGAGTTCTACATTTGTATAAACACCTTCGAAATCGAACGCAACGCTTCCATCTTTGGCAGCCATGACGGTTTTGAAACGACCACCCGTGCGCAGGTCATTTTCGGCGGAGGGAGCGTGCCAATCGTCGGAAGCGCTGCACCACTGTGTAATGTGCTGAGGTTCTGACCACAGGCTCCAGACTTTCTCGATCGGTTGATGAATGGTTGCTTCAATCGTAATCGGGGCTTTCTTTGACATTTCCATATTTGAGTTTGTTTTGTTTCTGAAGCAAAAGTATCGGGCAAAGCCGGTTTTGCGATAGGGCTAAGGCGACAAACAAGCGGGTTGATTGCGACAAATTATGAATAGGTATAGTCGTATTCGTCGACACAATCGGTCTCAACACCATCATCTCGTTAGAACTGGTCGAATTTGAGACAACGCATTAAACTCTAGCACCTGTTTTGAGTCTCATAGACTAAAACCAATTCGAAACATGAGAAAGAGTTTGATGATTATTGGCGCGATGGCGATCGGGAGTATCGCCTTTGCGCAGAGGGAGGGGAGGATGAAGGAGGTGTTGTCGCTGAACGACGCACAGTCGGAGTCCATTCGAAAGATCAACCAAAAATATGGTGATAAGGCCCGGGCCATCCACGACGATTCGACGTTACAGGGCGACCAGCGCAAGAAGGCGCATCAGGATATTCGAAAGCAACGTGAGGCAGAACTTTCCCAGGTGTTGACACCAGAGCAGGTTTCGAAATGGAAGGCCTATCAACAAGGTCGCGCAGACCAACGTCGAAGCCAACACCAACGCCGGATGCGCCATCACGACGAGCGCATGAAGGAATCGTTAGGATTAAGTGATGATCAAGTGGGCAAAATTCAGCAAGCTCGTGCCGCCACCCGTGAGCAGGCGAAGGCTCTTAAACAAAGTGGTGCTGGGACGGAGGAGTTCCGAAAACTCCAGGACGAGCACGAGGGCAAGATCAAGTCAATTTTGAGCCCGGAACAATTTTCGAAATGGAAAGAGGAGCAATCAAGACGCCGGGAGCGCATGAAGGCACGCAGTTCGAAAGGGCCGAGGCGTTAACGGAAAACTACAAAGTACATGGGAGGTCGGCCGTCGCTACACGAGGCGTGGTCGACTTCTCATATTTTTGTACTTTTCAGGAAAATCATCCTCATGAAGCAGCTCTTGGCATTGTTCTTTTTCGGCGTGGCAATCGCCGCCGTGGGTCAACCGACTGATCAAAAATATTACGAGATGCGCATTTATTATGCGGCTTCTGGAAAGCTCGATGCATTGATTAAGCGCTTTACGGATCACACGACGAAGCTCTTCGAAAAGCATGGGATGGAGAACGTGGGGTACTGGGTTCCGGTCAATAACACCCAAAATGCCCTATACTACATTTTGTCGTACCCGAATAAACCTGCCCGCGCCAAGGCTTGGGAGAATTTTGGTAAGGACCCTGAATGGGCGAAAGTGAAATCCGAGTCTGAAACCAACGGAAAGCTTGTCGACTCGGTGAAATCGGTGTTCATGACTGGTGCTGGGTTGTTACCGGCGATCAAGATGACGGCCACCTCGCCAGAGCGTGTGTTTGAATTGCGGATCTATCATTGTCAGCCTGGTCGACTTCCTGCGTTGAAGACTCGTTTCCGCGACCACACTTTGAAGTTGTTCGAAAAGCATGGGATGGAGAACATTTGCTATTTCGACAGTGAGGCTCCCGAAGGCAAGCAACCGGATCTTGTGTACCTCATTGCACACAAGACTCAAGAGTCGGGCGTGAAATCGTGGGAAGGCTTCCTTGCGGATCCAGTGTGGGCGAAAGTCCGCGACGATTCGGAGAAAGATGGCAAGATCATCGAGAAGATCGACGCTGTGGTGATGAAGCCACTGGCGATTTCGAAGATTAGGTGATAGCGCCAAACTCTGTCAAAAGAGTTTCCTCAACCTTTCCCCCACTGCGTCCCGATAGTTCCCACCAATCGGGACAGATTTACCGGTGAGGTCTACCTCGTGACCACTGAAGGATCTTACCTTCGAAAGAGAAATGATGAAACTCCGGTGAACCCTCAGAAATTGGCTTGGGTCTAGCTCTTCCTCCATGCGAGTTAAAGAATACTTCGTCGTGAATTCCCTTTCGGTAGTCACAATCTTGATGTACTCTTTTTGACTTTCGATATAGATGATATTACGAAGATCAATGACCACGGTCTTCTTATCGGCATGAATTGAAATCGTCTCGCGCGTCTCCCGAGGTGCCTTCACTCGGACCTTGTTCACGGCCTCCAGGAATCGTTTGAACTCGATTGGTTTCAATAAATAGTCAGTTACATTCAGTTCATAACCTTGAATAGCATACTCGTGATAGGCCGTGGTGAGAATAATAGCCGGCGGATTCTTCAATGTCTTGATGAGTTCAAGACCTTTCAAGCCAGGTAGATGAATGTCCAAGAACATCAAATCCACCGGTTCGCGTTTTAATGTTTCGTTCGCTGCGATGGCGTCGGCACACGTGCCCACCAAACGAAGCGACGGAACCTGGTTGATGTAGTCCACCAACACATCCGCTGCGAGTGGCTCATCTTCAACGATCAGGCAGTTTAGCATATATCAGTTCTTGAATGGAATCGTGAGTTCTACCGAAAAAGTATTGTCCTGTGCTACAACATTTAGCGTGTGGTCCGGGTACAAGATCTTCAACTGTCTTTTAATGTTATCCATACCGATCGTGTCTTTGCGATCACCATTTTCGTGTGAACGCGAGTTAATAAAACTTGCAGACAGAACGTCCTTTGTTAGTCTCACGTCGATATGAATGAAGGAGTTGCTGCGCGATTCACTCACTCCGTGTTTGAATGCATTCTCCACAAAAGGGATGAGTAACAATGGCGCAATTCTTTGATTCGGATTGTCAAGCACTTCATGGTAACGGATCTCAAGTCGATCCGTGTACCGAAGTTTCTCCAATTGAATATAGTCTTGAATGAGCGCCAGTTCGTCGCGAAGCAATAAGTCTTGATGAGCAGATTCATACAACACGAATCGCATAATTTTTGAAAGTCTAAGGACCGCCTCAGCCGTTTGATTTGATCCCTTGCGCGCGAGCGAGAAGATGTTATTCAGCGTGTTGAAAAGAAAGTGGGGATTGACCTGGCTCTTGAGATACTTCAGTTCGGTTTCTGTTTTCTCACGCTGCAGAATGGCCTCCCGCAATGTCGACGCATGCTGCCGTCTGAAAAGCCGGATCGCGTTGGCGACTCCCGCAACAAAAAGTACCGTGAATGTGTGGTACACCAAACTCGGCAGGTAGAGCACGGGGTAGTCAGATGAGATCTTCAAGATTCTTGGGAGAATGATCAAGTGGTTGATCGTACTCATGCCGACGCTTGAAATTGCGACAGCAATTACCAACACCAGAATGCTTGTTCCCAACCGCCACTGAATCGCGAGGTAGCGATCGATCACGTAAAACGTGAAGTAGACGAGTGGTACTTTTACAACTAAGAAAAGAGCCTGACCCAACGCAATTCTGCCATAGTCCTCTAAGGGAATGTCCAGGTTGTCGGACACGTTGAGATATATCTTGAACAGGATGTAGGACACCCAGAAAATAAGGTGTCGCTGGAGTCTAGACATGGTCAAAAATACTAGAAACGAGCCATCTTTGACAGGTGGCAGCACGCATCCCAAGTGGCGCTAGCTTTTTTGTTGACGGATTCGATTCGTTCGTCGACCACGCTGTGCAACCTGTTGACTTGTCATGCAAAATTACTTTGTTATGAGTTGGTTTGACATGGATTCATCATTCCATATATATGAGAACTTCTTTTTTTTCGTTTTCCCTTTGCCTTGCGCTTTTCGCAAATCTTGCTGAGGCCCAAGTCAAACTACCTGACCTCAAGTCTCCACCAGCATCCCTCACGCTTTTTGGCGGCGGAGTGGTGTCAACTGCTTTGAACGAGCGCGACTTCACCTATCAGACGATCGTGTTCACCAAACGTGATTCGAGAGGGAATTGGTCGTTACCTGAAGTTGCATCATTCGCCGGAACGTACACAGACTTAGAACCAGTGTTCAGTCATGATGGGAACACCCTATACTTTTCGTCCAATCGACCGACGTCGAACACCGAGAAAAAGGACTTCGATATTTGGCGCGTGAAACGGCAGGGAAGTGGGTGGAGTACTCCCGAAAACCTTGGTCCTACCATCAATACAGACGCCGATGAATTCTATCCTTCGGTGACAAAAAGTGGTAGCATTTATTGGACGGCGACCTATCCCGAAGGTCCCGGCCGCGAAGATATTTATGTCTCCGAATTCAAGAACAATCAATTTCAACATCGTGTTGCTTTAGATACTGCCGTAAATTCGAAGGCATACGAGTTCAATGCATTTGTAGACCCGAACGAACAGTACATCCTCTTCACTTCGTATGGACGTAAAGATGATTCAGGGGGCGGCGACTTATACATGTCGGTCAAGGACAAGGAGGGAAAGTGGAAGCCTGCAAAGAATCTGAAGGATCTCAATTCACGCCAGTTGGATTATTGTCCATTCGTGTCGCCCGATGGAAAAGCACTCTTTATTACAAGTGAACGGCATCAATTGCCATCCAAATTTGAAAGTGGCCGTGCATCTGTTCAAAAGATTCGTGAAATTCTGACGAGTACACTTAACAGCACAGGCAATATTTACTGGATCGATTTTAAGAAAGTATTCGATTCATTTTAATGTTTACGGTAGAGTTTCGTCAACGGACAATTGGCGTAGGCATACATATTTGACTTATTGAAAACTGAGACAAGTTGAAAAAGCTGAGACAATTATTATTAATCTGCTTCGGGCTATTTTTGCAAGAATGTGTAGCTGGCCCGTTGGGTGACACCGTTCCCGAGGATCTACCCGTTTTTCAAACTTCAAAATTGCATTCAAAAATTCTCGGTGAGGATCGAGAGATCATTGTGTGCCTACCTCGCACCTATCAGCAGAGCAAAATCAAATACCCAGTTGTATACGTTTTTGACGGCGAATCACTGTTTCTATCAACGGTCGCAGCCGTTGACTTCATGAATAACAGCAATCATTTTCCACTCATGCCGGAAGCAATCATCGTGGGGATTAAGAACACCAATCGAATGCGTGATATGCCACGACCTCAAGAGATGATTGGTAGCAAAGGAGCCTCAAATTTTCTGAGCTTCCTTACGAGCGAAGTTGTTCCCTATATCGAAGGAAAATTTAGAACAAATAAGCTTAACGTTCTCGTGGGTCATTCGCAGGGTGGTTTGTTTGTCACTTATGCCGGGATACAACAACCTGACCTTTTTCCAGTTGTTCTTTCTTTGGATGCCCCGATGCAGGTCAACCCACAACTTGAAAGAGACTATGGCAACGCATTGGCTTCATGCAAAATTCGATATTTCTCAGCAGAGACTGCGTTTGGGTGGGGAGATTCATTTGCTGCGTTGAAGTGCGACAAAGCAAACCAAATTCGGATCGAAAATGAGTCGCATGAATCGATGGCTTACAAGGGGATTTACGAGGGATTCAAGTACCTGTTTCGAGATCATCTATCTACCCAAAAGGACTTTTCGTTGAAAGCAATTGTCGATTATTACGAACGGCAATCTGCTTCGTTTGGTCACGACTACGCCGTCCCTGCTGGTATGCTATTGCACGCTGCGGTAGAAAAGATCAATACCTCGGACAAACAAGCGGCAACGGAGATATTGGAATATTATAACCGTTTGTACGGTGCTGACCAGAATTACCAGGCTTTGACCTCACGGGTGTTAACAATAAAATCAGCGCCTGACAAGAAACTTGATTTCTACCTAAATCATCCTAAGCCCACGCCGGAAATGCTGAGGCCATTTCAAGGAAGATGGGCGGGCGTCTTGAAGGGCGACCCGAGTACATCTGGTTCGATGGATGTACATGTCACGTGGGAAATTAAGAGTGAGAAAGGAGAGTACGTTAGGGTTGAGCGCGTGATGGATCAGTTCGACGTTCGTTCAAGTTTTCTCTTCGTCACGGAAGAGAACAAATTGGTTTGGGGGCGCAAACACGACGGCGGTGGCGTCTATTTGTCGACCGCAGAATTATCGGCAGATGGAAAGTTTCTGTCGGGACACGAAGAAATAATTGGGTATGAATTTCCAAAGGGAGTTGCTCCTTATCGTGCGGAGTTCAGTTTCAAAAAAGCGGAGTGACTGACCACGAAATGAAGTGGTGTACATGTCAGGCGAGTTTTTCTACTAGACGCCGGATCAATTGCAGGGTTGGAGGCCAGTAAAGATTCCAATGATGGGCGATCGTGCCAGCAGGAACATTGTGTTGAGTTAAAACCAGCAGTGTTTCTCCAGGGCTTGAACTTGACAATCGAAAATCTATTTCGAAGTGATCTTCGCTTTTTTTGGGTGTTCCCGTGATCGTCGTCCAATAAGTGTAAACCAAGCGTTCTGGGGGCTGCCAGGTCAAAACTTTGCCCTTGTTTTGAAATGGCATTTCATGAAGTGTGCCTTCAATTCGAATCTTTCCCCCTTCAAATCCTTCAAAGAACACGGTGCATGGCTCGTCGTGCATCCATTGCGCAATTTGATTTGCAATGGTCAACGTGTCCCAAACTTGTTCCGGGGTTGCGCGTATCGCTATCTCGTGCGTGAGAATCACCCGAGGTATTTTTCCAAGTTCGCTTGAAAGTACTTAGCGCTATCGGTAATGCTTTGCATAGCATTGACTTGGAAGTTGCCGCCTTGCTCAATATAGTAGTACTGCATTCCCGAGCGACTCGCATCTGGTAGAATCTTGGTGAAATCAATTGAGCCGTTACCGAGTTCCGAATAATCGCGGGTCTTTTTGTCCATGTCCTTGATGTGCCACATCACGAATCGACCTGGCTGCAACGAAAATAATTCGGCGGGTGAACGTTTCGATGAGTGCATGACCCAGTACAAATCAATTTGCAGCTTCACCAACTTCGGATCGGTCTCTTTCAGGATGATGTCATAGCCAATCTGACCGTTATGGTCGACAAACTCGAAGTCGTGGTTGTGATAGGCAAAACCAAGCCCTGCCTTCGTCACACGCTCGCCGATCACGTTCAGCTTCCCCACAAGCTTATGGAAGTGTTCGATGGTTCTGGACTGGGGATCGAGCCATGGCCAAGTAATGTACTTTTGCTGAAGCAGGTGCGCACCTTCGATACACTGGTCCGTATAACGCAACAATTCGTCCTGCGATCGATTCAGCAATGCTGGAAAGTCGTAGTGCCCACTCGTGGTAGTTAATTGATTGTCCTCGAGCACCTTTTTGAAATCGGAAGCCGGCATCCCATAATAAGACTTCTTTTCGCCGTTAAATCCATAGATCTCGGTGTCCTCATAGCCGATCGCATGAACTCTCGCGAGGGTACCTTTCACATCTTTCGCTAAGTCCTCGCGAATGGTAAAAAGTTGCAACCCCATCTTGTATTTCTTGTGGGTGGACGACATGGCAGATTGTGCGATTAAGATTCCTGCGGTAGACAAGACACTGGTTTGTAAGAAATGACGACGTGTAAACATGGTAGATTTTTATTCAGGTATTTCCGAAGCCGGGTATTTGATCCGCAGTTGACGATTCGACTCCCAGAATTTTGATTTAAGTTCCTTCATCACCTCTTTAAATTCGGGGACGTCGCGAATTTTGTCAACCACCGGGTCATTTTCTATGAGCAACGACCAATACTGGAAGTTTTCGGTCTGACCGAAGTCGCGCAACTCTTGTATGGCTTTCGGTCCGTCTCCCAGCCAGGCATCATACATGGATGTAATCAGACTCTTGTAGCTTGATTTGTCCTTGTCAATGGTCGCTTTATAGCTCAACGCGTACGCTTCGGCTTCCTTTTTACGACCCAAATGATCAAGTGTCACCGCGATGTCGATATCGGCGTGGGGAAAAACAGCAAGTCCGTATTTCTTCTTGAATGCAATCAGCTTTTCATAATAGACGAGAGCAGTAGGATAGTCGCGAACAATGTAGTAGGCTTTTGCTACTTCCTGTAATATGTGGACACGAGTGGTGTCGGCTTCGTACAATGCGAGGAGCCGATCGCGTGTCTTGACCATGTCGTGCTCCTTCGTGTGAAGCACTCCAACTTTCACCCATTCGGCATACGAATTATTGGGGTTGTACCGAAGTGACGTGTTAATTCGGGTGAGTGCTTCATCGAAGAATCCGGCTTGAACCAGCGCATTTGCCAAATGCAGATACTTGTTTCCGAGATCAACGGAGTCGGTTGACCCGCGCTCAAGGTTAACGCCTTTGATCGCCACCGCCAAGTATTTGCCGGTGTTGGGCATGTATAGATTGTACAGGTCAGACAAAAACCCAATCACCATCCCAGAATTGGGATTGTACTCCAGTGCTTTTTCTAAATAAGGAGCAGCTAATTGATACTCTTCATTTGACAGGTAGAACAACGCTTTGGCGATGAGACTTTCGGCCAATCTTGGATCATAGAGAAGTGCCTTGTCCGCATATTGCTGAAGGTGCCCGTTGTGTTGCTTGGTTGTTTGAAAGGCATCTAGGTAATAGTATACCATGGCTGCATCAGCGTAAGCAAGTGCGAATTCCGGATCGAGTGCAATGGCTTGGTTGTAGAGGTCTAGGGCCTTGAAGAGGTTGTCGCGATTGTTGGAAAAGAACAGGTCGCGGCCACGAAGGTAGAGGTCGTACGCTTCGGCATTGTTGGTGGGTTTCTTCTCGATCCGATCTTTGACCTCTGGCGTAATGATCACTTTGATTTCGGTCGCGATGTTTTCAGCAATTTCACGTTGAAGGTCAAAGATGTCGCGCACTTCACGCCGGTATTGTTTGGCCCAGAGATGGCGGTCGGCGCGCGCGTCGATTAACTGGATGTTCAGTAAGATCTGGTCGCCCATCCGTTGCCCGCTTCCCTCGACAAAGTAGTTTACCCCAAGTTCAGCGGCCAAGTCGGGTGCAGACTTACTCGTGTTTCGATATTTTTCAGACGTTGTTCTGCTGATTACCCTGAGGTCTTCGAAACGTTGGAGGTTATTAAGCGTGGCCTCCATCAACCCGTTGATCAGGTATAGGTTGGTCGAATCACCACTGTCGTTCTTAAAAGGCAAAACCGCGACAGATTTTTCTGCGCGATGTTGGTCGAAAGTCAGAGACGAAAATTTCAGCGCATAGGTGATCGCCCCAGCAACTATCGCGACAAAGATCCCCATCGAAATGAAAAGAGCCTTCCTGTTTTTTCCCTTCAGGGCTGGAGCGGGTTCTTTCGTCTGTTCTTGGCCGTGGAGGATTGCTTCGCCGGGTGGGTACCCGTACCGTTCGCGGAAGCACTTAATAAAGTATGATGTGCTTCCAAAGCCGACTAGATCCGCTACTTCGGACACATTTTTTGAAGTCGACAGAAGGAGCTCCCTGCCTCTGCGCAGGCGAACTTCTCGGATGAGGTGTGTAACAGGCTGTTGTGTTGCCTTTCGAACCTTCAAGAGCAGGTTGGACCGGCTCATGTTCATCTTGTCGGCGAGTTCCGACACGCCGAATTTTTCATCGGAGATGTTTTCTTCGATGATGGCAACGATCTTTTGTACGAACTCTTGGTCGGCAGACATGGAGTGAACTGGAGCGCAAATCTAGCCTGTTTTGGCCCCTTTGTCGGGGGCATTTCGTCAAAAGTTATATCGATTCGTCAATTTTTACATGGTTTCCCGCAATTCTGATGGTTTTCGAAGCATCCATTTTACTCGGCCCCGGTCTGTGAACCGTTCATTTGCGTCAGTTTTAAATCATTCAGGAAAACTAAACGCAAAACCAACATGAAAACCAAGATTGCCTCGGGCCTGCTTATCGTATTGTTCACTTCCTTGCTCGCCTGTACGAGTAAGAGCACGGAAAATTCTACGGATGCTCCGACGGTAGATATCCACACGGCCGTGGTTACAGAGAATGTGGATGCATTGAAAAAACATATCGCGAACGGAACAAATATCAACGAACGTGATCCATTTGGTGGTTCGAGCCCTTTGATTTCCGCTTGCGTGTTCGGAAAACCCGAGATGGCGAGGATTCTAATCGACGCCGGGGCGGATGTCAACTTCCAAAACAATGATGGCTCGACACCGCTCCACACAGCAGCATTTTTCTGCCGTCCGGAAATAGTCAAGATGTTGCTTGACAAAGGGGCAGACCGCACGATCAAAAACAAGTATGGCGCAACGGCCCTCGAGTCGGTGTCGGCACCCTTCCCTGCAGTGAAAGAAGCCTATGATATGATGGGCAGCATGCTTTCGCCAATGGGGTTGAAGTTGGACTACACCTATATTGAAAAGACGCGCCCGGAAATCGCAGCCATGCTGAACCAATAACACGTGAACACAGCCATGACCACTGATAGGAAATACTTCGTCGATTGGATCCGTGTGATCGCGATTGGCTTGCTCTTAATCTACCATGCCGCAATCGCTTTTCAACCATGGGGAACTATGTTGGCGTTTGTAACCAACAGCCGGTCATGGCTCTCGTTGTGGTGGCCCATGACAATGTTGAACGTGTGGCGCATTCCCTTGCTGTTTTTTGTGTCCGGGATGGGCGTCTATTTTGCCATGCAAAACCGAACATGGAAACAACTATTACAAGATCGAACGAACCGGATCTGGTTGCCCTTCGTAGTCGGGATCTTTACCATCGTACCGCTTCAGCTGCTGGTATGGAGGTCGTACAATCACATGTCGCTCACATACATGCCCAACCCAGCACACCTCTGGTTCTTGGGAAACATCTTTTGCTATGTGCTGTTGTTCATTCCATTGTTTTACTACTTGAAAAGAAATTCTGAGGGCGCGTTTGCGCGGACCGTGCGTAGAATATTTAGTCACCCAGCCGGTCTCGTTTTGGTCATCCTCGCGTTTGTGGCAGAAGCCATGATCATCAAACCCATTCCATATGAGCTGTATGCGATGACGTGGCACGGGTTTTTTCTAGGAATGCTAGCATTCTTTTTCGGATTCTGCTACGTCTCGGCGGGGGATGGGTTCTGGAACATGGTCGTGCGTGGCCGCTGGGTTTTCTTGCTTGTAGCTGGAGTTTTGTTCGGCGCCCGAGTCGGTTACTTCGGACTTTCCGTTCCGCCGTACCTCTTGGTCATTGAATCACAGTGTTGGATTTGGTCGGTCCTAGCCTTTGGATGCAAGTATCTCAACAGGACGTCGCCGGCGTTGACCTATCTATCGCAGGCTGCTTACCCAGTTTACATTTGGCACCTGTTGTACCAAAACTTAACATCGTACTTTATTTTTCAAACTGACCTTCCAGTTCAGGTTCAATTCTTATTGATGGTGTTGACGACGGCATTGGGTTGTTTCCTGACGTTTGAAGTCGTACGGAGGGTGAAGGTCTTAAGAATCATGTTTGGCCTGAAGTGGGAGCGAAAAAGTGAGGCGTTAAAAACTTCCAGCTAGGAGTGGGCACGCGGGGCGTACGTCAACCCAACGTACACCCCTTGTAGATTGCGTGCCTCGACCTAAACCACCACCTCCTCCTTCACAAAGAGTTGATGTGCATCACAATGCCTAGGTGGTAGTTAGACCGAAAGCCCGATAGATGAATGCTGGTTCAGGGCGGAGTCCCATCGCCGTCGCAACCCTCATCCCCAGGAGAATGATGGTCAGTACTACGATAAGACCCGCGCTGAGATTTTGATAAACGGATAATGTTGATTCGGTGCCGATCATCTTGATTAAAAATGCATTAACCTATATTAAATAATTCAGCCAACTGATTCTTTTCTGGAAGACTACTCGAATCCGGCCAGTCAACTTCGGTCACGGGCCGTTGACTTTCGCGGATGAATGGCATGGGGTCGATGCTTCGGTTCGAGGGTCGTTGAAAACGGTAGGACAATGGCACGACGATTTCATCGATGCCAAAGCCGTCTAAGAAATTTCGAAAAGCTGATATTGTTTTCCCTTTGAATAGTTCGATTGTATCGGTGATGCGATGGGCGCCCGACCTGTTCCGAAGGATGGCGCAAGCTTCTTTGAAGTCACGACCGGCCATTCGCCCGATCAACGTGTCGTTGCCAACAAAAAGCAAGTCAATCATGGATTCCGATGGCGACAAGCAATGCACGAACACTACATGACAATCGTCCTCTGCCGTTTGCACCACATACTTGAAGAGGTTGAGCGACTCAATGGTGAAATCGGTTGGTATGAGGACCGTCTTTTGCATGGCGCAAAGTCGGCTTGAGCTGTTAGAAGACCCTAAAAGGCAGATTAGAATGTGTTAAGAGACGAGTTAAGATGTCTCAAATCTTATGGTGCAGTGGGAAAAACGAGCTGCACTGTTGTGCCTTCACCTACTTTCGACAAAACCGAGATTTCACCTCCATGCATCCGAACGATGTTGTTGGTAAGAGGAAGCCCGATCCCATAGCCTTCATAACCTTTCACATTCGAAGCGCGGAAGAATGGATCGTAGATGTGCTTGAGTTCGGCGGCGGGAATACCGATACCCGAGTCTTTGATCACGATCACTACCTTTCGTTCCGAGCTTCCGGCCGAAATGGAAACAGGTTGATTGTCGGAATACTTGCATGCGTTGCCCACGATATTCGTGAGTGCCAAATGGAGCAACTGTTCGTTCCCCATCACACAGAACTTATCGGGATTATCTGGAAAGAGCGATAAGTTGATTTGGATCTTACTCTTTGGGTTAATGCGCTCGATGGTCGCCTTCACGTCCCAGAGTAACTGGTCGGTGCGTACCTTTTCAGGTTGGAGGTTTTTCTTAAATCCCGTCTGTGCGAGAAACAGGAGTGAATGGGTAATCTTTTCGAGTCGCTCGGCCTGCTGGAGAATTGATTCTAGCGACTCACGGTATTCGTCGGTCGAGCGCTGCTTGGACAGTGCAACTTCGGTTTCGCCGATGATGCTGGTGAGTGGTGTACGCAACTCGTGTGAGGCGTTGCTGATGAAATTATTTTGGGTTTCGAACGCGGTCTCCAGCCGGTCGAGCATGTTGTTGAAAGTGCGCTCGAGGACGCTAATTTCGTCGGAGGCTTGGCGGGGTTCCAATCGCAAGTTTAGATTGCTGCCGCTGATGCGTTCCACACGATTCGAGATTTCTTTCACGGGTCGGAATACTTGTCGTGAAAGGACTTTTGCAATCGCGAATGAAAGGATTGACGCCACCGCGACACCGACGAGCAAAATATTTCTGAGATAAGTCAAATGGTGTGAATAGTAGTAGTTGGCGGCGGACACCACCACGGCGTAGTTGGATGTTTTCGATTCGTACAAAATGCCCGCAAAGAAGGTTTCACCGTCTTGATACGTAGCGACGCCAGTGCTCGCGATGTCGTCGAAGAAAGAGTGGGGAAGGTTAAGGTTAGCGGCATCTTCGTCACTTACTCGACCCGACTTCATTTTGATGAAGTACTCCTTTTCTTCAGGAAGCTTTTCCAAGTGCATTTCGCGGACTTCGCGCATGACCGACGCGCTTACTTCCTCGTGGTCAAGTTCGGCGCGGGCGGTGATCACGCCCCGGATTTCCAGTCGTTTGTAGAAGTCGTCGTAAGAATAGCGTGTATTGAAGAAATACACACCTAAGCCGAGGAGTCCTACGATCAGGACTGCGGAGAGGAAGAAGATAAGGGTGATCTTACTTTGTGTTTTCATCGGGCTCTTTCATCACGTAACCCATCCCAATGACGGTGTGGATCAGTTTGCGCTCGAAGTCCTTGTCGATCTTCTTCCTTAGGTAGTTGATGTATACGTCCACCACGTTAGTGCTCAAATCGAAGTTGACACTCCAAACCGTTTCCAAGATTTCACTTCGTGAGAAGACGCGTTTGGGTTGGCGCAGCATCAAGTATAATAATTTGTATTCTGTCGACGTGAGCGAAATGACTTTCCCAGATCTTCGAACGGTTTTTGTGTAGTCGTTCAGTTCTAGGTCCGCGAGGCGGAGTATTTCAGCTTGGGAAGGCGGTTCTTCACCGGGTCGCAAGGGTACGTCGGCGCGCCGGATGAGAGACCGGATTCGTGCGAGCAGTTCTACAAATTTGAAGGGCTTGGTCAGGTAGTCGTCTGCCTCGGCTTCGAAGCCAGCGAGGATGTTCTCGGTCGTTCCAAGCGCCGTCAAAATCAGGATGGGGATCAGCTTGTTGGTTTCTCGAATGGCGCGACAAACTTGCAACCCATTCATACCCGGGAGCATAATGTCCAAGATCACGACGTCGAACGAAGCCTGATACGACATTTGTAATGCGCTGTCGCCATCCATCGCGACGCTCACTTGATACCCTTCTTCGGTGAGACCCTTGCGAATAAACGACGCGACGCTAACTTCATCTTCTACCAGTAGGATACTTTTCATCCTGAAAGATAGTTAGAATTGAGAATTCAGAATTTAGAATTTAGAATTTAGGTGAGGGTTGCGAGGAGTTGAGGTTAAACAAATTTACCTGCGTTTGCGAGATAGGGCGGATCGGGGTGAGTGATTTGAGGTGTCTTATGTGAAAAGATAGATAGAATTTAGAATTGGGGTAAGGGTTGCGAGGAAGTGGGGTTAAAAGCCTTTGCTGGGGACCTAGGTGCCGATGTTTTCATGCGAGTGGAATCTTTGAATAGTTTGTTGATTTCTTGAATACCGATACCCAATCCATGTCATTAAGTGAAAGCCCATTAATTGAATATTTTGATATTGGTTCTTGGGTATTTCCTACTTCGGATGGAATACAAAAGAACCAATTATCAATTGCAAAATGTTCAACTAGCGGGAACCAGCGACAAGACCACTACCAACCAAAAGTTTTATTGTCAATCGCGGATACCTGTGTTCTCTCTTAACTTAATGACGGGGAATGACCAATCCATGTCATTAAGTGAAAGCCCATTAATTGAATATTTTGATATTGGTTCTGGGTATTTCCTACTTCGGATGGAATACAAAAGAACCAATTATCAATTGCAAAATGTTCAACTGTTAGGAACCAGCGGCAAGACCACCACCAACCAGAAGTTTTATTGTCAATCGCGGATACCTGTGTTCTCTCTTAACTTAATGACAGGAATGACCAATCCATGTCATTAAGTGAAAACCCATTAATTGAATATTTTGACATTGGTTCTTGGGTATTTCTGGCCTCGGATAGAATACAAGAGAACCAATTATCAATTGCAAAATGTACAACTGTTAGGAACCAGCGACAACACCACTACCAACCAAAAGTTTTATTGTCAATCGCGGATATCTGTGTTCTCGCTTAACTTAACGACAGGAATGACCAATCCATGTCATTAAGTGAAAGCCCATTAATTGAATATTTTGACATTGGTTCTTGGGTATTTCCTACTTCGGATGGAATACAAAAGAACCAATTATCAATTTTATAATGTTCAACTGTTGGGAACCAGCGGCAAGACCACCACCAACCAGAAATTTTATTGTTAATCGCGGATACCTGTGTTCCATCTTAACTTAATGACAGGAATGACCAATCCATGTCATTAAGTGAAAACCCATTAATTGAATATTTTGATATTGGTTCTTGGGTATTTCCTACTTCGGATGGAATACAAAAGAACCAATTATCAATTGCAAAATGTTCAACTAGCGGGAAGTGGCGACAACACCACCACCAACCAGAGATCTTCTTGTTAACCACAGATAGTTGTGTTCTCGCTTAACTTAATGACGGGGAATGACCAATCCATGTCACTAAGTTAAGATGGGGAATGGAGGATATCTCGCCCCTTTCTTTGATCGCCGTAGCCTTTGGCGGAGGTGGTCAGGGGCTTAACGGCGTGGTGCCTGTTCGTTTGCTATGGTACTCTTGCGGTTGCTGTTACCTTAACTTAATGACATGGAATACCCAATACCGAATATCCGATGCACGATACCCAACAAATCTCGTCACCAAAACTAACAACTACCAACGAACAACGAACAACTACCAACCAACCAACAACTCCTTCTCAATGCCGATAAAATGTCTTCGAAACGATCTTCCAGCCGTCTTGAAACTTGTATAGGAGCAAGTTGTCGGTAAAAATGCGCTGATCGCCACGATAGAGTTCCAGAATCACGCTGGCAGATGTTCCCACCACCGACACAGTGAGGAACTTGGCGACCGCTTTATTTGCCGGGGGTGGTGTATTCGAAGCACGAGATTTTTCAATGTTTGTGATCCATTCGTCGATCGTCGTTTGTTTGATCTGGTCATTGTTCAATACAAACATGATGAACAAAGGGTGAAAACCTTTTCGAATGTCTCCAACAGATCCTCCATTGTGAATGCCGCCGACATACGACTGGTTAATAATTGCTTTTACCGCTTCCTCGTCGCTTTGTGCGAACGCAGTTGCCGTGGCGAGTGTCAACAAAATTGCGAAAGGTATTTTTTTCATGTTTTTTTGTTCAATCTAGTTGAACCTTGTGCCCGCGCACCGCCCCATTTGGTGGTATTTTGTTTTGGAATGCCTGAAGCCGGGATGTGGTGCCTCCAACAGCGGTTATCACCCGATGAAAGACTTGCAGGAGGTTTCTAATTTAGCACTAACTTTCCAACATGGAGATTGTCAATACCAGTCTTTCCGATCAAGACGATGTGTTTTCATTTTTTGAACAGTCGATCGTATATCAAGAAAAGAATGGGCATGTTTCCTGGCGCAACTATGATCGCAAGGCCGTCCTTCGAGACATCGAGAACAAGATGCAGTTTAAGATCGTCGTCGATGGCGTGACTGCGATGGTCTTCAGTGTGTGCTTTAGTGATCCACTCATTTGGCGACAACGCGATCAAGGGGACTCGATTTTTCTGCACCGGATTGTGGTGAATCCTTTCTTTAAAGGCCGGCGGTTATTTGGAACCATTGTCGAATGGGCGATGGCGGTGGCCCGTGAAAAACAATTGAGGTTTGTTAGGATGGATACTTGGGCGAAGAATCCGACAATCATCAAATACTATCAGACGTTTGGCTTTGAACTAGTGGAGCTTTTTACGACTCCGAATACAAACGAATTGCCAGTCCACAACCGAAACTTGGATTTGGCATTGCTCCAACTGCCCGTCCTTAGTCGCGAATAGCGGAAACCGGGCTTTCTCGTGTGAGCCGTGCGACATGGTAGGCGATCGTGATAGCACATGCGACCATTGCGGCAAACCCGGCAAGGGCATAGTAGACCACGCTATTATCAATTCGATACGCGAAAGCATTGAGCCAGTTGGAGATAAGGTTGTATGCAACGGGTGTGGCAATCGTGAACGCGACAATGACGATGATTAAAAAACGACTCGACAAAGTGGCGGAGAGTTGGAGCGATGTTGCCCCAAGAATTTTTCGAATTCCGATTTCTTTTACCCGTTTCTGCATCACGATCGAAGCCAGACCAAAAAGCCCAATGCTGCTGATCAATAGTGCTAGTGTCGTCGCAAGCGATACAAGAGACCCCATCTGTTCGTCTCCACGATAAAGTTCTTCCATGTGACTAGATAGAAAAGAGTATTCAAAAGGATAGCTGGTGATCGAGTTCTTCCAGACCGATTCGATGAAAGCCAAAGCCTCTTGAGCTCGAGTCGCGTCTATCCGGATTGACATTTCTTGAAATCCCCATTCAGGATGGCACACAATCGCGACGGCATTTATTGGAAAGTGCATGCTATTGTAGTGAAAATCTTTTGCGACACCGATTACCGTTCCGAGTTGGTTGTTGTCATACCAAGCGTGACCTACTTCCATGCCAACAGGTTGACGAAGCCCAAGTTCATACACCATTCGCTCGTTGATGATAAAGGCGTGTCCTTGATCGGAGGCAATCTCTTTCGAAAAAGTCCGCCCTTCTGCAAGGGGAATGTTGTACACATCGAGGTAATCGTAATCGACATTAATATTTGACGGCGTGAAAGCATACATGCCGGAGTCAAATTTTACTTTGAATCCCCAACCGTGAAGATTCGTTCCCATACGCTGGTCAGAAGCTGTCACACCGGTGACCAGAGTGCTGCGACTAAGCTCGGTTTTCAGTTGCATGAATTTCTGATTCACTTCCTGGTTCATGCCGATCAATATGATTTGATCTTTCTCGAAGCCAGCTTCAGAGGTGTTCATGAAGTTGACTTGATTTCTAACAAGGAGAGTTCCCTCAATCATGGCAATAGCTACGGCGAATTGAGTTACCATCAGTGCTTGATTGAACCACGAGCGTCCATTGTTGGTAGACGTCTTTGACGATGACACTTTTGATATCACGAGCGCCGGGTACAAACCGGACATGAGTCCCAAAATTAGCGCACCGAATATCAATGAGGCGACAGCTGCACCATCACCTATTAGCTGTTCAAAGGTCATTGGTCGACCTAACAAAGTAGATATGGATTGCAAGCTTACCGAAACCAACGCGAGTGCAAGTACGACTGAACCTATGGCGTGAACGACGGTTTCGAACATGAACTGAGCGATAATCTGTGATCTTCTGGCGCCAACTGTCCTCCGTACACCGACCTCTTTGTTTCTAAAAGACGAGCGTGCCAGAGTGAGGTTCATGAAGTTGACCGATGCCAAGAGCAGGATAAACGCGCCGACAATGACGAAGAGATTCAGATAGTCACCATTGAATTTTCGATAGTTGTTGTAGTCGTGCTCAATATCGTTCGAGCCTAAATGAATTTCCGACATGGGTTGGAGATAGAGGGAGGAAGTTTTGCTCGCGTCGGTGACTCCCGTGTACTTCGCGATAAAGCCTGGAAATTCTTTTTCAATTTGCGTAACGTCTACGTTAGGATTCAGGACCACGTAGGTGTTTAAGAAGCTACCATCCCATGAGGTCTTGAACATTCGATCGGAATGAGCGAAGTTCGAGATTGGGATCAAGGCATCAAATTGAAGATGCGAGTTGTCGGGTACGTCTTCAGCAATGGCCGTTACGATGAAAGCTTCTCCATCAATCGATACAGTGCTGCCGATGGCGTCCTCTAACGTCATCGTAAATTTCTTGGCGGTCCTTTCGGTTAAGATGACAGCGTTCGGTCGATTTAAAGCGGTGTTGCGGTCACCAATTAAAATTGGGAAGTCGAAAATCTGCAAGAAGGTGCTGTCCACCGCTGCTGTACTTTCAACGATGCCCTGCTGGCGACCGAAGTGGAAAACCGCTTTACCGCGATTCCAAAAACGCGTCGAAGTTTGAATGGAAGGGAAATAATGTGGAAGTTCTGGCCCCATCCATCCTGGTGTGATTGCCACTTTGGTGGCAGTCGTGGCATAGTTTGGAATCCCGTAAAGCCGGAAGACCTCCTTGTAATGGTGGTGAAACCGATCAAAACTTCGCTCTCCTTTTACAAATAGGAAGATTACCAAACACGCGGCAAGCCCGATTGCCAGACTGAGCGTATTGATCGTGGCGTAGATTGGATTTTGTGCTGCATGGCGTAGGGCTGCAGACCAATAGTTGCGAAGCATAGGTATTGTCTAGGTCGCAAGCCATTGCCAAAAAGCGTACCACCCAGGATCCTTTGATGCAAGGGCCTATTTGGGTTGTTTAACGACGCAGTCACCGTGTTGGTGTCCGCACCCGCACATCAATTCCCATTAGTGGGAGTGAGTCGTTCTTTTCAAAATTTTACGGTCACTTCGTCACAACCTTGAAATTGAAGTTCGCGTGTTTCATGCTCATGTACAGGCGCAACCAGATCGGGAGGAGTTGCTCCGTTGCGCGTGCCGACGTGATATCACCCAAATCGATGATGGAACTGGGTTGCCATCCGATGGCCACGAGCAGTTCCTACACCTGCGTTTTCGCTTGATCATCGTTTCCACACACGAAGACGTTGTGTTCCTCTTTGAGGGTTGTCGGATTCATCATCAAGAAACAATTCATGGTGTTCAGCGTCTTCACCACTTTCGTGTCTGGAAAAGTCCGTTGGATCAATTCTCCAAGTGAATCAGTGTTGCAGGGATTTAAACTCGGCGGTGCTCCTTTCGAAAAGTCGAGTGGATTGGCAACGTCGACGATGATTTTCCCCGCTAGGTGCTGAGCACCTGCTTGCTGTAAGGCCGAAACCGAGCCCTGCCCACTCGTGCAATTGAAGATGAGATCAGCTGATTGCGCGGCGCCACCAAACGTGTCGAGTCCAATGGTGGATTGTTGCAACTGATACCAAGACCCAAATTCCGGATTTCCAAACTTGTCTGTTCCTGTGCGTGCTTTCGTAGCCGATACATCACGTGTGCCAATCGTTACTCGATGTTTCAATCCTGTTAAGCGGGTCGCGATCACTTGTCCAACGATTCCCGTTCCAAAAACTGCAATATTCATTTTTTGTATACTTTTGGTAAAAGCTATAGTTGTGGTATAAACTATCGTTTTGATAGTGAGTCAAATGTAACGGCTGACTTGGAACCGTTCAATAACTGTCGGATTTGATATGCACTATCATTTTTGACGGAAATGCGCAATTGAAGGAGTTAAAAGGAAAATGAGTCTAATTATTTTATGGTGATCAATAATCAAGAGAAGGTGTTTGTGCTCAACGGGCACGAATATCATTGTGCCATGGATGTGACTATGCACTTCATCGGTGGAAAATGGAAGACCGTCGTTTTGTGGTATCTCCGAAAAGAAAAGAAGCGTTTCAGTGAATTGAAGAAGTTGATTCCAAACATCACCGAAAAATGCTCAGTCTACAATTGAAGGACTTAGAGGCCGATGGTCTTGTGAAAAGAAAAGTGCACCCTGAAGTTCCACCTCGTGTAGAGTACGAACTGACCGATTTCGGAAAGACCATTGTACCGATGTTGGATGAAATTGCGAAGTGGGGGCGCAACCTGGCACAAGCAAAGGGAAAACTTGTCGATAAGGTTCGGCCCACGCGCACTTCGAAATCGGTAGTTTCAAGTTCAACCAAGCGGACAAGGGCATGAGAATTTCTTTGATGGGCTTGTTTTTCTTTTTTACGTGCGCCAGCGCGATTGGTCAACACGACGACGAATCGTTGATCCGGCAGTCACGCGAGCTTTCAAATCAAGCGATTGCGAATCACGACACAGCCTCCCTTGCGCGGTTTTGGACCGAAGACGTGCACGTGACTTCTTCACGGAGTTTCACCATGCAAGGTAAGATGGAGAACAAAGCGGCTTTTCAGCGTGAGTTCAACGAGCGCACGGATCTTGTCTATGTCCGGACCCCATCGAAGGTGGAGGTCTTTCGCCCGTGGTCGATGGCATCTGAATATGGAACGTGGGAGGGAAGCTGGAAAATAGGTGGAGTGGCCTATCGCGTGGGCGGTTCTTACTACGCCAAGTGGCATCAAGTCGGAAGTGTTTGGAGAATTAGGGCTGAGATTTTCGTTCCCACCCATTGCAACGGTGGTGCGTTTTGCGACAGTTGGCAGTCTGCCCCACGTATGTCGATCGTTGTTCAGAACCTTTACTTTCCAAAATCCGGGAAGGAACAGGAGGTATTAACTTGGCGGTTGAAAGCTTCAAGTGTTCGGGCGAAACTTGGGCTTCGCGAAGGGCGCGTGCTGAAGAACTCTGCCGCAGGTTCTGGACGCCCCTTTTTGGTGTGGGAGTGCGAGTACCCTTCACTGCAGGCGCGAGAGGAAGAAGTAGCAGCCCTCGACCGCTCCCCGGAATTCAAGCAAGTGCAGGACCACATGTCAACGTTACTCGACAAGTTCGACAGGATAGTTTTGGAGGTGGTGAAGCCCTAAGACTCGAACATCATTTCAAACGCTTTTTCTCGCTCGTCGCTCGCCAACACGATTGATGTAGTTGTTTCACCATACTGATAAAGTTTTTTCAGGACAGCGTTGAGTTGGTTCGTGTTGGGCACGACAGCCTTCAATAGCATGCACATTTCGCCTGTCACCTTATACCATTCTACGATTTCAGGAATGTTGCCGATCACTCGGTCTAGTTCGGGGGAACAGCCATTGAAAGATCGAAACATGATGAACACGCGCATGTCGGCACCAGAAGAGTCGCAGTTGATCTTCGTATAATATCCTTGGATGACATTCTCTTGTTCGAGTTTGGCGATGCGTTCGGAGACGGCGGGTGTTGACAATCCTACGCGCCGGCCAATTTCCGAAGCTGAAATCCGGGCGTTGTGCTGTAGCTCGCGCAGTATGTTTTTATCCAATTGATCGAGTGATTTAGTGCGGGCATTCATAAAACTGCATTTATTAAGTTTTGGGGTTGAAATACCATAAAATTGAAAGCACCGATCGGCCGGTTCGTCCGTTAGTTTTGATCGATCCCGGGAATAAACGGGACCACTCACCCAATAGTTCTCATGGTTAAGATGATGTCAACGGTTATTCGCGCTCGGACGTGGCTCGAGGTCATTACAATTTTACAAAGATTGCCTGATCACAGGAAGAAATTGCGTGTTCAAATCGAAGCCAAGGAAGACGGATTCGAGATGACCACCAATGTCCAAACCGAACCCAAGAAGTCGATGCCCCGATCCGGTGGTGTAGGCCTCCACGACCTAGCTTGGTAAGCCATGAAGTTGACATTTTGGGCAACGATTTTTGTCGTTTTGCAATTTATTGCTGCCGAAGCTAGGGCGAATCCGGCGGATACCACCAGGGGTCAATGGGTGATTACCCCACGTCTGCACTCGATTGGATTTTTCCCATTTACCGGCGCGGTCCTCAACCACCATCCCAGTGCCGACATCAACGTGTTCTACCAGCGGCGGCAGTATGGCTTCTTTTTGTACCAAAGCGCTGACCTACTCGATCGACATTCATTTGTTAATTATTTACAACCAGGCATTTTTCGATCATTCCGATTGTCGCGGTCGGTCGAAGCCAGGTTGTTCTTGAGTTACATCTGCTCGCAATCGGAGGGATGGTTCGATCGATACTCGGATTACGTGGTCGCTCCAGCTTTTTATTGGACTGTCAACCCATCGCTGAAGCTTGAGTCGACTACGTTGTTCTTTGATTTGACACAAGGTGCAAAAGTGGCTACACGTGCACGCGCGACGTACGACTGGCGTGGGTTCCGGTTCGAGTCGTTCCTCTGGTACAGGGCAGTATTTTCCGAACGGGGCGGTGCCTTATCGGGATCGATTGGTGTGAGTTTACCTCGCGCTGAGTTGAGCAAGCGCGTGTTTCTGCAGGCAACCGTCTCGTACATGGGTTATCTCACCGAGCGAAAACCAAGCTTCGCGGCGCGCGATGGCTTATTGTTCACCTTAGCCATGCCGATGGAGTGGCTTGATTAATCCGAGACACCATCTGTATCTAATCGCGACTTGTCATTAAGTTAAGGTCTGTTGATTAAGATATTCTAGACGCTGGTTCATGGGTATTTTCCAGCTTCGAGCGGAATGCAAAAGAACCAATCATCAATTTTCATAGTGTACAACTGGCGGGAAACCTGCGACAACACCGCGGTCAATTCAACGACGTTTAATCGTGAGTCTACGTCCCTCTCAGGGAGGAATAGTTATGCAGTTTTCGATTTACGACTGCGAAGGATGAATACGATGGTACTTATGCCAAGCAAGTAGGGGTAATGTAAGTGTTTCATCACGTCGAGAGGAGTGACTTGCTGATTGGCGATCGCGAGTGCTGCCAGGATTTGTGCGCCATAAGGAAGTACGCCTTGTACGAAACATGAGATCGTATCAAGGATGCTGGCGCTTCTTCTCGGTTGAATCCCATTCTTGTCAGCAATAGTTTTTGCCAATGGGCCGACCAATAAGATGGTGATGGTGTTGTTGGCCAACGCTACGTTCACGAGCGCCGTCAGTGTTGCAATACCAAACTCGCCACTCCGTACACCGCTCACTCTTCGTGCAACGTGAGAGAGGATGTAGTCGATCCCACCATAGAATCGGATGAGCCCGATGACGCCGCCGATGATGAGGCACAACACGCTGAGTTCGAACATGGAAGCCATTCCCGCGTTCGTCGATTGCACCAGGCTCCAGAGATCTTGATTTCCGATTCCGAGTCCAATCAACAATGACAACACTATTCCGGTGATCAATACCCAGATCACGGACATTCCAAGCAAGGCGGCCACCAACACGAATAGATAAGGGGCAATAAGCACGAACGAGTAGTCTTGTGTTGCAGGGGCTTCTGTGAAACCCGGTGTAAGGCAGTAGATGACGAATGCGATTGCGGCAGGCGGAAATGCGATCCAGAAATTGACTTTGAATTTTTCACGCATTTCGACGCCCTGCGTACGTGTTGCCGCGATGGTGGTGTCGGAAATCATGGAAAGGTTATCACCGAACATGGAACCACCGACCACGGCGCCGAGCGACAGGGCCAAGGTTCCCGGCACCGACTCGCTGATGCCGACCGCGATGGGAGCAAGCGCCACCACCGTTCCCACGGAAGTGCCGAGTGAAAGGGAGATAAAACACGCTGTGAGGAAAAGGCCTCCGATCAACAGGCGGGGCGATACGTACGACAAGGCGAAGTTGATCGTCGAGTCGACCGACCCGATTGCTTTTGTGAGTCCCGCGAAGGCACCGGCCAACACGAAAATCAAGATCATCAACATGATGCCGGGGTCGCCAGCCCCTTTCGAGAACTCTTCTGTTTTTTGGGAGAATGAGACCTTGGGATAAAGGACAAATGCGACTACCGCCGCCACAAGGAACGCCACGATCACGGGCATCTTGTAAAAGTCGTTGAGGACAAGCGAGGTTATTAGATATAGAGCGATGAAGGTGAACAGGGGCAGGAGCGCCCAGAACTTCGACTTGAACATGCGGTGCGGCGTTTTCGCGACGGCAAAAGAGCAATTAAAATCTGGTTTTCATGACCTAACCGTCAGGATTATAAACAAATACAAATATAATCTATTAAATCTATAGATAAAGTATATTTTAACAACTTCTTTTCTACCTTTACTCCAGTAGTGCCCCGTGCGAAAAGGGCCGGGGCGCATACGTGAGGGTGTAAGGGCCGCGACACGCCAATGTCCGGCCTTTACTATTTAATCGCTCTTCCCTTCAACTTCCGCAAGGTTTCTAGTTCGTTGTATGGATCCCACGTTCTCGTAAATTCGAATCGTGATCGCAACAAACTTTCTTGGTAAATCAAAACGTGTCATCCTCTACGGTGCTGCCATGGCCATTCTCGTGTTCTTTTTGAAATGGCTCGAATGGAAGTATTGGATATCAGGGAACTCGATCGACATCTACATCGGCATGGTGGCACTCCTCTTTACTGCTTTTGGAATATGGGTCGCCAACCAAATCGTTAAACCGAAGATTCAAACAGTCATCGTTGAAAAGGAAGTTCTTGTCCCCACACCTGCACCAAACGAACGGAACGAAGCGGAACTTTCCAAACTCGCACTCACAACCCGGGAATACGAAGTGCTCCAACTCCTCGTCAAAGGATGCAGCAATGCGGAAATAGCCGACCGATTGTTTTTGTCGCTGAGCACCGTCAAGACCCATGTGTCGAACCTGCTCGTCAAAATGGAAGTAAAGAACCGGACCCAGGCGACGGAGAAAGCGAACAGGCTCAGGCTTGTGCCGTGAGCGATTGGTCCAAAGTCTGATTTTAGCATTTCTCGCCCGATTGATACTTTAGTATGAGTACGTCAGGCTGTCCGGACGATAAGTTCGCAGCTTAAACCTTCAAGTAAATGAAACGAAACGTATTGATTTTCGGGGTTGTACTCGGAACGATCCTGGCCGGAAACATGGTGTACATGGTGAACATGGTGTACCACCATCCCGATTTTGTTGGCAACGATGTAGTCGGGTACGCCGCGATGGTCATCGTGTTCTCACTCACATTTTTCGGAATTCGAAACTATCGCAACAAGGAATTAGGTGGCGTGATTTCCTTTGGTCGCGCGTTCAAAACAGGAGCATTGATTGCCTTCGTGGGGTCTTCGATGTACGTCGGCGTCTGGTTGTTCTACTACTACTTATTCGTTCCTGATTTCCTCGACAAGTACGAGTTGCACCAACTCACCCAATGTATGAAAGAGGGTTTCACCGAGGCGCAAGTGACGGCGAAGAAGCAAGAGATGGCGCAATTCCGCGAGATGTATCAGAGCCCAATGTTTGTGATCCTGATCTCCTACGCGGAAGTGCTCCCGATCGGCTTGCTGGTGGCACTGGTGAGTTCCTTTTTTCTCCGAAAGAAGCGCACCCCGCCTGAACCGGTTGCCTGAGTTATTCCTTGAGTTTGAAGTCGAGCAGAACTTGAATGTCGCCCTCGCCGCCTTGGCCCTCATTGCAAGCAAGACCTCGTCCTGAGCGATAGGTGATGATGAACGTTTTGCCGACGTACTTAGGATTACCGATGGTGTAGTGTTCGTCTTTTGGATCGTTCATCGACAAATCGCCAAACAGATCAGCAGCCGAGGCCGACAATTGACCGAGGTCCGCGTCGGCGAAGTCGCCACATGAGAATATAATGTGTGGACAATCGCCCATGCTTGCTTCGGTGAACGTGCATTCGACAGTGGTGATTCCTTCCACCGAGACACCGGACACTTGAGCGTTTCCATTTTTGTTCCACAGACTTGCGTCATTCGCGAGGTCGACGAGGATTTCATTCAAAGCAGCTTCGTTTCCTTCAGCAATGCGGCGAACCCAGAATGAATGTAGCCACACACCCGCACTTGTGTACTCGCCATAGCGTTCCATCACGGATGCTTTTAGGATGGGTTGGTAAAAATCCTTTCGGTCCCAAGCAGCCGAGTAGCTGGGGCTTGCCTTCAAATCGTACTGACGGAGGTCTTCACTGATTTTGGCGCACAGCTGTGTATAGTTTGGTATCGATGCGATGTGTTGGTGGGTTTCCATCAACCCGTCGACGATTTCACGAAGGGGAGCTTTCTGGTCATCGCGCAGTTGGCGAATGACATCTTTTACTGCACCACCGAAGTTGGAATACATCCACCGGACGTTCTCGGCAGTTCGATCCATGCGAAACAGCGCCACTGCCTTGATGGGTAGGAATTCGTCGTCTTCCATCGGGAGAGTTTCGGTTGAACGCACCCCGATCATCACAGACTTTGGAAGTTGTGCGAAGTAACGATAGAAGTAGTTGGCCCTAGGATTCGGAGCTTCATCCGGGAAGCTGTAGGTGAGGATATCTTTTGCATAGTTGGCTACCCAATCCTTTACGTAAGGAGTGGCCATAATCACCTCATTGTTTTCCGGATTCGCAATGATATTGTATCGAAGTTCGGCGCCAGTGAGTTCTTGCTCCGGGATTTCGCGTGTTCTTGTTTTGATGCTAGTCACCAGTTTTCCACCTGCGTGCGCGATGGTTACTTCACGATACGCAATTTGCATCTGATCTTGAGGCATTGCCCTGATCGAGTCGAGCGCGGCAATGTAGTCAACATCTATGGGGAGGTATGTCAGCGATGCGCTGGGTACCGTTCCTTCTACGCGATCGCTTTTAGCGCTATTGGCGAAAATGACGCTTGTTTGATCTCCACCCGTGCTGTCGGCAGCTACCAGTTTAGCATAAGGAAGTCGGTTGTCCGTTGCCGGGATACCGGAGCCGGTCACGTCGGTAGCAAAGACCCAGGTGACGGCGGGCCGACGGTTCGGTGCAAACCCCCAACTTGAAATCCAACCTTCATTGCTGCCTGCCTTAACTTTTACGTACAGTGAATCTGGGGAATATTCGAGGTAGTTGGCAACGGTTCCTATCCGGATATACCAAGTCGGATCGCCGCCCGGCGTCGCAGAGGCACCCAAAGTTTCGAGCGATACGCCGGTTTTGTTCGGCTTTTCGAGTAAATTACACGAGGAGGCGATAGCGATCACCAGAAATGTTGATCGAACGATTAATCTGTTCATGGTTTTAGGTACTGGGGAGATTTTGATGATGAAGATAGCAAAGTTCTCCCAACCTGACTATCAAGTAAAAACCAAGTAAGCAAATCGTACCTTTTCACTCGGATTTATCGTCCTGCCAATCTTGTAACTGCTAATTTCGCTTTGCGTTTTTTCTTCATTTGACCATGTTGTCCATCGATTGAGATTTCAACGCCCATCGTGTTTGCTCGATCCGGTAAACTCGACATGCAACGCTCGATGATGGATAACGCAAAACTGCTCGACACGAATTCACCCCGCTGAACAACCTGTCTCACGATGGTTGAACAGATGAATTACACTAACCCCGATCAAATGGATGCTCTCAAGACTGCGTTACTCGTCCACACCGTGCAAGAGCTATCGATGGCCCGATCGATTGAACGAGTGGCTGACATCGTAAGGAGCGCCGCTCGCTTGCTGACCGGTGCGGATGGTGCAACTTTCGTCTTGAAGGATCGAGACATGTGCTACTACGTCGACGAAGACGCAATTAGTCCTTTGTGGAAGGGGAGTAGGTTTCCCATGACAGCATGCATCAGCGGGTGGGCGATGCTGAACAAGAAAGCCGCTGTGATCGAAGATATTTATGCCGACGAGCGCGTTCCACACGATGTGTACAGGAAGACTTTTGTCAAAAGCTTGGCGACGGTTCCCATTCGAACGATGGACCCCATAGGAGCGATCGGAAACTATTGGGATACCACCTACAAACCGAGCGAAGAGCAACTGATGATGTTGCAGTCGCTTGCAGACATCACAGCAGTCAGCATCGAAACATTCGCGTGTACCAGGAACTCGAGCAACGCGTGAAGGAACGGACATCGGAATTGGAAGTAGCAAACGACCGACTCAAAGATGCGAATCAGGAGTTGGACGCTTTTTCATATTCTGTTTCCCACGATTTGCGTGCACCACTGCGATCGATCATGGGGTACGCCGGCGTGTTAATGGAAGACGCTGCCGATCAACTCTCGGAACATGATCGCCGGTCGCTTAACGTCATAAGTGAGAGCGCCAATCGTATGAACACTCTCATTGATGATTTGTTGCTGTTCTCGAAGGTTGCGCAAGTCAACACGAATCAGAGTTTGGGGGACCATCAATCTCTGGTATCGGAAGTGCTGCGCGGCAATGGCGACTTCCGCGGTGAGATCGTAGTGCAGCAGCTGTTGCCCTCTGTCGGTGACCGGAACTTACTCCTTCAGGTTTGGCAGAACTTGATTTCGAACGCGAAAAAGTATTCCTCCAAAATAGAATCCCCTAAGGTTGAAATTGGCTCGCGTGATGAAGGGACAGAGACTGTTTACTTTGTGAAAGACAACGGAGCCGGCTTCGATATGGCCTACGCGCAAAAGTTGTTCGGCGTGTTTCAACGGTTGCATACGCTCAAAGAATTTGAAGGAACTGGTATTGGACTGGCTTTGGTGAAACGCATCGTGTCTCGCCAGGGAGGCAGGGTGTGGGCCGAGGGAGCAGTCGACGCCGGCGCGACATTTTATTTTTCACTCCCCAAAAAAGATCGCAGCGTGTAGTCCCCCCGTTTTCGTTATATTGTCTTTTACTACCCTTTTCATTCTTACATGACTAATTCTCAAGCTTCCGGCGTCGATGCGCGCGGCTTTGTCCCTGTGTCGGCATTATCTCTATTCTTAATCTTTGTCTCAACACTTGCGTTTGCGCAAGGAACGCGCCTGCTTCGACAGCCGTCAATCAGCGCGACGCACGTGGCTTTCATCTATGGTGGCGACGTATGGCTTTCGGATGTGAATGGCGCTGACGTGCAACGGATCACCAGCACACCGGCGGTGGAAAGCAATCCACACTTGTCGCCCGACGGAAAGGTACTCGCCTTCAGTTCGAATCGATCGGGCACCACCGCGGTTTACGTAGTGCCCATTAGCGGAGGAACACCTACTCGTTTGACTTGGCATCCAAGTGGAGCACTCGTTCGAGGATGGAGCCCTGACGGAAAAAACATTTTATATGCTTCGTCGCGTGACGCTGCACCAACCGGCTTTGACCGTCTCTGGACAGTTCCCGTGCAAGGCGGGCCTTCCACGATGCTCACGAAGCAATGGAGTACGGATGGTTCCTACTCACCCGACGGGAAACAACTCATCATCGACCGAATGGACCGTTGGGATGTGGAGTGGCGAAACTATCGTGGTGGTCAAAACACACCTTTGGTTATTCTCAATGTGGCCGATCAGACCGAAAAGCTTCTCCCGCATGAATCCACCTTCGACATCCAACCGGTTTGGCTCGGTAACCAGATCTATTTCTTGACCGATCGCGATTGGATATCGAACGTGTGGGCATTCAATCCAAGTAACAGCGAGTTGAAACAAATCACGAAGTTTTCGGGATCCGATGTAAAATGGTTGGACGGATTTGGAAACACGCTCGTATTTGAACGCGACGGTTACCTGTTTACCAGCGATTTGAGTGGCGGTCAGGTCAAGCAACTGCCCATTCAAGTACAAGGCGATTTTCCGTGGGCGGAAACAAAGTGGGAAGACGTCACGAGCAGCGCCAAAGGCGTGTCAATTTCACCAACCGGGAAGAGAATCCTGATGGAATCGCGTGGGGAGATTTTCACTGTTCCAGTCGAGAACGGTGATTATCGCAACTTGACATTGACCTCGACCGCAGCAGATCGTGCACCCATCTGGTCCCCGAAAGGAAATGAAATAGCTTGGTTCTCAGATGGAGGTGGTAAAGGCTATGCATTGATGATCGCTGGACAAGACGGACTTGCCAAACCGAAGGCGATCTCCATCGGGGAGTCCAAGATGGCTTGGGAACCTACGTGGTCACCCAATGGAAAGTTCATTGCTTTTACCGACGACGATGTACAGGTGAGAGTCGTCGATGTTGCAGCGGGTACCATTAAAACTGTCGATGTTGGTGGAGTGAACATTGAGCGAGGCGATATGGGTTTGACTTGGTCCCCCGACTCGCAGTGGTTGGCGTATTCAAAAACAGGATCGAACAATTTCCGTCGTGTTGCCGTGTGGTCTTCAAAAGACAATTTGACACATTCCCTCACGAACGCGTTTGCTGATTCTTTTTCCCCTGTCTGGGATCGCGATGGGCATCATCTTTACTTTCTTGCGAGCACCGATCTAGCGCTTGGCTCGGGCTGGGCCAATACCAGTGCCATGTCGGCGGACCCGGGATACAGCATCTATGTCATAAACCTTCAGAGCAAAGATCTATCGCCTTTCAAACCAAAAAGTGATGAGGAAACGGCGGTAGAGGAAAAGAAGGCAGAAGCTGATCCAAAGGCCACGGCAAAGAAGCCTGCTGAAAAGAAGCCTGCTGAAAAGAAGCCTGCTGAAAAGAAGCCTGAAGAAGCAAAGGACACAAAATCAAAGGAGCCTGAACCCGTTGTCATCGACTTCGACCAAGTTGAAAGGCGCACGATCGCGCTCTCACTACCCAAAGCCAACTACCAATTACTCGTAGCTGGACCGGCCGGCACATTGTTCATTGGCGAACGGAAGCCTGGTGGCAACGCGCTCACGATTCAAAAGTATACACTGGAAAAAGCAGAGGCCAAGGAGTTTATCGGTGGCGCGATGCAAGTATCGGTATCCGCCGATGGAAGCAAACTACTCGGCCAAGTGAACGGGTCCTGGAAGGTAATGTCCACCGGCGGCCCAAGTGGCAGCGATGGAACAAATGTGAAGGTGAGTTTGAAGATGAGTTTGAACCGATTGGATGAATGGACACAAATGTTTGAGGAAGCGTGGCGTTATGAACGAGATTATTTCTATGATCCTAATATTCATGGTCGTGATTGGAATGAAGTTCACAATCGATATGCGCCGCTGGTGCCTTTCGTCCGACATCGTTCAGACCTCACGTACATTCTCGATCAAGTGAATGGCGAACTCTCGGTAGGACATAGCTTTGTTTTTGGTGGTGATTTTCCAAAGGTCGATGAGCCCACTGTGGGTTTGCTTGGCGCTGACTTGGTGGCGGAGAACAAGCGTTGGAAAATAGGGAAATTACATTGTCGGGATCAACGGCAGAGAGTTGACCGACGCGAACGACCCTTACCAGTTCTTGGATGGCACACTCGAAGTGCAAACTGTTCTTCATATTAATAAGACACCTGACTTTACTGGCGCGTGGACGGAAGTGGTGAAACCCATTCGAAGCGAAGATAACTTGCGCCAACGGGCTTGGGTGGAAGACAACCGTCGCATGGTGGATAAATTGTCGGGCGGTAAACTTGCATACGTGTGGGTGCCCAATACAGGAGGTGGTGGATTTGTGTCGTTCAACCGGTACTTCTTCGCGCAACAGGACAAGCAAGGACTGGTGGTGGATGAACGTTTCAATGGTGGAGGACTTCTCGACGACTACATGGTTGATCTGATGAACCGCAGGTTGCGCGCCGCGATCACCAACGAGGTGCCGGGCGGTGCAGCGTTCAAGTTGCCTGCAGGAATTTTGGGACCCAAGGTGTTGTTGATCAACGAGCTCGCAGGATCGGGCGGTGACTTCTTCCCATGGGTGTTCCGCCAACAGAAGACAGGACCACTCATCGGGGCGAAAACGTGGGGTGGACTTGTGAAATCATCGGTTCACTACGCTTTGGTGGACGGAGGCGCGCTGACTGCCCCCGACAATGCAGTCTTCGATCCGATCAACCGGAAGTGGATTGGAGAGAATGAAGGGATTGCCCCAGATATCGAAGTGCGACAAGATGCGGTCTCGTTGTCGAAGGGCATCGATCCCCAACTAGAGCGGGCGGTGAAAGAAGCACTCCGATTGTTGGAACAGCAAGGCGAGATCAAAGTGGTGCCACCACCTTACTCAACGCCGGCAAAAAAGAATTGACATCGGTTTTAGACGAGAGGCAGTGACCGTGTGTGACGAAAGCACAAATGGTCACTGCTCTTTTAGTTCCAACCAACCTTCTAATTTCTTGGGACCGTCCGTGAAGACGACTCGGTAGAAATAAACGCCAGACGGCAACTTATTCCCGTTTTTATTTACACCCTTGAACACGCGATCGGCGTTGTTGTAGTCTTTGGTCGAAAATACTTCGTCGCCCCAACGGTTGAAGATGCGTACCTCGTTATGCTGCGTATTTGGCAGTACGTCGATGTATTCAATGAAGAACACGTCATTTTTTCCGTCTCCGTTCGGAGAGACGGCGTTGTATACAACCAAATCACCAACCACTTCGATGCTAAACGTTTGAATGGTGCATAAACCTGTTTGATCACAGACTTGGACTTTGACGACATCTTCGCCTGAAAACGTGATTCCAGTATAGTCAAGTTTCAATACCCCACCGACAATGGTCGCTTTTGCTCCGCTCACCGGTTGTTGAACAATGGTGAGCGTTGATAAGTCGACGTCGTTGTTGGGATCAGAGATCAACGAATTGAGATCAATTTGCGTGCTTCCGCCAATGCTTGTCGAAACGGAACTTACTGTAATGATCGGAGGGTTACATGCTTTGATCGTGGCAGCAATTGGCGTCCGAGGACTTTCGCATCCATTGGTCGTGATTGTCGCGTAATAAATCGTAGTGACCGAAAGCGAAGGTGTGACATAGGTATCGCTTGTTTCACCTCCGATCGCGTTACCACCTGTCGCAGTTGGATACCAGGTATATTGCCCGTTCGTACCACCAGCGATTTTTAGCGTGGCACTACCGGGACCGCAGACTGCTGTATTGCTCACGATGGTTGGCGCAGTGGGAAGCGGTGTGATCGTCAGAGTGACCGCGTTTGTCAGAACCTCAGTTGTCGCATCTCCATTCACGCGACAGCGGTAGAAGCCTGCCCCAAATGTTCCGGCGGTGTTAACTGTCAAGTTCGCTGTTGTGGTTCCAGAGTAGCCACCGGTGTTCGTGATGTCGGCGTATGCGGCAATGCCATCGGTGGAGAACTGCCATTGATAGGTGATGTTCGTCGTTCCAGACGCGGCGGTCGTAAAGTTGGTGTTGACGTTGTTGCAAACCACGCTGTTGACTGGCTGGGTGTCAATGGTGATTGCTGTGACGACCCCATCGCACGAGACATCGGCATTCCAACTCGCACTATTGTCGAGCCAGATGTACTCGAAGGTAAGTTCCCCGCTTGCAGAAGTTGCGACGATGTCCGCGGAAGACGGCCCGATGTCAGCTTCAGTCGCAAGCAATGGCGAGTTGATATCGGGACCGTCATAGATATTGAGCTTATCAGATACATTAAAAGAGTTGAAGTGAACCCGGACTTTCGCTCCTGCACTTTCTGGAATGATTGTTAACAGTTGATCATCGGTCGAGTTTGGTCCTACGAAAGTGAAGTTGCAACTTTTGATTTTTCCAGTACTCATCGCCAACTCAGTATCAACGATGAAGTCGGTTGAACTTTGGTCGGTGTTGCCGGCCGTTACCGAGATCGGCGCATCGGCGATTCCCTTCGGTGCAATGACAACGAGCGAATCAATCGTTCCGGACACAATCGTCGCAGGTATCCCATCGAATTTGACGACGTTGTTTGTTAGAATCGGATCGAAATTGTGACCCTTTAACGTGACGTATACACCGGGGACACCATGTGTAGGGTTCATCGATGAAAACTTGAAGAATGGTGCGAGAGATACTTTAAAGAAAGTTCCTCGATCCCTCGTTCCACCATTGTTTGTCACCCCGTACAGGAATGTTCCGTCGGTTGCCAATGACCCAAGTGGGTTTCGGCCTTCTTGAAAGTCGAGATAGGTACTGAATCCCGTACCATCTGTCTTAACCCTGAAGAGAACACCATTGCCGAATAATCCGCCATTGGTTGTCATCCCATATAAAAATCCACCAGCTGCGATGAGTGAACCTTGCGGGTTGCTACCTCGATTCTTGTTGTCGAGATCAACCAATGTGCTGAATCCTGTGCCGTCGGTATTAATTTTGAAGACCGTGCCGTAGCCGTGCAAGCCACCGGTTGACGTGAACCCGTACAAGGTGGTTCCGACAGCAACAAGCGAACCATAAGGATATGCGCCGTTGTCATAATCAAATTCATGAAGCTTGACATACCCGGTTCCATCCGTCTTCACTTTGAACGCAACACCCGCTCCACTCGTGCCTCCCTGCGATGCTAGGCCGTATAGAAAACTACCATCGTAAATAAGAGTTCCTTGTGGATTCGCACCGATCGGGTAATCGAAGTCAACGATCCTGGAAAAATTCGTTCCATCGAGGTGCACACGGAACAATGCGCCGTAGTCGTTCGCTCCACCGTATTGCGCCATTCCATAGAGGAATACTCCATCGGAGATCAGTGACCCATGAGGCCCTCCACCAGTGGGCGAGTAGTCCATGTCCACCAACATCTGGTATCCGGTTCCATCAGGTTTCACTTTGAATACAGTACCTGCGTTGTTTGTACCACCTTGCGTGGTGGTACCGTAGAAGTAAGTTCCATCGTAGGCCAAAGATCCCGTTGGTCGTGCACCATTAAGGGCGTGGTTGAAGTTAAACACGATGCTGTAGCCACTTCCATCGGCGTTGATCTTGTAGATCGTTCCGTCATCGGCGGTGCCACCTTGGGTGGAGAGCCCATAGTAAGCGGTCCCAACACTGATCGGTCGGCCAACCGGATTGCTACTGTCATTTGAGAACAAAGTCAGAATATTGTAGTTGGCGCCGTCGTTGTCCATCTTAAATATCCCCCCGAACCCACCCGGACCCAGACCTGAGCGCACACCGTAAAGAGTTGTTCCGCTGATCAACAATGTTCCTTCCGGCAGGGGTCCATCTGTATTTCCGGCAACGTCTCCGATAGATGTGAGCCCACTTCCGTCACCTTTCACTTTGAAAAAAACCCCGTTGAAGTTAGAGCCGCCATCGGAAGACATTCCATAAAGAAAGGTGCCGTCATAGGCCGGACTGCCTTTCGGAAAACGCCCGACAGTGGCGGAACCGAAGTCAATCATCTTAATGAATCCCGATCCATCGGGCTTGATCTTAAACATAGCGCCAGCATTACTAGAACCGCCGCGGAATGTAAAGCCATAGAGAAATGTTCCATCACTGACCATTGAGCCGATTGGATTTGCGCCAGTTGCTGTTCCTGAGAAGTCAAAGAGTTTCAAGAAACCGGTACCATCGAGTTTTACTTTGAAAATTGTGCCCGAGTCGCTCGTGCCACCCAAGTTGGTCATGCCATACAAGAAAGTGCCGTCGGAAATGAGCGACCCTTGAGGATAACCGCCATCGGCGCCACCGGTAAATTCAACCAGCTTGGTGTGTCCCGTTCCATCTTTCGCGATTTTGAAAACCGTCCCATAAGAGCTCGTACCTCCCTGTTGAGACATCCCGTAGAGAAGCGTTCCGTCGGTAATAAGTGACCCGTATGGAAAACCTCCCGTTGAGGTGTATTGGAATGAGAATATGAGTGTGAATCCGGTGCCGTCGGGTTTGATCTTGAAGATCGACCCTTGTGAGAAAGCGCCGCCGGTACGCGTCATGCCGTAGAGGAAAGTACCATCGTAAAGAAGATCTCCGACTGGCGACGATCCTTCTGGTCCATCGAAATCATGGAGGTTCGCGAGTCCCGTTCCGTCGGTTTTAATTTTATAAATGGTCCCTAAGTCGTTGGCTCCACCGGCAAAGGTGGTTCCATAAAGAAAGGTGCCATCGGAAACAGGTGTTCCGTGCGGATAGTTGCCATACTGGTTTAATCCATAATCATGAAGATTCGTGAATTGTGCCAATAGGGGAGAACTCCAAAACACGACCGTGAAAAGTAACACGGTTTTAATGGACACAAGGAAGCTAAAAGCTTGTAAGCGGGGTCGGGCGGTTGGTGCGAGCAAGAACAAAAAGATTAATGAGTTGAGTAATCAACTATTTATCCGCGCACAGTAAATATAAGAATATGCCCACGCCAGGGCGGCACCCGGTCTGTATAAATTTTGATTAAAACCCGCCTAGCGACCCTTGCGGAGCATATCAGCGTAAGCGTTCGGAAGGGTGCTATCCTCAACTGCCTTTGCCGCTTTTTCGACATCGTACGCGAAGCGAATAAACTCTACCTGAATCGAGGTAGCGTCATGGAGGGAGAACTTCTCGTTCAGTGTGACCATCACATAACACCCACGGGGATCGCCATCTTTTGGTTTGCCAACCGAGCCTATGTTGATCGCATGCCGGTATATGCCCTGGTTATCTTTCAACACACGGTGAAATGGTTTGTGCGTGTGACCGAAGAACAAGATGTGAGCATCCGCCTGCTGCAATATCCGCAGGAGACTTTCTTCGTCTCGATCTTCGAATAAGTATTCATTGATCTTTCGTGGGCTGCCGTGCACCATGAGCAAGTTGAACTTTTTGTCGCTCAACTGGTATTCCAACCGGATATGAGATGGAAGTGATCGTAGGTAATGGCGTTGCAACGATTTTACGGATTCATTGGTGTAGGCTATGGATTGAGCACCATACGATTTCTCCTCATCCGTTTTGTATGCACACCCGCAGTCGTTGCTGGTTCTGCCGATGCCAAAGTCGTAATTGCCTGCAATCGTTGGAATCTTCCGAGCGACAATCGTGTCGATCACTTCATTGGGCCAAATATTATACCCGACCAAATCACCAAGACAGTACACCGCATCAGGTTGGCGTCGGTCAATGTCGGCGAGACAAGCTTCGAGTGCCGGCAGGTTGGCATGGATATCACTAAACAGGGCTATTCTCATGGTCTAGATTTGTAGCGTCATCGTATAGAATAAGAAAGTGTTGCATATCGTCAATACAATATGCAACACGCGAAGTTACCAGTTAATTGCAACACCCGGGTCCGCAGCAAGCATCGGGTTTTTCGGCGTACACGGTAATGCTCACGATTCCGATTTTTGATTGGCGATAGTCTTCCAACTCCGAACCACTTAAGTATTGAACGAGTACTGAGTCTGGCAAGGTGATCTTCTTCTCTTTTTGGATTTTGATATTGGTAAAACCTGCCGCTTGGATGATACCCACGTATTCATCTTTGTCGATGGCGCCGGCCACGCAACCCGCATACATTTCGGCGCTTTGTTTTAGTCCTTCGGGCAGCTTGCCAACCAACACGATGTCCGACACGCTGAAGTGGCCACCTTTCTTCAGAATTCGAAACGTTTCTGCAAACGCGAGTTTTTTATCGGGTACCAAGTTGAGGACGCAATTGCTGACCACCACATCGGCTACGTTCGACGCCATCGGCATGTTCTCGATGTCGCCAAGGCGAAACTCTACATTCGAGTATTTTAATTTGGTAGCATTTTCACGAGCTTTTTCAATCATTCGCTCGGTCATGTCGATGCCAATCACTTTTCCTTTTTCACCTACGATGGATCGTGCGACAAATGCATCGTTGCCGGCACCGGAGCCGAGGTCGACTACCGTGTCGCCTTCTTTCATCAACGCGAATTCCGTTGGGAGCCCGCATCCAAGTCCGAGGTCTGCATCGGCTACGTAGCCTTGCACTTTTGTGTAGTCGTCCGCCATCACCACAAAGTCAGCGGGACCACACTCGCAGCCTGCACCGCAGCAGCTTCCGGCATTCAGCTCGGGCGACTGATCGGCAATTTGGGTGTACTTCTCTTTTACAATTTCCTTGAGTTGAGTGGAGGTTTCCATAATCGTAATATTGCGATAAATATTGGTAAAAAATTTTGAGTGTTCGCTAGCAGCAGTTGGGTCCTTGGTAGGATTCGAAGAGCCCGGAGATCAGTTTTTTAGCTTGGTTCCAGTTTTTCTCGTCGATGCAGTAGCACACGCTGGGTCCTTCAATGTCGCCCTTGATGAGCCCTGCATTCTTGAGTTCCTTTAAGTGTTGAGAAACGGTTGATTGTGAGAGCGGGAGTTCGTCTACGATGTCGCCACATACACACGCTTTTGTGCGGATCAAAAATTGAAGAATCGCGATCCGCGCCGGATGACCCAATGCCTTGGTCAATACCGCAAGGTCGTTTTGCGCTTTTGTATATTCTGCGGTTTTCGTTAGCCCCATAAAGCAATTAATCGTAATATTACGATAAAAGTTTCAGGAGTTTTCAATTTTTTTGTGCCATGACTTTTCAGACCGTCGGAAAAGGTGATTTGCGCGACCTGCAGGCGTTTTTAGCGACGTGCAGCCTTCCAAAAGATGACATCGAGATTGATCGAGGCATCTTTTTATTTAGCCGTGATGAAAGTGGTTCGGTGATCGCTTCGGGCGGTATAGAATTGTATGGAAGTGAGGCCCTGTTGAGATCGGTCGCGATAAGTGCCGCCCTTCGTTCACAGGATCGCGGTCGCGCAATGGTCGTAGAGCTGCTCGCGCGTGCAAGAGAACGGCGCATAACGGATGTGTATTTGCTGACCGAGACGGCGCCTGCGTTTTTTGAGAAGCTAGGATTTCGCCGGCTGCCCCGCGAAGATGCGCCAGCGTCGATCAAAGATTCCACTGAGTTTAGTGCTGTGTGTCCGGTATCGGCGACGTTGATGGTATATCATCTTTAGTGTTGTATGAAGGGTATCGCCCTCATATTGATATTTGTACTCGCCGTCTCGTGTCGGGACACCGTCGCTCCCAAGCCTGACGTGATCTTTGAAAATGCTGTGCCTGTCACCGTGTATGGGTACACCATCGACTTGATGGAGCCTTTTCTTTCCAGAGATGGGAGCACCCTGCTTTTCAACAATTCGAATGCTGCGACCAATACGAGTTTACAGTGGGCGACGCGCGTGAATGACACCTTGTTTCAATACGAAGGCACGATTTCGGGGGTGGACACCGACAAACTCGAGGGTGTTCCTACGATGGATGCGACCGGCACGCTGTTCTTTGTCTCAACGCGTGACTATGACATGACATTGTCTACGATTTTTACGGGACACTTTAACAAGGGCTCCGTCACTCAAGTGGAACATGTTCCCAACCTTGCGTCACTGCTACCGGGTATGGTGAACTTCGACGTCGAGGTGAATGCCACTGGAGAGACGATTTATTTTGCGGATGGGTTGTACACTCCATCAGGTGGACCGCTTGAAGCGGACTTGGTGATGGCCAAGAAAGTGAACGGCAAATTCCAACGCGTGTCGAACAGCGATGAGCTATTGGACCAGGTGAATACCGACGACCTGGAATATGCGGCGGCAATTTCGAACGACAATCTTGAATTGTACTTCACGCGTGCGAAGGTGAATGCCATTCCAAGTATTTGGGTTTCCACCAGATCAAGTGACCAAGACACATTCGGTGCACCAAAACAATTGATACAACTGACAGGATTTGTAGAGGCACCGACGCTTTCGCCGAACGGTAAACTACTCTATTACCATAAGCGTGGCGACGATGGAAAGTACCAGCTCTGGGTGGCGACCCGCCACGAATGAGCGCGAGTTTCTTTTATTTAGTTTGACTTCGCGCTCGATGACGCCTGCACGAAGGATTTAGACTTTGTTAGTTGACGGTGAATCGTCGCTGTGGCGCAAGTCTTTCACGAAACAAACGATTCTTGAAACCTCTTCGAAGCCAACTGCTTGATGGAATTGGATGCTGTCTTCGTTCTCGAGTTCGGTATCGGAGCAAAGTTGATGGAAGCCTTGTTGATGTGCCCAGTGCTCGGCAAGTTCGACGAGCTTTCGTGCGATACTTTGCTTTTGGAATTTTGGTGCCACGTAAATCCCTTCGATGTACGCGACAGGTGAATCGTCCGCACCTTCCACGTAGTCGGTTCGTGTGCTTAGCTCGATGAAACCTACAGGGGTCGACTCTTCCAAGGCCAAGTACGCAGCCGCGCGCGGATTTTCGAATACGTGGTGGAAGTGTTCGGACATCTCAGCAATGCTGGTGTCGGGCCATAAGGCATTTGCCAATTTGGCGATGGCATCGATGTTCGATTGAGAGATGGGTTCGAAGGATACCATGGACATTTACGCGAGTTGTGTATCAGCTCACCGATGGTTGTGTTCGTGATTTAAAAAACATGTCGATCATGATGATGAAGAGTCCGACCATGATGGAGACGTCTGCCATGTTAAAAATTCCCGTTTGAAAAATTACGAAGTCGATGTGCATGAAGTCGGTGACCGAGCCGTGAGCGATGCGGTCGTAGATGTTTCCGATTCCTCCACCTGCGACGAACGCCATCCCGACCAACGACCAGGTGCTAGCATTTTTTCTCAGCAGCATGAATCCCAACGCGAACACGAGGGCGAGCGAGGGAAGGGCGGTGAGGACGATGAATTTGACTGGTTGTGGGAGTGTTTGACCGAGGCTCAGAAATGCGCCCGTGTTTTCGACTTTCAACAAAGTGACATGGTTGCGAGCAAAACTTATTTGTTCGGCGTCCCCGAGTTCATTCCGGGCGATGCGTTTGGATACTTGGTCGCACCCGATGTTGGATCCAAGAATGACGAGTACCAACAAGATGCGGAGTGTAGCTTTTAATCTTTTCGCCATGGTGTAGTAGTTAGTGCGAGCAAGCCGATAAAGCTAAGGGAATGGTTGCTTGCGTCAAAGGGGTAGGATGCCCCCTTTCAAATTGGTCGATGATGTTGTTTTTTTGCTTCTGTACAGCCTCTCATTCGTACATATATGGCTCCTGTTGCTCGACCAGTTTTTTCACGTTCGCGATAGCGTGTTTCATATAGCTGACCCAAAATGTTTTGGCGAAGATCCAGTTGAGTGGATACAACAAGATGTTCCCAACGTAGAGATGGTATATATATTGGACGGATATTTTTTGTGGTGCGACTTCGCGGGTGTGCCATTCGGCGCGGAACCGGGTGAAGCCTAGGATCCACGATTGGAAGTCGCCAATCTCGAACGTCCAGTGATCGTTTTCCACGCGTTCGATGATTCGATCGACGGTAGCGAAACCACCTTTTTGGGTGAGCGATTTTGCGACGAACACTTTTTTCGATGACCCTGGTTTTCCCCATTGGGCGTCGTCGGTGCAGTGGGTCACCCTAGGCATGATGCCGTACCCGGTATGGATTTTCGTCACGTCGCACAGGAGTGGTGTTTTGAAAGCCCGTTCGAGGCTACAATTGCAGGCTGTCTCAATCTGGACGGAGATTCTTGTTTCCATGGTTGGAAAGGGGGACCGCCTTCAAGCTAGCAGAAACGGACCTGATAAACGAGGTAATGGGGATTGAAAAACGCTCCAGGTTCCGCCTTTTCGCCTATATTTGCTGCCCTATTCGGTCCCGTATTTCAATGGATAGAATCTCAGATTCCGATTCTGAGGATGTAGGTTCGATTCCTACCGGGACTACGATAAAGTACACAAGCCTGAGGAAATTCGGTGAAGCTAACCGGGAGTTCTTCAGGCTTGTGACTTTATCGTCATGAAGCGACCGACGTTGAAGTGACCGCAGGTCTACTTCGTCGGAGGTCTGCTTCATGCTTGCTCGAAGCTTGTTATTTGTACAAGAGCCAACTTTGAAAAGTTAGGTGGGATTCGATTTAGCGGGACCAGGCCGAAGCAGACCCTGAAGCGAATGCTTTGGGGTTTGTAGTTTAAGTTCGGACACTGACCGGACTCCGCCCAGAGTTGTGAAATAAAGTTTGAGAATCTTTGTATTGCCGTCGCGTTGTCTCAATGCCCGGGAGGATATTCTAAGGAAAGTCTATCGCGTAACTTCACCATCTTTCCCAAAATGCTAACGGGTCCATTTTCGGTCAAAAACGTTCTGACTCCAGATGTTTAGAATTCGCGAACTTTGATTCTCCCTTAAATTGTAATCGAATGAAATGGATCACGCGTGAACGACCCAAGATAGATCGCATTGCTTGCCCATGGCTTATTAAGCGTTTTGTAGATCCGAATGCTGAAATTATCTATGTGCCATACGAACAGGTGATTTCAAAGTCGAAAGAAATCGATGCAATACCGTTCGACTTGCCGAATGTTGAATACACACACTATGGAGATCAATGCACATTTGACTACATCATCAAGAAGCATAATCTTACTGACCCGGCTTTGTTAACAATAGCTGTGATAGTCAGGGGTGCCGATACTGATCGTCATGATATCGCATCTCAAGCATCTGGGCTCTGGGCAATTTCAGCAGGTCTTGCGCAAAATACCCAGGATGATCATGAGCTGTTGTCGCGGGGAATGATGCTTTACGATGCACTTTATACATGGGCGAAAGACTTACAAAAGGTCAAGCATACGCAGAACCCGATTGAGAATCTTCTGCTTGATGTTTATAAAAAATACTTGAAGCAGAAAGGTGGCTCAAAGAAAATTCCGGTGTGGGCAAAAGATTTAAAAGAGATCATCCAGGACCAGATCGATACGAATCTAACTTTGAGCCTTAAAGAAGTTTCACAGAGCCTGAATGTGCATCCCACTTACCTGTCGAGGGAGTTCTCTAAATACTTCGACGATCTTTCGTTCGGAGATTACATCCGGAAGCTGCGGATTGAAAAAGCGATTCAGCTATTAGACGACCCTGACCACACCCTGGCGGAAATCGCTTACCTGACCGGCTTCTCAGACCAGAGTCACTTTAACCGCATATTCAAGAAGTACACAGGCAAAAGCCCTTCAGAATACAGGAAAAGGGCTTGAAAAGGTAAAGAACGTACCAAATCGTGTAAATTCTATTCTATATCCCCGAGGTAGGTTTTGGTAATATTGTAGTCCGACTTATTACCAACTATGCGTCGACATCTATTTAGCGCGGTCATTATCCTGATCCATATTTGCACGGCATTTCACGTGCATGGGCAGACACCCGACAAGCAAATTCATAACCGTGAGCAACTCTGGTTGGGCTATTTCAATCAGACAAGACTTACGAATAAATTCGGTTTTTGGGTAGACGTTCATTACCGCGAGACGGATCACTTTATCGACCGACCTTTTCAATTCCTATTTCGTCCGGCCCTCACATATTTTATTAAAGACAATTTAAGGCTCAACGTCGGGTATGCTTTAGCAGAACATTTTCCAGCTAAGGGCTTAAGCACTACCCGAACCGAGCACCGCGCATGGCAACAGATTTGGTGGAATCAAAAGTATCCCGGGCTAACCACACTTCAATGGCTTCGACTTGAACAACGATTCAATGAAAAAGTAGTAGCCGACGTAACGCAAAATGGATACAACTATAACTTCCGCGTTCGCTACAACTTTTCATTCTTTATTCCTCTCAAGGGGAGAGAGATAGTTGCCAGAACGCCATTTGCAATTGTAATGAACGAAGTGTTTTTAAACTTCGGCAGCAAGATCGTATACAACACCTTTGATCAGAACAGATTCTTTGCTGGACTTGGGTACCAATTCACGTCACATCTAAACGCGCAGCTGGGATACATGAATGTATTTCAACAGGAGGCGTCAGGCAATAGTTACTTTTCAACTCATACGATACGGTTATTTGTCTTCCACTCACTTGATCTAAGGAACAAGGATTAAAATGATACCTGCATATTCAATTAAGGATCTGGTCATCTATTTCCTCAAGCTCGGAACGTGGGGTTTTGGTGGTCCCGTCGCGCTGGTAGGGTACATGCATCGCGACCTTGTTCTCGAAAAGAAGTGGATCGCCGAGCATGACTACAAGGAAGGTCTCGCTCTGTCGCAACTTGCTCTCGGACCGCTCGCCGCGCAACTTGCCATCTACCTCGGATACGTCCACTACCGAATCATTGGCGCCACCCTCGCAGGCATTGCCTTCGTGTTTCCGTCATTTCTGATGGTCATTGGTATTGGCTATGCGTACACTCTTTATGGTGGATTGCCGTGGATGCAGGCTGTTTTTTATGGCGTTGGCGCTTCTGTCATTGGCATCATCGCTCTAGGTAGTTATAAGTTGACTACCAAGAGTGTCGGCACCGACAAATTACTGTGGGCAATTTTTATCGTGTTAGCTGTTGCAACGTTCGTCACAGAAGAGGAAATTCTCTGGTTGATCTTGTTGGGGGGAATGATCGTCTGGTTCGTCAAAGCGCCCCCAAAGTTTATTTCTTCTAAAACCACGCTGTTTGCGGCAGTTGTTTCCATTCAACCACAAGATGTTACTTCAGATTCAAAACTATGGGACCTAGCTTGGTTTTTCACAAAAGCTGGGGCGTTTGTCTTTGGTAGCGGCCTTGCTATCGTTCCCTTTCTTTACGGGGGTGTCGTGAAAGAATATGGTTGGCTAAACGAACAACAATTTGTTGATGCCGTAGCGGTGGCGATGATTACCCCTGGCCCCGTTGTCATCACAGTAGGCTTTATCGGTTACTTGACGGGCGGATTTTGGGGTGCCACCATTGCAGCATTGGCCACCTTCATTCCTTGCTACCTGTTCACGGTGATCCCTGCCCCATATTTTAAAAAGTATGGAAAACACCCAGCGATTAAAGCATTCGTAGACGGCGTCACGGCGGCTGCTATTGGAGCGATTGCAGGAGCCGTCTTGGTTTTAGGAAGGCGGACGCTAATAGACACGTCAACAGCCATTATTGCGTTAGTGACGCTTTTATTACTGTATCGTTTCAAAAAACTGCCCGAACCAATTGTCATCGCCGGTGCAGCAATAATTGGAATTCTACTCAAAGCAATTGTAGAAATATGAAAAGAAATGACTTCTTAAAAACTTCGATGGTGATGGCAGGCACTTCACTACTCCCAGTGTTTGCCCAATCGTTGCAGCAGTCTGGTATGGACACGCTTGTGGACAAGGACGGAAACTTTTTGCTGCAACCATTGCCGTACTCCGAGACATTTCTCGAACCCGCGATGGATCAGGAAACGTTGCACTTGCATTATACTTTTCATCATGGCGATGCAGTGAAAGCAGCTAATGTTGATCTGGCAAATATTAAGAAGGCACTCGATGCGAATACGCTTGACACAGTTGATTATTGGACACGGAAATTGTCCTTTCACCTGTCATCGCATATCCTTCATACTATCTTTTGGACGAATCTTACGAACAAGAAATCCGATCCCAGCGGCGATTTGTTGAGGCAAATTGAAACAGACTTCGGCTCATACGATAAACTCAAACTGTTGATTGCCAAAACCGCAAAGGGAGTTGACGGAAATGGCTGGGGCATCCTCGGGTATCAACCTTTCACCAAGAAACTAACAGTGCTTCAATGTGAGAATCATGAAAAACTTACTCAGTGGGGTGTGATCCCAATACTCGTGATCGATGTGTGGGAACACTCTTACTACCTGAAGTACCGGAACCGGCGAGCTGAATTTGTTGATAATCTCTTTTCAATCATCAATTGGGATAACGTGGCACAGAGGTTCAGCCTTGCGAAGAAGATTGGGTAATTCGAAGAGATCGAAATGAATGCCAAGCTGCATCCCCTCACAAACCCGTATTTCTTGATAAGTCTTGTCAGTCTGGTGACAAACGACCTATTCTTAAAAGACGAATATCACAACTGGCTCACTGGCAAGATCTCCGATTTCGCTGGAATTTTTGTTTTTACCTACTTTTTTAGGGTACTCTTACCCAACAGAAGTGTCATCATTGGAGTATCTATTAGTCTGGCATTCGCGCTATGGAAAAGCCCATATTCACAAGGGTTCATCGATGCATTCAGCAACGCCCTCTTCCCAATCAACAGAATTGTAGACATGAGCGATCTCATTGCTTTGACTGCTATACCCTGGGCGTGCACCGTCAAATTGGAGGGTATGCCAAACGCCAGAGTTGCTTCGTTGCCGGTGGGCGTGCTCACAATCTTGTCTTTCTGCGCTACTTCCGTGCCTCGACCCTCAGTTCGTTTCGAAATGCCGGAATACTTGCTCTTTAAAAAACTCAACGTCGACGTCAATCAAGACTATCCCAATACGCTTCAATCCTATACGCTCGATACGTTACAAGTCATTGCCGTTGAAGAAATCGAGGTGGATAGTCGAGTTGCATTTGAAGACGATTATTACCATTACACCATACTGAAAGATTTAGACCTACGTTTTTTGCGCGCCGTTTTTGGTTATCGACAACATGATTTAGCAAATTATGAACGTATTCGTGATTCATTATCAGTAAAAGGACCGACTTCATTAACAATCAGCATTCACCACACGATTGATGAGTTAAATTTTCTCGGAACGCAACTTCACGGAAGTTTTCGACGCACGGCAGAAGATGGTGCCGTACTAGTCAATGGTCGGTATCGCCATGGTATCCCAGATTCAACATGGGAATTTCGCAACCCTGAAAGTAAAGCCATCATTCGCCGTCATTTTGAAAATGGCGAGGAAGTCTGGGTGGAAAAGCTCCTTGAAGGAAAGAAATCCAAATCCTTTATCGCGACCCGTAACAATACAATCGCCAGATCGACTTTCATGCTTTATGCTGGTGGAGTCCTGATCGCTTTGGCGATTGTAGTGCTAATTGTTATTGGTAAAAGGACTCGAAGCATGAACCAAATCTCGTTTTCACACTTTGAAAAAGTGGGATTGGTCATGTCTTTACCCGCATTTGCATTCATCGCTGCGACGATCATCACTCGTCTTTTGTCTAACAGCCAAGTCGATATGTTCGACCAAATCTTTCAGTTTTTGACAAGGTACGCATTAATGACCCCAGCTTGGATTGTAGTCCTGTATTGGATTAGACCCCGGACCTACCTTGAGTTGATGCTCTATCTATTTACGTTCTCGTTGATGATTGTTGAGTTTAATGAGTATAGATTCCTTGAGGCCATTTTAATCTAGACCACGGATCGATAAATACATCGAAGAGTGACTGATTCCTGCGACTGGTGTCATTTAGAAAACACCTCAATCACCACCTCTTTCCCTTCCCTGATCTCAACAACATACTCCCCTTGATCCTTCGGACGCTGGCGTGTGAAAACTTTCTGGTTGTCGATGCTTGGCGATAAGTCACGCTTGCGCAGGTAATCGCTCCATTCTTTGCGGTCTGCGTCCGTGAGGGTGTTGTCGCGTTGCTTGGCCATCATCTTGATCATGAAAGGATCGCGCGAGTTGCTCGTCCATCGCATGGCCTCTTGGCGCACGACCACTTTGTACTTTCCCGGGATAGGCCCCTGATTCGCTGGCACCACAAAACGACCTAGTTCACCCGTTCCTGTATTCGTCATGTACACCACGACAGGTGGCGCTTGTGGGTTTTCCACATGGGTGAACACGACCATCCCACGCAGCAATGGCTTGTCGTCGAGTTTTACCACACCGTTCAACTCAATGCCCTTTTGATCTGTCAAGAAGCCTCCGCCTTTTATCCAGTTCATCATCAGTTGCGGCCAAGTTCCCAAGACGGGATCACCAATCGCAAAGCCAGTACCATGCACACCGTTCTGAAAGAAGTGCGCTTCGACGCGGGCATTGTTTCGCACCAACCCTGCATACAGGTCCATCATTCCCTTCACACTCCCTGCATCTTCGGTGGTGCCGAACATGAATATGGGTGGCAAGTTCGCTGCGATCTTGGTGTCGACGGTTTCCGGTAGCGGGGCCGAACCATATGACAGCACAAGGAAGTTGGGGAGAGCGTCGAATCGATCGAGTGGATCCGGCGCGCTGGAATTCCCAGAAATTGGATGAAACGCCATGTCTGCGATTAAGTTTGCGCCGGCCGAGAAACCTACTGCGCCCACGCGATTAGGAGAAATTTTGTACTCCGATGCATGCATCCGGATGAATTGCATCGCACGTTCGCCATCTTGTATCCAGTCGCTGCGATCATAGATTGGTCTTAACCGGTAACGTAGGAGGAACGCCGCAATACCGTGGTCCCGTAACCATTGCGCGACCAAGACACCTTCATGGTCGACTGCTCGGATCGTGAATCCGCCACCGGGCACGACGAGCATGGCCGCGCCATTGCCCTTGCCAGGTTCTGGTATGAATGGGATAATCGCTGGTTTGTCTTCGTCCGTCGTTCCGGTGGCACCCGGTGCGCCAGAGGGCCACAACAGAATAGGAGATGAAAGCGGTTGTGCGATCGCAACGTCAGCGACCCACAACATCAAAACGGCTAGGAGCATCCTCATCTAACTAAGTTCGAGGAAAAACTCCCGTTCACCAAACTATCATAGTCGAAGTAGAAGCTCGTTTAAAGCCCCAATTCTAAATTCTAAATTCCTAATTCTAAATTCGAATGAGTTTCAGTCCATTCGTAACTAGTTTCCCTAGATGAGGGTAAGCATCGCGTTGGCGCTCCAAGTACTTACGCAACTCGATTTGCAACTCATGTTGCTCATTGCGTTCGGCAAGTATTTCTAGAAGTTCGAGCGTCAACAACCAATCCGTTGGATATTCTTTTTTGATCGTGCGGAACAATCCTTCAAAGTCGAGTTGACTTTGTTCTTGACGACCGCGGCGCACCGTGGCGTAGAGTTGATGGAGGCGTTTCGCTTTCGCATCATACGCGATCTTGTGCATCTTCTCACGAGGTACGTTCACATGAGGTTCAAATGCTTCTACATCTGCAGCCCCTGCAAAGGCCGATGTGATCTTATCCCCGATGGCGAGAAAATACTCAGGAGTTTCGTCGAGCACTTTCCCCTTGTAAGTAACCTTCGCGTCACGCAACACCACCAATGCGAGTTGGCCACCATGATGAAGTGTCTCCGTCGGCACACCGGTTACGACTACGCCGCTCGCGTAACGCCATTCGCAGTGTCGACCAATTTCGAGTTGACTTGAGATATCACGAGATGTTTCGTCCGATAGTCTTCCCACCGGCGAGGCGAACCCATGGTTGAGCCGATCTTTACCAAACTTCTCAAGTTGAACATGGTCGAAGCTCAACGAAGAGGGGCCAGTACTTTTCACGTAAATCACTTGTTGTTCGTCGGCGAGCATCCCGGTAAACGTTCCCGAAACTTGCAGTCCCGACGTAAAGACAATGGTTCCTGTACTCTTAGAGTCGATGGCTTTTTGCACGCCCGTAACTCCGCCGACCGTCCACGCCATCATCTTCTTAAATTCATTGAGGACCGTTGTGAGATGTGCAAAATTGGGTGTCACAAACAACTGTGGTTGTGGTTTCGTGATGTCGTAGTTGCAATACATCGCGTCGAGTGTATAAGGAAGTTTCTTCACGTGCGACCCTAGACAACTCATACTTTCACCAATCGACGACAACAATCCGGCGCCGTATATCTTGTGATCTTCTACAGTGCCGATGAGTCCATACTCGACTGTCCACCAATGCAGGTTCCGGATGAGGGCCATCTCGGAAGCCGGGCCCATGTTTTTTTGGATACGATCAATTTCCTTTTCAGCAGCTTCGATTTCTGCAGGAGGCGTACTCGGATCTTCTTTAATGATAGACAAGTGGCGGATTGCCTCATACAACACGAAATCTTCGTGCGACGAGAATGCTTTGCTTCCAGCTTCGCCGATGTCTTTTAGATATGCTGCAAATTCCGGGACTGCTAAGATAGGTGCGTGACCGGCGGACTCGTGAATCACGTCCGGTGCCGGTGTGTATTCAATGTGCTCTAGGGTTCTGATGTCCGCCGCAATCACCAGCACGTTGTATTTGGTGAACTCCATGAATGCGCCTGGGGGGATGAATCCATCCACCGCTACAGCCGCCCAGCCGATGTCTTTCAAGATGCGGTTCATTCCGTACATCGTGGGAATTTGCTCGAGACCGACGCCCGTCATTTGGAGCCCTTTCACGTACGACTCGTGCGCCACCTTCCGGACATGGTGGTAGTTTTGACGCATCACGTACCGCCAAACAGCTTGGTCTACTGGTGTGTAGTCGTCGTAGGGTTGGTCGACGACGAATTGTAGTAAATGTGGTGGGAGTTTTTCTGTGACTTCGTTTAGCTCCATTCCTTTCCCCTTTCTTGTACCGCGAAGTTATTCGATTCCAACGAATTCAATCGAATGCGGATTAAAAATCACCCCGTCCTCGCGAGTGGTAGGTCGTTGTCACCGGCACGAAATGACACGGGTTGGATATTTTGCAATTGGTTCTTGGTGTTTTTCAACTCGGATTGAATACAATAGAACCAATGATTAATTTCATAATGTGCAACTGGCGGGTTGGGTAGTCTATTGACCTAGTATACTTTCAATTTTGCGTTGCACCAGCCGTTGCTCAAGCTCATTACCGGTCAGCGTCAACGCCTTCGACAGGTGTTTAATTGCCAGAACAGAGTCACCCTCCAGTGCATAATATTTTCCGAGGGCGGCGTGTAGTAAGAAGTAGCCGCTCATATAAGGATGTTGCGCGAGTCGTTCCAACGTGCAGAGCGCCTCTGCTCGATCACCGGCATGATATCGGGCAATAGCTAGGTTGAACTCCACGAACATGTTGGGTTGAAGTGCCAGCAGGCGTTGATACAGTTTCGTGATCAATGTCCAATCCGTCGATGAAAAGTCGCGCGCTTTCGCATGAACAAAGGCGATCGACGCTTCGAGGTGGTAAGACGACGGGGCATCGGTCCGCGCACGTTCCAAAAAGGTATTCGCCAAGTCGATAAAATAGCGATTCCACAGATCACGATCTTGATGTTCTAGTTCGACTAACTCTCCTGAGCGGTTGAACCGGGCTTCGAAACGCGCGGCGTTGAATAACATCAATGCATGGAGCGCGTGGGTATTCAGGTCCGCCAAACCACTATCGACCAGGAGTTTATTTAGTATCAACGCTTCCTCGCACAACTCTTTTCGTAACACGGTCTTTCCCGACACCGATTTATAACCTTCGTTGAAAAGGAGGTAAATGACCTTGTGGATCGTGGGCAGCCTTTGTCGAATAGACTCATGTGCTGGTTCGTGAAATGAAATGTTTTCTTCTCGGATGCGTTGACGGGATCGAACCAACATTTTGTCTATACCATCCAGACTCATTCCCAAGAGTTGAGCAATCGTGTCAACCTTCAAGTTCACGACGTACTTCAATGTGAGCGCTACTTGCGCTTTTGGAGCCAGAGCTGGATGGGCGCAAAGAATGAGCATTCGCAAAGTGTCGTCACCTGAAACGGTGGGATACGTCGAAGCGCCTTCTTCCCCGGTGATGAGTTCGAGGGGGACTTCAATTACTCGATTGGATCGGCGCAGGAGATTGAGCGCTCTATGGCGGCATACCGTGTACAACCAGCCGCTGGCATTAATAGGAATGCCATCACGGCCCCAACGAGCGACGGCTTCAGAAAATGCATCATGTACAACGTCTTCAGCAGTCTCCACATCTATGCTGCGCAATGAAGACATCACTGCCGCCACGAGCCGTCCGAAATGACGTCGATATAAATCGTCGACCGTGCTCGTGACCACGTCCACCATTACAACGCTATCTTGGGTTGACAATGGGGAGGCACTGTAAGCAAAGGACGGAGTTCGATCGCAGCGAGTCCTTGAACAACCAGTGGACAAGTTTGTGCAATGGCCGTTGCTTGTTCCAGACTTTCGGCTTGAACCAAGTTGAATCCACTCACACCTTCTTTCGATTCGATAAACGGTCCATCTGACAACACTTCCTGTTGGCGAACGTAGCGACCACGTACTTCAAGAGGCTCACCAGCCAGGTAATGACCGCTGTCTGCCAAGCCCGATACCCATTTGGACATCAGAATCATCCCTCGCTCTCGCTCCTCATGAGTCATCTTTTGCATCGCCTTGAGGTCTTCGCGAATAATAAACATGAACTTTTCCATTGTGAATGAATTTGGTTAAGTGTGAATTTCACGATGACACCCTCACTCGAAGTTAAGTTCAATTGAGAAGATTTCCCGGCAACGGAAAAGGCACGCATCGTTTCTAATTATTTTCGACGATAGACCCGTTCGCAGGAAAATTCCGTACGGGAGAGGCAAATCTTTTCCTAACTTAGATTCCATCCCCTAAGCTATGGCAATTCGATTTCTGCTTTCCTTGTTGCTCGCTACCTCAATCTTCGCGACGTCCTCCATGTTTGCCCAAACTGGCAAGTGGAATGGGAAGAAAGCCGCGGTAATTGTCACGTACGACGACTGCCTCGACGTGCATCTCGATCACGTGATCCCGGCACTGGATTCGGCGGGAATCAAAGGCACGTTTTATCTCACAGTCTCGTCGCAAGCATTTGTCAAAAGGCAAAGTGAATGGAAACTGGCATCCATCAAAGGGCACGAGTTGGGAAACCACACGATGTTCCATCCGTGCGAAGGTGGTTCACCCGGTCGCAGTTGGGTGGCCCCCGAATACGATTTGACCACCTACACGATCAAACGACTCGAAGACGAAATCAAGATGACCAACGTGATGCTGTCGACCGTCGATGGAAAGGCGGAAAGGACTTTTGCGTACCCTTGCGGTGATCTCAAAGCCGGCGGTCAGCTCTATGTCGGGGCCATCAGCGACGATTTCGTCGGTGCTCGCACCACCGAAGAAAAAATCATGAAATGGGGCCACATCGACCCCTACACAGTAGGATCTTTCAACATCGCTGGCCAAGACGGAAAGTATATGATCGACATCGTGAAGAAGGCCATCGCCGAGGGTGGAATGGTGGTCTTCCTCTTTCACGGCGTGGGCGGTGGCCATGGCTTGAATGTCGCGTTACCCGAACACCGCAAGCTCATCCATTTTTTACAAGAAAATCAGGAGAGCCTTTGGACGCCGACATTCGTGGAGGCCATGAAATTTGTGAAATCCAGCTCCAAGTAAAACCCTTAAATGTTGCAACAAACATAAGTTGCATTGATTTTTTTAAGGGTTCGTGTAGCTAGGGAAGGTGTAATGACTATATTCAACTCAGTGTTGGCAACGATTGCGCTTGGGGATGAATGGCATTCCTGAGGAAACCCCGCAGACGTCACCACGCCGACCTAACCCTTACCAGTGAGATTCGCGATTACAACCCTAGTCGCAATTTGTTGTGGATGCGCCGGAACTGCTCATGACCCTAACGGGCACTATGTTCTGGAGTCGTACACTCAACAAGGACGCTACCTGACGCTCGACGTCACGGATTCGATTGTGCTCTTAAATCGATCGTCGGTATTTCACAACCAACGCGATACAATCCTGATCGACCCGGACAAGCATACACTGAAGAGTGCGGTGCTCAATCACCTGAACATTCGACAATTTCAAACTGTAAGCGATTCGGTATTCCTTCATTACGGACCTGGACCAACTGGTTCGAAGGCCGTGTTTATCCGTGCAGAACCAAACCCAGCGCGCGACGCGTATGCGAATAGTATGTTAGACGTATATCCGAGTGAGTGCGATCAACAATGCGAGCACCAGCATGTGGCGGAGCAACAAAACATGCGTCATCTTCTGGTCGGGAGGCCGAAACCAGGTGTCGCTAAGCGTATTGGTTTGCGCGACGACAGCATCGTCATGGAATTTCACAACATCACATTCTTGGGATTTAAGGAACTCGAGCCACTCCTTCGTGAGATGAAGAAAGCGGGTGACCATTTATGCATTCATGTCGATAAGAATGTTCCCGCCGATAAGTCAGCGGAACTCCGCAATGAATTATTTCGCCTCGACCGTGAAATGAAACTTCACGAAGGTCGATGGAAGGATGGACAGATCGTGTATGTGAGGATTTGAGTTACCCGCGAAGCGCGGCCGGCATCCGATTGCCGCGTGGGCTTAATTTGTGATTCGCTTTCGCAGAAGGGTTTTCACCTCTTCGGGCGACTTTTCCAAGGCCGAGATATCGACCTTTACTTCGCCGGTGCCGGAATCGACCAAGATGTGGCGGTATCTGCCTTGCGTGTGTACCTCTAGCTTTTTTACCTGCTCCCAAGGATGTTGTGTAACCTTCCCCCGGTAGTTCAGGACTAGTTCGGATGGACCTATAGTTACAACAGGTGCATTGTGATAAACGCGAATAGCTAACGGCACGAGGTTGTATCCGAACACCGCGTCGATGAGCAACACGATTGTTAAGAAAACCGGGTTGTCGTGGAAGTTCCCATTGAGGAATGAAAACAAGTTTAAGCCAACAAGCAAAACGATGAGGTAGCTGCCAAATAAAATGAGACGCGTCCTATTTGCTCGAATTTCGATGGTGGTGGGATTTTTCATGCGACTACAATATACCTTGAAGTTTCACATGCTGCAGCAACATGATCGTTTTCGCATCGCGGATGGCCCCAGTTTCCACCATCCTCAAGGCCTCTTCGAAACGCACTTCCAACACTTCGATGTTTTCTTCTTCATGAGCCACACCACCCCCTTCGCTCACCTTGTCGGAAGGTTGATACTCGGCGATGAAAAAATACAATATCTCGGATACCGATCCAGGTGACATGTAGGCTTCAAACACTTTCTTAACTTCTGAAATCTTATAGCCCGTTTCCTCTTCCGTCTCACGACGAATGCAATCTTCCGGGTTGTCTTGATCCAATAAACCGGCACAGGCTTCTATTAACATCCCATCCGCGTTCCCGTTGGTGTAGGTCGGCAATCGAAATTGACTGGTGAGCACCACCGTGCGTTGTGCGAGGTTGTATAGTAAAATGGTTGCACCATTGCCTCGATCGTATACCTCGCGCGTTTGTTGGAGCACACTGCCATCTGACTTCGAGTATTGGTAGGTAATCTTTCTCAGGATGTACCAGTTGTCGGACAAAACTTTGGTGTCGATAATCTTGACGTTGCTAATCATGGGGATGGTTTAAATCTCTTTTTTTCCTCTCGTTTCTCGAAGCTTCAACGTCATCGACTGCGCTTCGTTTTCAATCCAGCGAGAATATTCTTCGACCGCCAGCAATCGATCGTTTTCGGCGATGTACCCTTCGTCTGCAATTTGTCGCAAGCCGGCAACTTTGTTCCAGATCGCCAGCCGGAAGCGGAAGTTGGCGTCACCCCGCACGTGATGCTCGTCGGCGGGGAAGACCTCGATCGACTTCAATCCTGCGTCGCGGAAGATTGGGGCAAGTTCGTCGCCTACCCGGTTGTTCATTCCAGATTCTTCGCGCCAACGGAGAAACGCTCCATAAAACTTTTTCATGCTCGCTGGCGGTTCGGGATTCCACTCCACTTCCGTGTGATTGTAGTCAAGTACCGAGAGCGTGCCGCCGATTCGAAGCAGGGACACCATGTGCGTAACTGCTTCGGGGACGTGGCTGAGCCATTGCAAAGTGCGCGCGGATACGATTAAGTCAAACGGCATTTCTGGTTTGTATTGAAATAGGTCGACATGGCGAAGTTGCAGGTTTGAAATATGCCCGTGCTGTGCTTGTCCCGCTTCAATGAAGCCACTGGTGTTATCGATGCCGACTACCAAGCCGGGGGAAACAACCCTGGCGATGTCCTTTGTAATTGATGCCGTGCCACAACCTACGTCAAGAACATGCATGCCTGATCTTAGAACAGGAGCTAATGTGCGGTAGTCGTGGGCCAGCGTTCGGTCGTCGAAGATCTGTGAGCTTGTCGAGTTTTCTCGATGAATGGTCTTGTTATTCATCATGTTCATTTCCTCGCCAAAAATTCTTAATTCCAGATTATCAAATCGCGTTTCAAAAGAATTTATTTTCGTGGATACGACCACACGTTTGTAAGCCATGGTGCATGTATTGGGAATTCCGTTCGATCAAAACTCTTCCTTCCTTCGCGGGCCTGCACATGCTCCGGCAATGATTCGAGAGGCATACCATTCTCCTTCCGCCAACTATTACACCGAGTCGGGAACCGATTTGCATCAACATCCTGGCTGGAGAGATGTGGGCGATGTCGCTCATGCTTCCGACACACACCAACAGATTGTCGAGGCCGTCAGCAACAGCATCAGAGAAACGGGCCGGGTCTTTTCTCTTGGAGGCGACCATTCGGTCACTTTTCCAATCATCAAGGGGTTTTCATCCAAGTATCGAGATCTTACCATCGTTCACGTAGATGCACACCCAGATCTTTACAACGACTTCGAAGGAAACCCACACTCGCATGCGAGTCCTTTTGCACGAATCATGGAGCAAGGTCTTGCCAAGAGGCTGATCCAAGTCGGAATTCGCACCATGAACCAACACAACCGGGAGCAAGCCAAGCGTTTCGGGGTAGAGGTAATCGAAATGAAGGACTGGACCGATGTGCACCGCTTTTCCATCAAGGGTCCGGCATATCTCACATTTGACATCGACGCCATCGACCCGGCCTTTGCTCCGGGCATCTCGCACCACGAACCAGGCGGTTTCACGACTAGACAAGCGTTGTCGATCATCCAACACTTGCCGTCGTGTTTCGTCGGTGCTGACTTAGTGGAGTTCAATCCAACACGCGATGTCCATGGCATCACAGGAATGCTGGCGGCAAAACTGTTCAAAGAGATCTTGGACTTACTCATCCGCAGCGACCGATGAGCCGGCGTCTTATCATTGCTTTGCTTTGTAGTCTCGCGCTCACGGGTCACGCTCAGACTTTTGACGTCATCATTCGAGGTGGTACTGTGTACGACGGATTGGGGGGAAAGCCCATTCAAGCCGACATAGGCATCAACAAAGACACGATTTCAGCGATTGGAAATTTGTCGAAGGCGAAAGGTAAGGAAGAAGTGAATGCTTCCGGTCTCGCCGTCGCGCCGGGGTTCATTAACATGTTGAGTTGGGCAGAGGTGACGCTCTTGAAAGATGGTCGTGGGATGAGCGATATCATGCAGGGCGTTACCCTCGAAGTGCTGGGCGAGGGATACAGCGCTGGACCCCGCAAGCCTCGCGCGACAGACAAACGTTGGGTGACGCTCGGCCAGTTCTTTAGTTACATCGAGAAGAAGGGCATTAGTCCCAATGTCGCATCGTTTGTGGGGGCCACCACCATCCGGATGTATGTTATGGATCAAGTCAACCGGAAGCCAACACCGGAAGAGATGAAGAAAATGAAAGACCTAACAGCCCAAGCGATGCGCGAAGGTGCCTTGGGCCTAGGGTCGTCGCTCATTTACGCACCCGCCACGTTCGCGTCGACCGACGAGCTGATCGAGTTGAGCAAAGTTGCTGCATCGTACGGCGGCATCTACATCACCCACATGCGCAGCGAGAGCGACTTCATCTATCAAGCGTTGAGTGAGACGTTTCGCATTGCGCGAGAAGCAAAGATTCCAACTGAAATTTTTCACCTCAAAATCAACCACGAACGCAACTGGGATAAGATCGACACGGTGCTCAATAAGATCGACAGCGCACAGAGAGCCGGTTTGAAAATTACTGCCAACATGTATCCCTACGATGCCAGTGGCACAACGCTCACGGCACGGCTTCCTACATGGGTGCAAGAAGGCGGCGCCCGCGACATGCGTAAGCGCCTCGTCGACCCGATGTTGCGTAAGCGTGTACTTCATGAGATGAAGATGGGCATACCCACGCGCAACTCCGATCCGAAAGACGTGCTCTTGCTCGGATTCAAGAAGGACTCTCTCAACGCACTCTACCGCGGAAAGCGTCTTAATGAAGTGGCACGGCTACATGGTAAGAACGCAGACGAAACTGTACTCGACCTCTTGGTGGCGGACAAGAGTACAATACCCGCGATCTTTTTCCTGATGTCGACCGAGAATGTGAAGCGCATGTTGAAATTGCCGTATGTGAGTATCTGTTCCGACGCGGCCGCCTACGCAGTGGACCCGTTGTTCGCCGAAGACGGGACGCACCCGAGGGCGTATGGCAGCTTCGCAAGATTCCTCGGCGAGTATGCCCGCGATCAGAACCTGATGCCGCTCGAGGAGGCGATCAGAAGAATGACGAGTTTACCCGCGCAAAACCTCGGATTCAAACGCCGTGGTCAACTGAAAGTGGGGCACTACGCCGACCTCGCCATTTTCGACCCTGCTCGTGTAAAAGACAAGGCAACTTACGAGAATCCTCACCAATATGCGGAAGGAATGGTGCACGTGTTCGTGAATGGTAAACAAGTGTTGCGAGAAGGGCAGCATACGGGGGCTATGCCGGGAAAAGCTTTGAGAGTTAAGAATTGAGAATTGAGAATTAGGAATTGGGTTAAGTGATAGTTTTGAGAATTCAAAAAAGTTTAGGTATGAGATTGACGATGGTTTTGTTGCTCGTGACGAGCTGCGTATTTGCCCAGAAGAAGGGTGTTTCAACCACTTACTATCCTGAACCGGGAAAGTGGGAAACGAGGACTGCAGCCGAAGTTGGGATGGATGCTGCGAAGATTTCGGAAGCCATCGACGTACATCAACAGCGTGAGTCGAAAACACCTCGCAACCTAGAAGCGGCACACTATCAATCATTCGGACGTGAGCCTTTCGGGGAAGCTATCGGTCCGCTCGCCGAGCGCGGTGGTGCGACAGGTCTCATCATCAGAAAAGGATATATCGTGGCGCAGTGGGGCGATCCTTCGCGCGTCGACATGACTTTTAGCGTCACGAAAAGTTTCTTGTCTACTGTGGTGGGTCTAGCATACGACGATAAACTCATCGCGAGTATCCACGACACGGTCTACAAAGCCATGGCGCCCATTCAATTGTACGACCCTGCGCAAGCATCTGTGAAAGCCAACACGTACGGGCAATCGGATCTCGTCAATTTGTTCAACACACCGCACAACAAAACAATTACTTGGGATCACATGTTGCGCCAAGTGAGCGATTGGGAAGGAACCCTGTGGGGAAAACCCGAATGGGCGGATCGTCCCAGCGACAAGCCATCCGAATGGACCACGCGTCCTCGCAACAAACCCGGAACGGTGTATGAATACAACGATGTGCGCGTGAATGCACTGGCGCTTGCCGCATTGAACGTGTGGCGTCGTCCTCTGCCGGAAGTGTTGCGGGAACGAATTATGGATCCGATCGGCGCATCACGCAGCTGGAGGTGGTTTGGTTATGAAAACTCTTGGGTCGTCATCGATGGTCAGATCATGCAAGCGGTGGGCGGAGGAGGACACTGGGGTGGAGGCATGTTCATCAACGCAACCGACATGGCTCGATTCGGATACCTCACACTCCGTCGTGGAAAATGGAAGGACAAGCAACTATTGTCCGATCAGTGGGTGAGTTGGGCATTGACACCCACACAAGCGCAGCCCACGTACGGTTTCATGAACTGGTTTCTCAACACCGACAAAAAGCTTTTGCCGAGTGCACCGGCTTCTTCATTCGTACATATCGGCAATGGCACCAACATGATCTACGTCGACCCAGAGCATGATTTGGTTGTGGTTGCACGCTGGATCGAGAATGCTGCTATGAATGACTTCATCGCAAAGGTGCTCGAAGCGGTGAAGAATTGATGCGGCTATAAATTTTGTCGCTGGTTCCCACCAGTTGAACATTATGAAATTGATAATTGGTTCTTGCGCATTCCGTACGCACTTGGAAAATATTCAAGAACCAATATCAAAATATCTAATCAATTGACGTAGCTGCAAGAAATTCGATCCAGAGAACACGCACTGCGATTCCATGCATCAACTTCTGAAATCAAGTAACTCGGCAAAAAGCAACGACAAAAACCAACATTTCAGTTGAAACCTTGGTCATTGGGTATTGGTCATTGGAAATTGGATATTGATATTATTGAGAATGATTGACGGATCACGATATATTTTTTTAATACCCAATACCCAATACCCAATACCCAATACCCAATACCCAATACCCAATACCCAATACCCAATACCCAATACCCAATCAATGTCGTTGAATTAAGGGGGTAGTGTTCCGGGCTAAAGTAAAATTTTCAGGTTAGTCGTGGTGTTGTCGCTGGTTCCCACCAGTTGAACATTATGAAATTGATAATTGGTTCTTGCGCATTCCGTACGCACTTGGAAAATATTCAAGAACCAATATCAAAATATCTAATCAATGGACGTTAGCTGCAGTAAAGTCGATCCGGAAGCACGTGTACTGCGATTCGACGCATCATCTTCTGAAATGTAGTAACTCGACAAAAACCAACATTTCAGTTGAAACCTTGGTCATTGGGTATTGGTCATTGGAAATTGGATATTGATATTATTGAGAATGATTGACGGATCACGATATATTTTTTCAATACCCAATACCCAATACCCAATACCCAATACCCAGTTGTTAAAAGAACTTGGTAGCGCCAGGCACAGCCACAGGATACAACCCATTTGCGTCGGGTTTCAGGGGCATGTCTGCATCCCACGCGTAACGACTAGGTTGAAGTGACAAGCCAGAGTTGAGCGCGGCATCCCACTCTACGACGTTGCCGGTGTATGTTGCCAACCTGCCAAGGATGGAAGTCATCGTACTCTTTGCTCCGTTCTCTGCATCAGCAAACTTGTATTCACCTTTCGCAATGGCGGCAAACAATTCGTCGTGTTCCGACTGGTACGGATTGTTTTCTTTCGTTTTATCAAATTGGTAGATCACTTTCCCCTTGCGATCGGTCATGTTCATATTGCCACAGAAGATCGTTCCTTTCGTGCCGATAATCTGTTCATCAACTTTGCTCATCGTGCCCTTGATGTGTCGGCATTGTGAGTTGAGGATGCTGCCGTCTGCGTATTGAAACTCTACGTAATGATGGTCGAAGATTTCGCCGTAGTCTTTCCCTTTCCTGACTTCACGCCCACCCATCCCCTGCGCTTTGACAGGATAGCCACCCTTGAACCAGTTGATGACATCGATGTTGTGAATGTGCTGCTCGACGATGTGGTCGCCACAAATCCAGTTGAAGTAATACCAGTTGCGTAGTTGGTACTCCATCTCGGTTTGTCCAGCTTGGCGTGGATTCATCCACACACCTTCGCTGTTCCACCATGCCTGTGCCGAAACGAATTCCCCGATCAAACCTTCTTTGTATTTCTTGTAAAGTTCGCGATACGAGTTTTGATAGTGGCGTTGAAGTCCCACCACCACGTTCAATTTCTTTTGTTTGGCGATCGCAGCAACTTCGAGTACTTTTTTAATTCCCGCCGGGTCTGTTGCTACCGGTTTCTCCATGAAGATGTGCTTCCCTTGCTTCACAGCTTCTTCGAAGTGAATGGGACGGAACCCGGGAGGCGTCGTCAAGATCACTACATCGGCCAGCGGAATTGCCTTTAAGTAAGCGTCGAATCCCACGAACTTGGTTTCGTCGGTGACAGCAATCTTATCTTTGATGTTACCCGGCGTTCCTGTCACGTCAGACAGATCGTCTACGGTGAGCGACTTATAACAATCATCGAGACGGTCTCGAAACACATCGGCCATCGCTACGAGTTTCACATTTTGCTTCGATAGCATCGCCTGCATCGCAGCGCCGGTACCACGACCGCCACAGCCAATCAACGCCACCTTGATGGCATCGTTAGGGCTCGATTGGAAAAATTGACCAGCTTCGGAGGCAATGGGAAGTGCGGCCAGTCCGCCGGCTATGAGACCTGTTTGTTTCATGAAGTCGCGGCGGGATTTGAGGGTTGATTCCATAATTATTCGTGGTGGATAAGTTCAAGTATGAATAAGTCAATTTAGAAGATTCTGCTTCCTATTTCAAGTACGCCGCGTAGAATGCTTCGATTGCTTCTTTTGATGGTTGCTGGGCAGGTCTGACCACCCGGAATCCCACGAACATGCCGTCCGTTAGCCACCAGCGGCTTTTCGGAATCTGAGGGTCGCGTTGGTTCCACTTGGTGTCCGACGGAATTCGGTTGGTACACCTTTGTTGTGTCGCATCATCGAGGTAAGAACCCCCACGTACTGTGCGAGGATATTTTGCGCCCGGCGTGGTGATGGGATCCTTAGAAGCGATCTTCTGATAGTATGCCGGATCGTATTGATCAATCGTCCACTCGCTCAAGTTTCCAAGCATGTCATAAAATCCCCAGGTGTTCGGCTTCTTTTCCTTCACCGGGTGAAACTTTGCGCCACTGTTTTCTTTCGAGTACGCCAAGTCCGCGATCGCTTTCAAATCGGGCGCAGCAGTGGAACCGGCTTTGCATGCAAACTCCCATTCAGCTTCGGTCGGCAATCGATAGAAAAAACCAGTCTTTGAGTACAGCCACTTGCAATACATGATTGCAGCCTGTTGTGACATGCTGTTCGTAGGTTGATTCGCCGCACGTCCCATGCCCCAAGTCAAGTCGATGTATTGGGGCGTGGCCCGCGTAATCCCATCCACATGCTTAGTCTGCGGAAGCGAGCTGTCTTTGAAGTACAAGTCCCACTCCGCAAATGTGACCTCGTGTTCTTCCATCCAGAAAGGCGACACTTCGATTTCTTTCTGCGGCGTCTCGTCGGCGTCTGCAAGCGGATTTTTACTCCCTATCGTGAATTTACCGCCCGGTACTGCGATCATCTTGAACGAGACTTGCGTGCCGGGGAGGGTTTGGTCGTACGATTGGATCGTTTGTGCCTGGGCGTAAGTGCCAAGAATCAAAAGGAAGAGAAAATGCAGTCTCAAAGCTTCAGTTGGTTTGAACAAAAGTAAATATAGGGGTTCATGCCTATTTGAACTTCAATTGTTGACCGTTACCTTGAAGCTGTATCCCTCAAAATCAAAGTTACTTTATGAAACGCAGAGCCTTCCTTTCAAATACTGTTGCTGCTTCCGCCCTTACCATGGGTGCCGGAGTCCTTGGATTCAAAGCCACAGCCGCCCCCGCAGACAAACCGTTCAACGCCAAGTTTGCTCCACATCACAACATGTTTAAGAACAGCGCAGGTGGCGACTTCGTTGACCAAATCAAGTTCATGCACGACATGGGCTTTCGTGCCGTCGAAGACAATGGAATGCTCGGTCGCTCACGTGAAGAACAGGACAAGATTGGGAACACGCTCGCAAAACTGGGCATGACAATGGGTGTGTTCGTCGTAGATGCCGGCGACAACTGGAAGGTGTCGTACACCACCGGTAAGAAGGATTTCACCGAGAAGTTCATCGCCACCTGCAAACAGTCAGTGGAACTTGCGAAACGGGTGAACGCGAAATGGATGACAGTGGTACCTGGCTACTTCGACCGCACCCTTCCGATCGGCATTCAAACTGCCAACGTCGTGGAAATGCTTCGACGTGGCGCCGAAATCTTCGAACCTCAAGGGCTTGTCATGGTGCTCGAACCGCTGAGCGACAATCCAGACTTATTCATGCGCACTGCGCCACAAACTTTCGAGTTATGCAAAGCCGTGAAGAGCCCTTCGTGTAAAATCTTGTACGACATCTATCACATGCAACGCAACGAGGGGAACTTGATTAACACCATCGACCTTTGCTGGGACGAGATCGCCTACTTCCAGATCGGTGACAACCCGGGTCGAAAGGAACCAGGAACCGGCGAAATCAATTTCAAGAACATCTTTAAGTACGTGCATAACAAGGGTTATCGCGGCGTGTGGGGAATGGAACACGGAAACTTCGGTGAAGGAAAAGATGGTGAAATGGCGGTAATCAAAGCATACCGCGAATGCGACGTGGCGTAAGGCTAGTGTTTGCGCGTCAACTCCAAGTCTTCCGAAGGATCATAGTCGCTGGGCAAACTCTCCGCCATCAGGTCCCAACCCCAGTGGCCTTGTGTTTCGACACCATCTGGTGGAAAGATTAGTCCGTTGGATTGAATCTCCGGTTTTGGCCGAAGTAGCGTAACTTTTGACGTTTGTGGCATCACACTATTGACAACGCGCGTGGGTATCGACGTTGGTGCACGCATCGACTCTTGCTCATTGAAGTAACGCACCTCTAGGTTGCCCTTAAAATTCAGAAGAGTCTTCGTCGACGTGGAATCCAATATTCGATGATAGTTTGCAATCGTCGGAATCCTGATGCGGTGTTTGCCATAAATCGGTGCAACCACCATCAATACCGTGTCGGTGAAGTCGTGTCGCACAAGCCGACTGCCTACCGAATCTTCGGTGTAAAGTTGAAGGAAGTAACCTTCCTCCGTAAGTCGATGCGAATACAGCGAACGGAAGAAGTGCATCTCCGATCCGAAGTATGCTTTTAATCGTGCACGCGCCCAATGATGTTTCTGACTTTCACTCTTAGGTGTCAACGGCTCATAGACCATATACCCATCGTATCGAAGTTGAAGTGTATTTTGATCAAGTGAGAATTGGTTGAGCGCCACTTTCACCCGGTAACCCAAACCTTCGTTGCGAATGATTAGTGTGCTGTCCGCATACGCCGTGAACAATCCATCATCGATGTCGAATGCCAACGCTCGAGGATTTTCCAGCCGGCAGTAACGCGCATTCTCGCTTCGACCGATAAAGTGATCCTTGAATTTTGCCAGTCTCGATTGCCATTCATAGCGAGAAACTTCACGACTCCGAACAACAACCTCGTGAAGCAGCTCCGAAGAAGGAGTCAACGCGACGGTGTACACGACTTGCCTTTCTGGCTGCACATCAAATGCAGCCGTTTCGTAGCCCACGAACGAGACAACGAGTTTGAACGGAAATGCTTGTAAGCCTGTGATTGTAAAACTGCCATCAACCTCGCTCGCCACACCCTTCGTCGTGCCAGCGATGAACACGTTCGCACCCGGCAGAGGCTCGCGTGTTCGCCCGTCAATCACTTTTCCCTTCACACTATAAGGCTGGGCCGCTGCATGAAGGGTCATGAGCATGACTATTCCTATCAATAGCGGGGAGGAACGCATCGTGACAATGTTGTTATTTCATTTCAAAAAATCGTAACCCAGAACCTTAAAATCCCTACAAAATTGGCCCGCCCTGAGTGCTCATCGAAAAAATTTGGAGCTGATAATCAATTGGTTATGATAAAATTATAAGATCACTGTACTTTTACTGAACACTGTTCATAATTTCGCGTATTCAAGCAATTAAGCACGTCAACTAAAATGGGAGTACGCGAACGAAAGGAACGAGACAAAGCCGAGATGCGGGAGATGATCTTGCAGTCGGCTCACAAGCTGTTCATCGATCGCGGCTTCGATGAGGTGAGCATCCGGAACATCGCGGAAGCCATCGAGTATAGCCCTGCAACAATCTACCTCTACTTTAAAGACAAGAACGAGATCTTTTACGCGCTCCACGGCGAAGCGTTCAAAAAGTTCAACAGCGAGATGGCAGACTTGATCCACGTCGCAGATCCGTTCGATCGTCTGATTGCTATGGGGAATAAGTACATCGAGTTTACGATGAGGTACCCCAAGTACTACGAGATCATGTTCATCACCGAGTCGCCAATGGATTGCGAGGAAAATCGCGAGGAGTGGGAAGAAGGAAACAAGGCACTCGCTTCTCTAGAGGGGATATTGGTGGCATGTCAACATCAAGGCCGTTTCCAAGGACAAGATCCGCGTGTGCTCGCATTCTCTATTTGGAGCTACATGCATGGAATGTGTACACTTTCGTTGAGGAAGAGGTTGAGATGCTATTCGATCGAAGACAGTGAGCGCATCCCGCGCGAGTCTTTCGAAACGTTCAAACAAATGCTGGCGAAGCTTTAATCTATACACGTACGATCCATAAAATAGAATTTTTTTGCACCATTACTGAACAGTGTTAATTGATTTAACGATGAAAACTAAGAACCCCATTTTCCTTGTTTTCGCCCTTATTTTGGCCTTTTCCGGCGTCAGAGGCCAGTCAATCCTACAGGGATACATCGAGGAGGGCCTAAAGGGCAACCTGCAATTGAAGCAAGAGCAACTCAACTACGAGAAGAGCATCGAATCGCTCCAACTTGCTCGCAGCTTGTTCATGCCGCAAGTCGGCTTGAATGCCAACTACACGCTTGCGGGTGGCGGTCGTACGATCGAATTCCCGATCGGCGATTTGCTTAACCCGGTTTATACTACCCTGAACAAGTTGACGGACTCGAACCAGTTTCCCCAACTGGCTAACCAAAAGATCAATTTCTTGCCGAACAACTTTCACGATACGAAGATTAGGGTGATCCAGCCGTTGTTCAATCCGGATATCTATTTCAACTACAAGGCGCAGAAGGAGCTCATTACTGTGCAGCAAGCCCAAAAGAATGCTTACGAAAATGATCTGAAGTTCAACATCACGTCAGCTTACTTCCAGTATTTGCAAGCGGAAGAGGCGCTGACGGTGTTGGTGGAAACGCGCGGCTTCTTGGTGGAGTTGGTGAAGTTGAATCAAAAGTTGGTGGCCAACCAAAAGGCAACGCGCGACGCGGTTCTGAGTGCGGAGTACGAGTTGAACAAGATTGACCAGCAACTCGCTGAGTTTACCCGCAATCGTGAGACGGCAAAGGCGTATTTCAACTTCTTGCTGAACCGCGACCTGTTGACGGAGATCGTCGTCGACTCTACGTTGGTGGCTAGTTCCGGCGCGACTGAATCGCTCGAGTCGCTCAAGGCGACTGCACTTTCGCAGCGACAGGAATTGAAACAGCTACAAGGAGGTTTGGCGGCGAGCGGTCAAGTGTTGGCGCTCAATCGTGCAAGCTCATTCATGCCCAAGGTCAACGTCGTTGGCGATGTCGGGTATCAAGGGTTTCAGTACAAATTCGACAACAGCCAGCAATATGCGTTGGTTCAGTTCAGTTTGAGTTGGGACTTGTTCAAAGGCGGCGAGAAAAAAGCCAAAACACAACAAGCCCGCCTCGACTACCAAGTAGTCGAGAACCGCATGGAACAACTTCGCAAGCAGATCGAGCTGCAAGTAATTCAGTCACACTACGACCTGCAGGCGGCATCGCAAGCTTGGGAAACCGCGAACTCGGGCGTAAAAAGTGCGGAGAAAAATTTTCAGATCGTGCGCTCGCGGTACAACGAGGGCCAAGCGATCATGCTCGAATACTTAGACGCTCAGAACAAGTGGACCACCGCACGGATGATGCAGTCGATTCGACTGTACGACTTCCTGCGTGCCGAAGCTGCGCTCCAAAAAACCATCGCTTCCATTTAATCACTCAACTCCCATTATCATTATGAAAAAGATTTTGATCACGGCTGCTATCCCTGTGTTAATGGCGGCAGTGTTGTTTACCTGTGGACAAAAGGAATCAGCTTCAGAGACGACGGCAGAGGCCATCGATGAGTCGGCGGTCGCCGTGAAGTTAACCGACGTGCGCGAAGGCAACTACAGCTTGCCCGCTGTCGCTTCTGGTGTGGTGACGACTGCAACAGAGTCTCGGTTGTCGTTCAAGATTGGTGGCATCGTCAGTAGGATCTTAGTCGAAGAGGGACAAACAGTTACTCGTGGTCAGTTGCTTGCCACGTTGGACCCGACCGAGATCGACGCCCAACTCGCGCAAGCGAAGAACAACCTCGACAAATTGGCCCGGGACTTTGAACGCGTGGAACGGCTATATAAAGACTCGGCCGCCACGCTCGAGCAGTATCAAAACGTAAAGACAGGGTTTGACGTGGCAAATGAGTCGTATCGGATTGCGTCGTTCAACAAGCAGTACGCCACCATCCGCGCCAATTCGAGCGGGAAGGTGATCCGCAAGTTTGTCAATGAAGGCGAGTTGGTGAACGGAGGGTCGCCAGTGTTGATGATCAATTCAGCCTCCGAAAACAACTGGATCGTGCGTGTGGGTCTGGCCGACGTGGATTGGGTTCGCATTCGGAAAGGTGACAAGGCAATCGTGAAGATGGATGCGTATGAACAGGAGCCCTTCGATGGCGTTGTATCATTACTCGCGGAAGGAGCAGACCCTGTGAGCGGCCTCTATCTGGCAGAGGTGAAGATCGATTCTAAGGGAAAGAAGTTGGCGAGCGGTCTCGTGGCCTCGGTTGAAATTATCCCTTCCGACATCCGTAAGCTGAAGAGTATACCGATCGAGGCAATCGTGGAGGGCACTGGCAGCCATGCGTTCGTGTTCGTGCCAACCGCCGACCAGAAGTCCGTTCGAAAGGTTCCAGTTCGCGTGGCGTGGCTGGCGAATGAACTCGCGATCGTGTCCGAAGGCCTTCAAGATGTGGCGCAAGTTGTCACGTCAGGTTCGGCGTTCCTCACCGAGACGTCGACAATTCGTGTGATCCCTTCAACCCAAAAGTGAGCGTCATGAGAATTTCTGAATTCGCAGTTAAGAACTACCAGTTTACACTCATCATCTTCGTGTTGCTGATGGCGTTGGGGCTGACGTCGTTGTTCAACATGCCCCGTGGTGAAGACCCTGAAACGGAAGCGCCTTCCTACTCAATTGTCGTGGTGTATCCGGGTACGAGTCCCGCCGATATGGAAACGATTGTCGTCGATCCATTCGAGAAACGCATCAACGAATTGGATGACATCAAACGCGTGACTTCCGACATGGCCGATGGTCTTGCCGTGATTCGCGTCGACTACAAACATGAAAGCGACGTCGAGTCGAAGTACCAAGAAATTGTGCGGGAGGTGAATGCGCTTCGTGCCGAATTGCCCCAAGATATTTTTGCCATCAAGATCCTGCGCTTCTCGTCAACCGATGTGAATATTTTACAAATAGCGTTGGTGTCGGAGACCGCACCATATGCAGAGTTGGAAAAACAAATCGAACGATTGGAGGACAACCTCGAAAAAGTGAAGGGTCTCAAGCGCATAGAAACGTTCGGCTATCCCGAAAGGCAAGTTCGCGTGCAGTTGGACCTTGCTAAAATGGCTCAACAAAAGATTCCTGCCAACTATGTGTTGGGTGCGCTCCAAAGCGAGAACCTCAACATTCCCGGTGGAAGTGTGCAGGTGAGCACACGCAAATTCAACGTCAAGACGAGTGGTGAGTTCAAGAGCCTCGAAGAGATTAAGAACACGATTGTATTTGCCAACGGTAACAAGCTTGTGTACCTCCGCGACATCGCCGACGTGGAACCAGTGTATCAAGATGAAACTCATCTTACCCGTCTCAATGGTTTTCGATCGGTGTTGCTGACGGCCAGCCAGAAGGATGAACAAAACATTTTCAAAGTTTCGTCGGAGGTAAATCCTGTGTTGGACAAGTTCGAAGCGGGCCTTCCCTCCAACATGAAGTTGATCCGGAATTTCGATCAATCGGTGAGCGTATCGCATCGCCTCACACGGTTTTCGAAGGATTTCATGATCGCGATCTTGTTGGTTTCGATCACACTTCTTCCCTTGGGAACGCGCGCAGCAATCGTCGTGATGATCTCCATTCCGCTGTCGATTTTCACGGGCTTGTTCCTGCTCGACTTCTTCGGATTCACCATCAACCAGTTGAGCATTGTAGGCTTGATCGTGGCGCTCGGTATCCTCGTCGACGACTCCATCGTGGTGATCGAGAACATCGAACGTTACCTACGTGCCGGCCGAAGCAAGAAAGAGGCAGCCATTCAAGCGACCAAGCAGATTGGGTTGGCGGTCGTAGGATGTACAGTAACGCTGATCCTCGCTTTTCTGCCGTTGGTGTTCCTGCCCGAAACGGCCGGTGACTTCATTCGAAGCCTTCCGATGGCGGTGATCTTTACCGTATTGGCGTCCCTCTTCGTGTCTTTAACGATCGTCCCGTTCTTATCGAGCCGTATTTTGAAAGAGCATTCATCGTCGGAGGGAAACATCTTCTTGCGTGCATTGAAGCGCGGGATCTCTGGGACGTATAGCAAAGTCTTGCACCGGGCACTTCGCCATCCAGCGATTACCCTCGTGGTGGCAGGCCTTCTATTTGTGGGAAGTTTGGCCTTATTCCCGGTAGTTGGGTTCAGCTTGTTTCCAAAATCGGAGAAGCCGCAGTTTTTGATCAACGTGGAAACTCCAAACGGGACGAACATTTATGAAACCGACCGCGTGGCACGCTTTGTTGAACAGGAACTGAAGGGGGAAGAGCAGATCAAGTACTACACGGCGAACGTGGGCAAGGGCAATCCGAGGATCTACTACAATGTCATTGGTCGTTCTGAGTCTAGCAACTTCGCGCAATTCTATGTTCAGTTGAAAGACGTGACCCCGGCTCAGAAAACAAAATTGATCGACAAGCTGCGTGATAAGTTCATGTTCTATCCGAACGCTAAAATTGAAGTGAAGGATTTCGAGCAAGGTCCGCCCCTTGAGGCGCCAGTGGCAATTCGGATCTTCGGTGAAAACCTGGACACCCTTCGCAAAGTTTCGACGCGCGTGGAGGAAATTCTAAAAAAAGCTCCCGGCACCATCTACGTAAACAACCCATTGGCCAATCAACAAACCGACTTGCGTGTACACATCAACAAGGACAAAGCTGGGTTGTTGGGTGTTCAAATTGGCGAGATCGACCGAACCATCCGACTTGGAATTGCTGGTTTGACTATCGGGAAGTTTTCTCCCGTCGAAGGCGAAGACGAAGTATCGATCAATGTGACCACGCCACACGGAAAATACACGACATACGATGTGTTCAACAATCTGTTTGTCAATTCTGTTACCGGTCAGGCGATTCCCCTTCGCCAGTTGGCGAAAATTGATTTCGAAACGTCGCCCAACCTGATTAGGCATTACGACAAGGAACGATTTGCCACTGTCACAGCTTTCGTGAAGAGTGGATTTTTGTATGAAGATGTGAACAACCTCGTAATCGCCCAGCTAGATAAGATGAAGATGCCGGCAGGTTACCGCTACCAAGCAGCTGGCGAGTTGGAGAACAAGCAAGAGTCGTTTGGCGGAATTGAGACGATTATCCTCATCACGATCTTTGGATTCATCGCCGTGTTGGTACTCGAGTTCGGAACATTCAAGAGTACGCTCATCGTGTTGTCGGTGATTCCGCTCGGCGTGATTGGCGCGGTGACCATGCTGCTCGTCACCGGCAACCCGATGTCGTTCGTGGCCGTGATTGGTTTGATCGCGCTCGTAGGGATCGAAGTAAAGAACTCGATCTTGTTGGTAGACTTCACGAACCAGTTGCGCGAACGAGGCGTGCCGCTCGAAGAAGCGATTGAGAAGGCGGGCGAGATTCGATTCGTACCGATCGTATTGACGTCGTTGACTGCTATTGGGGGGCTGATTCCACTCGCCGTTGAGGGTAACCCGCTCTATTCACCCCTTGCATTGGTATTGATCGGTGGCCTGATCAGTTCTACCTTGCTGTCGCGTTTGGTCACGCCGGTGATGTACAAACTCCTACCTCCGAAAGTGACAGTCGTGGGAGAGCAACCTGGAGAGATTCCATTGCACTAAGTGAAAAAGTAAATTGAAGGAGCAATCGAAGGATAGATTTTCGGCACAAGCATCGCAATACGCGGTGTTCCGACCCACCTATCCTAAGCAGCTGTACGACTTGGTGATGTCGCACGTCACCGGTCGCACGGCTGCTTGGGATTGCGCGTGTGGGAACGGGCAGGTGACAAAGGATATCGCTCCATTTTTTAGCGAAGTTTATGCGACGGACATCAGCGAAAAGCAGTTGGCGAATGCGCACAAGATCGACCGTGTTACGTTTCTCAAGTCTTCCGCCGAGTCCACGCCTTTCAAGAACGAGCAATTCGATTTGATCACGGTTGGACAAGCCCTCCATTGGTTTAACATTCCAAAGTTTTTTCAAGAAGCGCGCCGTGTGTTGAAACCGGGTGGTGTGATCGCCGTGTGGGGCTACGGCCTCATGAGCATCAACCCGACCATTGACCCGCTCGTGCACGATTTTTACACGCGAGTGATTGGCCCTTACTGGGATCCGGAAAGGAAATTGGTCGACAACCAATACCGCGACATCGATTTTCCTTTCGAAGAAATCCCCACCACTACCTTCGAATTTTCATTTGACTGGACGCTGGAGAATTGGCGAGGATATTTGTCGACATGGTCTTCGGTGCAGAAGTTTATCAAAGCCCATGGCCACAGTCCTGTCGACGACTTAGTGGCGCGTGTTGCTCCCTTGTGGACCGAAGAACGACTTCGTGTGAGCTTTCCTCTGTTCTTGAGGTTGGGACGGAAATAAGGTCACCGCTCGAATTTTGTTATCTTGCTGGTAAACCTGAACTACCGTGAGAGTCATTTGCTCAATCCTCCTTGTAGGTGTACTTTTTTCTTGTCAACACAAGAAAGCTGATGTGATCATCAAAGGCGCAACGCTCTACGATGGCAGTGGAGGTGCTCCCACCATCACCGATGTCGCAGTCTCCGGTGACACAATCTCCATGATTGGCGACCTGGCATCAGTCGAAGCAGCAGAAACCATCGACGGCACAGGTCTAGCGCTCGCACCGGGGTTTATCGATACCCATAGCCATCACGATTGGGGTTTGAACAACGGTCGCGATGCACTTGCAGTCGTGAGTCAAGGGATCACCACGATCGTTGTGGGACAGGACGGCGGTTCGAATACACCCTTGAAAGACTACTTCCAACTAATGACCGACAGCCCAGCCGCCGTGAACGTGGCATCTTACACTGGCCACAACTCGATTCGCGACATGGTGTTGGGTAAGGACTTTAAACGGAAGGCAACTCAAGCTGAAGTAGACTCGATGGTGTTGTTGCTCCGTGCCGACATGGATGCAGGTGCGATCGGCCTTTCGACCGGCTTGGAATACGATCCGGGTATTTACTCCGCACAAGAGGAGGTGCTCACGCTCTCAAAGGAACTCCCAGCTTACGAGGGCCGGTACATCAGTCACATGCGATCGGAAGATCGTTACTTCTGGAATGCACTCAACGAGATCATCACGATAGGACGCGAGACAGGAGTCCCCGTTCAGATCAGTCACTTCAAGTTGGCCATGACCAGCCTGTGGGGTAAAGCCGATTCGACACTCGCGCTGTTGGAAGCCGCCCGCGCGCAAGGTGTAAAAATTACCGCAGACATTTATCCATACACCTATTGGTCGTCGACGATTCGCGTGCTCTTCCCGTCAAGGAACTTCAACGACCTGAAAGAAGCAGAGATGATCTTACGCGAGATTACCACCCCGGAAGGAGTAATCTTCAGCAACTATGAACCCAACCCAGAGTTTAACGGACGTAGTTTGAAAGAAGTAGCAGCGGACCTAAAACTGACCCCTGCACAAGCATTGATCGAGTTAATAAAGCGACTTGATGCCTGCGATTCAAAGGGAAGTGAATGTGCCGGTAGTATCGTGGCCACAAGCATGGACGAAAGGGACGTCGCGAAGTTGATGCAATGGCAGTACACGAATATTTGCAGCGATGGCGCTTCTTCCGGTCGACATCCACGTGGCTTCGGTGCGTTTACGCGCGTGCTCAAACATTACGTGCGCGATACGCATGCACTCACGCTTGAACAAGCAATCCACAAAATGACCGGACTTTCGGCAACCAATACGGGCATTCTCAAGCGTGGTTTTGTTCGGGTCGGCTACTATGCCGACTTGGTACTTTTCAATCCTGAAACGGTGACCGATCAGGCCACGATCCAATCACCGCAATCGGTGTCCACCGGAATCGAGCATGTTTGGGTAAACGGTAGTCCTGTCTACCGGTCGGGAAAAACTACCGGTGACTTTCCAGGTCGCGTGATCCGCCGCGGAAATAATTAGTGATCACTCGTATCGCAACGACTGCACCGGGTTGGTTCTGGCCGCTTTCAGTGTTTGGAAGCTCACCGTCAGCAGTGCGACTATGAGAACGGAGATTCCGGAGACCAAGAATACCATTGGTGATATTTCAGTTCGATAAGGGAACGATTGAATCCAGTTGTTCATGATCCACCAAATCATTGGCGTGGCCACTAAGACGGATAGCCCTACCAACCTCATATATTCTTGAGAGAGCAAGATGAAGATTCCATTTTCACTTGATCCGAGAGCCTTGCGAATTCCGATCTCTTTCGTTCGTTGAGTGGCGGTGTACGCTGAAAGTCCAAGCAAGCCGAGACAGCTTACCATCACTGCAAGCACTGCAAAAGTTGTGAAGAGCTTTCCAAACTTTTGTTCGTTCTCATACTGCTTGTCGAAATAGTCATCCAAGAAAAAGTAGTCGAATGGATTTCCGGGAAATGCTTTCGCCCATGCCCGCCGCACGTGGTCGACGGCTTGTGCCATGTTATTGGTCCGTAAACGCACGCTGTAGAATTCACCCTGGTACTTCGTGCAGTAAAAGATGACCGGATCAAGAGATTTCTTGAGCGAGACTTGATGGTAATCGTTCACCACTCCCACGACGATCGGGGTAAACTGGAACGCTGGTATTTGGAGGGTTTGACCGATGGCGTCTTCTGGCTTGGCGAACCCGAGTAGTTTGGATGCCGACTCGGTGATCACAACCGACGTGTCGGTATCCAATACATGCTGTTCGTCGAACACGCGCCCGGCGAGAAGTTTCATTTTGAAGACATCGATAAAGTCGTAGTCCATGCTATTGAATCGGAGCGACACGAGTTGTTCGTCTGGTGCACCATATCGTTTGGTGATCGCCTTGAACTCACGCTGTTTGCCGGGCACGGTCGCCGACGCCGAGATCGCCACGACGGAGGGGTCCGATTTTACTTCGTTTCGGAACACGTCGATCGAAGAAGTGAATGCATTTCGATCGCGCGAAGTGAGCCCCGGGCGTTCGACGACAAGTACTTGGTCGATGTCGACCCCAAGATCTTGACTCATCATGAACTGCAATTGTCGATAGACGATGAGCGTGCCCGCAATTAACGCGACGGAGGCCACGAATTGGAACATAACTAAGGATTTACGCAAGATTCGACCACCGGTCGTATTGCGAAGTTTGCCCTTCAGGGTCGTAACTGGTTTAAACGACGACAACACGAGCGCGGGATAGAATCCCGAAAGGCACGTGCCACCCAACCAAAGAAGCAGCAACAGTGTTAAGAACCATGGCTGGAGAATGTCGCGAGGTAGAAGACTTAATCCCGAAAGTGAATTGAAAGTTGGCAATGCAACGAGAATTAATACAAAGGCGACAGTAATCGAAACTAGGTTTACCAATGCTGCCTCGGCTAGGAATTGACGAACTAATTGTGATCGGAATGCGCCCATCACTTTGCGAACCCCGACTTCTCGTGCTCGTTCCATTGCCTTCGCAGTGGAAAGATTGATGTAGTTGATCCAGGCAATGATGAGAACGAAGATGCCAATGATGAAAAGAAAGTTGACAATCTTTTCATCCCCGTTGGTTTCAGGCTCTTCCGCCAAGTTGGAGGTGAGGTGTATTCCCTTTAAAGGCTGCAAGGACAGTGTTTCTTCTACGTTCGATTTCGCGTTGTCCGGCTTATATTTTTCGATGATCGCTGGAAGCTTGGCTTCGACGGTACGAGGATCGGTTCCGGGTTGCAACACGACGAATGTGTACATATCGCGCCGACGCCAGTTTCGATCGTACCTATTGATAGCTTCCTGGTAGCGCGTGTATAGCGTCTTGTAAGAAAAAAGGACATCAAACTTCAGATGTGTATTATCGGGAAGATCTTCGAATACTCCGGTAACTTTCACTAGCTCATTGTTCCCATCGTCGTCGTTCATTTGCAGCATTTTGCCGATTGGATCATCGTCGCCGAAGTACATGCGGGCATATTTCTCTGAAATCACCGCAGTTAGAGGTTGCGCGAGGGCTGTGTTGGGGTCGCCCGATACGAGTCGATAACCCATCACACCGAACACTGACGAGTCGGCGTACAAGAAGCCCCGGTGTTTGAACGCGATTGGTTCAGGCTTGGCATCTTGGTAGGTAATGATGACATTATTTTTATACCCGAGATTATAAAAGCGCGCGGTGCCCACGACGCCGGGGATCTCTTCGACCATCGTTGGTCCGACCGCCGGATAGTTCTCGGCGCTATACGCTACACGCTCATGGTTCACCTTCGTTTCAATGGCGACACGGTATATGTTGTCAGTATTCGGCAAGAATTGCTCATAACTCCGTTCGAATCTCACGTACTGAGCAATCAGCAGGAAGACAGTCATGCCAATGGATAATCCGAAAATGTGCAGGACCGAGAAGAACTTGTGTTTAGTAAGGCTTCGCCATGCGGTAATCAAAAGGCTTTTGAACATAACTGGGTTGGATTTGGCCCAGGTAGGAAGACTCTCGTAAACGAGAAAGGTTTCACGAGAAGGATAGTTATTTGCTGGGTTCGAACGAAATACCGCTAATCGAGTGAGCGAAATTCAATGTCTGCATCGCCACCAACGGCAAAGCCCGTGCACGTGAGGACACGTCCTTGCGCCATTTCTCGATCGAGCAACACTTCATTGCGGGACATCCAAACTGTTCCCCGCGTACAAGAAGCCGCGCAGGTACCACAACGACCGGCTTCGCAACTGTACGGCAACTGGATCCCTTGTTCCTTCGCCGTCTGAAGGATCGATTTCGGATATTGAACTTTCAAGGCGAAACTTTTCCCTTCGAATAGTATTCTGACCTGATGTGGTTCCGTATCGGAGGGCTTCTCCACCGCGGGAGGCAGTGGGTTGAAGAAGATTTCGCGTCGGATATTTTCTTCAGGAACACCTTCGGTGAGAAGGGTGATGGCGATATTCTGCATGTAGACGTGAGGGCCACACATGAAAAATAGTGTCCGCACGGGATCCATCTCGTGATGCTTGAGCACCTGTTCTAACACAAGTCGACTCATTCGAGCTCGCTGCAGGTTTTGATCGTCGCTGAAGAAGAACTGAACCTTGAGACGGTCGGGATGCCCTTGCTGAAGTTCCTCGATTTCTCGGAGGAAGATGGTTTGATGGCGCGACCGGTTACTATATAAAAGGAGGATCGGTTTACCATCGGCCCGCGACAATGCTTCGCGCAAAAGTGAGAGCACTGGAGTGATGCCGCTGCCAGCCGCTAAGAAAACATAGCGATCGAACGGAGTTGTGTCTTCTGGAAAAGTGAAAAAGCCCGCGGGAGGAACAGCAGTTAAACGATCGCCCACATGTGCCTGGTCGAATAACCAACGCGAGACGATTCCGTTCGGAATTCGCTTCACCGTGATGCGTGAACGTGCATCACTCGGGTGCGACGAGAATGAATAGGAACGCCGCGCGTCTCCGTGCACGACCGTGAGAAATTGACCCGCCTGAAAGCGAAAGCCTGGTTCTTCCGGTTCGAGTCGCAGCGAAATCGTGTCGGATGTTTCGTGGATGATCTCTCGAATGATGAAGTGCCGAAACATCCTTGCGAAGTCTACATTAAGCGTAGAGTGCTTGTTTTTGTTCCGCTACCTTTTCGTTTTCGATGTACTCGTCGTACGTCATCAGCTTGTCGATGCAGCCGTTCGGAGTAAGTTCTACAATCCGGTTTGCCACCGTTTGGATGAACTCGTGGTCGTGTGAGGTGAACAATACCGTGCCGGGGAAGTCTTTCAACGCGTTGTTGAAAGCCGTGATCGATTCAAGATCCAAGTGGTTGGTCGGTTCGTCCAGTACGATCAGGTTCGGCGACGCGAGCATGATTCGTGAGATCATACAGCGCATTTTCTCTCCACCGGATAGGACTGTTGATTTCTTAAATACTTCTTCTCCAGAGAAAAGCATCTTGCCAAGGAAACCGCGAACGTACACTTCGTCTTTGTTTTCATCTTCGGCGAACTGTCTCAGCCAGTCGATCAAGTTGTCGTCCGTTTTAAAGTACGCCTCGTTGTTGAGCGGGAGGAACGCAGGGGTAATCGTTTGTCCAAACTTAAACGTTCCGGAATCGGGCTTCAGTTCACCCGCCAAGATTTGGAAGAACGACGTGATCGCGAGGCTGTCCTTACTTAGGAAAACGATCTTGTCTCCTTTATTGACGTACAAATCGAGTCCCTTGAAAAGCCGGGTTCCGTGGAGGCTGCAACTCAAGTTTTCGATCTGAAGGATTTGGTCACCTGCCGTGCGCTTTTGTTGAAAGATAATGGCTGGATACTTCCGGGTAGAAGCCTGAATATCGTCAACATTAATTTTCTCCAGCAGCTTGCGACGGCTGGTGGCTTGTCGTGATTTGGAGGCATTCGCGCTGAAGCGCATGATGAACTCCTGCAATTCCTTCTTCTTGTCCTCGGCTTTTTTATTCGCGGCCGATCTTTGAGAAAGCGCGAGCTGGCTCGACTGATACCAAAATGAATAGTTACCCGTGTACAGTTTAATCGCGTTGAAATCGATGTCGACGATGTGCGTACACACGGTGTCAAGGAAGTGGCGGTCGTGAGATACAACAATCACTGTATTCTTGAACTCCAACAAGAAATCTTCGAGCCACGACACGGTCGTTAAATCCAAGTCGTTGGTAGGTTCGTCCAAGATCAGGATGTCGGGGTTTCCATAAATCGCTTGCGCGAGGAGTACCCGCACCTTTTGATGACCGTTAAGTTCTTTGACAAGCCGGTAGTGATCTTCTTCCAAGATACCCAAGCCACTTAGCAACGCTGCAGCGTCGGATTGTGCATTCCACCCATTGAGTTCCGCGAATTCAGCCTCGAGTTCCGACGCACGGATGCCATCGGCTTCGGAAAAATCTGGCTTCGCATAAATCTCGTCCTTCTCTTGCATGATTTTCCAGAGATGGGCGTGTCCCATCATCACGGTATCGATGACCGCTACTTCGTCGTAAGCGTAGTGATTTTGACGGAGCACCGCCATCCGCTTGCCGGGTTCCAGCGAAATGTTGCCACGCGTCGGGTCGATATCGCCCGACAGTATCTTCAAGAATGTTGACTTGCCCGCACCGTTGGCCCCGATGACACCGTAGCAGTTTCCCCCAACGAATTTTAGGTTCACTTCATCAAACAAGACCCTCTTCCCGAACTGAAGTGAAACGTTATTAACCGAAATCATGAATTTTTGAGAATGAAGCCGCAAAGGTACGAAAAAACGGGCTCTTGGGTAGCCGTAAATTCCCGCGACCGGATTTGGGGGAAACCTGAAAATCGCGTTTTCTAGGTCGGTTTCCATGATTAGTCAGATTCTAACAAACCCGCCTCCGATGCCTTTCGTTTACCCCGCCTGAATTGGGTCGAAGGTCAATTATCGCTAGTTTGCGTATCCCTAACCTACCCATTCAACACCCCAAATGGAGGCACTTCTCGTTATTGCGGCGCTCGTAGTCTTGGCCGCGCCAATCGTCACACTCATCATCGTTGCCCAGCTCCGTCGCGACCAACAGTCGATCCGACAGCAACTCGATAAGATCCAACAGTTGCTTTCGACTTCAGACGCACAAGAGCAAACTAAGGTGGTGCCGAAACCAAAGCCTTTCGAACAGCCACCCATCGTGAAAGGAGAACCGCCAGTGGTCGATGTTCCCAAGTTTGTTCCGCCGCCGCCACCACCACCACCACCAGCGATTCCCAAGCCAGAGCCAATCGTACCCAAGGTCGAGATACCTGCTGCGAAGCCAGTGCCCGTTCCGGTGCCCCCAGTGGTCAAAAAACCTGCGAAGCCTGGCTTCTTCGAACGCAATCCTGACTTGGAGAAATTCATCGGCGAGAATCTCGCAAACAAAATTGGTATTGCCGTATTGGTCATCGGTATTGGTTTCTTCGTGAAGTATGCCATCGATCAAGATTGGATCAACGAGATTGGTCGCGTATTCATCGGTGTGGCCTGCGGTGGAATCCTATTGGGACTTGCGCACCGGCTGCGGAAAACATTCACTGCCTTTAGTTCAGTGTTGGTCGGTGGCGGTATTGCGGTGCTGTACCTCACCATCTTCATCGCCTTTCACACGTACCACATGTTCACCACACCTGTGGCGTTCTTGTTGATGATCGTGATCACGGGTTTTGCCGTGGTGTTTTCGCTTGCGTATGACCGGATCGAACTCGCCATCATTGCAGTATTGGGTGGGTTTGCGTCACCGTTTATGGTAAGCACTGGTGAAGGCAATTACATCGCGTTGTTTACCTATATCACGATCCTTGACGTGGGTATGCTGGTGCTTTCCTACTTCCGAAGGTGGCCGGCAATTAACGTCATCGTGTATGTTCTGACCGTTCTGCTGTTCGGTTCATGGGCAGCCAGTCGTTTCAACTATGAAACACCCGGCATGATCCTAGGGACACTCGGCTTCGCAACAGGTTTTTACCTCATCTTCTTTGCCATGAATTTGGTGAACAACTTGAAGGAGCGTCGGAAGTTCGGTGCGTTCGATTTCGGGATGCTGCTCAGCGCCACTCTCTTTTACTATAGTGCCGGCATGTTCGTACTCACGAATCCGAGCACCAGCGATTACAGAGGCTTGTTCACCACATTGCTTGCAATTTTCAATTTCGGATTTGCCTATGCCCTGTTCAAGAATTCGAAAGCCGATCGAAACCTCGTGTTCCTGTTGATCGGGTTGGTCCTCACATTTATTAGTCTCGCGGCGCCAGTCCAACTCGAGGGCAACTACATCACACTGTTCTGGGCGGCTGAAGCGGTACTTCTTTTATGGCTTTCACAGAAGTCGGGCATACAATTGATGAGAACCACCTCATTGGTTGTGATGGTGCTCATGGTCATCAGCTTGGTTATGGACCTCCAAAAAGTGTATGGGGTGAGTGCGTGGGCGTTCGATGAGACGGTACCCGAAATGAATATCATCTTCAACAAAGGTTTCTTAACCTGCTTGGTGGCGGTCGCCTCGCTGGTGGGAACTATGTTGTTGTTGAAAAAGGAATCTACGAATATCGCTTTTGTTCCGGTTCAAATCTACCGGACGGCGTTGATGGTTACGCTCGTCATGCTTGTGTACTTCATGAACTGGCTGGAGCTATCGTACCACTTGCTTTATGCGTTTGGAGACGACCTTACTACACAGAGCATCGCGTTGGGTTGTTATAACTTCTTTTTCCTAATGGCGCTGGCACTCGCCGAGAAGCGCGTCACAACGCCCGGAAGCGATGCACAGAAAGCATTTGCATTTATCGGATTCCTCGCCATTTTGGTGTTCATTCGATATGTACGCGAAGTGTTGGACGCACGCTACGAGATGATCGTGAATTCAGGCACTTCGGTAGGGTTCTGGCTTCATTATTTGTTCGTCATTTTCGCGATCGTCACATGCGCAGTATCCATTCGACGGATCAAGCTGCACACGGAGTTCAATTTGCGAACACGAAACGCTTACTCGTGGATTTATGTCGCGTTCTTTGTCTTTGTCGCGAGTTTCGAGTTGGACAACATCGTGGCTTGGCTGTTTGCCAATTCGGAGACCTATCAGCATGTGTTAACGCAAAACCACAAGATTGGCTTCCCGATACTGTGGGGGTTGGCATCCTTCTTATTGATTGCGATCGGATTGAAATGGAAGCTGCGTCACCTGAGAATTATTTCGTTGACGCTGTTCCTAATCACCCTGTTGAAGTTGTTCTTGGTCGACATTCGCGGTATTTCCGAGGGTGGAAAGATCGCCGCATTTATCTCACTCGGGGTGCTATTGTTGGTGGTGTCGTTCATGTACCAGCGTTTGAAGAAGATTCTTTTGGATGAACCGGTTAAAACAGAACAACCTGAAATAAAAGAATGAGACGAATACTCACCATCGCTTGCTTCTTGCCTGCGCTTGCATTTGCGCAGCGGTATATAGCCGACGCAGAACTACCGAAAGTTGAACGCTCGGCATTTTACAGTATAGCGCTTCCACCAGCCATTACCTCGCTGGCCACCACGAGTTTGGCAAACGTGCGCATCGTGAACGAGAAAAACCAGGAGGTTCCGTACATCTTAAGACAAGAGGATGTTCTTTCAAGTCGCTCGTCTTTCGAAGGCTACGAATTCAAAACCGTCAGGGAAAAGAACTGTTGCTCGCGACTGACGTTGTTCAACAAGGATCGAGACACCATTAACAACTTGTTGTTGCGGGTGCGCAATGCCGACGTGGTGAAATATGGAACACTTAGGGGTAGCGATGACGAGAAAACCTGGTATGCGCTGAAGAACCATTTTCAACTGGGACGGTTCGACAGTCAAAGTGACGTGGCGCAACTTTCGGTGTTGGATTTCCCCAGGAGTAATTACCTCTACTTTCAACTGATCTTGGATGATTCAACTTCGGCTCCGATCAACGTCCTCGAAATGGGGCGTAACCGCGTCGACGTCACTTGGGGAACCTATGTCGCAGTTCCGGGTATCACGTTTACCGCGACAGATAGCTCGGACCGGCGAACATGGGTGCGCCTTCGGATTTCTGGTTCAGATTCGAGTTCTGGTCAGTATATCGACCGACTCACGTTTGATGTCGAGGGACCGGCATTTTATTTTCGCGACGCCGAGCTTTTAGAAAAGTACAGTTGGTATTCTAACAAGAAACAGTATTCTAGCTGGCAGGCCATTGGTCGATCGTCGATCGTGTCGCGCCAACAAGCCACGGTGCAGGTGGGAACGAAGTCGCGCGAGTTAATTCTAAAAATTGACAACGGCGATAATCCACCGCTGAAGATCACAGGCGTGAACGGATTTCAACTGAAGCGTTCGTTGGTAACATGGTTGGAGCCGGGGCACCAATACCGAGTGGCAGTTGGAGGCGACACCCTGCAACTTCCGCAATACGATCTAGCCCATTTTTCCGAAAGCATCCCAGCGCAGCCTGAGGTTTTGTCGGTGGGTGCATTGACATTCCATCGACCGGAGGTGAAAGCCAGTACCACGATCTTCACCAATCGAATGGTGATCTGGGTGGCGATTATTGGAGTGATCGCATTGTTGGGCTTTATGACAGCGAAGATGCTGCGAGAAAAGAAAGTAGCTTAAGTCACTCACATCAGTACAGCGTGATCTTCGCCTTGCACCGCCTTGCGACGTGCGTGGTACCGAATGGTAACTTTGCCGATGGTGAGGATAATCAATGCTGTTGCGGGACAGGCCGCCATCATGACCAGCATTGGGATGGATGTGCCGTTGTGGAACACGCTCACCAATGCCGAAACGATACCGCCGATTGCCATGCGATAGCTGCCGAGTAACGATGCTGCGCTTCCTGTGTGGCGTGTGAAAGGTGCAAGCGACAACGCTGTTCCGTTTGGTCCGACTAATCCTTGCCCGGTCACGAATACGAACATGATGGCAAGGAGTGTGTACAGATTGTACCAGTTATACACCGCGCCCACCACCATCAAGATTCCAATCACCGTTTGATAGATCAGTGGATAGCGAACCAGTTGTGCGTTAGAAAATCTCGTCAGCAAAAAATGGTTGAGTTGCGAAGAGCCGATGATTCCGGCGGCGACAAACGCGAAAATCCATCCATATTGGCGTTCGGACACGCCATAGTTGTTGATGAACACGTCGGCCGACCCCGAAATGAACGCAAATGGTGCCGACATGGCGATTCCACCTGCCAGGGTGTATACTAAGAATTGAGGCTCTTTCAACACAAAGAGGAAATTATTCATGACCGACTTTGGCTTGAGCGAAATGGAAGGGTCGGCGGCACGTCCTTCTGGCAAGAAAAAGTGCACGGCGCCGAAGATCATAATGGTGACGACGGCCAACGTAAAAAAAACAGAGTGCCAACCAAGTGCGACGGTCAAGTATCCACCTACGGTAGGAGCAATCATTGGCGACACGGCGATGACAAGGGTGATAGAAGAAAAGGCCTGTGCGGTCTTGTTGGTTGGGAAGAGATCTCTTACTAGAGTCTGTGACGCGACCATGCCGGCACAGCCACCCAATGCTTGGAAGAAGCGCAAGATGATGAGTGAATCGATTGAGTCGGCAAACGCACAGCCTAGGGTGGTGGCCAAATAAACGGTGAGCCCCACATACAACGGTGCCCTGCGTCCGTAACGGTCGAGCAAAGGGCCATATAGTAGTTGGCCGGCCGCGATGCCGATTAAGTATGCGGTGAGCGACAACTGCACCTTGCTCATGGTGGTACCGAGGTCCTCAGCGATGGCCGGAAACCCGGGGAGGTACATGTCGATCGAGAACGGGCTCACAGTCGACAATGCCCCGAGGATGAGAATCGTAAGTACGTGTTGCTTGCGCGTCATGGTAAGCGGCGGCAAAGATAGACATAAACGGCTAGCGCTTCGTTTGAGTTCCGGAATTGTTTGATTGCGAGTTAACGGCTGTGCGTTAGGTGGAGACTCTTCGAGCGATTTTCACGATAGATGATCCACTCGACGAAGAGCCAATTGGGTACCCAACTCGCCCACGCAAGCGCCGCGTACGCTGTTGGTTGACCCAAGTCGGTGGAGTATGAGAAAACAAAAATGTAGAGCCGGAGCGTTACCGCAGCGAAGGTGAGAGCGAAACTTCGAAGCATCCATGCACGATGGGCGTCGATTTGTTTGGCACGAATGCGATTAAACGCGATCGATGTAAAGATGAACCAGAGAGAAACTTGAAATAGAAAACTGGCAAGTACCCATGGGCCACGTCCAATGAACAAGCTCATGATCAACCCGCCTGGTGCTGCGAAGAACAGGATACCCATCACATAGAAATAACCTAAGGCGCGATGTACACGCATCCAATGGCGCCCCCACCCGCTGATCAAGAAGAGTCCGAAAACGAGGATGAAGGCACTCACCAACACATGGGAGTAGTAAAATGGTAAATACCAACCCGTGGCGATGGCCGCCTGCTTGTGCCGCAAGAAATTAAAGCTAGTGTCGAAATTTCCGTAGGTCAGTGAGTTCCCTGCGAGGCTCACTGCCAAAATCACGATTAGTCCTTGCCCGATCCTTTTCAGCGCCAAGCGCATGGTAAACGCTTAAGTGCTCTTTTCTCGAAACGCGCCCAGAATCTTGTCAAGGAACTCTACATTGTGTCGATCGATTTCCGACAGCAGTGGTAGAATTTGGTCGATGGAGTTGAACGAGCCTTGGTAATTTTTCTGAATGCTGAACCGTTCTTGTGTTGCCGGGTCGTCGAAAATGTATCCGTAGCTCGCGAAGATTTCGTTGCGCATGTCTTGCAAGATGTGTGTCGGTACGAAGTCTTGCGTGTCGACTTCCTCTGTGGCTGGGTTGAGGCACGTGAAGTTTCCTTGTAAGTAGCTGCTGTCAAGTTTCACAAACTTTGTGAATGGGTAAAAGCGATTTGACTCAAGTCGTGTGAGTTGTCCGTCTTCCAAAGAAAAATACTCGTATTGGGGAAGGTCAATGTCAAACGCATTCCCATAAAAGAACTCTTCGCCTTGTGCTTCGAACGGCGATTTCATTTCGATCAAGTTTTCGTTCAGTTTCCTGAACGAGACTTCTGCGGAACTTACATGTACCGATGCGCTGAGATTGCCCTCAGCATCAAGAATGCTTACAGTATTGTCGATATAGAACTCCTGACGTCCTTCGAGGTAACGGGTCTTCAAGGTGGTGACGAAAGCACTGAATTTTTCACCCACGGTTTCCAAGAACGAATGACTCTCTTCAACGGCATCGATGTACGCACGATAAGAGGTCCCATCCATTGAAAGATTCTGATAGTTCGCTTCGAAGATTCCGGCATCGAGTAGATATGAAGGGGTGATAAACGTACCCGATCCGAAGTTTGCCTCGGTTGGGGGCTCCATCAACGTATAGTTTTCGAACTTCACCTCCATCGATTCTGGGATATACGCGAGGGTCTTGTATTCTTTCTCCACGTCGGCGTTTGGAAATCCCTCCTTGAATCGATACGACATATCGAACCAACCAATTTGTCCGTCCGGTTGTTCTGCCAAGGCCGCGATCCCATCTTTGAAATACGGGATTAACCAGAGGTATTGTGCGGGTATCAACTCTTTTCGGCCCTTCAGGTCGTAATACCCATAACCTTGAATTGATCTGGTCTCTACAATGTATTCTTCAACAATGCCTGGGTTTCCGATTTGGAAATATCCGATTGGGATTACCTCTTTTCCTGTCGAATCCACAACACCCATCATGCCTTCCCCAAATTTGCCGAGTTCCCATCCACGACTAGCCACATAATAGTAGTCTTCGTCGTCGTACGTCGCCACCCACACGACCGAGTCGAATTTTTCATGCAGGCGCTGCGATGTACGGAAGTAGCGTTGGTGATGGGCTAGAACTTCTTGTTCGTCTAACACCCAGCTCACATCATTTTTGATCGAGAGAAAGTCATTATAGAATTGTTCGGCGCCTAAGCGCGAGATGTAGTAGTCACCATTTGTCGATTCAATCCAAAGTGTGAATGATGAAGGTCGCGACGATTGAACAGTAAGTGTGTCTACATTGAAAGTAACAGGCACCTCGATGCGAGTACCTGTGCTGTCGACGAACACAAGTGCTTCTGAAAATCCTGCCAAGCAATGGACGGAAGGATATTCCCCATCTCTCAATACCCTTACGGCTGAAAGGATAGATTCTCGTGACTGACCAGTTTTGAAGAGTTCGAGCACCGCCGTGTTGGAGGTATCGCTGTAGATTTTTTGTTGGAACTTCACAAGGAGTTCCCGGGCGCCGTCTTCCGGGCTGGATTTTAGAATCGTGCAGGCCGTTAGGAGCAGGGCAGAAGCAATGGGGAGAAGGAATCGCATGGGGTTGGGGATGATCCAATAAAGATAACATCCTTGCGATCCGTGTCAAAACCGTTATTGCAATACCATTTTATGCGTCGAAATCGCATCCCCAACCATAATGTTGATCATGTACATTCCCCGCGACAGTTCCTGAACGTCGAGTTCCACCATATCCCCGTTGCGTTTCACGGGTACGAATACCTTTTGCCCGAGCGTATTGTAAAATTCGATGGCCATGGGCGAGTCGTTTCGAACGTTAAAAGAGACAATCGACGTTGCCGGATTCGGATACAAGACCAGGCCCGCCTCCGTCTTGATGGTGATCACGTTTGAATGCGTGGTCTTTTGGTCAAAGTCGACTTGGGCCAACCTGTAATACGAACGACCCGGTAGAGGCGCTGAATCGATAAACCTATAGTCTTTCTTCGTGTTTGAGTTGCCACTTCCGCGCACGCCCATCAGGATCGCTCGCCAGTTTTTTCGAGATCGTAAAGATTGTCCAGTTGGTTCCGAGTTCGGATCCAGCGGGCGCGTCGAATCCTCCGTTCAGAATTTCTACCGATGAGTTAAAGTTTAAGGAACTCCCGGCGAGCGTGGGTCCAGCCACGACGACATAGTGTCGCGCATTCCCGCTCACATCGAGCCACCTCGAAATCGCATCGCCCGCCACGGCTGGTACCCCGGGGGATTTCTCAGGGCCGTTGTCAGCTTTCAACCAAACGGAAAGATTGGTGTTGACTCCACCTGGGGTTTGACCCAACACCTCCACGAGCGGCAAAAAAATGATGACTGCCGCAATCAGCGCGTGCAAAAGAACTCTCATTTCAAGAAAAGGTACACCCGTATGGAGTGGGTGGTTTTTTAGAAAGTTCCAAAAAATACGGGCAATTTCCTACCTTTTACCCATTGCAAGCCCATGACGTTAAGCTAAGTTCCATTAATTGGATATTTTGAAATTGATAATTGGTTCTTGGTTATTTTTCGGCCTCAGATGGATACAAAAGAACCAATTATCAATTTCAAAGTGCACAACTAGCGGGAACTGGCGACAAGACCACCACCAACCAGAAATCTCATTGTTAATCACGGATACCTGTATTCCCTCTTAACTTTAACGAAACCTACCCCCAAAATCTATGAAAAGAGTCTGGATCTTTCTTGTCGTCTTAGTGGTCGTAACTGCCTGTAAAAAGCAGGAGTTCGATGTCATCATCCGAGGTGGAAGCGTGTATGATGGCTCGGGTTCCGCACCAGTCGTAGCCGACGTCGGGATCAATGCAGACACCGTCGCATTCATCGGCGATCTTTCAAAAGCAGTTGGCAAGAAAGAGGTTGACGCGAAGGGAATGGCAGTATCTCCGGGGTTCATCAACATGCTCAGTTGGGCGGTGGAATCGCTCATCCTCGATGGCAATTCCCAAGCAGATATTCGTCAAGGTGTTACACTCGAGGTGTTCGGTGAAGGAAGTTCGATGGGGCCGATCAACGACGCCATGAAAAAAGAAGCGCAAGATGCCATGCGTCGCGATCCCGATTTCAAATATGATATCGATTGGACAACACTCGGTGAATACCTCGAATCGATGGAGCGCCGTGGCGTCGCGCCGAACATCGCGTCGTTCGTAGGCGCAACCACCGTGCGTGTTCATGAGCTTGGTTATGCGAACCGGCTGCCCAACGCTGAAGAAATGGCGCGCATGAAAGAACTTGTTCGCGTGGCGATGGAGGAAGGTGCGTTGGGCGTGGGCTCATCTTTGATTTACGCGCCCGCCAACTACTCATCTACAGAAGAGCTGATCGAACTTTGTAAAGTGGCGGGCGAACATGGCGGCATGTACATCACGCACATGAGGAGCGAAGGAAACTCGATCTTCCAAGCGGTCGATGAAACTATTCGCATCGCAGCCGAAGGCAAACTTCCAGCTGAGATTTACCACCTAAAGTTGGGTGGCCAACCCAATTGGAACAAGCTCGACCGTGTGATCGCAAAAATCGATTCAGCCAACAGTGCAGGCTTGAAGATTACGACCGACATGTACACGTATCCTGCTGGTGCTACCGGCCTCGACGCGGCAATGCCACCATGGATTCAAGAAGGTGGCCTCAACGATTGGATCAAGCGAATGAAGGATCCAAAGATTCGTAAGAAAGCCCTCGATGAAATGCGCAAGCCGTCAGACAAATGGGAGAACTTGTTGTTGTTGGCAGGCAACCCCGATCGTGTACTCTTGCTCGCTTTCGCGAACGACTCACTAAAACAATTCACGGGAAAAACGCTGGGTGAAGTGGCTAAGATTTACGGCAAGTCGCCAGAAGAGACGGCGATGGACTTGGTGATCGCCGACAGTACTCGAGTGGGGACGGCGTATTTCTTGATGAGCGAGGACAATATCAAGAAGCAAATCGCGCTGCCATACATGAGCTTTGGTTCCGATGCCGCGTCTCCCACTGCCGCTGGCGTGTTCTTGAAATCAAGTGATCACCCACGAGCTTATGGAAACTTTGCACGCTTACTTGGAAAGTACGTGCGCGATGAGAAAGTGATCCCGCTGGAAGATGCGATTCGCAAACTTACTTCACTTCCCGCTTCTAACTTGAAAATTCAAAAACGAGGAACGTTGAAACCTGGTTTCTTCGCCGACGTGGTGGTGTTTGATCCGGCCACCATTCAAGATCATGCAACATTTGAAAAACCGCATCAGTATTCGACAGGCGTTTTGCATGTGTTTGTAAATGGTGTCCAAGTGCTCGACAAAGGTGAACATACTGGCGCTCGGCCGGGTCGCGTAGTGCGTGGTCCAGGTTGGAAGAAAAAGTAATCACAAAAAAAGAGGGTGCTTTCATGCGGGCACCCTCTTTTGTTTAGTGTGGCATTTGTTTTGAGATCAATATAAGTTTACCCTCACGCGTGTTTTCACACCGATTTTTTGGATACTGTGTGTAGAAAATCGAAGGCGCGGGTTTCCATGTAGTTTTCTTTTCTTCCTGCCAAGGAAAAACCGACATGCCCTCCTCGTTTCGGTATTTCAAGCATCACATGTGGGTGCGCTTCTAAGAGTTGAACAGGGTAGCATTCCGGGGGCAGAAATGGATCGTTGGCCGCATTTACAATCAGCGTGGGTACCGCAATCTCCGGAAGGAACGACAGGCACGACGACCGGCGATAAAAATCGTCGGCATCGATAAACCCATGAAGTGGCGCCGTGTATCGGTTGTCAAATTCTTCGAAAGTCTTAATCTCCTCGAAACCTCGATGCGAGATTTTGCCTGGAAACAAAAGTTCTTTCGCTTGTATTTTCTTCCCGAGCTTGCGCAGAAACCTGTTTCGATAGAAACTCCTGTTGGGTTGATCCAACTGCTTCGCGCTCGAACCGAGGTCGCAAGGCACCGAGAACGCGACACCACCGACGATACGTTTGTCAAGTTGAGCTGCGCGCTCACCAAGGTATTTTAAAGAAAAGCTTCCACCCATGCTAAACCCTATCAACGCCACTTCATGGTAGCCGTCTTTGAACGCACGTTCGATCACTTCATTTAGGTCGGCAGTATCGCCGTGATGATAGAAACGCGGAAGGCGATTGAGTTCGCCGCTGCAACTGCGACAGTTCCAGGCTAGGGCGTCCCACCCCTGTTGAAAGAAATACAACGCCATCCCCTGTGAGTAATGACGGTTGCTGCTGCCTTCCAAACCATGGGAGATGATGACAAGCTTTTTTGGGCGCGCGTCCTTTTGTCGAAGCCAGTCCAGGTCCACGAAGTCGCCATCTGGCAACTCGAGTCGTTCGCGCTCGTAAGCCACGCCCTCGACTTTTCGAAACGCAGAGGGGTAGATGGTTTCGATGTGCCCATTTAACAATAAGGGATGAGCTCGGTAATGAGATTGCACCATCATCGGGACAAAGAGCTAAACGCGTTTGTGTTTCACGCTGAGAAAAGTCATCAGTAAGAACAACGCCAACACGATGAGTAACGCAAAGCGAAGCGTGATGAAATCGGCCAAGAACCCGATGAGTGGGGGACCAATCATGAAGCCGCTGTAGCCCACGGTAGTCACCATGCTGAGTGCCACGCTCGAAGGTAGGTCGCGTGCGTTTCCTGCGATGCTATAGGCGATGGGAACGATGGTTGCCAGACCAATCCCCACGATGAAGAAACCAACAATGACGATTGTCGGGTTGGGAAACAGAATCGAGACGATGAGTCCTGCGGAGGAGATGATTCCGCAGACGCCCATCAGCTTTCGATCTCCGAATTTGATTCGGGCGGCGTCGCCAAAAATGCGGCCACCGGTCATAGCGAGGGCAAATGCTGCCAATCCCCAAGGCGAAATGGAGGGTGCGGCATGTGCGAAGTTTTCCATGTAAATCGTGCTCCAGTCGGCCATGGCGCCCTCGCCGAGCATGCTGCAAAAGGCGATCACGCCGATACCAGCCATCGCGGCGTTGGGGACTGTGAACGCCGGACCCTCTACCTTTTTCTCCGGTTTATCATGAAGGATGTAGAAACGTGCGATCGTGATCACGGCAACATTCAACACGGTGATTGTCACGAAGTGCGTTGTTAAGTCAGCATTGATTTTGGTGAAGAGTGAACCCGTCAAGGCTCCGATCATCATACCCACGCTAAAGAAAGCATGGAACGAGGTCATGATCGGCTTCCCCCATTTTTGTTCGATCATCACAGCTTGTGCGTTCATCGACACATCGAGCATTCCGGCGGATACCCCCAGCAGGAAAAATACAGTTAGCAAGAACGGGAGCGACGAAGGGAACAGTGGAATTAACGGCACCAGGAGACAGTACATGTAAACGGAAAACAATCCCACCTTTCGGCTTCCATGTCGCATCACTGCCCAACCGGTGAAAGGCATCGCCAGAAAGGCGCCGATCGCAGTGGACAGTAGCACGAGACCAAGTGTGCCATCGGATAGGTTGTACAACTCTTGGAGGCGTGGCAACCTGCTATAATAGTTGGCATGGGCAAATCCGTTCAGGAAGAAAATCACCTTGACGGCAAGGCGGGCAGGGTAGATGGATTTCACTTCGAAGCAGTTCGAAGGTAAAGGTAAATCTAATTTTGACGCGCTGGATTAGCGAGGCCAGAAATCGGGGCGCTGGAGCACGCCGCCACTCACGCGACAGTCAGCACAAATCGCGGAAGTGGTTCGGTACCCAACCGTAACTGGGACACCCCATGAATCGACGATGTACAGGGGAAAGTTCTTGTAGAGCGACAGGTTTCCTACGTAGACCGAATCCAGGTCACACTGTTCACGGTCCACTACGCGCAAATCGATGGGAAGTTCTTCCCTGCCGATAAAAAGGCGTTTCTCTTGAATTTCCCCTCCAGCGAAGTAGCCAAGAACCGACTCGGATTTGTTGGACACATTGAAGACATTGCCAGTCACTTCACTGGGTAGAGGGTCGAATAACCCACCCACGTTTTCGGTGGTCCGTTGCAAGGCTTTCCAATAGTTGTATGCGTCTTCGTCGAGCGCACGCTGCTGAACTAAGATGCTATACAAAGTCGACACTTTCTTCGAGCCTTTCGGGATAAATGCGAGGGGGAAGTCGCTCACAACATCTTGCGTGTTTTGAGTGGTTGACGTGATCAATACACGTGACGATGTCTGTGTGCTATAACATGTATTGATGTAGTCGCCATCCCTTCTTTGGATTACCAAGGCGTGCACAGGATCCCAGATGAATGCTGAAAATTCTTCGGCGCTGTACTGCCAAGTCTCAGTGTAAATCCATTGATAGTACTTGGTTGACCCTTGTTCGTCGTGCGAGTCTACATACACGGTGACACCATTTTCAGCGGGTCGCCAGGTGACGCTATCCAATACTGGTGACTTCTTAAGTTCTACAAAGTTGGACTCGTATACTTTACCAGCTGCTTCGAAATGAAGGCGAAATTTCTTTCCGTTTTGAAAAAGCGATGAGGTTGCCGTATAAGTCGTAGATCCACTTTTCGAACTTGAGAGTTCAACTCGGCTTCCGTCTTCGCCCTCCACATAAATCACCGCCGCAAAAAGGGGATTGGTCGTCGACTCAGCGCTCAGGGGAACTGCCATCGACAGTTTAACTTCAGCAGTATGGCTCCCTGAGTTTACAAACCCATCGACCACGACGTACTTGAGGAGGTTGTCTGTCACAGGTGGATCATAAGGGTCCAAGCAACTCAACACAATAAACATCAGCGGAAAGAGTCCCGTCCTGAGCAAAACCATTCTACACATGACTACTTCAACACTTTAAAAGTATACGTTGCAAATCCTGACAATCCGTTTTGTGTCATTCCTTCCACTACCACCTGATACGTGCCAGGGACATCGGAGGTGAAGAACTGGGGGTTTTGTACTGAACCAACTTCTGTCGATAAAGTGGTGTTCCAATATAGCAAGGTGCGCTGATCGGGCAGCCTAGTCTCTGCCTCGCGGGTATAGTCGTGACGTGGCGAATAGAACTCGCGCTGTTGTTGGATGCCTTCATAGTTGACAAACACATAGCGTGGGTCGAGTTCAAACCCTTCGAGATCACCTTTGTAGGTGGTGTAGCTCACAATACCCGGGAACGTTGACATGCCGTGGTAGAACTTTCGTGTCACCACCTCCAGCTTTTGCACTCGCAGCGGATCGTAACTCATGATCTTGTTCACATCGAACACGGGAACACCGTCCAACAAGATCATCGGAGTCTCGTAGATCGGTTTCTTGTTGACCATGTCGAGGAGGTAGAACTTGAAATTGCCTTTTTGCTTCCGGACCATCACACCGGGCACATATTCGCGCATCACTTCTTCCATGACTGGGAACCTCGTATAGTCGTCGAGGAAATAAGTTTCGTCAGCCTTGCCGTAGAAAGCAGTACTGTCGAATGACAGCGGTGCGTATCGATCTTCGTAAAACACATTTTGCACCTGCATGCCGACGCTTCGAGCTAGCAAGTTCCGTTCGATCGTCGGCGACACACGCAGGGTTGGCCACTTCGCCGCGGTGCGATCAGAAGAGAATGGGTTAAGAAGCTCTAACCGGTGAGCGCTGTCTGAAACCGTCAAAACCTTTTGGCCTCCCACGAAGTGTTTCATCTCGAACGAGACAAGACCATCGGCATCGCTGCGCGAGGTGTACACGTCGATGATCTTACCGGGAACGCTCACATAGCTCAACACGCCAGGTGATGCATTTCCTTGCAGGTCTTTTACCACGCCACGGATCAAATGCCCATGAAACTCAGGAGCAAATGTGAACGTCGGTTTCCCTTTCGACACTTCTGCCCAAGTGAATCGGCGCCAGCCTTGCGTCAGCATCAGGTGATCTGCTGCACTCACCGCCGCGGGGTCGGAAGAAAAGTAGAAGCCAGGAGACTCAATCAAACCTTTTAAGTCGGAGGTAAGATTGAAGTACTCGTTGATGTGGGCAGATTGCCCCATGCCCAGTAGAGAATCAAGTCTATACACGGCAATAGACATTTGTTGGGCGGGCACATCTGTTTGTACGTCGAGAGTGACGCGCGTACGTGGCTTGAATTGTTCCTGACCGCTCTTCAGGGAAACCTGTAAGGCGCGCTTCGGCGTTCTGAAATAGAGTCGTTCGGCCACAGGGCGTGATCGTCCATCGAACACAGTCAAATGGGTAATGCCATCTTTCAGTTCACTGTTCTTAATTTCAAATATTGCCTTGCCGCCAGCGATCGACTTACGTTCTGACTTCACAAGTTGGTGACGGGTGTGTGCGAGTAGGTAGACTGCCGGTCCGCTCTCCACATAAGGCATGTATGAGACTGTAGCACGAATACCATCGGTTGTTGGTTCTACGCGCAGCGCGAAGCCTTCGTTTGCAGCGTCGGGGAGGGCGACGATCGAAGCATTTTTTCCACTTGTATGCACAACGCCTCTATATGACTTTCCTGCAACAGGGGTGAAGTCGACCGCGCCCATTCCAAACATGTGAGATTGAAACCTGGCAACGGTGTCGTTGAGTTGATCCACGATGGCACCTCGGAAGTTGACACCCTTTCCTTGAGCGTCATTTACTTTAATACCAACTTTATTGACAATTCCATTTAGGAGGTTTCCACCTTCCGGAAAGAACTGCACGTCGTCCGGCGTCGTATTGGCACTCGTTACGGGTGGTGTTTCCAATTTGACGAACGAATTGACAATAGCCACCGGTTTTCGAAAGAAATAGTCGGCGCTGAAGTTTTTCATCCACGCAGTGTAGGCACGCACCAAGTACGTGTCGGAATTGATGGAGGCAGGCAAGAACACGCTTCCGGTGCCAACGCCATTGCGGAGCTCAATCTTTTCCTGTGCCACTGGTGTGTTGTCGCGGTCAACAACTTCGACATACACCACTCGACTGATCTCGAGTGGTCGATGCGTGGTTGCGTCTACCGCGTATGCCTTCAGCCACATCGTTTCGCCAGTCAGATACACATCTCGATCGACATGCAGGTATACTTTTTCTTGGATGACCTTTTTACGGTAGTCGTTGAATCGAGTAAGGGTGCTGTCTTGAGCGAAACCTGAAATCGCGACGCACCATGCGATCAGCCCTGGATAAACCCAGCGCAACAATCCTTTAACCATATGCGGGTGGGTTTTCAAAACTTGAAGTTGTAGGTAAGCGTGGGAATAGGCTGAGCGAAGATCGACAACTTGTAGCCCTTGATGACGCCTTCGTGCGAAACGAAGAACACCGAATAGGCATTGTGTCGACCCGTAAGGTTGTACACGGCAAAGGTCCAAGAGCTATGTGCGAGCTTCTTGATCTTGTGATTCCCCTCGATGTTGATCGAAAAGTCCGTTCTGAAGTAGTCTGGAATACGATATTGGTTGCGGTCTGAATAGAACACGCGCGCCACGCCGCCAATTTCATACTTCGCCACGGGCAAGGTAATCGGACGCCCCGTGCTGTACACGGTGTTGATCGAGAAATTGAACCTTCGGTTAACCTTGTAGTTGAAAATCAAGTTCACGGAGTGTGGTTTGTCGTAGTTGCTGCGGTACCACGCGCCTTTGTTCACGGTCTCTGATTCGAAAGCTGTGTTGGTTTGCAAGAAGGAACGTGAATAAGTGTAGCTAATCCACCCGTTCATTTTGCCAAGCGTTTTCTTAATCAGGAATTCGATCCCGTAAGCTTTGCCCCTGGCTTGTAGCACATCTGTTTCCAATGCGTGGTTGCGCAAGAGCTCTGCTCCGTTCTTATAGTCTGCAGCATTTTCGATCGTCTTGTAGTAAACCTCCATCGACGTTTCAATGAGGTTGCCCTTAAAGTTTCGATAGTAACCCAACGACACCTGGTTGCCAATTTGAGGAGGGATGTATTTGTCGCTCAGTTTCCAGATATCGGTCGGTGTAATTGCCGTCGTGTTCGACAACATCTGGATGTATTGACGAAGCCGGTTGAAGCTCAGCTTTACTGAAGAGTTTTGATCTAAGATATGGCGCACTGCGATGCGTGGTTCAAAACCTCCGTATGAAGCGACCGGTTTTCCTTTGCCGTATCGCACGGTATCGGTCCGGGTCCCAACTTGAATTGGTTCTCCGTTGACGTAGTGGTAGACATCTTTCGCGCCGAGGTTTGTGTAGAAAGAATAGCGCAGACCCATGTATAGCGAAGTTTTTGGCGAGATCTCCCAGTTGTCGCCCACATACAAGGCCGATTCGACGCCCTGGTCATTTTGAATGATGTCGGGCTTCACTTTCGATTCTTCACCGTGAGGGAGGAAGCTTCCCGGCGACAAACGGTACATGATGCTGCTCGCACCTGCCGTAATGGTGTGCTTAGGATTGAAGAAATAAGTGAAGTCAGCTTTAAGATTTCCCTGCCGAATGTTGAATGTCATGTCGAATGCATCGATCGGGTTCTTGTCGCTCGTGATGGTGTAATTGTACTTACTCCAGCTGCCGGTAAACACGCTGAAGAGTCGTTGACTGAATATATGTTTCCACTTGACAGACGCATTCTTGTCCGAATATTGATACGTCGTGTCCCCATTTAGTTTGAATTGGTCTTGGCTGAGGTAGCCATTGGCGATCACGGTGTTCTTGTCGTTGATCTTGTACGTGAGGTTTGCCGTGAAATCGTAGAACGATGCTGAGCTGTTCTTGAATCGATCGTTGCTGACTTGTCGGAGAATCCAGTCAGAGTAAGTAGAGCGAGAGCCGATTAGGAACGAAGCTTTTTCTTTGATGATGGGGCCTTCGAGTGTAAGCCGGCCCGTGATTGGGCTGATGCCACCGGAGCCGCTGAATTTCTTCAGGTTTCCTTCACGCGAATGTACATCGAGCACCGACGAAATGCGACCGCCGTAATCTGCGGTGATCCCACTTTTGTAAAGTTCGACTGACTTCATGACGTCCGGGTTGAACGTAGAGAAGAAGCCGAACATATGCGAGGGGTTGTACACGACCGCATCGTTGAATTGAATCAGGTTTTGACTGGTAGCCCCACCTCGAACGTTCAATCCCACCGTTCCTTCGCCCACCGTCTGAACGCCTGGCAGTGTCATCACCACTTTCATGATGTCGGTTTCGCCGAGGGCCAGCGGAATGTTTTTCATCACTTTGATGTCGAGTTTCTCAACACCCATCTGCATGCCGGTCACGCGAACGTCGCGTTCTGATTCGACCAAAATTTCTTTCAGCGGGACAACTTCCTCCTCGAGTTCGACGTCGAGTTTACCATTGTTGTAAAAGAGTATTTGTCGGCGCGCAACCTTCATCCCAATGCTTTTGATCAATAGCTCATGACGGCCTCTCGGAAGTTTGAGTGAGAATCTTCCAAATGGGTCGGTGGCGACACCAATAGTTGGTTTTTCGATATAGACAGATGCACCAACGATGGCCTCGCCCGTTTTGATGTCGGTGATCGTTCCCGTGAGCGTGGCCTCGCCGGTTAAGTCAGCAGTCTTGCTTCCGATGTAGTACAACTTCTCTTCAGCTGCTTCTTTCTGGCGTTGTTTCTTTTCGTAGTCGCTATAGTCAAAAGTTTCGCGCCGGCCTCCCGTAACCCCTTGGTTGAAGAAGTCGACTGGCAGCGACGTCATGATTGGCTTGCCCTTCGTAATAAATATGCTGGTCTCGAAAATATTGAATTGCAGTACACTGCCAGCGAGCGCGCGCTCCAGTACTTTTGGCAAGAGCTCGTTCGATGCCTGTAAGGTCACGAAGACGCTGTCGACATCACCAATACGATAGTAAAAATGAAAGTCTGTTTGGGCTTCGACCTGTGTCGCGAATTCCTGAAATCGGGTGTTGGAAAAACTGCCGGATACTTTGTCGCGTTGTTGTGCCATTACCGTCCAAGACAGCAACGTCAATATCATGATAAGCAGGGAACGCATCTCTACACTAGGGGTTCAGTTGTTCATACACGGCCAGCATACGGGCCATGGCTTTCTCGCGATTTTCCTTCGACCTCAATCTCTCTTCTTTCAGCATCCGTTTTAATTCTTTCTTTCGGTCTTTGAGGATTGACAGGATCGAACCTTTTGATTTGATCGAGCGGTACGAGCCGTTTCTTAAGAGGTAGTATTTCACGCGCAATTCGAAGTCATTCTCCGCCACGTTTCCGTTGATTTTTGTGATCAACACCTTCTGTCGGCGTGCATAAAGTTTCATCTTTCCATCGTACAGTTGGTCGTAGAATCCCTCTGTAAGCTGGTTGTTGTTGAGCCGCACCACGCGGTGGTCTCCAATGTCGAAGTAGTCTACCTTATTGCGGGTAAGTTGAATCTTGTGCCCTTGTGGATAGCTGGTGATGACCTGATCGTTGACCAGGTCGTAATACAGCGGAACGCCTTCGTACAACTCACCCCCAAACTTGATGTCCCCAAACATCAGGTCGTCGAAAAGGTATGGAAACTCGTCTTTTTGAGACCTGTATTCCTTGTATTCACTGCCGTTGAAAAGTTGTGAACCAACGCCCACCGTCGTAGTATAAATTCGAACCGCATTCTTCCGCGCGTCGGCGAGAAACGTGGTGTCGGATGACTGCGCCCAACTGGTCGTCGCGACCAGCAAGAACAGTAGGGGGGAGACTGGGTGTTTCATGGTTCAATATTAAATGTAGCCTTTCATGGAAATATTCCGCAACCGTTAGAGGAATAATCTACCCCTCATAAATCTTTAGCGACGAATTCCTGCCACCTGAACGGGTGTTCGGTAAAAAGAAACAGGCTCGAGTGGCCGACTTGCAATTAAATCGAACAATGATCACAACCGAGCGCGGTCATGGCGTGTCCAATCGGGAAGGTTGAATGTGAAAGAGGTGCCAGTGTTGCTCTGGCACCTCGATGTTGAATTATTTGGCGTAGGCGACACTCCGCATTTCGCGGATCACGGTCACTTTGATTTGACCCGGGTACTGCATGTCGCGCTCGATTTTCTGAGATATCTCGAAACTCAATTGTGCTGCGCGATCATCGGTCGCTTTTTCGGCATCGACGATCACACGCAACTCTCTTCCAGCCTGGATGGCATAGCACTTTTCAACTCCTTCGAAGCTGAGGCCCACCTGTTCGAGTTCGCGCAAACGTCGAATGTATTGTTCCATCACTTCGCGACGAGCGCCGGGTCTCGCACCGGAGATGGCATCGCAAGCCTGCACAATCGGTGAGATGATGTTGGTCATCTCAATTTCATCGTGGTGAGCGCCAATGGCGTTGCACACTGCCGGGTGCTCCTTGTACTTAAGTGCAAGGTCCATCCCGACGATTGCGTGTGGTTTCTCGAGTTCTTCGGGCCACACTTTTCCAATGTCGTGCAAAAGGCCAGCGCGTTTCGCTTGCTTCACGTTGAGGCCCAGTTCCGATGCCATGATTGCACACAGATTGGCCACTTCTCGCGAGTGTTGCAATAAGTTTTGTCCGTAAGACGAACGGAAACGCATGCGACCCACCATCTTCACCAGTTCGGGATGAAGGCCATGGATGCCAAGGTCGATCACAGTACGTTCGCCGATCTCAACGATTTCGTCTTCGATGTTCTTGGTGGTCTTAGCAACGATCTCTTCGATGCGGGCGGGGTGAATGCGACCATCTTGTACGAGGCGGTGCAACGACAAGCGGGCGATCTCGCGACGTACCGGGTCAAAACCAGAAATGATGATGGCTTCGGGGGTGTCATCTACGATGAACTCGACGCCTGTGGCAGCTTCTAGCGCACGGATATTCCGACCTTCCCTGCCGATCACTTTCCCTTTGATGTCGTCGCTCTCAATATTGAATACCGACACGCAATTTTCGACGGCATGTTCGGTAGCGGTCCGCTGGATGGTCTCGATCACGATCTTCTTCGCTTCCTTCGTGGCCGACAGCTTGGCGGCTTCCATGATATCCTTGATGAACGAATTGGCCTTGGTTTGGGCTTCTTCTTTCATCGACTCGACAAGTTGATCGCGTGCTTGGTCGGCAGTCAATTTCGAGATGCCTTCGAGGATGGCCACTTTTTGAGCGTTGAAGCGGTCGAGTTCCTCTTTCCGCTTCTTGACCAAGTCGTGTTGTTGCGCGAGGCTTTGGCGCTCTTCATCGAGATCACCTTCCTTGCGTTTCAACGATTCGAGTTCTTTCGAGAGCTGCGCTTCCCGTTGCTTGATCTTTTGCTCGTTCGCGATGATTTGATTTTTCTTCCGGTTGGCCTCTTCTTCGAATTCCTGTTTCATTTTCAGGAACTTCTCTTTGGCTTCCAGAATCCTGTCTTTTTTGAGAGTGTCAGCTTGAATTTCGGCTTCTTTCAAGATGAGTTCGGCCTTGGTGCGGGCTTCTTGTTCCCGTTTTTGAAGCTTCCTTTTCGCGATGATGTTGGCCAACACGACGCCAATCACGATTGCTATGATTACGCTGACGGCACCTATGATAACGATGTCCATTAGAACGAAAATTTAGGGGCACCCAAATGGGCGGCCAGGTTAAACAATACCTGGAGTGGGAAGGGGGAAAAAGAAGAAATTCGACTGAGTGGGTCGAATTATTTCAGAGGATTGCTTGGGATACCAGCTGGTTGAGGTGACTAACCTTTTCGAATACGGTTTGGTCGATCTCGTTATGGTCTTCGTCGCTTGCTTGCTTTTGAACTAAGCAGTCGAAGGCAACCATTGCCAGAAGGTCTTGTTTATCGTCGATACCGAACTGTTCCTTGTAGTACTTCAACTTTTCGTTGATCAGTTTACCGGCGGCCCGCACCTTCTCCTCCTCGTGGCGTTTCACCTTCATCGGGTACTCACGCTCGGCAATCTTAATTTTTATTGAAAGGTCTTCCATCAATGATCTACAGTTCGCAAGAGATTACAAGCTTACCTGCTGAGGTGGGCGATGCATTTATCGATTTCACGAATATACTCGTCCACTTTCTTCTTTAACTCAGACACACTTCCGTCGTCCGGGTTAATATTATCTACAATCTTAGTGATTTTAATCTGATTCTTAAAATTGGCCAATTGATCGTCGCGGCCCTTGAGGCTCGACTTAAGATCATGGTTCTCCAACTTCAGACTGCGGACTTCCTCTTTCAGTGCTTTGTGTTCATTCAGCAAAATCAAAATCTTTCTCTCCAGGCCGTTCAGATTTGTCTTTAAAAGCTCTTGGTCCATTGGGTGGTGTTTGGGTTGAGGGGCCAGGCCCTATTTGCTTTTCTTTACTTGCGAATCACCGCTTGCATCTTTGTTTCGAACGCAGCAATCAATCGCGACATGGTTTTTTCAATTTCTTCGTCTGTCAGGGTCTTGCCTTCATCTTGAAGTGTGAACCCAAGAGCGTAAGCTTTTTTGCCTGCCGGGATTTTGTCGCCTTCGTATACATCGAAAACGACGATGTCCTTTACCAACTTCCGCTCTGTATTCCTGACAAGTTCTTCAATTTCTTTGTATGCCACCTGTCGATCCAACACGAGCGAGAGGTCACGGCGCACTTCCGGAAATTTCGGCACGTCCTGCACATCGAACTTAGGGCTTGCCGAGTTGAAAAGCAAGGCGACGTCTAAGTCGGCGTAAAAAATTTCCTGCTTGATCCCAAAATCTTTTTGGAACTGCGATTTCACCTTGCCCATCTTCCCAATCTCCTGTTTGCCAAGCATGATTTTCACCGCGTATTGGTATACCGGGTCGTTGATCGGTTCAGTTTTCACACCACGCACCGACGATTTCGACAACACGTTCGCAACAAACCTCGAAAGGTCATGGTATGACACGTTTCGAGCAGCCCGTTGCCAGTTATCAGCTTCATACTGCCCCGTCAAATACATGGCCAAGCGCTCACGTTCGACGTAGCGGCCATTCACCTTGCTATACACCTTCCCAAACTCGAACAACTTCACGTCTTTTTGCTTTCGATTGATATTGAAAGCACACACCTCAAGACCCGTAAAGAGCATCGTCGTGCGCATGATGGCCTGTTCTTCACTCAATTTGTTCAAAATCTCGACCGGCTCACCCTCCACACCCAAATCATACTTTCGGTAATTGATATGAGTCAGCGAGTTGGTCATGATTTCATAAAAGCCATTGCCAGCCAACAGCAATCCCAAGCTTTCGCGGAACTTGTTGATGTCTTTCGAAGGGAAACCAGAGATGAAATCAGTACCGGCTTCGTCAGTCAACTCAATGTTGTTCAGACCGTAAATGCGAAGGATTTCCTCCACAATGTCGGCTTCTTGCTTCACATCTACTCGGTACGGCGGCACCGACACGTCGAATGCTCCGTCTTTCATATTAGTGACGGCAATATCCAGGCGCTCCAAAATGCCCACCATTTCGTCGACGGCGATCGGTTTGCCAATCAACCGATGAATGTTCGCGACTTTCACCCTGAATGTCGTGTGCTCGATTTTTTCCGGGTAAATGTCAATCACGTCCGAAGAAATCGATCCACCCGCCAACTCTTTGATCAACATCGCCGCCCGTTTCAATGCGAAGACAGTGGTGTTCGGATCTGTGCCACGCTCGTACCTGAACGATGCATCAGTCTTTAACTGGTGTGTCATACCAGTTTTCCTGACAAAAGCCGACGAAAAGTAAGCCGACTCCAAGAAGATGTTCTGCGTGCTTTCGGTAATACCAGAACCAATTCCACCAAATACACCTCCGATGCACATGCCTTCGCTATTTGCATTGCAAATCATCAGGTCGGTTGCCGTGAGCGTGCGTTCTTTTCCGTCCAGTGTGGTGAACTTCGTCCCCGCTGGAAGCGTCTTCACCAACACTTTTTTGCCCGAGATCTTGTCAGCGTCGAAGGCGTGCATAGGCTGGCCAATTTCGTGGCACAAGAAATTCGTGATGTCAACGATATTGTTGATGGGTGTGAGCCCGATCGCTGTCAACTTGTTCTTTAGCCAAGCGGGAGATTCCTTCACGGTTACTCCACTGATCGTCAATGCCGAATAACGGGGGCACGCCTCGTGGTTTTCCACGACCACCGGAATCGTCAAGTTTTGGTTATCGACCTTGAACGCCGCCACCGAGGGCAACCGGAGTTCGCGTTTTAGGACCGCCTTGATGTCGCGCGCAACACCTACATGCGATGCCGCGTCCGCCCGGTTAGGGGTGAGCCCAATTTCGATCGTGTAATCTGAACTTACCCCGAAGTATTCTGCGGCAGCCACACCCGGCTTGGCGGCTGCGTCTAAAATCATGATTCCGGCATGACTCGCACCCAGCCCGACTTCATCTTCGGCGCAGATCATACCTTCACTTTGCTCACCTCGAATTTTCGCAATCTTGATCTCGAAGGGCTTTCCATTCGTAGGAAACACCGTTGTACCGGGAACGGCGACCACCACCTTTTGCCCAGCCGCCACATTCGGTGCACCACACACAATCGGAAGCACACGACCATTACCTACGTCTACCGTAGTGATCGAAAGTTTGTCGGCATTGGGATGCTTGGCGCACGTGAGCACATGTCCAATCACGAGTCCCTTCAACCCGCCCTTCACAGACTCATGCTCTTCGACATGTTCTACTTCCAAGCCAGTTGCGGTAAGCACCTTACCAATCTCTTCCGGTGACTCCGGGATGTCGATATAGTCTTTCAGCCAGTTATAAGAAATCTTCATTGCGTAGATGGATCAGTCCCGGTTGAACTCCTTGGAATTCAAAGCCGGGTAATCGGCAAAAATAATGGTTTACCGCCGTTCGGGACGGTCATTTTTACCCTTTTTTGAACCTCTTTAATGATAGAGTTTCTCGCCCGCGGCAATCAGCACCTGTAATACGTTCTCCCGTGGCGGGAGTGGGCACGAAAAACTCTCGTTGTACGCGCAGTAGGGGTTGTAGGCGGTATTGAAATCAAGCGTGATCGAACTGGCGCCCGGAGTTTTCTTCACATCAAGGTATCGACCCGCCCCGTAGGTTTCAATCGCGCTGCTTTGGTCGGCGAAAGCCAGAAAAAGCGTTCCCCGGAATGGGCCGCTATCGGCAACTTCCAAGATCAGCAAGCTGCAAGGCACGCCGTCGAGTGTGAACTTCGCCCGCGCGTACTCCAAGTAGCGTTGTTCTTTGTTGTCGCTCGTGGTCAATACCACCATTTTTTTGTCTTGCACGGGTTCCAGGTCCGCCACGATCCGGTATTTCGGATTTGGGTCGAAGTACTTCAGTCCCGCGAATGGTTCATCCACGTTTTTGAAAGGCGACTCATTGCTAGTCTTCATGTACTCATCCCGTTCCCGGCGCGACTGTTCGAGTTGGGTTTTGTATTCAGCATCGCCAGCGCCTTCGCTAGCAGAGTAGTATACGATCGCGACGATGGCGACCACTGCAACAATGGCGATTAGTTGGAAGGGTTTCATGAATCAAAGTTAGTTGGAAACAGAAACGAAAGTCAATGACCTCGATCGTCTTCTGCGTGTCGATGGACAACCACCTTCGAGCGTTCTTCACGCTCCCAGGCATCCATGTTGCGTCGATATTTTTCGTAACGGATAAAAAACTCCGGGATCGCCCGATCGGCCAAAACCCCTGCGGCATTGACCAACACGCAAATGCCGAGACCTTCATCGTCTTTGATCGCAATCTCGCTGCGGTATCCATTCACATAACCGCCATGGTATTTGAGCGTATCGGTTTTGAATGTCAGCACGCGCCACCCAAGTGAATAATAAGAGCCACTGGATCGCTTCCAGTTTCGGAAGTACCGGTTGCGCGCTGTCGCCTTCACGACGGGCCGAAACATTTCCTCGCGCGTGGCGGGCTGCAGAAGATTCTGATCATGCGATGTGAGTGCACGGAGCCATCTCGCCATGTCGGAGATGCTCGCGTTGACGCCCCCCGCCGGGCCCACGTTGTAGTAGGTCTGGTTGATGGCCGTGGGTCGCCATCCACGCAACGTGTGAACATGCGGGCGGGCCTTGTCGTCGTTGGCGATCATCTCTTGAAAAGTCAACGAGGCCTGATCCATCCCGAGTGGTTGAAACACTTTCTCTTTCATGACCACTGGATATGGCTTTCCGGTCGCAGCTTCGATCACTTTTCCAACTACTGAGTAAGCGACGTTTTGATAACTGTAGGTTTGACCAGGCGGTCCTGTTAAGTTGAGATCGCGGAGATGGTAGATGAGCGGGTCCAGACTGGCCCCGTTGTCGATGGCATCCGTAAAGGCGTGGTAGGGGAGCCCCGTTGTGTGCGACAACAAATGGCGGATGGTGACTTGCTCCGTGCTCTCTTTCGATTTGAGCTGGAAGTCAGGAAGATACTTCACCACAGGGTCGTCCCAATTCAATGTTCCCTCTTGCACCAGCTTCGCCGTGAGCACCGACGCGAGCGACTTAGAAACCGACCCGAGCCTGAAGACGGAGAATACACCGACGGAGTCGTGTTGTTGTGTGTCGCTGAAACCAAACCCTTTCAGCATGAGGATGCTGGTATCTTTCACAATGGCGACTGCCGCACCTGGGGCAAGGCCACGATCAATTGATTCGCGAATGAACGACTCATAGTCGGCCAGCAGCTCCGCTAAGAACGGGTTGTCGGGACTGGATACCGAAGGGGCGCGTTTGCCGGTTTGGATCACGTGCGCCACTGGAACCACTTCCTGGGGCGACTCCGGTTTTTCGCGCAAGTGGTAGTTGTAGAAAATCAGCGAACCAACAAGAGCAATAAAAATGACTACGATCAGTCGTTGCATGTCAAAAAATCAAATCACAAGAGACCGCTATCGGCAAAGCTACAATAATTCCGACCACCCACTATCAAATGGTCAATAACTTGTATATCAAGGACTTTGCCCGCGGCAACCAGCTTTTTGGTGAGTTCAATATCTGCCTTGCTGGGTTCTAAGTTTCCCGATGGGTGGTTGTGCGCAACGATGATCGAAGTGGCGAGCTCGTGCAGCGCGGTTCTAAAGATAATTCTTGGGTCGGCCACGGTGCCGCTGACACCGCCCTCGCTAATGCGTTTCTTCCGTACCACTTTGGCGGCCCGGTTTAAGTAAACAGCCCAAAACTCTTCATGAGGTAAGTCCGAAAGGTCCGGCTGGAGGAGGACGAAGGCGTCGTTGGAACACGCTACTCGCGGCGTTTCTGATTTCTGAGCATCGCGCCGGCGACGCCCGATTTCCATCGCAGCTTTGATGGCAATGCCCTTGGCTTTTCCGAGCCCATGGATAGCCGTCAATTCTGCCATGGGCATATTGCTGAGGTCGGCGAGGTCGTTTTGTACGGTGCTGAGCAGGTCACGCGCGATGTCCAACGCGTTTCCCGACGTAGTTCCAGATCCAATGAGGATCGCGATGAGCTCGGCATCCGTAAGTGACGTCGGACCTTTTTCTAAAAGTTTCTCCCGGGGGCGGTCGTTGGGCGACCAATCTTTGATTTGCGTGCGCGCTTTCATCGGAATTAGGGTTTTAATCCCGGCGCGCCGCTCGAAAATAAAAAACCCTCCCCGGACCATGATGGTACGGGGAGGGAAAAAAACCGGACAAATTCCGGAGATTCCTTATTAACAGACCCTTATTTCAGGGTGTTGACGCGTTTCGCGAGTTTCGACTTCATGTTGGCTGCCTTCTTCCAGTGGATGATGTTCTTCTTGGCCAACTTGTCGATCATGCCAGCAGTCTTGTTGAAGAGTTCTTGCGCCTCTGCCTTTTGGGTCGTCGCCTTGAGTTTCTTCACTACTGTGCGAGTCGACTTGTGCTGATAGTTGTTGCGTTCAGCCTTGGCTGCATTAGCCCTGATCCTCTTTTCTGCCGATTTGTGATTTGCCATTGTTTCTTAAATCAAAAGGACTGCAAAGGTAGACAGTTAGTGGGGATTTGCAAGGTGGGCCGCAGCAAAAAAAACCGGGTTTTTAGAACCCAAAACCTAGTTTGCAGACCTGATTTCGCCCTCGAAGAGCAACCAGACGCCTGGGTCGACCACCAAACGCTCGAGCTTTCCAGTCGGGGCTAACCGATGGGTTTGTCGCCCGGGCTTCAGCTCCAGTTGGTGCACCACTGTGTTCCCGGCGTCGTCGGTCGTGGCGATCTCGAGAGGAATCGAATCCTGGCTGGTCGTCGTGACCTCTACATCTACGACCACCCTCTTGGTCTTAGGGTTATATAACCACATCCCTTTGATCACCGGGTGCCCTCCCGTGTAAATCCATTGCTTGAAAAAAGCATCTAGGTTTTGACCGGAGACCCGTTCCATCGTGTGCTGGAAATCGGAAGTCAACGCATTACTCCGCTGGTAAGCTTGATAGTACTCGCGTATGCCTTTGTGAAAGGCTTCGTCGCCAATTTTCTTTCTCAGCATGTGAAGTACCCACGCAGCCTTTTGATAGGTGTTGGTGCTGAGCACATGATTGATATCGACAATGGTGGTATCGACGATGGGTCGAGTGTTCTTCTTCGCAAATTCGAGCACGTCGTCTCGGTTCGCCACCATCGTTTCGCGCAAGCGATCAAAACCATACGTGTGTTCCAAGTACAACGCCGTTCCGTAAGTAGCAAAACCTTCGCTTAACCACACGTGGTGCCAGTCCGCTTCCGTGGCTGAATTGCCGAACCATTGATGAGCCGTCTCATGTGCGATCAGCGACTCACGTTCGTTCTCGCCATTCACCGAATTTTCAAAGTAGAAAATGTTGCTCGCGTTCTCTAATCCGCCGAAGCGAGTCTTGGATTGCACGTGAGCCAATTTTTCAAATGGATATGGGCCTACGTAGTTGCTGAAAAATTCGAGTACACGTGGCCCAACAGCGAAGTCGCTAAATCCCCAGTCGCGGTTTTGTGGGTACACCCAGGTCGTCACGGGAATGGCGCCAACTTCGCCCGACAACGACACCGCGAACCGGGCCACACCGATCGTCATCACTTTCACCGACACAGGAACTTGCTCGCTCCAATGCGTTCGCTTTCTTCCTTTCGCAAGGTGGCTCTCTTCCATCCATTTGCCGGTGGCCACCACTTCATATTGATCTGGCGCCTCCACGATAAATTCCACGGTGGCTTTATAGAGCGGATGATCAACTGTCGGAAGCCAATGCCGCCCACGGTCGGGCCAGTTGTCACCAAAGAAGGTACGATCACCAAACTTGTTCTTCGAAATGATTAACCCATCGGCAGGAACACCTCGGTAGGTGATCTTGTAAGTCACAAGCTCGTTCGCTTTGACTTCCGGCGTCACGATGTGGATGAGGTTTCGATTGAAAGTCCATACGACAGGTTTTCCTGACGAACTTACTTGTAACACGTCCATTCCCTTTCCATTCGGTGTGCGGCCGATTAGATTCAAGTCGAACTCTGCCCCAGCTTTCAAAAACTTAATCGTGACGTCTGCTTCGCCCGCAATCACGTCCGTGGTGTCGTTAAGATTGAGTGAGAACCGGTAGTGCATCACCTGGATGTTTTCATTTTTCGGGAACGGGTCCGACGCAAGTACCGTCCAACTGATGCAAAGGGTGAGCAACCCTAGGAGAATTCGATTAATCATGGTTCAATTTATCAATATATGAGGCACTTGTGGAAATCGGTGATCGTGTCTTTGATCCCGTTAGTTTTTTGTAGCTGGGGTTTCTTTGGACATCAGCAAGTAAACCGAATGGCAGTGTTCACGCTTCCACCCGGGATGATCCGATTCTACAAAGCGAACATCGATTACTTGGTAGCGTCCGCCGTTAATCCCGATAAGCGTCGTTATGCCATCCCTGAAGAAGGGCCGCGACATTATATCGACCTCGACGAGTACGAAACCGACGTGACGGCGATGCCCGAACGATGGTCGGAAGCAGTAGATATGTTTGGCGAGGAGGCATTGATGCATCGAGGAATCGTTCCATGGCATGCCTTTCGAATGTATCTCCAACTGCGCGATGCGATGCTCTTGGGTGATCCATCTCGAATACTCAGGATCTCGTCGGAACTCGGGCATTATGTGGCAGATGCGCACGTACCGCTCCATACCACCAGCAATCACAACGGTCAGAAGACCGACCAACATGGCATTCATGGTCTCTGGGAGTCGAGGCTGCCAGAGTTGTTTTCAAGCCAATACAACCAATGGGTAGGACCTGCCAAGTATATCGAAGATCCGCAACGGGCCATGTGGTTGGTTGTGCAACAATCACACGCTTGTGTCGATTCTGTACTTCGATTTGAGTCGGAATTGAGCAAGAAGAATCTTACAACGAAATATGCGTTCGAAACACGCGGGAAGCAAACGACAAAAGTCTACGCGTACCGTTACGCCCGGGCGTACCACGACCTTTTATCAGGTATGGTCGAGCGGCGGTGGAGGGCAAGTATTCTGATGGTTGGTAGCGTGTGGTACTCTGCATGGGTCGATGCCGGCCAACCCAACCTAGATCGACTTGTCACTTACCAGCCTTCGGAAGAAGAACTGGAGGAGCGCCGTCGGGAGATTGATTCGTGGAAAGTGAAAAGGGTCGAGGCGCGGGACGAAGACACGAAGGACGATTAGTGAACGAAACAATCGCCCAACTAAACGAGCTAGCAACTCAACTTTTTAACCGAGGTCAGACGCTAACTATATTTACTTGCTTTCGCCAATAGGGTCGTTGACATCATCTGTGGTCACCCAATTGATCAACACGAACGTGACGAGCAAACTCGAGAAGACGCCTTCGAGCACGACAATGAATGATGCGATGTACGGATTGAGGTGAAGGCCCATTTGTTCTTCTTTTTGGAGCATCTCCATGAAACTTGGACTCACACTCATGTAAATGAAGAGTACCAATCCAAACAGTGCAGTACCCACCGAGCCGATCGCCACACCTGTAATGAGGGCCCGGAAATAGTTCAAGTGGTCCTCGTGTGTGTTCTTAAACTTTCGCAGCCCAAAGAAAATACCGGCGGCGAGGATGAACAAGTTGAGCAATCGCAGCTCGACATGATTCCCAAGGCTTATCACATTCATGATAATGAAATACGCTGTAAGGCCACCAGCGATCTTGAGTCCGTAGTTGACAGGAATCTTGTTGGGATCAGTGAATAAGCTCATGGGGAAAAGGGTTTAAGTCCAATCGAATATAAAGATTGGCCTTCGAATCAGCAAACGTTTGCGCCTCAACTTGATGGCTGCGTGGCTAAGCGGACAGGAAATGTTCAACGAGGGACTGCCACTCCGTTTCGAGCGACACCGACGGCATGGACTTTTGCGCGCGGCGATACCAATATTGAGCGTTGCTCAAATCACCCTCCTTCCGGTGGAGGTAAGCATGAATCCACGCGCCGTGGGGACCTTCTAAATCTTGAACTTCTTCATGAGCTCGGTGCCAATCACCTTTGCCGTCGAACCAAAGCCCCCGGAGAACGGCCGAAAGGGACGCCGGGGGCTGTGGGTGGCTAAAGGTTTGTTTGAACTCCGAAACGGTCATTTTCTACGATCGACTATCGGTTTGCTACCTCCAGTTCGATGATGGTGTCCACCGCATCCATTTTTGATTTTGGAATGATGATGCTCACACCGAATTCGTTCTCCACAAACTTGAGTTTCGACTTGTCACTAAAAAGTTTCGCCGACACTACTTTTTTGGGAAGCTTCGGGAAGGTGAGGGTCTCGTCGGACCAGTTCAGCACGTGCAGCCACACCTTGTTTCCTTTTTGCGTGGCGACACCCCACTCGCGGGCTGAGAGAGGACCACCTTTCGTTCCGTAGATGGTCTCACCATTCGATTTCAGCCAGTCACCCATTTGCTTAAGGAGGGCAGTGTGCTCCGGTTGAATCTTTCCGTTGGGCATCGGTCCCACATTCAACAAGAAGTTGGCATTATAGCCTGCGGATTTAACCAGATATTGCACGAGGTCTTTGTAGCTCTTGTTATGGGAATCCTGGAGATTAAAGCCCCAAGAGTTGTTAATGGTCTCACACGTCTCGTGCGGGAGATCTCCGACTTTTTGTTCGGGAGCAAAGCCAGTCGTATTGTGACCGGGTAAATCTTTTTCAAACATTTGAAAGTCTTCGCCGGCATACGGTGCCATGTGGTGGTTGCTGCCCACAAGTGCGGCAGGTTGAAGTTGGTGGATCAAACGATACGTCTTCTCAAGTCTCCAATCGGCGTCCTTCTTGTCCCACATTCCATCGAACCAAATGCCCGCAATCGGGCCATAGTTGGTGAGCAACTCCGTCAATTGGGCGTCCATGTAATCTAGGTACTTGTTAAAATCACCTTTCTCGTCGCGACCCGTGTAACCTTGTCCGGTGTTTCCGCGCGGGAAATAGTCGGGATGATGCCAATCGAGTTGTGAATGGTAGAAGAAAAGCTTGATGCCTTGTGCGTGGCATTCATCCGCCAGCATCTTCAGCACATCTTTACCATACGGGGTGCGGTCTACGATGTCGTAGTCAGAAACTTTGCTATCGAACATCGCGAAACCGTCGTGGTGTTTGCTGGTAATGGTGATGTATTGCATGCCCGCATCTTTCACCATCTTCACCCATTCCTTGGGGTCAAACTGGGTGGGGTTAAAAAAAGTCGGAAGTTTCTCGTAAGTCTTGACAGGAATTCGTTGCACTTGCATCACCCACTCGCCATCTCCAAGCTGACTGTATACCCCCCAATGAATAAAGAGTCCGAAGCGCGCCTGCTCGAACCATTCGCGGGCCTTCAGATTTTCGGGCGTGGGCGTATAGTTCCAGGGCGCTTGCGCAAACGAATTTGCGCCGATGAACATGACCAAACATACCGCAAAACAACTTTGACGGAAACGGGATA
>JBGAGB010000055.1:0-14014 GCA_044226945.1 Cyclobacteriaceae bacterium | reverse complement strand
GTATTCTTGATCGCTGCTGTAATCGTACTCTTTAGGCAAATCGACTATGTTCAGAAGCAGAATCTAGGTTATGAGAAAGAGAATTTGATACAGTTCGATCGTGAGGGAAAGCTGTGGTCAAGTCTCAGTTCATTCTTGACTGAGCTTCGTCGAATTCCGGGGGTGAAGAATGCGTCCTCGATTGGTCATGGTTTGTTGGGTCAAAATAGCAACACGAGTGGCCTGGAGTGGGAGGGTAAGAACCCCGAAGAAAGTATCTTGTTCGAGGCCGTCCGTTGCAACTATGATATGATGGAAACACTTGGAGTCACAATGGTGGAAGGGAGGATGTTTCAAGACGGTAATGCAGCTGATTCTTCCAAGATAGTTTTCAACGAGGCAGCGATTAAAGTGATGGGGCTCGAAGATCCAATTGGAAAGCACATCAAGTTGTGGGGCGAAGACATGGAAATTGTTGGCGTGGTCAAGGACTTTAATTTTCAATCGATGCACGACCCAGTGAAACCTTTGTTCTTCAAGTTGGAACCCACCAATACATGGGTGATCATGGCTCGATTGGAAGCAGGAAGGGAAAAGGAAACATTGGAGGCAATCGAGAAATTGTATTTATCATCTAACCCGGGATTCAGTTTCGAGTATAGGTTTCAAGATCAAGAATATGCCCAGTTGTATGCCGCAGAACAACGCGTGGCGACCCTCGCCAGTTATTTCGCAATCATCGCCATCGGCATCAGCTGCCTAGGTCTGTTCGGGTTGGCTGCATTTACCGCGGAGCGCCGTATGAAGGAGATTGGAATTCGCAAGGCGCTCGGGTCCTCTTCATCCAATATTGTCTTGTTGCTATCGGCAGACTTTACAAAAATGGTCCTTATCTCGGTGGCGATCGGCTTACCACTCGCATATTGGGCTTTGAATTCGTGGATGGAACGGTTCGCATACCGAGCACCATTGACGATCGCGGTTTTCGTGGGTGCTGGCGCCACGGCGTTGGCTGTTGCTTGGATCACCGTGGCCACGCAAGCGATTCGCGCTTCGAGGGCCAATCCGGTTACGTGTTTGAGGACAGAGTGAGGATGAACGGTTTGAAAATGGGTAACCTGCACGTCGACCCAACCGTATAATCTTCGCAAAACCCGAACCTGTAGAATGAAAAAGGTAGACATCCTCAACTTTATCACCGATTTCCGCAAAGCTCCAAACGACGTGAAGTCGCATAAAGCGCTTATGGCACACCTCGGCCCTAAGAACGAAGCTCAAGCTTTGGCCATGATTTCGGAGATGAAGCAACTGCGCGTGATCCGTGAATTGGATCAGAATGGCGAAAAGGCCTACCAAGTCATCGCCCGGTAACGACCGTTAGGATCAAAAAACTTAAGCGCCGTCTATTAATTGTGACGGTTCAGCGACACTTCCGCAAATTGTGGTAATTTTGTGTTGGTCTTCGCGTTCTTTGGCTAAAGAATCAAAGACAAACCGGAAATGAAGCTAACCAAACTGGCGTTTCTCTTCTTGGCAGCCATCGCTGCCTTTCCTTCAATGGGCCAAAATGGTTCGGACTCGGAAGGTCGCGAGATCGTGATGTACGATCCCCTCTTTTGGAAAGACCAACTCGCGCTCAAACAGGCGCAGTCCCGTCGCATCGAACAAATCAATACCGAATTTTACGAATCACTCCGATCTTTGAAGCACGTTTCTCCCCCCAAGAACGAGATGAACCGTCATTTGGAAGAAGGGCTCCAGACGCGGAGTCAGAAGATCTGGGATACACTCCTTCCAAAACAACGGCGAAAGCTCGAGAAGATCATCGACAAGACGACGCCGATTACGGCACCGTAAATTCCAATTAGAACATATATCCAAACGAAATGTCGACCCGCGACGCAGAATCGTTGTGCGGTCCGCGATCGATCATCTTCGTGAAATTAATCCCTCCACACAAACGCGATGTGGCGTGTTGCACACTCGCTCCTAAAGCGAAAAAGTTCGGGTTCTTATAGCCGTCGGTGTGGGTGTAGTTTTGGCTCGGACCCGACGCACGACCCGTGATGTCGTACCTCGTGTACACATTCATCCAAAGCTTGTCGCCCACGATTTGCGTAACCATCAACGCAGGTCCCACGTGAAAATAATATCCTGCTGGGTCGATCGTGCTCGTCGTAAATCCAGCGGGTATGGTAGGACGCTCTGAACCAAAAATGTAATCGCCGAAGCTCATACCAGGCGAAACGAGCAATCGATCCTTCGCCACCGTGTTCCAATACATTTGATGCCATCCGAAAAAACCACTTCCAAAAGCTTGGCTTCCAGCTTGCTTTTTTTCAGTGCCACGAATGGTTTGAGCTAGCACGAAAATCATGTCGCCGAGCGTCGGGTTTTCGAAATGCCACCTAAAACCTCCTTTGTCGTAACTATCGACTCTATACTTCATGTTGATCGTGGTACCGCCATAATTAAATGTGTACTTAGCCGTCACTTGCGTGCGACGGAGATACAGTTCCCAAGTGTTTTCGAGGAACGCGTTGTCACCGCGCCTGTTTTCGAGCTGTTCGAAGCTTTGAGCGGTGAGGGTGTTTGTCGCCATCATGCATGCGACAAACAAAGCCAAACAATAGAGTTTCATAACGGGGTGTTTTCCAGTAAAAATCTCCCTTCGAAATGCTGAAAACGATACCCATGGCAGCGGATTTTCATGTCCGTACTACTAGGTATGGGCCCTGAAAGGCATACCGAGACGAAGTATTGTCGTTAAATTGTCATCCCTTAGTTTGAAAGTTATGAACCGACACCATCGCGATATCCTCGACGAAATTGAGTCGAATTCGGGGACACCCACCCAACACACGTTTCTGGACAGCTATCTAGGAAACTCGCATCCTCGTTATGCGATCAACAACCCAACGATGCGAGATATCGCGAAACACTGGATGTCGAGCCATCGCGACATTTCCAAGAAAGATTTCGCAGCAACGCTCACGAGCCTCGTGAAGGGAAAGTCTTCGAATGAAAAGATGATGGCCGGTTTCCTCCTCGATTACACGAAGAAAAACCAACGCGACCTTGACCCGAAGATTTTCGAAAGTTGGATCGATCACCTCGTAGGCTGGGTAGAAATCGACACCCTGTGCACGAGCAAGTATACAATTGCCGTACTCGATGATACACCTCACTGGATACCCGTACTCGAACGATTGTCGAAAAGTAGAAACATCAACAAACGCAGGGCTTCGTTGGCATTTCTGATCCGTCCCATTTCTAAGAGCAACGATCCGGCTCTAGCGAAAACGGCATTTAAAAATATCGATCGACTGAAAAGTGAGAAGGAAGGAATTATTACAAAGGCGATCTCATGGTTGCTGCGAAGTATGATCAAATATCATCGCACGGCTGTGGAAGAGTATCTTGATATGAATGAGGAGAGCCTTCCTGCAATCGCAGTTCGAGAAACAAAAACCAAGCTCAGGACAGGCACTAAGAGTGGCAAGAGCTCCCGCGATTAGCCCTAAAGCCATGGTGCTCAAGATTAGGTATTCTGAAATTAGTTGTTGAGTATTTTCCAAATGACATCAGATACAGAAGAACCAATTATCAATGTCATAATGTACGACGGGTTGGAACGAGCGACAATGCCACGACCAACCAGAAACTTTATTGTTAGCCAGCAATACTAGCGGTCCCTCTTAACTTAATGAGATTGGATTCACTAATACGCATTGATCCAATATTTGAAATTGCGTGGTGCCCAATAACGACGCCGCACTCCATCTTGGGTAATAAAAAAAGTATTGCCCCATCCTGAATACTTGATGAATAGAGTTTGATTTTCCTTGACCACTGCATTCACATCGGCTTCATAGGCAAGGTTGAAAGACATGTCGCCCCCTTGAATGCCAAATTTATCGGTTCGGTATCCGGGAAGTTGGAATTCGAGGTGGTAAATCACCTTTTCATTTTTTAACAACAAAGACGCGTATCCCTGATGGTCGGTAGTAGCGAGTGTGTCGCCTTCCACAACTAAGGTGAGACCTTCTATCGGAACGCCATTGGAATAAATAGCGTGGAGTTCTATCGATGTTCTCCCGACGGTGGGTGCATTTTGGAAGTTCGCCAGATGAAGTTTGCGGAGATAAGGGCCAAAACTCAGCTTCAACTCACGTTGTGCGACGTGGTTGTAGACGCCCTCGCCCACGGTGACGATTCCCTGTTCGCGTTTTTGCCAACGGAAATGCCCGTTTTCCCAGAAGTCATAACCCTCCTCGAAATCGCCGTGCCTAGTGAAATGTCCGTGGTGCAGTTTCGGTGCACACGACATGGCAAAAGAAACAACAGCTGAAAGAATGAACCACCGCGTGATCGAATTCATTCGACTTGGCGGGTTTGTTCCATGAGAAAGGGACGCTGGCCAGCGGGTAGGAAAGTTGTCACGGTTTAAGTTGAAGCCCGGAGGAAGGTAGGAAGAAAATGGGAACGATCGTCAACTTGTCTTGCGCGTTTTTAGTGATCGTGTTAAGAGTTGTGCATCAAACACTCACATAGGCTAAATCACATCAACTCCTTGCGGGGATAATCCCATCCAGGTGGTTCCCCCTTTTTTGAAAGCCCAATTTCCAATCCAAATGCGTTTGGAATAAAAAAGAATCAATTATCAATGTCGTTGAATCAAGGCGTTCATTAGATATTTTGACATTGGTTCTTGGATATTTTCAGGCCTCGAACGGAATACAAAAAGAACCAATTATCAATTTCATAATGTTCAAGTGGCGGGAACCTGCATACGGGTGGCAACCTGAGATAACACCAGGACCGAGGAGAAATCCGCATGATAAAGTATAAACTACCTCACCGGCACATGCTTCCAATTCGTCACACGAGCGATGATGCCTTGGTCGCCGCGGTTCATCGTTTCGGGTGTGGTGACAAAAATCACTTTATTGATTTGATAGTTAATGTTGGCGCGACGAACTTTTGATTTTCCTGTTTCGTCACCGAAAACGTCGAACGACATGAACCCTCCCTTCGTCTCTTCTTTTTGGAACAATCCCATCTCGTTCACGTGCACCATATTATACCGGAAGTCGTAAAACTCAGGGGCTTCAAACTCAAGTCGCGACCGTCCATATCGCGCCAAGGTGTTTGCCTTCCAAAAAAACTGTTGCCCCATATACGGCTCCTCCGTTTCGTACTTCACTTCCAACAGTGCATTCTTAAATACCGACGACAAGGAAATCTTGTAACGCACTTCCTCATTGCGATCGAACTTGTGGAAATACTTCCGATGCAACTTAGTCTTCACCACCCTGTCGCCGGCGAGGGAATACAACATAGCCGTCATCGAAACCAATTGGTGTGAACTTGGAACTCGAAGCTCGACGCTGTCGGACAAGAGTCGCTCATCCAAGTAAATCCGCGCTGTGCGCTCGACCCTGCGATACCAAGTGTAGTTGTTTGCACCTGCTACTCCGAAGTAAGTACTCGACGTCGCCTCCTTTCGCGGCCCGTACCGAAAGGTGACAACTGTACGCTCGCCCACCTCGTCGTCGGTACCACGAGAACTGAACATACTGGGTGTCACTTGAACCATCGCCGGATCTTCTTGGCCAAACGACACCCGAACACACAGGGTGAACAGGGTCGCCACTATATATGGCGCGCGCGTCTTGAACCAAAAAGCAAGGCAACTCATGGGGTACAGTGCCTCCAATCTGCGCAAACAGTGGAATAACTCCAAGCATGGCGCGGGTGAAACGAGTATCCCCCAAGGCACTTTTTTTCACTCGACATCCCCGTTTTGCGGTATATGCCACGCAGACTATTCGCGACGGCGCAGCTTTTCTTAGATTGAGTTTTTCAAAAAGGCGAGTGCCGCCTAACGCACGGTAATCTTTGAAGTCCAAGCTTCAAATGCTTGGCGCTGTTCGGCGCTCATCTGGCGCTTGGGTAAAATGTAAGCACCCATCGTAGAGGAATATAGATAATACGCGAATTGATCTTCCCTTAGCTTTTCGATCGACTTGGCAGTCACGGTCGAGTCAGAATGGTCCGATTTGATCCTCACGGAGCCGTCACCAAATTCAAATACTCGGCGTCCAACGACGTCGACATTCTTTCCTTCCCGCAAGTTCTTCATCAAACCTTTCCTCAACCTTCGAAGAAGGGAGTGTTGCGACCACCAATACATGAAGCCACCAATCACGACCATACCCGCGATGCCCTGCAATTGTAACAACACCTCTGCCCGTCCAGTCACAACTACGAAAATGACAAAGAAGATTAAAGTTGACGCGACTGAACCCCATCTACGCATGAAGCGAAATCTCTTCCTGTCTGGAGAATTCCAAAAATGGAAGTCATAGAATTGGAATAGATCAGAGGGCTCTAAGTTGATCTCTATCTTCGTCGCCATAGCTCCCAAGTTAGCGAAGGTGCTTTACCTCACCAACACGCGCGTCACAAGCTTTTCGCTTCCAGACAAGTACGTCAGTAAGTAAACGCCAGGGTCAAGGAAGCAATCAAAGGTTTGTACGCGCTGGTTCACAGCGGTCGTTTCAGCGACAAGCCGTCCGAGTGAATTGTAAATCAGGATGCGATCTGATTCGCCAGGTGCAAAATTGGTAACAACCTGAAATTTGCCACCTGACACCGGGTTCGGGAACACCGAGAGCGCCCGAGCTGCCACCACATCAACGAAAACTACCGGCGAATATTCGAACGATGCATCGAAGTCGACTATTTTCAACCTGTAGTAGTTACGCCCTTGCACCGGGGTAGTGTGGTCGAAACTGTAGTTGATCTTTTCGCGGCTGTTGCCATGCCCGACCACCTCTCCAATTGTTTCGAAGTCGACACCATTATTGGACGTCTCGATTTCAAAACGATCAAAGTTAATTTCAGTGAGGGTGGTCCATGACAATTTCGCCACACCGTGTTTTTCACTCACACCAAAGCCGCCCATTGTAATGGGCAGTGCACCACTCGTACAGAATGAGTTTGGTCCGGAACATCCTCCTCCTGCACTAAAGCATCCCGTGCAACCATTCAAATTTGATCCATTGCCAACGTTCACGGCACCAGCAATCGCGATACTCCCCGACGGTACGCTGACGTTCGCATTGTTCCCACTCGTGAAGTTGCCGCCGACTTGCAAGCTCCCCCCAGTCACATTCAAGTTCGCGTTGTTACTCAACGAGACGTTTCCTTTGATAATCACGGAACCAGTAATGTTCCAGACAATGTTATTGTTCACGATCAAGTTACCCCAAATGGTGAGGGTTCCATTGACGGTGATGTTCGCATTGTTATTAGTGGTGACGTTCCTCGAGTTGCTCGAGTTTCCCACATTGAGTGTACCACCCGACGCGATCGTGAGCGTGTTATTGTTGCTCAGTGTTGTATTCCCGACAGTGAAATTGCTGCCACTATTCACGGTTGGGTTAATGTTATTGCTGATCGTCACGGTTTCGGTCACTAGGTCGCCGATGTTGCTGCCAGACCAGTTGGTGGCGGTCGCCCAGTTCCCTGAGGAGGTCATGGTGGCAGTTTGAGCGCTTGCGACAAACGAAAAGGCAAAAAAAGACAAAGCCAGGGCAAGCCCGGCGACTTTCATCGAGATGTTCATAGGGTGTTCTCTCTCCAAAAAATGCTAAGGTCCAACCCCAAAAGTATCCAAAGTTTTGCCAGCGACAAAAGTTATTTGATACACGGAATTGCGACAAAACGTACCATTACGTTGACGGCTTATTCGCCTCCTCATTTTTTTAGGTCCAAAGGAAAGATTTCGGTGCCTTTGCTCTATCTTGGTTGCAACTGCTGCCATGTCCAGGATATTTGAGAAAGCCCAGGCGTATGCCGACCGCCATGGAATCATTTCCGATGGACAATCCTACACGTACTCTGATTTATTAACTCGTTCGCATCACATTGCGTCGGAACTGCTCGACGGACGTCGCGACTTCGGAGAAAAATGCGTGGCGTTCATGGTATCGCCAGGGTTCGACTATGTGTCCACCCAGTGGGCGATCTGGCGCTCGGGCGGAATCGCCGTCCCCCTGTGCATCACCTACCCACCCCCTTCGCTGCTCTATGTGATCGAAAACACAGGGGCAGACGTAGTAGTGGCGACGCGCGAGTATCAAGAGATCCTAACCCCGCTCGTCAAGTCGAAGAACATCCGCTTTATTTTACTCGAGGAAATTTCTCCGAACGTCCAGCTTGCGACACTGCCGACGATCGACGCAACCCGGCAAGCGATGATTCTCTACACCAGCGGTACGACGAGTTTACCAAAAGGGGTCGTCACCACACACCAAAACATAGAAGCACAAATTCAATCGTTGGTAGAAGCGTGGCAATGGACGAAAGACGATCATACCGTGTGTGTTCTTCCACTCCATCACGTCCACGGAGTGATCAATGTCATCTCGTGTGCGCTCTGGTCAGGCGCGACCGTTGAGTTTGTTCATCCTTTTTCGGCGGAGGCGCTCTTCGAAATATTCGAGCAAGGTCATGTCAATGTGTTCATGGCCGTGCCAACAATCTATTTCAAATTGATTAGCCATTTTGAAAGCTTAGATTCTGCGGCCCAAGAACGAACACGCACCACGCTTTCAAAATTTAGACTGATGGTTTCAGGTTCAGCCGCGTTGCCGGTGTCCATCATGGAGAAATGGAAAGGCATCAGTCACCATACATTGCTCGAACGCTACGGTATGACGGAGATTGGTATGGCGATCAGCAATCCTTATCTGGGTGAACGCAAAGCTGGGTACATCGGTCAGCCACTTCCCGGTGTTGACGTGAGGCTGGTCGACGAAAAAAATACTCACGTTCAAGTTGGACAGCCTGGCGAAATTCAAGTTCGAGGGCACAATGTCTTTCAAGAATATTGGCGTAACCCCGACGCCACTGACAAGGCTTTCACAAGCGATGGTTGGTTTAAGACAGGAGATGTTGCCGTGGTGGAAGATGGTTACTATCGAATTCTCGGACGTGATTCGGTCGATATCATTAAGTCCGGTGGATACAAAATTTCAGCACTCGAGATCGAAGAAGTCCTACGCACGCATCCAGCGGTAACAGACTGCAGCGTAGTGGGTTTGCCCAATGAAGAGTGGGGTGAACTTGTCGCTGCGGCGCTCTTGGTAAAGGACCCATTGATCGACACCAAAGAACTGAGCAACTGGCTCCGACAAAAGATGCCGGCTTACAAAACGCCCAGAAAATTTGTGGTGGTGAACGATCTCCCGCGCAACGCGATGGGCAAAATTGTGAAAAACGAAGTCAAGAAACTCTTCTAACATGGTCATCTACGGAGTCGCATTGCTCGCCATCAGCTTCATTGCTGGTCAGTTGCTGGGTGAAACGCTAGGCAGTTGGCTTGGCATCGATGCGAATGTGGGTGGCGTTGGCTTCGGCATGTTGATCCTCATTGGCCTCAAGCAGTGGCTTATCAAAAAGGGTTGGTTTCAAGAAGGAGTGAGCGAGGGCATCGGATTCTGGAACAACATGTACGTGCCGATTATTGTGGCCATGACCGCTACGCAAAATGTGAAAGCTGCTATCTCATCGGGGTTACTGGCTGTACTTGCTGGGCTCATTCCTGTGGCGATTTGCTTTGCGCTAATACCCTACATCAGCCAATTCATCCGCGACAAGTCGATCGACTAATGGAACGCTTCACAAAATTCTTTCAAGACAACGGGCTCGTCGTAGCGTTCCTTGTCGTGGGCGCTGTGATGCTACTCGCCGAATGGATCTCGACACGACTCACACGCAAGAAGGTTCCGGCAGCGGCGCTCGCCATCGTGTTTGGACTGGTCCTCGCCTACATCGGTGGCGCTTATTCAGGTGGAAAAAAAGGAATCGCCGACGTTCCAATGCTTCAAGGTTTTGGACTCCTCGGAAGCGGCATGTTCCGCGACTTTGCCATTGTGGCGACAGCGATGGGCGCCAGTATCGCCGTGATGAAGAAGACTGGCTTGCTTGGTGCGATCTCGTTGGCCATCGGCGTGACCATTTCCTTCTTCTTTGGGGCAGGTGTCGCATACGTGTGGGGCATTCGAGATATAGTCGATTTGACTACCATCGGCGCGGGCGCATGCACATATATTGTTGGCCCCGTGACAGGTGCTGCACTCGGTGCATCTTCCGAAGTAATTGCGTTGAGCATTGCTGCCGGTGTGGTGAAAGCCATCGTGGTGGCGATCGGAACGCCGCTTGTCGCGAAGTCGATCGGGCTGAACAATCCACACACCGCGATGGTGTTTGGTGGATTGATCGGAACGAATGCAGGTGTGATGGCTGGGTTGGCTGCCACCGACCCCAAGTTAGTTCCTTACGGGGCGCTTACCGCAACCTTCTACACGGGCCTCGGCTGCTTGTTGTGTCCATCACTATTCTTTATCTTCATCCGCGCCATTGCCGGATGATATGAAGTTTTCTATTCTTTTATTAATGTCGTTTTCGGTCTTTGAATGGGCGGTTGGATTCCTCGTGTCGTGGGGAATCAGTTTCGTGCTGTGCCGATATTTTTTGAATCGATCGTTTAGACCGAAGTATTTGAATTTGCTGGCTGCGATTTGTGGACTGTTGCTCTCGCCGGTGATACTCGCATTCCTCGTCTTCTTCGTGATGTGGATCGGAAGCCCGGATTAGTCGGTGGTTTTGTTACGACGGTGTTCGAATTCCGCTGAAGTGGTGCTGGTTTTCTCGCTATCTTTAAAATAGATGAAGCCCTTCATTTACCTTTTACTACTTGTCCATGTGACTTGCTTCGGACAAAGTCCGACGTTTGTCCTCAACCAAGAGGGTCACGTGGGGCGGATTCAGAAAATCCTGCCAACCCTTGATCGAAAGGCTTTTATTACGTTCGGAAGTGACAAGAGTATAGGTTTTTGGGACGTTCGCGAAGGGCGATTCCTCCAAAAGAAATGGTTGGACATCGGGCAAGGCGACAATGGGAGGTTTATTGACGTTGACCGAGGCACCCGAACTGGACTAGTGGCGTTGGCCCGCATCAACTCCGAGGGCCGACCTGTGGTGAACCTCATCGATCTTCAATCGGATCGAGTGGTCGGCACCTTCGAAGGATTCACGTATGATCTTGGATTTGTGAGGATCGACCCGCAAGAGCGCTTTATCCTGACAGGGGCTGCTGGCACCGGGAACTCAATTGCGGAACCACTACGCCTCTGGAAAATTCCCGCCTTGCAAGCGGAAGCTTTCAAAGTAAATCGATGGACCGCGGAACTCTCACGTCACACGGCACACGATGCCACGTTGGAACGCGATGGCAATCGCTTGTTCATGATGACCGCCTATGGCGAGGATATTATCGTCGACATCGTGCATGATCCTTCCGCACTCCCAGACTACACCTTTCGAAAACGAAACCCACCCACGAAACACCTTGGGCATATGGCGCTGGCAAGGACATCGAACCGGGTACTTTCTGTAGGACACACCGGTGAAGTAAACTTCTTCGATGCCGTGAGCGGCTCAACCGAAACGATCCTGAATGTGCGGAAAGGTTGGGGCACCGACACAGGCGACAGTACATCGCAGGAAGTGACGGTGAACCCCTCTGGGACCTTCGCCGTGGTTGCGGGCAACGTCCATGATCGCCCCAATGACTTTGTCGAATTCTTCGACCTGACTCAAAAGAAAAAAGTCGGTTCCAAGTCGGGTTGGAACCAAGCAATCAAATTTGTCTCTGATTCTGTATTCGCTTCGGAAACAGGTAATGGCTTCAGCCTTTATAACGTGTTCACGATGGAACAGAAGTTGATCAGCCGTCCGAGGGCGATGGTACAAGATGCCATCCTATTCGGGCCCGATCACACCGTCGTGTTCGACAGCAGTAGGCAGTCCTTCAACTTCGACATACAAGAGTTGAAAAACGTTGAGTCTATTGGAACTGGATACGCTGGTGCCAAGAGCAACTACCACGGTCAGAAACTGGCTATACATCCATCTACTTACACACTCACAATCGACAACGTTGCTCATTCGTTCTTTCCATTTGGCATGAGTGTCAACGCATTCAGTTTCTTGAACGACGGCCGTGTGGTCGCAGGACGAACTGGCTATCGCACCTACGGTTACTTCCTCTTGTCTTATAACTTGAATCGACGGATCTCCAAATGGGAGTTGGAACCAATCGATGCCTTTGATGGTCCCCTTGGATCGATTATCTCGATCGCCCCGAGTCCAAATGAGGAGAGCTCTCTTTTTGCTGCACGCGACCGGTTGGGAGCCATTACTTTAATCGACGCAAATGGCCCGTCTACTCCTGCTTATAAAAATCTCCTTCGCTACTGGCCGTTTGTCAACTTAAACCTCGACGTGAAGAAGGGGACCGAAGCGTTTGCGTCTCCTAAGTCCGGCTATCAGGGTTCTTTAAAAAAAGGTGACAAGTTAATTGCGATCAATGGCGTGGGTGTCGACAACAACGTCGCTATAATCCGTTTGCTCGAGGCGTCGAATGCCGCGGCACCAGTAAACTTGGAAGTACAACGTGGTGGACAGAAGCTTCAATCTGTCGAAAAACTGAACACGGTAAATTGGCATCAACCTTTACTGTCGTTTGTCCCGCTCGACAATCAAGAATGGCTCTGCTGGACACCACAAGGATACTATGCTACTTCCGCCAGCGGCGAACGTTGGGGTGGCTGGGTCATTAACAAGGGTGTCAATCACTTCTCCGAATTCCACCCGATCTACGATTTCAAAAAGCAGTTCTACAAACCAGATCTCCTAAAGTTGGTAGCAAAGCACCAGTCTTTCGAAGCCGCCGTTCGGACATACAACGAAACCGCGGTTCAACCTCTTTCCTTTACATCTGGACTCAATGAGAAACTGCCTCCTACGATTGGATGGGTAAGTCCCGCGCGCGATACCACTGTCAGCAAATCAACTGTGCGGTTTGTCGCGGTCGTTCAGTCGTCATCAAAGCTTCAGTCTGCGAAAGTACTTTTGAACGGCCGTACGATCCTACGCCGAGACCAGTTGACCATTCGACAAGAACGCGATGCACCCGAGTACACCGTGTCCTTCGACCTAGACTTGGTAGCCACCGAAAACGTGATCAACCTGTTTGTAGAAAATGAATTCGGGACAACGATCTCACGCGAACGATCACTTCGTATGACGGCCACCGAAACGGGCATAGAAAAATACAAACCAAATCTATACTTCGTAGGTGTGGGGGTGTCGCATCATTCCATTCCAGCCTACAGTCTGTCGTTCGCCGACAGAGATGCCATCAGCATGAGCGAGGTGTACCAATCCCAAAAGGGCCTCCTCTTCAAAAATGTCTTTACTCGAACTCTCACCAACGAGAATGCCACGCGGACCAACATCCTCGAAGCATTCTATTGGCTAGAGCAGAACGCTACGCAAAAAGATGTAGTTGTGATTTTCATCGCATCACACGGCATTAACGACAAGGATAAGTTCTATATCCTTCCGTATGACGGTGATCCCGATCGAATCAGAATCACAGGTGTTGACTGGACCAACTTCGGCGATGTTCTAGGAAACCTGCCTTCCAAGGTACTTCTCTTTGTAGACGCCTGTCACAGTGGTAAACTCGGTGCCAATCTTTTGGCGAAACGTGGAAACACCGACCTCGTGGAGGCTGTTCGCGCATTGGCAACCGAAGAGAATGGTGTGGTGATCATGGCCGCTTCGACGGGGAAAGAGTCGTCATTGGAGAGTCCAGAATGGCAACACGGTGCATTTACCCTTGCCTTGATCGAAGGGATGGGCGATGGTAAAGCCGACATCAACGGCGATCATGTGATCAATATTCGCGAAATCGATTACTACGTGGCTGAACGTGTGAGAGAGCTAACGAATGGCCGACAGCATCCTACGACGCAAAAGCCCAGTGTCGTGAGTGAGTTTCCGCTCGTGATGAAACGCGAGGGAGATCATTAATCGAGCCTACTTCTTCTTCTCAACCACCATCACCTCAATCGTCTCGTTCGACTCGTTGACGTCGGCGTGGAGCTTGTTGCCT
>JBGAGB010000011.1:0-135976 GCA_044226945.1 Cyclobacteriaceae bacterium | reverse complement strand
TCGCTGGCCCACATCGCTGCCGAAGTAAAAGACCTTGCTCAAAAAGCGCACGACAAGAAACTTCAACCTTCCGATTGGGAAGGCAGCACGTTCACAATTTCAAACCTCGGCATGTTTGGAGTTGAAGAATTTACGGCGATTATCAACACGCCAGACGCATGTATCTTGGCAGTAGGTGGGATCAAGGAAACAGCTATTGTAAAGAACGGACAGCTGGTTCCTGGAAACGTCATGAAAGTGACGCTTTCTTGCGACCACCGTGCAGTAGACGGAGCGGTTGGGGCAGCCTTCCTGAAGACCCTGAAGGGACTCCTCGAAGACCCGGTTCGCATTCTCATCTAGCCCTCAAAGGCTGTCAAAATTACCGAGGTCGCCCACAAAATGCGACCCGGCACAGTATTTCCAGACCAACGCCCTCGAAAGAAGCATGGAAGCAATTCACTCTACGACCATTCTCGCAGTGTCTCACAACGGGCATGTGGCCATTGGCGGCGACGGTCAAGCGACGATGGGCAATACCATCGCCAAGAGCAACGTCCGCAAGATCCGTAAACTCCAAGATGGGAAGGTCCTCACAGGTTTTGCCGGTTCCACCGCCGATGCGTTTACCCTGCTCGATCGATTTGACGAGAAGCTTAATTCATACGGGGGAAACATGAAACGCGCCGCGATCGAACTGGCGAAAGACTGGCGCACGGACCGGTACTTGCGACGATTGGAGGCCATGCTCATAGCGGCTAACCGCGAGGAACTGCTAGTGATTTCAGGTACAGGCGACGTGCTTGAACCCGATCACGCCGTAGCCGCCATAGGCTCGGGTGCCATGTATGCCCAGTCCGCCGCGCTTGCCTTGAAAAAGCACGCACCTCATTTAACCGCCGCCGACATTGTCCGCGAGAGTTTGACCATCGCAGCAGACATCTGCATCTATACAAATCATAATTTGATTGTCGAGTCGTTTTAACGACCTGTGGACTGGAGCGCATCAAATGCGTATTTTCAGACTATGAATCGTGTAGCGATTTCATTCCTGGTAGCGGCGGTTCTGTGGGCTCATCCAACCAAAGGCCAATATTACCAATCGATCAATTACAAAGAAGGATCTGGGTTGCCCAGTTCAGAAAGCTATTTGGTGTTCCAGGATAGCAAGGGATTCATCTGGATCGGGACCGACAACGGCGTCGTGAAATTCGACGGGCACGAGTTCGTCACCTACAACAATACCCATGGACTCACCGACAATACCGTCTTCGGGTTTCAGGAAGACAACGCAGGTCGGATCTGGTTTCGAACATATAACGGGCTGTTGTCTTATTATCAGAATGATACCATCAAGCCCTATCGTTTCAACAGCACCCTCAAATCTTTGATCAACGCGTCGATCATCGTGACGATGTACCCCGATAGTACAGATGACCTGTATTTCAGTACGACGCTTCACGCGATGGCGTCTCACATCGACTCTGCTGGTCACGTCGCACAGATCACCCGACCGAACGACGAATGGAACTTCATCCGGTTTCTCGATGGAAAGATGCTGTTGGGTAGTTCCGGAATCCCCAAGAATATTCACTATGTGAGGATAAACGACCAGAAGTATGAAATAGCACTCGATGACCCAGACCGTCAAAGTAATTCGCTCATTGCATGTGTGAAGTGGCGCGATCGTTATTATTTCTCACTACATAAGAACTTATTTGTGTACGACGGCCGGAGTGTGAAGAAAGTCTTCACGTCACAAACCCCTTTCATTTGTTTATATGTCGATCACGAAGATCGATTGTGGGCTGGGTATTTTAATAATGGTGTGCAGATTTTCGATGACACTTCATTCCAAGATCCTCGAACCTTGAGTACGCTAGAAGAATTGTCGGTGAGTAGTGTGTTGGAAGACAATGAAGGCGGGATATTGATCACGAAGATCGATTGTGGGCTGGGTATTTTAATAATGGTGTGCAGATTTTCGATGACACTTCATTCCAAGATCCTCGAACCTTGAGTACGCTAGAAGAATTGTCGGTGAGTAGTGTGTTGGAAGACAATGAAGGCGGGATATGGACCAGCACCTTGGACCAGGGTGTATTTTACTTCCCCAACCTGGCAGTTCAAAATTTTGAACCGCCAAACAATACTAGAGTTAGTGCCATCGCGAGCACGGGCGCTCATTTGTTGCTCGGAAGTTATGATGGTGACGTTTTTAAAATGGAATCCTCGGGAAAATTCACCAAGGTCCATGAAGGAGTTGCTCCCATCAGCAACTTATTCACGCGCGGCGACTCCACTTGGGTATCGGACGCCTCGGGGACTTACATTCTTCCCGGGCTGAAGAGAGTGGAAGGGAGAAATATCCTCTCGTCCGGGTTCCGAGGATTGACCACGGTAGGTCGGTTCGTGTACGGTTACAACTCTACCGGTGTGTTCAGGATTTCAACCGGCGGAGAACTGCTCGAAAAACTCGAGGCGCGCAAGAGGCCGACGGCGATGGCCATTGCTGGAAATGAGATCTTCCTCGGTGCTCTTCATGGCGTGGAAGTGTTCGACATAGAGCTCTCCCGACCTTCAATTAAAATCACAGAATCTCGAGTCGCTTCCCTTGCAAACTTTGGAAGCGAATTCGTGCTCATTGGAACTACCGGACAGGGCCTACACGCGTTCGACCGGAATACGCGTAAGCTTGCCGATATCCCTTTACCCGGAGTTCACAACGTTTATTCGATCTACTGTGAAGAGAAAAGCAGAGTTGCATGGCTTGGAACGGAAAAGGGCTTATACCAATTGACATTTTTACGCGACACAACCGCCCTTGTCCTGAGTAGCTATGCCCGCGCTACTGGCCTCATTGCAACCAAGATCACCTATGTCACAAAGCTTGGAACAAGTATTTGGGCCGTAAGCGACCTCGGGATATCATCTGTTCCGCCTTCTCAATTCATCACGAACCAGCCATCTCCTATTTTTTATGTAAGCCGGATCATGGTCAAGAACCAGTTGTTGAAGGGAAATCCCCGTTCAATTCAGACCGACGATGGAAACATGGTTATCGATGTGCGCACCATTAGCTTTAAAGACTTTCCAACTTCGTTCCGGTACCGACTCTCAACGGAATCGCCTTGGCTTCCCGTGGAGGGAGGAAGCATCTTACTTGGTGCACTTGATCCAGGATTGCACAATCTCGAGATACAAGCAGCCGCATCAAATGGAGAATGGACACAAAATCTCGTTTTGCCGATTCACGTAGCAGCCGCTTGGTGGGAAACTTGGTACTTTAGAGTCTCACTTGTCATTTCATTAATCTTGTTGGGTGTGGGTGTGTATCGAATTCGAATCAATAGCATTCGGCGCAGGCAGAACTACCTCGAGCTCATTAACTTACATCAACAAAAGCTCATCGACTCTGAGATCCGAACTCAGGAACGTGAACGAAAGCGGATCGCGACCGACTTGCACGATGGCATCGGCGCGTCCCTCAGCAGCATCAAGATTTTGGTTTCAGATGCGATCAACTCTCCAGCGCCCGACCGAGAAGTTCGCGGCAAGGAGATCAACGAAAACCTTGCGGACGTGATCGAGGACATCAAGCGCATTGTCTACGACCTACATCCGCCCGGTCTGGAAAGATACGGGCTCCAAGCAGGTTTGAAGAGTTTAGTCGATCGATTGAACAAGATCGGAGATATCAATGTCTTTTTCGACTACTACGGTCAGCGCGATGTACCACAGTCAATTGCTATTACTGTTTTCAGGATCATACAAGAATTGATCAACAACACGCTGAAACACGCCCGGGCGACAGAGATTCGGATACACGTGAATCAATTCGACGACGAGATGAACATCATGTACGAGGATAATGGAATCGGGATGATTGGAAGCCGATTCACGGGCCTTGGATTACACAGCATCGAGTCGCGCGTGAGATCGCTCAATGGCCGCATGACGTGGGAGTCAAATCACAAAGGAACTTTTTATAACTTCGACATTCCATTCTAAGTTATGACAAGGATTCTTTTAGTAGATGACCATCGAATGTTCCTTGACGGACTCGAGCTCTTGCTGAAAAGAACGGGACGGTACGACGTGGTTGGGAAACTCAATGATCCTTTGCAAGTGGTTGATTTTCTGATGGGTGTCTCTGTCGACGTGGTGCTGGCGGATATTCAGATGCCTGGTGTCGATGGCATCGACCTATTGAAGAGGATTCTCCCTCGATTCCCAAACGTTAAAATTGCGATGATCAGCATGCACGACGGTGACGAGTACGTTCAAGAGATTATGAGCTTTGGTGGCTATGGCTTCCTGCCCAAGTCCATGGATTCCGATAAGATGGTCGAAGAGCTCGATCGTATTTGCGCTGGTCAAAAGGTTTTCCCGCGTCGAGCGAGGAAGGTCGTTCAGTCTGAGCATTTCTCGGAGCGTGAACTAGAGATATTACGCTTGCTGGCGAAGGGAAAGAACAGCTATGAGATCGCCGGCGAACTTTTTATCACCCTGAATACGGTAAAAACCCATCGCCGAAACATGCTGCGTAAACTCAATGCGTCGAATACGTCTCAACTACTTAAAATCGGATTCGATAATAATCTAATCTGATTAGAATTTCTAATCATTGAATACCTCTAAAGTGGTATATGCAAATACCTCTTTAGGAGTATTTCGAAAACTGCGTCCATATAAGAATTTGGGGGATATTTTTTTCCCCTCTATGGAAGCTTTAAAACCTAACCTCACTGATCGCGAGATCGAAGTACTTGGATTGATTGCTCAGGGCTTGACATCGGTGAGGATTGCCCAAAGACTTGAGATCAGTTTTGAGACCGTAAAAGTTCACCGTCGCAACATGCTTCGCAAAGTGGAAGTAGACAATACGTTTGATCTCATTCGCCTCGCCATCCGCGAGCGATGGATTCACTCTTAGCCCTCGTTCGCACCTTCGGTTGTTTTCTTCTCCGGCTCGACATTGTCATTTCCTGGAGTTGAGGTGGGCTTGTCTTCAAGCAAGATCACGAAGGGCTTTAACGAAACGGAGTTTGCCATCAAGATTTTCAGAATTCCGACGGCCGGAACTGCAAGGATCATCCCGGCAATTCCTAGCAGGAGATTCCCAATCAACAACGCTAGGATTGCAGCCATCGCGTTGATACTAATCTTCGAACCGGTGATGTTGGGAGTAATGAAATTGCCTTCCAAAAATTGAACGGCCGCGTGCACACCCACTACACCTACCGCATACCAAATGCTGTCCTTCGTAATGAGCGCGAGTAATGCCGGTAGCGTAGCGCCAACCGTAATTCCCACATAGGGGATGAGCGTCAGCGCCCCTGAAAAAAAACCAAAGAAGATGGCATGCTCGATTCCTAGTGCGAAGAGGCCGATGCTGTTCAGTGTCCCAGCGATTAGCACCACAATCGTCAGCCCGCTGATATAGCCCCTCACGACACCGTCAATGTCCTCCTTCCACTTCATTTCACTCATGGGGTTGAATGCCAAGAAAAACTCACGGAATTTCTCTCGGTAGAGGAGGAAAAGAAAAATATATATGGGTACCTGTACAAAGAAGTATGCTAGGTAAGAGGTGGAGTAAAGGACTTCACCGAGGTACACCGAAAGATTCTTTAAGCCCTCGGCCACCATGTTCGTTTGTTCATCGGTGCTAATACCAAATTGCGATTCGATGTATTGATTAACATCTACAATCGCTGTAAAGAATTTCTCTTCTATACCAGGGAGGCTTGAAACCAACCCTTTCAATTGACCTATGACGAACCAGATCAGCAGACCCAGTAGTAACAGAGCACCCAACAGGACAAGTACGATCGAAAGGATGCGACCCGTCTTGGTTTCGATTTTTTTCGCAATGGGATTGAGAACAATTGCGAAGAGTGCACCAAACGCAATGGGGATGAGGATAGACCTCATCAACACCACACCAGTCACGGTGATGGCGAGAATCACCAAAGTCTTGTAAATGCGGTCTAGTTGCCGAGGCTGATCAAGAATCATAAATCGGGGAAGGTCCTGTTGAAATATCAGGATTTTTCGATGGCTTTCAAAACGACTGCACAGGCCTCTCGGATCTCGTCGTCGGTGATCGTGAGCGGGGGCGCGATCCGGAAACTGTAAGGATGGGAGAGGAACCAAAAGCAAATGACGCCATCGGCCAACGCGGCATCTACAATTCGTTTCACACGTTCCTCTGAATCGAAGTCGATGGCGAACATCATCCCCGCTCGACGCACTTCTCGGATTTTTGGATGCACCAACAAAGACTGGATCAACTGACCTTTCCTCTCAACATCTTTCAAAAGACTGCCTGTGGTCATTACTTCAAGTGTTGTCAACGCGGCAGCTGCACATACCGGGTTGCCACCGAATGTGGTGATGTGACCAAGCATCGGGTCGTGAGAAAGCATCTGCATGCGGTCGTGACTTGAAATGAATGCAGCGATGGGCAGCCCGCCCCCGAATGCTTTCCCGATGGTCAAAACGTCGGGTACGATATCGAACTGTTCGAATGCAAACAAGCTACCCGCTCGCCCCATTCCGCATTGAATTTCGTCGAGGATGAGAATGGCGCCGGTTTCGGTGCAACGTTGGCGAAGTGCGTGCATGAATGCCTTGGATGGCACACGAACACCTGCGTCGCCTTGGATTGTTTCCATGATGACACCGGCGGTTCGCTCTGTGATCAGGGTTAGGTCTTCGATCTTGTTGAAGTCGATGAATCTCACGTCGGGTAGGAGAGGTCGAAACGCCGATTTTTTTACCTCGTTGCCGGAAACGCTCATAGAGCCGTGCGTGCTACCGTGGTACGACTTGCGGAAGGAGACAAGTTCCGTCCTTCCGGTGAGGCGTTTTGCCAATTTCAGTGCGCCCTCGTTCGCTTCGGTTCCTGAGTTTACCAGGTATGTACAATCGAGTGATGGTGGGAGCAGAGATGCGAGTTTATGCGCGAGGCGATTCGAAGACGATTGGACATACTCGCCGTACACCATGACGTGCATGTGCTTATCGAGTTGTTCACGAATGGCGCTCACCACTTGTGGATGTCGATGGCCTAAGTTGCTCACGCCGATACCCGAGATCAAGTCGGTGTACCGTTTTCCCGTGGGCGTGTACAGGTAGATTCCTTCCGCGCGCTCGATTGGAATTCGAAACGGGAACGGTGTGGTAGGGGCGAGGTGCCGGAGGAAAATTTCGTCGCTAAAATCTGGCAGCATGATGAATTGACCGAAAGATAGTTGGTTACCTGGATTTTGTGCCTGTTAGACCTTTGATCGAGAATTTGATTTAAGTGGTGGTGGATTTTGGGGTGGCATCAATTGCTCTAATCCTAGGCAAAATAAGGTGGTGGACGTATATTGAAGTAAAGTCTTTTGAAAGGGGAAAGAGACCGAAAGTATTGACGGGCGGGCGGTTTTCGTATATTCCTACTAGTCACCAACTTCACTCCTATGGCAGGCGGAGCACATGTCTTCGATATGATTCGGCGGATCAACCAGAACCGCAATGCCGCTTCCTCGAGGCGCTCAAGGAGAGTGGACCCAGACAACGCATTTCATCCCCATGTCCGAGCCATCGAGCCGACTATCGTTCGACTAATTAGATTGGGACTTCGTGTTGTGTTCGTATTCGGCTTGATCTCCGCGTTTGTTTGGATTGTCAATTTGTTCTGGTAGGCGGACGGCGAGTTACTGTTATGAGCATCGCCTAAGGCAGGCTCGAACCGTTCTAGGCAGGTTGGTCAAATCGAATACCAAACGAAGAGCGAATTGAATATGTTTGATGTAGTGCAGAATCATCAATAATACACTACCGACTAGTTCGCATTATATGAACGCCAAAGACATTCTATTCGCACTTGTTCTTTTGTTGACTGCACCTTCTGCCGCTTCGAGTCAAGTTAACGCTCCTTCGGGTTACGGCCCAATTCCCAGTAAGAACCAGCTAGAGTGGCAACGAATGGAATATTATGCCTTTATACATCTCTCGGTTAATACTTATACAGACATGGCGTGGGGAATGGGAGATGAAGACCCTAACATATTTAATCCAAAGGACTTGGATTGTCGGCAATGGGCCCGGATTTGCAAAGAGGCTGGAATGAAGGGAGTCATCATTACAGCAAAACACCATAGTGGTTTCTGTTTATGGCCTTCGAAATACACCGAGTATTCTCTGAAGAATTCTCCGTGGAAAAAAGGAAAGGGCGATATCGTACGTGAAATGGCGGATGCCTGTAAAGAATATGGATTAAAGTTCGGCGTATACCTGTCACCTTGGGATAGAAATCATCCTGATTATGGAAAGCCCGAGTACATTACCTACTTCCGCAATCAGCTGACAGAACTGTTGACAAATTACGGAGATGTGTTTGAAGTGTGGTTCGATGGCGCAAATGGTGGTTCTGGATATTATGGTGGCGCAAATGAAACACGCAAGATCGATCGCGATACATATTATGATTGGAAAAATACTTACAAGTTAGTGCGCACGTTGCAACCGAAGATAGTGATATGGAATGATGGAGGCGATCGAGCTGACCTGCGCTGGGTAGGGACTGAATCAGGTTATGTTGGGGAAACAAATTGGAGTTTGCTGAATGCGACCGGCGATGTACCGGAAGATATGCTGCGCCACGGCCTGGAAAATGGTGACAGGTGGGTTCCGGGTGAAGTCAATACTTCTATCAGGCCAGAGTGGTTCTATCATAAGAAGGAGGACAGCAAGGTAAAAACACTGCCGCAGTTGATGGATATCTACTATAACTCGGTTGGTCGCAATGCCACGTTGCTGCTGAACTTCCCGATTATGCCCAACGGATTAATTCATGAGAAAGATGAAAAAGCAGTTTTGGAACTGGCGCGGGAAATAAAGAAGGTTTTTGCAACCCATCTTGCCGAGGGCTCGAACGCCGAAGCATCGAATGTTAGAGGCAATGACCAAAGCTTTGGGGCAGATAAGGTCACCGATCAGAACAACGAAAGCTATTGGGCAACGGACGACGGTATAAAGACCGCTTCACTGACACTTAGTTTCACTAAACCAATTGCATTCAACAGGTTTTTGATTCAGGAATACATTCCTTTAGGGCAACGCGTGAAATCATTTCAAATCGAAACCTTCACGGATGGTGAATGGAAGGAAATTGCAAAAGGAACGACGATCGGTTACAAACGCATCTTGCGCTTTAATACCGTTCAGGCTACCAACCTTAGGCTTACAATCACAGACTCAAAAAGTTGTCCTCTTATTTCCAATATCGAGATTTACGATGCCCCTCAAATTCTTGCCCCACCTTTAATCATTCGCGAGCAATCTGGAGATGTTCGTATTATACCGGCTGATGCAGAATCACAACTCTATTATACTTTGGATGGAACTAATCCCACCGTAAAATCGAGTAGATATACCGGACCAATTAAAACAGGCGATGGAAAGTTTGTGGTGCAATCCATCGCTTACGACCCGGTAACAAAAAAAAGTAGTTCCGTTTCTGAAGAGCGGTTTGATATTGCTCGTAAACAATGGAGAATAATTGGAACAGAGGATAAGAATGCTTATGCCATTTTGGATGGAAATGTAAATTCAAACTGGTATCAGAACAGGAGTCAAAAGATGCCCATTGATTTGGTCATTGATTTAGGTAAAGAAGAAACCGTTAGCGGTTTCAAATATTTGCCCGATCAAAACTGGTGGGCTACCGGAATCATTACAAACTATAATTTTTATGTTTCTGATGATGGCAGCGGCTGGAAACTGGTCGATGGAGGTGAGTTCGCAAATATCAAGAATAATCCACTATGGCAGTTGAAGTCCTTTGAGCCCATGAGAGGGCGTTACATTAAGTTACAAGCTTTACGAAATACCCAGAATGACGACGTGGTTGGGTATGCAGAGATCGATATTATTACTAAGTGAATTTTACTGAGAACACGCCGAAGCGTCCCTGAAGCAAGGCGGAACAATCTTAGATAATCTAGTTGGTATAAAAGGAGCAGTAAAAAAGAAACCCTGAAGTTTATGCTTCAGGGTCTGCTTCGGCGTAGTCCGTACGGGACTTGTAAATGAGATGTAAGTTGGTCATTTACAGTTGTCTATAAGATCATTGGAATTTCAATTCACCTGATCGTTCACTGGAATGTCAATGGAAGTAATCACGCGTTTGTGATTGTTTGAGTGAATTTAGGATACGGTCTTTGAACACACAAGGGTGAGGGGATTTATGTCTCGAAGTTGTCAGGTTTTCCGATCAAGGATTGTCGACAGATTGAGAGGAGCAAGCCATGTTATCGCTACGCATAACTGTCTTGTTGTGTCACTTCGTTCGTACTTTACAAATCACGCCGACCAAGTTCCGAGGTGAGGTGAACGTATTTTTGTGGACAAAAATACATCTTGCTAATTCTCCACTTGGTTATTCAAAATCTTACGAATGCGTCAGCATTCGTACATCTTGCCGAAACCACAAATAGGTTTCTAACCTAGGAATTCTGGATTGTAGAATATCGAATGTCACGCTACCTTTATAGGAACGTCCAACAAATCCGAGTTACAATACAGCAGCCTAATTCAATTTCAATGCTAAAACTATACAGGTCAGTTAATGAAGGAGTCGAGTACTGGGAGACTTGGGACAATGACGAGAAGTCTGGAACGGTTCATTGGGGTAGGTTGGGAGAACGAGGAAATGATAAGGTCGTTATCTCTGACAAATCCTCCAACTTTCACGAGAAGATCCAGGAAGAAGTCACACAAGTGATAGAGGAGGGTTTTGGGCCTATTGATGAAGATGAACTAGTAACTCTTCTAATTGAATTCAAGGTCGACGGAATGGGCAACAGCGACGACCTGGACAAGAGAACACGCCTTGAGTCACGAATGAATGAAACTCTGGGATGGGTCGGGCTTGGTCATTGTGATGGGGGTAGTATTGGCAGCGGCACGATGGAAGTTTGCTGCTTCGTTGTTGATTTTGAAATAGCTAAGAGGATTATTGAACGTGATTTAGCGGGTACGGAATTCTCGAATTATACGAGAATTTTCAATCAGGTTTTGGATTAGTGATTTGATGGAAAGATGCTGAACGAAGATCAGATAAATGAGTATCACCGCAAGGTGGAAGATAACATTCGAAAGCACGGTTATCATTCGACGTTTGTCTTCTCAGATAACGGTCCTTCATTTTGTTACTCCACAGGCCTGTACGAGAGTTTTGGCATTCCAGAACTCTTTATTTCTTCATTGCCACAGAACCTGTCACATTCTCTGATAGAAGCATACGCAAATGAATTCAAGACTGGAAATCCTATAACATTGGGGGCAAGACTTGAGGATCTAACAGATAGGTTTCCGGTTTATTTGATAGAAGTAGCAAATGATAAATTGAAAGAATACGCGCTTTCTAGTGTTCGGTTTTACGGTGTCAGAAATTACAAATACGTGCAGTTAATTTATCCCGATACAAATGGTCGATTCCCTGGGGAAGAAGGATATAATTACGATCAGGTTGTTTTTGGGGAATTCGCAGCCATGAAATGAAAGAGTTTAGAGTCTTAATACCTACCGAGTATTATTCTATTTTGAACTTCAATAAAGAAGAATTACCGGGCGTTGCTGTTGTGAATACCGCGTTGCGAAATTTTGAACCAAAGGAGGTGTTTGCATGGCATTTATCGATCATGCTAGAATTAAAGGAGTTGGGGGACAACGGCATGCCAACGGCGAGTGAAGTCGAGGTCATTGATAGTTTCGGAGACTTCCTTGACGATAAGATAAAAGGCGAGGACAAAGAAAAACCTAATGCTCTATTTCTCGCCCGGATCACCTGGAACGCCACGCGTGAATTGATCTGGAGAGTATATGACCCTGAAATAACGAATGATTTCTTAAAGGGTTTGATTGAAGAAGACAACACTGTCCGTGAATTTGATTATCGAATGGACGACGATGCTAATTGGAAGTTGGCCGAGTGGCACTTAAAGGAATGGCCAAGCTGACAGAAACCCGTTTTCTGGTTTCGGCAAGATGTACGAATGCTGGCGCATTCGTCCCGAAGCTACTTACTAAGACGCTGGATTGCCTCGGAACTCGGCATCAAAAACAACGTTAACTTGTTAACCAATAGGTCGATTTAAGAAAATGCATTACCTATATACCGCTACAGAAATATATGGCCCAACCTACGCGGATGGCTCCTCATGGGCGAAGTACATAGAGCTTAGCAAACTGTCACATTTGACAGAATTGGTTTCACTTGATAGCATGCTGAACGGAGTGGTATTTGAGCCCGATCGAGGTGATCCCGGTGACTGGAACGTTATCGTTATCGATGATTTATACGAGACAGGATTATTCAATTCTTTGGAGTATATACTCGCGAAGGTGAAGGACAAGGAAAGATTTAATCTTTTAACAGTTGTCAAAGAGCCGAATGAACAGTGTGAGACCATACAGCTACCTAACTTTGAATTTGTGGGGTACGATCTGCTAGACAGAGATTATTCCGTCAGTGCATTGTCAAACTGCGGAGGTTTTGATGAATCTTTTCAGCCTGCGGATCTGAATAGCCGTGGACTTATAGGCGAATTTGAGAAAGCTTATGCTATTCGAGAACGACTATTTGCCAACAACCCAGACGAACATCATGCGGACTGCAATGTTCTAGCGATTTGGCGCCACAAGACACTAGGTCGATAACAATGGCGACATTAAGGGGTCAAAGGGGACATCCTCTTATTGTTCAATTGCTTATGTAGCAGCAACTGCCCGCGACTTATTTCTATATAGCTCAGGAAGATCTGGCATTTCGTCCCATGTTCTTCCTTCTAGTTCACGACCGGCTTTCTTCTTGTTTGTTCCTCCCCATTGTTTAAAGAAGAATGCAACGTCTGCTTTTTCGCATTGCTCCTGAATATCCAGAACCCAATCAGCATCCATTGGCCTGGGCTTTCTTCCACTTTCACCGCCAACTATTACCCAATCGATCTTCTTAAGATTCATTTTGGGTAGGGGACCTAGCAGCGGTTCGAGCGATAGGAACTTTGTTTTCGCTTTCGTTCTTCGAAGCATTCCGATCCTGTCGACTACTCTGCCGTCTTCTACACTGACACCCATCCAGATGTTATGCGACCACTTTAAAAGGCCGGCGCGGTCATATTCGAGCAATAGATCAGCTCGTTTCGTTAGCACTTGGAATACGTGCTGGGGGTTCTCATTCATGACCTTGAATACTTTCTGAATGAATTCCACTGGAACCTTTTTATGAAACAGGTCGCTCATCGAGTTTACGAACACGATTTTGGAACTTTTCCATGTATACGGAGTGCCCAGCTCGTCTTCATGGATAGTTATCTTAAAATTGTTCTCATACTTCTCCACACCCATCGCTTTCAAGCGGCGTGACATCACCTCGGCATAACAAAACTTACAACCAGCGGAAAGTTTATCACATCCTGTGGTTGGGTTCCACGTCATTTCTGTCCATTCAATCCTTGACTGAGCCATGTTCGATCACTTTATAGAATAATTTACAATATTCTGGTTTCGGAAGACATTTTCATAAGTTATGGCAGGCGTTCTGCCAACGAATGTCAATTTGTTTTCAGCTTTAAGTTTCTTGACGACTTCGCTAGCGTGCGTCGGGATGTGTCCATTGGCGTAAGTATACAACAGTACTTCGCGGTTATTTTTTAGTTCTTTTTTGATTAGTTTCTTAGTAAGGTCGTCTTGAAACTTTTCGATTTTAGTCATTTGCCGGCCTGAGAACATGTGAAGTTGAGATTTGGAGTGATCTTCTTCAATGTCAAAATTAGCTTGCCCATTCATTGTATTCCTATCCCAAGCAATCTTGAGGAATTTATCGACAGCGGCATAGCTTTTTGCTCCAAATATGATCCCGTATATGTTAGTGGCTTTCTTAATCGAGAAGGGAAATAGTTTTAATCGGGAAGCAGATGGAATTTTTGACCTGAGTTTCGACAGAACCAAACGATGAATGTTTCTATATTCTTCCTTTTCCAATTCGGCTTTATTAAAGTCCAAGACTTTTTTAAATTCTTTTGTGCCTCCAAGCCATTTGAAGTACGACGAAGAAACGAAGTATAAGAAATCCGTCTTTTCCGTTTTCTCAAGAGCGTTTATGTATTCGCCGGAAATGAATTTCACTCCATTTTGGTCGAGGTAGACGAGTGATGGGTACTTTTCGATTAAGGGGAGCAATTTGAAAAATAGATCCTCCGCCTTTTCATTGTAAAAATTGACAGTTAAGAAATGCTTGAATCGAGGATTCTTCTCTAGAAATTCACCACAGTTTTTCTTTAAGGCTTCGAACTTGAGCTGAATCTTTTCATCAGGCTCGAATTCATTCAAGTGAAGAACAACCTTTGTCCCTTTCTGAAAAATATTTCCGACCTGCTCTGCGATTTTCTGAAGAACTCGGATGGGGCTGCCTGGGACGTTATTAGAATCGTATCCCGGGCCTGAGAAGAAGTCAAAGATATGTATCTCTGGAGTTTCTAACATTACGAACGTAGGGATCCAAGCCTGAGCATAATCTTCAAAAATTTCAAGTTTAGCAATCGTCCCTTTGTCAAAGGGCTTGTCATGTAAGTCGTTTGCCATAAAAGGTTTTGAGTTAAAAAAAGAAGCCCACCTACATGTCGCTATTCACTTCATGTAGACGGGCTCAGTTCAAATATATTAAAAATAGGTTCCATCAGGAATTTTAGAGCCTAGTTAGGAATCGCCTTCTAATCTTCAAGGAGATAAGTCAAAAGGTCTCGAACATTGTCAGGTTTTCCGTACTCAGTCATCTGCAATTCTCTCTCCCTTCCATTCTTCCTGCACCACCTCCAGCAATTCAAACAACCCATCCAGGTCAATCACCAGGTGATACAAATACTCGGCTTCGGCAGAACCATCGTACATCAGAAACTCAAGCAACCAACTTCTGAGATTAACACTGAACCTTTTCGCTGGATGATACTCCAGGAACCTTACAAACGCCTCTTGCAACTTCGGACTTACAGTGAAATCAGAACCTTTGATCTTCTTTGTTATTGTTTTCTTCTTCGCGCGAGCCATAGCAATATTGTTTAGGATGATTTGATTCGAATTGAATTGGGAAGGAGAGAGAGATTAAGAACCAATGACAGGTAACGAAAACTTCTGTTTCAAATCCTTCATATCCTCACTCACTTTCTTGTCCACGATCTTCGCATAATGCTGAGTCGTCTTAAGACTCTTATGACCCAGCATCTTGCTCACAGTCTCGATCGGGACGCCGTTAGTGAGTGTGACCGTCGTAGCGAACGTATGCCTTGCACAATGGAAAGAGAGGTCTTTTGGAATACTGCACAGATCAGCCAGCTCTTTTAGGTAGCTGTTCATCCTCTGATTACTCATTACAGGTAGCAGTTTGCCCGTATAATTCGTTATCGGATGATTTGAGTACTTATCGACTACGGAAGCAGCTACTGGCAGCAAAGGAATCCTGGAGGCCGTGTTGGTCTTGGATCGGTTAGTCGAGATCCATTTATCAGAATCAATACCAATGACAACGTTAGCCTTCGTCAGTTTCTCAACATCACAATAAGCAAGACCGGTATAACAACTGAACAGGAATATATCCCGAACCTGTTCAAGTCTCGCAATAGTTATTTTCTTTTCACCGATAGCTAACAGCTCTTCTTCGCTCAATACTGTCTTGTGCGTTTCATGCACGGAAATCTTAAACCCTTTGAATGGACTGGTCGCAATCCACTTCTTCACAACACACAGATTCAAGATCTTCCTGAGTTTCGTTAGGTAGTGCATCGTTGTATTATGAGCGCAGTTCTTTACCGACCTGAGATAAATCTCAAAATCTCGAATGAACTGGTAGTCGATCCGATTTAATTCAATGTCATTTAGTGAGTGTTGATACTTCATAAATTCATCGAGATAGGTTTGAACTGTTTTGTATTTCTGAAGGGTTCGATAGGAGTGACCTCTTCCCACAAGTAATTCGAATTCCTTGTTATGATCTTCATACACGTTCAACAAGGTTCTTTGTCTCTTAACATCCAAACCCAGGAACCTTGCTTTAACCTTATTGCCATCGAAATCAGTTCCCGATGAAATGAATGACTGAAAGATCTCGTAGACCTTTGCTTGCACCGCATCCAAATACGCGTTGAATGACCGTGCCTCTTCATTCTTACCGATCAATCGACCGCGACCTGAATCCCATCGCTCAGGATCGCAGTCCCGTTGCAATGAGATCTCTGTCCGCGCTCCATCAATCGTGATCCTCAAAAACACCAAAGCCGTCGTACTGTCCTTCCGACTCGACTTCCGAATAATAAAATTCTGATTGCATGTCCTCATCATTCACCTCCACCTGGTTAAGTTATGACGAGTGACTAATTCCAATCAAGATGTTCAATCCGTGAACATGCTTGAGTAACATTGAGTTATGGGATTTCTGGTGAGCGATTCCATCCGAAGAAACCAACTCACCTGATCACTCACCACAACTTTGATTTCCGATGAAAACGATAGGGTAGGCCTGAAACGAAAAAACCACCTGATCATACCGATCGGGTGGTTTTGAGATACTTTGTATCTTATATCGTAGTCCGTACGGGAATCGAACCCGTGTTACCAGAATGAAAATCTGGTGTCCTAACCCCTAGACGAACGGACCGTTTTGGAATAAGTGGCGCAAAGATATGCCGCCAGGGGCGATTTGCAAACCAGTGCATTAAAATTTTTGGCCAGCACCCACTGTATTCGTTTGTTTTGGCTCCCACGAAGTTTAATTTTGGCATCGCAAATTTTAACGCGTATAAACAATGACAAAAATCGGTATTAACGGTTTCGGCCGGATCGGCCGCCTAGCCTTTCGTGCTGCGGTGGGTCGTAAGGATGTTGAGATTGTCGGTATCAACGACTTGGTTGATCCCGAATACATGGCGTACATGTTGAAATATGATTCGACCCATGGCCGATTCGATGGTACCGTTGAAGCGAAGGACGGAGCACTGATCGTCAACGGAAAGAAAATCCGCGTGACAGCCGAAAAAGACCCCACCAACTTGAAGTGGAACGAAGTAGGCGCAGAAATCGTCATCGAATCAACCGGCTTGTTCCTCACGAAAGCCGATGCGCAAAAACATATCACCGCCGGTGCAAAGAAAGTGGTGATGTCTGCCCCCGCAAAAGACGACACCCCAACTTTCGTTATGGGTGTGAACCATAAAAAATTGAAATCCGAACACACCATCGTTTCAAACGCGTCGTGTACCACCAACTGCTTGGCACCCATCGCCAAAGTGTTGAACGACAAGTTCGGAATCGTTGAAGGCCTGATGAGCACAGTACACGCCGTCACCGCCACACAAAAAACCGTCGACGGTCCCTCGGCAAAAGATTGGAGAGGTGGCCGTGGTGCATACCAAAACATCATCCCTTCATCGACCGGTGCAGCGAAAGCTGTTGCCCTCGTGATCCCCGAATTGAAAGGAAAACTCACAGGCATGTCATTCCGTGTGCCAGTAGCCGATGTCTCTGTCGTCGACCTCACCGTACGCCTCGAAAAAGCCGCCTCTTACGACGCCGTCAAAGCTGCGATGAAAGAAGCCTCAGAAGGCGAATTGAAGGGAATCCTCGGCTACACCGAAGACGACGTGGTATCACAAGACTTCTTGGGCGATGCACGCACCTCTATCTTCGATGCGAAAGCTGGTATTTCCCTCAACGATCACTTTGTGAAGGTCGTGTCCTGGTACGACAACGAATGGGGATATTCAAATAAACTTGTCGATCTCGTCCAAGAGTTGGCAAAAATCTAAGTTCATTCAGGCGTCATCCGCGCCTTGAAAGTCTGGAGCGCCTCGCAGCAAAAGCGGGGCGCTTTTTTTTGCCTGTAAGGTTTACACTTAATCCTTCCGACCCAATCTAAATTCTTCCGGCTAGTCGCATGTTTCGAGCAGATAAATGCGGCATAAATTTGTTAAATATTTGATAATCAACATATTATGAAATAATACCGAGCTGCCCCAGGTTAGGATACGGATGTAGGGTTTGATCCTCAAAAGCAAGAATTCGGGACTCTAAAGCCTGCATTTTTGTTATCGTAAACCACTGAAAACAGAAGAGAGATGTTCCAGTCTAGAGGCGTAAACGTGATGTACAGAAGACGGATCAGGCAGATTGTAGTTGTGGTGTTTACCATCATCATGGGTGTCCTGATTTCGCAAGCAACACAAGCAGAGCATCAGCCACACCAACCTGGTGTGAGTTTGTTCCGACTAGGATGACCCTCGGGCATCGCCCCGCGGATCCTGAAGATAGGGTGTTTGGTGAATTGGCCTTTGTCTGGTGAAACAGACGAGGCCTTTTCCTTTTTTAAGACCTCGCCACAATTCGCCATAATTCCAACTTCCAAATTCTCAATTCTTAATTCTTAATCTACTTATTTCTCGGTTTCCTCTTCACCGGCTTGCTCATCCCGGCCGGACGCGACGACACCTTGGGTTGGTGCTGCTGTTTGATCTGGAAAATTCGCGAGATGCCGATGGTGGCGTAGAGATACACGTCGCGGCGTTGCCCATAGAGGTCTGGACCCGGATTCGTCGTCGACGCCGCTTTGAGATCGTTGATGTACGACTGCTTGCGAGGATCTAAAATTCCAAACATCGCACGACCATCGAAATTCATGCTCCAGTTGTCGCTAAAGTCGAAGTCGGAACGGAATCCGACGCCAGCTGAAACTTGTAATGGTTTAAACTTGTCTTTTGAAACGTAGACTTGGTTGTTCACGTCGGGGACAAACACGCCGTCATATACCTGTGTGTAGCCCGGATCGGTAGGAATCGCCACGCCAGGAGGATAGCGCAATTTCGCGGCGCTGTGCGTAAATGTCTCGGTACCGCTCAATAAGTAGTCGACACTTCCACACGCTACGATACTCAACCTGAAAAAGGCCAAATCATTTAGGTGAATTTTGAGGGCGACCGGGACACTGAGGTAGTTCATGTTGATGTCTCTTTCTCCGACTTCGCCACCCTGGATGTTTCTGATCACGTACTTCTGGCCAATCTTTGTGAGGGCAGGAGTGACGACGAAACCATGTCCCACCTTGTCGTACCCATAACTAAACCCAACCGGAGTGGCGCGAAGGGTGAACTTTCCGTAAAACCTTGTGTCCTTTTGAAGGCCCTGATCGATGGTGAAGGGAAAATTCATACCCATGAATACCCCGAAAGATTCTATGTGCTGGCCTTGCGCACAACGCACGATCAGCAGGAATGACAGGATGAAAAGTGCTCTTATCCGACGCTCGGCCATTGGTGGGATGTTGGGTAAGAACGGATCATGGAACCTGACTATAACGGCCAAAATTAGGAGAAATTAACGGATCATGGAACCTGACTATAACGGCCAAAATTAGGAGAAATTACAATGAAGAGAATCCAACAATTGGCTAATTTTTGGCCTTTGAAACGCTTGTAATCTGACAAGATAGCGACCAAACTCGTAATATGAAAGTCTGCGGTTTTTCATTTCTAAAGAACGCCATTAAGTTCGACTACCCGGCAATGGAGGCGATCAAGTCCATTCTACCCGTTTGCGATAAAGTGATCGTGGCTGTTGGCGATTGCGACGATGGCACTACGGAAATGGTGCAAGCCATCGACCCCAAGGTGGAAGTGATCCGGACCGTTTGGGACGAGTCGTTCCGTGAAGGTGGGCGGGTACTTGCGTTAGAAACGGACAAGGCCTTCCAAGCGATTCCCGCCGAATATGATTGGGCATTTTATATTCAGGGCGACGAGGTGATGCATGAGCAGTTTGTTCCAGTGGTGAAGCAAGCCATGGAGCAGCACCTGCACGACTTGAAGGTAGAAGGATTGCTGTTCAAATATCTTCATTTTTTTGGATCCTACGATTATGTAGGGCAGGCACACTCGTGGTATCGCCGCGAGATCAGAATTGTGCGCAATAGAAAGGATATCTTTTCCTACCGTGATGCTCAGGGTTTCCGTGTCCGGCCCAACCGCAAGCTCCATGTCAAGTTGATCGATGCCTACATCTATCACTATGGATGGACGCGCGAGCCTAATGCATTACAAGAAAAGGAGAAAGCTAAGATCAAACTTTACCATGACGATAGCTGGATCGCCAGCTTCTTTCGAAAGGGACCGAAATATGAATATGAACAGGCACAGGAACCGATTCGCCGCTTCGACGGAACGCACCCCACTGTAATGAAAGAACGGATCGCCAGGAAGAACTGGGACTTCCAACCCGATTTATCCATCAAGTTTTACTCTCCAAAAGATCGTTTCAAACGAACGATGTTTAAGCTGATTGGTTGGATACCAGGTGAATACCGTAATTATGAATTGTTGCGGTAAATTTGTCCAGTGAAAAAACTTTTCGAAGGCCTCCGGTTTCGCGGTAACATATACGTCGCATTGGCGAGTTACTTGCTCGTCGCCATGACCTTGTACTCTGTTTGCCGAATACTGTTCTACCTGCTGAACACCGACTATTTTCCAGCCATGACCAACCCGCGCTGGTGGCGGATAATGATTGGCGGGCTGCGCTTCGATCTCACAGCTGTTCTCTACTCCAATAGCCTCCTGTTGGTGTTGATGATAGTCCCGCTCGCGGTTCGATTCAAAAGTTGGTATCAACTCGTCATTCGAATACTGTTCATCACGATCAACTCGGCAGCGATCGCGACCAACCTGGCCGACAGCGTTTACTACCAATTCACACTCCGACGAACCACTCTGAGCGTCTTTGCCCAGTTTAAAAATGAGCAGAACGGATGGTCGCTATTTTTTCAATTCTTGTTCGACTATTGGTACGTAGCTCTGATTTGGGTAGCGATGGTGATCTTGCTCTTTTGGGTAGGTCGTAAGGTCAAGTGGGAGGGGCCGCAATTAAAGAACAAATGGATGTTCTACGGTACGAGCGTGGCAGCTGTGCCAGTCATCGTGATCTTGTTTATCGGCGGTGGTCGAGGTGGATTTGCACACAGCACCCGGCCCATTACATTAAGCAACGCCGCCGAATATGCAACGGTACCGAAAGACGTGAACCTCGTATTGAATACGCCTTTCGCCTTGATGCGCACAGCCCGCGAAAACGTCATCACTAAAACTCAGTATTTTGAAAGCGACGAGCAATTGGAGAAAGTTTTCAGCCCTGTCGTTCAACCAGACAGTGGCGCCTTCCAACCTTTGAATGTGGTCGTGCTAATCTTGGAGAGTTTTTCTAAGGAGTTCGTGGGCGGTTACCATCAGGATGGAAAAATCCCTGGTTTTCACGGACACACGCCGTTTATCGATTCGCTCATGCAGGTGAGCAGTGTATTTCAATATTCGATGGCAAACGGCCGCAAGTCGATCGATGCGATGCCTTCCGTCATCTGTAGTATCCCAAGTATCGAAGTTCCGTACGTATTGTCCCATTACTCTGGCAACACGGTTAACAGTCTTGCGTCGCTACTCAAACCAAAGGGATACCAAACCGGCTTTTTCCATGGCGCGCCAAACGGGTCGATGGGATTTCAGGCGTTTGCCAACCTATGCAATTTTGATGCTTACTATGGCAAGGATGAGTACGAGTCGCAACCTGAAGGTGGAACCGCCGATGACTACGACGGCATCTGGGGCATCTGGGACAAACCGTTCCTGCAATACTTCGGACGGAAGCTATCAACTTTTCATGAACCTTTTTACGCGACTGTCTTTACCGTGAGTTCGCACCATCCTTATAACTTACCGGACGATGCGAAGGAGAAATTCAAGGGCGGCGACAGACCAATCTATCGTACAATTGAATACACAGACGACGCGCTTCGACACTTCTTTCAATATGCATCACGTCAACCCTGGTTCGACCGGACTCTTTTTGTGATCACGGCCGATCACGCTTCGGCTGAAATTGGATATCCCGAATACAATACCGTCTGGGGATATTTCAGCATCCCCGTCTTTTTTTACCATCCGAAATGGAAGCCTCGATTTTCCAAGGAGGTCATCCAGCAGGTAGATATCATGCCGTCCGTACTTTCTAGCATTCATTATGATGCGCCTTATGTGGCTTTTGGAAGAAACGTGTTTGGCGGTGGCACTCCCTTCGCCTTCAACTATATCGATAACTTATACCAGTTGTTTCGAGGCAACTATGTCCTTCGCTTCGACGGTTCGAAGTCCGTAGAACTATATGATTTCAAGAATGATTTGCTCTTGACTAAGAACTTGGTGAGCGAACTGCCCGACACGGTACGCTCCATGGAGACCGTTTTGAAAGCGTACATTCAACAGTACAATAACCGCATGGTGGATGATAACTTGACGGTCGCCGGTCCGCAATCAGGCGTTGGTAAACTTAATTAGCCTTCAGCAAAAGCCGTTCGCCCGGATAGTCGAATATAACAGTGTGCTTCTTCAGAAAAGCCGCACCGATCGAACCACAGTATGTGAAAGACTGATCCGGATGTTCGTCGATGTCGATCACGTGCGCCGGAATTCGACGGATTGGCAAATCCCCCAGCCAGAACTCCTTCCAATATAGGTCGTAACCATAGACAGGTCCATTCAATCCAATCCCGACGGGTAGTCGCTGATGCGAGGAGTGGAGGAGAAACTCATCCTTCGTGAACAGGGCTAGCCCCAACGAAGAGCCAGTGTCGACCAAGAGTTTCACATTTACAGAAGTCTTCGAATTGATTACAACCTTCGAATTGACTTGAGGCATCGCACGGTTCACCTCCAGGGGCACAGTGACGAACTCGCTGCCATATCCAAAAGGAAGCCTTTCGAACATTCGGATGATTTGAGTCTGGTAGTTAATCTCGACGATGAACTTTGCAAAGAGTTCATATCCGATAATTCCATCGATGGTGGTGTGATCTTTAAAGAGTGGTCTGTCGGGAATCACCGCTATGGCCAGCGCCTCCCCAGTCACATGTCCAATTTGAATTTGATTTGGGTAACTGAACGAAGCATCGATCGGCTGTGGCGATCCCCAACCTGCTACGCTCACTTTGCGCCGGGTTGAGAGATTCTTGAGATGTGCAAACCGTTTACCATACAAAAGTATCGAGCGCGTTCCCGTGTCTAGGATCAGCCGAACATGGAGCGTGTCGTTGATCACCGCGGGTAGAACGATCAGGTCTTTATACTTTTCAAATTCGACCGAGGTGTAGGTCCTTCCAGCTGCGAGTCGATAGCCCCCCGCGCCAAGAGCAGGAGTGAGGGTTGCGAACATCAGCACTAAACTTAATCTGAGTGCCTTCATGATAAGAACGATTATAGAAGTCGCAAACGCCGGCCGTTTTTTGAAAGTTATCGCCCTCAGGACGGTATTGTTTCGCAGCGTTCCTACCTAAACTTCACCATCGAACCAGATAAGGATGTGATGACATCAATTTTTTTTTAAGACACGATAGGGGGATCACCTGCATGGACTGTCTTACCATCGAAACACACGAAAACAAAAATGAAACCTTTGAAATTGCTGGTCGCAGCCGCTTTGTTTGTGGCGGTAGCGACCTCCCTCAGCTCCTGCTTCGACACCGAAGATGCCGGGCCAATTCAGTCTCAACAAAAAGAGATCGCCCTCGTGGACTTCGACCGGCTCGAGATGGGTGATGCGTTTAATGTGACAGTAGTACGCGGTGAACTTTTCAGCATCCGCGTGTCGGGCGACCGTCGCAATTTGGATGACCTCGAGATATCGAAAGCAGGTACGACCTTGCAAGCGAGATACTCTCATAACCGCCATGCAAACCGACAATACACCACCTTCATCACGATTACGATGCCAGTGCTGAAGGGAGCCGGCTTCTCTGGAGCTACCACTTCGACAATCTCAGGCTTCGAATCAACCGGTGTATTCGACCTTACACTATCCGGCGCATCACGAGCCCAACTTCAGTTGAACGCCGACGAAGTGGACATCAATCTTTCAGGAGCTTCGATGCTTTCGCTCAGTGGGAAGGCTTCGAAAATGCATGCGATCGTTTCAGGTGCCTCAGAGCTGAGTAGCTTTTCGTTCGAAACCGACCTCGCCACAGTAGACGCATCGGGTGCAAGTAAGATCCGGCTCTATACGACCGGTCAACTGAAAGCGACTGCTTCCGGTGCGAGTGACATTCGCTACAGGGGGAACCCCACCGTTCAAAGTTCGTCGAGTGGAGCGAGTACCATCGGCGCAGACTAGCCGTAAATGGGAAGCTCCGAAAAAGAAAGAGGCCCGGTTCGTCGTCGGGCCTCTTTTTAGTTTCTCTCGTCGTCTTCCTACGCGAGGTTGTGATAGACATTCTGTACGTCATCGTCGGCTTCAATCGCTGAGATGCATTCCATGACCTCGTCCTGTTCGGCTTCCGACAGTTCTTTCGTCGCGTTGGGAACGTATTGAAGTTCTGAACTCTTTGGTTCTAATTTCTTGGACTCAAGGAATTTTTGCATGTGCCCGAAGTCCACAAACTTGGTGTAGATCACTACTTCTTCTTCATCGCGTTGAATATCCTCCGCGCCGGCATCGATGAGGTCCAATTCCATTTCGTCGAGGTTGATTTTGGAAGGCTCGAACTTGAAGATTCCTTTCCGCTCGAACATAAAGCTGACTGATCCGGAGTTGCCCATGGAGCCGCCGTTCTTGGAGAAGGCGAGGCGCACGTTGGCCACGGTGCGGGTCGGGTTGTCGGTAGCGCACTCTACCAATACAGGAACGCCGTGTGGCGCATACCCTTCGTACACCACTTCCTGAAAGTCCTTTTCCTCTTTCGAGGATGCACGTTTGATAGCGGATTCGACCCGGTCTTTGGGCATGTTGGCGCCTTTAGCGTTCTGGATGGCCATCCTCAGACGAGGGTTGTTGTCCGGGTTGGCACCACCTTGCTTCACGGCAATCGCGATGTCCTTCCCGATGCGCGTAAACGCTTTCGCCATGCGGTCGAAGCGCGCGAACATCTTATGCTTTCGCTTTTCGAAAATCCTTCCCATCTCTTAGAATTTTTAGGGTCCCAAAAATAAAGTAATCGGGCCCTCCATGCAACAATTTGCGGGGTTCGTGAGTCATTAAGATCGCCCGTTTCACAGTCGCCAATGCCCAGTCTGGAGGCCCCAAATTCTGGTTCGGTAGAATCCGGGAAACCACGAGCGTCCACGGGTCGTACCACCGATTTGTGACTGGCATCCCGTAACCTTTTCGAATAATAGAAGTCTCAAATTATTTGGACCTATGCTCAAAAACTACCTCACCATCGCCATCCGGACTTTGCTCCGATTTAAAGGGTTCGCCCTCATTAATCTAATAGGACTGTCGCTGGGCCTTACCGCAGGGATACTCATCTTGATGTTTGTCGTGGACGAATTGTCATTTGATAAGTTTCATGAAAAAAGGGATCGAACTTACCGTGTTCTCACGCAGTTCTTCAACCCAAAGACAGGCGGAGGCGAAACCGCCATGGAGACAAACGGTTGGCCCGTGGGCGATGTGCTGCGGCGTGAGTTTCCGGATGTGGAATCTGTCGTGTACCTGCGAAACGGCAGTGGCTTTCTGATCAATCACCAAGGAAAAAGATTCCGCCAAAAGTTGCAGTTTGCTTCGCCGGAGTTCCTACAAGTATTCTCGTTTCCATTAATCAAAGGCGATCCGACAAAGGCCCTTCAGCAACCTTGGACAATCGTGATCAGCGAAGAGATGGAACAGAAATTCTTTCCCGGGGCCGATGCTCTTAACAAGCAGCTGACGTTGGCTGATACACTCCAGTTCCAGGTAACAGGAGTCATGAAAAACATTCCCTCTAATTCCCACATTCAAGTAGACATGGTCGCGTCGTTCGCATCCTTCGAAAGGATTTCAAAAGATTTTAGTTATGAAGATGGCTGGGGTAACATCAACATGCGCAACTACCTTCTGTTGCGAGAAGGGGTCGACGCCCAGGCATTCGCACTGAAAGCAAAGGACATTTACACTGAACGCGTGCCTGACATGCTCAAGAATTGGGGTGTGAGCTGCAATGTGGTCTACGAACCGATGTCCGATATCTATCTGCGCTCAAAAACAGGCAACTCACTTGGGCCTTCTGGGAGCATCGAGCGGGTTTATCTTGTGAGCGGCATCGCGATCTTCGTCATGTTACTGGCATGTATCAATTTTGTGAATTTGGCGACCGCAAGATCGGTATATCGTGCGCGTGAAGTTGGCCTCAGGAAAGTGTCTGGTTCAACACGTTGGGGTCTCATCCGTCAGTTTATGGCCGAGTCGTTTGTCATGACGGCACTTTCGTTCATTATCGCCCTTGTGATCACGTGGTTGTTCCTACCCACATTCAACCAATTGATGCAGAAGAACTACGAGTGGACATCGCTTTTAAGTCCAACACTCGTCGGTGGTGTGGCTATCTTACTGATCGCTGTCAGTGCGCTGGCAGGTTTTTATCCAGCACTGGTGCTGTCGGCGATGAACGCCGTCGAAGTCTTGAAAGGCAGGATCCAAACTAGTGCACGCGGCGTTCAACTCCGTCGCGCCTTGGTCATCTTCCAATTTGTAATTTCTTCAGTACTTGTTTCGGGCACATTCATTGTGATTGGCCAGCTCAATTACATGCAGCAACAAACTCTAGGTTTCGAGAAGGACAACCTGATCGTGCTGAATGCGACTCGTGCAAAGGCTGCCAACCCAGAAGGGTATGAAACACTTAAGAATCAGATCAAGTCTTTGTCGATTGTAGATGCCGTCACATTCACCAACGCGTTACCGGCGGTTGCAGGGTGGGATGGGCAAGTTGCTTATCCTGAGGGTAAGTCGGGCGACGACGCGGTTTCGGTTCAATACATGGCCGTCGATGCCGATTATGTACCGACATTGGGGTTGGAGATCATTCACGGTCGCAACTTCGACTTGAACCGGCCCACAGATTTGGCCGATGGTCTTGTAATCAACGAAACGGCCGCGAGCCTCATGGGATGGAGTTCCGAAGAGGCGATCGGGAAGAAAATTACATCGCCCTCTGGCTTTCCGCAAGGGGAGGTGATAGGCGTCGTCAAAGACTATCACAACGTGGGGCTTCAGCGTCAGATCAGCCCGCTGGTGATGGACATTAACCCACGCGCCAGTTACCTCTACGCTATTCGCTACAAGGCGTCGGATACTCGACAATTGATCGGCAACCTTCAAGAGCTTTGGAGTTCGATGTTCCCCGGGTTCGACTTTAACTATTTCTTTTTGGATGACACGTTTAACGAGCAATACCAATCGGAAGAGAAATTAGCTCGAGTGTTCGCGTTGTTTGCGCTGGTCACCGTCGCTATCGCAGCGATCGGTTTGCTGGGGCTGGTATCATTTCTGGTCGTATCGAGAACGAAGGAGATTGGTGTTCGAAAGATATTGGGAGCTAGTGTATTGAACGTCACGTCTTTGCTATCCAAAGAGTTTGTAGTGTTAGTAATTATTGCGAACGTCATTGCGATCCCAATTGCGTGGTACTTTGCAAAGGGCTGGTTGCAGGGCTTCGCGTTTCGCTCGCAAGTCAACCCGTGGTTGTTCGCGATTACTCTTTTGACGGCCTTGGGACTCACCTTGTTGACGGTAGGTTATCAAACGGCGCGTGCAGCTCTGGCCAACCCTGTCAAGTCACTTCGCTACGAATAATGTTAATGGACATTAGCATTTGAATAAGCGAGGCCGCCCGAACGGAGACGCGACCATTCATCCGAATCGTCTTATTCGCCACAATCGGACACTTGAACTTGTCGATTGAAGTTTTTGAAAATGCTTCCGTCGTGCGTTAGAACTTTTTCAGTGAAGTAGGCATCAAAGAGGAGCAGTAATAAATTTATTTCAAACTCATGAATAAAAATTAATAACACCCGTTGTAAGGTAAGGTTTAAAGGGATGGCATGCGGATCTCACCCCTACAACCTTTCAAGGTGACCCCCAACAACCATGATCAACTACCATATTGTGACCGGCGATGAACTGGCCGGGACATTTAGAAGAACAGGGATCGAAGGTTCCATCATCGTCAGCCGGGAGTGCCTCATCGACGGTCCCGTTTCAGACGAAGACGAATCGGCGTTCTGGAACAAGCGCGCCGAATTTGTCGAGCGGTCGTTTGCTGCATCGCCTGCTGAGTATTTCCAGCAAGTAAAATCTGAATTCGACAAGATTGCCGAGATCCGGCCCGAAGATGAAGTCAATCTGTGGTTTGAGCACGATCTCTTCTGCCAGACGAACATGTGGTTTGTCGTATCGCTATTGGTGCAGCGCGGCATTACGCGCGTGTTTCGAATCAATCCCTTGGTTCGGAACAATGCGAAGTGGAACGGATTCAGGGGCCACACTTCGAACGACTTGATCCACTGTTTTGAGAAGCGAGCCCTCTTTACAAAAGGCGACTTCACGCTGGGTGTGAACTTATGGGATGCTTACCGCAGGGCCGACGTCGTCGCACTGGCCTTTTATTCACGCTCGCTATCACCATGTTTTCCATTCTTGGAAGATGTGTGCCGCGCCGAAGCGGAACGAAAACGAAGAGATCGCCCGAAAAAGGTGCTGGAAGACTTGTTGTCGCAAGGATACACCGAGTTCGGAGACATCTTTTCACAGTTCACCCAAACGGAGGGAATATATGGGTTCGGAGACATGCAGGTGAGCAACATGCTCAAGGAGCTGCGGCCTTAGCCCGTGACGAGGATCCGACACTTCGGGTCATGAAATCGTGAGTTCACAAAGTCCGCGGGTCGATCGTGCTGAAACTGTCGTACAATCGTGAATCATTCACCACGCGGCAATTATTAAACTCAACCGGATATGATTCGAAGTGTCGTACTTGCAGCAATCCGAAACCTCTTTCGAAACCGCTCTTTTAGCGCGATAAACTTGATCGGCCTCTCCGTTGCCATGTCTCTTGGCATGCTTGTCCTAATGGTCGTACGCGATCAATTCACATTCGACCTATTTCATCACAATGCCGATCGTATTTACCGGATCAATACGCGAGCCCTACGAGTGGATGGTGGCGCAGAACCCTATGCCAGTGCGCCTTTATCGTTGGGAAAAGCAATCGCAGAAGAGTATACATTCGCGTCCGATGTCGTTCGGATTTACAACCGCCTTCGCGGCGATGTGGTGTATGAAGATGTTCACGTAAGCACTTTCGGGTTCTTTGCGGATCCATCCTTCTTGTCTGTATTCAACTTTCCGCTTGCGAAAGGAGACCCCGCCACCGCCCTCACTGATCCAAAAGGCATCGTACTCACACAATTGGCAGCGCATAAAATTTTTGGTGACCGCGATCCACTTGGACAATCGTTGAAGTTAGTTGGATATGGCGAGTTCCACGTCACCGGCGTGCTGGCACCATTTCCAAATAAGACCCACTTTGAATTTGAAGTCATTGGTTCAACCAATGCACTGTTGCCATTACAACAAGCCAATGTTTTGAGCCCATCCGTTGAAAAATGGACAGACTATTATTCAAGCTATGTGTACTTCGTTTTGCGAGACGGAGCGTCGATCGACGAAGTTCACGCAGCGCTGGGGCAGATCGTCAAACAACACTTCGCGGACGTAGCATTTGAGAGTCGCGATCGTGGAATTGAGTTCTTCACACAAAACCTGCTGGCGATTACCCCTGGTCCCATTCTTTCGAACCAAATGGGTAAAGGGCTGCCAGACCTTCTTCTAGTATTCATGAGCGCGCTGGCAGGTATCGTCTTATTAATGGCGTGTTTCAACTACACAAATCTCATGGTCGCCAAGTCGCTCACCCGCGCACGGGAAATTGGAATGCGCAAAGTGATGGGTGCGCGCCGAAGTCAAGTGTTTGGTCAATTGATCGGAGAAGCAATCGTTTTTGCGCTGGCGTCTCTGATACTCTCTTACGGGCTCCTTCAAGTATTAAAGCCAGTGTTCCTGCAGCTCCATATCGCCTCGGAGTTCGAAGTGAACCTACAAGAGGACGTTCGGTTATTTGGATGGTTTCTAGCTTTCGCGTTGGCTATTGGCGCACTCGCCGGAGCTCTACCTGCGGGTTACTTATCCGCCTTTCGTCCAACGAGCGTGTTGAAGGATGCCGCCGCTCAAAAAGTGTATTCACGGCTCACACTTCGCAAGGCGTTAGTCGTAACCCAGTTTTCCCTTTCGGTGATGTTTGTCATTGTTGCGTTGGTGATCTATAGTCAAATCGACTATATGCTCAACAAAGACTACGGCATCAATGAAAGAAATATCTACAACGTTCGCCTTCAGGGTTTGCCCTTTGAAAAATTGCGTGTGGAGGCTTTCAAGATACCAGGTGTCGTTCAGGTAGGAGGGGTGTCTCATCAACTTGGTACTTGGTCGGACCGGGCCAGTGACTACCGCCGTCAATCCGGTGCTGCAGCCTTTGGTATGAGAGACTTCTTGGTCGACGATCGGTACATCGACAACTTGGATATCGAGTTCGTGGCAGGGAACAACTTTGATCGCGCTTCCGAATCGACAAACGAGTCGCACGTCATTCTTAATGAAAAAGCGCTGCCGTTGTTTGGGTTCACCGACCCTGCCAGTGCCATTGGCGAAACGATTTATGCCGATGACTCACTGATGCTTTCCGTCGTAGGCGTGGTGAAAGATTTTCATTTCCGCCCCTTAAGCTATCAGATCGGCCCCGTGGCGTTGCGATACCGACCTTCTCATGTGTCGTTCGCGAGTTTGAAAATTGCACCGGGGAGCGAAGCGTCAGTTGTGGCAGAGATCACCCGTGCCTGGAAGGTGCTAGACCCCGTTCATCCATTTGAGGGTGATTGGATGGCAAACGAAATCGACGGTGCATACGAACGCGCAGGATTCCACGACATACTCACCATTGTCGGGTACGTATGTTTTTTAGCTGTCGTGTTGGCCTGCTTAGGCATGTTGGGAATGGCCATGTACTCGACCCAAGTACGTCGTCGTGAAATAGGTATCCGGAAAGTTGTGGGCGCCGACGCATGGCAGGTGGTGATCATCTTGAGCCGCTCTTTTCTTGTCCTGATTGGTATTGCACTGTTGTTTGGCCTTCCTGCAGGATATGCGCTTGGGAGCGTTTTCCTGGAAACATACGCCTATCGAATCCCCATTTCGATTGGATTGATGTTGACCGGAACTAGCCTCATTGTTGGGTTGGGGGCCATCACCATCGCGTCTCAGACTTGGAAAGCTGCTTCGATCAATCCCGCCATCACGTTGCGCTCTGAGTAATAATACTGATCAATGGAACCTGACTACTGCCACCATTTCAAGGGCAACTCTATCTCGTCAATGGATTGGACAATCATGTCGGGTTTGAACGCGTAATTGTTCATATCTTCGATGCGCGACACGCCACTCAATACCAAGATGGTCTTATAGCCCATCTGAACACCACCTTGAATGTCTGTATCCATGGTGTCGCCAATGATGGTCGTCTCCGCTGTTTCGAGACCGATGTGTTTCCGCGCCGAGCGCATCATCACCGGACTTGGTTTACCAATCACGAATGCACGCTTCCCTGTCGCTTCTTCGATCATCGCCGTGGTGGCGGCAATACCTAAGTTATCCCATCCTTTCTTCTTGGGCGATGGATCGCGATTTGTCGCAATCAGCTTAGCTCCTTCCAAGATCATGTTCACCGCTTTTCCAACCATCTCCAAAGTGAAGTTGCGGCCTTCGCCGATCACGACAAAGTCAGGCTCGGAGTCAACCATCGTTAAACCGTGCTCCGTCAAACTCGTTAGCAATCCGCCCTCGCCAAGGACATACACCGTTCCTTGAGGCGCTTGGCTAGCCAGAAAGTTCGCAGTGGCCATTGCGCTCGTGTAGATGTGCCGAGTCTCTACGGTAATTCCGAGACGTTTCAGTTTCCTCGTTGCTTCCAATGGCGTCCTCTGACTGTTGTTGGTCATAAACGTAAATGGAATGTCATTCTTCAAAAGTCTATCGATGAATTTGTCTGCGCCGGGGATCATTTGGTTCCCCCCGTAAATCACGCCGTCCATATCGATTAGTAATCCATGTGCCATGTTTCAATAAATCAGTTTGTGTCTCAATATAACTATTATGTGTGTACGTTAGAACGAGATGTTTGGGACAAGCCTTGTAAGGAAATCGTGTTTCGCTTCAATGCACAGGTTTGCGTAAAAAAAGGATCGTAATGTTGAAGGGGTGACTTGACTTTGTCGTCATTTTACATACATTTATGTATTAAATCGCTTGATGAGGGCTGGCAGCTAGAAATAGATGTTTGATGCCGACCATCCTTCATGCGAAGGAAAAGGCGAAAAAATGAATCGACGGAATAAATGAAAGGAACCAATCTTGGTGAATTTGAGGAATTGGTGTTGCTCGCGATCGCTGCGTTAGGAGAAGAAGCGTATAGCGTCGCGTTGTGCGACGAATTGACGAAGACCACCCAGCGGGATGCTAGGCTCGGCATGGTGCACGCGGTGCTCAATCGCTTGGAGGAAAAAGGACTGGTGAAGAGTTTCCTAGGCGAGGCAACCAAAGTGAGAGGGGGCAAGCGCAAGCGATTTTACCAACTTACTGTTGCTGGAAAGGCTTCGCTCGTTCGTGCCAAATCGATGCGAGACGAACTGTGGGACCGGATTCCATCTCTGGCGTGGAAAAAAATTTGAACTATGAGTGATCGCCTTCCACAACCACCCCGCTTGCCCCAACGGTTCATTGAATGGTACTGCCGACCCGAATTGTCAGAAGACCTCCTTGGCGATTTGAACGAGTACTTCGATCGAAACGTGCAAACAAAGGGACTTCGGCGGGCGCGACTCATTTACTTCATCGATGCCATCAAGTTTCTGAGACTATATACTATCCGTAAACCGAAGAACCACTATCCACTTAATTCTTGGATCATGATCGGCAGCTACGTCAAAACGTCCATGCGCAACGCGATGCGCAATAAGCTCTTCTCGGCGATCAACATCGTCGGGCTCGCGATTAGTATGACCGTTGGCCTTCTACTCATCGGGTTCCTCCACGACGTGAAGAGCTACGACCAGTTCAACCAGAACGCGTCTCGAATTTATCGGCTGGTCACCAACCCGGAAGTTCCCGGGCAAGATTGGGGGGGATTTGCCACTACGTCTATCAAAGCAGGACGCGACATTCGTGAGCGCGCTTCTTCGATTGAGGCTGTCGCAATGGTTCGTCGCGGGTTCGAAGGTGTTGCTCAAATAGATTCCAAGAAGCTTCCGATCGAAGGCCTTTGGGCCGAGCAGTCGCTATTCAAGATTTTCACTTTGCCTTTCGTCCACGGCAATCCAAATACCGCGCTACAGGAACCCTTCTCAATTGTGCTCACGGAGACTTCTGCGCGCAAGTTTTTCGGTGAAGAACTCGCGTTGGGTAAAACCATTCGTGTCGATACGGTCGACTATTCCGTTACCGGTGTCATTCAAGACATTCCATTTTTCTCCCATCTCCGTTTCGAGTCGCTGGTTTCCTTTTCGACAATCGATGTTCAACACAAGGATAAGCCAAAGTTTTACTCGTGGACCAACATGTGGGACACGTTTTGCTATATTTTACTTCCAGACGGAGTTGCACCCAAGGACATCGAGGCAGCATTTTCCGCGGTATCGGAGGCCGGCAATGCGGACGCTGCAAAGGATTTACCCTTTGGGAGTTCGAGCTGGAAATTGTTTTTTGAACTTCAGCCTCTCGACACGTTCGTGGTTGGTCCAAGCTTGAACAATAATTTTGGACCTTCAATCTCGGCCAGTGTCGTGTGGATACTTCTTGGATTGTCGGGCGTTGTCATTCTTTCGGCCTGCTTCAATTACACAAACCTTTCTATCGCGCGGTCGATGCGTCGTTTCAAGGAAGTGGGTATTCGCAAAGTTATCGGTGCAAAGCGCGGTGAGGTAAGAAGTCAGTTCGTGTATGAAGCGGTATTGCTTTCCATTGCCGCCCTGGGAGTTTCGATTTTCTTATTCCTACTTGTCCGAAACCAGTTCTTAACAATCGCGCCTGAATTAAGCACTATCGTTCAGTTGCGATTGACGCCACTGATGGTGGGGGAGTTCTTGGCGTTGGCGATTGCCGTTGGACTGGTGGCAGGGTTGTTTCCCGCTGGTTTCTTTTCAAACGTGAACGTGATCCAAGCCCTTCGCGACTCGTCGTCTGTAAAAGTCTTCGGCCACTTGAATTTGCGCCGCATGCTGGTGGTTGTCCAGTATATCGTCACCCTCGCGTTTATCACGACCACCATCGTCGGCTTTAGCCAGTACAAGAGCATGTTGGCATTCGACCTTGGATTCTCTACGTCGAACATATTCAACGTGAGCATGCAGGGCCTCTCACCCGACGCCATGATCAAGGGTTTATCAGAAATTCCGGAGGTCGAGGGAGTTTCGCAATCGCAGTTGGTGACCAGCATTGGAAACTACTACGGCGACGATGCAAAGTACAAAGACCCTGCAGACTCCGCTCAAACGTGGGGCAACCGAGTCGACGAACATTACTTCCCGATACATGGTCACAAGTTTCTAGCAGGTCACAACTTCGAGGCCCGGCCAGCAACCGAGGATGCCGAAACCGAAGCTATCGTCAATGAGGAGCTGCTCAAGAGGTTCAATATCGGGGGTGGCGATCCGACAAAGGCTTTAGGTGAGCAAATCATCTATGGCAAACGGAAGCTCACGATCGTAGGTGTTCTGAAAAGTTTCCAGAGTGGTAGAGCTGAAAATGCGTACGATCCCTTTGTGTTCCGGTATATCGCCGGACTCAAGCATGTGAATCTAAACATTAAGCTCCGAACGAATGATCCAATTGGTACACGCGCAAAGATTGAAGAATTGTGGAAGCAGTCCGATCCGGTGCGTCCATTGGATGGCCAATTTTATGATGACCAAATTGAAAAAGCTTACTCTGATTACTCTGCTATGCTAAAAATTGCCGGCTCATTGGCGTTTCTGGCGATCACGATCGCGTCGCTCGGTTTGTTCGGTATGGTGGTGTTTACGGCTGAAACAAGGCTCCGGGAGATCAGCATACGCAAAGTCATGGGAGCGAGCATCCCGAACTTGATCCTTTTGCTTAGCTCGGGTTTCATCATGTTACTCACAATCGCAGGTGCCGTCGCGATCCCAGCAACCTATTTCTTCTTCGAAAAGGTCGTGCTCGTGAACTTCCCATTTCACCCTGAGATCACCTCTTTCGAACTGCTTTCTGGGTTCTGCGCCGTACTTCTCATGGCGATGTTCTTGATCGGGACGCAGACGTGGAAAGCGGCCCGCACGAACCCAGCCCAGGTTCTCAAAGGCGACTAGGCCCGGTAGGGGGTAGTTTCGAAAAAATATTATCTTCGACCAAACCGCTATCTCATGTCGAACCCCCAACCAACCCCGGCGTTTGTTCAAATACTGGCAAAAATCCTTACAGTCGGTGAAGTCGTCACCATCCTTTTGAGCTTGGCGGGCGTGACTTTTAAGGTCATGCATTGGACCTACGCAAACGAGTTATTAATGCTTGGGCTTTCTGGGCTATCCGGTGTTTATTTCTTGCGGGCCTTTCAGATGCCGACCCCGGAACCCGGTACCAAGACAGCCACGGAGAAGAAAGGGGTACTCGACCTTCTCGCGCTTGCTGTTCTTCCCAAGCTTGGCGGAATTTCAATGTCGGTTGCCTTGACCGGCTTACTTTTTGGATTGCTCCACCTTGCCGGCGCCGCCGAGATGTTGATGATCGGAACTTCGTCGTTGCTCGGGTGTCTTGCAATCGCCTTCCTAGCCGTGGCTACGAATGCGCCTAAGTACCCGCAAGTCATCGGATTTCTTTATCGGGGCATCCCGATCTTTATCATCGCCGCCTATGCTTTCTACAACCTCGCTACCCTAAAGGTTTAGCCGCTTCTTTATTGGGTCGACCGACGGTTGAATTCAGAAATTCACCCATATCTTTGGAAATTTTAAGCGCACTCCCGTTCGTTGGGCGGGAGTAATTTGAAGGCATGGTATTCGCCGACCTATTTTTTATATTCATTTTTCTTCCCCTCAGCCTCACGCTCTACTTCGCTTTTAGCAACAAGGAGTATCGGAACTGGGTGCTCGTGTTGTTCTCCTTATACTTCTACGCTTGGGGTGAGCCGCTCTGGATTATCGTTCTGATCTTCTCTGCCTCCATCGATTTTATCAATGCAATTTTGATGGAACGCTACCGCCAACATGCAATGGCATTCGTGGTGTTGTCGCTGGTGGTGAACCTCGGGTTGTTGATGACCTTCAAGTACAGCGGCTTCCTGGTCGAAAACGTCAATCAACTCCTCGGGTTTTCCCTCCACGTACCCTCGTTCACCTTGCCGATAGGTATTTCGTTTTATACGTTTCAGACCATCTCTTATGTGATCGATGTCTACCGTGGCGAAGTTCGAGCGCAGCATTCATACCTGCGTTTCATGATGTACGTGTCGATGTACCATCAACTGGTGGCTGGACCCATCGTGCGCTATGCTCATGTCGAACAAGAAATTAACAACCGGCAAGTAACCGGTTCCGAAATGAGCCGAGGCTTCCTTCGATTTTGCTTCGGACTCTTCAAGAAAGTCTACTTCGCCAACATAGCAGGAGAATTGGTAGGCCAGTTTTTGAATGTTGACCCAACCACCATGACAACTGGGGGCGGATGGTTCGGCCTTCTCATGTTCACCCTCCAAATCTATTTCGACTTCTCCGGTTATTCCGACATGGCCATTGGTTTGGGGTGGATGTACGGATTCCATTACCAGGAAAATTTCAAGTATCCCTACACGGCTACCTCAGCGACCGACTTCTGGCGCAAGTGGCATATCTCGCTCGGTTCATTCTTTCGCGACTATTTGTACATCCCGATGGGTGGAAACAAAAGGTTCGCCGTGCGCAACTTGTTCGTCGTCTGGTTCCTGACAGGCCTATGGCATGGCGCTAGTTGGAATTTCATTCTGTGGGGATTGTACTTCGGACTCTTAATCTGGCTGGAGCGTGCCTTCTTGATGAAATTGCTGGAGAAAATTCCGAAGGTGCTATCGCACCTATACCTCTTATTTATTGCCGTGATTGGTTGGGCAATCTTCTACTTCACCGACCTGCATCGACTTGGTGCATTCTTCAGCGTTCTTTTCGGTAGCGCGAAAGAAAATTGGAATTTGGTGTTGATTGAATCATTGAAGAGCCACGTGTGGTGGTTGATGCTGGCCGTGATATTCTGCATGCCTGTGTATGGGTGGTTATATGATTGGATGGCGAAGAAGTTGAAACCAAAAACACACTTTTGGTTTTTAGCCGTCGTGGCGTTTGGATTATTCTGGGTCTCGGTGACCTTGTTGGTGGGCCGAAGCTTTAACCCATTCTTATACTTTAGATTTTGACAACAGGTATGATGGGAGAAAATAAACCTGATAAGCCGTTCCCCGACAACTCAACTGGGTTGATGTACAGCGCGTTCTTCATTACGATTCTCTGCGTGGTTGGAATCTTCTCTGTTTTACTCCCATCCAACGAAGTGTCGGAAATTGAGAACAGGCGCCTGACTCCGTTTCCGAAGTTCTCTTGGGCGTCCCTCTTCGAAGGTGCATTTACCGATAGTGTCGACCTTTTTTATTCGGATAATTTTCCGTTGCGCGAAGACCTCGTTCAAGCCGCGAGTTCAATCAAAGATCTTGGCGGGTACGACACCGACGTGAAGATTTATCAAGCGGGTGGGAGTGAGCAAATTCCTGACGTCGAACAGAATGATACGTTGGAGATCGCCAAGGTTGACTCTGCAGCCAACCTCGTCAAGAAAGATACCTCCAAAGCAACTGCTGACTACGACAAGGCTTCGTCGATCATTGTATATGGAGGACGGGCGATCCAACTATTCGGAGCCACCCAAGAAACATCGCGTCGTTATGCCGAGATGGTGAACCTCTACCATCACACTTTCGATAGTTTGTCGATTTACTGCTTGGTGGCACCCACCCCAATCGACTTCTACCTGCCGAAAGAATATAAACGCGGATCGAGCAACGAGCGCACGAATATCAACTTCGTGAAAGATGAACTCGATTCGGGCGTCATCTTCGCAGACGCATACGAAGAGATTGCCAAACACACGGATCGATATATTTACTTCAACACCGACCACCATTGGACGGGACTGGGTGCCTACTACGCGTACCGAGGCTTCTGCAAAAGTGCTGGTTTTACACCCTACGAACTTGCCCAGTTGGAGCGGAAGAAGATTAAAAAGAAGTTTCTCGGTTCCCTGTATGGGATTACGCTCGATAAACGTTTACGAGACGTGAAGGACAGCGTGGAGTATTATAAACTACCCATTCCCACGAAGGTGTATCGCTACAACCTCGATTCTTCCAGGTTTGAAAAATCTAACCTGTTTAGCAATGTGCCCAACTATGCGAACTTTCTAGGGGGCGACCATCCGCTTGTCCGAATTGAATCGGATGTGAACCAAAAGAAGCTCCTGGTAATCAAAGATTCGTTCGGAAATGCCGTAGCGCCCTATTTGGCCCTCCATTTCGGCACCGTTTATGTGATGGATTACCGCTATTTTGACGTGAACCTGCCCGATTTCGTAAAATCCAATGGAATTACTGCAATTTTGTTTTTACATAATACCTTTGCAGTGAACTCTAAGTTTGCGTCCTACCGTGGGCGTTATTTTTTGACCTATAAACCGACCAAGGTGGAGACCGCTCCCGTGGTCGAACCAGCGAGGATAGATAGTGTGAAGTTGGAAGTGAAAGATACCGTATCCAATCATCGTTAGACTTTTTAAACTATGAGAGACGTTTCTTTGATCTTGAATCGATCCCGTTCAACAGCAGGACTGGTGGCATCTATCAACGATACGGTCAAAAATATCGTGTCGGTCGCCGACACCGTCCCAACGACCGCGTCGCGCGATACCGTGACCCTTCCGGCACCAGATACTACCGGGATGAAATTCTACGCCGATGAATATAATTTCATCGAGTTCTATAGCCGAACTGCCTTGCAAAAGTTCTTCGACAAATGGAACGACCAGTCAACACCGAAGTTGACAATCGCCCATTTTGGAGACTCACACATTCAACCCGGAATTTTCAGCAGCGAGGTGCGGAAGCACATGCAACAAAGCAAAGGTGATGGTGGCTATGGGATTATTTTTCCTTATTCCGCCGCTCGCACTTATCCACCATTCGACTACAAGACGAATCACTTCGGAAAGTGGCAGTATTCCAAAGCGCTGGAACCACGCCCCCGACTTCCACTAGGCGTATCGGGAATGACCATTCGCTCGATTGACCCGAACGCAGGATTTGCCATCACTTTCCGTGAAAACACCCCCTCGCACTATCGTCGTCTCAAGCTCTTTTTCAAACCGGGCAAGCAGAGTTTCGATTTCAAGGTTTTGACGCGCAACAGTGAGATCATGGTGCCGGCATCGACATACGACCCTCACACACCCTTTGCCGAAATCATTTTACCCGACAGCACCAATTCAATCCAGGTGCAGTTGGTGAAGCAACACGACGAACAACTGAACTTTGAATTCTACGGGATCAGCCTTGAGAGCGAGCAGAACAAAGGACTTGTGTACCATTCGCTAGGAGTCGGTGGTGCGCCATTTACCGCAGTCCTCGAGCAAGTGATGATCGACGAGCAGCTTCCTGTGTTAGACCCTGATCTTGTCATTCTTGACTATGGGACGAATGACTTCCTTTACACCGACCGCATTTCGGCACAGTTAGGTCGACAGATCGTGCAAACAATTAATTGGATCCGACAACTTGCACCGAGCGCTTCAATCCTCCTTACCAGCACACAAGACATGTACCGGAGAGGCGCGAACATCGAATCGGCCCAGTTGTTTGCCGCCATGGTCCGTCAAATCGCACGTGAACAAGACTGCGGATTTTACGATTGGTACAGAGTGTCCGGTGGTCAGTACTCCATGTCAAAATGGGTGATGGCACGACTGGCCCGACCTGATTATATCCACCTGACGAAGGCCGGATATCAACTTAAAGGCAAACTCTTCGCGCAAGCATTCGAGAATACACTTCAGCGCTACTCGAGCGAACCGAATCTGGACTCGCTGGTGATGGAAGGGACGAACGGCATTCGTTTAGACTCCGCACTGATTGCCAACCAGATCAAAGTTCCCGAAGTCATCACGACTCAACATCGAATCAGGAATGGCGAGACCCTTTCACAGATAGCCGATCGTTACCACGTAAGCGTGCAGTCGATCATGGCCAGGAATCACTTGAAGAACTCGATGATCGTGGCGGGGAAGTATTTGATTATTGAGCATCGCGCGGTTCCTCGTACAGCGCCCGCGACAGTCGCGTCCAAGCAAAAAGAAACTCCCATTCAATTGAACGACGCCAACGTGATTCGACACAAGGTCGTGTCGGGCGACACGCTCGGACACATTGCGGAAAAGTACAATGTCTCAGTCAAGGACATCAAACGTCTAAACGGCCTTCACAGCTCGCGGATCGTTGAAGGCAAGGTGCTCATCATCCAAGTGAAATAGCTTACCATTTATTGAGGTTTCCCTTTCGGGGAAAACTCGGAAGCCCAGCATTTCAATTTGTCAGTCATACGCCCTAAATTTCTGGTATGACGGCCTCCGAAGAAATTGATCAATACATTCGAGCGCTTCCTTCTTTCTCACGCGAGATCTGCGAACGTCTCAGGTCCATCATTCATCAAGCGGTTCCAGATATTGTTGAAGACTGGAAGTGGGGTCCCAATTTCAATTCTAATGGGATGGTCTGTGGTTTCGGAGGATTCAAAAAGCACGTTGTCATGAGTTTCTTCAACGGCGCAGCGATGTCCGACAAGCACAAGATGTTCAACCATGGGCTCGAGAACGACCATAGCAGGGGAATCCGGTACTTAAACGCTGCGGAAATTGACAACAAGAAGTTGATCGACTATTTGAAGGAATCGGCGGCGCTTAACAAGAACGGGTACAAGAAGCAGCCCGTCGCCAAAGTGGCGGTGTGCCCGCCGGACCTTCTTGCCAAGTTAAAGACAAAACCCAAAGCATTTGAATTCTTTCACGGCCTTGCGACAGGATATCAAAACGAATTTATCGAGTTGGTGGAAACGGCAAAAAGAGAAGAAACGCGCAATCTAAGGATCGAGAAAGTTGTAACCCTTTGTGCGGCACGGACCAAGCTCAACGACAAGTACAAAAAGTAGAATATTCAATCTTTTACGTTTCAACCTCCCAAGTTAATGATCATGCTGCGAAGAATTTTACCGACACTGCTAATCGTCGCCTTAATAAGTTGCGCGCCCAAGAAAGACACGAATACAACGACCAAGGTAGACTCCGTCCATCCGTATTCTGAGCCACGATTCTCCGATCCGGCTTCTTTCGAGCGGTTGAAAGATCACTTTTCCTTGCTCGACCAACTCTTCAGCGACTACGCTAGAGAGAACCATTTTCCGTCGATCGCCTACGGACTCGTCGTCGGAAATGAGCTCGTGTACTCGGGTGCCACTGGCGTAACAAACGTATCGACGAATGCGCCCGCCACCACTGAACATTTGTATCGCATCGCATCCATGAGCAAGAGTTTCACCGCGATGGCTATCCTGAAACTACGCGATGAGGGTAAGTTGTCGCTCGCGGATCCGGTGTCTAAATATGTCCCCGAGTTTGCTGGAAGTGGCACGTTAACCAAAGATTCTGGCCCGATCACCTTGCTGCATCTGCTCACGATGTCGGCAGGATTCCCTGAAGATAACCCGTGGGGTGACCGACAATTGGCGGATGCCGATCAAGAACTGCTCGATCACGTTAAGGGAGGTGTATCATTTTCAAACGCACCCGGGTTGGCCTACGAATACAGCAACATGGGTTTTGCGCTCTTGGGCAAGACGATCTCGAATGTGTCTGGACAGCCCTACCAAAAGTACATTACCGAGAACATCATGGCGCCCATTGGAATGACGCATTCGAAGTGGGAGTACACCGAAGTTCCTAACGACGACTTAGCACTCGGGTATCGGTGGGAAGATGGAACCTGGAAGGAAGAGCCGATGCTCCACGATGGTGTTTATGGCGCGATGGGCGGATTGATTTGTTCGATCGAAGATTTTGCCAAGTACGTGAGCCTGCACTTGTCGGCATGGCCTCCGCGCGATGAAGACGAACATGGCCCCGTTCGGCGTAGTTCTCTCCGCGAGATGCATCAGCCATGGCGCGTCAACAGCATGTTTCCCCAAGCCACCAACAGGAGCGGAAAGCCGTGTCCGATTGTTGCAGGTTATGGATATGGCCTTGGTTGGCGACAAGATTGCAACGGCACAGTCCGGGTGGCACACAGCGGAGGGCTGCCAGGATTCGGGAGCCACTGGGCCATTTATCCAGAATACAACATCGGGATCATCTCTTTCGCCAACCACACCTATGGCGCACCTGGTTTGCCCAACATGGTGGCGTTGGATACACTCATCCAGTTGGCTGGATTGAAAAAGAGAGAGCTTCCCCCATCGAACATCTTGAAGCAACGACGTGACGAAATTGTTAAGTTCTTACCAGAATGGAAGGAGGGTGATGCGGCAATCTTTGCTGAAAACTTTTACATGGACGCCGATCTCGCTCACCGCCAGGAAGAGGTACGCAAGATATTCACGGAAGCAGGTGATGTGCTGGAGGTGACAAATGTCATCCCGGAAAATCAGTTGCGTGGTACGTTCACTATCCGTGGGTCGAAGAAAGATGTGAAGGTGTTTTTTACCCTGACGCCGGAGGCCGCCGCATTGGTGCAACAGCTTGACTTTTCGATTGAAGAGAAACCGACTAAGTAAGTTTACTTGTTTCGACTTGCAGTTGCGATGTGCATAACATGGTGCGTAAGTTGTTGATTTCTTTTTTATGATTTTTTTTGAATGGATATATGTCAAGGATATCTTCATATCACTAAATCGATACTGGCACGCCGACAGCGTGTATCGGGAAAACAAAAAGTGATTTCTACGGAAACCTCACTTACAAAAAGCCCGATCATAGTTGTTGTGTCCGAAAGATCCTTTCGGGGATCGAACGCGACATCGCAAGGAGTGTAAAAGCTTCCAGACAAAGGAGAGTTGCGCAAGCACAAAATCCTCTGTCAACCAGGAACAGGTGGCTGCAAGGTAGCCTGACAAAAAGGAGTGGAGTGCAAAGGCGAATTTAGGGTTGTACCAAGGCTACGGCCGAGGTGCAACAAGACGGGAACGGTCAAGTAACTCTTGTACAGTTCCCGTTTTTTTTGCGTTGACTCGTCCGATAGTGGACGGAAATGTCGTGAATCCGCACATCAAAACGACTGATCGAAATCAGATCTATTCGATTTGACCACATTTTTCACCGTGTGGGTGCAGTTCCATGGCGGTTCATGCAACATGGCGGGATTTTGGCCTACTATTGATGCGTTGGCCCGCCTATGCTGAAGAACTACCTGAAGATTGCCTTCCGCGCACTCACGCGCAGCAAGGTTCATTCCGCAATCAACATCACCGGGCTAAGCCTCGGAATTGCGTGCTGCTTGCTCATTGCCTTATTTGTGTATGATGAACGTACGTTCGATCGCTTTCACTCGAAGGCCGATCGCATCTACCGTGTTTATGGTCGCGAAGATTGGGGTGAAAAACAACAGTTTTTCTACACCTCAACGCCATTTCCAATGGGACCTGCGCTCAAAGAGAATCTCCCCGAGGTCGAGAGCGAAGTGCGCCTGAACAAAATCGGTGTGCAAGTAAAACATGGCAACGACGAGTATAACGAAACGATCGCCATTGTTGGACGGGACTTCTTCAAGATGTTCGACTTCACCATCTTGAAAGGCGAGACCGCTACATTGCTGGAGAGTCAAAACAACGTGGTGATCAACCGGTGGATCGCAAGAAAGTATTTTGGCGACACCGACCCGATCGGTCAGAACATGTCGATCCAACTCGGGGATCGATTCGAAGAGTTTACCGTTGCTGGAGTTGCCGAGCGCGCGCCTGTCAACTCGAGCATCCAGTTTAGCCTCATTATTTCGGAACTGAATTTTCCTAGGTTATACGATCAGCAAACCCTCGTCTCGGGCTGGTTCAATATCAATCCTGAAACGTATGTGATGCTGCGGGAAGGCGTCTCACAACAGTCAGTAGAGGCCAAGTTCCCTTCCTTATTTAAGACGATACTCGGCGAAGAGCGATTCAACGAGAGCAAGTATGCCCCGGGACTTCAGCCATTGACGTCCATCCATCTCGACAACAGCTTTCCTGTTGGACTTGCACCAGTGAGCGATCCCAAATACAGCCTAATCCTTGGTGCGATCGCCGTTCTCATCCTCATAGTTGCGTGTATCAACTTCGTCACCTTATCCATCGGCCGTTCGCTAAAACGAGCAAAAGAGGTGGGCGTCCGAAAAGTAGTGGGTGCTGCCCGCCGTCAGTTGATCTTCCAGTTTATCGGTGAGGCCGTTTTGGTCACGTCGATTTCAATGGTCATCGGGCTGGTCATTGCGGCCGCGGCCCTGCCGGAGTTCAATCACCTCGCTGGAAAGGAACTTGAATTGCCACTCAACTTTTTCCTGGTCGCTGTCATCCTAACCCTGTTAGCCCTGATCGGGATCATTTCCGGGAGTTACCCTGCATTCGTCTTGTCGTCGTTCCGACCTGTGTCTATTCTCAAGGGAGTCGGTGCAATTGGAAGCTCGAAACAAGGGGTCAGAAAAGTGCTGGTAGGACTTCAGCTAGTGCTCTCAATCTTGTTGGTCACGTGTACGTTGGTCATGCAAAACCAGCTTTCATTTATGCGGTCGAAGGATCTGGGATTCAATAAAGAACAACTTGTGGTCGTACCCATCACGGTTCAGCGTGGTCCCCGGTTATCAGAACAGGTCAAGTTGGGATTTGAAAAAACAGAGCAATTCAAGACTGCCCTCGTGGGGAAGCCGGGTATTGCTGAGGCTGCGGCCGCGTCGCATGATTTCGCAAATGGCGGGTGGATGAACATCGGGTTCACCGACGACAATGATGTCTACCGGACTTTTGACCTGTTGGTTGTCGACGATGACTACTTGCCGATGATGAAAATGGCCATGGCCGCGGGTCGCGCATTCGACGACGGAAGCCTCTCCGATCAAAGGAGGTCCGTCATCGTGAACGAGGCTTTCGCACGCGAGTACTCGCTTCCCGACTTGCTAGGTAAACGCATTCCCGGAAAGAAGTTTGGCGACCACGAGATCATCGGAATTGTCCGCGATTTCAACTACGTGTCGCTGCATTCGAAAGTTCCACCACTCGTAATCGTCGAAGATCCTTCGATCCTCTTTCCTGGTATTGAGAATGTCAACGTGGACCAACGACCCATTCCCAAACTCATTGTACGGATCAAGGCCAACGAGGTCGCCACAGGGATGCAGGAAATCGAAAAAGCATGGAAGGCGATCGCTGGAAATGAGGAGTTTCAATATCAGTTTGTGGATCAGGCACTCGCAACCCAGTATGCGAGCGATCAAAACCTTGGAAAGATTGTGTCCATCGCAACTCTTCTGGCGATTGTGATCGGTAGCTTAGGACTCTATGGTTTGGCTTCTCTTGCCATGCAGAACCGCACGAAAGAGATTACTATTCGCAAGGTGTTGGGAGCTACACAGGGTTCGCTACTTGTGCTGTTGTCGCGCGAGTATGTGATCTTGGTGACAATATGCCTCGCCGTTTCTGTCCCACTTACTGTTTACTTAATGCAAGGGTGGCTCGCTACTTTTGAATACCGCGTTCCCATCGGTTGGGTTGTGTTCTTCGTGGCAGGCGGCATTTCCATGGGCATCGCGCTGCTGTCGATAGGATATCAAACATTAAAAACGGCTTGGGTCCAACCTGCCCAAGCACTCAAGTACGAATAAGAACAACTATGATCAAAAACTATTTATTGGTGGCTTTGAGGAGCTTCGTGAAGCACCGCTCTTTCACTTTCCTAAACGTGACAGGGCTTACACTTGGGATGGTCGCGAGCATTTTGATTCTCCAATATGTCAAGTATGAGCGAAGCTTCGATTCATTCCACAGTCGAGCCAACGACATCTATCGCGTACAATACGACTTTTGGCAAGCCGGTAAGCTGCGCTTTCAATGTGCCGCCGCCGTTCCCGCGGTGGGGCCCGCGTTGAAGAATAATTTTCCAGAGGTGGAAGGCTTCACCCGACTCTATCCATTCAGTGGAGTGGTTTCTTACAACAGTCCCGAGCACGGGTTAATCGCGCACCGGGAAGAGCACATGCAAATCACCGACACCTCGGTCTTTAGAGTTTTTGATTGGAGAATCATCAAGGGAGACCGAAACAACTTACTGAAAGGACCCGGGAAGGCAGTGATTTCTGCCGCAGCTGCAAGGAAATACTTTGGTGATTCGGATCCTATTGGCAAGACGATCAACATTGGTAGCGACCGTCGTTATGAAGTGACGGGAGTTTTTGCGGATGTTCCCGCCAACTCTCACATTAAGTTTGACTTCCTGGTCTCGTATGAAACGCTTTACGAGCCAAATGTTCCGATCGCGGAGAACGGCGCCGAGACAAGTTGGGGTTGGTACGACTTCAACACCTACGTGTTGTTGCGGCCAGGCACCGATGTAGCGGCACTTCAGGCAAAATGGGACGAGTTTGTTTTTAAGACACGTCATGAACTGTGGGAGAATCGAAAGGTGAAGCAGGACTTCATTTTGCAACCCATCAAGGATATTCACCTCTATGCAAACTTGCTGCAAGAGTCTCAACCCGAAGAAAGAGGCGACGGCGACTCAGTGTACGCGCTTACCTTCATTGCATTCTTTATCCTCATCATTGCCTGGGTGAATTATATCAATCTAGCAACTGCGCGTTCTTTCGACCGGGCCAACGAAGTAGGGGTGAGGAAGGCGTTGGGAGCTCAAGCCACTCAGTTGATGCGACAATTTCTCGCTGAGTCATTTTTGGTGAACTTGTTTGCATCCTTTATTGCACTGGCCGCAGTCCGCGCGTTATGGCCTTCGTTCGCAGGGTTAACCGGCCGTCCAATCCCGGTTTCGTATATGTTCGGTGGCGACTTTTGGTTGCTGTTTGGAGCGCTGTTCATAGTCGGAACAGTCTTGAGCGGATTCTATCCATCTCTAATTTTGGCGCGGTTCAAACCGGTTACTGTTCTCAAGGGAAAGATCATGAGGACGCCACAGGGGAGCGCCATCCGAAAAGGCCTGGTGATCTTCCAGTTCATCGCTTCAGTTGTCTTGATCGTGGGGTCGATCGTCGTCTACCAACAACTTTCGTTCATGCGAAATCAAAAGTTAGGTGTCGACATCAACCAAACCCTTGTACTCAAAGGTCCGGGAGTGGTTGATACGACATTCCGGTTGAAGAGCGAAAGTTTTAAAGGAGAAGTTCTTCGACTGGCCGGGGTAAAAAGCATCACGTCTTCGAGCAATGTGCCGGGCGATGAGATTTTCTGGGCAAGTGGTGTGCAACGGTTGGTGGGCGGACCTGATGGGCCTATTTCGGGCTACACCGTCGGTATCGATCGCGACTATATTACAGCATTTGGATTGGACATCGCAGCGGGCCGCAGTTTCGACATTCAACATACAAATGAAGACCGAAACGTGATTTTAAACCGCGCGATGGCTGAAGCCTTGGATTTCGCAAATCCCGAGGATGCAATTGGTCAAAGGATCATACAAGGTGATACGCTCGAGGTTGTGGGTGTTCTTGAAAATTATCACCAAATGTCTTTAAAGGAAGCTGTGGTACCGCTCGTGTTTCGATACACCCCCGACTTCGCAAACTTTTATGCCATCAAGTTGGATCACGACAATGCAAGTTCTGTACTGGCGGCATTACAAGAACCATGGAACCGTATTTTCCCTGGGAATCCGATCGACTATTTTTACCTAGATCAATTCTTCAATCGACAGTATGAGTCAGACAAGCAGTTCGGAACAATCTTCCTAATATTTACCGTGCTTGCGATTTTCATTGCATGCCTCGGATTGTTCGGCCTCGCTTCTTTCTTGGCTACACAAAGGACCAAGGAAATTGGCATTCGAAAAGTGCTTGGTTCTAGTTCGACCAATATTGTTCTCCTGTTATCACGTGGGTTCATTCAATTGGTGCTGGTGGCTGTATTGATTGCCTGGCCTCTCGCCTGGTACGCGATGGAAAACTGGCTTCAAAGTTTCCCTTATCGGATTGGACTCAACCCGGCATGGTTTATCTTGGCTGGACTTGGCGTGGTGGTGATTGCTTTTTTGTCGGTTGGATTCCAAACGATGAAGGCAGCTCTTCTTAACCCAGCAAAAACCCTGAAATACGAATAGTTCATTACCGATACCTATCCTTACCAACCTATGTTTCGCAACACACTCCTCGTCGCTTTACGCACGATGTTCCGCCAGTTTTCGTACTCACTCATTAATGTGGTAGGTCTTGCGGTCGGGATCGCCTGCAGCTTGGTGATCTTCCTGTTTGTCTACAGCGAGTGGAGTTACGACCGAGGCTTCAAAAATGCCGATCGGATCTATAAAGTCGGAATTTCCTTTTTCAACATCGGGAATTTTGGCGCCGGCCCTGAGATCTTGCTGGATGTGTTGCCACAAGAGTTCGATGGAATTGAAGCTGCTACCCGCGTGCAAAATGGGCGCAATGTATTGATGGAAGTTGATGGACAGTCGTACCGTGAGAACCTTTTCTATATTGATTCTTCTTTTTTCAGAGTGTTCCAAAGGGAATTCGTGGTGGGTCGACCCAACTTGGCACCCAATCAAGCGGTTTTGACCGAGTCGTTCGCAACGAAGTTTTTTGGGAGTTCTGATGCCTTAGGAAAATCATTTAAAGTAGGGGCGGAGAAGACTGAATACTCGGTTGTGGGCGTGGTGCGCGACTTGCCGTTTAATGCGACCGTTACCTCTGATATCTTTTTGTCTAATCAATCCCTCATCCAAGGAAACAAGTACTGGACTTCGGCGGCTTTTTATAGCTATGTATTGTTGCGCCCGAATGTGGATCGCGCAGCACTTGATGCCGCCCTCGACCGAGTATGGACCAATCACGTGTACCCAGAGAGCGGACGCCCGATGGGGTTCCCAACGATCGATGCCTACCGCGCCAGTGAAAATGCCGTGCGCTTCCATGTGCATGAACTTCGCGATGTGTACTTACGGTCGCAACTGATGTACGAGCTCACACCCGGTGGCAGTGAGTCCAACATTTATATCTTCTCGGCAATTTCAGTTTTCATCTTGTTGTTGGCCGCCGTCAACTTCGTGAATCTCACTACGGCAAGGGCAGCCCGACGAGCGAAGGAAGTAGGGATCCGGAAGACAATGGGAACGTCGCGCAGTCGGTTGGTCGCGCAGTTTCTCACCGAATCGGTGATGACAACTTCGATCGCCATGGTCATTGCCCTCGTAGTTGCCGAATTGTTCTTGCTTGCCTTCACCTATGTCACCGGGACGCCACTACTGCCCACGATCTGGAAGGCGCCCACTACCGTGTTCATATTCATCGGGTTTTCGGTGCTCGTTGGAATTTTAGCCGGTATATATCCCGCGTTTTACCTCACAGCGTTCAACCCCGTACGTGTCTTGAAAGGAAACTGGTCGCCACAAGGGGGTGTAATGTTTAGGAACGCCCTCGTGGTTTTTCAGTTCACAGTCTCCATGACGTTGATTGTTTCAGCTTTGGTTGTTCAGCAACAACTCCACTTTGTTCAAAGCAAGGATCTCGGATTTGATGCCCGCAACATCGTGACCATCGATCGCACTTTTGGCCTCGATCGATCCAAGCTTGAAGTGCTCAAAACCGCGCTGATCAATCAATCAGGTGTCGCACTTGCCTCCGAGCACACTGGCGAACCTGGCAGTCGCCGCGTTGTGACCTTCTCAATGTATCGAAGTAAACAGATAGAAGCCCCGCTGTCCATCAATACCTACATGGGCGATGAGAACTATCTCGATATTTTGGGAATGAGACTTCTGAAAGGGAGAGGTTTTCAGAAGGAACTCGCCTCCGATACTGCATCCATCATCCTGAATGAGTCTGCGGTAACTGCCCTTGGACTGCCGGAAGATCCCATCGGTGCAGTCATCAACGACACCGAACGGGTGATTGGTGTGGTGAGCGATTTCCATTGGGAGTCCCTTCACAATGCGATCGCACCCGTCGCGATTCGATATCAAACCGGTTCCGGCCAACTTAGCTTTAGACTCGAACCCGGAGCAGTGAAAGGTTTTTTAGCGACTGCAGAATCGAAGTGGAAAGAGATAGATCCAGCCGAGGCCTTTAGCTATCATTTCGTCGACGGAAACTTTGTGGAACTCATGAAGAAAGACACAACACTTGGTAAAGCTGTGAATATGTTTACGCTGCTCGCCATTTTCATCAGTTGCCTCGGGTTATACGGTCTGTCTGCCTATACTGCTGAGCAACGTACCCGTGAAATAGGAATTCGGAAAGTCCTTGGTGCTACCTCTTCGCAAATCGTTGTGATGTTGAACCGTCGTTTCACGTTGCTCGTGTTGCTGGCAGTGGCGATCAGCGTCCCGATTGCTCAGTGGTTGATGACGCAATGGTTGGAGACCTTTGCATACCGGATCACGGTGGGAGCGGGTACATTCCTTGTTTCGTTCCTACTAGCTTTGGTGGTGGCTTGGTTGACGGTGTCGATCCATTCCCTGCGAGCATCCTTGGCCAACCCCAGCAACGCGCTGAAATACGAGTAAGCCCTGCCCGGTCGCCTTTGTCGCTCTAATTATCTATTAATCAGGCTTTTGACATAATTTTGTTGATTAGTCCAACAAATTATATACAAATCCCGTTATTAGTTTTACAAATTATATAGAAATTGCGCAGTTCTTAAAAACATGATTATGAGCAAGGAATTTCTCGGAGAATTCGAAGAACTGGTGCTGACGATGGTTGGCGCACTGCAAGAGGAAGCTTACGGCAACGCCATCGTGCTTGAGATCAAGCAAAGGGTTGGTCGAGAGGTTAGCCTCAGCGCGGTGCATGTCACTTTATACCGCCTCGAGGACAAGGGTCTTGTCAAATCGAATATGGGTGGTGCCACCAACGCACGCGGCGGTCGACGTAAGCGCATCTTCCAAATTACCAATGCAGGTCTTGCCATGTTGCAAGCCATGAAAGAGGCACGCACCGATTTGTGGAAGCTCGTGCCTCAACTGAAGTTTTCGGTGAACTGATGAATACCGACGGGCACGAGCGCGGGGACCGATTGGCAAGGGCGTTGTTGCGCTTCGTCAAATGGTATTGTCCACGGTCGCTACACGAAGGGATTGAAGGGGATCTTCTCGAACAATACGAAGCCGACCTTGCGAAGGAGGGCCGAAGAGGGGCAAACGGTCGATTGCTATATAACTCTTTACGATTCTTTAGACCATCGATCATCTTTCGAAATAGGAAACGAAGAAGAAGTCACCCATCTGTCGATATGCTGAAAAACTATTTCAAACTCACCCTACGGACGATTAGCAGGAGCAAGGGCTACTCGTTCATCAACATCTTCGGACTCTCGTTGGGCATTGCGTGTTGCCTGTTGACGACGAACTATGTCATTTTCGAATTCAGCTATGATGATTTCCACCCGAATGTGGACAGGACTTATAGGATCGATCAAACGTTGATTTGGGATCCGGAGGGCGGGGTGTTCGGCTCGACTGGGTTGCCACTCGCTTCTCTGATGGCGCGTGAATATCCCGAGGTGGAAGAGACAACCCGAATCAATACGCCTGGCAATTTCGTTGTCCGAATTACGGACGAGAAAGGAAATGTGTCGGCGTTCAATGAAAATTACATTTTTGCCGCTGACTCAAACTTCTTTCACTTTTTCGGCTTCCGCCTGAAGGAGGGTAACCCCGCCACTGCCCTGTACGGAGTCGATAAAGTAGTGATCTCATCTGAAGTTGCAAAAAAACTCTTTGGCGACAATCCGGCGCTTGGACGCACTATCCAAATGGGCGATGACAGAAGGGTACTCGAAGTGACTGGCGTGACGGAAGAACAACCGGAGAATTCACACCTCAAGTTCAAGTACTTGATGTCGATGTACACCAACCCGGCGATTCGAAAGTTCGAGTGGAGTTGGATTTGGACGCAAGTCGTTACCTACGTGCGGTTAAAACCTGGCGCCGATGCCAAGGCGTTGCATGCGAAGATGATCTCCATTGGAGAGAAAACGATCAAGCCGTCGTTCGAAAGGTTTGGGATCAACTACGATGACTTCATGGCGGGAAAAGGGCAATGGCAGTTTTACCTGGTTCCCGTCCGCGACATTCATTTGAAATCCCAAGACAACCGGCTTGGCTCTGTAGGTGACATCCGCTATCCTTATGCCTTTGGCGCGATCGGTGTGTTCGTGTTGGTGATAGCCGGAATCAATTTTGTGAACTTGTCTACTGCCCGTGCTACGAAGCGGGCCCGCGAGGTAGGCGTGAAGAAAGCGCTCGGAGCGTTGCGCAGTTCGTTGATGACTCAGTTCCAAGCTGAATCAATTTTCTTGGCGATTTTCTCGACCTTACTCGCCGTTCCGTTGGTAGAACTTCTTCGAATCGGCATTGTGACAATCCTTCAATCGGACATGCCGTTTACGCTATGGAACGACTCACGTTTCTTAATCGCGATGCCAGTCGTTGCACTTGTAATTGGACTCTTGGCTGGTATTTATCCAGCGTTTTACCTCACATCCTTCATCCCCGTCGAGGTATTGAAGGGTAAAGTCTCGTCGAATTCCGGTAATACGGGGCTCCGAAACGCCTTGGTGGTTCTTCAGTTCGCGATCTCGATCATGTTGCTCATCGGCACCGTCGTGATCGTTCAGCAAATGGATTTTGTGCGGTCAGCGAACTTGGGTTTCAATAAAGAGAACACGCTGGTCGTGAACTATGCCGAAAAACTTGGCGGTCAACTTGAATCGTTTCGTGATGAGGTGGCGACAATACCTGGCGTGACAGGTGCCGCGATCGCGCAAGACCTTCCCCGCGGTAGTACCTACCAAGATGTGTATTCAGCGAAGGGTTCGAATATCAAGTTGCCTGTGACGGCTGTGAAGATCGACGACCATTATTTTCAAGCGATGGGATTTCAACTGGTGGCTGGCCGGCTTTTCGATGTGGAACACAATGCCGCCGACCAGACTGCATTCATCGCAAACGAGACGGTTGTTCGGTTATTTGGATGGACTCCAGAAGACGCGATTGGACGTACGATCATCTACGAGGCCGACGAGGAACGCGAGCATGTGATCATAGGCGTCGTGAAAGATTTCCATTTCCAATCGTTGCGACAGGCAATTAACCCGTTATTCTTCAACCACGTCAAGTCAAAAATTTGGGGCGATATGCGGGTGGTGGCAGTGAAGTACAATACCGACGATCTTCCCGAACTCGTCCGGACAATTGAAAACAAGTGGAACTCGCATGTGCAACAAACTCCGATGGACGTCTCCTTTTTGGAGGACGACTTGGCGAACAATTATAAAGAAGACCGACGGTTGGGAGACATCTTTGCGGTTTTCGCCGGGCTTTCAATTTTGATCGCACTCATTGGTTTGGTGGGGCTTGTAGCTTATTCAGCGGAGGTTCGCAAAAAGGAGATTGGGATCAGGAAGGTGCTGGGAGCATCGCGTTTTGGAATCGTCGCCATGATGAATGGTCATTATATGAAATTGATTGCAATAGGACTCGTCATTTCAATTCCGGTGTCTTGGACACTCATGAATTATTGGCTGGAGACGTTTGAGTACCGCCTGACCATGGGACCGATGATCTTCATTGGTGCCGGCGTTGCGGTCATCATCACGGCTCTATTGAGTGTTGGGTACTTGACTTTGAGGGCTGCGTCGGTGAATCCAGCCTCCGTTTTGAAAGAAGAGTGATGAAACAACGCGATGTAGAACCACCGAGAATACTTACGCGGTTTTTGCGCGCGTTTTGCCCGCCGCAATTGCTCGAAGGAATTGAAGGTGATCTCACGGAGCAATTTGAGGAGGACGAAAGGGACCATGGCTATCGAATTGCGCGAAGGCGAATGTTCTGGAATATCTGCAAGTTCATGCGCCCGGGTATTGTCTTGAGAAATAGGATATCTACAAAAATTTTGAATACTATGATGATTGGAAGCTATCTCACCGTTGCAGCACGCAACATTGCGAAACGCAAACTGTATTCATTTATCAATGCATTCGGACTCAGCATTGGGATCGCGTTTTGCATTTTGATCGCGCTATTTATACGCGACGAATTGAGCTTCGATCAATTCCATGAAAACAAGAATGATATCTACCGGATTGAGGCCCGAACGTTCAATTTTTGGAGGCAGGATATCCCAGACGACGAACGCTGGCAACGCCAAGCTTGGTTGCAGATGGGCTTCTCCAAGGCAGTGCAAGATGAGTGCCCTGAAGTTTTATACGCAACACGTTTTTCGGAGAGTTCTTCGGTGATCTCCTATGGAGACAAAGTCTTTTCGCAGCCGATTACGTATGTCGACAAGGGTTTCTTTTCGATGTTCTCGTTCCCAATGACGAGTGGTAACCCGGCCACTGTTTTTAACGACAAATCTGAAGTGGTACTCGCCTCGTCGGTGGCGACCAAGTTTTTTGGTACCGACGACCCCATCGGAAAGATTCTCAATTTCTCGAACGAAGGAGATGTGCGTCAATATACAGTGACAGGTGTGGTATTGGATCCACCGAAAAATTCAAGCATCGATTTCGGAGTGTTGATTCCGCAAGAAAATCGACCTCGCTACGAGCGGCAGATGAGTTCATGGGGAAATTTCAATACCGCCGCCTTTGTTCAATTAAGGTCTGATGCCAACGCCGATGACTTCGTGAAGAAGCTGCAAGACGTGAGCGACAAGTACGTCGAACCGACCTTGGTTCAATGGCGTAAAAACGATCACCTTCCTGCCGATGCCAAGTTGATCGAATACCTCGCGTCGCCTTTGCGGAGCATTCACATGTTGAAGGAGGTATCGTGGAATCGAGTGAGTGATGTCCAGTATTCGTATATCTTGGGGGGAATTGCAATTTTGATCCTTCTCATCGCCGCAATTAACTATATCTCATTAGCGTTGACAACCTCCGCGGGTCGGCGCACCGAGGTCGGTGTTCGCAAGGTAGTGGGCGCGTTACGAGGGCAGCTTTTTTACCAGTTTACCATCGAATCGATCATCTTGTCGTTGATCTCACTGGCGGTGGGGACCGTCTTGGCAGCATTGTTCTTGCCCACATTCAATTCGTTTACCGACAAGCACATTATCCTCGACGCCGGTGTCTGGCAAGTATTGGCGTTGGGACTGTTGCTGGCGCTTGTTGTTGGTTTTGTCGCAGGCAGTTATCCTTCGTTGTTTCTCGCACGTTTCAAACCGGTCGATGTGCTCAAAGGTAGATTCACGACGAGGCTCCGTGCTGGCTTTACACGGCCCCTGGTCGTATTCCAGTTTGCCATGGCGGCTTTCTTAATCGCGAGTTCGGTGATCATGTACCAGCAAATGCGATTCATCAGTAACAAAGAGCTTGGGTTCATCAAAAATGCCGTCGTGGTGGTCAACAACTATGCAGAGTGGGGGAATGGAGCAGAGAACCTTTACATGAATTTTCGTGACCAACTTGGTAATGTGCCCGGAGTCGAGGCAGTGGCGGGGGTGAGTCAGTCGTTTACGGATGGCTACAACGTATATGGATTCAAAGTGAAGGATGTGAATCATTCAGCTTACGTGTACGCAGTGGATCCAGGTCTTATCCCTGCATTGGGTATCCAACTGGTTCACGGTCGAAATTTTGAGCCTGGCTCTGTCGCGGATTCTTCAGTGGACGGATTTGGACCACGCCTATCTTAACTGGAGGAACGACACGACGGGTCTGGGCTCGAAGGTGATCGGAGTGGTGAAGGATTTTCATTTCTTGACTTTAGAGTCGAAGATCGAGCCCATGTTTTTTACCGAAGACCGAGATCAGGGCGGACATTTGATGGCTACTTATGTGCGGGTGAATGCCGCCGATTTGAGTGGCGCGGTGGCCCGGATTGAGGAGGTATTTCGACGAATCAATCCAGGTAAGCCCTTCGATTATTCATTTTTGGATCAGAACATCGCCAAACAGTATGGGCACTACGAGCGAAGAATGAACATCATGGCCGTTTCGACGACGTTCGCGATCTTGATCTCGTGCCTTGGCCTTTTTGGTCTTGCCGGTGTCAACGCCGTCAACCGAACCAAAGAGATTGGGATTCGAAAAGTAATGGGAGCCGACGTTCGTAGCATTTTCGTGCTGCTCAACCGACAATACGTTTGGCTTTCGCTCATCGCCTTCGCAATCTCGATTCCGTTTTCATGGTATGTTATGGACCGATGGCTGGCAGGGTTCCAGTTTCACGTAGGGATTACCTGGCAACTGTTCGCGATCAGCATCGGCGGAGGCCTGCTTGTAGCGTTGGGCACCGTGAGCTACCATGCCATCAAGGCCTCATTCATCAATCCGGCAGACACCCTTAAACACGATAGCTAGCTGTAGACTCGGCCCATGCGCGATTGGCGAAGACGTCTCGGTTGTAACCTTTTCGTTTTTGGCAAGTATTATCTCTTAGCCTTTTTCCGTTTTTACCTTACAAAAAGCCAGCCCTTATGTTGAAAAACTACTTTACCGTTGCACTCCGCAGCATCCTCAAAAACAAAGTCTTTTCAGCAATCAATGTGATAGGGTTGAGCATCGGTTTGGCCGCGTGCCTATTGATTCTTGAATTCGTGAGTTTCCATTGGAGCTACGACACGTTCAATGAAAAATTGGATCGGACCTATCGGGTGACGAACGACCGCTTTCAACATGGGAAGTTAATACAGCACGGTACAATCATGTACCCAACCATTGGTCCGACCATGGCTAAAGATTTTCCCGAGGTCGAAGAATATACGCGTCTCATGCCTGGAGGTGAATTGAATGTTCGCATCGAGGACCGGAATTATCGTGGCGAGGAAGTTCACTTTGCTGATGAGCATTTGCTATCGGTCTTCGACTTTGACTTACTCGCGGGTGATCGTTCGACCGCGCTGAAAATGCCGCATACAATGGTTTTGACCCGGAGAGCTGCGGAAAAATATTTTCCCGGCATTCCCGCTGCTGAGGTAGTGAACAAAACTCTTTTTTGGGGACTCGATGATCAACCGTACAAAGTGACGGCAGTACTGGAGGACATACCGGCCAATTCTCACTTGAAATTTGATGCACTCGCATCCTATTGTTCGCTCTTTGAACAAGAGAAAGATGCGGACATCAGTTGGACTTGGTCGGACATGCGCCACTACCTCGTTCTCAAACCGGGCGTCGATTACAAAACACTTGAAGTCAAATTTCCAGCGTTCAGCGATAGATATTTTCAAGGTGACAAAGTTTCGGGGAGCGTCGAGAAGTTTTATTTGCAACCCTTGCGCGATGCGCACTTGTATTCGGACTACGAGTACGACATTGCCGACACTGCTTCCGGAAAGGCAGTTTGGGGTATGTTGGTGGTGGCAGTCTTTATTTTGGTGATCGCTTGGATCAATTATATCAACCTGACCACATCTCGGGCGATAGAACGAGCGAAAGAAGTTGGCTTACGCAAAGTGCTGGGGGCGGTCCGAAATCAACTGATGAAACAGTTTATGGTTGAATCGGTGATCATGAGCATACTGGCATTGGTGATCGCGCTCGTCCTGATTCAGTTCCTTCAGGGTTCTTTCAATCAAATTGTGCGGGGCAACCTTTCGATTTGGAGTACAATCAAGCAGTTTGATTTTTGGGGTGTGTTGGTCGCGATTTCTGTGATGTCACTAGGCATCCTACTGTCTGGGTTTTATCCGTCATTTGTATTGTCGTCGTATCAGCCCGTCACCGTTCTGAAGGGAAAGTTCCAACGCACTTCTGGTGGGAATTTTTTACGAAAGTCGTTGGTGATTTTTCAATTCACAGCTTCGGCGGCTTTGATCATCGGTACCGTGGTCGTGTCGCGACAAGTGGAATACATGAGTGAAGCCGATCTCGGTGTAGATATTCATCAGACTTTGGTCGTAGATGCACCCGAACTAACCGGCTGGGATTCGACCTTCATCCAAAGGGTGGAAAACTATAAGGCAGAGTTGTCCAACATTCCGGGCGTTGTGGCGGTTTCCACAAGCTCGCGGTTACCAGGTGCGCGTCTAGGCCGTTCTTTCGGCATTCGTTTGGCTGACCAGCCCGCCGAACAAAAGTACACGTTGAGTAATTATGGAATCGATTACGGTTTCTTCAATACATTCGGTATCAAGGTGCTGGCGGGTCGCGGATTTCTCCCAACGGATCACAAAGTAGATTTTGGCGACTTGAAGTCTGTGGTCTTAAATGAATCTGCCGTCAAATTGTTGGGTATTCCATCAAACGACGATGCGGTCGGTCGTGAGATCGCGTGGGGAGGGCAGTATGGCAATCGCCTTTGGACGGTCGTGGGGGTGATCAACGATTTTCACCAAGAGTCACTGAAGAAACCAAAAGAACCGATCATCTTCCGACCAGTGTATAGCACGTATTCGCCCACCACCGTGAAGTACGAAAGGGGCAATGAACAGCACGTCATCGCGGCGGCCGAGGGGGTGTACAAGAAGTTCTTCCCCGGAAACTCATTTCAGTATTCGTTCTTAGAGGAAAGGTACAATAGCCAATACAATGACGACCAACGATTTGGAAAGATTGTTGGCATCTTTACCGGTTTGGGAATCTTAATCGCCTGCTTGGGGTTGATTGGTCTCTCGGCATACACGGCGCTGCAACGCACGAAGGAAATCGGCATTCGAAAGGTGTTGGGGGCAAGTACCTTTGGAATAGTCGCATTGTTGTCCAGTGATTTCCTTCGCCTCGTGTTGTTGGCGACGGCCCTTTCCCTGCCAATTGCATGGTACACCATGACGCAATGGCTCTCCGAGTATCCTTATAGAATCGACTTGACTTGGTTCATGTTCGTGGTGCCCGTGGTTTTGATCGTGCTCATCGCCGCGCTGACGATTGCGGCGCAGGTGCTTCGGACCGCTATGGCCGACCCGGCTAAAACACTTCGCTACGAATAATAAAACTTGTTTGATTGTGGCTGGGTTGCATAATTTTGATGGTGAACAGCCGTTTTCAAACTATGCACCCTTCTCTCGCTCGAGTGGCAATCTTTGCGCTTTTGTGTTGCTGTCTCGTCGGTTGCGCCAAACCGCTGCTTGTCACCCATTGGACAGCGAAAGATGCTGCCCTGTTGAAAAAGCCCAAGAGCTACGGGTGGCCTGCTCATAAGTGGTATTCGCGTATCGTGTGCTTCAACGAGTTGTGTCGGAAAAAAGCAGCCTGGGTAAAGAAGCAGCGAAACGATCGCTTCAAGGGATTCAAAGACGGTGGGAAATTACCACCACCTCAACCAAAGAGATTGGTCCCCGACACGTCTGTGCTCGTCGCAAAGAGTAAGCCTGTCGAAATAAACACAGAGCCCAGCAACAACACGCTGGCACCAGTGATCACTACGTCGCAGCCCAAGCGAGATAGTTTGATTGTCCTCAACGAAGTTCTATTCGCGGTGAATAGTTACAAGCTGCGCCCCGAGTTGTTTCCAAAACTTGACTCAATCGTGAGTTTCCTGAAGAAGAATCCTTCCACTAGGATTGAAATCTCCGGACATACTGATAACACAGGAAAGGAAGATCACAATTTGCGCTTGTCTGAGAATCGTGCCGACGCCGTGGCGGAGTACTTAGTAGATAGGGGCGTGGCGACGTCGCGCGTATCGTTCAATGGTTATGGTAGTTCCCGGCCGGTGGCTCCAAACAACAACGAAGAGGGGCGAAGGAAGAATCGACGTGTGGAGATTTTGATCCACAATCGAGATTAGGCCGTCGCTACGATTTGAATACACTCTTCATTTTCTCGCGTTCGCGTGCATCCGGAAGTCTTCCCTGTGCGGCCCCAAGATTGTCGAGCAAGTGCGCCACTTTCGAAGTTCCGGGAATAGCGACGGTCACTGCCGGGTGTGAAAGGATGAATTTCAAAAAGAACTGTGCCCAGCTTTCACATCCAAATTCCTTGGCCCATGTGGGTAGCTCTTTTCCTTTGGCCATTCGAAACAATGCACCTTCTTCGAATGGCCGGTTGGCGATCACTGCAACTTTGCGTTCTTGAGCAACGGGGAGAAGCTCGAGCTCAGCATTTGTGTCGAGTAGGTTGTAGTTCGCCTGCACGAAGTCGATAGGATGTTCCTTTAAGATTTTTGCCAGGGTCGTGTGGGCACCATCGGTGTAGTGTGTGATCCCGATATATCGAACCTTGCGTTGCTCTTTCCAACGACGAAGTGTCTTGAGGTGTGTCTGCCAGTCAACGAGGTTGTGGATTTGCATAAGATCCATTTTCTCACGCTTCAACAGGTTGAAGGATTTGTTCATCTGGTAGATTCCCGCCTGTTCGCCCGTGGTCCACACTTTCGTGGCTACGAAGAGTTTGTCATTCATATTTGCCTGCGTGGAAAGATCGCCTACGACGCCTTCCGAGTTGCCGTACATAGGCGAGCTGTCGATGACGGTAGCACCCAACTCGATCATTTTTCGAAGAACGTCCAATAGAGGAGCACGGTCGGTCGCAGACGTACCGACGTCGAATGTTTGCCACGTACCGACGCCGATGGCTGGAATACTTTCGCCTGTGGAGGGGATAACCCTTTTTAATAATGATTGACCGCTTGCCATTTGTGCAAAGATCGGAAAGCCGGCGATCGACGCAAGGCGCTCGATCGTTTGACGTCTAGTTAATTTCATGTGTCGCAGAGGCTAGGAAACTCTTCACTATTTCGAAGTGGCTCCCGTTGCATTGAGCTTTTGAAGTTCATTCTAATTTCATTAATATGCTTAAGTCAGTCAACACACCACTTGGGGTATGTCAAGTTATATACATGGTTCCAACCCGGAAGAGCAAGCGCGACTTTCTCTTCTCAACGAATTGATCAACGACCGTTGCTTGCAGCTCCTCGACTTAGAGGGAGGGGAGACGATTATTGACATGGGCAGCGGCCTGGGTCAATTTACGCTGTCAATGGCGAAGGCGGTCGGTCCAGAGGGGCGATGTCTTGGGATTGAGCGTGATGTGCATCAATTGGAAACCGCCAACCGAAACTTGTCTAAGCAAAAGGAGATTCATTGGGTTGAGTTTCGACAGGGTGACGCCGAGAACATGCCTCTTTCTGCCGATGAGTGGAATCTCTTCGATGTTGGACACGCGCGGTTTGTGCTGGAGCACCTGTCGAAGCCCGAAATAGCACTCTCGCAATTGGTCAAGGCTGTACGGCCCGGAGGTCGGGTGGTGCTCGAGGACGATGACCACATGAGTTTTGTATTGTATCCTGAGCCCGCAGGGTTCTCGACGCTTTGGACGGCGTATATGCGCTCGTACGACCGACTTGGGAATGACCCATACATCGGGCGCCGCTTGGTTTCACTCATGCATGAGGCAGGCTTAAGTGAGATTCGGAACAATGTGGTCTTCTTCGGTGACTGTGCGGGGAGCACCACTTTTAAAAGCTACGTGGCAAACTTGATTGGAATTTTGGAAAGCGCACGGAAGTTGATGATTGATGGGAATCTCATTAGTGAGCCTGTCATGAATGAGGCGCTGCACCAATTGAGGTCGTGGTCAGACCTGCCGCAAGCTGCGCTGTGGTACCAGATCTGTTGGGCGGTCGGGTTCAAGCCTGCCCCAACTCCAAAATAACATCCCGTCTTTTGAGGGATAATCGCCGGTTTTTATTCCGTGACGCTTACTTTTCAAACGGTTGCCGTGTCTAACGGTCGGCACTTTTCGGGTCATGGCCCCCGAGATTTTATTCCTGTCGCCTAATTTGTATTTTTACTATCATCGAAACCTAATGATATAATATGAAAAAATCGCTCGTGTGGGTCGTGCTGATGGCGTTTGTGCTCACCCTTGATTCCTGTAAGAAAGACGACCCAGCCCCGATACCAGCGATCGTTGGTACATGGTCCTTGGCAAGATATAAAATGACCGACCTTCCCACAGGGTTCAAGAAAGCGGAAGGCTACGAAACCGTGCAAGTGCTGGGTATTGAGGTAGGATACACATTCGTATTCAAACAAGATGGTACTTACACACGGGCCTACAACGTAGGTGGTGGTTACCCGTCTGTGAATGACAAAGGCAAATGGACTCAAGACGGTACCGTCGTGAAAGTGAGCCCCGACAACCCAGACGACCTCGATAAAATTGATTTCTACGGAACGGTCGGAACTCAATTCAACGTGGTTGGGGACATCACAGATATTCGGATGACACTCTCGAGCACTGTAACGCTGTACCTGCTACCGGATAGCTTCGATACATCGACTACACCAACCGATGCCGACTACAAGGCTGTCGATTTGACCTTGCAATACATCTTTAACAAGTTGTAAGACCACATTCGACATTAGTCGAAAACAAAAGAGCGGCTCATTGGAACCGCTCTTTTTTTATTCTCTCTCTCTCGCCGATACCTTCGATGATATCTTCCTTTAAAACCGAATCGAAATTCTTAAAACGACCATCCAACAACTGCCAACGATCAGCTAACAACTACCTCTTCACCCACTTCCCATGATACGTACTGGATCCGATCTTCACCGTCGCCACATAAATTCCCGGCGCGAGTGACGATACGTCGATGGCGGTGTCAAACCGGTCGTCGGCCTTTGTCGTTTCGCTTGTGTGGACGGGTTGACCCAACAGGGTATGAAGTTGGATGCCGACGGTGCCGCGCATTGAATTCTCGAACATGACGTTCAGGGTCTCCGTACCCGGATTTGGGTACAGTTGCACATCCGTGACGAATGCTTCGTTCACACCAGTGATGGGGCCGTCGCGAACGTACACGGTCGTGAGCGCCGTTGCGTTGCAAAGATCGAGACCGGAACCTTTGGTTTCATAAACCGTGGTGGTAAAAGGATGTACGATGATTTGCGGCCCTGCTACGGCTTTTACCGAGTTATCATTGGCATTCCAAATGAAGATGCTGGCGCCACGTGCGTTCAAGATCACCTCTTCACCAGGGTTTACATACAGTTTCGAGGTCGCCACTTGCACCGACGGATACATGCCCACTTTCGACTTGATGTTCATCGCGACGTTGGCACCATAGGCGATGGCGTAGGGTTGCCAAGTTCCGGTACTGTGTTTAATCCACGAGGTTGCGCCAGTAGCTTCGCCATTGGCCGAAGACTGGATGGCGAGCGTATCACCCGTGTATGTCAGTTCAATTCCAACATGGAAAGGACGACTAAAGACGGGTGTCTCACGGTCGAAGATGATCGACGTTGCGCGATTTGCGGCTAAGTCTTCTTTGATTTGCTTCAACAAAACGGTCTTGCTTTCAATGACCGATCCGGGCCCATTCTGTGCGCCGCGTGCGTTCCAAACGGTCACTGTGACGGTGGCATCGTCTTTTGTGGTGTACAGTTTTCCGAACCGGATATCTACGCCGCTGATGTATGCGTAGCCTTGAGGGTTGGCAAACAGTTCTGACATGGCGAGACTCTTCGCACTATTATGACCTGTGAGATACCCGGTAAAGGCGCCGAAGTCCTTCAGTTTCACCAACGACGGAGTGTAGCCGCCCTGGAAATTTGTGGCCGTCCCGCACAAACCTTCTTCCGACACCGTTACGAAACCATCTACTGTGTAGGTAGGCGACGTACCCTTCGCATTGGTGACCGTCAACGATACTTTGAATGTCCCAGGGGTCGAATACTTTATCCGGGGGTTTTGGACGTTCGATGTACTTGGATCGCCGCCGTCGAAGGTCCAGCTCCATGTGGTGGGGAAATTTGTTGATAGGTCGGTGAACGCGATCTCGCCGCCGCGCAGCACCGTTTGTTTATCGGCTGTGAAATTGGCTACGGGGGGTGCGTCGACTACGCTATTGCAGAGGTTTGCGGCTGCTAGGATTTTTCGACGCGGGCTGAGTTCCATCACTGCACGAATACGGGCTTTCTGACCGAGTGTGAAGATGTTCATGCAGGCGTCATCGGAGTAATCCATGTAGTTCTGAGGCATTTCAAAACTCGTCCCATCGCAGCTCAACTTGGTCACGGGGCAACCACGATTTTCACTGTGATGGGTTGGGGTGTCGTCCACGAAATCGCTGGCGCAAGGACCATCGCCCCAGATGTGACGCAAGCCGAGCCAGTGGCCAGTTTCATGGCTCAAGGTGCGACCTCGGTTGTAAGGGGCGGTCATGACCGGGAATGTTCCTTTGTCGACAGAACCAAACGACGAAAATTGGATGACGACGCCGTCGGTTGAGGCAGGGCCTCCGGTGGTATTCAAGCCAGCTAGTCCCGATTGGTCGGGAAACTGCGCGTACCCGAGGAGGCTAGCATCTTCGCCGCCAAACTTCAAGGTCCAAATATTATAAAAGAGGTTAGGGTTCCAGATGGTGGTAGGTTTCAATGAACCTTCGATCTGTGTGCGAGTCCATGTTGTGTTGGCTCCCCGCACGCGATGGATACCGGGTTCTGCAAGTGAGGCACCATTGGCATCTACCGGAGAGAGGCAGAATTCGATCTCGATGTCTGCGCCCACCGCATTGTTGTTAAATCCAGGGGTGCCCAACTTTCGGCGGAAGTCCTCATTGAGTACGTCAAGTTGGGCTTTCACCTGTGCTTGACTTAGGTTGGTTCCGGTACCTACGGCTTCTCCATTGTGAACCACGTGAACAACGATCGGAATCGTCAGAATTGTTGCTTGCGTTTTTCCACCCCGTTCGCGCAAAGACATCTCTGTCGCCTTTCGTTGGATGGCGTCTTCCAGTTGGTCGAGTGATCCCATCTCCGGGTATTTCGCCCTGTTGATGGCGTCTTGCTCCATCGTTGCGCAGTTCTGCACCGCTGGCGTTTGCCCGTAGGCCAGCCCGCTGATCCACACCAAAAGTATCCCAATCCACGTCTTTCTCATAGCGGCCTATCCTCCAGAGGACGATTTGAAATTGAACCGGTAACTACTTTTATCGTCGTCGAAATAGATATCGAGTACCATCTTTGAATCGTCGATCTCCTTCAGGATGAAAGGCAACGGCTGGTCCGAGAGGAGAGGCATGATGATGGTGAGTGATGCCGTGGCGTTGACGAACGACCACGAGCTGTCGACGATCACATTTGGATCGTCTGCATTGCACTTGGTAGCTCCTTCGGTAACGGTGTAGCCGCGCTCGGAGTTGTTGAAGAATGTGTAGACATCGTCTGTGGCACAGGAAGACAAGCCAAACGTTTGTGTACCCTTGCCGTCTTGCAGCAACTGCACACTTCGGATCGTCCACGCCTTGGATACTTTACCCGCGAAGACTTGAGGGTAAGTGAATGGTGTCACTTCGACAGTTTCAGAGCAACTCATCACAAGTGCTAAGAAAGGGATCGCCATGATTGTTTTGAAGGATTTCATCTCAATTGGGGATCAAGTCAAAGGTGAACTTCGGTTGATTGTCAAAATCGACCAGACGCACGGTGAAGGTGATCACTCGAGTGACGGGGTTTACGACACCAGTCCCATCGATGGACGCGAAATCGGGGTCGAGTGTGCTGTCTTCTTGTGGTGGAATCGTAAGCGTGTTGTCGCCATTATCGATGAACGATAAGCTCCTGATTTGCGGGAACGAGAAGATATTGATGTCGTAATTTGAAAGTGTGTAAGTCTCGCAGTTCAAACTGGTAATGGTGATGCCGGTGGTCGGGACATCTCCTTTGTTGCGAAGGCCATAGTAATCGCCGCCAAGGATGCAATCATCTTGAATGGTGAGCGTAAATGTCCGTCCGATTTGGCTGGAACCTTGTCCAACGTAAAGCCCGGGATTATCGTCGATGGTTTGAAGGGTGAGGACGACATCCTGGCTTCTCAGGATGTTGTTTGAGTTATTGATTAGTTGGATCTGGATATTCCCGAAATATTCACCACTCTTGATCTTAACTTTCCCACGTGTACCCACGATCGTGTAATCGATTCCTTCGCGCGCTGTTCCGCCGATGGTGTAGTTGATGTTCACATCTCCCGAAGGCGCTGGGCCGCCATTGTGAACTTCCACTTTGATCACACCGCTATGACTCTCTTTTTGCGTAAGGGCCGTGTCGGTAAATCGCACAAAGTAAGGGCCTTTGAAAATGATGCGTTCGGTTTCGCACGACATCACGAGTGCCACGGCGGCAGGTATGATCCATCTCGATATGTTTCGAAATCCAATCATCAGTAGCCGGGGTTTTGGTCGTTTGCCAACGACGGGTTGTTCTGAAGTTCCCTTTGCGGGATTGGCCACAGTTCGAATGCAGGTCTCCAATTCGAATTGAATGCCGGCATCACTTGTTCAATCCGGTTAGTCCGAGTGAGGTCGTACCAGCGGTGACCTTCGAATGCGAGTTCGTAACGCCGTTCGTCCTCGATGATTTGCACCATCTGTGATTGCGACACGGATCCCACGGTGGGAGCGTTCGCCCGGGTGCGCAGCACGTTGATGTCCGTTTGAGCACTGTTGGCGCCTGTGACGTTTCCTTGCAGCGCTCGTGCTTCGGCGCGGATGAGATACATTTCGGGTAGGCGGAACACATACACGTTGTTATTGTCTTCCACTGCGGTTCCATATTTGGCGACGGCCCAACCGTTGTCATTTCCTTTCAAGTTGGCAACATCGAACTTGATAGACGAAAAACGGTCCCCGGATTCTGCCGAAGCCAGCGCGACAATCTCTTGGTTGGAAGGAATGATTTCGCGGCGTCCAAGGAACAAGGTGTTCAAATTGTTTGCGTCGTTGTCATCGGCAATCGTGTAGCCCACTTCAAAGATTGACTCTTTTGGAAAGTCTTTCAGGACCACGTCTTTGAACGCTTTTTCCAATTCATAGATTCCAGAACCAATTACCTGCGATGCATACGTTTCTGCCTGTGCGTACTTTTTATTATACAGGTAGAAACGAGCGAGTGCAGCTTTAACGGCGTTGTTGCTCGCGAATGCCGGTGTTGCCGTTTGGGCGTCGAGTTTGCCAAGCGCTTGTAGGAAATCTCCTTCGATAAACGCCATCATTTCGGTCACACTCGTGCGCGGAATGTTCCGGTTGTCATCGATGTTGGTGGTTGTCACCTTGGGGATACCGCCAAAGGTGGTGACCCCGACGAAGTTGGCCATCCCGCGGAGGAAGTAGGCGGTCGCCATCGAGCGTTGTCTCACACTTGAACTCACCCCCGGAATCGTCGGAATGCGTTCGATCATGAAGTTCGCGATGTAGATGGTGCGGTATAGACCACCCCAAAGTTGTGTGGCCGTTGCGTTGGCCGACGTAATTTTCTTGACACCCAGTTCACGATACTGGGAGAAGGTGCCATTATGAATCAAGTTATCGGCAGTCATATCGCCGGCTACGACCACCGTGGGCATCACCACCCGAAACGCGTTGTACAATCCGATCTCGACGGCCGCGATGTCCTTGGGTTCATTCAGCACCACGTCGTTCACCAATTGATCGATCGGCTTCGGAGTCAACAAATCGTTGCACCCGTCGAGTGTGAACAACGCAATGAGCAAAGACAATATGACGAGTCGCTTCTTCACAATCCAATCGTTAATCCTCCGGCCAATGTTTTTACTTGTGGTAGCGTGTAAAAGTCGATCCCCGCGGCAGAGGTCGATCCATCCAGGGTGCTGACTTCAGGGTCGGAACCGCTGTACTTGGTCCACGTCAATAAGTTGGTCGCCGATACGTACACACGTACACGTTGCAGGCGATACTTCGAGATAAACTTAGACGGAATGTTGTAGCCGAAACTCACGTTCTTCAAACGCATGAACGAACCATCTTCGAGCAGGCGGTTGCTGTGGAGTGTATTGCTCGTGTTGCCAAATTCGTACCGTGGAATGTCGGTGATGTCTCCCGGTTTTTGCCACCGGCGCAGAGCATCTCTTAGCTGGTTCGACTGGATGTCGGTGCCCATATTGATGAGGCCCGCTTTCGTCATGTTCAGGATCTTGTTGCCGTATGAGAAAGTAACAAGGACGGTGAGGTCGAAGCCTTTGTAGTTCACCGTATTGGTGATCCCCCCGAAGAACTTCGGTTGTGAATTTCCGATGACCATCGCGTCGGCGTTGGTGATTTGCCCGTCGTGGTTCCGGTCTTCATACATTGCATTTCCCGTGGCCGGGTTGACACCTAAGTAATTCAAGCCATAGAAGGAACCAAGCGGTTCGCCGGTCTTGATGATGTTGGTACCATCCACACCTTCTGCTTGGTATCCGCGATACAGCGGCACCGAATCCACAAGTGCCAATACCTTGTTCACGTTTCTTGATATGTTGAAGATTGTTTTCCACTTCACCTCACCATCGAGGTTCACCGTGTTCACTTTCAACTCAAATCCGTAGTTCCGCATGGAGCCAATGTTTGATGTGAGCGAACCAAAACCGGTCGACAGGGAGTAGGGGCGTGCGAGCAATAAGCCAGTTGTCTTCTTGTCGTAGGCATCGACCGACAGTTGGATGCGTGAGTCAAGGATCGAAATGTCGGTTCCTACGTTTACTTCGCGTGTTTGCTCCCAACGAATATCGGGGTTGTCAAGGCTATTAGGAGCGACGCCTGAGCTTCCACTGTAGGTCGTGGTGCCCCACAGCCCTAAGTAAGCAAACGACCCGATCCTTTCATTGCCTGTATAACCGAAGCTGCCCCGCAGTTTCATGTCGTTGATGATCTTAACCGGAAAGAACTTCTCCTCAGAAATCCGCCAGCCTGCCGACACCGCGGGGAAGTAACCAAAGCGGTTGTTCGCGCCGAAATTTGACGAGCCGTCGGCGCGCATGGCGAGTGAGAATAAGTAACGGTCGCCAAAGTCGTAGTCAACAGCCGACAACGCCGAGAGGATCGAGTGTCGTGGTTCCCGGAAGGAGCCACCTGCGTCTACGAGTCCAGCAGATTGTATGTACGTGAAGTCATCGCTGGTGAAGAGTCGTCCCTGCACATTGCCGCCCGACGAGAAATTTTGGAGTACTTCGGAACCGACGAGTCCGCTGATGTGATGGTCGCCAATGGATTTGTTGAACAACAATCGGGCGTTGCTCGTCACAGTGGTCAGCGTTTGCGCGATGAAGATACCCAAGCCCTGGCCACCCACACTGGGGAGATACCCACCGATGGCAGTTTGGGATGATTCATAATTGTCCTCGGTTACATCGTTATAATCAAGGCTCACTTGGCCCACGAGACGCAACATGTCGTTGATCTTATATTCACCTTTCAACAAACCGAGCGTCTTGACTGTGACGGTGTTGAACCTTGGGAGTAACGCCTGGGCAACGGGGTTGAAGTTCGGGAAGGCTGCGTACAACGGTGAGCCTGGTCCGACGAGGAAACCGTTTTCATCATAAGGTGTGAAATACGGGAGGCTCTTCAACGCTCCGGAGTATACGCCATCCAAGAAGTTATCGCCCTTCACGCGTTTGTTGAGGGCGCGCGTCAACATCACTTGGGTATAGACCTTGAATCTCGGCGTCAGTTGGTGGTCGAACTTGATCGTCGTGCCGTACTTTTGAAAGCTGTTATTGATCTGGATACCCTCTTCATTGCGATAGTTGGCGCTCAGGTAGAACGTGGTCTTGTCATCGCCACCACTGGCCGACGCTTGATATTGTTCCATAATGGCCTGGCGCAATACCGCATCTTGCCAGTTGGTATTGACGGCATCGGTGACGCCGGGGATCAAGCCGAGGGCGTCAGGGTTCTTCCCAGCGTTCAAAACCGCCTCACGCTGAAGGCCGAGGAGTTCCGTTGAATTGAGTAGGTCCAGGCGATGCGTGGGATTGATAACACCGCGTTGCACGTCGAAGCTGATATTGGCGCTTCCGCTCTTGCCCTTCTTTGTTGTGATATAGAGCACGCCGTTGGATGCGCGCGATCCATACTGAGCTTTCGTGGCGGCGTCCATCGCCAAGCTATAAGATTCAATATCGGCCATGTTAAACAAGGCGAGGGCATTGTCGTTTTGTCCACCGAAATCCCGACCGGAGAGCCCCCCTGTTTCTACCGGAACGCCATCGACAATCACAAGTGGTTGGTTGCTCGCGCTGATCGAAGTCGAGCCACGCATCTTAATTTGGATACCGCCGCCCGGTGTGCCGGAGGATTGAGTGACTTGTACACCGGCAGCCTGTCCTTGAAGAACTTGGTCAATACTAGTAGCTGAAATGTCTTTGAGGTTCGAGGCACTTACAGAGGTAACAGCTCCGGTCACGTTACGCTGCTCTACCGGCTGATAGCCAATCACGACGACTTCACTCAATTCTTTTGGCTCTTCTTCCAATAATACTTGAATAGTAGTCTGGCCAATGAATAGGATTTCTTGTGTCCGATAGCCGATGAAAGAAAAAGTGATCGTCGATGGCGCAGTGACTTCCAGCGTAAACTTCCCATCGATGTCAGTAATGGTACCCTTCGAAGTTCCTTTGACGACCACGTTTACCCCGGGGAGACCGGTGTTATCGTTTGCCGAAAGGACCTGTCCAGAGATTTTTGAAACCTGTGCAAAGAGAGCGTGAGCAGCTAGAAGGAATAGGAGAGGTAGAAAACGCTTCATGGGCACAGTCCAACTTTCTAAAAATAGATAATTGGGACTTAACAACAATGAAGGAAACTTAAACTATTCGTCAGGAAAACGCTCAAAACGATTGGGATCGCGAGTATTTGACCTGCAAGCCCGGAGACCTGACGCCCTTTGCGGTAGGACGAACTAGAAGGGATATCCGATCCCGACGTTGTAGATCACCGGTTCTTTTTCGGTACCGAAGGGTTTGAAAAACCTGAACCGGTTGAGGACGAACCGGTCTCCCGCCTCTCGACCGGGGTCATACACTTTTATACCAGCGTCGAGACGGAGGACAAGGAAGGCAAAATCGAATCTTAAACCGAAGCCGGTGCCGACGCCGAACTGTTTATAAAAATCTTTCACGTTGAACTTCGTGGACCCAACCCAACTGGCGGCGTTGACAGTGGCCGGGGGTGTACTGTTAAACGACCAAACGTTTCCAGCATCGACGAACACGGCCCCATTGACGAACCCGAACAGCTTTTTCCGGAGCTCGATGCTGCTCTCGAGCAGCAACTCACCGGGGCGCTCGAATCGATAGTCGAAAAGCCCGTCTTTCGTGGGGTCGGCCGAAAGTTGAGGAGGGTATGATCCAATCCCCAAACGGCGTGGGCGCCACGCACGGACACTATTGCTTCCTCCTGCGAAGAAGAATTTTTCGTAAGGGAGCGTCTTGTTACTACTATAGGAGTATCCGACACCCGAGTTGAACCGGAATGCGAGAACAGTGTGTTTGTCCATTACTCGGATTCGACGGAAGTCTAAGCTCAGTCGCACGTACTTATAGAGTTCCAGTCCCTCTTTGCTGATAAACTCGGGTGACACGAGGTTGAAAAACGTTCCGCCACTTTCGGCGGCTGCCCGCACGAAGAAAGAGTTCGTTTCGGCGTTGCCATAATTCTTGGGGTTCCATATCACCTGGAAGATCATACTGCTCACGAACGATGGCTTGAACGAATTTCGAAGATTGTTGCCTTGCTGTTCGTACAGTGCGTTGAGCAACGAATCGAATGAGCCTCGTTTGGTAGAACGAATAATGTTCAAGTTGTTGAGTGTGAATGAATATTGGGTCTTCCGGGGATTCTCCCAGTTGTAAGTGTTCGACACCGTGACGATGGAACGCGTGTATTCGGGTCGATCCGTGTACGTGAGACCTGCGAGCACTTTCGTTCGTGGGTTAAGCCGTCCTAAATTGTTGGAGACACCCCCCGTAAATGGCAACAAGAACTGCGGAAAGGTGACGCTTGCGTTCCCGTTCGCTTCGGTGCTCCGATACACGTTGCTCTTGTCCGTAGCGGAAGCCACACCTTCGAACCCAAAACGACCGGTGAGTTCAAATGTCTCCAGCCCCCGGAAAATGTTGCGCTTTTTGAAAGACAGTGAATAATACGGACCCGGGAAACCCTGCGTCAAACTTACACCGGCTTCGTTGGACCAGGCATAGCGATCGAGCGGGCTGGTAAAAATACTTGCAATGAATTTTCCTCCAGATGTGTCGTAGTTCACGTTGACGAACTTGAACACGTCGAGGTTTGCCAACTGCCGCTGCGTGTTAAAGGTGAGCGTGCGGCTGTACAAACTGTCTCGGTGGATGAAAATACGTTGACTCAAGATGCGCTCGCTATAAACGTCATGATAGTAGTTGAAAGTGAGGTCGTGGTAGCTCCTTGTAATTCGCTTCAGCGTGGTCGGCACCTTGACACCTGCGTCCGGTTGGATGGCGACCGAGTCGACCGAAAATTGTTTGTGGTAATCGCGACGCGCAGGGTTGTTGACCTTCAACATCACCGCGATCAAGTGCGGTTGTTTGTAGGCGGTATCAATCTCAAAGTCGATGTACTGTCGACTGAAGTCGTAATAACCAACATCCTTGAGCATGAGGTCGATCCGTTCTCGTTCGGAACTAAGTTTCGCCTGATCGTAAGGGGTTCCTATTTTGATGAGGCTTTTGGACTCAGAATTCTTCACATATTGGAGCACAACTGAATCTTGTACTTGGTAGATCAGCGTGTCGTACATATATCGCGGTCCGGGTTTGATGTTATAGACCACGTTCACAGTCCGAAGGAAGTACTTCGGCTTGGCTTCGACCGTGTTCAGGAAATAGCCCTTGTTAAAGAGAAAGTCTTTGACCCGCTCGGTGCTCAAGCGCATGGCGGCGGTGTCGAATATTGCGGCAGGTTCACCCCATTGCATAAACAGGTTACCGTTCTCAATCTTGGCGTTGAGCGCATCCAGCTTCTTTTGTTTGCGAAACTGGAGAGACGATTTCTTTTTGGGATCGTTGGCTTGGGCGATCTGGCGGTTGTACTTGGCCTCAGTTGCGTCGCGGCGGCGGGTAAATGCCTCTTTGCTTGCTCGCGATTTTGGATTGTTGAATCGTTTCAACCCGGGGTAATACATCCAGACCAGGTAATGCCCAGTTATTCCCAACAACTTTCGGTTGGGTTTTTGGACGTAGAGATCAGCAATTCCTTCTGTACTTAGCCCTTTCGGCGCCTTCGTGTACTGGCGGTTGAGAAGTTTCTGGTCTTTCGACAGGTACTTGGTCCCTAGGCAACCCGACATTGCCGCAGTTACCATTAGCAGGAGAGAAAATTGTTTAATTTTCTTCCTCCAATCAGTCCGCATGATTTCGAAAGCTCGGTCCAAATACATTAAATCCCTGCAAGTAAAGAAATACCGAAAACAGGAACAATCATTCTTGGTGGAGGGGGCGAAGGGCGTCGTAGAATTGTTGAGCTCACAGTACGAAGTCAGTTTTGTCTGCGCCACGCCGGAGTTCCTGTCTGAACATGAGGCGATCCTTCGCAAGAAAAATGCCGAGATCGTGGAGGTGTCTGAGGACGAATTGACGTCGATAGGGTCGGTGGAATCGAATGAAGCGGCAATCGCCGTCGCGAAAATGGGTCTCGAAGAGCCACCGAGACTGAAACCAACCGAATGGATACTCGCACTCGACGATGTGCGCGACCCCGGAAACCTCGGGACAATCATTCGGACGGCGGACTGGTATGGGATCGGGCAGGTGATCGCCTCTCCTGAAACGGCAGATGTCTATAATCCGAAGGTAATCCGAGCCACGATGGGCTCGTTCACGAGGGTACGTGTGCACTATACGCCGCTTGTCGACCTCATTCGTATCTTCCCGGGGGATGTGTACGGGGCATTTCTTGATGGCGACAACGCCCACCAGGTCCAATTCGGAAAGGGCGGAATGCTGGTTATCGGAAGCGAGTCGCATGGAATTTCCGAAGAGGTGACCCAAGCGATCAAACGGCGGATTACCATTCCCCGTGTGGGGCGGGCCGAGTCGCTCAATGCAGGAGTCGCCACCGCCATCCTCCTCGATAATATATTTCGAGGTAAAGTTTAGAAGAACGACCCACTCTGGTTGGCGGCTTCCTCCGACATTCGTTCGGCGTGTTCCTTTCCTAAGTAGGTATCGATCATGAAGTGTCCAAAGTACACCACTGGTGTTAACAGGATGGCCACGAAAAATTTATAGATATAGTTCGTGATCGCAATGGCCAAGATTTGCTTGGAGTCCATGATGCCGCTGAAGGCAATGTAGACAACTACCAAACTGTCGATCAACTGCGACACTAAAGTGGAGCCCGTGGCACGCAGCCATAGCATCTTGCTGCCGGTCACTTTCCGGAGTCTTTGGAACACGAACACATCGACCAACTGACCGATCAGGAAGGCAGTCAGGGAACCGATGATAATCCGCTGACCTTGGCCCAGCACGCGGTTGAAGGCGAAATCCATATTGAAATAGTTGCCCGCGTCGTCTTTGCTATACGCGTCGAGCCACCATTGCGCAGGGGGTAAGTCGATGGTGATGAAGATGACAACGAACGCGTACGCGATAAGGATGGCCGACAGATAACTGATTCGTTTGACGCCTGGACGCCCGAAGTATTCGTTGATCAAATCGCTCGTAATAAACACCACCGGCCAGATCACGACGCCGGCCGTCAGGTTGAAGTCCATTAAAAAACCTAACACGTTGAGGTGAGCTGGATCCAACCCCACCGTTTGCTCGGCTGAGAAAATTTTCACGCCAATCATCTCGGCAACCAATGCATTGGTGATGAAGATCCCGCAGAGGATTGTGAACAGCCGTGTTTTCTTTTGCTCGATGTTGTTCATCAGGTGATTGAATTTACTCTAATTCTTTTATCTAAATATCTTTTCTAGGCTCAACTTATTTCAAGTTTCAATAATTCCGTGGCTAGTTCTGTGTTCGGGAATACGGATTTAGCCTCGGCCAGCAGACCCTCGAGATCGCGGTACCGTGCCGAGAAGTGTCCTATGAGGAGACGGCGTGCGCCCACCAATTCGGCGGCGCGTGCTGCGTCGATGGCAGTGCTATGAAGAGTCTCCAATGCTTTGGCGCGTTGATCTTCCATGAACGTAGCTTCGTGGTACATGAGGTCCACATTTTGAATGTAGCGACGAAGGTCTGGGTTAAATCCCGTGTCAGAGCAATATGCATAACTGAGCGATGGGTGGGGAGGAAGGGTCAAGTCTTCGTTCTTATAAAGCAAGTGTCCCTGATCATCGACGATGTCGTGACCTTGCTTTAACGAGGCCATGTACTGCAGCTTAAAATTCGGGGGGATCAAATCCTTGTTGATGCGCCGGGGCTTCGTCTTTTCACGTATTATAAATCCTGAACATGGAACACGATGGAGCAACGGAAAGGCTTCGACGGTGAGCACGTCATCTTCGAAGATCACCTCGTGTTTGCCAGGTGTCAATTCGTGGAGTTGAATCGAATAATTGAGCACTGAACCGGCGTGCTTCAACTGGGTGAGGATGATTTCGTCGAGTCCCTTGTGGGAATAGATATGCAACGGGCTTTCACGTTGAGTCAGATGCATTGTGAAGAGGAGCCCCATCAAACCCAGGTAGTGGTCGCCATGAAGGTGGCTGATAAAAATATGGCCGATGCGGTTGGGGTTGATATTCGTTTTCGCGATTTGATGCTGCGCTCCTTCTCCGCAGTCAATCAGGAAGTGATGGTTCTGCAATTGCAGATGTTGTGCAGAGGTGAAGCGCCCGTACATGGGTACGGCGCCGCTCGAGCCTAATATGGTAAGTTGCAGTGACACGCTTTTGCTAAAACAAAAACCCCGGCACGCCGGCCAGGGTTTAGAATTTGTTCAAATTATTACGGCTTACTCGCCGTCTTTCATGTCTTTTTCAATTTCGTGCATGAACACCGCGTCGATCGCCTCTTCCACCGAAGGGAGGATGTTCAATACGCTGTCCAACTGTGAAATGCGAATCAGTTTCATCGTATGATCCGAGAGGCAGGCGAGAATGAAAATTCCACCTTCTTCTTGGAAAATCCGGTTGCCAACCAAGAGGGCGCTCAACCCCGACGAATCGGTGTACTTCACCTCGGTTAGGTCGAGGATGATGTTCTTCGTTCCTTCCGCGTGGAGGGTCACCATCTCCGACTTCAGGTTGGGAGCGATGCTCGAGTCCATCTTTTCCTCGTGAAGACGAAGGAGCGTGTACTTTTCCTGTTTGTCGATGGTATACTTCATATTCTTCTGTCTCGTTTTTCTTTAGAATCTCGTGGGAAACAATCCCACTCGGGCTCTAAAATAGAACTATTTAATCGAATTAACGATACTTTTCTCGATCCGTTCCACGATTCCCCCTTCTGGGAGCTTTGCCAAGTTTTCACCGGTCACTTGTGCATAAAGTTCTCTGTACCTGTCGGAAATTGATGCGACAATCGCGTCGGTCATCTCCGGAACACGCTGGCCTTCCTTTCCCTGGAAGCCATTCTCGATCAACCACTGACGGACGAATTCCTTCGAGAGTTGTTTCTGAGCTTCACCTTTGCGCTGTCGCTCTTCATACCCGTTTTGATAGAAGTACCGTGACGAATCCGGGGTGTGAACTTCGTCGATCAAATAGATCTTCCCGTTGTGCTTGCCAAACTCGTACTTGGTGTCGACCAATATCAACGACCTTTTAGCAGCTAACTCGCCACCTCGTTTGAACAGTGCCAGCGTGTATTGCTCAAGTGTGCGGTAGTCTTCTTCCGTGACAAGGCCGCGTTTGAGAATTTCTTCACGGGAGATGTCTTCGTCGTGGCCCACCTTCGCTTTGGTGGTAGGTGTGATAATAGGCTGGGGCAGCGGATCGTTTTCTTTCAGGCCTTCAGGCAACGCGACACCGCAAAGGGTCCGTTTACCAGCTTTGTACTCACGGGCGGCGTGGCCGGCAAGGTACCCTCGTACAACCATCTCCACCGGAAACGGATCGCACTTAAAACCAACAGTGACGTTTGGGTCTGGCGTCTTCAATACCCAATTAGGAACGATGTCCTTCGTTGCCTCTAAGTTGATGGCCGCAATCTGGTTTAGAACCCGCCCCTTGTCGGGAATGGCGCGCGGCAACACAACGTCGAACGCCGAGATTCGATCCGTAGCAACCATCGCCATGGTTTCGCCGAAGTAATACACGTCGCGGACCTTCCCTCGATAAAAGCCAGTCTGTCCCGCAAAGTTGAAATGGGTCTCCTTAATAGAATTCATCGTAGTGGTGTGATGACGGCCCTAAAATTAATGGATTTGGGCCATTGTCGGGCGAGTTTATTTTTCCTCTACGATGATTCCCGCTTTGAAAGTGATCGTCTTGACAAGTTTCCCAGACTCATCGTATTCTTTCCATGCTTTGTGGCGTTTGTTGGCCACGAATTCGCCCTCTTCTTTCACCTTTCCGTTGGGCCAGTACGCGGTGTAGGGTCCATGCTGGCGGCTAGCGCGGTAGTCGCACACAGACATGAGTTTGCCATCCTCATAGTAATTCTTCACCACACCGGTAATCAAGTCGAACTGCCACGTTTCTTCGACGCGCTTATTGCCGTTCGGGTAGTAAGTAGTTCGTGTGCCATGGAGTTTTCCGTTCTCGTAAGTTTCCTTCACCTTCAACGTCTTTCCATCGTCTGCGAAAAAAGTCCACGTGCCTTGAGGCTTCAACTTACGGAAGTTCTTCTCATAGGTTTGCTTACCCGCCTCGGTAAATGCTTCTTCCTTGGTGTCGACACCATTCATCGCGACAGACTCTTTCACCTTCACGGCACCGTTCGGGTAATACTCGTAGTTGACTCCGGTCTTAGCACCATCTAGGTATTTGAACTTGTGGCGGATCGATCCGTCGGCGTAGTACCCGGTGTTGTCACCATGTAGCCGCCCATTGGTGAAACTTCCTTCCAACAACAGGTGCCCTGACGAATCATAGTTTTTGAAATTGCCCATCTTCTCGCCGTCCATCATTGTCGAGACCGTTTCGAGTTGACCGTTGGGATAGTAGGTTTTGTAGAATCCCGCCAGCACGCCATCTCTGAAATTTGATTCCGTCTCTACGATCCCGGATTCATAGAAGGTGCGCGTTAGACCATTCGGCTTCTTGTTCTGGTACATGATCTCCTTGCGAATCTTCCCCGACGGATAATACTCCTTCACAAGCCCATCGGGTTTACCTTTCACGAAACGGCCTTCCATTTTCATGGCACCGTTGTCGAAGTAGGAGCGGATGGAATCGATGAGTAGATTGTTTTCGTAGTATGCCCGTTGCATAAACTCACCGTCCTCGTTATACACCTCGACGGGACCATGCCGCATCCCGTTTACATAAGTGATTTTCCGAAGAAGCTTCCCATTTTCGTGATACTCGAGAAACGTTCCGGATCGCACTCCGTCTTCAAAGTTTCCCTCCACTTCCACGTTCCCGTTTTCGAAGTAACGGCGATAGGCCCCGTTCAGAGTTTCATTACCGTCGGGTAGGACGTAGTATTCCTCCTGCAATTTTTGCCGCTGTTGATCGTAGTAGGTGGCCACCCTTTTTTGAGCCCACGCAGGTGTAGCGATCAATAAGAAAATGAGTATCCGAGTTGTCATCGTGCGACCGACTTCAAAACGAACGCGATACATGGTTGTTGTACGGCACTGAAGGTTTCAAACTTTCTCCAATACGATGGCTGAAGCACCGCCACCGCCGTTGCAGATACCCGCAACACCGATCTTGCCCTTGCGTTGCCCGAGGATGTTGGTCAATGCCAGGGTGATGCGCGCACCGCTGGCGCCAAGGGGATGTCCAAGGGCAACTGCGCCACCATTCACATTCACCTTCGACGGATCGAGTTCGAGTTTGATGTTGTTTGCGATGGCAACAGCTGAAAATGCCTCGTTTATTTCATAGAAATCGACGTCGTTGGCGGTGATGCCCGCGTGCTTCATCGCTTTCGGAATCGCAAGCGAGGGTGCAGTGGTGAACCACATCGGATCTTGCGCAGCGTCGGCGAATCCTCGGATCTTGGCGATCGGTTGAATTCCCAACTCCTTGATTTTTTTCTCGCTCATCAGCACCACGGCCGCCGCGCCATCGTTGATCGTCGAGGCATTAGCCGCTGTGACGGTACCGTCTTTTGTGAACACTGGTTTGAGCGAAGGAATCTTGTCGAAGTTCACATTCTTGTATTCTTCATCTTCGTTGAATAAGGTCACTTCTCCCTTGCGTCCAGTCAGTTCCACGGGAACAATTTCGTCTTTGAAGCGTCCTGCCTTCCACGCTTCTGCGGCGCGTTGATAGGATTCAATTGCGTATCGATCCTGGTCTTCGCGCGAAATTTTCATCTCACGCGCAGTGTGATCGGCGCATACACCCATCGCACAATGATTGTACACGTCCGTAAGCCCGTCGTGCGTGAGGCCATCTGTCACCTCACCGTTTCCGTACTTGAAACCGTAACGGGCCTTCAATAGGTAATAGGGGATCATCGACATGTTCTCCATCCCGCCGGCCAGCACGATATCATTTTGACCCAACATGATGGATTGCGCGCCGAGCATAATCGCCTTCATTCCTGAAGCACATACTTTATTAACAAGCGTGCACGGAATATCGTACCCGAGACCGGCACCGACGGCTACTTGAGTGGCAGGTGCTTGTCCGAGTCCGGCCGAAATCACGTTGCCGAAGAATACCTCTTGAATCGTTTTCGGATCGATCCCGATCTTACCAATTGCGCCCTTCGCCGCAATCGCACCCAACTTCACAGCAGGTGTGTTCGCCAAACTACCTCCGAACGATCCAATCGGCGTCCTTGCAATAGAAACAATGTATGTATTCATCACTTTTTATTTTAAGATGGTGCACCCGCCGTAGCCTTGGCGAAGGCGCGAGCCTTAGCGAAGGCGGGGCCTACCAATCCGGCTTCGTCTTATCCTTCGGCTGACTTGCCTTCCGTTTATTCTGTTGTAAGTACTGCACTTCTTGGTTGCGCATCGCGTCGAGGATCATCTTTGCTTTTTCCTCCGACATCTGGCGTTCTTTCAACTTATCAGCTTGCGTTTTCGGTTGCTGGTTCTTGTCCTTCTCCGAGTCTTTCTCTTCTTGATCTTTTTTCTCTTGATCCTTTTTCTCCTGCTCGCTCTTTTCCTTTTTCTCTTGATCCTTCTTTTCTTGATCCTTCTTGTCTTTCGAGTCTTTTTGCTGCTGATCCTTTTGTTGCTGATCTTGTTTGTCCTGCGAGTCTTTATCGTCTTTATTCTGCTCGTCTTTCTTCTGGTCCTTATTCTGCTGTTGTTGCTGTTCGTCCTTTTTCTTTTTCTCGTCTAGTTTCTTCTTCAACATCTCGTAGTTGAAGCGAGCTTCATCGTTGGTCGGGTCTGTCTTCAACGCTTGTTTGAAATAGTTCAGCGCTTCCTCGAATTTACCCTCTCGATTGTTCAGCACACCAAGCTGCTGGTTGGCCAACGACTTCAAACGGGTATTCTTGCTCGTGAGTAATTGCTGGTAGGTGTTGGAGGCATTAGACGAATCGGCTAAATGGAAGTAAGAGTTGGCCAAGTTCATCATCAGTTCGTCTTCACGAACCCCCAATGAGTCGGCCAGGTAGCTGTACTTTTCTGCCGCCGCTTTGTAATCGCCGGCGAGATATGCCTTCTTGGCGTCTGCTTTGGCAGCGTTTACCTTACCGATGTCGGTTGGATCGACGAACGCAACAAGCAAAAGCAAAAGCCCTTTGATCATCATATCCTCACCGTTTTAACATTCAACAGCATATCCAACCCCAAAAGTACAAGAGCCGCCACCAGGAACCAATAGTACCGGTTCGCTGACACGTCGACATACCGGGAGTCGCGCAATTCACCCTCGATCTTATTAATGGTACTGATCAATCGTGCCACATCGTTTCGCGAATCGTTGATCTCAAAATACTGGCCGCCTGTTTCCTGTGCCAATTGCTCCATCGCGCTCGTGTTAATTTTCGACACCACAGTCTTGCCAAACCTGTCTGTCTTATAACCGCGGTTGGTCGCAATCGGGCTGCCTTCCTGCGTGCCCACGCCAAGTGTAAACAGCTTGATATCCTTTTCCTCTATTTGCTTGACGATGCTGGTCGTTTCTTCACCAAAGTCCTCGCCATCGCTAATGAGTACAATCACTTTCGACTTTTGGTTCGTGCTCGACCCTTCTTGATCTTCCAGTTTCGATAAAGCCATCCGCAGGGGAGGCGAAAAGTCTGTTCCTGTGGCGGGTACTAGCCCAGTGTTCATCGTTTCGATGAAAAGGTTCAGAGCATTTTGATCGTATGTGAGTGGGCATTGCACAAATGCCTCCGACGAAAAGATGATCACGCCAATCCGATCGGAGTTGAACGCCTGCACAATCCGTTTCATTTCATATTTAACTTTCTCCAACCGCGAAGGCTGAATGTCGAATGCGTCCATCGATTTGGATAAGTCGACACACATCATGATATCCTTCCCAACCGACTTTACCTCACGGCGGGCATCGCCATAACTTGGCCCAAGAAACGCCACGATCAACAATGCGAAGAAAACTGTCCGTAGCAATAGTTTGATTGTCACCTTGCTGTATGGAGTCTTGAGCGTTCGTCCTACTCGCGCAACGCGGACCAAATAGAGGGCATAGAAGGCGATGAACAAGCCAACCGCAACCCACATCACCACGTCGAACTCCCTAAACGTTTCCATGCCGCAAAAATAACAAAATGCCCTCCACCATCAGCCCTTTCATCACATCGGACTACTCACCACAACTGGTGTAATCAACGTGGCAAGGCAAACGCTACGTATGAGGCGGCCGATTTTGTTCCTAGTTTCCCACCACCACAGGCAACTACCACGAATTCGCGCCCACCCACCTCGTACACGGCGGGTGTCGCAAATGCTGGCACCGGCAGATCCGTTTCAAACAAGAGTTTGCCATTCGTCTTGTTGTAGGCTCTGAATTTTCCATCCTTTGAATTCAGAGACCTCACCGAACGGAATGCGCCATGCAATCTCGCCGGTGTTCAAGTTCAAAGCATTCAACGTACCCCACGGTGGTTTGATCGCGGGATATCCTTCCGGCGTGAGGAACTTATTATAACCAGTGATCCCGTACGGAAGGTTGCGATAAGGGTCAACAGGTTCCACCTCAGCCTTAAACGTTTCCTTTGACTTCAATCCAAGCACAAAAGCCGAGATCGCTTCTTTCTCCGAGGCTTTCAAATTCAGTGCGGGCATCATCCGCCGTCCACTGGCAATCAAATCATGGATTTCGTTGCGCTTGTATTTCTTGTCGATCCCCAACAACGACGGGTAATTACCTGTACCCTTGCGGTCGGCTCCATGGCAGGAGGAGCAGTATTGCGTGTACAACCGAGCACCGGCCGTCACCACGTTCTCATCTTTTGGTATCTCGCGTTTGATTTCCCGCGCTCCAATCAACCACGGAATTTCGTTGGCATTAATATAGATCCAGCCAGACTCTGGGTCGAAGGCGGGGCCGCCCCATTCGGCACCACCATCGAGGCCAGGATAAAAGACCGTTCCCTCCGGCGCCAAGGGTTCGAAGATCCCAACCTTCGATGACAGGTACGTTTTCTTAATTTTCTCGTATGAAGAGTCCGGCACCAAGTTATTCAAGTCATCAACCGTGAAGGTCTGCCGCATGAAAGGTTTTGGGAGCGTGGGAATTGGTTGCGTGGGTGAGAGTTTTTCGCCGACCAACGGGCTTACGGTAGGCACGGGTGTCTCTTCTACGGGGAAAAGTGGTTTGCCGGTTTCGCGATCGAGGAGGAACACAAATCCTGTCTTGGTCGGTTGCGCCACCGCGTCGATTTTCTTGCCGTCATGCACCACGGTGACGAGTGCCGGAGCAGTTGGTATGTCACGATCCCAGATGTCGTGGTGAATATTCTGAAAGTGCCACTTATACTTCCCGGTGGCAGCATCTAACGCTAGGGTGGAGTTTGCAAAGAGGTTGTCACCTTTGCGCATCCCGCCGTAAAAATCGAAGGAGGCCGAACCTGTTGGCGCGAAAAGAATACCGCGCTGCTCATCCAAGCTGAAACCCGACCATGAGTTGGCGCCACCGATATGACGATAAGCCGCGGTGTCCTCCCACGTTTCATAGCCGAATTCTCCAGGATGTGGGATCGTATGGAATATCCACACTTGTTTACCCGTACGCACATCGTACGCACGAATGTGGCCCGGAGCGGCATCGCTCCCTTCCGACACGCGTGTACCTAATATAAAAAGGTCTTTATAGATAATTCCAGGTGAGGTGGAAGTGATGAACAGATCTTCGACGTTTCGACCGAGTCCTTCGTGCAACTCCACAATGCCACCCTGACCGAAGGATGCGACTAGCTTTCCATCAGTCGCATTGATCGCATATAGGTTCGAGCCCGCCGTGTAAAGGATGCGTTTATCCTCACCGCTTTGCCAATAGGTCACGCCGCGGTTGTTATTCATGATGAAGCGAGACCGTTGATTTCCCGCGTCGATTCCATTCGTGGGATCGAACACCCATTTTTGTGTACCCGTCGATGCATCCAAGGCAATGAGCTTCAACTTGGGTGAGGTACCGTAAAGAATTCCATCTACGACGATGGGGTTGCACTGGATCTGTGAGTGGTTGAGCGTGTCGGCATCTCCAATTTCATGCACCCAGGCGACCTGCAGATGCTTTACGTTCGCAGTGTCAATCTGGGTGAGCGTGCTGTACCGGATGTTCTCTTTCGAGCCGCCGGTCACGCGCCAAGTTTCGTACGTGGCAGGAGCGGTAGAACAACTCGACAAGAGTGCAACCACCACTGTGGGGAGGAGAAGTCTTTTCATAGGATTCCAACTTCTCGAATATAGTGGTTTATACGCGAAGCCGAATACGTGAATGCGCCAGTGACGCCCTAACGAATAACGAACTAACGAATAACGTCTTCACGAACTCAGCCGGCAAATTGTCTTTTCGCCCCCGGTTGTAGACTGGTGAGGTCGGAGATTTTGACGACGTTACCAGAGTCGCAGCTCTTGCGTGCAGCAATGCCGATGAGGATCGCGAATGCCCCATCGCGGATGTTGGCCGCTTGGTGGAGTGGATCTTCAGTGACGCCAGCGAAAATCTTGTCTTTCAACAAACGGTCGCCGCCACCATGGCCGCTGGTGCCTTCTGGTACGCGAATGAATTCGCGTGTGCCGAAGTTTTTCGTCACCATGATCTCATCGTAGTTCTTTGGTTCGACGGGGTTCGATTCTTCGATCCACGCGTCGAGACGTCCCTTCGTGCCATTGAAGGCGATTCGATAGCCTTCGTATGGTGAGTATGTGGTGAGCGAGTAGCTAACTTGGACACCGTTGGCATATTTGATCGTGGCTGCCATCTTATCGAAGATGTTGATGTCCTCTTTGAACACACATCCATCCCGCAGGTACCCATCATATTTTTCGTTTGCGACGTATAGGTCAACAAGCTGCTGTCGTGTGTTGATGTCCCAATAAAAGTTGCAGCTTGATTTATGTGGACACGGTCTACAATTGGTGGAACGGAACGAATTGTTTTTTCCGTAGAACGTGAGGGCGCCACTTGCGAAAACCTCCGTAGGGTCGGATTCAATCCACCAGTTGAGCAAGTCGAAATGGTGACTGGCCTTGTGTACCCAGAGGCTTCCACTTTTTTCGCGAAGGCGATGCCAGCGCCTGAAGTAGTCGGCACCGTGGCTCGTATCGAGGTACCAGTGGAAGTCGACCGAGGTGATGTCGCCGATTTCACCGCTTCTTAAGATTTCATAGATCTTGGCGCGATGGGGTGAGTACCGATAGTTGAAGGTGACGATTACTTTCTTCCCAGTTTTCTTTTCCGTTTGCAGGATGGCTTCGCACTTCTGCTCGTCGGTGGTCATGGGTTTCTCAGTGATGATGTTTGCGCCGAGTTCCATACCGCGGATGATAAATTCATGATGGGTGGCATCGACCGTGGTGACGATGAGTGTGTCGGGCTTGACGTCCTTCATCATTTTTTCGAAGTCGGTGAAGGTAGGGCAGGAGAAGCCGGTGGCTCTCTTGAAGGTTTCGACGCGACCTGGGTTGATGTCGCAAAGTCCCACGAACTCGACGCGGTTGGCATAGGTATCGAGCACGTCTTTGGACCACATGCCGAGGGCGCGGACGCCGGTTCCGACGATGGCGATTCTATTTTTCTTATCGGCGGCGTCTGCGAGGGTGGGGTTCATGATGAGTGCGCTGGCGAGTGCCGAGCTGGTGGCGATAAAGTTACGACGGCTGATGGTGGAGTTCTTTTCCATGCGGGTTCGTTTTTTTGGGAAATTGAGCGTGTGACAAAAATGTCATTTTTCCACCATTTGCGCCATCGATTGCGCAATATGGAATTATTCTAAACAGAGCCGGAAGTGGCCCTCTTGGGGTGCGTTTTTGCCAGCATTTTCGCCTGTCGGCAGGCAAGTGGTCGATCCCAGCGGTCGTATACCCCTCATCTTGTGCAATCGATTGCTCGAAGGGGTGTTTTTTACTAGATTCGTTCCATTACCCCGTATGCACCGTCCCACACTCGACCCACCAGAAATACGCGTCGACAATGACTCGCGCGTACCCAAGTACCGGCAAATCGTCAACTCCATCATGGACGATATCCGGCGCGGTTCACTCGCCGTCGGGCAACGCATCCCGTCCATCAACGAAATCAGCGAAGAATATTATCTCTCGCGCGACACCGTCGAAAAAGCATACGCCTTCCTGAAAGAAAAAAAGATCATCGTTTCTGCTCGAGGAAAAGGATACTACGTGTCGCGCACCGACCTTACCAATCGAACCTCGGTGCTCTTCTTACTCAACAAATTGAGTCCATTCAAACTCCAAATTTTCAATTCGTTCGCGGCCGCACTCGGTCGCAGTGCACAAGTCGACCTCTCCGTGTACCACGGTGAAGCGTCTATCCTGCTCAACACGCTACAAGAAAACAACGGTCGATATGACTACTATGTACTCGTTCCTCATTTCTGCGAGAACATTCCCCATCAAGACGAAACTTGCAGCGAAGTGATCGAAGCATTAAGGCGCATCCCCGAAGAAAAACTGTTGATCATCGATAATTACTTGCCCGAACTCAAGCGCAACGTGGCAGCCGTCTATCAAGATTTTCGAATGGACATCTACGAAGCACTTCAAGAAGGCATCGGGCATCTCAAGAAATATCAACGGTTGCTGCTCGTGTTCCCAACCCACACTGCCTATCCATTTTTACAAGACATCGTGCGGGGTTTCCGAAAGTTTTGTGCCGACTTCACCTTCACGTCCGACGTGATTGAAACTGTGCATGAGAGGAGAGTGATCCACCCGGGCGACGCATATATCGTGATCGAAGAATCGGACCTCGTCAATTTGATGCACTTGTTAAGGCAGCGACAGATGACACCGGGTAATGAAGTGGGAGTGATCTCCTATAATGACAGCCCTTTGAAAGCTTTGATGGACATCACCGTTATCACCACCGACTTTCAAACGATGGGTGAAACAGCGGCCTACATGATCCTCAAAAAAAAGAGAGAAATGGTGAAGAATGTTTTTAGTTTGATCCGGCGGAAGTCGCTTTAACCCGACTCATCCTTAAGGCATTCGATGGAGACCTTCCCACCGTACATTCCAAGTACCATCTTTAGGGAATCCTGGGTTGTTGCCATCAACGCCATCCCAACCAGCCGACATCATGGCCACAGCTGTGAGTAGGCCCCCGTTGCCAGGCAGGTACAACCGCAGTCGTTTGTCCTGATAATTGTGGCCATTGACGAGGTACGTGTTCTTCGGTGTATCTTTCATGAGCAACTCGATGGCCAACTCTGGGTCGTTTACACGCGCCGCCGTCATCGCCATCATCGGATAGTCCCATCCCCACGTGGTGTCCCATTGCCAGTTTTTCGAAATGTTATCCAAAGTTAACTTCATTACATAGGGATCAACATAAGCGTCGCGCGGGAGACAACCCAGCGCTGCCAACACGGATGGATGGTCCCACCGATAGTTGGAATCTGTGTAAGCATTTGGAGTGGTCGCGTTAGGCAAATACAGTCCATCACCGATGGCAGGCGCGGCGAGGTGATCGATGACGTCCTGCCATTTTGGATCGGGCTCAAGTTCCAGTCGTTTACGCCATTCTTGGGCCGTCCTCAGTGCCCACCTCCAATATTGGAGTTCGAATGTAGGGTCGTCGGTCTGGTTCGCATTGAAGATTTCTTGCGCTGGGATCAAAGGGTGACAAAGGTGATACACGCCATCTTTCTCTTTTGCAAACGAAGCCATGAAATCGGCCGTTGCAAATACAACTTCGCGGTAACGCTCGAGAATGGTTGGATCGGGAATATCTCGATATATCAATTCAGCAAGGTAGATGGGATGCGGTTGTTGCCAAATGATGAAGGCGCCAACATTCGACGGACTTTCACGTCCCTGGGGTTCAGTCATCTTTTGCCACCGAGCACCCTGATAACCTTGCCACGCAGCGGTTTTACGAGCCGGTTCAATGGCAAGCGAATACCATTCTAGACTTCTTGCCAACAACGACGAACGGTTCCACAGTGCGAAGTGAGTGCCATGCCACCAGTGCATTTCAAGATGGAATTTTCCATACCAGCTATTCATCGTGAGTCCTGTCTCTTGGGGTGGAAGCGAACCTGAACACTGGACCTTCGTGAGGTATTGTGACAACACTACGCGTCTTTCCAATTCTTGTGCGCGAGGATCGGTACACGCACTGAAGTCGACCGCGGCCCCTGCCATCCAAAAGTTCTCCCAATGTTTTTGGTTGAAAGTCGACACTTCTTCGAAGTCGACGTCGTAAGGCCGGTGGTCGCGCGTGAAAACGACGCCGACATCGACGAAGTTGTCGGTTGGATCGGGACTCAACAAGAATTCATGTGGTCGACTCGCTTCAAACATGCCGCTGCTCCAACTCACATTCGTGTAGTAATGAGTTGAGTCGAGTTTTCGTTCCACGACCGCGGAGTACTTGTTGATTGGTTCCAAGGTTGACGAGTGTTTCTTGGGTTGACTCCAGTCATAACCTGGACAAACATGGCACTCTGCACCGTATGGAAACTTGATCCGAAGTTTAATCCTTTGCTTGGCTATCAAACTTGATTCAATGCGCGCGGCAATGCCATCGTCGTCTTGCAAGGCGTAGAGAGTCACTTTTACGCGCTCACCTTCGACATTGTATTGCGACTCGATTTTACCGGTCCATAAATCTAGTTTTTGCTGAATGTCGGTCAACTCGTCGATCATCACCTCCTGACCAGATTCTTTCAAGAGCAGGTAATTTGTGGCTTTGCCTGGACGCCCCTCCGTATGTTGAATCGCATAAGGTGCGCTGGACCCATCGCACGACTCGTATGGCCGAGCGACATCGGAGAGGCTGTAACCATTCTCGTTGGGGGAAGCATGCCAACCCCACTGAGCTTGAGTCCCCAGAGGAATACCGTTTTCATACACCTGTGGGAATGTTTGTAGACCGGATACGTCCACGGTGAACGCGAATTCTCCATTTCCGACCGTCAACGAACCTAACGTATCGACATGGTTCAAGACCACGTTGTGACGCGTGACAAGATCGAGTCGGTCGATCCGGGGTGCTTCGGTTTTGCAACTAATCGCGATGAGTGCAATGAACCAAATGAACGTGGATGGATATCGTGAATGTGAATTCAAATCGGAATTTTTAAGCAACTCACGCAAATTCCAAAATCTAGTGATAAAAAAGAAAGGCCGTCCTTTCGAACGACCCTTCCGTCCCAAACTACCTACTTGACTTCGGCGGGATACCACCAGCTGTCAATCATGACATTGATAATTGGTTCTTTTGTATTCCTTCCTATGTATTGAAAACAACCAACACCCAATATTCACAAGCCACAATCAATAACCCGGATTTTGCACCGCCGCGCGTTGTTCTGCTGTAAGCGGTGTGCCATCTTGGAACACACGCTCGAGATGCGCCTGCGGTATCGGACGAAGCTTGTGGAAGTCTTTGATGTTCGGTCCTGCCAACGGGTGGAATAGTTTCACCCTTTCGACGAGCGTTTCCGTCCGCACAAGGTCATTCCAACGATGCAGTTCGCCAAGCAGTTCACGCGTGCGCTCATTCAACATGAAGTGAACGAATCGGGTTTGTGGTGAGCCGGCCGAAGCAGGATACTGTTCCATTGCTGGACTTGTATTCCAATACGAGCCGTCTACTGGTAAGGTGATTGCGGCCAACGTGCTGCTCACGTCGCCATACAAGCCGCCTTCAGTTTTATAATAATGTGTGGGCTTTACCTCACCAGCTTTGTAGGCGGCACGTTCCCGGAGTTTGTTGATGCGTGCGGTCGCCGTCGCGAAGTCGCCTTTTCTGCCGTAAGCTTCGGCCGCAATCAAATACGTCTCGCCCAACCGAGCGATTAGCCCATCACGTCCGGAGAACTCAGTGCCGATATCGAGGCGCGTGGGATCCATCCACTTCAACAGGGTAGGGAAGTCCGAGTTCGTCCATTTGTTTTGAGGTATCCACGTGTAGTACTTCTTTGCGATCGCGGCGTCACTCACCCCGAGGTCCATGGTGATGAACAGTGCGGTATCACCGACTGCGAATTTCGGCTTGCCTACTTTGTCCGGTGTGGTATTGCCATTGGTGGCATCGGCTGCCGTCCAGTTTGGAATGGTAAAAGGAGCGGTGCGGTCATTACTCAGATACGCGGTGCGGAAGTTCTTGTAAAAACGAGAGTCATTTTTTCTATCCGACACGTTGATGGTATACGTCGTGGGCCGGATGCGTCGGAATGGACGACCGTAAGTGATATCACGCTCCATTCCGGGACGCACGTCGTAGGTCATCTGAAAATACAAGTGCACCCGGTTTCCAGAGTTGTTCAAGAGCAGTGCGTTGTTGTTGAACTGTGCAGCAAAAATCACTTCGGAGTTTGCCTCATTGTTCACGGGCCAAAGATCTGCGTAGTTCGACACCAACGAGAACGCGCCGCCGTTGATCACCTGATCGGCAAACAACGCAGCGCTGTCAAGGTCGGTTGGCTTTTGTCCACGAACGTCTGCGGAAGCGCTGCCCCGAGTAAGGTAGGCTTTTGCCAACATGTGCCGCGCTGCCCATTTGGTTGCACGACCGCGTTGCCCTTGTGTGAGTGGGAGGGTGGCCTCAGCCGCTCTGAAATCTGAGATGATCACATTGTAGACATCCGCCACCGGCATTCTTGGGAATTCCAGTTTCACGCCCTCGGTTGCTTCAAGATTGATCGGAATCGATCCGAATTGTTGCACGAGCATGAAGTAGTAATAGCCACGCAAGAAGCGCAGCTCCGCTATCCGCGCCGCTTTTCCAGCATCTGTCGAGAGCGCCCCCCCAGTACCTACAACTTGAGGGATCAATTTGATACCGGTATTGCACGAGTTAATGCCTTGGTAGTACGCCGTCCACATGTCATGGAACATCGTGAAAGTCGGATTCAACTGGTTGGTGTACGAATCCACGAACTTATTCGAGCCATCGGCCGCCTGCATGTATTCGTCAACGCCGTACTGCCACAGGGTGAAACTCTGTTCACCGTTGAATTGGTAACGAAGCGTATTGTAAGCGCTATTCACGAGCGCTTCTACACCTGGCTCGGTCTTGTAAAAGTCGAACGTAGCCTGACCGACCGTTTGCTCTTCAAGTTTGTCATTACAAGCTGCAAGGATTGCTGTTGCAACAAGAGCAGCGAATATCTTTTTCATCGTAGTTTCTTTTTTCATGGCTGTGGCGATTAGAATCCAACCGTTAAACCGAATACAAAACTCTTTTCACTCAGGTTGTTCCCAATCAGCTGGTCGTCGATGTTCGTGATCGGTTGTGCCAGTGTTTGTCCCGAGGGAACGCGTGTAGAGGACGCATAGAACTCTGGGTCGCCCGCTTTGAATTTCGTCCACAAGAATGGATTGTAAGCAGTCGCATACACTCGGAGGCTTTCGATTTTCGCGCGCGACAACCACGCTTTCGGCAGCGTGTAGCCTAGGGTGATGTTTCTCAGCTTCACGAACGAACCATCTTGATACAAGTACGCATTCGGATAATCGATTCGCTCTTGATCGGCCGTGGGGCGGGGATACATGTTAGTTGGATGGGTTGGCGTCCAATAGTCAACCAATGCGGGTTCGGGATAACGACCCGCTAGAGCTGGACGATAGTACCCACTCGCAATGGTCTGTCCACGCCTGGTGTAAAATAAGAACGAGAGTTCGAAGTTCTTGTAGCTGACGGTGTTCTGGATGCTGCCCGTCCACTTCGGTACGTTGTTGCCGCGGATGACCATGTCTTGCGCATTGATCACACCGTCCGGTGAATCTTTCACTCCATCACCATTCGTGTCTACCGTCAACTGGTCTTTGATTTTTCCTTGTCCGGGAATGCGACCATACTTGGCAGCTTCATCTTTTTCGTTGGTCTGCCAGACACCAATCGGTTCCCAATCGTAGTACGTCGTCACAGGTTGTCCGATGAACCAGCGATTTCCAAGATCGTCGTTTGTTCCTCCGTAGAGTTCGGTAATGGCCTCCACGTTCTTCGAAAAGACAACAGTTGTTTTCCACTTTAGTCCATTCGGTAAATCCAAGTTCGTCGAGGTGAGAGAGACCTCGATACCCTTGTTGCTCACGGCGCCGACATTTTCCAAAATCGAACTGATCCCCGATGCCGTCGGTAGGTTTCGGTACATCATTAGGTCATGCGTGTTTTGCTTGTACAACTCCAACGTACCGGTGATGCGGCCTTGGAAGATGCCAAAGTCCAATCCCACGTTGAGTGACTGAGTGCTTTCCCATTTCAACTTCGGGTTCGGAACAAATTGAGGAACAAACCCCCACGCGGCCGTCTCACCCCATACATAAGGTGTCTTTTGCAAGCGACCGGGCGCGAGGTAAGGCATCACGCCAGCGTTACCAACTGTTCCGTAACCCACACGGAGCTTCAATTCGTCGAACAGTTCGAGCGAGCGCATGAATGGCTCTTGGTGAATTTTCCAAGCGACCGAAGCCGATGGGAAGAAACTCCATTTGTTGCCTTGCGCGAGGGGCGACAACCCATCTCGGCGTCCTGTTAACGTGACTAGGTAACGATCCATCAAGCTGTAGTTGATGCGTCCCATGTAAGAGATGAAAGCCTTGCGAGAGAAATCCGAACTAAATGCATCCGGCCCTGTCGCATTGGTCGAACCTAAGTTGTAGAACAACTGTGATTCGTACGGAAGGTTCGCCACGTTCACATCGGAAGCCTCGAAACGGTCTTCTTGGATACTATACAACGCCGTCACATTGATATTGTGAATATTGTTGATCGTCTTATCGTAGAACAACAAGTTCTCAGCTACGTAGGTGTAGTTCTGACTTTGATTGTAGTCGGCCCAGCTCGTTCCCCCACGTCGGTCGGAGGTAAGACCACCTTGGTATTGGCCACGGCGAAAGTGTTTGAAGTCGGCGCCGAAATTGATCCTGTATTTCAGTCCGTCGATGATGTTGACCTCGCTGTAGAATGATCCGAAGAATCGATTCGTTCTCCGGTTATCAATGTAGCTTTTGATCTCGTTTAATGGACTGAACAGGAGTGCGTCACCACCCGGTTGTAAGATTACGTTGCCCTCAGGCGTGTAGGGTAGCGCCAACGGGATTTGCCCGATCGCCCGGAAATACAACGGTGAGCCGTAATCTTGATTAGAAGAGTTTCCAGTGATCGAAGCACCAATTTTGATTCGATCATTGACTTTGTAGTCTAACCCAACTTTTGCGTTGAATCGTTTGAATCCTTGCGCAAGCTGAATTCCCTTGTCTCCATAATATCCACCACTGAAGTATACGGTGAGCTTGTCGGCGCCACCAGAAATGCTGATCTGGTGACTTTGTTTTAATCCATTCCTCAACACGAGGTCGCCCCAGTTGGTATTGCGAACCGCTGTAGGATCGTAAATCGGAATTTGAAGATTTGGATCGTCTAATGCGGTGCGGAGCGCGTTGATTTTTGAATTGACGGCCGCCGTCCGGAGAGGCCCCACGGGATAACGAACTAGCATCTGTTGATAGTACTGCTCATAGCCAGCGCGTTCATCGTTGGTAGGAACGCGTGTGGCGGGAATACGATTGGCTTTGTCCACCCATGTGTAGCCATCGGCCACGGAGTTCCACAATTCAATGTCTTGGGGACTGAATAATGGATAGTCGTCTGCGACGTTTGCCCAAGGCATTCCGTAGGTGAGACCCGCGTTATTGCGATACGCTTCGCGACGGAATTCAGCCCATTGACCACCGTTATACATGTCGATCTTCACCAGCGGCTGCGACATGCCCACGTAAGTATCGTATGTGATCTTTCCTTTTCCGGCCTTTCCTTTTTTGGTCGTTACGATAATCACGCCGTTGGCGCCACGCGATCCATAAATGCTGGTCGACGATGCATCTTTTAATACTTCGATCGACTCGACATCGTTCGGGTTAAAGTCGTTGATGCTCGATCCTTCTGGCAACGGAATTCCATCCAGTACGATAAGGGGATCGTTGCCTCCAATGAGCGAACGATTCCCACGAATTCGAATAGTGGGGTTGTCACCGGGGCGGAAGCTTGATTGAGCGATGTCGACGCCAGCCGCACGCCCTTGCAAGGCTTGAGAGATGCTTTGCACTGGAATTTGTCGAAGCTGGTCGCCCGACACGGAGGCCAAAGCTCCGGTCACGTCGCTCTTTTTCACGCTGCCGTAGCCCACGACCACCACTTCTTGCAGTGACGTGACATCGGGTTGCATGGTGAGGTTGATCACCGATTGATTTCCGACAGTGACTTCGATGGTTTTATAACCGATCGAACTAAACACGAGGATTGCTTCGGCGCCGTCGACGTCGAGTGAGAATTTACCCTCGGCATCGGTCACGGTGCCATGGGCGGTTCCTTTGACGAGGATGTTGACGCCGGGGAATCCAGCGCCGTCGTCTGCCGACGTTACGCGGCCGCTCACGACGCGGTTATCTTGTGCGAACCCAATGATGGATACGCAGCAGAGCAGGAGGATGCATGTGCCGAGCAGCGTCGAGCGTCGCCAGGGCGTTTGCTTTGGGAGTAAAGATGGATGCATACGTGGAACTGGTTTGGTTTTTTGTGGTCATTATGCGCAATCGATTGCGCATTAATACTAAAATACAGGCGCAATCCTACCAAACTGTCCTGCACTATACCGATTCCGGAATCGTTTGCTGAAATCAACCAAAAAAGGCCCTCGAATTATCGAGAAACGGGCACAGGGCGACGAACAGGCGCATCCATCAACGGTACCAGCCGCACCGGCCCAAGCAAACCAGAGGGCATCGGGGCCCACCTTGACGCGTCAAAAAGCCCATCAATCGAGTTTTCAGGTAGCCTCGAGGGGAAATTGATATTATAGAAGTTCTTCCAGAGCTCCCGCCGGCGGTCAAGGTCGGAAATTCGGTTGGCCATGCCATTGCTCACCCGAACTTCAAGCACATTGTCCGTCTGCGCCATCGATGGCTCAAAACGGACCCGAAATGGGGCCGTGAACACGGTCCCCAAGTCATGGCCATTCAAGGTGACCTGCGCACTCTCTCGCACGTCACCCAAGTCGATCCACCACTCAGTAGTAGCATCCGGCAAACGGAATTGAGTTCGATATACCGCGGTTCCCGAAAAGGAAGCGTATTCGGCACCATGTTCCGTCCATGACCCTAAGCTGTTTGTCCTGACTGCAGCAGGAAGGGACGGTCCGCCCAATTCAAAGCTGAGGTCCCACGGCCCATTCAATTCCATCGGTCGGCTCATCAAGTCAATTGCCTGATATAACGGTACGCTGTTGAATGGTTCTTTCTCGAATGAGATCAAGACGACCTCGCCGGGTTCGAGGAATACATCAATCTTGGTGGTGTGCCCCAACTCATCGAACGGCAATCGGGTGATTGAACCATCCATGGGGTCAAACCTTAATACCGTTGTACTTTTCGTCTCGAAAGGAATTTCAGTCACACGATACGCCGAGGTGTTCTTGATCAAATAGATCGTGCGTCCCGCATCGCGCCGTTCGAAGGCGATGCCTCGGTCAACCATCGCTTCACGGTGAACTCCAATTTCAGACAACAGGAGTTTCAAATCCGAACCAATAAACAGTTGCTTTCCATAAAGTTGTTTCAGCGATTCGTTGAAGTCTAGCTGACCGTCGATGTATCCAGCAAATGAATCGGGCATACCACCCAAGAAGACTACCGGGGCACCGGCCTGTGCCAACGATGCGAGTTGGGAAAGTGTCGACCTTGGTATGTAGTGCACGTCGGGGACGACAATCACTTTGTAACCCGCACCCGACGGGACGCGAAGTTTACCATTCACAAGCTTTACCTGGCTGAGTTGCTTGTCGGAGATATAATCGAAGGTAAAACCATCATTCAACAAGGTGGAGGCGGCTGCTTCGAGCGATGTTCCTTTGAAGGCACTTCCAATCCCGTCGAAGTGCTCAATCATCTTGTTGGAACGAGAAGACCACGCGTCGGCGATTGGGTAATACAGCAAGACATCATGTGCGGCCACGCTGTTCTGTAGTATAGATTGCGCCCGCTCTGCATATTTATTGAGCGCGTGAAAGTCTCGCCATTGTGGATTGCGATCGTTTAGATGTACGGCAGCATAGAAAAGCCAACCCGGCCAAGTCTCATCCTTCGCCGAGTACGCCGTACCGTGGTAGAACACGTGGTTTACACCGTTTAACCAGAATAGGTCTATCGCAGATTTTATATCACCCAAGCTCGATTGGAAATGTTCATTCAACCAAGTGGCGGATTCTGACGACACGAGTTTTTTGCCCATCACATTCGCGACAGAGGTTGCCATCTTGATGCGCAGTGGCTCGGTTCCTTCAATCTCCGGTATCCCAACTGTGGCGTACAAGTCTAGAATATTCGACGGCGATCCGTGCGCTTGGTTGCGGGTGATGGAACCGTTTCTGTTTGCCCAATCGTTCCATGGCTTCGTAAAATTTTCTAGCAATAGCTCCGAGATCACGCTCCGATAATCATGAAGGATGCGACGGGTGGTGTCGTTCGCTTTCTCTGCAAAGAGCTCGGGCAAGTGTTCTCCAAGGTCGTAGCCCATTCTTGATTTGAACTCGTCCAAAAGGCGAGGTGTCCAGTCTGCGGCGCCTCGCGCGTCGTCAACTTCATACGAGTCGTTGAAGAACGCGCGCAACGCAGGCATGTCTCGGTGTTGAAATGCGCTGTCGAAACGAGCAAGGTAATTGGCGAGCGCTTCTTGGGAGAAGTGATCGATCACCCAGCCTTCACCACCTGGGCCGGCACGCTCGACCATTTTACCGTGCCATCCCTGCCAGAGCGCGTCGATGCGCCATTTTCCCGGACCTGCCGCCCAATTCAGGCGACCGTCGCGATCAACGAAGTCGATCAAGTTTAATTTCTCGCCGTTCGGCCCGGTTGCCACGATGGCTGTCAATGGGAGTGGGCGTGGAAACTGTACTTGATCGATCGCTAGTTGCTGCAAATTTTTGTTGGCAGCGATTGGTTGCTTCAACGAGGCGATGTCTGGATTGCTTCGAACGCCACGGATGTACGGCGTTTGACTGTATTGGATCTTCGACGCGAGCCGCTCACCTTCGTTTAGGAAATATGTTTGGTGATGAATATTCTTCGACGCGTCGGCTTCGGTCACCGGTGGACCTCCGAAGGGCCAACCTGTTCCAGTGGCCATGTCGACGCCGAGGCCCAATCTCTTCGCCTCGGTGAGTGTGTGCACCAGTAGATCGATCCATTCGGGAGACAAGTACTCGACAAAATCTGCTTCACGACCCTTCACACCATAGATCGGTGTGATCTCGACACCGCCAATGCCCGCGCGTTGCATCGACTCCAACTCGGCGGTGATTCCCGGTTTTGTGACGGCGCTCCCATGCCACCACCAGCGCGTCCACGGTCGAGAGGTTTGAGTTGGTTCCGGCCACGAAGGTGGTGTTTCAACATGACAACTGAACGTCATCAGCGCTACGATGCCGAGTAGAAAACGAAACATGATCTAAGCTAGCGCAAATTTTTGCAGGTCACTATCTTTCGACTCGTCAAAAAAATAAGTCTACATTTAGGTATGAAGAAATATCAACTAGGCGAGTTTGAAGAGATTGTCATTTTGACCGTGGCGATCTTGAATCACGATGCCTATGGTGTATCGATCAAGAAGGAGATTGAAAGTCGCCTGAATCGATCTGTAAGTGTCGGGGCGTTGCAAACCGCGTTGAAGCGAATGGAGGACAAAGGCTATCTAAAATCTCGAGAAGGCGAGGGGACACAAGAGCGCGCGGGCCGCCCGAAGCGGTACTATCAGGTCACAGCGTTTGGTAAGAAGGCGATGGAGTATACCCGTGACACACGCAACGAACTTTGGAAGGCGATTCCATCGATGGTTTCTAATGCGAAATAGGTGGTGCGATGCAGGGGCTTAGGTTTGACCATAGAGTGTTCAATCAGGTAGCCATCTTCTAGTTTTCTAATCTGATTTTTAATTCCGAATACTTTCTCTAATCGCGTTTTAAGAACGACGATAGTTTTACTCTCGTGACCCTCATTCTTAACACATTCTAATGCGTTTTCAGTTGCGCGAGTGCAACATAAAAGCACTACTTCCTGTTTCGATAGCACTACTATCATCCGGGAACCATGGTGACGATGACTTTCAAACTGTCCGACAATCTATACCTGAAGGATCCGCAACAGACGGAACTGGGTCGACAGATCATACACAAGAGTATTCGCCTGATCGGTAAACTCGGGTTTGAAGAATTCACGTTCAAGAAATTGTCGACTGCCATTGGTTCCACAGAGGCGTCGGTCTACCGTTATTTTGAAAACAAGCACAAACTCCTCATTTACCTAGTCCATTGGTACTGGACTTCGGTCGAGCATCGGATTGATTTTGAAATTCACAATATCACGAGCGCCCCGGAGCGAATGCGCATCTGCATTCGAGTGCTCGTCGAGGAACTGACGGGCGACACCTCTATCCACAATGGAGGTGGGGCTTCGTTGCAACGGATCGTTACCGACGAGTTCGAGAAGACTTTCTTGACGAAACAAGTGGACGCCGATAATCGGGATGGATTATTCTTACCATACAAGTCCCTCTGCAAGAAGATCGCGGCCATTGTGCAAGAGATCAACCCCAAGTACGATTTCCCGCACTCACTGGTGAGTACAGTGATGGGAGCGATCACACATCAGCTGTACTATGCACAACATCTACCGTCGCTGACGAATATGAAACAAGACATGAAGAAGCACCGCAAAAAATTGATTCAATTTTTAGATGAATTGGTCTTTCACACCATTCAATGAACGCGCTATGAACCCAATGAATACCAATACTCTACTTCGAATACTAAAAGAAACGGCACTTCACTACGGAGTTGACCTAGACCTGGGTGAACTGCATTCTGTGGAACAACATCCGCGAGACTATGGCGCACACGAGTTTGCGGAATTCCGCCGCGACCTTACCGAAGCCGCCCGAAAGGTGAACTTGATCGTCATGGAACAGTCGGTCCGACGCGAGGACCTCGAGTCGTTTGTAGAGGCCTCCGGCGAGTGTCTTTCGATTTTTACGGTCGGTCAAGAAATTCATGGAGAGTTGTTGGTGGCTGGGAAGAAGGGCATACAAACACTCCTTTCCACGGGACCGCGCTTGTTGGATTCTCACCTTCCCATGTATGCGCTGGTGATCATGCCGTATAAAGGAATCGTCAGTGATTTTCAGCGCGACGTGGTGAGTTCCACGGAGACATCGCCGTTCATGCGATTTGTGAGCCTCCTTGCGACAGAGCGCCGAGAGATCGGGTACATCCTGGTGTACGCACTCTTCATCGGTTTGTTGGGACTCGTCTTGCCACTTGGTTTGCAAAATGCGATCGAATTGATTTCGGGTGGTGTGTTCTTTAGTTCGGTGTATGTGTTGATTGGGCTCGTGGTTTTTGGAATGGTGTTGATTGGTGTCCTGCAACTGGTTCAGATCAGCATGGTTGAACACTTGCAGCGCCGGATTTTTGCGAAAGCTGCGTTTGAGTTCGCCTTCCGGATTCCACGCATTCGACTCGAAGCGTTAGCTCAAAGTTATGCTCCCGAATTGGTGAACCGTTTCTTCGACGTGATCACCATTCAAAAGGGACTCCCAAAGATCCTGTTGGACTTGTCTTCCGCAGCGATCCAGATCTTTTTCAGCTTGTTGCTGCTGTCGTTGTACCACCCATTCTTCGTTTTCTTCAGTTTCTTCTTGGTCACGGTGTTGTTTGTCATGTTCATGGTCACCGGTCCACGTGGTCTTAATTCATCGATCAACGAATCCAAGTACAAGTATAAAGTGGTGCAGTGGCTCGAAGAACTCGCTCGGAGTATTCGCTCATTCAAATTTGCCGGAAATACCGACTTGCCTATTCGTCGCACCGACTACGCTACGAGCAACTACATGAAGTTTCGGAAGAAACACTTTCGGGTGTTGCTCACACAACTGTCGTTCTTCGTGTTCTTCAAAGTTGCGATCGCGGGTGGCTTGCTTATCGTAGGAACTGTATTGGTAGTCGATCGCGAGATCACCCTTGGACAGTTTGTGGCGTCGGAAGTGGTGATCATCCTCACCTTGAACGCCGTTGAGAAATTGGTTTTATATACCGATGTGGTGTACGATCTGTTGACGGCGGTAGACAAGATTTCTCATGTCACAGATCTTCCCATCGAGAAGACAGGAGGCTTCGATCTTCCGCCCAATGTCAATTCGAGAGGGCACCATGTGGCGGTTCGAAATATGTCGTATCGATATCCGGGGTCTACCGAGGCAAGTATCAAGGAAGTAAACTTGGAGATTACTCCCGGAGAACGCGTGTGTATTTCTGGCCCAGGAGGAAGTGGTAAGTCAACCTTAACCAATGTGATTGCGGGCTTGCTTCCGGCTTATACTGGTGGTGTGATGGTGGATCACGTGTCGTTGCGCGACTTGGATATTACAAATTTTCGTGATCACGTCGCGAACAATATCTCGTCCGACGACCTGTTCGACGGAACGTTGTATGAGAACATCACTGTGGGAAAGCCCACCGCTACCGTGGAACACGCTATGTCGGCACTTGATGTCGCCGGCCTGCGCGAGTACATCTCGTCGTTGCCAGAAGGTTTGAACACTCGGATCGTGAGTGGGGGAAAAGGCCTTTCGAGCTCCACCATTCACAGGCTGATCCTTGCCCGATGCTTGGCGAAAAACCCGAAGCTATTAATCCTCAACGATTTCTTTTGGGACTTGGGGAAGGCCGACAAACTCGAGTTGATTAGTTGTGTCATTTCGCCAGAAAAAAAGTGGACGCTGATTGCAGTGTCGAATGACCCGCTCATCATGGCATCATGCGATCGCGTGCTTGTGATAGACGAGGGTCGCCTCGTGGCGGCCGGGCCTTACGCCGAGTTATTGAAACAAGGAACAATCACGAAATACTTCGAATAAGTCAATGGAACGCATACCAGAAAAGTCAATTGAGAAAGAGCTTGAGCGAAACGATTTGTACACGCTCCGGGCGATGCGCACTCCCAAGGGAGGTAAGATCCTGGCGAAGTTGTTGCTCTTCGTTTTATTCGTGCTGTGCGTAGTCTTGTTCCTTCCGTGGCAGCAGAATATTCGTGGCTACGGGAAGTTAACAGCACTCAGTCCTCAGAACCGGCCGCAAACAATCGAGACGGTGATCGCCGGTCGAATTAAAGAATGGCTCGTGGCCGAGGGCGAATTTGTCAACAAGGGTGACACGATTGTACGCATCACGGAAGTGAAAGAGAAGTATTTCGATCCACAACTGTTGACTCGATTGAAAGAGCAGTTGGCTGGCAAGGAACACTCGTTGGAAGCTAAGCGAGCAAAGGCGGATGCTCTTACCCGTCAAGTTTCGGTGTTGCGCGAGGGGATGCAGCTCAAGATCAAGCAATCGAAGGCGAAGCTTGAAGCTGAGCGAGTTCGGTTTCAAAATGCTGAGAGTCAATACCAACGAAACAAGCGTTTGTATGAAGCAGGTAACATTCCCTTGACGAAGTTCCAGGATATTGAATACAAGTTTCAAGGGAGTCAGGCCGACTTTCAAAATGCCCAGATAGAATTAGACCGTGTTGAAACTGAATACCTCGATAAGATCAACAAGGCTCAGTCGGACTTGAGCAATACTCGAGCAGAGGCATTCGACACTGAGGTTGAGATCGCGAAACTCCGCAATGAGTATGCGAATACGGAGATCCGAAATGGGCAATACAGTGTGTTGGCACCACAGACGGGTTACATCGTGCGTGCACAGAAATCGGGCATTGGAGAGACGATTAAGGAGGGCGATCCGATTTGCACGATCATGCCCCAGACTTCGGACCTGGCTGTCGAGATGTTTGTGAAAGCGATGGATGTACCCCTCGTTGGAATTGGTCGTCAGGTGCGAATTCAATTCGATGGTTGGCCGGCGTTGCAGTTTTCAGGCTGGCCGAGTGTTTCGGTGGGAACGTTTGGCGGTGAAGTACGGGTGATCGACTTCGTCAATTCAAAGCCAGGTGAGTTTAGGATCTTGGTTGTTCCTGATGGTGATGGCTGGCCTGGACAACTGCGAATGGGGTCAGGCACGAAGGGTTGGGTGATGCTTGATGATGTTCCGGTGTGGTACGAACTCTGGCGACAACTCAACGGTTTCCCCGCAAGCTTGTACGAAGAGCCTTTCACGGGAGAATCAAACGAAGTCAAAGTAGAAGGGAAGAAAGAAAAGGAAAAGGAAAAGAAATGAAACGGTTTTTGTGTTGGATATGGTTGTTGATGGCCACCGCTGCGTCGGCACAGGTATCGGATGCCATGCTGGCCCTACCGGATACATTGAAACCATTTAACTTCGAGGACTACCAATATCTTATTCTGAAGAACCATCCAGTCGCGAAGCAGGCGGCTTTGTTATCGGAAGTGGCAAAGCAGGAGGTACGGCTTGCACGAGGTAATTTCGATCCGAAGGTGGAGGCTTCTTTGATGTCCAAGAAGTTGGAAGACAAAGAGTACTATTCGCGTGCGAGTGGATTTCTGAAAATACCTACGGCGATCCCGATCAACCCATTTGTCGGGGTTGAACGTAATACTGGACCGTTCTTGGATCCTGAGAATTACATCAGCGAGAGTTTTGATTACAGCCAGTACAGCGCAGGGGTTTCGGTTCCGTTGGGTCGTGGACTATTTACTGACGAACGTCGAACGGCGCTGCGGCAAGCCCAGTTGTTCCGGGAGATGACTGAGGCCGATCAAGTGAAGATCATCAACAAGTTATTGTTGGATGCTGCGAAAGATTATTGGGATTGGTATTATACTTTTCACCAATGGAGGTTATTGACTAAAAACGTATCCATTGCTGCCGACATTTTTTCGCGCGTGAAGACCGATTTCCGATATGGTGAGTCGGCTCAGATCGATACCGTGCAAGCAAAGATTACCCTCCAACAGCGCTTGCTCGAACGCCAAGAGTCTTGGTTGCAATTCCAAAACGCGACGATCCGCCTGTCGAATGCCTTGTGGTCTGAAAATGGCGAACCTGTCGCGATCGATCCTGGGCTTGGACCGGTGATGGATAGTCAGATTTTGGTGACCGAGAGTGAGCTAGAACACCTGCGCGAGTTGGCGAAAAACAATCATCCAGAGTTGCGTAAGATCGATCTGAAGTTGCGCCAGCTAGAAGCGGAGAGAAGACTCGCGGCGGAATTTTTGAAACCGCGGTTGGATCTCACGTACTATGCCTTGAATCAACCGCTGACTCCCGATCATCGAAGCAACTTCGATTTGTTGGGGAGCTATAAGCTTGGGGTTGATTTCTCGATGCCGATCTTCTTGCGGAAGGAGCGTTCGAAATTAGCGTTGACGAAGTTGAAGATCACGAATACGCAATGGGAGCAATCGTTGGCCGAGCGTCAAATCCTGAATGAGGTGAATGCGACGTACAACCAAGTGACGAACTTGTTTCGATTGATGAACACCCAACGCGACATGGTAAATAATTACGAGATTATTCTCCAGGCAGAACTTACGAACCTGTCGGAGGGGGAGAGCGATTTATTCAAGATCAACCTACAGCAGGAGAAGTTGGTGCAGTCTCAAACCAAGTGGTTGAAACTTACAGCAGAGTTGGAAAAGCAACGGGCATACTTGTACTGGGCGGCGGGGACGAGGAGGCTTGGTGAGTAGTTTTGATTGTTGGTAGTTGTTAGTTGATAGTTGATAGTTGGGACGAGTTTGATCGTAGCGCAGGTACGGTGAAACGGCTAAACGAATAACGGCAAACGACTTGGAAGTGACTGCGAGTAAACTCTGACTTTTGTTATTGCAGGCCCAACTAATTTCCCTCGGGCCAACTACCAACCAACAACTACCAACTAACCACTATTTTTTCACGGTTTTACGATCGCCCATCCTTCCCCATGTCTGATGACGAGCTCCCCGTTCGCACTGGGAACGACGGCGACGAAGTCGTGGATGTCCTCAGTGGTTAGTTTGCGCATGACTAAGCTATTAGCGCATTGAGCGACGATGACGCCTTGTGTGACGAGATGTTTGAGTTGATCGGTCCACACGCTATTCTTTTTCTGGATTTCGGTACCCGAGCTAAACGTGACGAGTTCTATTTCGAGTTTGCCTTTTAGGCGAGGGTCGGCGAGTACGTTTTCGATTCCATGCAATGCCTTCTCAACAACTTTCGGATCGCTGGTGTCGAGTTGGTAAATCACCTTGTATTGCGCGAGCGTTGCCGTTGCGCCTTTGTAGTTCTTGTTCTTTGTGAGCGCATCTTCGTTTTGTGCTTGCGCAGAAATGCATGCAAACGACAGCAAGGCGATGGAAAGGGTTAGGTGTAGGAGGCGCATAGGTTATTTGGATTGAGTTTGGATCGAGTCGCGGAAATGCTTGATGGGGCCAAAAGGTCCGAACTTATGTTGACTTTCGGAAAACGGGTCGGCGAATGGTCCGAATGGATGGTCGATCGGTTTTGATTGCACTTGAGGCCAGTCTTGGGATTGGTCTTTATGTGGTCGCGGTTGACTGTTGACGAACGCGGCGACGTCCCAGGCTTCTTCCTCGGTTAGGGTTGGCCCCTCGAAGGTGACCCCGAATGGCATATTGCTCCGAACGAATGCCGCAAAATTGCTGACGCGGTAGAGACCGGCGCCGTCGTTGAAGCTATCCGGCCCCCAAAGGGGAGGATAGACGTAAGTGTGATCGGTTTGGGTGATTCCCTCGCCATTTGGGCCATGGCATTTTGCGCATTTGGTGATGTACACGTTCTGGCCGCGTGCTGGATCGGCGGCTCTATTAAGATACGTGAGTTTGTTGAGGCCTGCGCCTTCGGGTCGTTTTCCTTTTGGGACAGATGCGCCGAGCCAATCGATGTATTGTAAGATTGCGCGCATCTCATGTGATGTCGTGTCGAGTGGTTGGCCGTTGAGGCTGCGCTCGAGACATTCATTCACACGTGTGGCGATGGAAGTAGAGCGGTTTGAGCGCGGGCGTACTTGTGGATAGGTGGCAGCTACGCCCCCGTAGTTCAACGCGAAGGTTTTGGTACCCGCGTCGATGTGACAGTTCTGGCAATTCATCCCGTTTGAAATGTGGGCTACGCTACCTTCAGGTCCTAGGTATTTCGCGGTGTGGGCGATGAGGTCGCGACCGTATCGAATAAGTTCGGCGTTGGGATTGTTGGCGAGGAGGCTGGTATCTGGTGCTTGCCAAAAGGTTGACGTGGGTGACGTGGGTTGGGGGGAGATGAATGGATAGCAGATGGTGGCCACAACGACTACGGCGAGGGCGATCGACGGCCACGTTTTCAGTTTCATTTCGAGAGGTAAGCTCACTCTAAGTTTGAAAAGAAATTTGCGAATTAAAAATGGGAGGGGTGGGACGGAGGTGTTTGCAGTTGGGCGGTTATCCCCAGCGTTTTTCGAGGGTGTCGACGTCATTGCTGGCGAGTGCGCGTAGGGCGGCATGTGCGTCGTCGCGTGATTGCCCGGTGCGATCGGTTAGGTATTGTGGATCGTAGGATTTGATGAGACCGAAGAGACGTGTGCGTGTTTTCGGTCGCCGGTAAAAGATATAGAACTCAGGCCCCGGTTCGTTCTCGACGCAGGAGATGCAGACAGCATGTTTGGTGGTTTCGTTGGTGAATTCGAGTGAAGGTGAGTAATAGATGGAGTTTTCTTTCGCGTGTTTCATTTTGGCGAGGTATTCTGTCCACGGGACTTTGTTGAAGGCCTCTAGGAATTCGCTGGGCTGGATGGTGCCGAGGTGGATAGGGTCGGGTTTGAAAGGATCGCAGAGGGAGTGGGAGAACATTCTTTTTGTGGGGTTGTAGTTGATTATGTTGGAGTAAAAGTTCGGAAGGTGTTCTCAATTATAAAATCTCGTCTATATTTGCATTCCTTTTCTGGGTAAAAGTTCGTTTTTACTTGATTTAGGGAGCTATTTTGATAGGGCACGGGGTGTAGCGTAGCCCGGTATCGCGCTTGGTTTGGGACCAAGAGATCGTCAGTTCGAATCTGGCCACCCCGACTTCGCTCGCCGTAGCTCTGTTTCTGAGCGAAGGCGAGCTTCGCATTCGAAGATTTGTTTTGATATGAATTGATGTTGGCGAGCTCCGTCGGGCGCGGCCCGACTTCAAGAACATCAACAAGTTAGACCAAACGATGGTCTGAATAATCAACAGAAATCAAAACCCTCTATACTTTGTGTGTAGAGGGTTTTTTGTTTTTCAAAGCAATCAAAACATGCACAAGGAGTTAAGGGTAACGTGCCCTTTTGGTGACCTCGACGTTAAAATTCGAACGAGGTCACCAGATCGACATAAGTACTTATGATTCAATAATTTGGATTGATTCGATTTGGTGGTTTTTGGTGCTCACCTACGCCTGGCTTCGGCGAGCGCAGTGAGAGGAAATGGTTTTAGTGAATTATGGTGACCCAAAAACAAACAAATTATGCAAACAACATTCAGCACGAAGTTCGTCGTGCGCAAATCGAAATTGAAAGATGGATTGGTGCCGGTGTTTTGCCGGATTACTGTTGGAGGTAGAAGATCGGAGTTCTCGATTAAGAGAAAGGTGCTGTTGGCGAGTTGGGGTAATGGAATGATGAAAGGTAACTCCGAAGAAGTCCGGACGCTTAATAGCTACATGAAGCTGCTTGATGCGAAGGTATTTGATAGCATCGAGAGTTGATCGCTCAAGGTAAGGTGATTACAGCGGACGGGTTGAAGAATGCGTTCTTGGGAGTTAAAGAGGGAGAGCAGACTTTGTTGGGCCTGATTGACTATCACAACACACAATTGAAAGGATCGATTGAGTGGGGAACGATGAAGAATTACTTCACCACGCAGAAGTACATTCGGGATTTTCTTAAGACGAAATTGAAGCTGTCGGATATTCCACTAGTCCAGTTGTCGTATAAGTTTCTTGCTGATTTTGAAACCTACCTGAGATCGTATCAGCCAGTCGACTATCATCGTCCGATGGGTAATAACACGGTGATGAAACACATTGAAAGATTGAGGAAGGTTATAACTGTGGCGGTGAAGAATGAGTGGCTGGAGCGAGACCCGTTTATTAAATTCAAAGCGAAGTTTGTTCGGAATGATCGGGAGTATCTGAATGAACAGCAACTAGCTGCCGTTGAAACAAAGACATTTGGCTTTTCAAGACTGGAGTGGGTTCGGGACTTGTTCGTATTTAGTTGTTATACTGGTTTATCTTATAGTGATGTTATGAGGTTGACCAATCAGAACGTTTCGATTGGAATAGATGGAGAACATTGGATAATGATGACCAGGAAGAAAACAAATCAGCCGGTACGAGTTCCTTTGCTTCCGAAAGCACTTGAGATCATTAACCATTATAAAAATGCTCCAAAGGCCGTTAATGAAGGAACACTATTCCCTAATCTATCGAATCAGAAATTGAACTCTTACCTGAAGGAGATTGCAGACTTCTGTGGAATTGACAAGAAGCTGACGTTTCATGTGGCGAGGCATACTTTTGCGACGACTGTGACGCTAACGAACGGTGCTCCTATTGAAACTGTATCCAAAATGTTGGGTCATGCGAGTATCAGGACGACTCAGATTTATTCAAAGGTGGTTGAGAAAAAGGTGAGTGAGGATATGAAGGCTTTACGAGCCTTGTTACGAAACCGCGCCTCAAGGCAATCTGAGGCGGTCAATGGGACTAGCGCTATTTGAAAGTTCCGGATGACTATCTACATTCGTATTGAGCCCATACTCTTTCTTAAGAGAGAGATGGGCCTTTTTCGTTTTTTCAAACACCTCAATCCCGCATTTATGACAGCAGAAACCAAAACCTTTCCAAACATCCCAGTAAGTAATTGGATAAAAGTCAGGGAACAATTTAAGAAAACCATCCCGGGCACGATCACCGGAAACTATTTAGCATCAATCTTAGGCATGAGTGAAGTTTCGGCGAAGAGCAATATTATGCCCTCCTTAAAACAAGCTGGACTAATAGATGACTCCGGGAAGACAAATCAAGACTTGGCCAAGAAGTTTAGAGACGACGGACAATACAAGGAATTCTGCAATGGGTTGCTGAAAAAGTTGTACCCCACTGAGCTCTTGGATGCATTCCCAGACAAGGACTCAGACATTAAGAAAATAAAAGCATGGTTTATGAACCATTCAGGAGTTGGTGAAGTCGGAGCCGGTCGACTTGCCGCTTTCTATGTTGAATTAGTATCGGGTGAAGTCAAGCAAGAAAAAAAGTCTGACTCAAAACAAACGGCACCCCGGCCAAAAATCGTGAAGGAGAGCAAAGGAAAATCTCCAGCACCTCCGCAAACTAAGCATACAGAAGAACAAGTACAGACTCAGAACTCAAGCAAATCAAATCCAGATATTCATATAAATATCCAGATTCATATTTCTTCGGACGCGTCGCCCGATCAAATAAAATCAATATTTGAAAACATGAGCAAGTACGTCTATAAGAGCGATAAATGATGAGCAATAACATAATTGAAACTGCGGTTTTGATTGTAAAGGGAATCGAAACGGTTGCGCCAAATGAATGGCTCCCCTCGGAAGAAGGGGACGTAGCAGATAGTCAATCAATTGTATATAGCGCACTCGTAAAAAACACCCGTGGATACATTGAAAAAATTTCAAACCAGATAAATGGATGTTACGAAAAAGGTTGGTTTGACGCATGCGCCGTGATGATCCGAAGACTGCTAGAAACTTTGATTATAGAATCGTTTGAGAAACATGGCATTCAAGATAAAATAAAGAAGGATGGTGACTATCTATACTTAAGAGACTTAATTTCTAAAACCTTATCAGAACCTTCCTGGTCATTGTCAAGAAATACTAAGAGTGCTCTACCTAAATTGAAAGACATTGGAGACAAGTCTGCACACAGCAGAAGGTTCAATGCTATAAGAAATGATATTGAGGATATTCGCCCTGAATTGCGGACCGTAATTCAAGAGTTAATCTACATTTCGGGCATGAAATAGTTTTGAACACAAATGAAAAGACCATGGGACAACAGACACCCGAACAAATCAAAGAAGAGATGGTTAGTAAACTTGGGAAAGAATTTGGTTGCTTACTGTACTCGATTTATAACGAGATTACGTGGCTAACCTTTAAGTGGATTGAGTTTCGCGAATTGTTCGGAGAGAAGCAGTCACGGTTTGAGCTGATGAATAGTACTGCACCATTCTTCTTTTTTACGGTTCAAAAAGTTCTTTGGGAAAACTTATTGCTTGGAGTTGCTAGGATTACAGACCCAGCAGTAACGATGAGTAAAAAGAATACAACATTAAATGCGATCAGTCAGTATCTAGAAGATCAAACATTTAAAACTGACTTTGAGAATAGTTTAACGAACATTCTTAATGATTCCAAGTTTTGTAGAGATTGGAGAAACAGGTGGATAGCGCACATGGACTATGAATTAGCCGTGAACCCAGAAAATGCAAAACCGTTGGAAGAAGCGACCAGACGGAAGTTGCGAACTAGTCTTGAAGACATCCAAAGTCTTTACAATGAGATATCGTTCAAATATTTTGGATCGACGGTAGGTTGGGAAATGCTTTCAAGTAACAGGGGTGCGATCGCACTCTTGTATCGAATCGAAGACGGTATTCGCTTTGACGAAGAGGTGCATCGTAGGAAGCTGGATGACGATTGGGAACCTGATCACTTTATAAGCAAGGTTTAGCGCGAACACCCTGAAGTCGCCTTTCCGTTATTTGATGCCGAATTGCTTTCTTTGATTCATGAATTTATCGACCCTTATCAAAGACAAGTATTCAGATTTTGTCGACTTGTGTCACGCGCACAGGGTCGACAAAATCTATGCCTTTGGGTCATCCGTAACAGATCGCTTCAACCCCAATTCAAGCGACATCGACCTGGTCGTGAAGGTCGACATTGACGACCCCGCCGATCGTGGGGATGCCCTCCTGTCACTGTGGGATAAACTTGAAGCATTATTCAAACGAAAGGTGGACCTGCTGACTGACGAATCAATCAAGAACCCATACCTCCGAGCCAACATTGATCGGACAAAGAAACTAATCTATGACAGAGAAGGAGAGCAAGTTCTTGTCTGACATTTCTCAGGCGATTGAATTGATCGAGAACTTCACGCAGGGTATAAAGTCCTTTTTTGAATATCAAAAAGACCTCAAACCAAGAGCGCAGTCGAACGACAGCTTGCAATTATTGGCGAGGCTGTTAACAAGTTTTTGAAGGAGTCGCCAGGGAATGCCCTTAACAACGCGACTCAGATCATTAGTCTTAGGAACAGACTCATTCACTCCTATGACAATGTTGATGACTCGATTATCTGGTCGATCTTAACCCGTCATTTGGGTCCGTTAAAGGACGAGGTTAGAAAGAAACTTCCTTAACGATTCAGTCTATCGCATTTTCTTCCGTCCACTGGCCTTTGTCGAAACTTGCAAATATGGCTGCATCCAAGACGCAAGGATAAATCTCCGCTCGACTACAAAGCGCCTGTATGCCGTCGGATACCAAGTGGTAGTATCCGCGATCTTGAAGGGCAGACGAGGAGAGGGTGATCGGGAAGCCGAAATTGTTCAGCCAAGTGGTAATTCTCGAATCAATTGGTATTTCATATTTTGTCAATCCTAAGGCTTGCAAAAAATTTCTTGATTGCTTAGGGCCGAAACCGGAGAATGTATCATGCAAGTGGTCAGCCATCTTGCGTTCAGTTTCTATGGAAGCGTCTTCGTTTAGTTCAACGAGCAGAGCGTCTAAGAGCGTCCACCCAGTCGTCTGAAGAATACCGAAATTATACAGGAATGATTTTGGAATTTTGTCTATGAACCGGTTCAGTCCGTTTCCTTTTAATGTTTGCCGAACGAATGTTTCAATGTCTTGCTGACCGGAAATTGCACTTTCAGTCAATGGAAAAGGAATTTTTCGTAAAAAAATTGCAACCGATGAATTTGGGCCTGACCGCTGTTGTGTTGTCAATAAACACATAATCATTTGTCTCAAAATCGCGTCTTTGTCCACGCGGACATCCTGCCTGTTTACATTGCGAGAAATCCGTCTTGCGACAAACGGATTGTGATGTAGCTTGACAAAGTCATTGAGCCTTAAAACGTCGCTATCAGGAACACTCCAGTTGAAATGCATATATCTTTTGATTAGTTGTCACTAGCGCGTGGCGTGTACTGAATCGCGATACACGTTGCCCGCTAAATGATCATAGCTCTAAGGAGGGCCGCAGGTGACTGAACGAAATTAAGAAAATATAAAAAGACTTAATCAGGTATTTTTGATTTAGCGGCAGCCGGATGGCGCAGTACTCCACGTTTTTAAGAAGTTATTCTGAAAGTCTGGCTAAATAGTTTTCAAGCTGAGACGTTGCATAGTATGGAAGGTTTAAGAGCCTGTATTTTTTGCCTTCGGGCGTTGTGGTGTTTAATTCTGAATACTTACCCGCATAAAACCTTACTGCGACATTATGGGGTGCGTCGTCCATAAACAAATGCAATGACCGTAGACTTCCGTCCTTTCCGGACTTGACTTCAATCGGAATAAGCTTTTCCTCAAATGGAAAGACATAATCCACCTCCGCAACAGAAGTTTTCTTTTCCCGCGTCCAAAAATGCAGCGCACTCATCGCCTGATGTTGAAACGCAAGAAGCTCCTGACCAACCAGATGTTCAATCATTGTTCCTTGGTACACTTTGCTGAGATCGTCAGTGCTTAATATCTCTCGTTGAATGCCAGCGAAGTAATTCATTAGACCAGTATCAAGTACATGAAGCCTTGGTGATTTCTTCAGGTCTGGCAGCAAAGGAAGGGTGAATCCAGTCTCAGGATAGACAAGATATATTAGCAATGCTTTTTGCAGTGTTCGTAGTGCCTCGCCCATTTCTCTGGAGCCGTAGTTCGAATTTCCGAATCCCTGGAACTTGATGCGTTTTCCCGCTTGTGCGAACGACGCACGAATGGCATGCCGTATCAACTGCATTTGCGTTTCGCTACGCGCATACTTCTCTACATCGTCCATGTATGACGTAAGCAACGAATCGTAAATCGATGAAAGAGAACTTAGATCTCTGTTCGTGCTATAATGTTGAACTGCTTCGGGCATTCCACCGATCAAAGCGTAGGTGTGGAACAGCGATAATAATTTTTGATGTGCGAACGGTGCGACTGGTACTTGTTGCAGCTGTTCCAATGCCGCCGTTTCTTTCATTGCCGATAAGAATTCGGGAAAAGAGACCGGGCGCAATACCTTGTACTCGACGCGACCCACTGGAAAGCTGACTGACTTATTCAAAAAGGTTTCGTGCATGCTACTTGCGGCGATCACGTATATGTCGGGTGCTTGTTCGTAGAAATACCTTAAGAGGCAAGTTGCAACCGGCGCGGCTTGTATCTCATCTATAAACAAAAGAGTTTGATTGCGTAGGGACAGATCTTTAACCTTCAACCGGAATATATCCTGAATCAGCCTTTCGATGTTTGTGAACTGCTTGAAAGGGACACGGTCGTCGGAAAGCTCCAGGTTTAGGGAAATGTATTGTCTGAAGTACTTTGAAAACTGGTTGACTAGTGTAGTCTTACCAACATTCCGTGCACCGCGAATGAGAAGCGGTTTCCGAAATGATCGATCCTTCCATTTCTTGAGATCAGCAAGTAATTCCCGATCAAACATTGCACGCGCTCAGGATAATTATGATCGAATGTTGATTCTTAAAGATTGTTAGTCTCAGCATCTGCGTGGTCCGACTTTTCCGCGGGGACCCCGCCCGTAACAGGTTTCAGACCAAATTTTGCATAGAGCTCGGTGACTTCACGGAATAAGCGTTCTGCGATCTCCTTGCGTTCGCTTTCGGGGAGTTCATAGAAAGGCTTTTTGGCTTCGCCCTGCTCCAGCACGATCTTATAAGGTTTCGAATCGTTCATCGGATTAATCGGTCGATGTGTTAAATCGGGTGGCAGTTTGAACATCACTCTCCAAATCGTCGGGTGAATAGTTAAAAACCGAAACACCATAATCGCCGAGGGACTCCATTAATGCTTGCTTGGAAAATCCGACCACTGTGGCCGCCTGACCCAACGAAAGCTTTCCAACGCTGTAAAGTCTCGCAACGATGGCCATTTTTGCTTCGAGTTCGTCAAAGTCTGCGTTATCCGAGACATTTAAATGGAGGATTTTCATTCAGCTTTGAGTCAAGAACAGTCATCGACCATCAAGGTAGTAACACAACTCCCGCAGAACTCACACAGGCATCCCGCATCTGACCCTGTGAACTGACAGATTTCGATCAGAAAATCTACAGCGTTTTGATAGAGAATGGTCGGAGCAACATCAGAGAAATCTCTGAGAATTTCAAAATTTCGCAGAAAACATCGCCAGAGTTATTTTAATCTAAAAAGAAGCGCCTCTTTCACGTGATTGTATGCGAGATTCGCGTCATAATTCTCCGTTGGTCTCAACAATGCGGTAGTATCACCCAAGAAGTCATCGTCACCCATCTTCAATTCCATGTTATCAATGAATTCCCTCCTCGATGGACTCGAGCCCACAGAGAAACGCATATACTCAAGGTAGCATTGGATCAACTTTTCAATATCCAGGTGTTCTTTTGCTGTGAACGCCCTGTGCAGGTCAAACAGATCTCTTCCCTTCCGCCTTTGGTATAAGGCACGGACTTTCGTTCCTAGTAATTCTTCAAGTTGATATGTCGTTATCTGGCATGAGCCATTAAACCATGATGATTCGACGGCGAATGGCATCTTCACAAGTCCGAGAACTGAAAAGTGTTCACGGCAATTTGTCTCAACCTTTAAGCGCAATCTCTGGACGGGCGGAAACTCAGACTCAAATCGGAATATCAATGTGTTGTTATTCTCTTTCTGCCTTCGTGTTGGTATGCCGAGAAATGACAGGCGATCTCGCAAGGCATCAATCACCGGTCCGAATGATTCATTTGTGATTTGAACAAGATCAATATCCTCGGAGTAACGCGGCTGTGGGCTGAGATATAGTTTATGAAGCGCCGTGCCTCCTCGAAACGCAAGTCGGTCCGCAAGAAACTTGTCAGAGAAAATTTCAACCAAAGCGCGACAAATGATCAGGTCCTGTTCAACCTGTTCATTTGTCTGCCACAGCACTTTGGCAGACCACTCCGTGATGTACGCCCGCGGGATCATTCGTCTATCTCAATTTCCGTGTTCACGATCACTTTCCAGTTTTCGCAAGATGAAAAACCCTTCACAGGATAATCGGCTTTCAATGGTATTCTGAAAAAAGAAAGTCCGGATTTCCTGACATTTTCGAGCAATGCATCAGCCAATTGCTTTTGCCCAGCTTTATACTCGAGGATGTAACCAAGTCGCTGGATGGAATACGTCGACACCTCGTCAAACAAATCAGCATTGAACATTTCAGGACGAAGAACTTCAGCGAGTTCTGCGATTACGGTCGCTGCCCGGTTGAGGCCGCCAATCCTTTTTTCAAATTGAATAAGATCTATTGCCGTTAGCGCAGGCGACGAAATCTGCAAATACCCGCTTTCAGTTTTCCGACTCTCGATAAACTTTTTAGTGAGCGACTTCTTACTTATATAGTTGAGTTTGGTACCCTTTCGCTCGGTAGGACGCAATGGTGGCAGCGTGGTAACAACAAAAAACTCCTGTGGCTGCTGATGCGCTGCACCATGAAGAGCCGCCGCGCTGATCAAACCAACATAATAAGGCCTTTCGAGGAAGCGCATAAGACCATCGACGTACAGACTCGGCGGCAGCATTCCTTTCGATGCATATTGAGGCGGGATTATTAGGTAGTATCCTTTATAGATCGAAATGATCTTTTCCTTTTTGGTGAGCCTGTGCAGGGCGAGCTTAATGGCGGCTTCTGAACGATCGGGATAAGCCTTATGACACTCGGCAAGCGAGAATGCTAATTTGCCTTGCGATTGAAGCTGATCTACCCAGCCCCTCAAGCTAGAAGACGGTTCACGGATCGCCATGAGAGTAATGTTTTGCAAAAGGTATCACAAAATGATGCTTTTAGCAAAATATTACTTTTAAAAGTATCGTGATTTGGGGCTCTTGCGGACAAAGAAGCCTTTCTCGCTTTAAAAGATATCTTACACCCCTCCAAACCATTCCACCCCCAACATTTTGCGATTTCGCAAAAACCGCCCAACAATCGAACTTCACCTTTACTCCCCAAGCAATGGATACGATATTCAACTACTTCGATACATTTCTAAAACTCAGCCGCGAAAGCAAGGAATTGATCGCGGCGCATCTGGAGTACCAAACAATTCGGAAGAATGAGTACCTGTGGAGAGCCGGTCAAAGATGTGATAGCATCTATTTTGTCAAGTCCGGCGTCATTCGTCTCTTCTTTTATGATGAACAAGGTGAAGAACATACGGTGCATTTCGTGAGTTCCAACAAGGTCATCGCCGACGTGGACAGCCTTAATTTAAATACTCCTTCCTCGGTTTCTTGTGTGGCAGCAGTCGATTCCGAGGTAGTGGTGATATCTGCTTCAGCTCGAAAGAAATTCGACTCGGAGGTTTTTGAATGGCTCGAATTGAGGAGGAAGATGACAGAAAAGTCGCTGTTCGATAAAATCAAGACGCGAGATAAAGTCTTCCAGAAGGAAGCAAAGGATAGGTACTTGTCGTTCTTAGAACACTTCCCGTCGGTCGCAAGCTCCGTGCAGGCAAGTCACATCGCTTCCTACCTTGGTATCTCCCAATTCACACTGAGCCACATCAAGGGCGAGTTGAACAAAGTTGATTCTTTGCGAAAAGGCAAAAATTAGCTTTCCCAAGAGACCGTGCTTTGTATCCTAATCTAAAAGGATATGACGCATTTATTTGAATCACATCGCCAATATCTATTTGGCATCACACTGCTTTTCTTCTCTACGTATGGTTCGACCCACACTTCCGGCCATGAGATTATTGGTACTTGGTGGAATCAAGAAAAGGAAGCTCTGATTGAAATATATCAGAACGGAGTTGCGTACTCCGGAAAAGTAGTTTGGCTAAAGGAACCGAACGACCCCGCAACCGGGAAACCAAAATTAGACAAGCATAACCCTGACCCAAAGTTTCAATCGCGTCCGCTCTTGGGTTCTGATCTATTACACGACATAACCTTCGATCGGGGAGAAAAGGAATGGAGTGGCGGGACGATATATGACGGGAGGGAAGGCAAGCGCTATAAGTGCTACCTCGCCTTAAGCTTGGATGGAACGCTCAAAGTAAGGGGCTACTTGGGGGCTTCTTGGATGGGCCTGGGAAAGACAAACACTTGGACTCGCAAAACGAATTGATTGTATGAACAAGGTGTTTGTAACGGGAGGTTCAGGTTTTGTGGGGCAAAATTTGATCTCAATGCTCGTCGGAAAGGGCTTTGAAGTGAAAGCGTTGGCTCGTTCTCCGCAGGCGATTCAAAAAGTCGAAGCGCTCGGTGCTGTCGCTGTAAAAGGTGAATTGACAGATTCACAGGCTTTGGAACTTGGAGTGAAGGACTGCACAACAGTGTTCCATTTGGCCGCATCTGTTGACTTCTTTGCGTCAGAAAGGGAACTCAAGCAACTTCACATTGACGCTACGCAGTTACTCCTTTCAGTTGCCCAAAAAGCGAAAGTCTTGAAGTTTGTCTATTTAGGAGCGGCCTCAGTAATTATGAATGGAAAGCCGATCGTGAATGCCGATGAGTCATTCATTTCCAACAACATCGTTGACGGTTATTCACGAACTAAACTCCACGCTGAGCGAATGGTGTTGGCTGCAAACTCGAAGTCGTTTCAGTCGGTATCGCTCAGACCGCCGTTGATTTGGGGGAAAGGAGACCCTAATACGCTCGTTGGAATTATTGATGCTATCGAGAAAGGAAGAATGCAATTCATTGGAGGTGGCACGCACCGTGTGGTTACTTGCCACGTGCTGAATGTTTGCCATGCGTTGATCTTAGCTGCCCAGTCGGAGCAAAGTGGAGGTAAGAGTTATTTTGTGACCGATGGGGAGACACCGGTTTTTAAAGACTTCATTAAAAGGTACGTGGGCACGCAGGGGGTCGCCGTACCCGACAAGTCCGTCACGCTCGCGATGGCAAAGCGAGTGGCCTCGTTAATGGAATTTGTATGGAGGACATTTAGGCTCCGGGGACATCCACCACTTTACAAAGGGTTTATCAATATTCTCGGTCTGGAGTTCACAACCAATGACCAACGAGCAAGACAGGAACTTGGGTACCATCCGATTGTAACGATTGAAGAAGGGCTTGAATTAATGAGGAAGTAAAGTGTAACTTCCTCATACCAGGATCAAACAAATTTTGGAGTGGTTAAATGGTCCGCAGGGGGTTGCCTCCGTTCAGGGCAGTGTACGAACATTTGAAAAAGGACGCCCTCAATTTTTTTGCACTTTCCTTCCGAGAAGTGACTTTCGAGAAATTGAGCTAAACGAATCCGTGTTTTGTCGCATTCGCCCTCCCAATACGACGTCCTCACACCCTCACGACTCCTGAATTTTCAACCACCTTTGATGCGTCAAGTAATCGAGAAAGGATAGATTCGAGGCAACAGAAGAACACAAGCAACTTAAACAACTACCTCAAACCAATACAACTATGTCAACTGCTCATTCCTCACCGTCGAAGGCACAAGTGTGGACCGGTCGTGTGATGGCCGGGATCGCCATCCTGTTCATGCTCATGGACAGCATCTTCAAGTTTGTTCCCAACCAAGATGTGATTGACGGGACAACGTCGCTCGGATTCCAAGCTCACCACCTGCCCATCTTGGGAACGCTCGGGCTGCTATCGACCATCCTCTACATTATCCCACGCACGGAAGTACTCGGCGCTATCCTGCTTACAGCCTACTGGGGTGGGGCAGTGGCTACTCATGTGCGACTCGACAACCCCCTTTTTACCCACGTGCTTTTTTCTGTGTACCTCGGAATCCTCGCATGGGGCGCGCTGTTTTTGAAGAATGAGAAACTGCGCGACGTCTTCATTGGCCGAAGATGAGGGCCTTGATAGACCGTCTTTCGAGAAAGAAGCCTCTACATTGGAGGCTTTCTTTTTTTTATCCATGCGTGGGCGCTTTGGAAAAAGAAACTCGAATAAAGTAGGATGGATCCACTGAGCGAGTTCTTGTGTCTGCTGTTCACCAACTAAGAGGACCAATGGCAGGGTGGGCGACATACCCCCCATCGATCGAGCTTTCTTTTGGATATTGCGTTCATCTACTATATTACGATTTGTGAAATCATCCGTTCAAATCGCCGTTTCTCTATTGGTGTGGAGCCTGTTCGTGACGTCAAGTACCTTGGTCGTCGAACTGTTCCCTGGATCGCCTTGGGTCGGGACGATCGCCTACTGCGTTTTTGTAGCCGGATTTGTGTTCTACGACACCATTTTATACCAACGGTTTACACCCTGGGTGAATTTTTTCATTGTGGTGGTTGGAGTTCAAGTACTTGTTCCGGTCGTGGAGTTCGTGTTCGTCTCGCTTGTTGCCCACAGGGGTGCCAACGACCAGCCAATTGGCGTAGGCCGTCCAATACTGGCTCTGCTATTTTCGGCAATAGTCTACCTCTTGTTGAGACAAATGACAAATCGCCCTGTCCGATGAAGCCAGCTGCCGTTCATGGCATTTTCGTGATGATTTCAGGCCTTCTTTTCATGGCTGTGAGTCTCTTCTACGTTAATTTCTTCGACTATGCCGCGCCCATCCCATACAAAGACTGGGCGCGAATCACACTTGAAGACTTTAGAGGACTAAAGAGGCCTTTCGAGCGACACAGAGGAACTGATAGGTTTGCTTTTATTGCTACCGAGATCAGAGTGGAAAGAGATCAACCAGAAAAATGGCAAGTGACAACATTTTTTCACCCATCGCGATCCTATGTGTTCAATCCCCGCATCTGGTATAAAGGTCTATTGAGGCATGAAATCTACCACCTGCACGTGACAGAATTGGCATCGCGGCAACTTCGTCAGGCAATTTCCGAGTTAGACAAACCATCGGAATCAGACGTCAAGAAGTTGCAAAAGAGAGCTTATGATTTTGAGCACCAGATGCAAGTGGCCTATGATACGGAAAGTGACCACAGTATAAAATTGCGCGAGCAAAAGTCTTGGGAGGCCAAGATAGATAGTTTGCTCGCAGCGACTAGCCATTCTCAAGCAAACTGATTCCATGAATACCCAACACCTATTTAATGCGATCGCCTTTCTAGCAATCACACTCTGTTTGCGTTGCAGCCAACCGATTGACAAGTTCCATTTGGAAAAACCGTTCTGGGATGGCGCCGACTATCGCGTTGCCGCGCTTGAAATCCGGCGACAAACTCCTAGAGACGAAAAATATCCTACCCTGACAAATCATCCCCTTTCGTTGGTATTTCAGAAGGTGATAAATCGAGATAACGTTAACTTCATAGCCTCCGATACCACTCTCGGGCTTCGGTTTAGGAAGGATGCTCTTGAGGACATCTTTGAAGAAATTCAAGATATACACCAACTCTATTCAGGGCGCGATCGTGAAGACAAATTCATCTACGACGAGGAATTGGTTGAGATACTTAAATTCAGCGCATATCTTCAAGTGCACTACTTTAAAGTGGGAAATGACTTGCTCCTCGCAGAGGCCGATACGCCCGCTTCCGTCGCTAAAACTGTAAGCGATAATCAGATTATCATTATCCGAAATTTCAACAACTATCTGGATTATGTAAACTACGAAGGTGGCTTTGGTGATGCGGCGCTCGAAAACTATGCCACGAGCATGGACGAAGTCTTTGGTCGATTGAAAGAGACTTTTCCAGACGCCGATTATTCACCAACAATTTCGAAAGCGAAAGATATGCTTGCGAAGGCCAAGGATGCCAGGTTAAAAGTCGCACTCGAAAAGCTCCTTGCGAAGTTGAACCGCGGAGTTGTATAGATCTTACTCTGTTTTCAGTCTATACCCCAATACCACCGAAAACACATTACTCTTCACTTTCGAATCCGAATACGGTGTATTGTACCACGCATTCGAAGAACTAGGGAGCTTTGAAAGACCCAACTGGTAGCGGAAGTTGATGCTGAAATCTTTCCAGTCGTAGCCCAAGGCCGGGACGAAACTAAAGTTGAACTTGTTGTGTCTGTTTAGGACGTCGTATTCCGTTCCATTTTCGTACTTGGTCTTGGCTGTTAGCAAGTATGACAGCTGCGGACCCGCCATTGCATAGATACCTTTGCCAAAAGAGTACTTGAAGAACACGGGCAACGCTAGATATCCGAGTTTCACGTCGCCCGGCAACTCGGTACCCGGGTCCGAGAAGTTTGCACCTTCGCCTGAGTAGAGCAACTCAACTTGCGCGGCCGTCTTTTCTCCGAAAGCACGTTGGCCATACACGCCAAGGTTGAAACTCGTCCGTGACTGTTTCTGGTTGTCGGCGGGCCAAAGGTTAGGAGGGAGTGTCATCGTTAGGTTCGAGACGTTTAATCCTGCGCGAACTCCGAAGCTGATCCCTTGCGAGAGTGCATCTGCGGTTAAAAGGAGCGCCATTACGGCGAGAAAAATATTGGTACGTGTCATATTGAAATCTGTGTGTTTGAATGATGTATGATGACTATTCCACTGTTTTGGAGAGGCGGTAGCTCATCACCACTGAGACCACCGAGCTCTTAGCGTCCAACGTATACTGGTCTTTTACAAGGCGTGTTATACCCGCGTGATAACGGAGATCGAAATTGCATTTGCCCCAGTTGTAACCGACGACGGGCAATATACCCACTGTCGCTTTTTTCATCGTCGGTAAGATATCGGTGATGAGGCCCTCCGGATATTGAACGTGTTTTGCCCCTAATGCAAATGAGAATTGTGGGCCACCCATCACGTACCAATGATCTGCGAAGTTGTATTTGAATAGGAAGGGTATGTTTAGCATGCCATACTTGTCAGTGAATTTGACGTTTGATGTGCCTTCGTAGGTGTATATCCAGCCCCCTTTATATCCTTCGCCTGAATAATACAATTCGGTTTGAATCCCTGACTTCGAGCTGAGTCGATACAACGCATACCCGCCCACGTTGAAGTTGGAGCGTGCTGATTTGGATTTATTAACCTTGTCTCCAACATAGTAGTCGCCCCAAGGGTCGCCATAAAAAGTAAGGTCGGGTTTGCCATTAATCGAGGATATGTTTAACCCTCCCCGTAAACCAAACGACATTCGATTTTGTGCGTGAGCTACAGCCGAAAGGAGTAGCATCATCATAATCATCCCGTGTCTTTTCTTCATACTCCTGTATAAGTTGTCCCTACAAAATTGGTTTGGTCGTGGTGTGCCATCAATCCTTTAAAAACAGGATATTGTGGGTCGCGAGAAAATCATGGAAAAGAAGGATGCCCCGGCGCCATAATCTTCGTTTTTTTTGTTACGGCAAAGGCATAATTTACCGGTAGATGAAAAGAATCGTGTTCGCATCACTCGTGCTCATGATGATGAGTGATGGTTATGTCTTAGCCCAAACCACAGAGCTCGATTTACTTAAGCAGAAGATTGCCGAACATCCACAGCACGACACCACGCGGTTGGAATTGCTCGTTGATTACGTGATGAACGCGACGAATACAAATACGTCGCAAGCGCTGCCATACATTCGTGAGATTGTAGACTTGAGCCAAGAGATTGGACACCAACGCGGGATCCAACTGGGATACCTTTACTTGCAAATCTTTTACTCGGACAGAGGCGATTTTGCCACTTCACAAGCATACGCCGATACTGTGATCGGTCTGCTGTCTGTCGACACGAGCCAGTACGCCCGAGTCAAAATGGGGTACTTGTATAACAATTTAGGCGGCGATTATTTCAAGATGGGCGACTACACCGCTGCCATCCAGCACTATACCGAGTCGGCGAAAATACTGGAAGGCCTCCAAAGAACAGAACCATTGGCATCGGTGTACGATGGACTTGCGGCCGTTTACGAAGAGCTCGGGAGTCTCAACGAAGTACTCGAGTTTGACCGAAAGGCGATTGATGCAGCAGAGCGGAGTAACAACCATGCGTTGCTGGGGCGACGACTCCTGAACCATGCCGAGCGATTGTTGAAACAGGGTCGTTACGACGAGGCAGAGTTGGTCGTCAAAAGGGCGGATCCACTCGTGAAGGAGACTCGCGATCTCATTTCGGAAGCGCTGCTCCACCAGAGCGTGGGTGCCATCTCGCAACACAAGGGGCTTCACCGGAAGGCGATTGCAGAATTCAAAGCAGCGTACCAGATTGGGGTGGACAACGACGATAAATATCAGCAGGTTGCCATGCTCGACCCGCTCGTAAAATCGTTTTTGGCAGCCCAGCAATGGAACGACGCCCTCCTGTACAACGATACACTTCTGCACAAGGCAACCATCTATAAAATTAGTTTTGGACGGAAGAATGCATTTGCCAATGCTTCCGAGTGGTATCGTCGCCACAACGACTATAAGACCGCGTATGAGTTTCTGGAAAGACAGACTGCTCTTGCCGATAGTATTTCATCTGATGAAGTGAAGAAGAAGATTGCGTTGATCGAAGTGCGATATAAAGTCGAGGGTCAAAATCGGGAGATCCAAATTTTGACCGAGGAAAAGAAGGTTCAGGACTTGCAAATCCGCAACACCAATATTCTCAACTATATCCTGATTGGCAGTACGTTGTCGCTCTTGATCATGGCAGCATTGGTTTACAGAAATTACAAAGCGCGTCAGGCGTTGCAACAACAGCGTATTGTAGAACTTGAAACCGAGAAGCAGTTGGCAGCCACCGAGGCGATTCTACAAGGGGAGGAGCAGGAAAGAAGCAGACTGGCTAAAGATCTACACGACGGTTTAGGCGGCATGTTGTCGGGTGTAAAGTTCTCACTGTCCAGTGTGAAGGAAAACCTCGTCTTGACCAATGCCGATGCGCAGTCTCTGGAGCACAGCATTCACATGCTCGACAGTTCGATCAGTGAGATGCGCCGAGTGGCCCATAACCTGATGCCCGAATCGCTCGTGAAGTTCGGCTTGAGTGAGGCCTTGAGTGACTTTTGCAAAGAGATTAGCAGCAGCGGTATGCTGAAGGTGACGTTCCAGCCGTTGGGCTTAAGTGTAGTTTCCATCGATCGGGGTCTTACAGTAACCACCTATCGCATTGTGCAGGAGCTTTTGAATAATTCTGTGAAGCACGCGCACGCGACCGAAGCCGTCGTGCAAGTAAGCGTTGCGGGACAGCAGCTGGCGATCACGGTAGAGGACGATGGCAAGGGAGTGGAGATGAGCGAGCTCCAAACGAAGAATGGCATTGGCTGGAAGAATATCCGCTCACGGGTAGACTATCACAAGGGTACCATCAACGTACAGTCAAGTCCGGGTAAAGGAACGTCCGTATTTATCGAGTTTCCCATCGCATGAAGGTAAAAGTGTTTATAGTTGACGACCACTTCATGGTAATCGAAGGCATCAAGGCGATGCTGCAACATGAGACCGAGATCGACTGGATGGGGCATGCCTACAATGCAGATTCGTGCTTGTCTTTCCTGCGTTTGCAACACGAGTTGCCCGACGTTGTGCTCATGGATATCAACCTTCCCGACAAAAGTGGCATTGATCTCTGCAAACAAGTATCGGATACCTACCCTTCCGTTCGGACGATCGGTCTCAGTACCTTCAACCAGTTCAGCTTTATTTCGGCGATGTTGGCCAACGGTGCGGTCGGATACTTGTTGAAAAACGCGACCAAGCAAGAGGTGTTGCTGGCCATTCGCACCGTGATGCAGGGCAAGAACTACCTCAGTTTGGAAGCATCGGACATGTTGAAAAAACCCGATGCAGAAGGCGCACCGAAGTTGACCCGTCGCGAGTTGGAAGTTTTACAATTGATCGCGGATGGATTAACGAATGCGGAGATGGCCGAAAAGCTCTTCGTGAGTTCGACCACGATCGATACGCACCGCAAACATTTGTTAGAGAAGTTTGGAGCCAAAAACACCGCGGCCCTAGTTAAAGCGGCAGCCGACCTGAAGCTCTTGTAAGACGGTGGTTAGATTGTTGTGCCGCCGTCGGCCACGAACATAGCGCCTGTTGTGTAGCTCGAAGCGTTGCCTCCGAGATACAAAGCGAGACCAGCAATTTCATCCACCGTGCCAATGCGCGGGATGGCAATGTTCTTCGTGATGCGTTTGGCGAGTTCTTCGTTCTCCCATAGCACTTTTGAAAATTTAGTCTTGATGAGTCCGGGGCAAATGCTATTGACACGAATGCCGTCGATGCCCCATTCCTTCGCTTGTGCTTTGGTCAGCATATTGAGGGCGGCCTTGCTGACCGAGTAGAGACCCAGTCCAGGGTCGGGCGTGAGTCCTGCAATACTGCTGATGTTGATGATCGAACCACCGCCTCGTTTCTTCATAAAGGGGTGGACCAAGTTACCGAGTTCGAATGGACCTTTGACATTGACTTGCATGATCTTGTCGAAGGCTGTGCTGTCCGCTTCGAGCAAACTTCCGAATATCGGGTTGGTCGCAGCGTTATTCACAAGGATATCTATTCCTCCAAATTTGGCCACGGTCTCTTGGACAAGTGTCCGACAAAAGATCAAGTCGCCCGAGTTCCCGGCGATCGGATGGCACTGTTGCGGTGATATATCGTGCGCAAGTTTCGACAGTTCATCGATTTTGCGGCTGTTGATCACGACCTGCGCGCCCGCTGCCACGAAATACCTGGCGATGGCTTCGCCGATTCCCTTACTGGCGCCCGTGACGATCGCGACTTTGCCTGTAAGGTTGAAGATTTCATTTGGTGTCATGGAGGGAAGATAGGATTTTAGTCAATCATTCCCTGTATCGTCGCCTTAGTCCAACTCCGTATCATACACGAACTTCAAAAAAGCGACCTCGCCCACGATTCCCATCTTTAGCATGGTGTTCTTGCGGTGCGTTTCTGCGGTGTAGAACGAGATTCCAAGCCTTTCCTCAATTTGTTTCGTGGTCAGGCCTTCTCTTACCAATCTAATCACATCCATTTCCCGAGCCGATAGTTTTTGCCTTTTGGCCGGCCAGCATACATTTACCTTAGCTCATTAAGCTTCTTCTCAATTTTATCTTTCCAGTCTTTTCGCTCCTGTTCGGAGAGCGCTGGGTCTTGATCGACGAGCAAAAGGGCCCTCCGATATGTTTTTTCTACCTCGGTTCCAGGCGATGCTTCACCCAGTTTCCACATCGCCTCGACAGAAAGTGGGTACAGCTGAATGCCAATTTCGCGAACCTGACGAGCGGCATCAAGGAGATTCCTTTGTCGGTAGCGAAAGTGGAAGAGATCGAGCTGTTGTGGTGAAGTAAAGATGGCTTTCGGGTTGCTGTCGAGTGCCTTTGCCACGACATCTCGAAGGCGATCAAATTCTCCTGCCATGACCATCCCTTCGAATTCAGCCGGTGACGGAATAGGAGGTAGGCCTTTTTTTGAAACGACCTTCACCAACCGGATCTTGGAATTGTCTGGTTCAATGCGATCCAACGCAGACGCCTCTTTTTTGACATACGCATCCAAAAAATTGCGGACAGATTCGAAAAGCGTGCGATACGAAATCTTTTTTTCTTCATCGATCGTGGACAATGTGTAAAGATTGCCAATGAGGTAGGAGTGGTTCATACCGCGGTAGACCGATGAATATCGATCCGCGTATAGAAATGAATCAAACACTTGGTCACTTAGGTCGAGTGGAGGCCCCATGTTTGGATCATGTTGTTCGACGACGAAATACGGGCTTCGAAACTGGTTTGGGTCAAAGAAGATACTTTGCTGAACAATCGCGGCACCACCAGATTTGCCTTCCCATCCATCGATGCTCACCACGGCATCGGCTTCGCCGTTCTTACATTGATACAACACCGCTGCCATACCATCAAAGTTGACCCCGATTACTCCTAACTTGCTCAAATCAACGTTTGGGAGCGTTCGCGAAAAGGACACCAGCAATTCTAAGTTGTTGATTCGGTCTGCTAGCGCGAGTTGTGGTGCACTTGCCTGACGTGTCGCATCGCGGCTGATGCTCGGAGTGAGTAAAACCACGTATCCATGACTCGCCAAATATTCCCACAGCAATGCGTTGGTCTGTGGACCCCCGTCGGTACCCACAATTAGCAAGGGGAATGACCCCTTAACAGCCGTTGCATTTCGGACAGCCGAGAGTTTGGTGGAAATTGCTTGATTGATTTCATCTTCGGTGAGTTCAATCCCTGCTCCAAACTTTGCGATGAACTTGATCCCATCTCGCGATGCCCGGATTTGATCTGGGCTAGGTGTAACGAAATTCTCTTTGCCGAGTCCAATGGTCACATAGTCTTGGTGTGTCATGGTATTCTGACCACCGCTGCGGGCCGGGTACCAGATACTGAATTGGATCGGGATGGCACGTTCGCCCGGTTGCTGCATGCCTTCGAAGGTATACTTGGGTTTTGAGTTGCGCCCATAGTCGTATTGTTGCACCGCGCGGTAACCAACGGCATAGGGACCATGTTCGAGCCATGACCAGGGATTGGCCGCAAATGCAGTGGACCATCCACACAAGAGCGTGATCAAAAAACGAGTTGCCATAATCTTTTGACCAAGTAAGAAAAGCTGGCAATGATTCGTTCACCGCCTGATCGGGCTGTAAAATTTTTTCTATCGCTAGCGACCCGAAAGCGCTGAATCGATTCGGGCTTTTTGACGAAGGTGGTGGCGCATGTGCATGTCGGCAAACTGCAACCAGTCGAGGGAACTAAAGTAACCCAGTCCTGGGTGTTGGGTCTTACCACTTGCTGACTCCGGACGAAAGTTCGCGTAGGTCCTGTTCACTTGTTCTTTGTTTCTGCCTAGTCCGGCATAGAGTTGCTCTTTGCTGATCGGCTGCGGCATGTTTGCGTTGGTGGGACTATCCAATGCGACATCCGGAAATTCATTGTTGTGGAACATGGCCTCACCTTCGGATGTTTTTACCCCATCGAGGTTCGCGCTTATATGGAGCGCCTCAATCATTTGTGATACATAGTATTCCGTCTCGGTTACGATGTGCACATACAGTTGTCCCATCGACCAGCCACCTGGAATCGGCTGACGAAGCAGTTCGCCCATAGAATATCGGTCCAGACTTTGGAGCCACTGATCCGTCGTCTGGTTAAAGCTTTGGAGTAACGTGGAGATACCAAGTGGCATGTTCGGTTGCGAATTCTTGTTGGAAGGACGTGTCAATATAGTTATTCGTTATTTCGTTATTTCGTTGTTCGTTGTTCGTTAGATTGAGATTGATCGAAATTTCTTTACGGTGGAACGGACAACGGTCTAACGCATAACGACCTAACGCATAACGGTCTAACGCATAACGATTTAACGCTTCAACCCTTTAACCCATCCCGAATCTCTCAACTTCGTCATCGGGTGTTCGAAGAACCGATAGAGAAGGTAGGAGCCCGCAATGGTGAAAAGCCAGAACAAAGAATAGTTTAACACCCAGATATTGCTGATGTCTATTCCCGCGCGGCGAAGCAACCCCTGCAAAATGGGGATGGCATGAAATTGCACGACCGACAAGTTCAATAGGTACATCGAATAGGAGATGATGCTCACGAAGATAAGAGCAGCATCGAACGCGGTGCGACCGGTGGTTTTCCAGTTCGAGAGGAATGGCAACGCTCCGAGCGCTAGGAGGGATTCGATGTTAAAGAATACGGGCGGATAAAATTCGCGCCAACCATTTGGATTGATCACCGTGAAGATGGCGACCAGCACTGTAAGAACTAGAAGCTGCGTTCGATATTTTAACCAACCCTGGGGAAACACAGCTTGGAGATACGCACCCAACACGCCGTACATGAGGGCATCCAAACGATAGACCACCACTTTTCGAATTTCGAGATCCCAATCTAACGGCGCGATCCCGGCATGAAACCGAACGATCCGCATGACGAGAGGGAAAATGAGAAAGACCAGAGCAGAGAGGAGTACAGACCGCTGTTTGTTTTTCATCCCGCGATAGGCGACGAAACAAACAATTGGGAATGTGAGGTAGAACCATTCTTCGACGGTCAAGCTCCACGCTTCGGGATAGAAGTTGGGGTGCGGGCTGTACAAGTTTTGCGAGAAGAACAGGTACTTCAGGTTAAAGTCGCCCAAGTCTTTCAGGATCACAAGCTGGTAGGCGAGCAAGATGCAAAGAACGAATAGGTAGTTGGGGATCGTCCGGAACCAACGTCGAATCCAAAAGTTAAGTAGGTCACGCCACGTGAATTCAGTATCTCGAATGGTTCGCAAGAGGATGCCGCCAATGAGGAATCCACTCAGGACAAAAAAGATCGAGACGCCGTCCATTGTGGAGGGAAAGTATCGATCGGCACTTTCGTCTTTGAAGTTCGGAATGTACGATGCGGCGTGGACCGCGACGACGAGCAGGATGGCGATGCTTCGGAGCAGATCAAGGCCTACCACCCGCTCACGGTGCTTTTCTACGTAACGTTGGAGGAACTGCATCTAGCCAGATAAAGCCAGTAAGTAGGAGTGATCCGGCAGGGAATCGAACCCCGAACCGTCAGCTTAGAAGGCTGATGCTCTATCCAATTGAGCTACCGGACCGGATGTTGGTCAAAACACTCTATTTCTGCGCGCGAAATTAGCGAAAAAAACCAGATTTCAACCACGAACACGCGCAGCTCCAACAATTCGGTCGTACCAATAATGCGTTAAATTGCCGGTCATTTGAAGACTCAGATTAATCCCGAAAAAGCCGCCATCCGGACCACGTACTTCAGCATTGTCGGAAACGCTTTGCTGGCGATCGTGAAGGGTGCCGCGGGATTTTTTGGCAACTCTTACGCATTGATTGCCGATGCCATCGAGTCGACCACCGATATATTTTCTTCAATGCTCGTTCTGTTCGGAATCAAGTACGCGAGCAAGCCCGCCGACAAGAATCACCCTTATGGTCATGGACGCATCGAGCCCCTCATCACGTTCTTGGTTGTCGGTTTCTTGATTACCTCGGCGACCATCATCGCCTACGAAGCCATCGACCACATTCGAACGCCACACGACGTGCCTGAAACTTGGACGCTATACGTATTAGGAGCAATTATTTTGTGGAAGGAAGCGTCGTACCAGATCGTATTGAAGCGGAGCAAGCTCACCAATAGTTCAGCTCTCAAGGCCGACGCCTGGCATCATCGCAGCGACGCCGTGACGTCGGTCGCGGCATTGATCGGTATTTCGATCGCCATCGTGTTCGGCCCCGGTTACGAGACTGCCGACGATTGGGCGGCACTCTTCGCATCGGGATTTATTCTCTACAATAGCTACCTGATCTTCCGCCCAGCGCTCGGCGAAATCATGGACGAGCATACATACGACGACTTGGTAGATGACATTCGAAGGATCGCGTTGACCGTCGAGGGGGTGGTGGCAACTGAAAAATGCTTCATCCGAAAGGCCGGGCTCAAGTACCACGTCGATCTTCACCTGGTGGTCGACGGTACAATTTCCGTGCGCCAGGGCCACGAAATCGCGCACTTATTGAAAGATACGTTGAGAGATCAGTTGCCACAACTCGGACACGTGTTGATTCACGTGGAGCCGAGCCGGACTTCATGACTTTTTCGCTTTTCTCTTTTTCGAAGCCTTCGCCTCTCTGTTGAACGCAATACAAAGATCTATCCAGTAGCTAAAATCCCTTCGGTTGTTGAAACCACTTTCATCGACGAAGACATATCCTTTCATAGGCTTGCCGGTGAAAACCATCTCCCGACAACCGGTCCGTTCCAACGCTTCCTCGTAAACATGAGGCCCGATCCGGCACATCAACTCGTTTCCCACAACACCCACGCACATTTTTCCATTCAGCATATAGCACACACCGCCGAACATCAGTTTTTCTTCAACTTTCCGAAGGCGTCCCAGCGCCTCTCTCACTCTGCCGCTAAGGGTTTCGTCGTATGCCATAAACACGAATGTTTTGCTGTCTTTTACTCAACGAGCCTCTTGATGTTTGAAAGAATTTTCCCTTGCAGTTTCGACATCATTCGTTTCATCATCAAAATATTCATAATCGATGAAATGAGATTGGCCGGTTGATAGTAGGATTCATTGATCACGCGTGTTTCTCGTTCTGATACCTTTTCTAAATAAAAGCAGAACCGGCTATCGTGGATCATTTTCTTCATCCCCATCGAGTCATTTTCAATGGTCCAAACGGTCTTCTCTTCTGGGACAAATTCTATCAGGCGCTCTGTCATCGTCCCAGTTCGGCCGTTGTTATTCATGACACATGTACGCGTGCCATTCAGTTGGTTCATCGAGCCAGTAGCGCTCACCACGCCTGGGTTGGTCTTATGAACTTGGTTAATGTCGGTCAGGAGCGCCCAAACCTTGCTGATGTGGGCGCTCACGACTATTTCATTCCTTGCCTGCAATTTGCTCATCGGTCACTTCATGGAATGGAGTGCGATTCTATTTCCCTCAGTGTCGAGGAGTTGCGCCATGAACCCGTTCGGCCCGAGTGAGGTTTTGGGAACGAGTATTTTGCCACCCGCTTTTTCAACTTTTGCGAGAGGGATGCTTAAGTCATCTCCTCCGTTTAGGTAAATCAGAGCTCCTTTGTCCGATGGCTCGAATCCTTTCCCTTGTACAATTCCACCGCCGACGCAGTTTTCAAGATCTGCCGGCAACATACCGTACTTAAATTCAGGGTGCGGCATGACCACAATCTCGCCACCCAACAGTGTGCTGTAGAAGGCTTTTGCCCTCTCGAAATTTTTGACTGGAATTTCGAACCAGTTGATCGCATTTTTCATAATTCCTTAATAAGTCGTTGAATATGCTTCGAATGTAGTGTCTATAGGTTGGAACGAGGGTGGGTAAAATGGCCAATTTGGAGGGTTGATATGGACAGGTTGTTTTGCTACTTTCATTTGAAATTACTTGCCATGCACCTCACTATTCTTGTACCTGATGGGCAGCCTAACCCAATCGCGATCATCAGTACTTACATGACTTTCATGCAGGCCGAGAAATATCATGTACTTAAAGGGGGCGCGCCTGTGTTTGATTCGATTAATGTAGTAGGTATTACCAGAAAGGTGGACGTCTACAATGGAATGTTTTCTGTTACACCAATTGGGAGTATTTCGAAAATCGTAAAGACAGACCTACTCATCATACCTGCTTTCCTGCCGCAGTCTAGCCCGGAATTGAATATTCAGCGAAACAAGAAAATGGCGCAATGGATTGAACGCCAGTACAAGTTTGGCGCTGAAGTGGCCAGTTTGTGTACGGGTGCGTATTTGCTCGCTTCAACCGGGCTTGTGGATGGCAAAAGATGTTCGATTCATTGGAACGATGCGAATAAGTTTCGATCGATGTTTCCTAAGGTAAACTTGGTTGCCGATCAAGTGATCACGCACGAGCACGGTTTATATACCTGCGGCGGGGCGTTTTCCTTCATGAACCTCATCTTGTACTTGGTTGAAAAGTACTACGGACGCGAAATGGCTATACTTTGCTCGAAACTTTTTCAGATCGACATCGATCGAAGCAGCCAGTCGCCGTACATCGTCTTTAATGGTCAGAAATCGCACGAAGACCAATTAGTTCTAAAGGCTCAAGAATACATCGAGAGCAACACTGACGACAAGTTCTCGGTGGAGAGACTCGCGAAGAAACTGGCCGTCAGTAGGAGAAGTCTAGACAGACGTTTTACAAAAGCAACGGGCAATACCCCCATGGAGTACTTGCAGCGAGTGAAGGTCGAAGCCGCAAAAAAGCAACTCGAGACGTCGCGAAAAACAATTCAAGAAGTCATGTACGATGCTGGTTATTCAGATTCGCGCGCCTTTCGTTATGTCTTCACGAAGGTCACCGGGCTTTCGCCGACTGAGTACAAGGCGAAATATAACAAGGACGTTGCCGGGAGCAGGTTGACCAATAGTTCGCGAATTGTTGATCGATGATGCCGTCAATCGCGCATCCTCAACTGTATAGAATCAAAATAAAAAACCCCTGATAATCATTCCATTACCAAGGGTCTTAGGGTTCAGCGGAGAGGGGGGGATTCGAACCCCCGGTACGGTGTTACCCGTACGGCGGTTTAGCAAACCGCTGGTTTAAGCCACTCACCCACCTCTCCTAGAGGGCTGACTTAAAAATGAAGTGCAAATATAACTGCCTCGGTGGTTTATCCTCGAATAGGGCCGAATTTTCTTGAAAAATGCGGATTCCATCAATTTTTCCCTCCCTGGTATCTTCACAAGCAGTAATATTCGTGAAAGCCTTACCATATGAAGAGGAGAACCTTCTTGGCGAAGTCGATCGCCACCTTAGCACCACTTTCGGCATTTCCTTATATCAACCGTGGCGTGTTCGCACTCGACCGATTTTCTGAACGCCAGTATTCAACGAGAGCCATTGATCTCGTAGGTCGTTCGGTAGTGATTGATTTGTTGAACCAATTCTCCATGCCGGGAAAGGAACTTGACGGATGGCTCGATCACCCTGAAACGTTCGCTTCGGCGTTAGACAAGTATCGCGGCTCCGGTATCGACGTGTTTGCACTTGGTCACGGCGCCGATAGCCGTACGTCGGCGCTTAACTATTTCACGCGTTGGAATCGTTTCCTCGCAGCGAATGAACCATGGTTGAATCGGGTCGACACCGTGAACGACTTCGAGCGCATCAACCGGGAAGGAAAAATCGGAGTGATGTTGACGTTTCAAGATTCTCGTCACTTAGAGACCCTCAACGATGTACCATTGTTCTATCAATTCGGCCAACGGTTATCACAACTAACCTACAATTACAAAAACCAAATTGGTTCCGGTGCCTTCGACGATCAAGATAAAGGACTCACCGACTATGGCCGGCAAGTTGTGGCCAAGATGAATGAAGTCGGCATGCTCGTCGACCTGTCGCACTGCAGCGATCGTACCACCTTGGAAGCGATCGAACTCTCATCGAAGCCCCCAATCATTACCCATGCAAACTGTAGATCATTGAACTTCGGGAACCCACGCACCAAGACCGATGAAATGATTAAAAAACTAGCGGCCAAAGGAGGTGTATTCGGTGTGGCAGAAATTAGGTTCATGGTCAGGGGTTCGGAACCCGTAACCATTGAAGATTTCTTAGATCACTACGACTATATCCTGAAGCTGGTAGGCGTGGAGCATGCTGCTATCGGAACCGACTTCGATCTCGATACCGATGATGGTCGCATCTCACTAGACGAGAGAAAAAAGATGTTCGCCGATACCTCTGGTGAGCGCTTCAAGAAATACCGAATGCACTCTAACCAAGACTTTATCGTGGGAGTAGAAGGTCTCAATCACCCGAAGCGGATCTACGACATTGTCGAAGGATTTATTCGGCGTGGGTATTCCAACGAGATGATTGAAACGATTCTTGGCGGCAACTTCATTCGCGCAGCAAGTTCCACCTGGCGTTTATGATCAACACTCGCGTCAATTCTGACGCTCTTTGCGAGTGAGGATACCGCCAGTCATAGATGCAAAGCCACCTACCAATCCACCGATGATCGCGGTGAAAACGATCAGCAAGCCAACCGTTTTGGTAGGAAATAGTTGGGCAACTTTTGACGTTAGAATTGAGTCCGTCGACGAATCTAAGTACCAAGCCATCATCAGCCAAAGTACAGCAGCACCGATGAAACCGGCGATGAAAGACTTGAATCCGGTTTCACCGAACAAGAGCCCTGCGATGAAGCTTGCTACGGCCAACGTCCACCAAGGAAAGAAGGATTGCAAAAGCCACGACAACAAGAATACGGCGACAATATGGATTAGGAATCTCATTTCGATGCGGGTTTAAGTTGAGTGGTACCCAATGAGCGTGCCGCCAGGGCTTCGGCCGACACGAATGGCAACGAGAAGTAATTTCCCTTCGCCCACATGTCAATCATGTTTGAGTAATACTTGCTACCGGGGTTACCCGATTGCCCGCCCGGATAAACGCCCCACGCTTTTAGTCCTGTTTTTTCCAAACTGACAACCATCCGCCAACTTGGGCCATGCGTTCTAGACGTTGCGTTCACGATGTCATGGTTTCCGCCGGCGGCCACACTGACACTAAGCGGCGGCAGTTGGGCAAGATGTCGAATGACCGTGCCTTTGAATGTGGCCCACTCCGGGTCACTTTTCTTTTCGAGTTTCCATTTCTCCACGTCTTCGACTCCAATCTTGAACGCCGTCTGTAGCAACTCCTTCGCAGTCTCTGTGGTTGGTGTCGACGTGATGTCGAAGAATGATAAAGTTGGTTGTTCCTTGAGCAATCGAATCGTATTAAAAGCAGTGGGGAAATCTATCGAGTGTTTTGGATCTTTCGACAGTTCATCCCATGCGAGTGGCATCAAGGCATCCCACCACGCCTCGTAGTAAGAAGCACCTAGGGAATGAATATCATTCACATAGTCCCACGCCTTAAGGGTTTTCCATGCTTGTTGCTCGGCTTCTGTCAACTTGGTGGTATCTAGTTGCGCCAAAAAATAGGGGAGGCTTTCGGCCGCTTTCAAATTGTAGTTATCCAACTGAAGCTTCATCATATCTTTTGGCGTCGCACCTGAGATTTCCGTAAGGACTTGATTAATTCTTCGGTTGCGATAAGCCTCATAACTTTGCGCTGTGACGTAGTATGGGTACGTAGCGTCGGCGGGATACTGATTGGCGCTGCTTACGAATCCGCGTGGGGGATTCTTATCCATCACATTCTGCTCGAAAGGAATGAACGCTTGCCATTCTTGATCCGTACGTGTGCCGTCCAGTATAAACTTGCCTTCGTTTTGGCGGCGCACGGGATACTTACCCTGGATGCGCATCGCGATGTCGCCGGCAACGGAGGCAAACACGAAGTTCTGCGCAGGTGAGTGGAAGTTGTCCAATGCTTTCATGTAATCGCCGTGATTCTTTCCGCGGTTGAGGAGATAGAAGGTCTTCAACTCATCGGAAGGATCGTGCGACACCCAGCGAAATGCATCCAGTTCGGTTGAACTCGGACCGTTAAAGCTTTTGTCGTTCGGGATGGGGCCTATGTGCGTGTACGTCACCGTGTCCACAAAAGGAGCTTGGCCACGTACTTTAAAAGTCTCAACTACTTTTGTCGCTTTTCTCCATTGCCCATCCGACCAGTATTCATTGAGGCTTAGGTCCTTGAACTTGACACGATAATAGTCGACAAGGTCGCGCTGCGCGTTGGTCACTCCCCATGCAATGGAATCGTTGAAACCAATCACGACGCCTGGTGCACCCGGTAACGAACTGCCCATCACATTGACGGAAGGTGAATGAAGACGGATCGCAAACCAAATGGAGGGCAACGACAAGTTCAAGTGAGGATCATTGCAAAGGAGGGGCGACCCTGTTGCGGTTTTCGTTCCACTCACAGCCCAGTTATTGCTTCCAACGTCCTTACTGGATTTTTCATGACTCGCCCGCATGGCCACGGTTGGAAGGGAATCAAAAGCCATTGGTGGAGTGGACACCTTCACTGGAGGAAATTTCCATTGACCAGTCCGATCCACGATTGGGTCGGTGTGCTCGTTGTCGGGCCAGAGTAAATCAACGACGGGCATCCCAAACATTTGGAGGGCCATCGTCATCTCCTTGTCTTTCTCGCCTAGGTTCAGGGTTTGCGCCATGTTTTTAAGAAGCATCGCGGACTTGAAGTTGGTCCACGGTTCCGGGCGATAGTTCAGTAGTTTGTATTCGAACGGAAGGCTCTCGTCATCGAGCGTTTGGATATACGCATTGATACCTGCTGTGTAACTGTCGAGGACTGCCTTGGTTGTTGGGTCAGATTCAGTTTTTTCAAGAGCGCGTTGTGCGGCGTACACCATTCCTATTCTTCGTTGGGAGCGATCGCGCGGCAGTAATCCAGGCCCGAGTACTTCCGCCAGTCGACCGGCGCCCGCCAAGATCTGGGTTTCCATCTGCCAAAGCCTTTGCGAGGCCGTCACATATCCTTGCGTGAAATAGAGGTCTTCATCGTTCGTGGCGAAGATGTGGGGAATCAGCATGCTGTCGTACACCACTTTCACCTCATTCTTTAAGCCTGAAATAGTTAGTTCGTCCGGGATGATCGGACTGGATTCAGCGTTTTGCCAGAATCCATGGAAGGGATCGAGGAGTTTTCCGAGGGCTGGGAGCGTATCTACACCAGGCAACCCGGTCCAGCTGCGGTTGAGTGCATATACGAGCGATACCGTAATCGCCAGCGAAAGGATGGTTTTGAAGGCTTTCATGATAGGGCAGTACGACCGAAATTGTCTTAAATTAAAAGGATTTCCTAATTTTCGGGATTGATTCAGGCCCAAGTATCGTCGGGCTGCTGC
>JBGAGB010000010.1:0-138296 GCA_044226945.1 Cyclobacteriaceae bacterium | reverse complement strand
TGGTATATTGAGTAATGTTGGCTTTTCTCGTTTCCATCGTGGTCGGGGGTGTGTTTCAATCCCCTGCACCACGAGATTCCGCTACGGTTGTACTCGACAGCGTTCGAAGCCTAATCAAGAAAGGTGAGTTTGCGACCGCTGAAACATTGTTGCAAACAAGGAAGACACTCATTTTACAGGCAGCTCCTTCCGTGTCCACGCGCTACTTCATGCTCGCGGGAGACCTTGCCCTTGAGGAGTCTTTCGAAAAAGCACAACCCATCTTCTTGGAGGGAATCAAGTTTGGTCGAGAAAAACAGGAGGGAGTTGTGGTCAGCCAATTGTACGATCGCATGGGCCGTGGTTTCAGGGACGCCGGCGATTTTCCAACGGCAAAGAAACACTACCTCGCCGCCCTGCAAATACGCGACAGCTTGAAGGACATAGACGGACTGGCCGCTTCCTACGATGCCATGGGAATCCTTCATGGTCGTATGAACGAACACGAGCCTGCGTTTCAATACTTCACCCAAGCGCACCAACTGTACCAGCAAATTGGGTCCGCGACAAAGTTGGCTAGGTCATTCAACAATTTGGGACTCGCATGCATTGAGCTGGAGAGAAATGAAGACGCGATTGCCAACCTTCGAACGAGTCTGCAATTGAAGTACAGTGAGAAATTCTCACCGGCCGACATTTCGAACACGTTGAACAACCTCGGGCTGGCATACGAGAATAGTCGAGTGTACGATTCGGCGATCGCGTACTACACGAGCTGCATCTCGGTTCGCGAGAAACTGAACATGAAAGAAGGGCTGGCGACCGTCTATAACAATCTGGGCTACGTGTACGCAAGTCAATTGAAATGGAACTTGGCGCTTCAATGGTACCGGAAGAGCCTATCAATTGCCGACTCGATCAACATGCGTTTGCTCAAGCGGAAGCTCTACTCAAACGTGTCGCGGGCGTACTATGAAACAGGAAATCTTAAACAAGCCTATGATTACCTGTACCGATACGACATCCTGAATGATTCGATCTTTAATGAAACAAAGTCGAAGCAGATAAGCGAACTGCAAACAAAGTATGAAACAGAAAAAAAGGAGCAACAAATCAGAATACAGCGAGCAGAAATCGAGAAAGGAAATGCAGAACGAGACGGAATCATGTTGACGTTAGTAGTTGTCATCTTGTCGAGCGCGGCTTTAATCTACTTTTATCGACAACGGCAGACTGTTGTTCGCCGACTACGCGAACAGGATAAGGAATTGTATAATCAGAAGGTCAACGACATGCTTAAAGATCGGCATATCGAAACGATGACCGCCATGATCAAGGGACAGGAGCAAGAACGGAAGCGGATCGCCACCGACCTCCATGATCGATTAGGCAGCATGCTGTCTGCAATAAAACTACTATTCTCCGCATCGACCGACGAAACGAGGCCACAATCCAAGAAGATCGGAGAGTTGATCGACGAGACAGTCACCGAAGTCAGAAAAATCTCACACGACTTGGCCACTGGAATCGTAAGCCGCTTTGGCCTAATCGCGGCCCTCGAGGACTTGAAATCGACATTGGAACAAAGTCAGAAACTCACCGTCGAGTTGAATGCCGAAAACTTGCCCGAACGTTTGGATGACGAACTAGAGATCACCATCTACCGAATCGTGCAGGAGTTGCTCAGCAATATCTTGAAGCACGCCGAAGCTACAGAAGTAACCATCCAGCTAACGCGACACGAGAACGAATTGAACATTATCGTCGAAGACAACGGCGTCGGGTTTCAGGTTGACACCCTTCGGACCACGGGGCTCGGGCTGCAAAATGTGAAGGACCGCGTTCGTAGCTACTCAGGCACCATCAGTTTTGATTCCGTTGTCGGACGCGGAACCATCGTGAATATTATGATGCCCCTATGAACGTATTGCTTGTCGACGACCATCAAATCGTGATCGACGGCCTCAAGGCACTCATCGATCAATACCCTGGAGAAATGACCATCGTGGGCGAAGCACATAATGGCAATCAAGTGTTGGCTCTCCTTACCAAGGTGAAAGTTGATCTAATTTTCTTAGACATCCACATGCCACAGATGGACGGCATCGAAGCCGCGTCTGAAGTGAAAAGACGATGGCCTGCCACTAAGATCATCGCACTCACCATGCATGACAACGATTTTTACGTAAAGCAAATGATCGAAGTCGGCGTCGATGGATACATCCTCAAGAATGCTGGGAAGGAAATCCTGTTTAGCGCCATCGAGATCGTGATGCGGGGCGATCGCTTTTTTGATCCCCAAGCAATGGATAAGTTAGTCATATCGCTTCGACGAGGCCCCGTCGGCGACAACGTAAAAATTACGAAACGAGAGATGGAGGTGCTGAAATGCATCGCGATGGAACAGACCACGAACGAAATCTCCGAGAAGCTCTTCATCAGCACCCACACCGTGGAGACCCACCGAAAGAATTTACTCAGCAAGCTCCAAGTAAAGAACACTGCCGGGCTCGTCAAATATGCCATCAAGATAGGGCTGATTTGACATGTCGATTGTCTTGTTGACAATATCGATCGCTCAGTTCGTACGCGCCGCAAATGTCAACCCCACACAATATTTAAAGTCGGATTAAAGCCGACTCAGCCCTCCACGATCTCTCGCGACGTGAACACCCTCCTAGTGCGAGCGCGTGACGCATTGACCGAGCAATCCGACGCTTGAACGATCCTAAAATCGGGCGTGGATGAGTGTCACCACCCCCAACTAAAAGGGTTATTCGATCGACTCAGGAGCTACCCCAAAAAAGGGGTCCCACCAAAAAGCACGGTAAAATTCGAGTTCTCATCTTCATCTAACTTCGTTTTAATCGAATGATAATGTTGAGCGAATAGTATTGTCGCGCGAACACAAGTTACATAACTGGCGGTTGCCTCCTTTCTCAAACTGCCAGCCACGATTATTAATTCAGGGCCTTATGAAGTGGACGAGTATCTGGACAGTGTTTTCGATGAAGACTCTCTGGTTGAGCCCATTGCTAATTCGCGTGCAGTCGTTCCGGCAAGCGAACCCAAAAGTTTCCATCGTCGGACTCGTGGGAAGAGCAGTTCAAGGCGGGTTTCGCGTCGCCTTGTCGCGTGTCTACTTACGCGGGTGTATTCGCGGTGCCCTTGTGTCGGTAAATGGCAAACCAATGATCGAGAATAAGGGTCAAATGATCTTCGGCGACGAAGTCCGTGTGTGGTCCAACATCGTCCAAGCAAAGCTATTCACAGGTAGCGATGGAAGACTCCTGGTCGGCAAGAACTCACGACTCAACGGCGTGCACATCGACGCAAATAATCTCGTTCAAATTGGATCCAACGTACGGATTGCCCCATACTCGGTGATCATCGATAGCGACTTCCACGATGTGAAGGATCATTTCGCGACGGGAAAGTCGGCACCCGTGATCATCGAAGATGACGTTTGGATTGCTACCCGCGCCACAATTCTAAAGGGCGTCCGAATCGCCAAAGGAAGTGTTGTTGCGAGCGGTGCCGTAGTCACCCACGATGTGCCTCCATACACCGTTGTCGCAGGCGTCCCGGCAAGAGTGATCAAACACCTTCAGGGCTGATTACTTGCTCACTCATTTCCTACTTTTTGCTTTCTCTCGCGAAAACGCGAAATTGACCTTCACCTAAAACAATCCTATGAAGTGGTCCGGCAGAGAAGGAAGCGGCAACGTCGAAGATCGGCGTGGCGGCGGTGGCGGTAAAATCGCGCTCGGCGGCGTCGGCGGGCTAATCGTCCTACTCCTTTATGTCTTCCTTGGCGATGGCAATGTGTCTCCCACCGATCTTGGCCTCGACACTAATTCACTTCAGAACCAACAGGAGTACGCTCCCTCCGCACAAGAACAGGAATACGCCGAATTTGTCTCAGTCGTATTGAAGGATACAGAAGATGTTTGGCACGCTCTCTTCAACCAGATGGGCAGTGGCTATGTGGAACCGAAATTAGTTTTGTTCACCGGCTCCGTTGATTCAGGCTGTGGATCGGCCAGCGCCGCCACCGGACCATTCTACTGCCCTGCCGATTCAAAAGTCTATATCGACTTAAGTTTCTACGACGAACTCGCACAAAGGTTTGGAGCCCCGGGCGACTTCGCCATGGCCTACGTCATCGCGCACGAAGTAGGACACCACGTGCAAAATTTGTTGGGAACTTCTGAACAAGTGCAGAACATGCGCAGTCAACTGAGCGAAACCGAAATGAACGCCTTGTCGGTAAAACTTGAATTGCAGGCTGACTTCTACGCAGGAGTTTGGGCACATCACGCGCAACAAATGAAAGGTATTCTGGAAACAGGCGATATCGAAGAAGCACTGAACGCAGCAAATGCCATCGGCGACGACCGTCTTCAAAAACAGGCGCAAGGTTACGTTGTCCCCGACGCTTTTACTCACGGAACCTCCGAGCAACGGATGTACTGGTTCAAACGCGGGTTCGAAACAGGCGATCTTTCAAAGGGCGATACCTTTCAAGAAATACCCTAGACGAACCTCAGAGCTTCTCAAATAGGTATGGGATCTCTTTCCCGTTACCTGAAATCACAGCGCGAATACTGTTGCCACTTAGCTGGTAGCTGATCTTCTTCGGAAAATCGTGCTGCGGATTTTCACATACGAAACCATTCGGTGAGACTTGTGTCATCTTGAAATACACCTCCGACTTATTCTCGGGTACGTCGGCCACATAATAAAGTTCTTGATCCTTCACCACGATCTTCAACTTTTCGACGTAAGTCGTATCCTTGCCATTCAGGTGATACGCCGACCCAATCAATCTGTCGCCCTCCTTTTTCCAAGTTTCGATACTCGTACGACCAGGTTTCGAATTCGTTCTCTTCCATTGTCCCACCAACCATTCCAACTCTGAAGTGCCCTTGGTGGAATAAACTTGTGCCTGACAAGAGAATCCAATCACGATGAAAAGTAAAGTAAGACTCTTTTTCATGTTTTAATCTTTTATTCAAACCTAGTAGTCCCTCGTCGAAAGCGATTGTACAAACCCGAACTACTTGCCCCTCTTGAGAAAGAAGTTCGCCAGGTTGCTTTCGCCGAAGAGATACCGGCTCGGATCGTCACCTGTAAACGCCTTGAAGTTTCGAATGAAATGAGATTGGTCGTAATATCCCGCACGGAACACAATTTCTTGCCAGTCAGGCGCATGTTGCTCAATCACTTCGAACACATAATTGAACCGCACAATACGAGCAAAGTATTTGGGTGAAATGCCAACCAACTTTTGGAAGCCTTTCTCGAGATGACGTTCTCCCACACCCGTGTGCCGACATAAGTCCGCTACACTCACCAAACCATGTGTTTCGAAAATGCGCTCCACCGAAACATCCACAAAGTGTTTTTCTGGAACTCGATCCGACCAGCGCGCAACTTCGTTCAACATCACGTCCACCCGGTGGTTCATGGTTTTTTCTGCCCGAACCAGTTGATCCAATCGATTTAGTTCCTTTAAGCGCAACGATTTCAACGGCACTACCGAGTCAGCGGTCTTTTCCATCGAGATACCAAACACGTGAGCAGCCACGGTAGGATGGAGTTTCAACCCGAGAATTTCAGTTTTTCCAGTGTTTTGGAGGTGGAAGTGCTTCGTAATCTGCGGCGCAAAAAGACTGTATGCTTGTCGCGACCAGCGGTCGTACAACCGAATTTTGAATGGATCTCCGAAATGAAAGATTAACTCAACAAACCCGTCGGGTATAATTTTCTGAATCTCAGGTTTTGTTGAGTCATCCTCCACAATCCAGACGCATTCAACGGCACGACGCAATGCAGATGGAGGATCGATTCGAGTATAACTCATTTAACGAATGAGACACAAGTTAGCTCGAATTAGGATTGCGTGAAAAATGGTTAGCCTTTAATCAACTGCACGCTGCTAAGTTCCTTGCCAATTTCCTGCAATCCTTCGACAATTCGCGAGGTCTGTTTCTCAGAGGGCTTCTTCCGACCTTGAACATATTGAGCGAGTAAGGTATAGTTCATCCCAATCCGATCCGCAAAATGCCTTAGATTAATCGGATAGAGATCGAAAACGCTCGATACCGAAAAACTTACAGCCAGTTCCCTTGCTGTGATTTTCCTTTCACCAGTTTCCTTCCGGTAGAAATTCACGCCTTCTACCACATTGTCCATAAGTTCCTTTACGTTCGCCCCTGTTGAGTAAACAGGTATTTTAACGGCGTAAGCAGAATAGCCGGTGCGAGTTTTCTCAATGATTACTTTCAGCTTTTTCATAATTCACGCTACTAAACTTTAAGTGAAACCAAGTGACTTTGAATTCAAACTAGAATTAGTTCAGAGGCCTGCCTGCTTTTTAATTTTCATTTCCAATCCCTTACTCAACTTCTTTGATCCGTGATCGGAGAAGATGATGATCTCATCAATTTTTGAGTGAACAAGTTTGACGTGACTTCCGCTTCAAAGGTATAGTAAAATATACCCTCTTTTCAAGATTAATGCATTAGAAGATGGTGATGGCGCCCTCAACGCGATGCTCGCTCGCGGCGACGCGCTCGCAATTGAGTGGAAGCTGCTTCCACTTTCGTGGCGTAGTGTAAACTAGCGTTCACCTCGTACCCAAACAGCAGGACAATCGTCAGCAATTGCACCCAAACCATTAGCGCGATCAGCGTTCCAATCGAACCATACACCTTATTATAGCTGCTGAAGTTTGCCACGTAGTACGAAAAACCGTACGAAATCAGCAAACATGCAAGCGTGGCGAGCAATGAGCCGATGGAGAAGAACCGCCAATTGTAGTGTACCGCCGGACCGAAATAGTAAATACACGAAATGGCAATAAAGAATACGATGAAAATCACCAGGAACCTTAATGCCAAGATCATATATAGGGAAAGGCTATCTAGGTTAAGCTTGGCTAACTCTTGCACGTTCACCGTAAAATAGTTGATCACGATCTGGCCCACCACGAGTAAAATGATTGCAAAGAACAGTACTAGCGCCAACATGATCGTGAGTCCTGTGGCAGTGAGCCGCGTTCGGAAGAAGTTCCGACGATCTACCGTTCGATAACATGCGTTGAAGGCCCGCATCAGAGCCACCATGCCATTTGTCGCCAAGTAAAGTGCGAAGATGAAACCGAAGGTGAGGAGGCCGCCACGCTGGTTGCTCACGATATCCAGCACCGTCGAGGAGATCACGCTATACATATTCGGCGGAATCGATTCACCGAGGAATTCCATGATACTCTCATTCGTCACTTCCGGGAAATAGATCGTGACGTAGGGCACCAACGTGAACAAGAAGATGATCGTCGGAAAAATCGCGAGGATAAAGTTGTAGGCAACACTGTTTGCCCGATCGAAGATTTCGTCTTCCGCGATGTTGTGAATAAATATCTTCGAGAAACTGTAAAGAGAAATGTGACCGTGTCCTTTGAACTTGATCCGCTTCATCCACGACCGAGCAGTTCGCGCCGACGGAATTTTCAGGATCTTTCTTCGGACGTGGTACTTCATGCTTGAAAGTATGGTTCTAACACGCGTTCAAACTTCTCCGGCGGCCGGCGGGGTCGACCACTCTTCTTGTCAACGAAAACCAGCAGTGTCTCTCCCTGGTTAATCAACTTATTCGCTTCGTTGAAAATTTCGTATTCAAATTTAATGCGAACACCAGGCTTTTCGCGAATGGTAGTAACCACTCGAAGTAGGTCGTCGTACAGCGCCGGGGCCAGGAACTTCGTGTGATTCTCAATAACAGGCATCATCACACCCATTTCCTCCATTTCTTTGTACGACATGCCCAGTTGACGCAAGGCCTCTACACGAGCAACCTCATAGTACATTCCGTAGTTACCATAGTAGACATAACCCATTTGATCTGTCTCGCCATAGCGAACACGAATGAACGTTTCGGACTTGTACATTACTTGTTTTGCTTCTTTTTCGCCTCCCGACCCTTACGCTGCTCAATCGTCAAAGCCCGCTGGTAGCGCGCCGCATTTTGATTGTGTTCAGAAAGTGTCTTGGCGAAATTGTGCGCGCCAGAAAAGTCCTCTTTCGCGCACATATATATATAGTCGTGTTGCTCGGCATTCAAAACTGCATCGATGAACGCAATCCCTGGCATGTTAATGGGCCCGGGAGGCAATCCCGTATGCGTGTACGTGTTATAGGGAGAATCCACCTCCTTGTGAACGTTCAACACTCGTTTGAGTGTGAAATCACCCACCGCAAAAACGAGTGTCGGATCTGCTTGAAGGGCAATGTCCTTTTTCAACCTATTTAAATACAGACCAGCGATGCGCGGAGCTTCCTCCACTTTCGAGGCTTCAGCGCGTACAATCGACGCTAAAATTGTCACTTCAATTGGAGTCAAACCCAGATCGTCGGCCTTTTTCTTTCGCTCTTCGTTCCAGAAAAGTTTGAACTCATCATGCATGCGTTCAACCAATTCATCCGGAGTCACATCAAAGTACACTTCGTAAGTATTGGGGATGAACATGCAAAGGATGTTGTCGCGTGTAAAGCCCTCGTTGTTGTTTTCGACAAATCGAGCCACCGCATCTTTAAATTCCTCGGGCGAAACTGCTGTGTTCTTCGTAATGCGCTCGGCCAAATCCGGCAACAGCCGAATGTTGTTAAAGGTTACCCGCACTGGAACTTGGTCGTTCCCCATCAATACTTCCAGCGCCTGAAGGTTCGTCATGTTCTTGCGAAGCGCGAATTGACCTGGGTGCACTTTCCGATCATAGTTCTTCAACCGGGCAAGGAATGCAAACGACACCGCGTCGTTCAGGAATCCTTGATCGTAAAGCTGAACTTGCACCTCTCTATAAGTGGTACCTTTATTAATCCGAAAAACCTTGTTTTCCTTATCAACTAAGATATTTGGAGTAAACACCAATTGATAGGTGTAAAAAGAGAAGGTGATCAACAACGTCGAGCCAACGATGTATGTCACCAAGCGTGTTTTACTTACCTCTTCTTTTTTCCGTGCCATAGTGCCGATTGCAGTCTGCAAAAATAATCAATCGAAGCCGATGTTCGAACTCGCCTGTTGTCGATATGGGTTAGCCGCGACATGGTGATTTCTTCCTAATATTGTTCCTGCATGGCCGCCGAATTACTTCGAATTCATCCCGTCAATCCCGAGCATCGAAAAATCGCTCGCGTGGTGGAATTGCTCCGGGAAGGCGGATTGATTGTATACCCGACCGACACGATCTATGGAATCGGCTGCAACCTGATGCATCGCAAAGCAATCGAACGATTGTGTTTCGTGAAGCAGATCAAACCTCAAAAACTCAACCTGTCGTTCATATGCCACGACATCAGCGAGGTAGCAGCATACGTACGCCGCATCGATACGCCTGCCTACAAAATCATGAAACGAACATTACCCGGTCCGTTCACTTATATCCTAGAATCGGGAAGCAGTGTGCCAAAAGTTTTGGATGTCAATAAAAAGACCGTCGGGATTCGAATTCCAAATCATCCGATTCCATTAGCCATCGTGAAAGAGTTGGGGAATCCAATCGTCACTTCGTCCATTCGCAACGACGACGAGATCAAGACATACACGACCGATCCGGAAGAGATCTATGAAGACTTGAAACATCAAGTTGATTTAGTGATCGATGGGGGTGTAGGTGGAAATATTCCGTCAACCATCGTCGACTTTACTTCTGGCGAACCCGTCGTGACGCGCGAAGGTCTGGGCGAAATTTCGTTTTGATCTTCTTGGATGGACACCGCGCTGCTCATCGAACCACACTTCTGTCCGTCGCTAGAATACTTCTGCGTATGGCAGGAGTTCACTCACATTGTGTTTGAGCGCAAGGAGCATTTCGTTAAACAAAGCTATCGCAACCGCTGCTTTGTCAATACCACCCAAGGCGTGGTCATGTTATCCGTGCCCCTTTCAGGTAAACACGGAAAGGTGCCGCTAGACGAAGTAAGGATCGACTACTCCACGCCGTGGGAGAACCGCTTGTGGCGTACACTGGAGTCCGCATATAAGAATAGTCCGTTCTTCGAATACTATGCACCTGACCTCAACCGAATTTTGTATTCGAAGAAGGTGTTATTGTACGAACTCAACGTCGATCTCCTGTCATTCTGTCTTGAAAACTTGAAATGGAAAAAGACCATTTCGTCCACTTCTGAGTATGAAAAATCGGCGAAATCCGGATTTTCTGACATGCGGTCAATAATTACTACCCGGAATACGTATATAGATAGAGATTTCTACCGACCCCACTCGTATTACCAGGTGTTTGGCAACGGATTTGAGGAAAACCTGAGCGTGCTCGACCTTCTTTTTTGTGCGGGCCCCCAGGCGGGCCACGTACTCCATGCCAGTTCCTCCCCTCGGAGAAATCGATTGAACAAATAAAAAACGAAAAGTGTTAACCCGGTTACCGCTTCTCACCCCGGGGCCATTTAGAATTGGCGCCAGGAAAAAAGAAGCCTAGACCGGGCTCAAATTGAATTATCGTCGTTAAAACTTTACATTTACCTATACTATGGCTGATAATATGGAAGCTAAATTTTCCAACCGCGTGAAAGAGGTGATCTCCCTGAGCCGGGAAGAAGCGCTGCGTTTGGGTCACGACTACATCGGGACCGAGCATCTTCTTCTGGGTATGATCCGGGAAGGTGAAGGAGTCGCGGTAGGCGTACTTAAAAAACTCGGTGTTCCGCTCGACGCCCTTCGCACGGAGATCGAAAAAATTTCGAAGGGAACGGCCACGCACCAGATCAAAAGCGTAGCTCAAATCCCGCTCACAAGGGCATCGGAAAAAGTTCTTAAAATCACGTATCTCGAAGCAAAGGTTTTCAAAGCACAGCTGATTGGCACCGAGCATTTACTCTTGTCAATCTTGCGCGATCCCGACAACCTCGCTACACAAATACTCAACAAGTTTGATGTTGCCTACGACGTGGTGAAGGAAATGTTGGAATACCAACAAGAACATCCACAAGCAAGCAGCGATACCGACGATCCAGACGAAGACTCTTCGAAGATGTTCGGCAGCGGCGGATCTGGTGGAAGTGGCGGCGCTGGCAAAGAAAAGAAAGGGACCGAAAAATCTCGGACACCCGTACTTGACAACTTCGGTCGCGACCTCACGAAGCTCGCAGAAGAAAATAAACTCGACCCGATCGTTGGTCGCGAAAAGGAAATCGAACGCGTGGCCCAAATCCTGAGCCGTCGCAAGAAGAATAACCCGATCCTGATTGGCGAACCCGGTGTAGGTAAAACGGCCATCGCCGAAGGGTTGGCATTGCGCATCATTCAAAAGAAAGTATCGAGGGTACTCTTCGGTAAGCGTGTCGTCACGTTAGACCTCGCGTCGCTGGTGGCCGGTACAAAATACCGCGGCCAGTTCGAAGAGCGGATGAAAGCCGTGATGAATGAACTCGAGAAATCCCCAGACGTGATCTTGTTCATCGACGAATTGCATACCATCGTTGGTGCCGGTGGCGCCTCGGGTTCGCTCGACGCGTCGAACATGTTCAAGCCCGCCCTCGCACGTGGAGAAATCCAATGCATTGGCGCAACCACGCTCGATGAATACCGCCAATACATCGAAAAGGATGGTGCGTTAGCCCGTCGCTTTCAAATGGTCATGGTCGACTCTACTTCTGTGGAAGAAACCATCCAGATTCTCGACAACATCAAAGAGAAATACGAAGATCACCACCACGTTACCTACACGAAGGAGGCACTTGAAGCCTGTGTGAAGTTGTCGGATCGTTATATCAGCGACCGATTCCTGCCAGATAAGGCAATCGACGTGATGGACGAGGCCGGTGCACGCGTTCACATCAACAACATTCACGTACCTGAAGAGATCGTGAAGCTGGAAGAGGCGATCGAAGAAGTGAAGAAGGAAAAGAATCGCGTGGTGAAGAGCCAGAAGTACGAAGAAGCGGCGCAACTCCGCGATAAGGAAAAGAAACTTATCGAACAGCTCGACCTCGCAAAGGCACGTTGGGAAGAAAAGACGCGCACCGAGAAATATACGGTGACCGAAGACAACGTGGCAGACGTGATCGGTATGATGACCGGCATCCCTGCCAACCGCATCGCTCAGAAAGAAAGCAACAAATTGCTCGGAATGGGCGATTCACTGAGCGGCAAGGTGATCGGCCAAGAGGAAGCCATCAAGAAATTGACGAAAGCCATCCAACGGACGCGCGTGGGGTTGAAAGACCCACGTAAACCAATTGGTTCTTTCATCTTCCTCGGACCAACCGGTGTTGGGAAAACCGAATTGGCAAAAGTTCTTGCTGGATACCTGTTCGATAAAGACGACGCGTTGGTACGCATCGACATGAGTGAGTACATGGAGAAATTCTCTGTGTCGCGACTCGTGGGCGCGCCTCCCGGTTACGTCGGCTACGAAGAAGGCGGTCAACTCACCGAAAAAGTGAGACGCAAACCGTATTCAGTGGTATTGCTCGACGAGATCGAGAAAGCACACCCAGATGTGTTCAACATCCTGCTTCAAGTGTTGGATGACGGTATCTTGACCGATGGCCTCGGCCGCCGCGTCGACTTCCGCAACACCATCATCATCATGACTTCGAACATTGGTGTACGCGATTTGAAAGATTTCGGCAGCGGCATCGGTTTTGCCACGAAGGCAAAACAAGCTTCCGATGAAGAGAACATGAAGTCGACGATTCAGAACGCGTTGAAGCGTGCCTTCAGCCCTGAATTCTTGAACCGCCTCGACGATGTGATCGTGTTCAACTCATTGCAGCGCGAGCATATTCACAAGATCATCGATATCACGTTGGGCAAACTCTTCGCACGCATCACGGCGTTGGGCTACCATGTGGAATTGACAGAGAAAGCAAAAGACTTCCTCTCCGAAAAGGGTTACGACCAACAGTTTGGAGCGCGTCCACTCAACCGAGCGATCCAAAAGTACTTGGAAGACCCTAGCCGACTATGAAGGCAAAGGGGACTTGCTCACCATCACAGTTCGTAAAAAAGACAAGAAGACTTCGAAAGAAAAGGAGAAGTAAACGATTGCAATCCTAAATCATTGTGCAAGAGGGTGTCTGAAAAGGCGCCCTCTCTTGTTTTGTAGACCGTTACTGAGAAGTACTTGTTTACCGGGAGGCCGTGACCTAAATTCCTGTTATCACTCCTAATTTTGCCAATGCAATCAACCTAAATCTTTTGGCTCAACTCCTCAATTCTTAGTTCGATTTGATACCTTTGCGACTCGTGCAGTAAACAACCCCGTTCTTTGTGCTATGCTGAACCGACGGATGCTTCGGATAAAGGTTATGCAGAGCCTCTTTGCATATGAACAATGTAAAGAAGCGAACTATCAACTCGCCGATGCTCACATCGAAGAAACCTTTCAACCTGACCTCAACTCGATGGAGGTTCAGGATAAAAAACTTTTAGCCGCCAATCGGAAGGCTGCACGCCAACTTTTCGAAAGCAAGTTCAAGAAACCGGACACGCCAGATCACGAAGATGCAGTCATCAACAAGGCTGTGAAGGAGGCGTTAGATTTATACTTCAAACAGACGAAGAAGGATTTTACCTTCCTGTCAAAAAACATGGTGCTTGAAGTAGAAAAGTTGTCGGGCTACTATTACGCTGTACTTGGGCTTGTCGTGGCACTCGCCGAACAAGCTGCTGCCGATAAGAAGGTGAACCACGGACATTTTGTGAACAACCCGTGGGTAAAAGCTCTCGCGAACAACGCTGAACTAAATAAAGAGCTCTCCAAAGGACAGTGGAGCTGGTCCAATAAGTTGGATAAAGTACGACCCTGGTTTCGCGATGTGATCAAGGTGGACGATACGTACCTGGAGTTCATCAGTGGTAAGAAACCGGACATCGACCAACACAAAGCTTTCATCAAGCACCTGTATCGCAAACTCATACTTACGGGCTTGATCAACGACTATTTCGAAGAAGAAGACATTCGTTGGATTGAGGACCGTGAGATCATCCGTGGCTTGGTCGACAAAACCATCAAGTCGCTGGACGAGAAAAAACTCACGATTGAACTACAAAAGGTGTCCCTCGATTGGGAAGACGATAGTACTTTCATCACAAACTTGTTCACTGAATCGGCCAACCTGAAAAAGGAACACAAGAAGTTGATTGCCCAGAACACCCGAAATTGGGAAGTCGATCGCTTGGCGCTCACCGACCGTGTAATCTTGGAGATGGCGATAGCAGAGATGATCCACTTCTCGAATATCCCCGTGAAGGTGACCATTAACGAATACATCGAGTTGACTAAGGAGTACAGCACGCCCAAGAGCCGCCAGTTCATCAACGGAATCCTAGACGTGATCTCTAAGGAACTCGCGACTGCAGGCGATATTAAAAAGAGTGGTCGCGGATTGATCGACAACAAGTAGGGGCGACAGGAACCGAGGACAATTTTTATATTTGTAGTCCGACCTTAACGCAGAACGATCATGGGAAAAAAGAATAGCAATGCACTAATGGCGTTTCTCGCCGGGGCTGCAGTTGGTACCATCTTGGGCATCCTCTACGCGCCCGATAAGGGATCGAATACCCGCGAGAAGCTTTCTTTCCGCCTCGACAAGTACAAAAAAATGCTCGAGGATTTCATCAACGACCTCGTCGCCGGCAAAGAAACCCCCCTCACGAGCGAGGCAAAATCGCAGGGCCAGAAGGTAGTTTCGGAGGCCAAAGACAAGGCTGAGCGCCTCTTGGAGGACGTCGACGAGCTGCTGGAGCAAATTCGCGGCAACAAAAAGAGTTAATGAATTGTTAATCCTTTGACCCTACTTGAGGGATCAGGTAACTTTGACACTCGTTCAACAACTTAGTAAACGAAGACAATGAAAATCGCAATCAAATTGCTGGTGTTGATGATCGTGGTAGCCAGCGCCGTTGGATGCCGCGACAAGGCAGCCGAAAGAAGGATCGCAGAATTGGAAGCACGCCTCGCCAAAATCGAGGGTGACAAAACATCCGGCGTTGCAACTCAAGCACAGCAACCGGCAGCGGACCCAAACGCAGCCGCACCTGAAACGAAACCCGAAGGGCCCATCCCTGCTTTCAAATTCGAACGCTTGGAGTATGACTTCGGTCAAATCAAACAAGGAGAAAAGGTAGCGTACAGCTACAAGTTCACGAACACCGGCGACGCGCCATTGATCATTCAATCCGTTCAGCCTTCATGTGGTTGCACAGCGCCCGATTGGTCCAAGGATCCAATCCCGGTTGGTGGCAATGGTTTCGTAAAAGTGGAATTCGATTCCAACGGCAAGGAGGGTATTCAGAACAAGATGGTTACCGTCTTGGCGAACACTTGGCCGAAACAACTCGTCCTCCGCTTCAAAGCCCAAGTGAACGCGCCGCCAGCTGGTGGCAGCCCACTCCGCTAACGCGAGAAGAAGATTTGCAAAGAGACCATGCTTCAAAGAGCGTGGTCTTTTTTTTTGGAACATCACTGTCGACCGGTTTTCAAGTTTTGGGCGACAGGTCCCTACTCACAGCTTTTTCACTACATTTGCAGTCCGAATAACAGACGAATATGCACGCAATCTTACTGCAAGCAAACCCGCAAGGGAGCAACTGGCAATTGTTGATCACCATGGGCCTCATGGTGGTAGTGGTTTATTTCTTCATGATCCGCCCCCAACAAAAAAGGGCGAAGGATCAAAAGAAATTTCAAGAGGGGCTGAAGGTTGGTGATAAGGTAGTAACAATTGGTGGAGCCCACGGAAAGATCGCCGAAATCGAAGGGGACACGGTCGTGTTGGCCGTTGAAAGTGGTCGCATCCGCTTTTCAAAGTCTGCCGTTTCGCTGGACAGCAGCAAGCAGGTAGAAGCAAAAGCCTAGGTCGCGTCTGGTTCTCGTTCGTCGGTGATCTCGGGTGTCGTCTCGGCACGGAGGGAAAGACTATGACCAGAAAGGAAGACCGGCTGTGAACTTGCTTAAGATCTTTGTCAACCTATTTCATTTCAATCGCACCAACTGGAAAGCGGTAACGCTCTGTTTCGTTGCCGCTTCCATTTTTTGGCTCTTTACGGCCCTGAACAAGTCGTATTCAACCAACATTCGCTTCCCACTGCAGTTTGAGTTCGACCGAAGCAAGTTTGCTCCTGCCGAGCAACTGCCACAATCTATCTTGATCAACGTTAAAGGAACAGGCTGGGACCTGTTTAGAAAATACTTTGGCGTGAAAGTACCGAAGCTCACAATACCTGTTGAACGACCATCGGAGACGAAGAAGATTGTCGCGAGTACGTTGCCCATGATCCTCACTTCACAAATGGGCAACATCCAGATCAACCATGTCGTGCTCGATACGATCCGACTTCAACTCGAACCACTGGTCTACCGGAAAGTGCCGATCGTACTCGATACGACAAACATCGACTTCAAAGGAAACTTCGGCAGGATTGGAGCTGTCACGATTACACCCGATTCGGTCGACTTGAGCGGCCCCATGAGCGCCATTCATGACACCCCCGACCCAATCGTACTTCGAATTGCAGATAAACGCATCGACACCAACTATCGAGGAGAGCTCGAGGTCGAAGTACCGGAGCCAGAGTACATTCAAAGGAATCCACCCGTCGTGGAGGTGCGATTCGAAGTCGGCGAGCTTGTTCCGATCGAACGGAAAGTGGCAATCGAACCTGCGAAGTTACCCTGGGGATTTGTCCCCCAACAGGATAGCATTACCATCACTTGTCGCGTTCCGGCAAAGGATATCGCGCAATTCAAAGAAGCGAACATCACAGGAGTGTTGCCAGAAATTCCCGAGGACGGTATCAAACGCGGCGACACGAAATCTTTTATGCCGTCGCTGCATGGCCTCCCTTTGTTTGTGGAGGTAAGTCGTACAGATTCTGTTCGGGTGAAACATTTTTAACAATGCGTTAACAATGGGTGCGCCGCTGCAAGTTGGGATCACAGGTGGAATAGGATCAGGCAAAAGCCTCGTGTGCAAAATCTTTCAAAAGTTGGGCGCGCCCGTTTACGATGCCGACAGCCGGGCGAAAGCATTAATGACCACTGACGGAATACTGATCAGTGGTATCAAAAAAGAATTCGGAAACTTGTCTTACCATGAGGATGGTACACTCAACCGGAAACATATTGGGGAGGCGGCATTTGGAAAGCCAGAGAAACTAAAGGCACTTGACGCCCTGGTTCATCCTAGAGTAGCTGTCGATTACCAAAATTGGGTAGAGAAACAAGACCATCCATATGTGATTAAGGAAGCCGCCCTCTTATACGAGGCAGGATCCTATAAAACCTTAGACAAGATCATCGTCGTCTCTGCTCCTGAACCTTTACGTATCAAAAGAGTCATCGCACGAGACCCGAATCGCACCGAGAAAATGATTCAGGATATCATCCGAAACCAGATGCCCGATCAAGAAAAGATCGAACGTGCCGATTTCGTCGTCGTCAATGACGAGTCGCAACTGGTCGTCCCGCAGGTGTTGGCATTGCATCGACAGTTTACCTCTCCAACGCGACAATAGAATCGCCGGAAGAATTCATATCAACCCTTCTTACTCAACCACCTTCGTCTCTCCATGAAAAAGTTTATCATCTCCGCCTCGATTATCGTGGCAATCGTATTGCTGCTGGCTATCCCAAAAATGGGATGGTTCGACGGGAGCACTGGCGGCGATGCAAAAGGAAGCCCCACCTCCGGGCCACCACCCCTTCCAGTCGAAGCACTGGTCGTGAGAAATGCAAAACTCGACAACAAACTGATCGTCACAGGTACAGTTCTCGCCAACGAGTCGCTGGAGCTCAAGGCAGAGATCTCGGGTAAGATCACCAAGATCGCTTTTCAAGAAGGGACGGTCGTTAAAAAAGGCGCTGTCCTCGTCCAAATTAATGATGAAGAGATTGCCGCTCAACTGCAAAAGCAGAAGCACAATCAAAAATTGAATGAAGACAATGAGTTTCGTCAGCGGAAGCTTCTCGAAAAAGACGCTATCAGTCAGGAGGAGTACGACAACGCGCTGAACCGATTGAACACAACCGTCTCCGATGTGCGGTTGCTCGAAGCCCAACTGGCCAAAACAAGAATCTCTGCACCATTCGATGGAATCATCGGACTGCGGTATGTGAGCGAAGGCGCCTATGTGTCGCCCAATACAGCTATTGCCACGTTGTACAACAATACTCCGGCAAAATTAGAGTTTGCAGTCCCAAGCCGCTACAGCGCTCAAGTTTCACAAGGGAAAGAAATTTACTTCAAGGTAGAAGGCGACACCATCCAACATAAAGGGAAGGTGTATGCGGTTGAACCGCGTATAGATCCAGACACGCGCACCTTGAAACTGCGCGCGCTTGCCGACAATTCGAAAGGACGACTGTTGCCAGGTCAATTTGTCGAACTCGAACTCGTGCTCGAAACAATCAACAATGCATTGATGATACCCACTGAAGCAGTGGTGCCCGAGCAAGGGGGTAAGAAGGTGTTCGTGTTGTCGAACGGTTCGGTGAAAGAAGTGTCAATTGAAACCGGTATTCGTACCTCTACCAGTCTCGAAGTAACAAGCGGACTTCAAGCCGGCGATACGGTATTAACCACTGGCATCCTCCAATTGCGTCAAGGTGCAAAAGTGCAGATTACCACATTGAGATAATTTAAGCGGAACATCACCTAAATCATTATGGCAAGTCTTTCCACCGTCAGTATCAACCGTCCCGTGCTGGCCATCGTGATGTCCTTGGGCATCGTGTTGTTCGGGATCATCGGGTTCGAGTTCCTCGGTATCCGCGAGTTTCCAAGCGTCGACCCGCCAGTAGTAACTGTGAGCACCAGCTACGTGGGCGCAAACGCCGATGTAATGGAATCTCAGATCACAGAGCCCCTGGAAGACGCCATTAACGGTGTGCCCGGCATTCGAACCTTGACTTCTGTGAGCCGCGAAGGAAGAAGTTCTATCACTGTGGAGTTTGAGTTAGGCGTAAACATTGAAGCTGCAGCCAACGACGTTCGTGATAAGGTGTCCGGTGCATTGTTCCGACTTCCACCCGATGTCGATCCGCCAGTGGTGGAAAAAGCCGACGCAGATTCCAGCCCGATCATCTTTATGACGGTATACTCCGACAAGCGAAACTTGTTGGAAGTGTCGAAGATCGCCGAGGTAATGTTCAAGGAGCGGCTGCAGACCATCCCCGGCGTAAGCTCGGTGCAAATATGGGGACAGCGGCGCTATGCCATGCGTCTGTGGATGGACCCGATCAAATTGGCCTCCCTCAAACTAGCTCCTTCCGATGTGCTAAACGCACTCAATCGAGAGAACGTGGAATTGCCTTCGGGCAGGGTGGAGGGCGCCAACACGGAGTTGACCGTTCGCACGATGGGCCGACTTGAGACAGAGGCAGACTTCAATAACCTGATCGTGAAAGAGGGTGTCGACAACGTGGTTCGATTCTCTGATATCGGGTATGCCGAATTGGGAGCCGAGAACGAGCGGACCATCCTTCGTCGCGACGGTATTCCTGCGTGCGCTCTAGCGATCGTCGCTCAACCAGGGGCCAACAACATTGACATTGCCGATCGCCTGTACAAAAAGCTCGAGCAGATCAAGCGCGACCTCCCACCGGATGTTACGTACCACATGAGTTATGACTCGACGCAATACATCCGAGCCTCCATTTCCGAAGTGGAGGAAACCATCATCATTGCCTTCATCCTCGTGTTGTCGATCATCTTCATCTTCTTACGTGACTGGCGCACGACGTTGATTCCAATCGCGACCATCCCGATTTCACTGATCGGTGCCTTCTTCGTGATGTACATGCTTGGTTTCACCATCAACGTGTTGACATTGCTCGGGATCGTGCTCGCCATCGGTCTCGTGGTCGACGACGCCATCGTGGTGCTGGAAAATATCTATGTGAAAATTGAAGAGGGGGAAGAGCCCGTCGAAGCGGCCCGCAAGGGTTCAATCGAAATTTACTTTGCAGTGATCTCGACTACCGTATCGGTGGTGGCGGTTTTCTTGCCGGTGATCTTTTTGCAAGGACTCACCGGCCGTCTGTTCCGCGAATTCGGGTTGGTCGTCGCCAGCGCTGTCGCGATTTCAGCCTTCGTCTCGCTGACATTGACGCCAATGATGTGTTCAAGGCTTTTGAAAAACCGGGACGTCCAACCATGGTTGTACCGGAAGACTGAGCCATTCTTTAAAAACTTAACGGCTTGGTATTCGGGACTCCTGAAAGGATTCATGGGCATGAGGAGGCTCGCTTTTGTGATCATCGCCGGTTCCATCGGTTTGATTTACTACTTCATGCGCACGTTGCCTTCAGAATTGGCGCCACTCGAAGACCGCAATGAATATCGCCTCCAAGCGACCGCTGCCGAGGGTGCGACCTTCGAGTACATGGACAATTATGTGAAGGAACTTACTGCCTTTGTCGACAAAGAGTCACCAGAGCGTGTGGGGATGGTGAGCGTGACGGCACCGGGCTTTGGGAACAACGGTGTGAACTCAGGTTTTGTCCGCGTGATCTTGTCCGATCCCGATCAGAGGAGTCGAACACAACAACAGATCGTGGATGACATTACCATGAAGTCGCGTAAGTTCAGTGGCGTGCGCACATTCGTTACTCAAGCGCAAACGATCGGCGATCGTCGTGGTGGGTTTCCCGTTCAATTTGTGATCCAAGCGGCGGAAATTGAGCAACTCAAGGAAGTGTTGCCCGAATTCATGTCGAAGGCACAAGCAAGTCCAAAGTTTGCGTTCGTCGATTTAGATTTGAAGTTTACCAAACCTGAAATCAACATCACCATTAACCGCGATAAGGCACGCAACTTGGGCGTGAATGTGTTCGACATCGCGCAGACACTTCAACTTGGTTTGAGTGGATCGCGTTTTGGGAACTTCATCATGGATGGAAAACAATATCAAATCATCGGGCAGGTGGAACGCGGGAACAGGGATGAGCCGCTCGACTTGAAAACACTCTATGTGAAAAGCCGCAAGGGCGAACTCATTCAACTTGACAACCTGGTTTCAATTCAAGAGCAGAGCAGCCCACCTCAGCTGTATCGTTTCAACCGTTACTCGTCGGCGAAAGTGAGTGCCCAGTTGGCAAAGGGAGTTGCGCTCGGCGACGGCATCAAAGAAATGGAACGCATCGCCGACGAAGTTCTGAATGAAAGTTATACCACGAGCCTCGACGGAGCATCGCGCGAGTTTGCCGAGAGTTCCTCAAGCATTTACCTAGCTTTCGCCATCGCCATCGCCATCATGTATCTGATCCTCGCAGGGCAATTCGAAAGCTTCCGGGATCCATTTGTGATTATGTTCACCGTGCCGCTGGCATTGGCAGGCGCGTTGTTGTCACTCTGGTACTTCAACCAGACATTGAACATCTTTTCACAAATCGGCATCATCATGTTGATAGGTTTGGTTACCAAGAACGGTATCCTCATCGTCGAATTCGCCAATCAAAGAAAAGAGCAGGGCTTGAGCTTGCGTGATGCAGTGATGGAAGCCGCAGTGTCGCGCTTCCGCCCGATTTTGATGACCAGTTTGGCGACCGTCCTCGGGATCCTTCCCATCGCGTTGGCGCTAGGTGCCGGCTCCGAAAGCCGGGTGTCCATGGGCATCGCTGTCATCGGAGGAATGTTGTTTGCAACTATCCTCACGCTATTGGTGATCCCTGCCATCTATTCCTACTTCTCAGAATCAAAAGCAAGAGCCGCTGTTTCAGCAGAATAATCGACCCAGACCCACGACCTTACTAGAATGAAGAGCCGCATCACCCTCCTGCTCATTTTGATCACAGCCGTTTCTTTCAGCGCCCCGGCAATGGCGCAGGATACCCTTAGTCTCGCACGAGCAATCGCGATTGGCATGCACAACAATTTCGATGTGCAGATCGAAAAGCAGAACCTTGATATCGCCATCAATAACAACAATTGGGGGCAAGCAGGAATGTTGCCCACCATTTCATTTATCAGCAACAACACCAACAGCGTTGTTCAACGCAAACCCGCCAACCCGTTCGCAGTCGCAGGTCGGAACATTTCGAGTTCACTCCCCGGCCAACTCGACGTGCAGTTCACACTGTTCGACGGCTTTCTCGTTCGTTTCAACAAACAACGACTCGATGAATTGGAGCGTCTCAGTTATGGCAACGCCACGTTTGTGATGGAAAGCGCCGTGCAAGCAATCATCCTGGGTTATTACCAAGCTTTACTTGAAAAGGAACGCTTAAAAGTGTTTGAAACCACCCAGCAACTTTCGAAAGAACGCTACGATTATGTGAAACTGCGCAAACAACTGGGCGGCGCAATTTCATTCGATGTGCTGCAGGAACAGAACAACTACCTCACCGACTCAGCCAACGTCCTTCGTCAACAAATTACTTATAAGAACGCCCTTCGATCACTGAACTTGTTGCTGAGCGAAGAGATTACCAAGGACTTTCAACTTGTCGACTCACTGGTCCACGAAGGAGAGATATATCGGTACGAGGATCTTCGTCAAAAAATGAACGGGTCGAACACCAACTTGCAGAACCAATTCATCAACCAAGAGCTCCTTCGCAACGGTACCCAGATTGCCCGTTCGAACCTATCGCCTAGTCTACTTCTGAACTTTGGTGCCACGTCGAGCTTAGATCAACTTAACGCCAAGTTCCGACCTACTGAAGGCGGAACACCGACCCGATCTTTTGTCGGAAACGTGGAGGATGGCAACAACACGCCCGTATACCTCAATACTTTCTTGCCCGAATATCGAACTCAGAATGGTTATTCATACGGAGGCTACGCCAACCTCAGCCTGCGCTTCACTATTTTCCAAGGTGGTCAGATCCGCCGCGCCATCGAGAATGCGCGCATTCAAGAAAAGATTGGAGCACTTACCACCAACCAATTAAAATTGTCGCTCGAAAATGACCTCCTCGTGAATTACGATCTCTACAACCTTCGATTGCAGTTGGTCAACATTTCACAAACCAAATTGAAAGCAGCCGAGCTGAACCTAGACCTCGCAAACGAGCGCTACAAGAATGGAGCACTCAGCGCCATCGACTTACGCATCGTACAAGAAAACTTCAGGAATGCCGCTGTCGAAAACTTCGTTGCGATCTACTCGAGTATCGAGAGCCGCGTAGCACTCATGCGCCTAACAGGAGGACTGATCGACAAGAGTGCGGTCGGGAAATAGCTTCGAATAACAACTTGGCGCGCGGTACGCGCAAGCATTTTTACATGCCGTCAACTTGAGAAGACAACGTGAGTTGATCACTCTCTTCTTTCTTCGAAACCCAGAAATTGTTGAAGCCTTCACCTACTGTAATCGCCAATTGTTGCAGTGCCAACATCTCTAGAATGGCGAGGAAGTTAAAGATCAATGCGATGCGCGAAGGAGCGTTCTCAAACAGCTCTGTAAAAGCCACGCGCGGCTTCTTCATCACCTCACTCAAGATAAAGGACTTCTGCCCTTCTACTGTATAGGGATATTGAATAACCTGGTGAACAGGTTTGTTCTTTTCTTCTTCGTAGCGCTTGAGTACTTTTTCGAATACGGTCAACAACTTGAAAAGGTCGACGTCTTGAAGTTCGGCCTCCACGTTTGAACTCTCGGCCAGTTGGCGGAGCTCCTTCATGATGTTGCCGCGCTTCTCCTTCATCAACTCGTTTTCTTCCATCTTGTGGAATTTCTCCACTACCGACTTGTACTTCTTGTACTCCATCAGGTGGCGTACCAGTTCTTCACGCGGGTCGATTTCGTTGCCTTGCGCGTCCAGTTGAGGACGGGGGAGGAGCATCTTGGACTTAATCCGCATCAAAGTAGCTGCCACCAGGATGAATTCGCTGGCCACCTCGATGTTCAGAATCTCCAAATGATGGATGTATTCAAGGAAGTCGTTGGTGATTTTCGAGATCGGGATGTCCTGAATGTCGAGCTCGTCGCGCTCGATGAAGAACAACAAAAGGTCGAATGGGCCCTCAAATAGGGGTAAATGGATCTCGAAATTCTCCTTTTCCATAGCAAGAAATTGGATGGCAAAAGTATGGTTTTTACGGTAACTTTACCGTTTGGAACCGGTGGGCGAAAAAAACATTTCGGCCCGAAAACAGTTACCCTTGTTAGCCTGTTTAAATCAATATCTTCCACAGAGACCCGCACATGCTGATTACCCCCGGTAAAATCCTAGCACAAATCAACAGCCCGGCCGACCTACAAAAGCTCGACCAGGTGCAGTTGGTGCAGTTGTGCGAGGAATTGAGACAATTCATCATCGACAACGTGTCGGTCTATGGAGGCCATTTCGGAGCCAGCTTGGGGGTTGTAGAGCTTACCGTGGCGATCCACTACGTTTTCAATACGCCGTACGATCAAGTCGTGTGGGACGTCGGCCATCAAGCATACGGGCATAAAATCCTTACCGGAAGAAGAGAGTCGTTTCACACCAACCGCTTCTACGGTGGAATTTCCGGGTTCCCCAAAAGGAGCGAAAGTCCTTACGACAGCTTCGGTGTAGGCCACTCGTCTACCTCGGTTTCGGCAGCGCTCGGCATGGCAGCCGCTTCAAGGTACCTCGGACTCAACGAAAAACAGCATGTAGCCATCATCGGCGACGGCGCCCTCACTGGCGGTATGGCTTTCGAAGCACTGAACCACGCCGGGGTGTCGGACACGAACTTGCTCATCATCCTCAACGACAACTGCATGTCGATCGACCCCAACGTGGGGGCGCTCAAAGACTATCTCACCGACATCACAACTTCGCACACATACAACAAGTTCAAAGACGAAGTCTGGAACCTCCTTGGCAAACTTTCCAACTTCGGCAAGAATGCACAAGAGATCGTATCTAAGATCGAGAATGGAATCAAGTCGACGGTACTAAGCCAAAGCAACCTATTCGAGTCCCTCAACCTGCGCTACTTCGGCCCAGTGGACGGACACGATGTCGATCACCTTGTTTCTGTTTTGAAAGATTTAAGGAACATCAAAGGTCCCAAGATCCTCCACTGCGTCACAGTGAAAGGCAAAGGCTACGGGCCGGCGGAGAAAGGAAATGCGACAACCTGGCATTCACCTGGACTGTTCGATAAGATCACAGGCGAGATCTACAAGAAGACTTACGAGAAACCACAGCCTCCGAAATATCAGGATGTGTTTGGTCACACGCTCGTGGAGCTCGCCCGCCAAAACGAAAAGATCATAGGGATCACTCCTGCCATGCCATCCGGTTCGTCTATGAACATCATGATGGCCGAAATGCCAGATCGCGCTTTCGATGTGGGGATCGCTGAACAACATGCGGTAACTTTTTCCGCCGGCCTCGCGACACAGGGTCTAGTGCCCTTCTGCAACATCTATAGTTCTTTCATGCAGCGCGCCTACGATCAAGTCATCCACGACGTCTGCATTCAAGATTTGCCCGTGAACTTCTGCTTGGACCGCGCAGGCTTTGCGGGTTCCGATGGTCCCACACACCATGGTGCCTACGACCTCGCATTCTTCCGGTGCTTGCCAAATATCGTGGTCGCCGCGCCGATGAATGAAATCGAACTGCGCAACATGATGTTTACCGCGCAGTTGCCCAGGACTAAAACAGCGTTCTCCATTCGGTACCCACGCGGCCAAGGTGTCATCGCCGATTGGCGTCAACCGATGGAGGAAATCAAGATCGGAACGGGTCGCAAAGTGATCGATGGAAACGACCTTGCCATCGTGACCATTGGACACGTAGGCAACTTCGCCATCAAAGCGATTGAATCGCTACAAGCACAAGGTATCAGCGCCGCACATTACGATATGCGCTTTGTGAAACCAATTGACGAAGAGTTGCTTCATGAAGTGTTCACCAAGTTCAGCCGCGTGATCACCGTAGAAGATGGATGCTTGCCCGGTGGTTTCGGAAGTGCTGTGCTCGAGTTCATGGCAGACCACCAATACAACGCGTCCGTCAAACGTTTGGGGATACCAGATCGCATTGTTGAACATGGCGAACAATGGGAACTTCAGCGTGAATGCAAGTTCGACGCAGCCGGTATCGAGGAGGCGGCGCTCGAATTGGTCGGCGTACAACGCCTTTCATGAGTTCTATCTTTCATCGATCACTCGGGAAAGGAACTCCAGTCGTGCTACTCCACGGCTTCTGCGAATCAAATGAAATTTGGGGACCGTTTGCGGACGAGTTGTCTCAGTCATGTCAAGTATTCATCCCCGACCTCCCCGGTTTCGGAAAGAGTGAACCCATTCCAGCGCCATTCACCATCGACGACGTCGCACATCGCGTTTGGCGGTGGCTCGATCACTTGGGACTGAAACATCCATTCGTCGTGGGACACTCACTCGGTGGGTATGTCACGCTCGCCATGGCCGAGCAACGGCCCAACGACCTTGGCGGAATTTGCCTTTTTCATTCCACGGCTAGAGCCGACACTGAAGAGAAGAAGCTCAACCGAAACAAGGTGATAGATTTCGTCAATCGAAACGGTGTTGCACCATTCATCGAGACGTTCGTTCCAGGGTTGTTCTATCAGAAGGGCCACGTTGCCATTCCCTTGGTGTACCCGGTGGCGTATCGGACCCAAGCCACCACCTTGACGGCTTACGCTGCCGCGATGCGCGAGCGCCCCGACCGCACCTCGGTGCTGGCTACGTTTCCCGGCCCGGTGCTCATTATAGCGGGCGCCAACGATGAAATTGTGCCTTTGGACACGCTGATGGGCCAAAGTGTGCTACCCAGCAACGGGCGACTGGCTATACTGTCCGATACTGGACACATGGGTATGTATGAAGCTATGGGCCGGTGTGTCAAAGTGGTCTTGGACTGGGTTGGGGTATAGAAATACCACGATTTAAGAGTGTTTTAATAATCCTGGAGTTTTCGTTTTATCGTGAAACGGTGCTACCTTAGCCGTCTATTCCGCCTTTCGGGGCGGCTGAAATAGTTTATTAACGCCAAAACATAAAGACAGAACCGTATGAATCAAGTTGTACAGACTTCTTCCCTACCTCCGTACGATTCGTGGAACCAACTTGCGAGCAACATTGCGTTTGCTGCATGGGGCCTGGGTCTCCTCGTGGTGCTCGGATACCTAGTTCGGTTGATCACCATCTCGGAATCAAAAGACAAATACGATTACATCAATCGTTTTGAGATTCGGATTCTTTGGGTGGCAGCCATCATCTTAATCATTGGTGCTTGCTTCTATGTGAACAGCAGTGTGAGCCAGCTCACTAACTTGTGGATTTTCGTTCGCGTGTTCACGACTGTTTCGATGGGTATGATCGTTGCGTTGATCGTACAGAACCTCCTCAAGTTTTACTACCCTTTCTTTATTGAAAAGCGCTTGAAGGTGCTTCGTTATCGCCCACGCATTTCCCCGAAAAATGGTAAGGCCATGAAACTTCTGAGTGAAGAAGAAGAAGACGTGTACTTGGATGAGGGTATGATCGCCGAAGAGAATGTGTTCTCGGTTGACTATGATGTGTGGAAGGACGAAGAGACAGGCTACATCAAGATTGAAAAGTATTCAGGTCACTTACATGCGTTGCAATGCCCTGAGTGTAACTACCAAACTTTCAAAGTGGTACGCGAAGAGATTTTGAAACAACCCACTCAAACTGAAGAAGGCGAATTGTTGAAACACTATCAGTGTGGATACTGCGGCTACAAAGCCAAGAAGAGTGTGGTACTCCGTCAATCGAAAGCAGAGGCGGCAACAGCAACTGCATAACGATTACGATCGCAGAAATTCAAAAACCCCGGCTAGTGCTGGGGTTTTTTGTTTGTATCCTCCTAGACCAACCCGGTTGGCAGTTTGATTTGATCGACGTAGAACTTGGCCCGACTGTGGCCCAAATCGAGTGGAGCAATCTTCTCGATCAGATCCTTCTTATGATTGTAAAAAACCTCGACATAGAAATTGCCAATGAGGTACAAGTTGATCTTGTATCCATAGTATCGGATTCCCATGATGAACACGCCGTCTTCATACAGCATTTGCAGTTGCTGGTCGAAGGTGAATGACATGAACTCGGGCCATTTCATAGACGAAAGTTATTAAACTTTATTGGGGTGCTCAACCCTAAAACTGCTGTAATTAACGACTCCGCGGGCATTTACATTGTCGTGCGAAACTTCTACCTTTACAAACTAGTTATATACCTATGCTTAAGGGTATCATCATCATTACGCTCGCCTTCTACGTGTTCTATAAGATCACGAGTTTCTTTTTTAAGGCTGGTGCAGCGTCTCAACAACAACAGAACACGCGGTTTCGTGACGATTCGAAGAAGTCAAAACCGGGTAAGGTGAAAGGCGGCGAATACGTCGATTACGAAGAGGTGAAGTAACTTCCACCACAAGTTTCCAAGACACGTGAAAATTCCATTCGTCAAATACCAGGCGACAGGCAACGACTTCGTGGTGATCGACAACCGCGACGGAGCGGTGCATTTGACGACGGACCAAATTCAACAAGCGTGCGACCGCCGTTTTGGCGTTGGTGCCGATGGATTGATGTTGATTGGCAAACATCCATCACTTGATTTCAATTTGGAGTATTTCAACTCCGATGGCACACAGAGCCTTTGCGGGAACGGGTCGCGAGCGGCAGTCAAGATGGCTGCAGCTTTGGGAATGATTCGAGACACGGCCACTTTTCAAGCTTACGATGGCCCGCACCAGGCAAGCCTTTCGAACGATGGGATTGTCACCCTCCGCATGGGGGATGTGAACGAAATAAAACAGGTTGGAGAAGACTGGTTTATCCACACAGGCTCACCCCACTTGATCAAGTTCGTGGATCAAGTGTCAGACTACCCCGTATTTGAGGAAGGCCGTAAACTTCGGTACAGTGAAGCATTCAAGCCTGGTGGCACCAATGTCAATTTCGTGGAGCTTCGCGGCAACAACACGATATTCGTGCGCACATACGAACGCGGTGTTGAGAATGAGACTTTATCGTGTGGAACAGGCGTAACTGCAGCCGCTTTGGCAGTAGCTTTAAAGGGGTACCATTCGCCTGTCAACATCCAAACGAAAGGCGGGAATCTCTCGGTGGCCTTCGTAATTCGTCTTGCTCCCGCAGAATCGGTCACATTTACCGATATTTTTCTAATCGGTCCTGCCAAAATGGTGTTTGAGGGCACTTTGGACCTATAATTGCCCCCCCAAAATCCTTAACTTTGTAACCCTTTGACCCCGACGATTTTTGGGGTGGACACGTTTTATTGCTATGCTGAAATTAATTGCCAAGATCTTCGGTTCGAAATCAGAGAAAGACATCAAACAGTTGATGCCGATGGTCGAAGAGACCAAACGCGAAGGAGAAAAACTGGTGTCGCTTTCGCACGACGAGTTGAGGAAGAAGACATTCGAAATCCAAGACGAAATCAACTCATTTCTAAAGCCGATCGACGATCAACTCAAAGCCCTCCATCAGGAAATCGCCGAGAAACCGGACCTAGATCTCGACCACAAGGAGTCCATCTTCCAGAACATCGATAAGCTTGAAGCGGATCGCAATACCGAACTGGAGAAAGTATTGGAGAAAGTACTTCCTCGCACGTTCGCGATCGTCCGAGAGACAGCCCGTCGCTTCAAAGAAAATGAAACGATCGAAGTCACCGCGCTCGACTACGATCGGGTGTTGGCAGCGCGTTATCAACACATCAAGATTGAGGGCGACAAAGCTATTTGGCAAAATGAATGGGTCGCAGCCGGGAATAAGGTCAAGTGGGACATGGTTCACTACGAGGTGCAGATCATCGGTGGTATCGTGTTGCACCAAGGAAAGATCGCTGAAATGGCGACCGGTGAAGGAAAGACGCTTGTCGCTACGTTTCCAGCGTTCCTCAATGCACTTTCGAAACGTGGGGTTCACTTGGTGACGGTTAACGATTACCTCGCTCGACGCGACAGCGAGTGGATGGGACCACTGTACCAGTTCCACGGCCTAACGGTCGACTGCATCGACAAGCACGAACCCAACTCGCCGGCCCGCCGCAATGCGTACCAAGCAGATATCACGTACGGAACCAACAACGAATTTGGTTTCGACTACCTGCGCGACAACGGTGCACGCGACCCTGAAGAACTTGTGCAACGTGGACACCACTATGCCATGGTCGATGAGGTTGACTCCGTGTTGATCGACGAAGCTCGTACTCCTTTGATCATTGCTGGACCCGTTCCGCGTGGTGACATACACGAGTTTGCAGAACTGAAGCCCCGCATCAACAAGGTGGTGGAAGCCCAGAAGAAGGCGGTGAACCTGTATTTGAACGAAGCCAAGAAACTAATCGCCGAAGGAAACGAACGTGAAGGTGGTTTGGCTCTCTTCCGTGCTCACCGCGCGATGCCGAAGTATAAGCCGCTGATTAAGGTGCTCAGCGAACAAGGAAATCGTCAAATCTTACAGAAGACTGAGAACTACCACTTAGCTGACAACAAGAAAGAACTCCCAAAAGCAGACGAGCCGTTGTATTTCGTCATTGACGAAAAGGATAATGCCGTTGAGTTGACTGAGAAAGGTCTTGACCTCATCACCGAAGGCGGTGAGGACCGTAACTTTTTCATTCTCCCCCAGATCAGCGTCGAGTTGAACAAGATAGAGAAAGACCCCGGACTCTCAGCGGAGGAGCGCCTCTCGAAAAAAGAAGAACTCATCAGGGAGTATTCGACAAAAGCACAGCGCATCCATAGCATCAACCAACTCCTGAAGGCGTACACATTGTTCGAACGTGACACCGAGTACATCATCGTGGATGGAAAAGTGAAAATCGTAGATGAGCAAACCGGTCGTGTGTTGGACGGTCGCCGTTACTCCGATGGCTTGCACCAGGCCATTGAAGCGAAGGAAAACGTGAAGGTGGAAGATGCCACCCAGACATACGCGACGATCACGCTCCAGAACTATTTCAGGATGTATCATAAGCTTGCCGGTATGACCGGTACTGCCGAAACTGAAGCGGGTGAATTCTGGGACATCTATAAGTTGGATGTCGTGGTGATTCCGACGAACAAGCCGATTACGCGCATTGACTCGAATGACGTGGTTTACAAAACCATGCGAGCAAAGTTCAATGCCGTCGTGGAGTCCATTGTAAAATTGACTGAACAAGGCCGCCCCGTGCTGGTAGGTACGACCTCTGTTGAAATTTCGGAAGTGTTGAGCCGCTTGTTGCAGATGCGCAAGATCAAACACAACGTTCTGAACGCGAAACAACACCAACGCGAAGCTGAAATTGTGGCGGAAGCCGGAAAGCCAGGTACCGTGACGATTGCAACCAACATGGCAGGTCGTGGTACCGATATCAAGTTGACCCCTGAATCCAGGGCTGCTGGCGGGTTGGCGATCATCGGTACCGAGCGCCACGAGTCGCGTCGTGTTGACAGACAGTTGCGTGGTCGTTCGGGACGACAAGGAGACCCAGGTAGTTCGCAGTTCCACGTCTCGTTGGAGGATAACCTCATGCGGATGTTCATGTCGGAGCGGATCGCTCGGGTGATGGACAGCATGGGATTGAAGGAGAGCGATACGATTGAACACTCGATGGTGACAAGTTCCATCGAAAGAGCGCAAAAAAAGGTAGAAGAAAACAACTTCGGCAGCCGGAAGCGCCTCCTCGAGTATGACAACGTGATGAATTCGCAGCGCGAGGTGATCTACAAACGCCGCCGCAATGCCTTGTTCGGGGAGCGCTTGAAACTCGACATTTTGATGATGATCCGCGAATCATGCGAGGACATCGTAGCGAGTGGAAAGAACAGCGAACGCAATGAAGGATATGACACGCTCAAGCTTGCGGTGTTGTCCACCTTCGGCTTCGATACAGCGATTACCGAAGATGAACTTCGTCGTCTTTCACAAGATAAGCTTGCAGAGAAACTCTACGATGAAGTGTTGGCCGAGTACCATCGCCGCACCGACCATCTGAAACAAAGGACGATGGGCGTCATGCAGGACTTCTTCAGAAACCGTGGCGCCACGGAGCAGTACATTCCAGTTCCAATCACCGACGGCACACGCCAAATCGTTATTGCCGTCGACGTGAAGAAGGCAATCGAGACACACAACGAGGAGTTGATCAACACGATGGAGAAGATGATTACCCTTGCGGTGATCGATCAACAATGGAAGGAACACTTGCGCGACATGGATGACCTCAAGCAATCTGTGCAAAACGCAGTGTACGAACAAAAAGACCCTCTGTTGATCTACAAGTTCGAAGGCTTCGAAGCGTTCAAGCGATTCATCGGCACAGTGAATGAGCAAACGATCTCATTCTTGATGAAGGCCGAGATCCCGATTCATGACGCCAGCCAGATCAATATTGTGCGCACCCCACGCCCGAAGGAGAAACTCAGCGAAAGGAAGGAAGAAACACGTTCAGCGTTGCAGGGAGGTCCTCCGCCAGTCCAAGGTCCACGCCCCGAGCCTCAAAAAGTGATGCCAGTGAAGTCTGAAAAGGTGGCGAGCCGCAACGACAAAGTTTCGGTCCAATACCACGACGGCCGCGTGCTGAAAGATGTGAAGTATAAGAAAGTTGAAGACGACATTCGTTACGGCCGCTGCGTTGTAATCGAAGAATAACGAAGCACTTGACGCCCATGAATCAACGACGCCTCACTTACTGGATTTTTTCGGTACTTGTGTGCGTGGCTTCGGTCGATGCGTGGGCGCAGCGTGGGCGGGATCGAGACCGCGATAAAGACAAGCCCGTGGAGGAAGACTTCTCCTTGATTCGACCTAGGTTTACTATTCCGCCCGACACAGCGCACCATTATGCGGGTAACCCAGTGAAGAATGTTCCAGTGGTAAGACCCGTCATGATGGTCAACGAAAAGGTTAATGCTGTTTTGGATAGTATTGATCGAATTAACACCGTTCGGAAATTCATCCCAGGCTTCACGATCCAGGTGTATTCAGGTTTGAACCGTGAAGAGGCTGGCAATGCCCGCAAGCGACTGTTGGAAGAGATGGAGATGCGCGCCGACTTGCAATACATTCAACCGAAGTTTAGAGTAAGAGTCGGTTACTACTTTACAGCGATCGACGCGCAAAAAGACCTAGTAAGATTGAGGAGAGCATTTCCAAACGCGATTCTCGTTCCCGAAAACGTGCCCATTAAGTGACGAATAATTTTTTGATATGTCATTGCTATCGTCCGTTCAGCAGTCTTCGCTTGCCGCCGCCGAAGAGGTGATCCGCTTCCGCCGGCATTTGCATGCACATCCCGAGTTGTCGTATCAAGAAGTAAAGACTGCCCGATTCGTGGCCGATTTGCTTCGGTCCTTTGGATTGAACCCGACGGAAGGTGTAGCTGGCACTGGTGTGGTGGCAATAATTGAAGGCCGCAATCCCTCTAAGAAAATGGTGGCGCTTCGTGCCGACATGGATGCACTGCCGATTCAAGAGGCCAACACCGTGAGCTATAAGTCGACACAGTCGGGAGTGATGCACGCGTGCGGCCACGATGTGCACACGTCGTCCTTACTAGGTACTGCAAAAATATTGTCTGGACTTCGCGATCAATTTGAGGGATCGGTTCGATTGATTTTTCAACCTGGTGAGGAGAAGAACCCAGGTGGGGCATCAATGATGATCAAAGAGGGTGTTTTACAGAATCCAAAACCTTCGTCGATCATTGGGCAACACGTCATGCCGCTCGTGCCAGTTGGTAAGATTGGTTTCCGAGAGGGTATGTACATGGCTAGCTCCGATGAAATTTACATCAAAGTGATTGGTAAGGGCGGACATGGTGCTACTCCAGAATTGGCGATTGATCCAGTGTTGATCGCATCGCACATTATTGTGGCGCTTCAGCAAGTAATTAGCCGGAATGCGAGCCCGAAACAACCCACCGTGTTGACCTTCGGTCGAATCATTGGTGAGGGGGCGACCAACATTATCCCGAATGAAGTAAACATCGCTGGTACCTTCCGCGCCTTGAATGAAGAATGGCGTGAAGCGGGCTTGAAAAAGATCGTGAAAATGGCGGAGAGTATTGCGGATGGGATGGGAGCCCGATGTGAAATTGAATTGTCACGCGGGTACCCGTATTTGGAGAACAACCCGGAGCTCACCCGCCGCATTCGCAAAGCAGCGGAAGAGTACGTAGGAAAGGAAAACGTCGTCGACATCGATCTGACGCTCGGATCCGAAGACTTTGCGTACTACTCACATCAGATCCCGGCATCCTTTTATCGCTTGGGCACCCGCAACGAGGCCAAGGGAATCACGTCGTACGTGCACACTCCCACTTTCGACATCGACGAGGACGCACTGAGAATTGGGCCTGGCGTGATGGCATGGATGGCGCTTCAAGAACTCGCGTTTCAGTCGTGATCTTTTTGTGAAGTCCGGGTCGGACCCTAAGAACTGAGGGCCAGACCATTATCTTTGGGACGATATGGACAGTCCGGAAAGCCAGCAACCCGCTCCTACGCCCGAGATGGCGCCTGCTGGCTGGCAGCTTATTTTGAGGAATACCGCCTACATTCTGGCGGCCCTGTTCATTTTCCTCTTTGCCCTCGATTTGATGATCACTTCGTTGCAGCATCTCGGTGCCAACGTGGTTGAGACGATCATCACGGCCACATCTAATCCATTTACCGGCCTCTTTATCGGGTTGTTGGTGACGGCCATCATCCAAAGTAGTTCCGCGACCACCTCGATGGTGGTTGCTTTGGTCGCATCCGGTGCTATCTCGTTAGAGGGTGCCGTTCCAATTATCATGGGTGCCAACGTAGGCACAACGATTACCAGCACCATCGTCAGCTTGGGCTTCATTACCAAAAAGAAAGAGTTTCGGCGAGCGGTGGCGGCCGGCACGTATCACGACTTTTTCAACATCCTCACGGTGTTGATCTTGTTTCCCCTCGAATATTATTACGGGTTTCTATCATCCATCAGCGAATGGGTTGCCAATCGATTCTTCGACCAACCGCTGGCCAACTCGAATAGGATTTCGTTTCTCGGTGGAGGCATGGGCACTTTGGTGGATGCCATCGCAAGTTTGATCAACAACGGGTTTGTACTGGTAATCCTTTCCTTCGCCCTATTGTTTGGGTCAATCCTATTTTTCCGGCGTGTGTTGTCGAGCATGTTGGGCTTGGGTCAACATGGAAAGGGGGTACAACGTTTCTTTTTCCAGAGCCCGATCAAGTCGTTTGCATGGGGATTGGGGATCACCGCCGCCATCCGTTCGAGTACTATTACAACTTCATTGGTAGTGCCACTGGTGGCCAAGAAGGTAATTCGGTTGAACCAAGCAGTTCCGTTTATTTTGGGTGCCAATATCGGCACGACCATTACGGCATTCATTGCTGCGATTTCGAATTCAAACATTGCGATCAGTATCGCGATTGCACACTTCCTTTTCAATTTTATTGGCATGTTGATCTTCTCGTTGATCCCTTACGTGAAGACCATACCTGTCAACCTGGCGAAGGGACTGGGTAAATTGACGATTCGTTTTCGCTTGGCGGGATTCCTATACATTCTGCTCACATTTTTCTTTATCCCTTTTTCATTGATTTATCTCAATCGGTCATCACAGATCCTGCGAGAATATTCTTACACGCGCACAGACAACACCGGTGAAGTCACGAAGTATCGAGTGGTGAGTACGAACTTTCGAAACCAACCCTTCATTAGTTGGGCGTATTATCTCGATGGCGATCGCGAACCAGACAGGTTAGTCCCTGTGGAACGTCGGAAGAATGTAATGATGATCAACAACGAATTGTTCGAATTTGCAAGGGTTGGATTTTGTCGAGATGGGGAAGACAAGGACGGACGTTACAAGATGTGTATTACAGAAATCCTGGGCTCTTATAAACTCGCTTCAGGAGCCCCTACCGATTCGGTGTTTGTGTTTCGAAAAACGTATGAGGAAGACCATACTGTTGACTTGATGATCAGTTCCAAGGAAAACGTGATCGTGTCAAAGTTCGAGGTGCGTGGCGGAGTGAAGGTCTCGGACCAATTGTCGGAAATCGTCGAAAAATGAGGTTTTTGAGGGGTTGCCGGCCGGCGCTGTCAGGCTTCGTCCGGGAGGATTTCACTATATTGCCATATTCATTCTTGGTATGGATACGATTGTAGAAAAGGTTCTCAAGTTTTTGCGACTCGACACACTGATTGACAGCCTGTCGGGATATGTGGAAACGCGTGTGGAACTCGTGAAGATGGAAATTCGCGAGGAGGTTGCCGGAATTTTGTCGCGTGGGTTGATGATGATGATCCTATTCCTGTTGGCGTTCCTTTGTATTCTTTTCGCGATGCTCGGGTTGGCCCTTTACTTGAACACGGTGACTGAGTCGGTGCATGCAGGCTATTGGCTGGTGGCCGGAGTGTTCGGCCTCCTTTTGACAATCCTTTTGATTGGACGTAAGTCGTTCTTCAAAGCGATTGGTAAACAGTTCGAAGAAATGATCAAGCATAGGCAGCATTGATATGGAAATCTTGGAATCACAAAGTCCTGAAAAGAGGAAATTGATCGAGGCATCTGAGCGTCACAAGAAGGCGCTAGAGAAAGAGGTGTCTGAAATTTCTTCCAAAACTGAAAAAGTGATCACCAATGCGCTGATCATTGGTGGCGCGTTGGCCTTGTCTTATATCATTGTTCGACAACTCTCGTCCAAGTCGAAAAAGAAGCAAAAGAAGGCGAAGAAGGTTACTGCAACCCAGCGACAAGTATCAAATGACTCGGACGATGAGGAAGAAGAAGAATCGCCTAGCATGCTTGCAGACATCGGTAACAAGTTGGCAAGTCAGGCCACGGTGATCTTGGTCGACATCGCTCGTCAAAAACTAATGGAATACCTCGAAAGCAGAAAAAAGGCGGATGAAGCTTCTTGAAACTCTGCAGCATTGGCATAAGCTCGGGAAGAAATCGGTGGCGGTCCTCATTGACCCGGATAAAGCCGACGACCCAGGCAAGCTCATGTCGTTGATCAACTTGGCGAGCGAGAACTGCGTCGACTTTTTCTTCATTGGTGGAAGTTTGATCACAACCGCAAACCTTTCGGAAGTAGTTCGCACCGTGAAGGAAAATGTGAACATCCCTGTGGTTCTATTCCCGGGGAGCTCTTTGCAAATCGATCCTTCTGCCGATGCCATCCTTTTCCTGTCGTTGATCTCGGGTCGAAATCCCGAGCTTTTGATTGGCCAGCACGTGCAGGCCGCTCCGATTTTAAAGAATAGCCGCCTCGAAGTGATTCCCACGGGATACATTCTGATCAACTCCGGGAAAATGACGTCGGTTGCGTACATCAGCAATACGACTCCAATACCTGAGGACAAGTTTTCTTTGGCAGCGTGTACCGCAATGGCGGGAGAGATGTTGGGGTTGCGGGTTACTTATCTCGATGCTGGTAGCGGCGCAGAACGCGAGATCAGCTCAAAGATGATCAGTGCGGTGCGGAAGTCGGTCGACACGCCGTTGCTAGTGGGTGGAGGCATCAATACAAGTCAGAAGGCAATCGCCGCGTTCGAGGCAGGAGCCGACACAATTGTGATTGGTAATGCCCTTGAGAAAGACCCCAATTTTCTGAATGAAATTTCCGAGAAAGTCTACGATTGGAACAAGGCGAACACCAATAGTGCCCGTTTCTAGTTTTTGAATGATCGTCTATAACGTCACATCGGCTGTTGACAAGGAAATTGCTGAGGACTGGATTTCCTGGATGAAGGATCACCACATACCGGGCTTGTTAGAAACAGGGATGTTCGACAACTACCGTATTTTGAAGGTGCTCACACACGACGACGAAAAAACTTTTTCTTACGCTGTTCAGTATTTCGCTCCGACGATGCACCACGTCGAACAGTACATTCAACTCCATGCACCTAGGCTTCGTGCGGAAGTGCAAGCCCGTTATGGTGACCGCGTGGTGTCGTATCGAACTCTGTTAGAAGAGGTCTAGTGTCACTTTGTTAGGAGGTTCTTGATCTGGTCGACCTCCAACACGCAGTTATACCACTCGCCGCTGATCTTAGCACCATACTTTTTGTAGAAGTTAATCGCGGGTTCATTCCAATCCAGCACTTGCCACATCATTCCACTGCATTGCTCGTCGATCGTATGTTGCATGGTTCGATCAAATAGCAATTTGCCAATGCCCCGCCCGCGTTCGGATTGGGTTACGATGATGTCTTCAAGCCATAGACGTTTCCCTTTCCAAGTAGAGTATCGCCAATAGTACAAAGAAAGGCCCACGATCTTGCCGTTTGATTCGGCGACGAAGAAGCCATAGATCGGCTGTGGCCCGAAACCATCCTTCTCGAGCATGGCTACGGTATTGATGACTTGGTCTGCAGCCTTTTCATATTCCGCAAGTTCTTGAATGAGTTCTAGTACTCTTGGAAGGTCGGCTTTGATGCCGGTTCGGATGGTGATGGATGACATGTAATGCTGTTTTTGGAATCCAAGACCTGTCCCTATTTGGCAGGTTAAGGGACAGGTCGGATTCGACAGCAAGTTACATCGACTTTTTGGTCTGTGGAGGTTCGATGTTCATATTGTAGTATGCGAATGAATACTGATCCGCTACGGCATCGAGGGCTTTCGAAAGGTTAGAAGCACCGTGGCCCGACTTGGTATCGATGCGGATCAACACTGGATTGTCGCCCATGTGGTTTTCTTGCAATGTAGCTGCAAACTTAAACGAGTGTGAGGGCACCACACGGTCGTCGTGGTCGGCAGTGGTAATCAAGGTGGCTGGGTACGACACCCCTGGTTTGATCGCGTGGACGGGAGAGTACTTTTTGAGATATTCCATCATTTCTTTCGAATCGTCGGCCGTTCCGTAATCGTACGCCCAGCCTGCACCAGCAGTGAACTTGTGGTAGCGAAGCATGTCCATCACACCCACGGCGGGCAGTGCCACTTTTGCGAGGTCGGGACGTTGCGTCATCGTTGCCCCGACCAGCAAGCCCCCATTAGAACCTCCCGATATCGCGAGGTACTGGCTGCTGGTGTAGTTTTCTGCAATCAGGTATTCGCCAGCCGCAATGAAGTCGTCGAACACATTTTGCTTGTTCATCTTGGTTCCGGCTATGTGCCATTTTTCACCATACTCGCCACCACCACGCAGGTTGGGCTGTGCGTAGACGCCGCCATTCTCCAACCATACAAGTCGCGACGTGCTAAAGTTTGGTGTTAAACTGATGTTGAATCCACCATAAGCGTAGAGCATCGTCGGGTTCTTTCCATTCAACTCGATTCCTTTTTTGAATACGATGAACATCGGGACCTTCGTACCATCCTTGCTCGTGTAGAAAACCTGTTTGGTCTCGTAATCTTCCGACTTGAAGTCGACTTTGGGCTGTGCATAGAGACTCGACTTGCCCGTGCCGATATCGAGTTTAAAGATTGATGGCGGAGTGGTGAATGAGGTGAAAGAGTAATACGTTGTAACGTCTCCCTTTTCGCCACCAAATCCATTGGCGGTCCCAATTCCAGGAAGTTGGATTTCCCGCTCTAGCTTGCCGTTGTAATCGTATTGCTTCACTTGGGTGCTCGCATCTTTCAAGTAGTTCACGAACATTTTCTTTCCAGACGTCGATACTCCTTGCATCGCGAACTCCGTTTCAGGCACTAGGTCTTTCCAATTTTCGACGCCTGGTTTTGATGCATCGACGACGACGATCTTACCATTCGGAGCATTTAAGTCTGTTTGGATAAGCAACTTGGAACCGACGTTATCGATTAGGTTGTGGTTTTGTTCATAGTTGCTCACTACGGTAATCAACCTTGCATTTTTGTCGGTCAGGTCTTGGATGTAAAGCTCATTCCCATTCGTGGCATTACTTGCTGTAATGACCAGGTAGCGTTCGTCTTCGGTCAAGCCCCCTCGCACATAGCGCCTAGGCAACTGTTCACCGCCGAAAATCACCTTGTCCTCGTTCTGTGGTGTTCCCAACCTATGGTAATAGAGCTTGTGCATTTGCGTTTTTGCAGATAGTTGAGAGCCTTTTGGCTTGTCATAGCTGCTATAGTAGAAGCCCTCGGTTCCTTTCCAGCTGATTCCAGTGAACTTCAGGTTTTTAAGGGTGTCGCCGACTACCGAGCGATCCGACGTTTTAAGAACGACGGCTTTGCGCCAGTCGGAACCACCTTCTTGTATCAAGATGGCAACGAGCGACCCGTCGTTGGTGTAGGCTGAACCACCTAGTGCAGTTGTTCCATCGGTGGAAAACGTGTTGGGATCGATGAAAATTTCCTCCTCGCCTTTTTCACCTTTGCGGCGATAGACGACGTTTTGATTTTGCAAACCGGAATTTTTGAAATAGTAGAAATAGTTGCTGTGTTTCACCGGGGCTGTGATTCGTTCGAAGTTTTGCACTTCGCCGAGCCGTTTCCGGATGGCGTCACGGAAGGGAATTTTGTTCAAGTATCCGAACGTAACATCGTTCTCGGCTTTTACCCACGCGCCGGTTTCTTTCGACGTGTCGTTTTCAAGCCAGCGATACGGATCTGCTACCGGTTCGCCGAAGAGAGTGTCAACTTGATTGACTTTTTTTGAAGCCGGGTACTTCGAATTGGATGCTTGCTCGGGGTTGCCTTGGCATGCGCCCAAAAAGGCGATTACTGCGAGCAGGAGAAGAACTCTGTTCATGTGTAAATGTTTTTTGGAAGGCCGAAAAGGTATAGCAAGAATTCAAAATTCCTTCGCCGACCCTGGAAGATTTTTCTGAATGGCACTCCATTCGTCGACCGGTCACCCTTTCGACGTGAGCGGTGCGTTCTGGCGACGAACGCCGTTACGAAATAATGTCAAATCCGGTGTATGGACGCAACGCCTTTGGAATCATAATGCCGTCACTTGTCTGGTTGTTTTCGAGGATGGCTGCTACGATTCGAGGCAATGCCAGTGCACTTCCGTTGAGGGTGTGCAACAATTGCACTTTGCCGTCCTTCGCTTTATGGCGAAGTTTCAACCGGTTCGCTTGGTACGTTTCGAAATTGCTGACAGAACTTACCTCGAGCCATCGCTGTTGCGCAGCCGAGAACACTTCCATGTCGAACGTCATCGCGCTGTTGAAGCCCATGTCGCCGCCACAGAGTAACAGTCGGCGATAAGGCAATTCGAGTTTTTCCAAGAGTCCCTGAACATGCGCACACATTTCTTCGAGCACATCGTATGATTCTTCTGGGCGAGCAATGCGCACGATCTCGACTTTATCAAATTGGTGAAGGCGATTGAGGCCACGTACGTGTGCACCCCAGCTTCCAGCTTCACGACGGAAGCAAGGCGTGTAGCCAACGTTCTTCACGGGCAGTTGCTCGTCGGTTAGGATGACGTCGCGGTATAAATTCGTGATGGGAACTTCGGCAGTTGGGATGAGATACAGTTTGTCTTCACCCACGAAATACATCTGTCCTTCTTTATCGGGAAGTTGCCCGGTACCGTATCCCGATGCTTCATTCACGACGATAGGAGGTTGAACTTCGGTGTAGCCGTAGCTGGCGGCCTCATCTAAAAAGAAGTTGATAAGGGCCCGTTGCAGCTTAGCTCCTTTTCCCTTGTATACGGGGAAGCCGGCACCTGAGATCTTGATGCCAAGATCGAAGTCGATGATGTCGTATTTTTTGATCAATTCCCAATGGGGGAGGGCATCCGCTGCAAGTGTTGGAATATTTCCCCACTGATGAGTGGTCACATTGTCTTCGGGAGTTTTGCCGGCAGGGACTTTCTCGGCGGGGACGTTAGGGATCCGGTAAAGCGTCTGTTGCAGTTCCAGTTCCGCTGTCGCCAGCGTTGCTTCGAGTTCCTTGATTTTGTCTTTGTCGCTGCCAACCGAATTGCGGAGGGCAGTTGCTTCTTCGCCCTTGCCGTTTTTCATCAACTCCCCGATTTTCTTCGAGTCGGCGTTGGTTTTCGCTTTCAGGTTGTCGAGTTGCTGTTGGGTCTCGCGACGGAGTTTGTCGGTTTCGATCGCTTTCATGACGAGTGCGTCGGCCTCTTTAAAGTTCCGTTTGCTGAGTCCAGCAAGTACTTTCTGGGTGTGTTCGCGAATGACCTGCAGTTGCAGCATGGTGGTGTTTAATTAGGCGCCAAAATTACCATAAAGGGGGATATTTTTTGCCGAGCGGTTTTTGATAATATTCATTTTTGGCCTATTATTGCAACATCAATCTCGGCCGTTCAGGCCCTTCAAATAATTAAATCAGGTACTTTTTTACGATTTCTTTGATTGGAGTGTGATTGCTGCACGCTTCATTTTCTAGAGAATTTTCAATCTAAAACCATCCATCATTAAAAGCTCATGTACACTATTGACGATCTGAATGTCAAACTCCTGTCGGAACTGAAGGAAATTGCAGAAGGAATGGGTATCAAGAATGCCCGTAAGCTTGGAAAACAGGAACTTGTCTACAAGATTCTCGACGAGCAAGCAATCAAAGGTGATGACTCACCAGGTGCTAAAAACGAAGAGGTTCAAACACACCACCCCAACAACGAGCGAAAGCTGAGACCTCGTCGCCGCGAGAATGTTGCTCCGGCAAAAGAAGAAGCGCCAGCACCTACGCCCAAAGCAAAAGCCACACCGCCACCCGCTGAAAAGCCCAGCCTCTCAACTGAAGATTTAATCCAAGGTCTGGATCTCGACATGGAGGCAAGCATGCCCCGTTTCGACGAAGAGTCGAACACGCCAGCATTCGAGAACAACAACAAAGAAGAGCAACAACCCGAGCGTCCACAACCGCAGCAACAACAACCTCGCCGCGAAGGCAACATCAAAGATTTTGATGGAGTAGTTGCAAGCGAAGGCGTGCTCGAAATCATGCAAGATGGTTACGGATTTCTCCGTTCTTCAGATTATAACTACCTGGCGAGCCCGGACGACATCTATGTGTCTCCATCGCAAATCAAGTTGTTTGGTTTGAAGACAGGCGATACTGTGAAAGGTCAAATTCGTCCTCCGAAAGAGGGTGAGAAGTACTTTGCCCTATTGAAAGTTGAGAGCGCCAATGGGAAAACGACAGAAGAGATTCGTGACCGCGTGGCATTCGAATATCTGACACCTCTCTTCCCCGATCAGAAATTACGACTCAGCACGACGCCCGACAACATGTCGACTCGTATTCTCGACTTGTTCTCGCCGATTGGTAAAGGGCAACGCGGTATGATCGTAGCTCAACCGAAAACGGGTAAAACTGTCTTGTTGAAAAATATCGCGAACGCGATCGCGGAAAATCACCCTGAAGTGTATTTGTTAGTTCTCCTCATTGACGAACGTCCGGAGGAAGTGACAGATATGGCCCGCAGCGTAAAAGCTGAGGTGATCGCGTCAACGTTCGACGAACAGGCCGAACGTCACGTGAAGGTTGCTAGCATCGTGCTCGAAAAGGCGAAACGGATGGTAGAGTGTGGACACGATGTGGTCATCCTCCTCGACTCAATCACGCGTCTGGCCCGGGCTTATAACACTGTGGTCCCTTCTTCAGGTAAGATCCTGTCGGGTGGTGTGGATGCCAACGCGTTGCATAAACCCAAACGTTTCTTTGGTGCGGCGCGTAAAATTGAAAATGGCGGTTCACTCACAATCATTGCCACCGCGTTGATCGACACAGGTTCTAAGATGGACGAAGTGATCTTCGAAGAATTCAAGGGTACCGGTAACATGGAACTCCAACTCGATCGTAAGTTGGCGAACCGTCGCATCTATCCTTCGATTGATGTTCCTGCTTCGGGCACTCGACGCGAAGACCTCTTGATGAAAGAAGAAGAACTCCAGCGCGTATGGATCCTTCGCAAGTTCATGAGCGATATGAATTCAGTGGAAGCGATGGAATTCCTGCAGAGCAGAATGAAAGGAACCAGGAATAATGAAGAGTTCCTGATTTCGATGAATGGATAGGAAATTTAGAATTTAGAATTTAGAATTCGGAATTTAGAATTTAGCGCGAGTTTCGATAGGGTTTGGCCTTATCGATGATATCTCGAGTTAGATCCTAGATTCCGATTTTTTTGCTTCGAATGAAGCCTTGGTCTACTTCGAGTGGCATGAATCGTTAGGTGTTTCAGTCTTAGGTTTACTGCAAACGCATCTACTCAACCCGCGCTTCAATTCAACTTCCGCGGAATTCTCAATTCTGAATTCTCAATTCTTAATTTTTTTGAGTTTTCGAATGAAGCCTTGGTCTGCTTCGGACGGCATAAATCTATTAGGTGTTTCAGTCTTCGGTTACTGCAGACCTATTCGCTCAACCCGCGCTTCAATTCAACCGCCACAGAATTCTCAATTCTGAATTCTCAATTCTTAATTTTCTTCTCGTGAAAGGCTCCTTTAAAAGTAGGGTCTTCCCGGCGACGTTGGCGGTCAATCTCGCGATCCATCGCTTGTTTCTCTTCGTAGGATGTCTCTTCTATGAAAATGTCGGAAGGCAGTCGTTTCACCGGTATCTTCTCGCGGATGATCTTTTCAATCTTGGCAATGTGGTATTCCTCCGCCGGTGTGGCGAGCGTGATCGCTTTACCTTCGTGTTCCGCCCGACCCGTGCGCCCGATGCGATGGACGTAGTCTTCATATTGAATCGGCACATCGAAGTTGATCACGTGTGTCACTTCCGACACGTCGATTCCACGGGCTGCGACATCAGTCGAGACGAGCACACGTAGCTTGCCATCCCGAAATTCATCCATCGCGTTAATCCGGCTGTTCTGTCCCTTGTTAGAATGAACCACCCGAACGGGGCCAAGCTTTTTTCTTTCGACAAAGCGGAACACGTTGTCGGCGTTTTCTTTTGTGCGAGCGAAAATCATGACGCGCGAGAATGTGTCGTCGCCACCCAGTAGCTTTTCTACAAAATTGATCTTCGTGCGTAAGTTGGGAATATGATAGAGCTCCTGCTCTACACGCTTCGCAGGTGTCGATTGAGGTGTGATTTCTACTCGAACAGGAAACTCCAAGAATTCGTCTGCAAGCCGTTCCACTTTTGTGGGAAAGGTGGCAGAGAAGAGCAAGTTTTGGCGCTTCGTAGGAATGACTTCGAATATCTTCCGCAGTTGAGGCATGAAACCCATGTCCATCATCCTGTCAGCTTCGTCGAGCACCAGGGTTTTGATCTGCTTGACGGGGATCGCTTTGCGCAAGTAGAGTTCCATCATGCGCCCGGGAGTTGCTACGAGTATGTCGACGCCTTCTTCGATTTCGCGAATCTGTTGCTGTGGACCTACGCCACCATAGATGCCTGCAATTCGCAGGTCGGTATAAGCCGCAAGTTTCTTTGCATGGTTAGCCACCTGCACCACGAGTTCTTTGGTCGGGACCAAGATGAGAACTCTAGGCTCGTTGCCTTGCTTGAACTTAGCCTTCAGCAATATTGGAAGCAGGTATGCCGCCGTTTTTCCGGTTCCTGTTTGCGCGATGCCGATCACTTGTTGGCCCCCAAGGATGAGAGGAAGGCACTTGGATTGTACCGTCGTGGGTTCGCCGAATCCCAATTCGTCAATCGCGGTGAGCAATTGCTTATTCAGCTTCAGGTTACGCCACGACTCTTGTTGTTGTTCAGTCACCGGTTAGATTTTGGTCTCGTCTGGAGTCACTCCGTTCATCCGTTGCATATCGAGTATATTTGTACCCCGGCAAGTCAAAACTTCCCGGACACTCCCATGACGACGCTGATCGTAAACGCGAAAATAGTAAATGAAGGACAAGTGCTCGATGGCGATGTGCTGATTAAGGGCGCGTACATCGAGAAGATTGGGCAAAACCTCCAATCGATGAAGGCCGACCGGGTAGTTGACGCCAAGGGGCGTTTTCTTTTCCCGGGCGCGATCGACGACCAGGTGCATTTTCGGGAGCCCGGACTGACGCGCAAAGGGGACATTTTCACCGAATCGCGCGCAGCGGTAGCCGGTGGTGTGACCACGTATATGGAAATGCCCAACACCGTGCCACCCACCTTTACCCAAGCGTTGTTGGAACAGAAATATCAGACTGCTTCGAAGTCGTCGCTGGCAAACTATTCATTTTACATCGGTGCCTCCAACGATAATTTGGACGAGGTGATGAAAACCAACCTCCACGAGGTATGCGGGTTGAAGATATTCATGGGCTCGTCGACTGGCAACCTGTTGGTGGATGACCCCAAGGTACTCGAAGGTTTCTTCAGCAAGTGGCCGGGCTTGATCGCTACCCACTGCGAAGACGAACCCACCATTCGCAAGAACAGCGAGGCATTTAAGGCTAAATATGGAGAGGATGTGCCGATCGAATTGCACCCTAAAATTCGGAGTGAAGAGGCTTGTTACAAGTCATCATCTTCGGCCATCCAACTAGCGAAGAAGCATAAAACGAGGCTCCACATTCTCCACATTTCTACCGCCAAGGAGACCGAGCTATTTTCAAACAAGCTGCCTCTCGAAAAGAAGCTCATCACGGCAGAAGCTTGTATTCACCACCTGTGGTTTTCCGACGCCGACTACAAGACGCTGGGAACTAAGATCAAGTGGAATCCTGCGATAAAATCGTCGGCCGATCGTGAAGCAGTTTGGCGCGCGGTAATGGACGACCGAATTGATGTGATTGCGACCGACCACGCGCCACACACCTCCGAGGAAAAATCGGGCACCTATTTCAAAGCTCCTTCGGGAGGCCCGCTGGTGCAACATGCGCTTGTCGCGATGATGGAATTCTATCAACACGGAAGGATCACCCCCGAGAAGATTGCCGAGAAGATGGCACACAAGCCTGCGATCTTGTTCCGCATCGAGAAGCGCGGATTTATCCGGGAAGGTTACTTTGCCGACCTCGTGCTCGTCGACCCCTCGTCGTCGTGGAAGGTGGAGAAAAGCAACCTTCTCTATAAGTGTCGTTGGTCGCCATTCGAAGGGCAATCATTTCATTCGCGCGTGACGCACACATGGGTGAATGGCCACCTCGCCTGGGAAAAAGGCAGGTTGGATGATTCTGTCCTTGGGAAGCGAATTACTTTTAAGAATTGAGAGGGTACCCAATGAAGAATTTAGAATTTGGCGAGAGTCGATTCTAAGACTCAGGAACCACGTTCTAAATTCTTGAAATGAAAAGGGAGGGTGAAAGACGGGACTCGAACCCGCGACCCCCAGAATCACAATCTGGTGCTCTAACCTACTGAGCTACATTCACCGTTTTGGGACTGCAAAGGTAGTGAGCGGTCCGTAAATAAAAAAGCCCATTTTTGGGTCTTCTAGTGAGGTTTTCGCCCCGCCGGCAACATCTGCTTCCGGCGGGGCGAAGACAAATAAGCTAGCGGCTCAAATACAGGTTTCGCTCTGTGTAGATTTTCAGGAAGTAATCGTCCATCAAGTCGTCGATGAAGTAAATAGCTTCTCCGGTCGACTTCATTTCCGGTCCTAGCTCCTTGTTCACATCTGGGAACTTGCTAAACGAGAACACCGGCACTTTGATCGCATACCCTTTCTTACGAGGGTTAAACGAAAAGTCTTTCACGGAACGATCGCCCAGCATGATTTTGGTCGCGTAGTTTACGTATGGTTCGTCGTAAGCTTTGCAGATGAACGGTACCGTCCGCGACGCGCGAGGATTCGCCTCGATCACATACACGCGATCGTCTTTGATCGCAAACTGGATATTGATCAAACCCTTCACTTGAAGTGCCTGTGCAATCTTGGTCGTGTACGTTTCGATCTGTTTGATCACAAAGTCGCCCAAGTTATATGGCGGCAGTACCGCGTAGGAATCGCCCGAGTGAATACCCGCTGGTTCAATGTGCTGCATGATCCCGATGATGTACACGTTCTCACCATCACAGATTGCATCGGCTTCGGCCTCGATCGCGTTCTCAAGGTAGTTGTCGAGCAATACCTTGTTGTCGGGCAAGTGCTTCCAAATGTCGATGATGTGATTCTCGAGTTCTTTCTCGTTGATCACGATCTTCATGCTTTGGCCACCGAGCACGTAAGAAGGGCGAACGAGCAGCGGAAATCCGATTTGTTTGGATACTTCCAGCGCTTCATCCGGATCGGTCGCAACTCCAAATTCAGGATAAGGAATCCCTTGTTCCTTCAAGAGTGTTGAGAACCGGCCGCGATCTTCGGCGAGATCAAGCGAGTTGAAAGATGTTCCAATGATCTTGATGCCGTGCTTATCTAATTTTTCGGCCAACTTCAAAGCCGTTTGACCGCCAAGTTGAACGATTACGCCCACTGGTTTCTCGTGGTCGATGATGTCGATCAAGTGTTCCCAGAAAACAGGTTCGAAGTAAAGTTTATCTGCAATATCGAAGTCTGTCGAAACCGTTTCAGGGTTGCAGTTGACCATGATAGTTTCGTAGCCGAGTTCTTTTGCTGCGAGTACGCCGTGAACACACGAGTAATCGAACTCGATCCCTTGACCGATGCGGTTGGGACCCGATCCGAGCACGACCACTTTCTTCTTCTCTGTAACTGGCGATTCGTTTTCCTTGTCGAAGGTCGAATAATAATAAGGAGTTTTTGCTTCAAACTCGGCGGCGCAGGTGTCGACAAGTTTGTACACGCGCTTGATCCCGAGATCGAGGCGTTTCTTGCGAACCTCGCTCTCGAAGCAATGGAGGAGGTGGGCAATCTGACGGTCGGCAAATCCTTTCTCTTTCGCTTTGCGCAATAGTTCGGCAGGAACATTGTCGAGATCGTATTCCTCGATGAGATTCTCGAGCTTGATAAGCTCTTCAATTTGCTCCAAGAACCACTTGTCGATCTTGGTCACCTTGTGAATGGTCTTCAAAGGCACACCCACTTTGATGGCATCGTGAATGTGGAACAGACGGTTCCAGGTTGGATTGGCCAAGCTGTGCATCAACTCATCTTGGTTGCGAAGTTCTTTTCCGTCGGCACCCAGACCATTCCTACGAATTTCGAGTGACTGACACGCCTTTTGAAGCGCTTCTTGGAAGTTCCGCCCGATGCCCATCACTTCGCCCACGCTCTTCATTTGAAGGCCTAGGCGACGATCGGCGCCATGGAATTTGTCGAAGTTCCAGCGAGGGATCTTCACGATGACGTAGTCGAGCGCCGGTTCAAAATAGGCAGTCGTCGTGCCTGTGATGGCGTTGTTCAACTCGTCGAGGTTATAACCGATCGCCAACTTCGCGGCAATTTTCGCGATGGGATATCCGGTTGCCTTCGATGCCAACGCCGATGAGCGTGACACGCGTGGGTTGATTTCAATTCCGACGATGTCGTCGTTCTCCGGGTTCACGGCGAACTGCACGTTGCAACCACCCGCAAACTGTCCGATGCCATTCATCATCCGGATCGCGAGGTCGCGCATGTGTTGGTACACCGTATCGGGAAGGGTCATCGCCGGTGCTACGGTGATGGAATCGCCCGTATGAATTCCCATCGGATCGAAGTTCTCGATCGAGCAGATAATGATGATGTTCTTATTGCTGTCGCGGAGGAGTTCCAATTCGTACTCCTTCCAGCCCATGATGCTTTGTTCCACCAGTACTTCGTGAATCGGTGAAGCATGTAGCCCGCGATTCAACGCAGCATCGAAATCTTCTGGCTTTTCGACGAATCCACCCCCTGTACCGCCCAGCGTAAACGAGGGGCGGATGACCAATGGGAATCCAATTTCTTGGGCGATCTCTTTTCCTTCTAAGAAAGAAGTAGCCGTGGCGCCTTTGCACACACCTACGCCGAGTTCCATCATTTTCAGGCGGAATTTCTCGCGATCTTCCGTGGTTTCGATGGCATCGATGTCGACCCCTATGATGCGCACTCCGTAGTGCTGCCAAATACCGGCTTTATCGCACTCGATGCAGAGGTTCAAGGCTGTTTGGCCGCCCATGGTCGGGAGAACGGCGTCGATGTGGTGTTTCTCTAGGATTTCGCGAATCGACTTCTTTTCCAGCGGCTTCAGATAGACGTGATCAGCGTTGATCTTGTCCGTCATAATCGTCGCCGGGTTGGAATTGATCAGGACGACCTCGATTCCCTCTTCGCGCAACGAACGCGCGGCTTGGGAACCTGAGTAGTCGAATTCACACGCTTGGCCGATAATAATCGGCCCGCTACCGATGATCAGTACGGAACGGATGCTTCTGTCTCTTGGCATTTTGACGCTTGGGTGGGATAAATTGGCGCAAAAATAACCACCGGGAGAAACAATCCACCCGCCGCTAGACAATTATTCTGGCTTCACAGCGAGATTTTTTTCGCAGTAAAAAAACACACGCGTGTACTGGAAGATTTTCGTTGCCGCGAACGCCTTTTAACGCACCTTCACGACCTTCCGTACAGTAGTGCCGAATTCTGAGCGAACACGGACGACGTAAAGGCCATCGGCCCAATCAGCAACAGCATATTCACGAGCCACATCGCCGGCACTAGCAGAAAACTGATCTTGAACGAGCGTTAGGCCTTGCGAACTGAGAATCTCGACAGACACGTCCGTCGCGTGGGGCAGGGTCATCGACACGTTCAGCGTGTTGCCCTGGAGTGGGTTGGGCCATGCCACCGCTTGCTCGAATGAATTGTTCTCTAAGCCTGTGACCGGTCCTTGGATGCTCAGGTTGTCGACAAACCAGCCCCACCCTGTGCCCGTGGCATCTGAATGAAGTCTAAAGCGTATGAAGATATTGTCTCCAGCCTTGAATTTGCCGGAAGTGGTGATGCTAAACATGTGCTTTTGGATCATGCTTTGAACGGCATTACCTCCGTTGTCGAAAATCGCTTTCCATTGACTGAAGGCAGTGGCTGCATACGCGTCGAGAAGGGGATCCCAAGTAATCGCGTCCTTCGATGCTTCGACCACCACGAAGTCTTTAATTCCGGCACCGGCATACTCCACTACGGCGATGTCCTCAAAATAAATCCGTGGATTGTCGGCGCTCACCTTCACAGGCTTTTTGGTCATCCACACGAAGTCAGACACTTGATCGAGTCCAAGCCCGACGCTGTACGGGTGGTCAGAGTTCATTCCGGCGCTGGTGAATCCTGCCGGCTGGCTTGTGCTGAAGAAGTTGCTCGTCAAATCTGCGCTCGCTGTGGAGAAGTCGGACACGACTTGGCTCAGGGTTGCAGCAGAAGCACCTGTGTCGATCACAACTACTTTGATGAACCCGCTGGTCGGAAACATTCCAGTGTTTGTACTTCCATCGATCGCGCGAATCTTATATTGAAATTCGTCTCCGACATTAAGCCCAAGCGCACCGAGATCGATCGTGAGTGAATAATCGTTCGTGAGGGGGTTCACCAAAATTTCACTGGTTGTCACTGCACCTCCGTTTACGTTGTAGTCGACGAAGATTTGGCTGATGCCGAATGCATCGGTAGCGCGCAACCCAAGGTTAAGTGTGGATGTTCCCTTCACCACATAATCGTAGTGCTTGTGTAAAATGGTTGGAGGAACGTCGTCTACTTGGATTCTTAGGTTGTCGATCGACCATCCCCAGCCCGCAGAAAATGGATCACTAAACATCCGGAAGCGAAAAGCTACCTCGTCGCCAGCCTTATAGTAGTCGAGGAGGTTAAAAACATGAGTACGATATAAACTAGGTTCACCTACGGCGGTCGAGTTGTTATTGGTAATAGACCCGTTCCACAAGTTGAGCCATGTCGTGTTTTGCCGTGAGTCGTAGCCGGCCCCGAGTGCATTCCAGGTCACGCCACCATCGAGTGAACCCTCGAGCACCACATAGTCATAAAAGTTAGCGTCAGGCCAAACGACGCCTGCTTCACCGGGCTCCACCAAAACGATCTCATCAAACTTCAGCAAGGCGTCAGCACTCTTCACCTTGATTGGTACTTTGAGCGTGTAGACGTAGTTGATAGAAGAATTCGCGCCCGCTTCGTCGTACGGGTGCTTGGAATGGATGGCCCCGTCGTTGAATCCAGTCGGCTTCGTGATAGAGAACCCATTTCCGAAGAAGTCAACCGCGGAAAGATTATCAAAATTATTGCGATAGGAATCGGATGTTGCACCCAAACCTGACACGTTCACGACGAAGAATTCCGAAGCGGAAGGCAAGTAGCTCACGTTTCCGGCAACGGCCTTGTCCTTGGCACGAAGGCGATACTCCACTTTGTCTCCATTGGCGAGCGTCCCGAGGTCAATATTCGCCACATAGATTGAGTCGGTGTTGGCCTTGAGGGTGAGCGGCTGATCGGGTTGGGCAACTCCCTTCACCTTGAATTCAATGAATACTTCTTTGACTCCGATGTTGTCGGTGACAACAGCCTGTAGATCTAGCTTGTCGGTGGCTGCGATAAATTCTTTTGGGGTGTGTACAATCTTAGGTCCCTGTGTATCTGGCCCTGCCGAGAACGTGATTAACCTTTGAACAGGTGCGATACCGGGTCTCAGTAAAGTGCCCGGATACGTGTACACGCGTTGGTCGTCGCCAGTCAACGAAATGTAATAGGAATATTTAGCGCCGCCGACGGGAAGCGACAAGCTGAATTCGTTCGCATTGGCTGTGGGCGTCATCTTCGCAGCCACGGATGATCCGCCATCTACTTTGTAGTTGACTGTCACGCTTCCTGCGTCGTAGTTCCCTTCACCTTTTACTTGCAGGACGACATTGTAGGGTCCTACGGCGTCTTCGGTATTCTTCAACGCAGTGTGCTTGGGCAATACTGCGGTCCAACCCATTTCCTTTAAGATCGCGCGCACAATTGGTCCAGGATTCAGGATGCGTTCGGCGGAACCGATTTGCGGTGTCATCAGCGAGTTTCCACTTCCGGCAGGATAGGTAGCTTCGTCTAGGTGCGCAATGCTAGAACCCGCGCTGTAGGTTGCCGGAGCATATACTTGAGCGGGAAACGTGCCATTGGCAGCGCGAATCAAGGGCGAGTTGTAATAGAGAATTTCACCGGTTAGTGCATTTTTTAGATCGGCAGACGGAGGTGTAAACTGGTTGATAATATTCTTTCCATCTGGCGTTTCCAGCCCAACTTCAAAGAGGACGGGGCGATTGCTAAAGTAATCTGGAATAATTCCGAGGCCGGAGTCGACCGAATAGGCGTGCGTGATGCCAAGACCATGACCGATTTCGTGTAGCACAATTGAAACCAAGTCGTACTTGCCGGCTGGAGGCGCTTGACCTGTGAGGCCATAATGCCAAGCGTTGTTGGTTGAATTGAACGACGCGACAATGTCGGGGTCGGTGCCATTCATGTTGGTGCCAGAGATCTTTTCTGCCAGCGCGATGGGATACCACACACCATTTTTCTGTGCGCCGTCGAAGTTGGCAGCGTACGTGCCAGGGCTCGCGCTTCCCAACACACCTGCACCAAGGGGTGTCCATCGCGCTTGGATGCGGATCGTCACCGGTGTTTCGATGATGGATGCCCAGATGTTGACCGCTTCTTGAAAGGCTGCCTGAGCCTCGGCAGTGAAACCGTCATAGGTCACTTCAATATTTGCTGCTTGAGTTCGGGCTTGCGACTGAAGCCTCCGCGTGTACTCTTCCGGCGGACCCACATTTGTGAAAGCATCTTCTGCTTTCGCATAACATACAGTGCCCGACTTGGGTGTATAAAAATCCGGTCCCTTTTTTGTCTGCTGTGCGAACAGCGTTCCCGATACCACCAATGCTACCAACAGGGAGTAAACTCGCATCATAAACTTCAATTTTTCTTGTCGCTCTAAACCTGAATGATCTCTTTAATTCTGTTTGGAAGAAAAAGGAAACAACCTAGTGGGCTGCTTGTAATTCTTTTGAAATATCGATCACTTTATTCCACACTCTAAATGCGTTTTTGTAACAAATTTTCTCAATGTCTTCCTCTGTATAACCACGTTTCAACAAGGTGTAGATCAAATCAGGATATTTTGAGACGTCCTCCAGTCCGGTCGGCAGCAGGCCACTCACCCCGTCGAAGTCTGATCCAAATCCTACGTGGTCAATACCTGTCAGTTTCACCACATGGTCGATGTGATCGGCAACTTTTTCGATCGTAGTCGGGCTGGGGTGTGTCCGCTTGTATTCTGCAATGATCGGTCTCGCGAGCGAATCGGATGCATCCAAACTGTCTTTGTCCAGAATTGCCTTTAAGTCGGCCTGATATTTCACAAAGGCAGAGTCGAGGAAGGAGTTGTAGAAGTTGATGAGCATGACGCCACCTTTCTCCCCGAGTTTGCGAATCATGTCATCCTTCATATCGCGGCGTATTGAAGGGGAGAATGCGCGGCACGAGGAGTGTGATGCGATTGCGGGAGCCTTACTCAATTCCATCACCTGGTAAAATGTATTGTCATCTACGTGCGAAATATCGACGATGATTCCCAGTCGATTCATCTCGGCTACGACGTCCTTGCCGTACGGACTAAGTCCCTTCCATGTTCCAGAGCCGTCCATTGACGCATCGCAAATTTGATTGTCTTTATTGTGGGCGAGTGTGATGTAGCGCACGCCCCGGTCAAAAAAGTATTTAAGGTTAGCTAGGTCATTGCCAATGGGTGCGCCATTCTCCATGCCCATGGGGAGAGAGATTTTTCCTTGGCGGGTGTTCTCTTCAATTTCGGCAGGCGTATTGGCCAATGCGAACTTATCGGGAAGTGCTTTCGTGATGCCGACGACGTTATCGATGAGCGAATCGGCTAGTGATTTCCCTAGATCAGGTTTTTCTTGGTACTCGATGGGGATATAGATCGACATGAAAGGTGCGTCGAGGCCACCGGCTTTTGCGCGTGTGTAGTCAAACTCTCCTTTTCCGGTGCGAATGATCGTGTCGGGCGAATCGATACCTGCGCGATATTTCTTTTCTTTCAATAAGTCAGGTAAGTCGATGTGGCCATCCAGTATGATGAACTTGTCGGCGAGTTCCTTTGCGTAAGTTCGCAACTGCTCGTCGGTCATTGTATCGACGGGTTTTTTGGGTCCGCAGGCAACTGCTAGAATCGATAAAAGAATGGCAACGGGTAAGAGTTTTCGCACATGCATAGGGTTAGGAATTATCTTTGCCAAGATATGAAGATTTAACGGAGCCACGGTGAGTTCACTACCCTCTGATCTACCCCTGATTACGCGCACCCAACTGTCGCTGCGCAATGGCCAAGACAAGCCCGAGATCTGGATCGCCTTCCAAGGAGTGGTCTACGATGTCACGCCTTCCCGACTGTGGGCCAAAGGCAAACATTATGAGCACTGGGCGGGTCAAGACCTGACCGATGAGTTGAAGGATGCACCGCACACCGAAAAGGTTTTCGAAAGACTTAAAGTAATCGGAAAGTTGGCCTAACTTTCCCCTCATTATGATCATCATTGCAGACAGCGGCGGATCAAAAATTGATTGGCGCCTCCTTCAGTCCGATGGTACGATCGGGCAAACCCATACACCAGGTTTCAACCCTTACTACCAACCCATCGACGATTTGAACAACACCCTGCGCACGGCGGTTGTGCCGATTGCGAAAGAAAAGGTTACGGAAGTCTATTTCTATGGAGCGGGCGTGTCTTCGGAAAAAAATCAGGCGGTCATTCGTGAAGCTTTTTTATCCTTCTTCCCAGGTTCGAAGGTGGAAATTGGTTGGGACCTACTTGCGGCTGCGCGCGCGCTGTGTGGTCACGAGCCAGGGATTGCCTGCATCATGGGTACTGGCTCGAACTCATGCCTGTACGATGGAAAGGAAATTACAGGCAACGTTGCCAACTTGGGTTGGATCCTCGCCGACGAAGGTTCTGGCGCCAACATCGGTCGAAAATTCCTGGTCGACTACCTGCGTCAAAAATTTCCAGCCACACTTGCCAAGCAGTTTGCTGAGCGCTTTCCCTTGACTCGCGAAGAGTTCCTGGAAAAAGTATATCAACAAGAAAAGCCCAGCGCTTTCTTGGCAAGCTTCATGCGATTTATCTTCCAACACCTCGACGAGCCGTATTGTCACAAACTAGTGTACAACAGCTTCGCCGAGTTTTATGAGAACAACGTGATGCAGTACGAAGGATACCGAAACTTGAAAGTGCACTTTACCGGCTCGGTTGCATTTTATTTCAGCGACATCCTTCGCCAAGTCGCAAACGACAAAGGCATCACCGTAAAAAATATTTTGGAGAGCCCGATCGCTGGGCTCACGCTCTATCACCAAGGTAAATAAGTACACTATACATGCAGACGACCGAGTCTTCTTCCCATTACGACCACCTCGAGAAAATGAGTGTCAACGAGTTGTTGACGTCCATCAATCGCGAAGACCAAGGCGTTCCCATGGCAGTTCAAAAGGAGATCCCCCGCATTGAAGCACTCGTGCGCGCCATCGTAGAACGGATGAGGAAAGGCGGACGGCTGTTCTATATCGGGGCGGGCACAAGCGGTCGCTTGGGTGTACTCGACGCATCGGAAATACCGCCCACATACGGTGTCGGTCAAGGTAAGGTGATCGGCATTATAGCCGGCGGAGACAAAGCCATCCGCGTGTCAGTCGAGCATGCGGAGGACGATACACAACAAGCCTGGAAAGACATGCAGGCATTTCAACCCACGAACCTAGATGTCCTCGTGGGCATTGCCGCTTCGGGGCGCACGCCGTATGTACTGGGTGGCGTGAAAGATGCAAAAGCAAATGGTTTAATCACTGGTTGCGTGACCTGCAATACAGGTAGCGCGTTGGCACAATCCGTTGACTTCCCGATCGAGGCCGTAGTAGGACCTGAGTTTGTTACCGGCAGCACGCGGATGAAATCAGGGACTGCTCAAAAACTGGTGTTGAACATGATCTCCACCGCCACGATGATTCAAATGGGTCGCGTGGTTGGCAACAAGATGGTGGACATGCAACTCACCAATTCGAAACTTGTCGGAAGAGGAACGCGGATGATCATGGAGGCTCTTGGCATTGAAGCTGAGGTTGCCGAATCCCTGCTGCGCCAACACGGGAGCGTGCGTAAGGCGATCGACGCGGGTCGCGCCTCTCGTTAAGTAACTCACAACAGACTTAGTTGGGCACTCTCGACCACCATGTCTTTCGGTACGAGAAACTTCCTCTTTGTTTTTACTTCTAGGCAGAGCACCCGGGTGCGCTGAAGGGCTCCTTTCTTGAACCATCGCCCCTGCAAGCCAAATATGCTTCCTTCGGGAATCTCGGAGAGGAGCGTGGCTCGACTCCATTTTGGATCTGCGTGGCGAAGCAATTCCGTCATCGCTGGATCGGAAAACGTCGAAGCTTTTGGATTCGCCATGTGCTTCCGAAGTCCGTGCAGAATATGGGGCGGAAACACTTCGGTTGTCATGACGGGTTGGAGTAATTCGCGGAATGTGTTCTTCCATTCTTCGCCGTGTGCGTCGATGCGGTGGCCATAACGCAGGTGCACATGCCAGTGCGCCACTTCGTGAACATACGTGATCAGGAAGAGGAAGGGATGTAGGTCGTTGTTGACGGTGATCTGAGGTGTTTCACCAGGTTTACAGGAGAAGTCCCCCACCTTTGATTGACGCGACTTTCGAAGCTTGAAGTGAAAAGGTTTGGTCTGCCATAGCTGGAGACAGTAGGGCACCGAAGCCGTAGGCACGTGTTTCTCTAGGATCTCGAGCAGTTTACGTTCACTTCCCACCACGCCGCAATAAATGCAAAAGGTAAAACAAAAGGCAAATTCTCGCGACTCACATTTTAGAATTGGACTGAAAGCAAAGTCGATTGGAAAGGGTAAAAAAAAGAGGCCGTCTTTTCAGACAGCCTCTTATGGGAATGATTTCGATTGGCCGAAGCCTGCGAAATCAAACTTCGAATTAGTGAGCAGTCGAATCTGCCTTAGTTGTGTCAGTTGCAGTAGTGTCAGCAGGAGCAGCTTCAACTTTCGTTGTGTCTTGAGCTGCTTCTTCTTGCTTAGCGCCACCGCCGCATGATACGAGGGCAAATGCGAATCCGCATACAAATGCCATTGCGAACAGTTTTTTCATAGTTTACAGGTTTTAATTTGGGTGCAAAGATACTAGAATACCCTAAATATGGGGGTACAGGTAATAAAATTTCGATTTTTCCAGCTTTTCAGGGTTGTTTTTTACCCCCTCAAGAAATAAAGTTTGGTCTGCAACCGTGTGCTGAAAAATAAGTTTGGCAACAAAGCTGGTTGAACAAATCCTATTTCTTCCTGAAGAAGAAACGAACGGGAACGCCCGTGAAATCGAACTTCTCTCGCAACTTGTTTTCCAAGAAGCGCTTGTAAGATTCTTGAATGTATTGCGGCAAGTTGCAGAAGAATGCAAACGACGGATTTCGAGCTGCCACCTGCGTCACATACTTGATTTGAATCATCTTTCCCTTCATCGATGGAGGAGGGTAGTGCACGATTTCGGGCAAAAGTGCGTCGTTGAGTGCCGACGTCGGAATTTTCTTGGTTTTGTTATTGAACACCTCGACGGCCTTTTCCATCACTTGGAAAATCCGTTGCTTTTCAAGAGCCGAAGCGAAGATGATCGGGATATAATCTATGGGCGCTAGTTTCTCCAACATCTCTTTCTTCATCCGATCCGCAGTCTTGCTGTCCTTTTCGACGAGGTCCCATTTGTTCACCATGATGACCATGCCCTTGGTTTGCTTCTGGGCAAGAGAGATCAGGCTGACGTCTTGTGCTTCGAGTCCTGCCTGTGCGTCGATCACGAAAATGCACACATCGCTTTCTTCGAGCGCACGAAGGGACCGGAGTACACTATAAAATTCAATGTCTTCCTTCACCTTGCTTTTCTTTCGGATGCCGGCGGTATCGGTGAGGATGAAGTTTTTGCCGAACATCTTGTAATGCGAATCGATCGCATCGCGTGTGGTGCCAGCTTCATCTGTTACGATTGTCCTTTCGTTCCCCAACAACGCGTTTAGCAAGGATGACTTCCCCACGTTTGGACGTCCTAAGATGGCGATGCGTGGAATACCAGCGTCCGGATCTTCAACGCCGACCGTAGGGAACAGTTTTACCAAGTCGTCGAGCAACTCGCCCGTTCCACTTCCATTCTCTGCCGACACTGGGTACACATCGCCCATCGCTAGCTCGTAGAATTCATTCGCGAGCATGGCTTTGTCGGGAGTGTCTGCTTTGTTTGCAGCAATGAATACAGGTTTTTTCGAACGACGAATGATGTTAGCAAACTCCTTGTCGTAGCCGGTGAGTCCATCTCTGCAATCGACCATGAAAATGACTGCTGTACATTCGTCGAGTGCGAGTTCTACCTGCCGTCGTATTTGTGATTCGAACTTGTCATCGGATCCTGTGACGTAGCCACCGGTATCGATCACCGTGAAGTAATGGCCAGTCCATTCGGCATATCCATAATGGCGATCGCGGGTAACGCCAGGCATGTCGTCCATGATCGCCTGTCGTTCTTCGATCAACCGGTTAAAAAAGGTGGATTTACCTACGTTGGGCCTTCCTACGATCGCTACAATGTTGGCCATGTCTTGCTAAAAAGACTGCAAAGGTAAGTATTATTCCCAAGTACCCAAACTGTCGGAGTCTGAGTTTTTGCTTGCGCCAATTTTCGGCGACTTTCACGCGGGTTTCGAGGAATACTTTTTTGTTGAAGAATGCTTCAAGGTCTTGTCGCGCCTCCGAACCAACTTTCTTCAAAGACGAGCCCCCTTTCCCAATCACGATTCCTTTTTGTGAATCTCTCTCCACGAAAATCATGGCAGAAATCCTGATCAGCTTTTCTTCGTCTTTAAATTGTTCGATGCCAACTTCACAGCTATAGGGTATTTCCTGATCGTAATTCAAAAAGATCTTTTCACGAATGATCTCCGCCGCAAAAAATCGCTCATATCGATCGGTGAGTGTGTCCTTCGGATAGTAACCAGGATGTTCAGGCAAGTATTGAAGAATGGTCTCCAGGATTCGGGATACATTGTCGCCGGACTTCGCCGACACCGGAAGGATCGCGACCGGCTTGAAATGTTCTTGCCAATATTTGACTTTGTCTTCCACCTGCGAGCCTTTTCCAAGATCGCATTTGTTGATCACCAAGATGATCGGCGTTTTTATTCCGCTGAAGCGTCGAATGATGGTTTCATCAAACTTTTCGCCAAGCTCCACCACCAACAGAATTACATCTGCATCTTCGAGAGATACGGTGACGTAATTCATCATAGCCGCATGCAGTTCGTACTTCGGTTCTAGGATACCGGGTGTATCGGAATATACGATCTGAAAATTTGGACCATTCAAAATTCCCATGATCCGATGCCGCGTGGTTTGTGCTTTCGCGGTAATGATCGAGAGGTTCTCACCCACGAGACGATTCATGAGGGTCGATTTTCCCACGTTCGGCTTACCGACAATACTCACGAACCCAGATTGATGTGCCATTCTACCCCCAAACTTATCACGATTGGGCCATAATCAATTACCTGAAACAACCAATTTGAGTGCTTTGAAACGGTTACTGAGCGCACGCTGGTCTACAAAGGGTTATTTTTTGCCCCCAACCGACCCTACTTTTTGGTAGATTTGGGGTTTAGTAGTTCTTTTTCAGGTTATAAATCCGTTAACACTTCAAGCTGTGGTTGGCAAAAAGCACGTTTTAGCATTCGTTTCGGCGATTCTTTTGTCCTTTCTTGGCATACAGGCATTTGCACAGGCGAATTTGATAGCCGGGTCGGTCGCGACATCCCCAACTGCTTACACACCAGCGCAAGGTTATAATCGTGCCATTGTCGTAGCTGTAGCGGACGACAAGAACGGCACAACCGTTGGTTCGGTCAGTGCCATGACTTACGGTGGCCAAGCGATGACCCGGGTGGGAAGCCTGTCTTCGGCGAACCGTATTGTTGGCGAGATTTGGTACATCGCTGAGGCCGGCATATCTGCCGCGCGCTCCGCCTGCAATTACAACTTCAGCATCACTTGGACGGCCGGAAGCCCCACCAACGTGGCATTCATTGCGATGACGTTGGAAAACGTGAACCAAACTACGCCAGTAGGTACCCCGGCAGGACAGAATGCAAATGGTACTTCACTCGCCACGAGCAATATTACGGCGACCGCGAATAGTCTCGTGTTTGTCATTTCCACATCCGATGTGAATACTACCCACAGCATCAATAGCAGTTTTACAGAGCAAGCGGAAGTTCAAGTAAACACCACGATGGTGCTCGCGGCTTCTACTCGTCAGTTTGCAAGTGCCACAACCACCAACCCAACGTCGACCTTTGGCGCTACTGGTAATATGGTTGTGGGCGGCGTGGCCTTTCAGGGAGTGGCCGCTACCACCGCACCCGTCACATATTACTCAAGACAAACTGGCGCTTGGGATAGTAACACCACTTGGTCGTTAACCGCGAGCGGCACGCAAGCAGCCTTGCCCACAGGAGTATGGCCACGAAGGGTCGACAACGTTGTCATCAATGCGGGGCACAATGTAACCGTGAACGCCATCGACGACAATAAGATCTGTGGCACGCAGCCGAACACAGTCGCGGCAAACGTTGGGAACAACTGGCCGGGATCGAACCTTGATATGTTTTATCAAACAGGTGACGTGATTATTCGAGGGACCCTTACGGTGACCGGGATCGAAATCATGTTCGGAGGGTACACACATCTTGTAACCGGGGGAACGTTGACGACCACGTCTACCTTGGTGAATACCGGGAACATGGAAGTTGACGCCTCCTCTACACTCACCACAGCGGATGACCTGTGCTTGGTCGGAAACAGCACAACCGTGATCAACACCAACTCGATTTCAAACGACGATTTAATCATCAGCTACCCACAAGCAACTCTTTGTGGATCGGGGTCACAACAGTTGGTGAACGGCTCCGGTAGCCAAGTAAGTTATTTTAATGGGGCAACGGTGACCCAGATCTGTAATTCGTTTTCTGTTACCTGTTCGGGTGTCGGTTGTACGGGCTTTCCTGTTACCGGAACCGGGACATTTATTTCAGGATACACAGGACCTGGTGGTGTGGGCGACGCGACGCGAAACAAACTTTGGTTGAAGGCCGACGATTTGAATCAAGCGAACAATAGTTCAATCACCTCATGGCCCGATGCGTCGGGTAATGGTTTCAATGCGTCTGCGCAGACTCCAGTATCAACCGCCAATCAACCACACTTCATTACGAATTCTGTCAATAGCTTGCCTTCGGTTCAATTTCGAGGTACCGATTGGTTGGTGGTGGGTAATATTTCGGCATTAAACTTTGTACCAGGCACCAATAGTTGGTCGTACTTCGTCACCTATAATGTGGCTGCAGGCGCCAATGGTACTTTCTTTTCAAAGGCGACACAAAATTCGGTGACACGTTCGTATCAATATACATTTGACACAAACGCTTTCACATCTTTTATTGGCGGAGACCAAACGGTAGGGAGCTTCAACTCGTCGGGCGCCTGGACTGTGAGTTCGCACACGAACAACACGAGTACACGCGCATCCTTCTCAAACGAGAATACGAACATCGTTGCCACCGATCCAATTAGTACAGGCAGTGTTCCAGGTACAGACGTGATGGTGGGTGCCCGTCGTGACCTTTCGGCAAGCGATGCAGGGTTCATCATCACGGGGAATATCGGCGAAATGGCGGTGTACAACTTCGAAGTATCGGCCATGCAACGATTAGTGGTGACGAATTATCTGGCGGCAAAGTATGGAATCGCGCTTGCGGCTAATGATCTGTACTTGATGGATAATGCTGGAAATGGAAACTTCGACTACGATGTCGCTGGGATCGGTCAACATACCGATGGCTCGGCGCACACCGATGCCCGAGGGTCTGGCATCGTGCGGATGTGGAGTCCCAACAACTTGTCGAATGGTGAGTATCTTTTCTGGGGACGAGATGCAGGAACGCTTGTGAGCAGCACTACTTCCGGAGTTGATGGAACGATCATCAAAGAAAGGATGTCACGAACCTGGCGTGTCAGTGAAACAGGAGATGTTGGAACGACCAACATTTCATTTAATGTAAGTTCGTTTACCGGAACATTTGTCGGATCCAACCTGCGATTGTTGATCGATCGCAACGGCAATGGTTTCGCCGACAATGATGTCACACCCGTCATCGGTACATTCAGTAGTGGGATTGTGACTTTCAGTGGCGTGAATCTTCAGAATGGCGACCGGTTTACTTTAGGGAATACTGACAACACAGCACCCCTTCCCATTACATTGTCATCTTTTGCTGCATTTCCCGAGAAGGGAAACGTGGTATTGGAATGGACGACGCAAGTCGAAATTGATAACGATCACTTTACCATCGAACGTTCAGTGGATGGCAGCAATTGGAATCCTATCTTGGTTGTTCCGGGAGCTGGAAATAGTAAGGACGTGTTGCACTACAGCGCCGTCGACGAAAACGCACTCGTCGGGGTTTCCTATTATCGCCTTCGCCAAACAGATTTTGACGGCCAATCGGAAACTTCGGAGGTGGTTAAAGTGAACTTGCTTGGCGACGATCGATTGGTTGTCTATCCCAACCCTTCCACCGGCAAATTCCAAGTGAAAGCTTTGTTCGCATTCGACGCCCAGGAGATACGAATGCTGGATGTGATGGGCCGCACGGTCCCAACCAGCATGGAAGTGCATGGTTCGACGATCACATTAGATGCGACACACTTGTCTGCAGGAATTTACTTCGTGCAGGTGGCAACGCCTACAGGCAAAAAGACTGTACGCGTCCTGAAGAACTAGCCAGTCGGGTTGAAGACCCAAGTCGCTCTATGTGTATTACCGTGCAATGATGGCATAGTCGTACAGAGCGCGAGTTACTTCAGCAATTGCCCTTTCGCGATCGGGGATTTCTTTTGTGGAAGACTTCACGAATACAGCGATAACGAGGTGTCCCGCGTTTCCTGGCAGAGTGATGATTCCCACATCGTTGGTGGTCATGCCGATGGTGCCAGTTTTGTGTGCAACTTCTGTTTCTGGAGGCAAGGCGCCCTTCAATCGAGTCAATCCGGTTTCACAGCGTTTCATAATGTCGAGGAGGAGCAAGCGCGATGGCTCACGCAGGATTGGCTTGGTGTAAAGTTGCAACAACAAATTTGCCATCGCATCCGGAGTGGAAGTGTCGCGTGGATCAACATCAAACTTTTGGGCGTACATCTTTTCATCCTCCGGTTTGATCAAGCGAGCGAGTGAGTCAAAGGTGGTGTTCAACCAAGGTTTTCCCTTGGGCCACTGAATGCCCACGTTGTCGGCAATCAAAAAAGATGTAGGACGATCGACGCGAATCCCGCTAATGCCGAGTCGTTTCATGCACGCGTTCACGCGATCTGCGCCACCGGCTAATCTAAGACAAATATCTGTTGCACTGTTGTCGCTGATGAGCAACATGAGTTCCATGAGGCTTCTAACCGAGAGGGCCAACCCGGGGCGAACATTGGCTGGCCAATTGAATCGCTCCGAGATCATGCCACTGCCCGGGTGCATGTCCTCCCTTTTTATTTCGATCATGTCGTCAAGTGAAAGATGCCCGCTATCGATCCGCGCAAGCAACTGAACGGCGATTGGCACCTTGTATGAGCTCGCCATCGGAAAGGCGAGTGTTCCGTTTTGTGCGATGGTCATCCCAGATTCGATGTGGATGGCCGTCACGCCAAGTACTCCACCACTGTGGCCCGATAGTCTTTGAACTTCGGCCTTGACGCGTTCCGCCATCGTTGCGCGGATGTCAGGTGTAGGTTGATTTTTTTTGGACTGTGCGAAAGCAGACAGCGATGCAAACGCAAGTGTGATAAGGATAAGTCTCATAGGTAAGGTTGGTGATAGGTCAGTACATTCTTTTGGCCGGAGCTGGGGACTTAAGGTTGATCCAGAAAACATGAGTCGGCTCGGTATTTTCGGTTCGACCGTTACCATTCGCGTCATGAATAGCGTAGACGAACATCGCGTCGTTGTCTCGGTCGTATTGAGACCGAACGACGGAGTAATTGGGTGGCAGCAGCATTGTCTTTTGGGTACAAGCGGCGTTGAAGTGATAAAGCCTTCGGAGGTCGTGACGATTGATCAGCGTGTCGGCGTTCGTGTCTTCATCGTAAGCTGAGACCATGAAGTAGTCTCTCGTGATCGGTTTCCGATTATGTTTTTCACCGACTGAGTCTTGCACCCACGATGGATAATATAGGGATTTGACAAGGATCGGTTTGTCAAATAGGTCTTTGAGTTTTTCCGAGACCATGTCGTAATGGGATAGCTTGATAAGGTTGTAACCAAACAACAGGTCAAGTCCTGGCATAAAATGACTATATTCATCTGACTCCCAGTACTCGGTGGAATAGCTGCTCCGTACTTCGGCCTTCTTAAGTGTTGACTTATAAACTGCCACGAGTCTATGTTGCGGGAGGCCTGTCAGAACGACCCGTTTGGGAGATGTTGGCATTTGTCCAAGTGACACGTTACCAGGAACCGAGTTCGTGGTATCTACCCGGGCTTCTTCACCTGCTGTCGAGATTGCTACGCGAAGTTGTTCTTCCGCGGGAACAGGTCGCGAGCATGAGAGAATTCCACTGCTCACGATCAAAGCGAAAACTGCTTGAATCGAATATCTTACCATACAGATATTTTACCATGGTAAGATAGGTTTTAAAGTTGAAAAACTCGGGCGAGTAAAATATAGGATTTAGGTCTGGGCCCTCAGTTTTTCCGCCGGGTTCGAATGGGCGGCATGGAGCGCTTGATAGCTGACTGTTGCCAAGGTGACAATAGTCGCCCCAACTCTGAAATTGACAATTGGATTTTTTTGTATTCGCCATAGTGCCGCACTGTCCTTAACTTAACCACCATGGAATGGAAATAGGGAATTGACAATTGTAAATTCTCCCCCAGGAAGTTTCCCTTTACCGCCACTTTTCCAGCCCTGTTAAGGGCGCAATCCCGCAGCTATGAAATTGGTTGGGATTTTTGAAGCCCCAAAAGGGGCGAGATATCTGCAGTCCTTGTTGAGTTGATGACATGGAATACTCAATAGGCAATGAGTTAAGAGGGAAAGAAAGAAATCCCGGTTAACCCAAAAAATTCAGGTTGGTGCTGGCTTTCTAGTTCGCGAACTTAATTTCGTTTACCAGATACACCACTCGTGAATTATCGTCGGGCATCAACCCAAAATTCGCTTCTGCGATCACGGTGTTCTGTCCACCAGAGAAAAGCGTGAGGTCAGTGGCATCGGTCAAGGTGTTGGGTTGGCGACGGTAGAGCACCACATCGTTCGTCACTGCGTAAGGACTCATCCCGTTAAACAACTGTTGAGATGTTTTTGTAGCAAAGGTGTATTTGTAGATGAATCCTTCCGTTCCTGTCGGTTGTTTGTCGAGCGAGAAGTAATACAACGCTTGATCGCTGACATTGAGAACGGGGAAGATTTCGATAGCAGAGGCATCGGAAGAGAATGTACTGTGTGAGACGATCTTACGAGTTTTAGCAGCGATGTCATATTCCAGGATCTTGTCGGGTGCTAAGAAGTAGTAAAAGTACTTACTGTCGTTGCTAAACTGCCCATAGCGGAGGACGTCGGTCGTCGAAGCGTCGACCTCTACCAAGTTTGAACCATCGGTGTTCATGAGCACCATTCTAGAATTGGTGCCGGCTTTTCTTACAAGCCGGCAGCCAATGTATTTTCCATCCTTCGAGTAAACAGCGTATTGAGGGAGCCAATCGTCGCTCACATACACGATAGACGGTTTGTTGTTGCTCAGCGAGAGTTGGTACAGTCCGCGGTTTTTGTAGGTCACTTGTGCGTCGCTGGTTTTGATGGCAGAGACTCCCGAGAAAAGAATTACCTCATTATCGGGCGAGACATCAAAGAAAGACCCATTTTCAAGTTGAATGGTATCAAACGGAATCTGGCTGTCGCTTCCGTTTGGTTCGATAAAGTAAAACGTTTTCGAGTTTGCGGCGACGATTCGCTGCGAGTTGTGCATAAACTTCGCGAACGGCACGGGTTCATTGATGTTAAAAGATTTAAATGCACTCGTTTGTCCGTTTGAACGATTCACATTGTAAAGCGTCACTTGCGTGTACTTTTGTACGACGCCACCGGAATCCAAACATGACGAAAATGACAGGGCAAACAGTGCCAGCGCAAGAAGAGAGAACGTTTTCATAACCTTTGAAGCACGCAATATACTGGAGAAAAAAGAAATGGGGGTTGTCTCAAATGGGCAGCACCTTTGGTTTTTCTTAAAGCAAAACTGCTTTTGCGAAAATCGGCCCTTTTGAGACAGCCCATCAACTACCGAAGAAGTTGAGTTCTCAGTTTTCCACGCGCAGGGCGTTCACCGGATTTGCTGCCGCCGCCTTCCAAGAATTATAGGCTACCGAGATCACGGCAAGCAACACGGCACCAAATCCACCGAGTAAGATTGCAAGTGGCGAGACTTCCACATGATATGCAAAACCTTGAAGCCAGGTTGACATCAGTTTCCAGACCGCAGGCGCCGCAATGGCAAAAGCCACGAAAATCAACAGCAAGAAGTCCTTCGTCACAAGCATCAGTATCCCAGAAACAGAGGCACCAAGCGTTTTTCGAATTCCAATCTCTTTCGTCCGCTGTTCAGTTGTATAAGAAACCAGCCCGACCATCCCTAGGCAACTGATGCAGATTGCCAAGACTGCAAACAAGCTCAACGTTTGGCCTGTCTTCAAGTCTCTCTGGTGCATCGCAGCGAACGATTCATCTAAAAAGAAGTAATCGAAGGGGTACTCAGTGGTATTGCTCCAAGCATTTTCAACTTTCGAAAGCATGCTTTGCAACTTGGCGGGATCGAATTTGATCGACAAGAATGAATACGCATTGGGTTTCCATCCAACGACGATCGTGCCCGCGACAGAATCACGAAGCGACCACGTGCTAAAGTTTTCCATCACGCCAACAACCCTTCCTTTTACTTTACCAATGGAGATCTCCGTACCAACGGCAGCATCGTTCGACTTATAACCTAGTTCGCGCACCGCTTCTCGATTCAGGATAAATGAATTGACAGTATCGCTCGCAAAATTGTAACTGAGGTCGCGGCCGGCTACAATCTTATAGCCGTGTGTGGATAAGAAATTTGGGTCGACCAGGTAAGTATAGGCACAATAAGAATCCGTGCTTCCAGCAACTTCATAGCAGTAGGAGCTTGAACCCTTCGAAGGCAAAATGGATTCGGCCGCAACGCTTTTGACGCCATCGATTTGCATCAATTGGTCTTTGAATGCGTAGTATTTAGACTGGAGTGTCCGATTCATCGGCAACACGACGATGCCATCGCCGACTTGCCGCGAGGCGGTCTTTACGAATTCCATTTGCTGAAATACAATGAAAGTGGCGGAAAGCAAGATGATCGAGATGGTGAATTGAACGACCACGAGCGTTTTGCGGAGTCCACTCAGGGAAGCACGAGCCGAGCCTACGCGAAGAGCGGCCGCGGGTTTAAACCCCGACAAGAAAATAGCCGGATAGAATCCTGCCAACAACGTGGTCACCACTACCACGATTGAAGTAAAGATTAGGAGCGTCGAAAGTATGCTTCCGTTTAACACAATTGTTTTGCCCGTGAACTCGTTGAATGCAGCTAGGAAAGACTGCACTGTTACCAGTGCCATCAGGCCGGCGATCAGGGAAAACATGAAGGACTCTCCGACAAATTGCCCGATCAATTGCAAGCGTTGGGCGCCAAGAGTTTTTCGCAGGCCGACTTCTTTCGAACGTCGTAACGAGCGGGCCGTTGCCAGCATCGTGAAGTTGATGCAGGCAATCACCAATACGATGACTGCAATGGCCGAAAAGATGTAGACGCTCGTCCAACTACCATTGGGTTCGAACTCTGATCTCAATGCAGACTTCAAGTGAATATCGACGAGTGGCTGTAGGCTTACTTGGTACCAAGCGTCTGGCCCCATGTATTTTTTGGAATAGTCAATTAATCGAGCGTTCACATCCGCGGCGTTCGTCGAAGGTCGCAGCAGGACGTACGTGAACACTTGATCAAACCCTTGCCACTCATCCAGTTTGATCGTGCGTGTGTGGATGGACGTAATCATGCTCGCTTTGATGTGAGAATTCGATGGGAAGTCTTCCATCACCCCGGTGATTTCCAACGGCACGAGTTCGCCTCGTCCGAAATCTATATCGATACTTTTTCCGACAGAATTTTCTCCTTTGAAATACTTCGCGGCAAGCGTCTCGTTGATGACAATCGTGTTGGGTCGGCGCAGCACGGTTCGAGCGTCACCATTTCGAAGTGGGAATGAGAACACTTCGAAAAAAGTGGAGTCGGCGAACACAAACCCGCTTTCGTTGAACTTCTCATCTCCAAAAGAGACAAATACTTTATCGACATCAGGCTTGTTCACCCTCGTGAATTTTTCCACTTCCGCAAAGTCGTTTGCCATCGAAGGCCCGGTCCCGTAAGAGCCATTCGCATTGGTGGGTTGACGGTCGTCGCTTGTGCTGAATACTACGCGATAGATTCGATCCTTGTTTACGTTGAACTGATCGTAGGAGAGGTCATCTGTTACAAACAAGAACAGGAACAGACAGCAAGTGAGCCCAATTGTAAGACCGATGACATTAATAAATGAGTAGCCTGGAGTGCGGCGAAGATTGCGAATGGCGAGGAGCAGATAGTTCATCCACATAGGATTGCTGGTTTAGCTGCGTGCGCCTTTGCCAAGTCCATGCCATCGAATTTCTGTGCTTTTCGGCTGGAATTCGAGGTTTGTCAGTACTGGTTTTGTCCTTTCCCGGACACCATCGCCCGACATCGGAACGATTTCGTGGATCGAAAAGTGGGCGAGCCGTGTGGAATTCCTCCGCGGAATGAATCATCCGTCTGTTCAACCTAAACACGTATGAAGATCTCTGTCGACCGCCCTTGCCACGAAAAGTGGGAGTCATTCAGCCCAATGCCTGATGGTGGATTTTGCCACGCATGCTCGCAAGTCGTGATTGACTTCACGACGATGAGCGATAAGGATCTGATAGCTTATCTATCGTCAAAAAAAGAAAAAACGTGCGGGCGTTTTCGCCCCGACCAACTCAAGACATACTCCACCCCACAGCAGAAAGTTGCGAAGTCGTCGTTTTGGACGAAGGTCGCGTTTGCAAGCGCAATACTCTTCGCTGCAGTTCCAACGGCCAATGCTCAACGCAGCCGATCCGTATCGGTACAAGTGGTAGAGTCCCATCCTTTGGCGTCGCCATCAAAGGTGATTGCTTCAACACCTCAAGTCATACAAGGATTGGTGACTTCGAAAGAGGACGGACTTCCCCTCCCTGGCGTGAACATTGTTTTGAAGGGAACGGCAATTGGAACAATCTCAAATGAAAACGGGCACTTCACATTTCCGCAACCACTTCAAGACGGAGACATCTTGGAGTTCAACTTTATCGGGTTGGTGACCTCTGAGTACAAAGTAAAGACACAAGTAGGAGAGCAAGTCGCCATTCGAATCGAACTCACGTTGCAGATGGAGATGGACATCACGGGTAAGGTTCAAGTAGACGATATCTACGAACCACACCTAACCTGGAAGAACCGGGTTCGAACATGGTTCAATAAAATGTGAATCTTGGTATGGAAAAAATGTACGACGGAATCTTTGCTCCAAATACGAATCAAAATGAGCGCTAACCTAAACCTATCGATCCCAACCCCATGTCACGAGAAGTGGGAGAACTTTCAACCTACTGGACAAGGCGGATTTTGCAGTTCTTGCAGCAAACTCGTTGTCGATTTCACCAAGATGACCGACACTGAAATTGTTCATTTCCTGGCACATCAATCGGGTTCAACTTGTGGGAGGTTTAAGCAAAGCCAACTAAAGTCGTATCAACCCATTCCGCCAATTCAAGTAAAACCAGGTTTTCGATTGATCAGGTCTGCCCTGGCAAGCCTCGTGTTGGCAGCAGTTGGACTTACCGCCCAAGCGCAAGGGATGGGTGTACAAACGACAACAGAGCAAACAGGTAGTGGGAAAAACCAGCTATCGAGTTCTTCGTCGCCACAGGTTTACACTGGGGTTGTGATTTCGAGTGATGACGAACTACCGATGCCGGGCGTGAATGTACACCTGAAAGGTTCGACAGAGTTTGCCGTGACCGATGCTGAAGGGAGGTTCCAGTTCCCCACCGCTCTAAAGGAAGGCGACGTGCTTATCTTTAGTTTTATTGGTTACATCACGCAAGAGGTGAGCGTTGCACCGGGTATCTCTAAGAATCTTTTGGTGAGGTTGACTGCAGACATTACCGCCCTCGGTGAGCTAGTGGTGGTGGGTGCTCTTCAAATTGATGAAAGGTATCACGTTGTCGCAAAGCCAACCTGGAGAACCAGAATTTCGGAGTGGCTCTCAAGAAAATAGAGTTGAGACACATGCGTCTGTTTGTTATATGTCTGCTGTGCAGTTGTGTGTTGACATGCGTCGCGCAGGATCCACGCCGCGTAGACTACAGAAAAGCAGACAGTATTGCCGCCACATTACGCGGACAGTCACTTATCGATCGTCGCGAACTCACACGTCTATTAACCCAGTCATTGCCGACGCCTGAAGAGAAGTTTCGGGCAATCTACCGATGGATTGCGGACAACATCAAGTACGATTTGGCTACAGGCACGAAGAACCTTCGACTCAGGCAAAAACTGAAGGATCCTGCCAAACTTTTGGCGTGGCAAAGAGAAGCGGCATTGCTAACCTGGCGCAACCTCATCAATGAGCGCAAGACAGTTTGCACGGGCTATGCCTATTTGCTTCGCGAAATGGCCGGTTTGGCTGGTGTTGAATGTCTTGTGGTAGACGGCTACTCTCGCAACTCGACTTCCAACATAGGTGGCGACGGCTTTGTTAATCACTCGTGGAACGCGGTGAAACTCTCGGGTTCATGGTATTTGTGCGACCCGACTTGGTCGGCGGGTTATTTTGTTAACGGTGGGGGTCGTTTTGTCCAGAGATTTGAGCCAGCCTATTTCTTAACAAAACCAGAAGTTTTCGTCCTCAATCACTTTCCGGTGGATGCCTCTTGGACACTGTTAGATGAAAGTCATCGGCCCTCGAAGACTGAGTTCTTGAATGCACCTCTCGTTTATGGTGCGGCAATTCGAAAAGAAGTGTTTCCGTCGTCGAAAAACTTTCGCGTGGAGAGTAAACCGGGAGAAGATGTTTCGTTTGATGTGGCCAACTTGGGTCCCACGTCGGTCGTGGTCCTGACTGCTTCACAATCCGGAAAAGCGGAAGTTAAAGTTGATTGTCTCCAGACGAAGAGTGGAGCGAATGTGAATCGATTGACTTGTGCAGCGCCTGCGCGCGGAACATACGGGATGCACGTTCAGGTGGATGGCGATTATGTGATGACGTTCGAGCTGGTTGTACGATAGATGCAACTACTTTTTCAGCACAAAACTGCGACCTGATTTTTGGAACGGGCCATACCAGGAGTAATAGTTCAATTCATTCGCCTTGAAGGAGAAACGGAAGAGATTGTTCCCGCGCCAGTCTTTGTTTCCGAAACCCGAGAGTTTCGCAATGGGATTCGCGACGCCAGTCACGTTTGATTTCTTCGATCGATAGTCAACTTTAATGTAATATTCACCATCGGGTAGATTATCGTCCACGGTTATTGATTCAAACGAACCCTTTTTTGTGCTTGCTTGAACCACCGTACTGGATTGGATCCCATCATTGATGACAACGTTGGACAGAAGATACAAGTCGAAGTCCGCATCTTCGGCTGGTACATCCGACCCGGTCGCACTCCACTTAAGCCGAATGTTCATTTGATTGGCGGGAACGTTATCGTCATCGATCACCACGAGCCGTGTTGTTCGTCCTTCCGTGCTAGAAGGCAATAGCAAATTCTTAGTAGTTTCCTTTAGGTAGAAGTCCACTGTGTCGTTGCCGTCGGCTACCGTGTCGTCGGCGATGTATCCATTGATTTTGGCAAGTGTACTGCCTCCGTAAACACTTAATGGGAGTCGGTCCGCGATGTATGCAAAGTCGCTCGAAGTTGTCTTGCTATTGACATAAGTCGATGTAAACTCGATTGATGCGTATGCAAACTGTGGACTATTTAGATGAATGGGAATGTAAAACGAGCCATCAAATTCTGAGTAATAAGTGATTGGCGACTCGAATGTAAGAGTGGATGGGGGATCGGTGACGTCTTCGGCACAAGCTGCGGCCAGCAACGAAAGGAATCCTATCCTGAGTGTCTTTAGTATGATACGCGTCATTAGTTGCCGATGAGTTTGAAGGCGCCCCAATAGTAGGGTGACGGATATTGTTTGCGGAGCTCCTTTTGTGCGATGGAGAAGGATCTAACGATGTCGTGTGTGGTTTCAATGGATTGGTAGAAGAGTTCCATCAATTTCATCGTGGCCTCATCGTCAACCTTCCATAACGATGTGACGATATATCGTGATTCCGCAGCCTTAAACGCGCGCTGCAAACCGTAAACGCCATCGCCATTCCTGATTTCCCCTCGACCTGTTTCGCATGCTGAGAGGACCACTAGTTCCGTGTCGCGCAGGTCGAGCGCCGAAATCTCGAACGCCGTCAAGATACCATCGTCGTCGTCCCGGAGTTTTGCCCTATTGTTCGCGCCCGCAAGAATGAGCCCGGATTTTAACAATGGATTGACGAGTGGATCTTGGCTATTCAAAAAGAAGCCGTGAGTCGCGAGGTGTAAGATCGATGGTACTTTGTTCGCGCGGAGGTTCGACTCTGTCGCCTCAACCCCCGTCAACACGACGGTTTGCCCACCCGCGTTCTTTAGAATATGATCGATTTTTTCGATTTCTGTTTTAGTCGCTGGCAAAGGCGTAAATGCGATATCCTGTAAGTCACCCATCTCTTCCAAGAAGTTGCCGCGGGTCACAGCCTCTTTCGACTTTATCGTATTTGAGTCGAAGTTGAAACTTGGGAACCCAATAAGCAAAGCATCATTTTTTACCTGTCTGCCACGGTCGATCGTAACCAGGTCTTTGCCACTGGTGATGTTGATTACCTGTGTTTCATCGATGACGTAAGTGTTTGTCTCAGAATTTCGCAAGGTGTTCACATTAAGAAGGTTGTAAACGCCATCTGCTGAAAAGTATACCGTCTTTGCGTGTTTGAAAAAAGGTGTAAAAGGCTTCCAAAAGATGTCATAGAGCGACGACTCCTCCATTTGGGTTTCCATCGTGTTCTTGTACAACCGGATGTATCGTTGTTCTAAACTTGCAGCATTAGCGATGATCGTCATTTCGATTGAGTCGTTTGGAAACAGAATGAGCGATAGGTACGTGGGTGCTGCTTGACCGAGCAATCCATCGGATGCTTTTTGCCATTTCGTGAATCGGATTTGTTCAACGAGGCAGCTTTCACTGTTGAGTTGTTTCGAGACGGCAGATACCTCGATATCTTCGATCAGTGCGCCGCCTTCCAAATAAGCCAGTCGGTTTACTTCGCGTTCGAGCTTTTCTCTTTTTTCATTTAGATATTGGAGATACATGCGATAGTCCTCTTCTTTTCTACCAGAATGTAGGGTGATTAAAGAGATCGAATCCTTGATTTGCGCGATATCGTGAATCAGTCGTTTTGCATGGGGATTGTCGAGCCTCATCGTCACTTTGCTCATTTGCCGGGCGGTGTTAAGAAGTAGCCCTTTGCGAAAGAGTTGGAAGTTGAATAAAGCGATCTTAAGATCTTTCGCTTCGTCTGGATGGTCCGCTACCATAGATAGGAACACGTCGAAGTCCTGGTTCAGCGATGTGACGTAGGTCTCGCGTTCGGATTCGGTGAAGGTGGGGAAAAGCGAACGCACGTTTTCTTCGTGGCGAGTGAGAATGTCGTTCATCGTCAATAGTGCCGTATCAATTTTTCCACTTACATAGTACATTTCTCCCAGTGATCGACGACGAAGAAGGTCCATTTCGAAGTCAGGATCCTGATAGGAAAGTTCTGTGGCATACTTAAGAACTTTAATGGCCCTTTCATATTCACCCTTGAAACCGTAGTACTTTGATAAGTACAAGAGTTGATTCGACGATAGAGTTTTGAACCGATCTTCCTTCATCAGGTCAGGGTCACCTGACTTTTCGTTCTTCATCGACAGCCATTTGGTGAGGTAGTAATGCAAGTCGTCGGCATTGCGTTGAAGTACCTTCAGTTGGCACATATTTTTAAAAGCGGTTTCAAAGTGGATTAGCCGCGTATCGCCCGCATCGAGGCGTTTGCTCAATTGCCGGAACTTGCCTTGGACATAGATTTCGGCAGAATCCAGTTTGCCTTCGTTTACGAACATTCGAAAGAGGTAGTCGGAGGCAAACACGTTTGATGGGTCGAGTTGGACCGCCTTGCGCAACAGGATTTTTGACCTAAGAATGTCGTTCTTTAGATAGTAGAATGAGCTGAGGAGGTAGTAGTAATCCGCAACGTCAAGCGAATGCCAACGGACGTTCTGCGAAATCAAGTCTTTGAACTCGTGATCGATCACCGAGAGGACCGAGTCGCATTTCATGATGCTCCCCCGGGTCGAATAGTAGTACCCCAACCGAATGAGCGCGAAGTATGTTTTCTTTCGAACTCCATCCGTCCGAGAAGCATCGATCAGCGTTCGAAATGTTGACTCGGTGTTCTCTGGATTCATCACCTCGCTGAAACTCTGCGACAACCCATTGAGCCAAGTCAAAGCGAAGAGAAAAACAATGACAAGTGCTCTCATGGTCTTTTTGATTTTAACTTGAAAGCAATCCCCACATACGTATAGAAATCGTTGAATTTTCCCCCATGTGAAAATGCTTGTTGAAATGGCGATCCAACCGCATCATCAATTTTTTGGACGTTGGACGGAAGGTGATAGGTAACTCGCTGGAAGGTGGTGCCAACCGTTAAGAATAGAAACTTCAACTCGAGGGTAATGGCTGGAGCGTACTTTCGAGCGTATTGCCCAATCGAAACTGATTGAGTAAAATCACCATCAACCGTCTCGTTTAAACGGCTGCTGAGGAGCAATGAGTTGTTGATCATCATCCGAACAGCGAGATAGTTTTTTGGTGCGATCACTGGCGAGCCCCGCAGTTGAAGCTCGACCCCCACAGGAACGCCTACTAGATATTGGAAGAGCGAACTCTCGATGTTCCAAACTGGGTTCTGGTCGTAATATGATTTTACAGGGTAGGGTTTGAATGCGGACATCTTATACCCGCTTCGACTACCCCTGAAGCCGCCGAATATCTCAAAGGCGACCGGCGCATATTTCTTTTTGGATAGATGTTTCGACCAAGTCATGCCAGCCAGGAAAGTTCCCGTAAAATCTTGAGTGCCTTGGAAGCGTATGCTGTGGTTACCCGGTATGTACGCCAGCTGTATTTCTCGCGTCAACTGTGCCCACGCCAATGATGTTACCAGCACAAACGCCAAACTCAACGAAGGTCGTTTCATAGTTTTACGTGGAGAGCAATTGCATACATACGAAGAAGGGAGGGCCGTTTCCGGTAGAAGAACGGCGATTCATTCGCTGGCGCCCGCCAGTTATCTTTCAATGGTTTAAAGGTCTCGACTAAGCCGTACTCCATATTGAGTTCAGCCATGAATATCCTCAGGAATTGATACTTGATGCAGAATCCAGCGTAGGGAGCAATGCGGTGGATATAACGCGTCACGTTGCCATCAACGGATACTTGTTTTCCAAGGCTAAATGAGTAAAATGTTTCGGCAAGTGATGCATCAAAAATGTAGCGGGAGCCTACATAGAAATTGTAGAGATCTTTACCAACCACCCGGCCAACCCTAAGGTTCACTGTGCGAAACGCCAAATTGTAAAGTGTAGGCGAGCTGGTTCGATAGGCTTCATGGCCATAATACTCCCCATAACTCGCGGAGGCAAACATGAAGTGACGAAGTCCTGTAAACTTTCTTGCTTCAAACCCAAACTCTGTACCTGAGTTTACATAGTCGCCAAATGACTTCGCAACGTAGACCGAGGTACGGATGGCGTGGTAAGGGTTGATCCGTTCCAACGACCGTTTCGGGATAGAATCGGGTTTTACTTGAGCAATGGCAATAAAGGGCGTGATGACAAAAGCCATTGTCCACACGCTAAGAGCCCGTGTATTCATTCGCTATAGACTGCCGGGGCAATATATAACGTAACCTCCCTTTTCGCTTAGCTGAATATGTTGAACGGCGAAATTCTAATGATTAGAATTCATCAATTCTAATAAGCTTACCTATCGAATCATCTGCTTCCGATGCTCCAGCCCCCAACTTACCATCACATCAAGTACTTGACTGAATGAATATCCCGCCTTTGTAAGCTCGTATTCGACAACTACGGGTGTGGTGCTGTGGACTGTGCGCTTCACGATGCCGTTCACCTCCAAATCTTTCAACTCTTTCGAGAGCATTTTCGGAGTAATCGCAGGTATGTCCCGCTCGAGGTCACGGAACCGCTTTTTACCAAAGAGCAGCGAGCCCATGATCGGCAACTTCCATTTACCTGACACCACGTTGAGTGTGTCGTTCACCGCCAACACGAATGTGCTTGAACACTTCTTCACCTTGTTGAGTTCCGAGACCTTAACCATCTTAATTGCATTTTGGCTATACTTTAGGATAGTGCTATACTTTGGTATAGTACTTACTTTTGTATATCAAAGGTAGGTAATTTTGCGACATTGACGATGGGGGTCATGGTCAAATTCAAACCAAAAGGGAAATCAAATGATTTTAGTGACGGGCGCCACCGGCCCATTCGGCCAAGCCGCAATTGAGTTTATATTAAGAAAAGGAGTGCCAGCAAATTCCATCGCTGCATTTGTACGAAATCGAGACAAGGCCGCAGGGCTGCACGCAAAAGGGATCAACTTGCAAATTGGCAACTATGATGATTCAACTTCGTTGGCCGAAGCTATGAAAGGTGTGGATCGATTGCTATTTGTATCTGGATCGGAACTCGAAAGGCGGATGGAGCAACATGAGAACGTAGTGGCCGCCGCTCGGAAATCCGAAGTGAAGCATATCATTTATACCAGCGTTGCGCGCCACGGCGATTTGTCGTCATCTCCCATCGCGTTCGTGGCACAGTCGCACATCCAAACCGAAAACCTAATTAAGGAAAGCGGAATCCCGTACACGTTTATGCTGAATGGTTTGTATGCCGATATGCTGCCGATCTTCTTTGGGGAAAAGGTGCTTGACACGGGAATATTCTTGCCTGCAGGCGATGGCAAAGCGGCGTTTACCACACGACGCGATATGGCGGAAGCTGCCGCATCGGTGATCGCTTCGAGCGGCCACGAAAATATGAGCTACCGGACGGTGTCGCCGAACAGCCTTTCAATGACTGAGCTTGCGGCGATCCTATCGGAACTCACGGGGAAGAATGTGGGTTATATCAAACCGGACTTGGCAACCTTTACCGAGAACATGAAGGGGTTCGGGGTTCCCGATGTTTATATTGCGATGATGGCCGGATTTAGCCAGGCGATTGCGAAAGGTGAACTGGTGGGTGATGGCAGTGACTTAGAGAAACTGATTGGTCATCCCGCCACATCGATGAAGGAATTTTTGAGAACCGTCTATAAGTAATGAGTTTCACCAACATCAATTGTGATGGAACGAAAGGAGTTTTTGAACACTATTTTAGCCGCAACGGCCATGAGCACATTAAGTAGCTTCCAGAAATTTACGGATGAACTTCCCATCCAAGGAAAGAGACTCCCCGTGTTGTTTACCTCCCATGGAAACCCGATGGATATTCCCCGTTCGCGGGAGGAACGTCCGTTTTGGAATTCGCTTTTTGACCTAGGACAAAAGTTGCAGGCCAGTTATGAAGTGAAGGCTGCGCTCATCGTATCGGCGCACTGGTGTACACGTGGCACTTTCGTGAATATTTCCCAGGAACAGCAACAGATCTTCGACTACTATGGTTTTCCAAAGGAATACTATCAAGTTTCCTACAAGGCACATGGGGCACCCGAGGTTGCCCATGAAGTAAAGAAATTGATCCCGTCCATTCAAGAAACACCCGAATGGGGACTTGATCACGGCGCATGGCCGATGCTCATGCATTTGTTTCCCAGCGCCAACATCCCGGTATTCCAGATGAGCATCGACTATTACGCGAAGCCGGAGTATCATTTTCAATTGGGGCAACAGCTGAAGGCATTGCGAGAGAAAGGCGTACTCATCATCGGAAGCGGTTCTTTGATTCATAACCTTAGACTTGCCGGTCAGAAAATACATGCAAATGATATGACACCTTACGGATGGGAACCTGAATACGATGCGTGGATAAAAAAACAAATTGATGCACGGAACTTCGAGAATGTGATCCGGTACGAAACGAGCCATCCGCTTGGTAAACTTGCAGCACCTACACCCGACCACTATGTCCCGGTCCTCTACAGTCTCGGACTAACCGATAGCAAAGATGAGATCAAGTATTTTTACGAGACAGGGCCTTCGTTGCCTGCCTTTAGTGAGCGCAGTTTTGTGATCGGCAACTTGTCGTGAGATCATGAGTGAACCCCGTCGGAGGCTTTCTTCTTTGAGCAGCGATCGGGCGTAAACAATAGCACCGTGCTCGCAATGCACGTGAGCAACAATGACGACTCTGCCACGTCCCAGCCATCTTGCATCAACATTGCGGCTATGATCACAGCCGTTCCGGTAATAATTCCTGCAGCTAACGATACTGATTTTTTCATCACTTTCACTTTTGTTTGCCTCATCAGTGGCTGGCGCTGGTTGATTATTACGACAAGGGGTCAAACAATAAATTTCTGATCGCCTGTAATAAAATGCAGGCTGCCGATACTCAATGGGCGTACGGATGAGGTAGTTGGTCGCGGAAGTGGAATGAAGCGACTAAATTCCCGCCGAAGAACCTATGTCGATGACCCCCGAGGCCGCCTTTACCGAGCAAATAAATGCCTGTAAGGGTATTATTTTCAAGGTGATCAGACTGTACGTTCAGCATTCGGAAGACGAGAAGGATCTTTATCAGGAGATTCTCTTTCAGGCATGGAGATCTTACCCACGTTTCAAAGGCGACTCCAAGTTTTCGACATGGTTATATAAAGTGTCGTTGAATACCGTGTTAACGTTCAAGCGGAAACCACGCATTGTTGAAGCGCATGATGACTTGACGCGGCTTCGGCAAGCAACAACGGATTCGCCGCGCGACGAGGTCGAGGCGCTTTATAGTGCCATCCGGGCCTTGGGCGAAATTGACCGCTTGATCATCACGTTGCATCTCGACGGATACGGAAATGATGAAATAGGTGACATCACTGGACTTACGCCCAATCACGTGGGGGTGAAGTTGTATCGCATCCGCGAAACGCTAGTGAAGAAATTAAAAGACTAAATGGCGATGGAACTATCTGAAGCTTGGAAAAAACTGGAGAAGGAGCGCCTTGAGAAGCCGATCGCCGAAGTGGAGCGGGCCACGGCGTCACGGCACCCGATCGCCAAATTGAAGAGAAACTATTTGATCAAGACATCTTTCGCGGCGTTTTTTCTTTTAGGATTTGTAGTGTGCTTGTTTCTATTCGAAGGTTGGATTATTCGTGGCTTGCTGGCGATCGTGATCGCGTCATACGTCGGATTCTTGGTTTCGTCTTTGTCGGTGTATAAAAAGCTTACCGCCGACTTACCCGTTGATCGATCCCTGATCGACATGCTGACCCAAACAAAGGATATGATAGAGACGAACTTGAGATTCGAACAACGGATGGGTTTGATGGTGTATCCTTTCGCGGCAGCTGTTGGGTTCTTGATGGGCTTTAATGCTTCGGGCCGCGCGGTGGCCGAAGTCTTTAGTCGAAATACGTTGTTGGTAATATTCGCCCTTACGATCATTGTGATTACTCCAATCGGGTATTTGGTCGCGCGTTGGGCCACCAAGCGCAGCTATGGGAAGGCGCTCAAGGAGATCGGAAGGTTAATCGAAGAGTTGCGAACAATTTGACCTACCTAGAAAGAAAGATAACCATAATTTACAAGTTAATTGCGCAAGTATATGCTTGCGTATATATTTGCAAGCATATACTTGCATAATATGAAACGAATCAAATTACAAATGCAGCTGTCCTTAGATGGTTTCGCATCGACAGGACCTGCTGACGAGCAAAAGTGGGTTACCTGGGCGTGGGACGAAATCCAGCCCGAAGTGGTTGCGTTATTGGACTCAGCCGACACGCACATATTAGGAAGGGGGCTTGCGATGGACTACATCCCGTACTGGGAGGAGACAGCGAAAGACGCAGGACACGAGATGCTACCACTGGCGAAGTGGATCGTGGCGGCTCGAAAAATCATTTTCTCGAAAACCGTTACGCGGGTTCCATGGGATCGCACTGAAATTGAAGCGGGCGACTTGGTTATGGAGCTTCGCAAGCTGAAACAGCAACCGGGAAAAGATATCCTGGCGTGCGGAGGAACCTCATTTGTGTCGAACTTGATTAAGCACGACCTAATCGACGACTACTTCTTTTACATCAACCCGGTCGCAATTGGCCGGGGTGTTCCGGTTTTTGATCAAGTTCAAGGCTTTAAGAACCTGCGTCTTGTCCGGAGCAAAGTGTTTCCATCTGGGCTCGTGCTTCTGCAGTATGAAAACGCCTAACGGGAAAGCCATGAATCAAGATTCTTGAAGGTAGATCCGAAGCCCCTATCCATATCAGGGATCATCGAGAGGTAGTTTTCAGCTTCCTCTTCGGACGCATGCCAAGGCGTTCCCTTCATGACAATGGTTGTCTTCCTTCCGTTTTCATGAAAACGAATAGAGTAATGAATCTCACGTGGAAATGGGATGCCGAAAGGAGGAGTGATGACGTTTGCATCGGCATCGCAAAATGCGTTTGTAAACTCAAGCTTATCGTACGGTTGAATTTTTAGGTACTGAAAGCGACCATACCAAAGGACCCCAGGTGCCTCCATCTTGAAGTGAAAGATTCCGCCTTCGCGAAAGTCGAGACGCACGACACTATTCTTCATTCCAACTGGTCCCCACCAAGCGTTTAGGGAAGCTTCGTCAGCGAATGCGGAGAATACCCGCTTTTTCGTTGCATTGAATTCCCAGGTGAGATGGAACTCTTTCCTTGGTGGCTTCATTTCTTCCGAAGTTTTTTCTTTTTTCGATCGGTTGTCTGCAGGAATTTGTCGAGGGATGAGAATTGATGTTTCCAGAACTTCTGACAGAACTCGACCCAATTCGTCACATCCGCCAACGGCCCAAGTTTAGCTTCACACACTCGCTCGCGTCCCAACCGCTTCACTGAGACCAATCCGCACTCGGTCAGTATTTTTACGTGCAGCGAGATCGCTTGTCGGCTCACCTCAAAGTGCTCGGCAATGTCGTTCATGTTGCGAGGCTTGCGGGCCACCATTTCAATGATTTGCCGCCGCGTCGGGTCTGCGATGCCTTGAAATACGTCTCTCCTGATTTCCATTATATGCAAGTAAATGATTGCAAATGTACAGAGTCTCTTAAGCGAAAAAAAGTGCCCCTGCGATGTAACAACCTCGACAAGCAAGAGTATTTGCTTCGCGCAGAGCGTGGAGTCGACTGACGAATCTCAGTTTTCTCAAAATCGACCTCCTAACATTTCTCATTGCATTCAACGACCCTGATAAGCGAACTTGATAACCTTCTATTTTTGATCTAAACCACGAAGCCTAGGATGCCACTCATGACAAAATCCTCTTTTCGGGTGCTTTGGAAAGATAAGGCCTACACCCTTCTGAACGCTGCTGGTTTGGCAATGGCTTTGGCCACCTGTTTCGTGATCTACACATGGGTGCAATATGAACGAGGATTCGATCGATCTGCTCCGTCAGCAGATCGCGTATACCGCGTCACCACAGGCAACAGGGAGAACGACGAACGTATCGCGTCGACCTATCCAATGGTTCGAGCGCGAGTCTTGGCACAGTTTCCAGAAATAGAAACGAGCGCGCGGATTTTTAGCCAGGGTTTGCTAGGAAGTCAAGTGAAAGCCCAATACCTAGACCGGAGTGTTACCGACTTTAGGTTTTACTACGCCGATTCTACGGCACTAACGCTCTTCGGTTTGGGCGGCACCTTGTCACACGCCCTTGCGCGCCCCGCGACGGCTGTGATTACAAAGCCCGCAGCAGAGCGCATTTTTGGAGGCGATGAACCATTGGGTAAATCGATCTCCATCGATGGCCGCGACTTCGAAATTACAGCTGTCGTTGAGTCGCTTCCTTCCCAATCCCATTTCCATTTCGACATCATGGCGACAATGTTGTCGCACCCATGGATCCGAGCGGCAGAAGACAACGTGTGGAGTGGAGTGGTTTTCCATACTTATGTGCGATTGAAATCAGGTGCTGATCCTCGCTTGCTCGAGTCCAAGATCGCGTCGTTCATGGCCAACTTTCCCAACGACCCGGAGCGATATGCTCAACAAGTTACGCTACGCCTGCAACCTCTTACCGACATACACCTTCATTCCAACATGCGGTTTGAACTAGAACCAAACGGCAGTGCCACTTATGTGTACCTGTTCATCAGCATTGGCGTGATGGTGATGCTGGTCGCAGTATTCAACTATATCAATCTCACGACGGCGCGACACACCCAACGATTCAAGGAAATCGCCACCCGGAAAGTAATGGGCGCCTCAACAAACCAGCTCTTGATTCAGTTTCTGTCGGAGTCAATGTTATTGGTTTCCGGAGCGGTCGCACTTGCCGCCGTTGCTGTTTGGTCCGTGTCGCCGCAGGTGGCTAGTGTCACTGGAATTCAGGACTTTGGCTCGCTGCTGGTTAAGCCAACGGTGTTGCTCATGGCGGCTCTCTTCATCATTGTGCTAGTTTTTGCGACTGGTGCTGTGCCGGCACTCATGATATCTTCTCAGAAACCACTGCTACTCCTTCGCGGGAACGCTGGACCAGGATCTGGAAAGTCACTCCTCCGACAAATTTTAGTGGTGTTTCAGTTCACAATTGCCATCACACTCACGGTCTGCGCATCGGTGGTGTATTTGCAAGTGAATTTTATTCGGGATGCCAACCTAGGTTATCGGCGAGACCACATTGTGGTGTTGAACATCGGCTTCGACGAGTTGACGAAGAACTATCGGACACTCAAATCGGAGATGTTACGGGTACCGGGTGTTTTCGGCGTGGCAGCCAGTTCGCAGGTACCGGTCGACATACAAACGGCAGAGAACATTGATGTAGGCGAAACTTCGGTTGGAGTCCAGTCTGTCTCAGTTGATCCTGATTTCTTCGACGTGATGGGAATACAGCTGGCCGCCGGTCAACAGATCGTGAAGTCATTGCTGCCGAACGATACGGTCAATCATTTTGTGCTCACGCCACAGGTATTGGATCAGTTTGGATGGAACGAAGAGACGGCTATGCAGCAGTCCATTCGCATCCGTCACGGCAACATGCAACCCGGAAAGGTTGTAGGCGTTGCGTCTGGCTTCCATTTTCAGTCTCTTCACCATGAGCTAGCCCCATTAGTGCTGGAGTTCAACCCAAGCATGTATCAATACCTATTGGTGAAACTGAATACGCAGAATGTTGCGACAACGCTTGGTAGTCTTGAGAAAATTTGGAAACCGCTCGCTGGAGGGGTTCCATTTCAATATTCATTCTTAGACGATTACTACGACCGCCTATATCGAACCGAACAACAGAGCAACAAGTTGTTTACCGCGTTCTCCACGATGGCCGGTGTCATTTCACTGCTGGGCCTTTTCGGACTTACTTCATTTGCCGTTGAGCGACGGACAAAAGAGATTGGGATCAGGAGGGTGCTAGGTGCACACATCGGTGGATTGTTATCGACCGTTTCGGGTGGTTTCGTTTTACTGATGGCTGCAGCTTTCGTGATCGCTACACCATTGGGATACTACTTCATGAAAAGTTGGCTGTCGGGTTTCGCCTATCGAGTGGACATAGGCTGGAGTGTATTTGCCCTTGCCGGTGTGGTGAATATCCTATTAGGTGTATTAGTAATTTCAACTCAAGCCTTCCGAATCGCCAAGATGAATCCCGTCGAAGTATTGAGGTCTGAATAAGTTTGTTACTTACTTCTGATTGTCAGCGGTACAGAAGATAAAATAGTCGGTACTTGGCGGTTGGTGACCCAGCATCCGGAGCATGTTAGAGAGTTGACCTCTGTGATAGCTTCCGTGGTGCGAAAGGTGGAAGACTATTTCGATGAACGGGAGTGTGTATGGCACACCCTTGCGCGTGATGAAATGGATACTTTGATCTGGCTTTTCGGTCAGTGTCCTCACCGAAGCGAGCACTTCATCTTGAATGGCTGTCCAAAGCAGACATATGTCTTCTGCTGAGTCGACCTTCCAATCAGGCACTGGTGCAATCGGGATACCCTTTAGGCGCTGTGCCCATATATAATCGGACTCCAAGAGATGGTTCATCGTTGCTTTTAGGGAGCCAAAGCTGCCACCTAGATCTTTCTCGAACTCAATTTGAGGTAACTTGAGGATGGGAGCGCTGAGAAGGCGGTTCGCCCACGTATTATATTGAATGAGCTTGATGGAGTGTTGCATTTTCAGTTCGGGTTCCTACATGAACGACTCCAAGAACAGAAGGAGCCAAGCGTGTTTACGGACTACGGGTAAAAGTGTTTAACCTACGCGGAATACACAAGCTCAGAATTCTATTTATCGACATTGTACAGAGATTTCTAACTTTGGAGGATCGACCGAACCTTGAGACCACAGGAGCCCACACATTCTACTCCAGACCCGTCGCGCTGGTTGGAACTTTATGGTGATTACCTATTTTCTCACGCGCTGCTGAGAGTGGGACGTCGGGAAGCAGCGGAAGACCTAGTGCAGGAGACATTTATCTCGGCCATCCAGGCCCTTGGAATGTTTCGAGGTCAAAGTTCAGAGAAGACATGGCTAGTGGCGATCCTAAAAAATAAGATCATCGACTACTACCGAAAAAGAGATGTCTTAAAAGAGGCGTCGAGTTTTTTGTCCGAGACCGACGACGAATTCACACAGGGCTTTTTCAACAAGGTAGATGGTCACTGGTTGCGTGAGGCGGCGCCGGGCCACTGGAATGAATCGGCCGACTCAGAGATTCAACGAAGTGAGTTTCAAGCGGTGGTTGAACGGTGTGTGGGCAAGCTTCCTACCAAGCTCATGGCCGTATTTTCCGCAAAGTTTATCGAAGAGGAGGATTCGGATAAAATTTGTAAGGATTATCAACTGACTTCGTCTAATTACTGGGTTATCATCCATCGGGCGAAGGTGTTGTTCCGTGCATGTCTCGAGAGAAATTGGTTCCTTAAGAATAGTTAGCGTGTACCCATTTAAGAAGACCGTTTTTAATTGTCGTCAGGCCACATTGCTTTCGATCAAGAGGGCTGAAGGGAAGATTACGTTTTTTGAATGGGTGAAGCTTCGATACCATTTATTGTATTGTGACCCTTGCCGCCGTTTTATCAAGCAGACCTCTAAGCTTGATCACTTGGGAAAGGAACTCGGTCAATTGATTGCTGATCAGCCTCCATTTTCGCTTTCGCAAGACAGGAAGGCCCAAATTCAACAGGTTCTGGACCAATTGTCGAAAGGTTGATCGTGACGCATGCCGTTGAGTTTAGTGGACAGAAGGTCAACACGATGCGAAGAATTGAACTTAACTCGACAACAAAGATTCTCAAAAGAAGTTTCAATTTTCTTGTAAGGTGCTGATGGCTTGTCCGTCTATTCGCTCAAACAAATGAAATTGAGCAATATGAAACGCTGGTTTTTCCTTTTGGTGTTTGCAATGGGTGTCGCTGTCGCGCAAGCCCAAGACCCAATCTTCAAGACTGATGGAGTTGCCATTCGTGGTTATGACCCGGTTGCATACTTTAATGATTCGGCTCCTGTAATGGGGAGCAAAGAATTTACCTACACGTGGCAAGGAGCGGTGTGGCAGTTCAAGAATGAAGCCAACCGCATGGCATTCAAAGCAAATCCTGAAAAGTATGCGCCACAGTTTGGTGGTTTCTGTGCCTATGGCGCCTCAGAGAATCATAAGTCCCCGACCGAACCAGATGCGTTCACGATAGTCAATGACAAACTTTACCTGAATTACAACATCAAGGTGAAACAACTTTGGTTGAAAGATAGGGATGTGCGGATTGAGAAAGCTGTTGCAAACTGGGCTACATTAAAGGACTCAAAGGAATAGCAATATGAAGGTTTTCATCTCGATGCTGGGGGTTATGCTGTTTATTGGTTTGGCCACTGCAACGTCCGCACAGTCCTTAAATGTAGAAGATGGACTTGCCATCCAGGGCTATGACCCGGTGGCGTACTTTTCAGGCAAAGCGCTGAAGGGGAAGAAAGAGTTTAGTGTCGTCCAAGGCGGTGTCACGTACCGTTTTGCATCGGCAGCCAATGCTGCGACTTTTAAGAAAGACCCAGTGATGTATGAACCGCAGTACGGAGGATGGTGTGCTTATGCGATGGGCGCAACAGGGGAGAAAGTGGAGATTGATCCAGAGACCTTTAAGGTGCTCGACGGAAAGCTTTACCTATTCTACAATGCTTACTTCAACAACACGTTGCCCAAATGGAACAAAGATGAGGTCGCGTTGAAAAAGAAAGCTGACGAAAATTGGAAGAAACTCTCTCAAAAATAGAAGCTATGAAAATTCTCTCTTGGGCTCTACGCATCGTGGCGGCCATTATCATGTTGCAAACTCTCTACTTCAAGTTTACGGCACAACCCGAATCGGTAGAGATTTTTACAAAAGTCGGAATAGAACCTTGGGGGCGGATTGGAACGGGCGTAGCGGAGTTGATTGCTTCTATTTTGCTCCTGATACCTATTGTTTTTAGGTATTGTTGTCGGTGACGATCATGGTCAATTGTTTGCGTACGCAATGATTGTTTTGATTGCTAGCGTAGTATTGTTGTTCATGCACCGCGATCAAGCGTTTGCACTTCGTGACAGGTTTCTCGGGAAACGTGCTTGAATTAAGCAGCCGGTTATAGCCGGATTAGATTTTGTCATGCATTTGACTGAATAGGGGTAATGTTGAAATTACCCCTATTTTTATGCGCCTCTCCCTAGGGGCGGATTCCCATGAAGATTGACGCGTATTCAATACTTATTCTGCTTAGTGTTATCGTAGTTGTTTCCTACTTCTACAACTACCTCTCTGGAAAGCTAAAGATTCCTTCGGTTCTGCTTTTGATCGCGACCGGTATAGCCCTTCAATTTGCAAGCCGCGCGTTCAGTTTGAAGCTGCCACCGGTGCAGACAGTTCTTGAGCTGCTTGGAATAACGGGCTTGGTGTTTATTGTGTTGGAGGCAGCCCTCGATCTTCATTTGGAAAAGTCCAAATTCCCGTTGATTTGGCGTGCGTTTGGATCAGCACTCGGATTGCTGACAGTGACCGCGGGATCGATCGCACTTTTGTTTGTGTACTATTATGGGACCAGTTTCGAGCAGGCACTCGTGTACGCTATCCCTCTTTCAATTATCAGTAGTGCCATCGCAATCCCCAGTGTAAGTAATATGGGGCCCGAAACCCGCGAGTTTGTAATTTACGAAAGCACGTTCTCCGATATTTTGGGCATCATTGCCTTCAACTACATACTCGAAGATCATAAATCGGGTTTTTCCGCTTTGGCCGGTTTTGGTTTTGACCTGATTCTCATTCTCGTGATCTCGGTGATCAGCACCGTTGCGTTAGTGTTCTTGCTGAGTCAAGCGAAAACACACGTGCGATTCTTCCTCACATTCGCGATCATTATCCTTACGTATTCCCTCTCGAAGTATTTACATCTACCATCGTTAATTCTTGTATTGTGTTTTGGCCTGGTCATTAACAATTTTCGCTTGTTCGACTTTCCGGTCGTGCACAAATTCATTTCATTCAAAAGACTTGGCGAGGTATCAAAGGAAATGAAGCTGATGACCGCCGAAACAGCGTTTATCATTCGTACTTTCTTTTTCTTGTTGTTTGGGTATTCGATGAACTTGGATTTACTGCTTTCGAAGGAAGTGGTTGTGATGGGGGTTGCCATTATCGTGCTGACACTGGTCGCTAGGTTTGTCTTTCTCCGATTCTTGCTGAAAATTAATTCTACCCCCTTGGCACTTATTGCGCCCCGAGGATTGATCACAGTATTGTTGTTCTACAGCATCCCACCGGAGCGACGCCTCGACAACGTGAGTGAAGGGGTGCTTTTTATCGTGATCGTGTTGACCAGTCTCATGATGACGATTGGACTGTTGATTAACAAGGAACGCCCATCGGAGCAGATTGAGGACGTGATTTGAGGCCTCGAACAGAATCCTGTTAAACATGCCTGAATATTCTCGCAGGTCTAGCTAACTTTTCTTTCTGAAAATGTTCGTTGATGAAAGAATCTTATCGAGGTAGCGACGCAGTTGTGGCGAGCGAGCGAGAAGCGTGGCGCAAGTGGTTAAAAACAAATCATAAAACGCACGATCGCGTCTGGTTGATTTTATTCAACAACAATTCAGGAGTGCCCACCGTCACATACGCCGAGGCAGTGGAGGAGGCGATTTGTTTTGGGTGGATTGACAGTCTTGCGAATAAACGCGACCCTACCAGTAGGTATCAACTTTTTGCTCGGAGGAAGGTGACCAGCAAATGGAGTAAGCTTAATCGCGAACGTGCCGAAGCAATGATTCGCTCAAAGCGCATGACAAAGTCGGGGATGGAAATGATCGAGCAGGCGAAGCGCAGCGGCACTTGGTTGGCACTCGTCGATGTGCAGAATTCTGTTCTGCCAAAAGATCTTGAGGGCGAGTTCAAGAAGAATACGAAGGCGTTTGCCAACTTCAGTAAGTTCCCACCTTCATCGAAACGCATCATCCTCGAGTGGATCCAAAATGCAAAGCAGCCCGCTACTCGTAAAAAGCGAATTGACGAGACTGTCGCGATGGCCGCCAAAAATCTTCGGGCCAATCATTATAGACAGGTGGGAGCGAAGAAGTAGCTCCGAATGTCGGTCAGCCTTTCGATAGGTTGTCTAGGTACTGCTTGATGGTCGTGTCATGTCCGAAGATATACTTTGACATGAAACGGAATAATGGACTGTAGACTTCACCGTGTTCGGTGATCGTGACCAACGTTCCGCCAGAAGTTTGTTCTAGCTGGATTGTCCAGTATCCTCCGTACGGCAGGTCTTTGTTCATAATCCTGGTTTCAACGGTACTTGTTGAATCCAAAACTGTGAGCTGATAATCCACTTGGTCGTCGTAAGCGTTTACTTCAGTCCAATGGGATTCATCCTTTGCAGTGACCGATTTCACGTCAGTCCTCCAAGAGGGGTACTCTTTAAAATTGGTAACAAGGCTCCAGACCTTGTCTTTCTCTCGAGGGATCAGGCGTTCCACAGTCGCGATGTGGGAAATTTCCATCAGACTTCCCACGAGATATACAAGGGCAACGAGCGCTGCAATCGAGATGAGGATGATGAACACCCACTTCATATATGTGTCCGTTTTAGCTAGGTGAAGTTAGGCAAAATGCCGGTAGATTAAATGCGTCGCCAGTTTTGGTACTTTAGTATGAGGAGGATGGTGTCAACCAGTTCTAGATTTGCAACATAAAATTGACCTATGGCAGACCTGAAGGAACTTTTATCAAAGTTGAAATCGCTCGGCAATGAAAAGACCCGTGCCCACAATGCGAAGGTGGGTGCGAAAGAGCAGTTTGGCGTGAAACTCGGCGACATCCGCAAGTTGGCCGAAAAGGTCAAAGTCGACCACGAGCTTGGCCTCGAACTTTGGGACACTGGTATTGCAGATGCTAGGCTGTTAGGAACCTTGGTGATGAAACCATCATTGCTATCCGCGAAGCAACTTGATGAATTGGTGAAGTCGATCACGTTCAGTCAAGAGGCGGATTGGGTGAATTCATATATTGTGAAAGACCATCCCGCTAAGGAAGAGCTTCGCGAAAAATGGATGCACGCGAAAAACAAGTGGGCAGCTCGAGCAGGGTGGAGTCTGACAGCGGGTCGTGTGGCGCGTGATCCGAAGGGAATCGACCTCGATGCGTTACTGGATCGCATTGAAAAGGAGATGCCGACAGCTTCACCGGAGGTACAGTGGACGATGAACACCACCCTTGCGCAGATTGGCATTCATTTTCCCAAGCTGCGCAAGCGCGCCGTTGCTATTGGGGAAACGCTTGGTATTTACCGCGACTATCCCGTTTCAAAAGGCTGCACGTCGCCATTTGCGCCGATTTGGATTGAGGAGATGGTGAAGAGGAGTAAGTAACTAGGTAGGACCGGCGCCAGCGCAATCATCCCGTGGAGTGATGAAAATTTCGGACTTCTCTCCTATTTTTGTAGTATCTGAGAGGTTAGTTTCGAATGATTACGTCACTTAAACACGAGAAAGACGAGCCAAACTTGGTGAAGCAGTTGAGGCTGCGAAAACTGAGTAGTGGCCAACCTTTCTTAATCTATTCGGAAGCACTTCCTGAACGTCAAGGCTACTTGGAATATCCCGATGGGCGGATTTATTTGGTCACACTGCAGCTTGGCGCGCGGGATTTTACACTTCTTCGCGAGCTTTCTCTTTCAGAAGCCAATGCTTTAAGGATTGAGTTTGATCTTACACCTTTAGGTTAATCCGGGTCTGGGTTGTATCTCATTACTGGCTCGAACGGCGCGGGGAAGTCAACATTTGCCTTAGACTACCTTCCAGAGCACATCGCAAAGCACTGCCAAGTATTTGATGGGGACAAACAATTCGTCCAGAAAATCAGAGAATTGTTTCCGAGTTTGACTAGGTCACATAAGGAAGCAAGAAACTTGGCAGCGAGTTGGCTTGAAGACCATTTTCGGACTTTGACGCGAGAGGCGATTGCCGGAAATAGGCATTTTTCGTACGAAGGACATTTTAGTTCTGAGGGCCCGTGGTCGACCATTGACCTCTTCAAGGAGAAGGGGTACTCCGTACACATGATTTACCTTGGTGTCGCCGATACTTCACTCTCTGAGTTTCGCGTAGTCGATCGGAGTAAGTCTGGTGGACACTATGTTAATCCTATTGAAATCGATCGTAATTTCCATGGGAATCTTTTTTTTCTAGATAGAAAGTATGATCGTTTAGATGAACTTCTAATTGTTGACACGTCAACCAGTCACAAAAGGCTTTTGCATATTTTAAGAGGTGAGATTGTCTCACAGGTAAAGCTGGCGGATCTGCCCGGGTGGTTTCGGAAGTTCTTGCCTAATATTACTTCGAACTACTTTGTGGCATGTCGCGATTGACTATTCCTCGCCTTCTTTCACTGGCTGGCTTCCCCGTTTCAAAAGGCTGCACGTCGCCATTTGCGCCGATTTGGATTGAGGAGATGGTGAGACGCCAATCCGTTTGATTTTCGTAACGTTTCATTTGATTTGAATTTTTACTACCCGAGCGATTTTCCCTCCTTTGTACGGAGATATGGAGAAGCCGGAATCACTACAAGATTTCTACAAGCGAAAGATTGAAGACCCTTCTGGTCTATTCTCGAGCCAAATCGGTCACTTCAACCTTTTTCGGCTAGAACCATACGTTGAGGGCCGACAAACCAGCACCCCGTATCGGCGTCGCGATTTTTACAAGATCATGCTCGTCAAAGGCAAGAGTGCGGTGCACTACGCCGATCGAGTGGAGGAAGTGAAACAACAAGCCCTTTCATTTTCTAATCCACAACTGCCCTACAAGTGGGAACACCTCGACACAATTCGAGAAGGTGTTTACTGCATCTTCGATCAGCAATTGTTTCACCAATACGGCCAGCTATCGCAATACGAAGTCTTTCAGCCCAACGGGCAACATGTTTTTGAACTCGATGACAAACAAGTGCAGTGGGTGGAAGACACCTTTCATCGAATGCAAACAGAATTTGACTCAGATTACAAGTATAAGTATGATGCCATTCGAAATTTGATCTTTGAATTGCTTCATTTTGGATTGAAGCTCCAACCAACTTTAAAGCAAGATCGTCATGCCCTTACGGCGGCACAAAGAATTTCTACTTTGTTCCTCGAACTGCTCGAACGCCAGTTTCCGATCGACGACCAGCATCCATCAATTTCGTTGCGAACAGCTTCCGCCTTCGCCTTCCAATTGAACATTCACGTGAACCACCTCAACCGTGCGGTGCGTGAAACACTCCAGAAGACAACTACGCAGGTCATTGCCGAACGACTCACGCAAGAAGCGAAAATCCTGTTGCGCCATAGCAAGTGGAGCATCGCTGAAATCGCTTTTGCATTGGGTTTCACGGAACCCACGCACTTCAATAATTTCTTTAAGAAGCATGCTAGGACGAACCCAACGAAGTTTCGACAGGTTTGAATAGTGACCCGCGAATGAAATATTTTGACAAAACGAAGTAGCGCAACAATGGAGACACGGAAATTAGGCAAGAACGGATTGGAAGTTTCTGCACTCGGCTTGGGATGCATGGGACTTACCTACGGATATGGCGAGCCCGCGCCCGAGAAGGATGCGATCGCATTGATCCAAAAAGCGTTCGATTTAGGTGTGCGGTTTTTCGATACCGCCGAAGCGTATAGCCAAGGAGCGAACGAAGCCCTCGTTGGCAAAGCCGTGCATGCATTCCGCAACAAGGTTGTCATCGCAACAAAATTTGGATTTAAGAATGGCGATCCAACGAAGGGTATGGACAGCAGCCCCGCGAGGATCCGCACGGTTGCCGAAGCTTCATTGAAGTTGTTGCAGACCGACGTCATCGACTTGTTTTACCAGCATCGAGTTGATCCGAATGTGCCGATGGAAGATGTAGCAGGGACTGTGAGTGATTTGATTCGCGAGGGGAAAGTCAGATTCTTTGGGCTGTCCGAAGCAGGAGTCGATTCCATCCGTCGGGCCCATGCAATACAACCAGTCTCAGCCTTGCAAAGCGAGTACTCGCTATGGTGGCGCGAACCCGAAGAACAGATTCTCCCATTGCTAGCCGAGTTAGGAATTGGATTTGTGCCATTCAGCCCTCTCGGCAAGGGTTTCTTAACTGGAGCGATCAACGAGCACACTGCTTTTACTAGCAACGATTTTCGAAACGTCGTCCCTCGGTTAAGTGCCGAGAACAGAAAGGCGAACCAAATTTTTGTCGAGACGATTAGTCGTTTTGCTCGAACAAAGGGAGCAACACCTGCGCAGATTGCATTGTCGTGGGTGCTCGCACAACGGCCGTGGATCGCGCCGATTCCGGGAACCACGAAGATCCCAAGACTTGAAGAAAACCTCGCTGCTGCCGATATCCAGTTAACACCCGACGACCTTCGCACGATTGCCAATGATTTCGATGCCCTAAAAGTTCAGGGTGCGCGTTATCCCCCGCACTTGCAGCAACGTGTGGGAAAGTGACCGATTTCACCTCCACAACTGACAAACGTCAGGATTGACACCTCGGACTGCGCCTAGTTTTGAAGGCGCTATGTATAAAAGACTATTCGTACCCGTAGTAATCATTTTCGGGGCATGCACCGAGAAAACCGAAACGGCGAACGTTGTGCGGGAACAAATTTCCGAGGCAGTGTACGCGTCGGGCGTTGTCAAGAGTAAGAATCAATACCAACTCTACGCCACCGTCTCTGGTGTGATCGATGGCATCAAAGTCCGGGAGGGCGACCTTGTCAAAAAGGGAGATATCATTCTATCGATTCGGAGCGAATCTTCGGTACTCAACCTGCAGAACGCACAGCTTGCAGCCGCTCGTGCCGACTTAACCTCGAACACCGATAAAATCACACAAGCGCGTGCCGCCGTGGAATTGGCTCGAACGAAAGTCAAGACCGATTCATTACTGTGGATGCGACAAAGGAACCTTCGCAATCAAGGAGTCGGGACTCAAGTTGAGTTGGAACAACGTGAGCTCGCCTATCGAACGTCCGCAACGAATTACCTGACATCCCTCACCAATCTGCGCGTGTTGGAACGAGACCTCAACTTCTCGTCGAGGCAGAGTAAAACGACCATGGAATTGAATAAATCCTTGGTCAATGAATTTTCTATCCGCGCCGTAGCGGACGGCAGAGTGTATAAGTTGTTCCGCGAGAACGGAGAACTCGCCACGGTACAAAGTCCGGTCGCCGTTTTGGGTTCTGCCGATGAGTTCGTGCTCGAAATGAATGTCGATGAATACGACATCGCTCGGGTTCGAATCGGTCAACCTGTGTCGTTCACGATGGACAGCTATAAGGGGGAGGTTTTTGAAGCGAAGGTGATCGAGATCGAGCCACTGATGAATGAGCAATCTCGTTCCTTTCTCGTGAAGGCGTCTCTCTTGACGCGTCCACCAACGCTATACCCCAATCTAACCCTGGAGGCAAACATCATCATTCGTTCTAGGCAAGACGCACTCACGATCCCTCGAAGCTTTTTAGTAGGCGACACGGCGGTGAAAATCAGCAAGAATGAACTCCGACGAGTGAAGGTCGGTATCATGGATTACAGGAAAGCCGAAATTTTAGAAGGCTTAATTGAGAACGAGATCATCTACAAGCCTAGGCCATGAACTTCCGTCTCATTTTTAGGATTGCACGTTCGTTGTTGTTTGCCCGATGGAGACAAACATTGGTCGCCGCGATCGGTGTAACCTTCAGCATCACGATGTTTATCGCGCTTTTGGGATTCATGAATGGACTGAACGACCTGCTAGATGGACTGATTCTAAACCGGACAGCACATGTGCGCTTGTTCAACGAGATAAAGCCGAGTGAAAACCAGCCGATTCAACATGCTTCAAAGTTTCATAGTAGCTACGACTTTGTCCGTTCTGTCCGAGCATCAAGCGGGCGACAAGAGATCTACAATAGTGGTGCGATCCTCCAAACCTTACGTCGTGATCCGCGCGTCTTAGGCGTGGCACCGAAAGTGACGACCCAGGTTTTTTTCAACACAGGTGCGGTGAATATCACGGGCGTGATCAACGGGATTGACGTGGAGGCCGAGAGCAGGTTATTTCATTTCACCGACTACGTGGTTGAGGGAAACCCGATCGATATAAAGAATGTGTCCAACGGGATTATTCTAGGGAAGGCGCTTGCAGAGAAGTTGCTTGCCAATGTGGGCGACGTGGTGCAAGTCACGACAAGTCAACAGCAGCGGTTCTCCTTAAAGGTGGTGGGTTTGTTTCAATCCGGGCTTACCGATTTTGACAAGGTTCAAAGCTATGCGTCGCTGGCCACGGCGCAACGAATCATGGGAAGACCTTCGACATACGTGACCGACATCCAAGTGCGATTGTTTGATTTGAATGCCTCGCCCGCCGTAGCGAAGGAGTATGCAAAGTTGTTTGATGCCGATGCCGAAGACATACAAACTGCAAACGCCCAATTTGAAACAGGTTCTTTTATCCGAAGTTTGATTTCGTATGCGGTGGGGATTACCCTGTTGATCGTTGCGGGGTTCGGTATCTACAATATCTTGAACATGATGATCTACGAAAAAATGGATTCGATCGCCATCTTAAAGGCCACCGGTTTCTCTGGACGAGATGTGAACTACATCTTCATCGTGATCGCCCTTAGTATTGGAATTTTCGGCGGCGTGTTGGGACTTGGATTTGGGTTTCTTGTTTCGTTGGTGATCGATCAGATTCCTTTCAATACAGCATCGTTGCCCACCGTGACAACATACCCCGTTAATTACGACTTGGTCTTTTACGCGATCGCGATCTCGTTTTCGATTATCACCACCTATTTCGCAGGGTGGTCACCTGCACGGAAGGCGAGTAGAGTTGATCCAGTGGTGATCATTCGAGGTAAATGAGTATGGAAGCCGAGATAGTTTTGTCAACCGACCACATCCGCAAGAGTTTTCACGACCCTGTGACCACGGAGGTATTGCACGACATTTCTATCTCGATCAAAAAGGGAGAGTTTGTTTCCATCACAGGTAAGTCTGGTTGCGGAAAGTCTACATTGTTGTACATCCTTTCGACCATGGACACGGACTATGAAGGTGACATTTGGATTGGTGGGGAGCGAACGAAGGGGCAGAGTGAACGACAGTTGGCATATCTGCGAAACGCTAAGGTTGGATTCGTTTTCCAGTTCCACTATTTGTTGAGTGAGTTCACGGTTCTAGAGAATGTGATGTTGCCCGGTTTGAAACTTGGTGCCTTCACCGAAACACAAGTACGCGAAAGGGCCCTCGAGCGACTTGGCTGGTTGGGCATCGAGCATCTGGCGTCGAAAAGAGCGAACCAACTTTCCGGTGGAGAAAAGCAACGAGTCGCAATTGCGCGGGCGTTGATCAGCGATCCTAGTATCATCATGTGCGACGAGCCCACAGGAAATTTGGATAAGGTCAATAGCATGATGGTGTTCGATATTTTTAAAGACCTTACCGAAAAGCGAGGACAGACGTTGCTGGTGGTCACCCACGACCCCGAGTTTGCGAACAACACACACCGCATTATTGAAATGGAAGATGGGAGGATCGTGCGGCAGTAACTTGTGTCGTTAGTTGTTTAATGATGCGCGAGTGTCATTTTGGAGGTTGCAAAAGAGTTGTTACCTTTTCATGATGGAGGATTCGATCGATGACGAGTTTTTGCGCGCACTTGAGAGCGAGGCACTTCTCCGCAACAGCAGCCCAGTGGAAGATTTCGAAGGGCTTACACCGCTTGAGATGGATCGACTGTTGCAGGCTCCGTTAGAAAAGGATTCATCCATCAAGTTGAATCCGAATATTCCGGATTCGGTTCTCGATACTTTGCCGATGTTGAAACTGACGGAGGCATTCTTGCGCCTCCTCGAGCGTGAGGGGAAGATCAAGCTCACGCCGAAGGGAGCTCTTCCAAAGAGTGTGGTCGTCGAGTTGTACGCGTTGAGATTCATCCTAGAGGAGCACATCGAATCAGAACTATACAAACTTTCCAATGAGGAGAAGTTCCAGCCGTTGTTGGTGGTTCACTACTCGTCGGTAGGGGCCGGGCTGGTCAGGAAAACAAAAGGAGTGTTACAGCTGACAAAGGAGGGAAAACAATGTCTTGCTTCGAATGACCGCAACCAGATTCTGAGGAGGATGTTGATTTCTCACACCTTGCGATTCAACTGGGCCTCGCTTGATGGATACCCTGAATCGCCGCTGGACAGGATTGGTTGGGGATTTTCGATTATCCTATTGTTGAAGTATGGGAACGAGCCGCGGTTTGCGTCATTTTATGCGCGCCGTTTTATCATTGCGTTCCCAGTATACACGAATGACTTCCCCCACGATTCGCCTTATTATAAGCAGCGTAGTTCCGAAAACTGTTATTGTCTCCGCACCTTCCATCGTTTTTTGGTGTGGTGGGGCTTCGTGAAAGTCACCAAACCGAGTCCGCAGTCTTTCGAAGCGTCGGAGGATACGCTGGAAGTATTACCGGCGTTGGCGGTTGCGTTTAAGAGAGAAGACTAATCGTCTCGCCTAGCTTTTGGAGATACATTCGTTTTCGGTGCAATCAAGTTCTTGGTTGCTTAATGTGGATTTGGTTTCGTTTTTAGGAATAGATTTCGGAAAGCAATTCCAAAAAAAGCCGGCTCACCAATCCTCCTTGAAGTGATGAAGCCGGCGTCACCTAAACACACCTAACAAAATCGAGACTTATTTGAAGTGTTCGCTGCGGACTACCTGCACCGGATGATGAAAGGCAATCAGCGCGTAACGATCGAAGTACTTCTCTTCTAGGTGTCGAACAATCTTGCGACACACTTCATCGGTTACAACCGTCTCGATCTGGATGTTTTCGCCTTCCCACGGGTTGTCGCGCACATGTCCACCACTTTTGCCGCGGGCCTGAATCACAGTATAGCCACGAGCCCCGAGCTCAGAAATCTCATTTTCCAGGGGAGCAGCAAGCGTTTCTTCTGCAATTATTGTCAGTAATTGAAATGAAGTCATTGTCGATACATTGAGTTTAGTGGAACATCATTTCGGCAATCGTATGGTACAGTGGCAATCCAACAATAATGTTGAAGGGAAAAGTGATTGCCAGTGCTGCCGTCAAGTAAAGCGACGGATTGGCCTCGGGCAACGCGACTCGACAGGCAGCGGGTGCCGCGATGTAGGATGCACTAGCCGCCAACACACCCAAGATCGTTGCGCCACCAAGTCCCAACCCGGCGTAGTGCCCAAGTGTGATGCCTAAGATGGCGTGCATCACAGGGAAGAAAATTCCGAACCCAGCCAAGAAGAGACCGTTGTGCTTGAGGTCACTCAGCTTGCGACCAGCCATCAAACCCGCTTCTAGTAGAAACACAGTGAGGATCCCTTTGAATGGCGCGTCGAAGAACGGCGACACTTGTTCCCATCCAGACTTGCCCATCAGGAAGCCGATCACCAAGAAACCGATCAATAAGATGCTACTCTTACCAGCCAGCAATTCACGCGCGATCTCTTTAATCGATACTTGTGTGCCCGCCGACGAGATTCGTGCGAGCGAAATCGCGATGAGGATGGCTGGAATTTCCATCATGGCCAACAGGCTAGGAAGGAATCCTTCATACTTGATTCCCAACGTGTCGTGATACACCAGCGCAGCACTGAATGTGACTGCCGACACGGACCCATAATGTGCTGCAAGCGCAGCAGCATTCGGGACGTCTAGTCGCGCCATCTTTCGCATGATCCAAAAGGTCCACGTCGGGATCAGGCAACAAAGCGAGATCGCCGCCATGGCTGGAAGGAATACTTCATCGAACGAAGCGATGGATAATTTATATCCTCCTTTCAGTCCGATCGCGATCAGCAAGTAGACCGTGAGCGATTGATATAAACTCTCGGGTAGTTTTAAGTCACTCTTGATTCGGGTAGCGAATATTCCTAGAACAAACGCCAACACCATGGGAGATAAAATGCTTGAAGCCATTGTTGCTTGGGCGCAGTGTTTTAGTCTAAGAATTCGACACGTCCGGTGTTGAGGTCGTACACAGCCCCGACGATCACCAACGTACCTTCGCGTACACGCTTGGCCAGCACCGGCTCGAGGTTCTTCAGTTGATTCACCTGCATTCTCACATTTTCACGAATGGATTCCTCCAACAAGTTGGCTGGATGTTTTTCGCGAGCTCTCTCGACAGCTGGTTTGATCGCGTTGATCAAAGTCACGATGTGACCCGGAACGTCAGGAACTTGTACGGCTGCCTGAACCGCGCCGCATTGCGTATGACCCAATACTACGATGAGCTTTGCGCCGAGTACCTCTTCTGCGAACTCGATACTTCCCCACGACGCGTAGGTCGATACTTGGCCCGCAGTCCGGACGATGAAGAGATCGCCAAGGCCTTGATCGAAGATGATTTCGTTCGGGACACGTGAGTCGGAACATCCCACAATGGTGGCAAAAGGTTTCTGTCCGGTGGCCACCTCTTTCAAGCGATTGTAATCTTGCCTGGGTTTCGCCGGAGTGCCATTCACGAAGCGATGATTTCCCTCTTTCAGAAGCTCGAGCGCACGTGCAGGTGTGATGCTGCCGGACGTCTGTGCATGTGCGTTCAACATCACCAGCGACAAGCCAAGCGCCAATGTAAATGCAAGGATCTTTTTCATGTAAATAAATTTGGGTTGATAGTGTTTGTGCATGTGTTCCTTTTTGCGCCCGCAAAGATGGGCTAGGCATTTCATTCTTTTTTATTCATATTTAAGATGAAATACATCACCAAAAGGTTATGAATTACACATTGAATCAACTCCAGATCTTTTTGAAAATTGTTGAGAAAGGGAGCGTGACGAAGACTGCGGAGGAACTCCACCTCACACAACCAGCTGTGTCGAACCAACTGCGAAACTTTCAGGAGCAATTCGATTTACCACTCACGGAACTGGTGGGGAGAAAAATTTATATCACCGATTTTGGGAAGGAGATCGCGAGATCTGCCGAGCGGATCTTGGATGAAGTGGCAGCGATCAACTTAAAGACCCACGCATTCCAGTCGCAACTTACCGGGAGGTTGAAGATTTCGGTTGTGTCGACCGGTAAGTATGTGATGCCTTACTTCCTTTCTTCGTTTTTGAAGAAGAACTCGGGCGTCGAGTTGCTGATGGACGTGACGAACAAGGAGCGGGTCATTCGCAGTGTGGAGGAGAATGTGGTCGACCTATCTCTTGTGTCGATCTTACCGAGGGCACCCAAAGTTGAACAACTTGATTTGCTGCCCAACAAGTTGTTCTTGGTGGGAGATGCATCGACGAAGTTTGAGAAAGGTGCTTACCCGAAGTCATTATTTCGAGAGCTTCCGCTGATCTATCGCGAGCCCGGTTCGGGCACGAGACAGGCGATGGAGAACTTCTTTAAGAACAACGACGTGCCGGTGGTGAAGAAGATGGAGCTCACGTCGAACGAAGCGGTGAAGCAAGCCGTGCTGGCCGGATTGGGGTACTCGATTATGCCGTTGATCGGAATCCGCAACGAACTTCGGAATGGTGAGTTGCGCATTATTCCGGTCAAAGGCCTCCCAATCCAAACTACGTGGAGTCTTATCTGGGCGAGGGGAAAGCAACACTCGTTGGTGGCGTCGTCTTTTCTAGACCATATTCGCAAGGAGAGAGCCGCGATTGCCGCGCGTTATTTTAGTTGGTGCAACGAGTTCTAACTGTCACTTCGTGTTGGTTGGAAACCCTTGGCCTGTTCCGCCAAAGAATACCTCAATTGACTTAATTTTTCCTTCCGAATTGAAATGGAAATATTCGATGTTCCGGATGGTGCGACCATCCGACGTCACCACATGAATGATGGCAGCGGTTTCGCCAGCCTTTTCAAAGAAACGCGGGAATTCGAATTTGACGATATGTGCCGCTTGAGGCCAGCACTTTTCTTTGAATTGTGCGATCGAAATGTTGTCGTCGGGCGCGGGGCTCGTGAAGGTGAAATCTTCGGCCAGATGACTTGCGACGGCCTCCCAGTTCTTTTGCTCCCAACCTGAAAAGTAGGCTCGAATTGTTTTTTCGTGATCTACCCGATCAACGACAAGGTGTAGTCCGCCAGCGATTAACCCCAGTGCAATCAAAAGTGTTTTCATGAGATTCCTTTTCCCACTAAGACACTCATCCCTCCCCTTTCCGTACTCGTCCGCCGAAGCTTTAGCGAAGGCGGATTCACGCCGACCTTTCCCTTAGCAAAAGCCGACTACGTCTACAATATACTTATCGAAGGAGTACCCGATATTTCTCCGGCTTCCCACCGGTTCGTTCGATCACTCCTCGTGCCTCGAGGTCCAGCTTAACTGTTTCGCCATACCATTGCACGCCACCATCGAATTGATCTTTGACCCGTTGGTAGAGTTCTTCCATCAGGGCGGTGTGGGTGAGTTCTTTTTTTCCAAGCGTCGCAAGGAGGTGTTTTCGAATGAACTCGTATTTGTCGCGGGCAATGCGCTTGTTTGTTTTCCCTGGCAGTGGGTGTAGCGTTTGGATTTTGTCGTCGGTAGTTTTTGCTTTCATATCCTAACGCTCACCATCTGCGAAGAGAATGTGTTAACCTTTCGACACGCGCACGGCGTTCATTCCTTTTGGTCCCATTTCGGTTTCAAATGAGACTTGGTCGCCCATGTTGGGTGCGAAGTTGGCAGAGCTGTGGTGGAAGAAGTATTCTTCTTGTGTTTGGCTATCGCGGATAAAGCCGAAGCCTTTGGATGAATCGTAGTGTTTTATGGTGCCACGGCGTTGGTGAGGGGGAGTGGTGCCGCCTTTATTCCGTGATGTCAAGTCGATATCGGCTTCGTTCACCGCTTTGCGCTTGGTGACGTCGGGAGGGGTAGTTGTGAAGTTGCCGTTTTCGTCGACGTACGCGATCATGTCTTCGAACGACTTGCTTTCCTTGTTTGCTTTACGCTCCTCTTTGCGTTGCTCTTTGTCTTTACGCTTTTGGAGTCTCTTTTTTTCGTTTTCTCTCTTGTTGAAGGTTCCAGCCATGTTAGGAGTTTGTGTGTTGATTTTAGTTTTGCTGTTCGGGGGTTGTTTTCAATTGGATGTGCAGCACGAAATGCTTGTCCATAGACAGTTCGTAGTCATGGTTTTGCAGCAGTTCTGATCCTTTGGGTGAGTTGGAAAGCATGTAAAGGAGGTCTTGCGCGATTTCAGAGTCGCGGATATTATTGACTGCTTTGCTTTTCGACACTTGTAGGTTGAATCCGAACCCGCCTTTCTTTTTGTCGTCCATTGCGCGGAATTCGTGTTCGGTGAATTTGTATTGTTGCGGTTTTTCAGCGGCAGCGAGCATCAACTTGAGGATCGCTGGGCGGTACTTGTTCCAAATTGGGGCGTACTTACGATAGGGTATATCCATGTGTTTTTGTTGCTAGTGTCCCAAACTCGCAGGATTTTCGACTATTCACGGTGCGATTGGGGGAGATGCTATAAAGAGCATCGCAAAGGTATCAAAACCAGGAACGATCACGAAATTATTCCACTCCCGTATTCGAGGAGATTCATGCGAATACCCGGCAAATTGTCGGTTTTTGCGACCTGATTCAGAGCCCGGAGTGGGCTTCGAGTAGGAAGTGACCGTTATTAGCAGTACCTTTGCACCATCAATTGCGGATATTTTAATTCACTGCCGTTTTCCGAAATCGCGGTTTTTTATTCTCTCCCCAGTTTTTTCCAAGGATACGTTCTTCTTTTTGGCACTGCAAATTGATTGGTTGACCACTCTGTTGGTTTCAGATTTAATAGTTGACGTCAGATTCTTGGGTTATGCTTTCCGAAAAGTTCGGTAGGCTTAGTCTCATTATTAACTTATGTCAACGTGTCATTCGAAGAATTGAATGTGAGTGCCCCTATTTTAGAGGCGCTTCACGAAAAGGGATATGATCATCCCACCCCCATCCAACAACAAGCTATTCCTGCCATCCTCGCAGGCCGCGATGTACTCGCGTCTGCCCAAACTGGTACCGGTAAAACTGCATCGTTCTCCATCCCGATGCTGCAACGCCTTTCAAAACAAAGACCTCAAGAAGGTCGTCCGATCCGTGGATTGATCCTCACGCCTACACGTGAGTTGGCAATCCAGATCTCCGAGAATATTGTGCAATACGGTAAGCACCTTCAACTTCGCAGTACGCTTGTGTATGGAGGTGTGTCGCAAGTGAACCAAGTGCGCGACCTCCGCCGTGGTGTGGATATCGTGATCGCCACACCCGGGCGATTGCTGGACTTGATGCAACAACGTGCCATCAACCTCAATTGGTTGGACATGCTCGTGCTCGATGAAGCTGATCGCATGCTTGACATGGGATTCATCCACGATGTGAAACGCATCCTCACGAAGGTTCCGCAACATTGCCAGAAGCTCTTTCTGTCGGCAACGATGCCTGCTGAGATTCAAGAACTTGTTTCGTCGATCCTTCGCAATCCGATTAAAATAGCCATCACACCTGAAAAGACTGCAGTAAAAATTGAGCAGGGTGTGTACTACGTCGCGAAAGCGGAGAAACGTGCTCTTCTCAAACACATTATTTCCGAGCACCAAATGCGCAACGTGTTGGTTTTTGCACGCACGAAGCATGGCGCCGATAAGATCGCGCGCGATTTATCCAAGGCAGGTATCAGCGCCGAGGCGTTCCATGGAAATAAATCACAGAATGCGAGGCAGAAGAGCTTATCTAATTTCAAACGAAACGCCACCCAGGTGTTGGTAGCCACCGACATTGCAGCGCGCGGGATTGATATCGTCGACTTGCCGTTTGTGATCAACTATGAAATGCCCGACACTGTCGAAACCTACACACATCGTATTGGTCGTACGGGTCGTGCAGGAAACGCGGGGACGGCCCTTTCCTTCTGCGACAACGACGAGAAAGGACAAATCAAACATTTGAACAGGGTGTCACCGGGTCAAATCAAAATCCTGACACACCCATTTGCAGGGGAACGCCCACAAGCGTTAAAGCAGCCCCAGCCTCAGTTCAATCGCGATAACAGGACAAAAAGAACACAATTTTCAAATCACAATAACTAGTTTAACAATGGAAGGTACAGTCAAATTCTTCAACGACGCTAAAGGTTTTGGTTTCATCCGCCCCAGCGATTCATCGGCAGACATTTTTGTTCATGCCTCTGGTTTGATCGACAAGATCAAGGACAACGACAAGGTTGAATACGAAGCAGAACGCGGCAAAAAAGGAATGAACGCGGTGAAAGTTCGCGTCATTCGCTAATACTGCATGAATCTATTCGTAGGAAACATAAGCAAGGCGGTGAAAGATGACGCCTTGAAGGCCCTATTCTCGGAGTTCGGTGAAGTAGTATCTGCGAAGGTACTATTTGACCGGGCCACCGGGGAATCTAAGGGTTTTGGCTTTGTCGAAATGGCCAATGAAATGGATGCGCTTGACGCGATGCGAAAGCTAGCGAACGCCGAGTTTTTCGGACGTCGCCTAGCTGTATCGAAGGCGCGCCCGAAGGAAGCTAGATACTAGCCTTCCAAATTTTCGGCACTTAATACGCATTTATGATTCAAGTTGTCATGACAGGCAGCGGGAGCCACATTCCCGACACCATCGTAGGCAATGAGTCATTCATGCACGCGCAATTTTTCGATGAAGAAGGCGGGAAACTCTACCAGAGCAACCGCTCGATCATCGAAAAATTTGCTGCGATTACAGGTATTCGTGAACGACGATATGCGGATAAAGATCAGAGCGCATCTGATCTTGCCTTTTTAGCAGCTAAGGAAGCGATCGCGAATGCTCAACTCGATGCAGAGACGCTCGACTACATCATCGTAGCGCACAATTTTGGAGATGTAGCCTTCGAATCCAATCGAACAAGTCAAGTCCCAACCCTCGCTTCGAAGGTAAAGGCAAAACTTGGGATCCGTAATCCCGATTGCGTGGCATACGACCTCCCGTTCGGTTGCCCGGGATGGGTGGAAGGTGTCATCCAAGCAAATTATTTCATCCGTTCAGGCGATGCGAGGAAATGCCTCGTGATCGGAACAGAAACTCTTTCGCGTGTCATCGATCCGCACGACCGCGACTCCATGATTTTTAGTGATGGCGCCGGTGCTGCCGTGTTAGAAGCCTCGAACGAAGTTGGACGGGGTATTCTAGGACACAAAACACAAACTTACGCCACAGGCTTGATCGATGCGCTCACGATGGGAACGTCAAGTTCTCCCTTCGCTTCGGAAAAGCATGACCTCTATATCAAGATGCACGGACGCCGGGTGTATGAATTTGCACTCTCGCATGTTCCGCAGGTGGTGAAAGCAGCACTTGATAAAGCAAATCTCACGATTAAGGACGTCAGTAAAGTACTCCTGCATCAAGCCAATGAAAAAATGGACCAAGCCATCTTGGCGCGTTTGTTCAAGCTTTATGGGCTGTCTGCTGTTCCTGCGCAGGTGATGCCCATGACCATCGATCGACTCGGCAACAGTTCTGTCGCCACGGTTCCAACGTTACTTGACTTGTTGCGCAAAGGAAAGCTGGAGGGTCATTCGGTTGCAACAGGGGATGTAATTGTGCTTGCGTCGGTTGGCGCTGGTATGAACATCAACGCGATCGTTTATCGATATTAATTCAATGAAGCAGCTCAAGATCATCCGCCAGATTACAAATCGCGAAAGCGAGTCGCTCGATCGTTACCTCACCGAAATTGGACGCGTCGACTTGATCAGTGCCGAAGAAGAGGTGAACCTTGCGAGGAGAATTCACGAAGGTGATGCTGCAGCGCTCGACAAATTGACGAAGGCAAATTTACGGTTCGTGGTTTCGGTGGCGAAGCAATATCAGAACCGTGGGCTTCCTTTGATTGATTTGATCAATGAAGGAAACTTGGGATTGATTAAAGCTGGACTTCGTTTCGATGAAACCCGTGGATTTAAGTTCATATCATACGCAGTGTGGTGGATCCGACAGTCCATCTCTCAAGCGATTGCCGAGCAGTCGCGTGTTGTTCGGGTGCCTATGAACCGCGTGGGTGCGTTCAGTAAGATGTCGAAAGTATATTCGGACCTCGAGCAAGATTTGCAACGTGATCCGACGCCGGAGGAACTGGCTGATAGCCTTGGCACGTCTGCAGAGTTGGTCGCTGAGAACCTGCGCATGTCTCAAAAGTCGATTTCGGCGGATGCACCATCCATTGTGGATGAGAGTACAACATTGATGGACAGTCTCACCGACAAGGATGCAATTGCGCCCGATCGTACATTGATGGACGCGGCGTTGCAGCAAGAGATTCGTCGCGTGTTGGCGACATTGACACCGCGCGAGATGGAGGTGATCGTCTTGTATTTCGGTTTGAATGGTGAAGAGATCCACACGCTGGAGCAGATTGGTGCAAAGTTTTCTCTCACTCGCGAACGGGTTCGTCAAATTAAAGAACACGCCACGCGTCAGCTACGTAAGTCAAGCCGATCGAAAGGATTGAGGGCGTATTTGGGGTGATTGCCAACGACCGTTTCTTCGGTCTTTTTGTGTTGTCGCCTAAGAACCGCAACACTAGTCCCCACCAGTTTTACATTGTCACATTGATGATTGGTTCTTTTGTATTCCACTCAAGGTTGGTGAATACCCAAGAACCGATGCTAAACCAATCCATGTTAACTTAAGGTCACCACCAGATTGAAAGGAATGACCAGAAATCTCGCTATCATGGTAAGATTGAATCTCGGAGATCGGTCAGGGTTGTTCTGAACAACAGGTTAGGATTTAACTCTCATACACAGCGATTTTTTCTGAACTAAAAGTGTTCCTAAACTGCGCTTGGCGCACGGGCCTCAAATTTATTATCTTCCCCAATGGTCTTTCAGCACTTTCAGTCCGCACCACAACTGCGCCCGTTCTTGAAAGGCTATCTCCTAGCTGATAGCACAAACGTAACCGTTCAGGCGACATATAAACTTTTCCCGAACGGGTATTCTGGAGTTTTTTTCAACTACGGTGAACTTGGAAAGCTGAATATAAACGAAGAGTACACCACGCCCCGCGTGAGCGTATTTGGTCAAGTCGACCGAAGTTTTGATGCCATCCATTGGCCTGGGTCATATTCAATCGGAGTTCTTTTCCAACCAGCCATACTCGCGCGCTATTTCAGGGTGGATATGTCGCAGTTTACCAACAAAACGTTTGATGGAACACTGATCGAGCCAGGGTTGAACTTGGTTCATGCGCAATTGGGCGAGGCAATTTCGCCGAACCAAAAAATTGAAATTTTAGATCGTTACTTCATCCAAGCTTTCAATTCGAGGAAGCTCGAAGCGCGATTCATCGACGAGGCATTGCGTTCAATGGAGTTTCAATATTCGTTACCCGTTCGTGAGCTCGCCAAGCAACTAGCGGCAAGCGATCGCTATCTTGAAAAGCAATTCAAGACTCACGTCGGAGTCTCCCCGAAGACTTATTCTATGATCTTGAGGTTTAAGCGAATCGAGCAGATGCTGCGCACACATCCGAATCCAAACTGGAGCGAGCTAAACTTCTCCGACGAGTATTACGACCAAAACCACTTCATCAAGGACTTCAAAAGGTTTACCAGTCTCACGCCCTCCCTCTTTTTGTTGAACGATTTCCGCATGGGTCGCTCATTTTTGGTGAGTTGAGCATACCCCTGTTCGGATTTTTACTACTCTGCGAGAGGCCACAATCTGTACATTTGAGGAACCTTTGCGACTAAGGAAAATTGGTCACCCTGCCGGTTTGTCAATAAGGTCGGACCTTCACCACACACCCATGACACGAATTCTTTCGAAGTCACTTCTCGCCATTTGCATCGCTTTTTTTTCTGCGACTGCCGCCTTTTCTCAGAATCCATTTTTGGAATGGGCTTTTAGTTTTGGCGGGGCCACCACCAGCGAGGTTGGAAAAGCGATCACAGTGGATGATTCAGGCAATATCCTCCTTGTTGGTCGATTCACAGGAACAGTCGACTTAGATCCGGGGCCAGCGGTGCAGTCGTTTACGGCACTCGGTGCCAACGACGAGTTCATCTTAAAGATGGACGCAAGTCGGAATGTGATTTGGATCAAGCAGTTTGCAAGCAACGCTACAGCAGATTTTCTGGCGATCACAACAGACGCAACTGGAAATGTGTATGTCACAGGAAGTTTTAACAACACGTTTGACTTCGATCCTGGCACCGGCATTGCCAATCTGGTATCGGTTGGCGTACAAGATGCCTTTGCGCTCAAACTCGACCAGGACGGAAACTTCCTTTGGGCAGGGAGAACAGCTTCGTCAACTAATACAGACCAGGGCAATTCGATAGCCGTCGACGCCGTGGGGAACGTTTACACCACGGGGATATTCAGCGGCGTTCCAGACTTTGACCCCTCCGCAGCCGTGTTCAATTTAACGGGTGCGGGGAGCAATGACTTTTATGTCAGTAAGCTAGATAACACTGGTGCCTTTGTATGGGCCGTGTCTGTTGGTGGCACGGGCGACGACCAAGCAAACTTTCTAGATGTGGACGATTCGGGGAACGTATTTGTCACGGGCGGATTTTCGTCGCTAGTAGATTTTGACCCGGGAGCCGGGATTACCACTGCAACGGCTGCTGGTGGCACTGATATCTTCATTCTGTCGTTGGATACAGACAAGGTATTTCGCTTTGTTAAGACCGTTGGATCCGGAAGCAGCGAAACTGGTCAAAGCATCAATGTCGATGCCATCAGCAACTTAAAAATCAGCGGGAGGTTTTCGGCCACCGTCGATTTCGACCCGGGAGCAGGGACGTTTAACCTAGCACCAGGTTCAGGGATTTTTGACTTGGTCCTTACCTCCAACGGGAATTTCGTGAGCGCTTCTGCGCGTCCAGGTTCCTTGGCAAATCCAAGCAACTCAACCGGAAACCTAGTAGCGCTTGATGGCGCTGGGAATGTATACACCACCGGTGGATTTGTGGGAAGTTTTGATATTGACCCAAGCTGTGAGGTATTCATTGTAGGATCAAACGTGACGATCACGGGTACAAACTTCAGCGCTACGCCTTCTGAAAACACCGTAATGTTTTCGAATGGGGTCCTTGCCACCGTCACCGCCAGTACATCAACTACGATCGACGTGACCGTTCCTGTTGGCGCCGTCACCGGCATTATTTCCGTGACCGTAAAATGCGAGTACGTAGCCAGCGCGACCACCTTCACGGTAGGTGCGGGCTCATCGCCAACCATTACGTCTTTCACACCCACAAGTGGAGTAGTGGGAACTACCGTGACGATTACAGGAACCAATTTTAGCGCAACACCAGCAAACAACACGGTTCAATTCAATGGAACGGCGGCCACTGTTTCAGCGAGTACAACTACGTCCATCACCTGCACCGTTCCGGCAGGAGCAACAACCGGGAAGATTTCCGTGACAGTCGGAGGCAACACAGCCACTAGCACGAACGACTTTACCGTGACAAGCCCGCCTCCCACGATCACCTCTTTCACGCCGACTAGTGGATTGGTCGACGCCACGGTAACCATCACGGGTACCAATTTCAGCACAACGCCGCTCAATAACACGGTGAAGTTTAACGGGACCACGGCCACGGTTTCGGCAAGTACCAGTACCTCGATCACTTGTGCAGTACCGACCGGAGCAACCACCGGAAAGATAACAGTCACCGTGGGTGCAAACACTGCCACCAGCACAAACGACTTTACTGTTACGACACCGCTTCCGACCATCACCTCGTTTACCCCAACGAGCGGATTGGTGGGAGCCTCGGTGACAATTACCGGAACAAACTTTGCCAACATACCTGCGAACAACATCGTCAAATTCAATGGTACGACTGCGACGGTCTCTTCCAGTTCGCTAACGTCGATCACTTGCACAGTTCCGACCGGGGCAACAACCGGAAAGATCACGGTCAGTGTTGGCGTGAACACTGCTACGAGCGCTAACGACTTCACGGTGACGCCCAACCCGACGATCAATATCACTCAACAACCATTCGCTGTGACCGCTTGCGCGGGAAGTATTGCATCATTGACCGTAGCGGCCGCGGGTACAACAAACATCACCTATCGCTGGCAAGCCCAGGGGCCGGACCTTAGTTTCTCGGACATCTCCGATGGAGGTGCATTTACTGGGACGACGTTGGGCACTCTGTCGATCAGCACAAGTGTGGGTGTGGTGCCAACGGTCTATCGCTGTCGCGTGAACGGAGACCTCGCGCCTCAAGTTATCTCTGGTCAGGGATCGTTAACGATATCACCGTTGCCAAGCGCACCCACGGCTTCAGACTTAGCCATTTGCGCCATTTCCACGGCATCACTTACGGCTACTGGCGCAGTGGATGGCCAGTATCGATGGTACACAGTTTCATTTGGAGGAGTAGCGATCAACGGAGAAGTGAACGGCACATACACCACGCCAGCGTTGAGTGCAAGTGCGACCTACTACGTTGCGATCAATAACGGCTTGTGCGAAGGGCCGCGCACAAAGGTGACAGTAACGGTGAGTGGCATCTGCAACGCACCTCCTGTGTTCACCTCGACGCCATTGACAATTCCCGTACAAGGCAAGGTCACGCTGGATTTGACCACCATCTTATCGGACGCCGATGCTAATCTTGACCTGAGTTCATTGAAGGTTGTGCAAGCACCTACTAGTGGCGCCATCGCTTCGATTGATGCAAACTCAGTGCTCACGGTGGACTATACAGCGACAACCTTTTCGGGAACCGACGGTTTAACGATAGAGGCATGCGACCTTGCCGGAGCATGTGATCAAGAGCAACTATCGATTGAAGTCGTGGGTGATGTGGTGGTGTACAACGCCGTTTCTCCGGGTGGTGATAAAGAAAAACCATGTTAAGATTTTCAACCGTTGGGGCGACCTCGTGTTTTCGATCGACGACTACAACAATGCGGACCGTATTTTTGCGGGACAAAACAGCCACGGCAACGAACTTCCTTCCGGCGTGTATTACTATCGAGTAACTTTTGATAGTGGGATCAAGGCGCTGGAGGGGTATTTGGTGCTGAGGAGGTGAGGTTTTGGAGACCTGAAATATTACCCCGTAGCCTCGTTTTTTTTCCGGAATCGGTGCGATCTTTATCAACCGATGTTTTTCCAATCAATCCAACCACATCCTCGCCTTCGAACTTTCGTCGAGAAGATGTGGATTTTTAGAAGCGGCGGAAGAATGCCAGCCGAGGATATGAAGCTGGTTGTCCCGAATGGGAATGTGAAACTCACACTGTCGTATCGGAATGGTATTGTGGCCGACGTAGGAGAGAAGCGATTTTGTTCTAAGGAGCATGACATTACACTTACGGGTGTCATCGATCGCCCCGTCATCCTAGACACCGAGAAGGATACGCCTACCGAGACCATTGGAATCGAGTTTAATCCCATTGGAGCTTATCGGCTTCTCGGGGGCGTCCTTTCGGAAACACAAAACCGGATTGAGTCTCTTGAGGATGTACTAGGCAAGTCAGGACTTAGTTTGATTGAGGAAATTGGAAACACCTGTTCCGTCGAGAAAAAGATCCAAACACTTCAGCGATTCCTTCTTCAACAACTTGACGGCCGTGGACGTGACTGCGTTTTTGAATATTGCATCGACGCCATCTTTCATTCGAATGGGAGGCTCACGATCGCTGAGTTGGAACGCAAAACCGGGTACAGCAGTCGCTGGTTAAATATGAAGTTTCACGAGCGACTAGGTGTGAGTGCGAAAAATTTTTCCGCCATCGTTCGGTTCAATAGGTATTACTATTCGTTGATGACCCGTCGTGAGCGCGCCTTTTTCAAGAACGAGTATTCAAACTTGTACTACGACCAATCCCATTTTATCAAGGATTTCAGACGTTTCACAGGGTTATCGCCGACGACCTTCGAACAGCGGATGAATCCATTTGGAGAGGACTATTTTCGTCATTGAACCACGACTTCCGATTTTTACAATACATCGTTTGGTGTTTGATTTTACTTCGTAGTAAAATTCAATTACACCATGAGAAAACAAGATTTCACAACCAGTTTTGCGGTCGCAAGGAAGCCATCAGAGGTTTATCAAGCCATAAATAATCCGAGGGCTTGGTGGAGCAACGGTATCGAGGGTGATACCAATGGCCTCCAAAACGAATGGACTTATCGCTTCGAGGACAACCATAAATGCAAGCTGCGAGTTGTCGAGCTTGTTCCAGAAAAAAAGGTTGTGTGGCTCGTTGTCGAGAACTACTTCAAGTCATTCACGGGACCGTATGAATGGGTAGACAACAAGATTGTCTTCGATATCTCGTCCCAAGGCGATCTGACGCAGGTTGTCTTTACTCAGATAGGTCTCACTTCAGATCAAGAAAGCTTTGCCGCGTCGGAGTATGGGTGGACGGGGTTTATTCAAAGGAGCTTGAAGCAATTGATTGAGACCGGAAACGGAGACCTTGAGTGGTATAAGAAAGATTGATTCGACAAGGCACAAGTCAGGCGTTTTGGGTTCGTCACCACAAACCAGACAACATCAGCGCTTCTTAAGCTCGCCATCGACCAGCGCCAATATTTCATTAACACGATCTCGTAGCGTGTAGGATTGAATATTCCCCGAATAGTTGTATAGAATTGCGGCTGCAAGTAAGCCCTCAAGTTTTTCGCTTCTTAAAATTTTATCGACAGAAGGGGTGGCACTCGACTTTGTCCATTTAATCGCGTACCTCGCGTCTTTGTCTAGGTACCAGTCAGTGTTGGTCCAAAAACTATGAACTGCGTTTCGGGAGATTCCAAGCTCGACATAACAGGGAATGACTTGTTCGGCTAAAATTTTCAACCAACCTTTTTCGATATCTTGGACTTCTGCCACTTCCGATGTCCAATTGGTAAGCAAGTGCCGCAAGTCTTGGTGTTGGATTAATCGAACATTTCCAGATTCAACCACATCGTCGCGAATCGGGTCGAAGGTGGGGTCGAGGAGGAGCTGCGAAAGTTGCTTGATCACACTATCCGCGCGTTGATCGCGTGGGTCATCGATGGCGTGAAGCACGTTTTCGCACGCACCGATAATCAATTCACGCAAGTGGATCTTTTCGTTGAGTTGTTCCAGATTGGCCGCGTAGTCCTTCCTGAGTTGGGTGAGTATCTCCCGTTCTCGTTCACGATCTTTTCTGGCTTCGTTCCAATTGTCGATCGACATCGCGATCAGAATTCCGACAACAATTAGAATTACTTCACCAACGGTGTATAGAATGCGCTTTCTTAAACTGCCTTTGAATGATAGGAGAGTCCGCGGCATGGGTTGTGGTTTAACCCGCAACTAAGGATATAATGTGAGGTTTCGCAATTAGAAGTAATACAAGTGGGGAGGAGCAAGGTTAACTATTCTCGAACAAATAGGGCAACCGGAGCGGTTATAAAATCACCCTTCCTTCACCACCCGCAGTGCGATCCTTCGCCCATGCCCTTGCATAATCGCCAAGTTGATCCACGAAAATGCAAGCATCTCGATCAGTTCGACCTTGTCGTCGCCTCCAAAGTTGTAACAAGCACCGAAGCCGATGTCCAGCGCCAACTGCGAAGCAATGCGCTTTGATTCTTGATCGTTTCCAGCCACAAACATGTCGATGCCTTGTCCATTGTACACGGGATTTAGCATGTTTTCAAAACCGGTCGTGTTAAAACACTTTACTACTTTCTCGGTTTTCGCCAAGGCTTTGATTGCGTGAAAAGCCGTTGGGTACGGAACAGGCTTCGTTCGAATGGAGTTTGTTGCATCGATGATGGTTTTGTTGCTCACGTCGCCGAGCTGAGGTATTAACTGCAGAACAGCTTCCGGTGCCGTCGTGATCACAACCACCTCAGACTGTTGAACCGCGTGCTCGACCGACGTAAAGCGATCTTCTCCAATAATTGTGGCTAGCTTGGTCGACTTGTCGCTCAACGGCAGCCGAGCGCCGATTAATACTTGGTGCTTCGCCCTTAGAAATGACTGAGCCAAGGCACCTCCAACGTGACCACTTCCGATGACCGCGATCTTCATACTTTTTGAGTTTATATCAAGTTAGTGAAATGGATTCGTGAGACAGATTCTTGTTGAAGCCGAAATCCAAATGGTTACCCTTTAGCTACACGATAGTTCAGACCAACATTTAAGATCAAGTCGTTCGGCTTCACCGATTGCAAGTGTACCGATTGGTACTCATAGTTGATGTACGTGCGCATCGAGAAACCACGCGTGATCGCTGTCGTGATTCCACCTTCACTGAAGATTCTCCAATTGTTGATGTTGTCGACTGCCTGCTGAAAGTAGAATTCGTAATATACCGACACCACATTTTGTGGAAAGGAATGCGATCCAAAGATCCGCCCAGTGGCCCGCACGACATTGTAAGATTTAACGGCCGGATCGTCAAGTTCCGTGAGTCCCACCGATTGATAAGAGTTTTGCTCATAGGTCGCCGTGACGCTCAGTTTGATCACCTGTCGACGGCTCTTTAATGGCAATACCGTGACGCCAAGGCCCGCCTGGTACCGAAACTCGAGTTGCTGCCGGGCGTGTGTCTGAAACCAAAGCATTGCATAAGGGTAGATTCGATTGTTGGGATTTAAATACACGAAATTTCTGGACAAGAGATCGCTTTCGGTTTTCACGGGTCCAAATGTTCCGTAAGTATATCGCTGCCGTGCCGAGAAGCCCCAACGTTTGTCTTTATTCCGGTGTGACAGGTTGACTTCTGGTGTCACAATGAGACGTTCAACGTTACCAGTGTTCAATCTCCAAGAGAACGTTGAATTGAACTGCCACCTGGTCGTGTCGCCCTCTTGTAATTGAGCGCTGGCGCTGCCCGCAATTGCGAACCACGCCAACGCTGTTAGTATGATGGTGAACTTCACACTCATTTGATTTCACCAAGGATCGCAAGAAACTTATCCGGCTGCACGACGAAAGGGAGGTGAGAGGTTTCCATTTCGTACACCTTTTTTACAGTGCCATTCTCTTTCACCATCTGTTGCTGCAAGGCAAATGGGACTGCATTGTCATTGGTTGTGGCGATATAAAACTTAGACACCTTCGCGAAGTTGGGACCAAGCTTCACCACATCGTTGAACCCCATCACGGGATCCGGACGGTGATACTTGATCAATGCTTCTTTCATGAATTCAGGACAGTCGGCGCATACTACCTGTGGGATGGCCTCTTTCTTCACTCCGATCAGTGTATAGTCTTCGTTGAATTCGAAGATGTCGAGTTTTTGACCGTTGAGAAACTTGTCGACAATGGCGTTTAGACTTTGGGCGTTTTGTGGAAGGAACGCCGATACGTAGACCAACTTTTCTATTTTGTTAGGGATATTTTCGGCCACCTGCGAGATCACAATACCCGCCATCGAATGGCCCACCAACGTGACCTTGCCGGGATATTTGTTGATCGCATTCGATACAGTTTTGACATAGTCGGCCAAGCCCACCTTCTTACTATCGGTCAGGTCAATTCCATGCGCTGGTAAGTTGACGACTTCCACGTTGGCTCGTGTGGCAAGTTGATTACGCACGAATCCCCAGGCGCTTTCATCGGCTCAGGCGCCATGAACCAACACATAGGTTGGATAGCGCTTTTTGTCTTCGTTCAACGCTTCAAGTACTTTCTCAGCAGCAAGTGCACCGCTGTTTTGCTGCTGACCGGTGATGAGGTTTCCATCACGTACGGCAAAAGGAGAAAATGCAGGTCCATCTTCGTATTTGCTGTTGGGTAACTGACGAGCCAAGTCTTCGATTCGGAACGGTTGGATCTGCCTGCCGACATAGGCGTCAGCATATTGTTCCTCCTCCGACGCAAAACCCGTCCATCTTTTTCCATCCACCAACAACTTGCCATTCGGTAGTTTGGCGTTCAAGAGTATTGCGGTGCCGTGGCAGATCGCGGCTGTCGGTTTTCCCGTGAGATAGAAATCGACAAAAAACTTTTCGATTTCCGGATTTTTATAAAAGGTGTACATCGGACCCTGCCCGCCGCACACGAAGATCGCCTTGTAGTCAGCAGGATTGATGCTTGAAAGTTTGAGCGTGTTTTTCGCGAGTGCCATCTTCGCTGGGTCTCTCTTGAACCCAAGCGATATAAAGTCGAAAGCCGCATACTTGCTGACATCTTCAGGGTCACTGAAGCTGTCGAAGAATAATTCGCCACCCTCCAAACTCGCGATATCGACCGTGTATCCGGCTTCCGTAAAGGCCCAGTAGGGGTGCGTCAGTTCGGAATACCAGACGCCAATCGGCCAACCAGTTTGCTTGCTTTCTGATTTGTTAGACGCGATCATCAACACCTTGCCATTGTGCCCGGCATTGTGTTGCGCGACGGCGGTCGACATCGCGATCGCCATCAGTAAAATTGATAGAATGTTCCGCTTCATATTCTCTGTTTAGTTTGTTTGCCTGCCGATGAGCACGGTCAAGCGATGCAAATAACGGTTGGCAATGGGCGGAATGATTCATTATGACTTTATAGTGTGCTACTTTCCATTTGGAAAGTAATGGCTAGAGACGCTAATACTAGGTATTTTTGAATCGTTCAACCATCCTTGTCATGCCCGATTTTGTCTACGACCACAAAGTGTATTACAACCCCGTCGAGTTTGCACTTGAGTTCATAGGAGGAACATGGAAGATGCCCATTTTGTGGCGCCTCAACCAGGGAACCCTTCGGTACACGGAGTTGAAGAAGACACTTCCTCATATCACACACAAAATGCTGTCGTCGCAACTTCGCGAGTTGGAGAAACATGAGCTTATTGCTCGAAAGGTGTATGCTGCCGTCCCTCCAAAAGTCGAGTACAGCATTACCAACAAAGGGAAAAAAGCGGTTCCCCTCATCGAGGCAATCCGCGACTACGGGGTAGACTTGATGAAAGAGAAGGGAATCAAGGTCTCAGAGAAGAAAAAGGCGTGAGCTGGTAAAGATGCACAACGATCACGCCTAGATCCAGAGAACCAGCGCAAGTACCAGTACGGCCGCCACGTGGGCAAGTGGAATTAGTTTTTGGTAAAGTGGGCGCTCCTTCCACGTCACAGCTGGGTTGAATGGGTCGAATACCAACGCGAGCCCTATGCTCGAAATTGCGTCTGCCGGTCTCCCGGTTGCTAGAAAGTAAAGGCCCACCGCCGTAGACAATAAGTACAAGACACGAATGATTGCTTGACTTCCGTGGGTTTGCTTGTTTGTCGTGGTCATAATCCGACTATCTTTTTAATTGGTCAATTAGTATGGACTTGTCGGTGGCCATTACAAGGGGGTTTAATTTTCTTGTTCAATCCTAAACCAAATGACTGCAAATTTGTTTAGCTGCCGTGCTTACAGATCATGAGATCGACCGAATCATCGAAATGGCGTGGGAGGACCGCACACCGTTTGAGGCAATTGAGTTTCAGTTTGGTTTAAAGCCTGCACAGGTAATAGACCTCATGAGGGCAACTCTCAAGGAAAGCAGCTTCAGACGATGGAGGAAAAGGACAACCGGACGGGCGACCAAGCACAAGAAACTCGATGGTCACGTCTCCAATAGGTTTAAGTCGTCTCGTCAGCGCCACATCGCTGCCAACAAGATCAGCAAAAGATGAGAGGCTCTGACCCTCAAAGCAGTAACCCCGCGACCTTTCCAACGGACTATAAAAGTATCCTGGACAGGGTGTATCAGATTGACCCTTTAGCGTATGGGAGAACGCGCAATTTTATCGACGGCGCGGTCACGTATCTTTCGCCGTACATTTCGCGCGGCGTATTGAGTGTCAAGCAAGTACTCGATATCACACTGGCGCGAGGTCTTGACAGGTATGAAATTTCCAAGTTCATCCAGGAGCTCGCATGGCGCGAATACTTCCAGCGTGTGTGGCAAGCGAAAGGAGACAGTCTATTCACCGACCTGCGACAACCGCAACCGGATGTCGGCCATCGGCAAATGATTAACTCCATCGCCGATGCAACCACTGGAATTGACGCCGTCGATGATGCGATCCGAGCATTTTACGAAACGGGATACCTTCACAATCATGTGAGGATGTACATCGCTAGTATCGCGTGCAATGTGGGGCGTGCGCATTGGTCGACGCCATCGCGGTGGATGTATGCTCATTTACTCGATGGTGATCTTGCCAGCAATACGTGCAGCTGGCAATGGGTGGCGGGTGCATTCTCAGGCAAAAAGTACTGGTGCGATCAATCGAACATCAATCGACACATGCACACCATTCAACAAGGAACGTTTCTAGACGTGAGTCTCGATGAGTTGCCGCGCACACCAATTCCTTCTGAGTTAATTGATTTTTCACCTTGGAACTTGGAGACCACACTGCCGTCGACTAATGTGGCGTCGATCAATCCTGCAAAACCCACATTGATTTACAATTCATATAATCTTGATCCAGAGTGGCGTCTGGACGAGGATGTGAACCGCGTGTTGCTGTTAGAACCGTCGCACTTTCGAAAATTTCCAGTGAGCCAGAGGGTACTTGGGTTTATCGTGTCTTTGTCAAAGAATCTGCGTGAAATCCAAGTTGTAGCTGGCGAGGTAGATTCTGTAGTCGAAGCCTACGGAACTCGCGCGCGTGCCGAAGCAATGTTGATCTCGAAAGAACATCCACTTTTTCACTACTATCCTGGGAAGAAAGACCCTCGTGATTGGATGTACCCCGACGTGTCAGGTTACTTCCCATCTTTTTCGAAGTACTGGCAGAAATGTGGAATCGACTAACAAATCAGCGCGTCGTTTGTACCGAATGACCCGGAGGGTTGGGCACCCGTTCCCAAATCCGCTCGGGATTTAACTTGAACGAACCGATGTGTTGTTTCTTCCAGGTGTTGGGAGGCACAAGTGATAGAAACCTTTCATCTTGGTTGTTGTCGACGTAAAGATGGTACACTTGACCAATGATTGGTTCAAAGTTGATCTTAGCGCCGTACACCATTTCGTTGATGTGATACTCGTCGAGAAGTTGTTGGTAGGTGGCCTTCAAAGATTCAATTTTTGTGTTGAACGCATGGTTGAAACTCCCGACACTCGAATTTTTCCAAGAAGTCATCCCGGCGGGTGTGATCTGCGGCGCAGAGACGCTGGTGCCGTAAGCCAAAAGGCTGGCGTTGTACGACTGTGTTTCTTCGTCGAACACAATTTGATCGGGTCTTTCCTTTCGTTTGAAGTCCGGCAGTGATTCAAGCTTGGCGGCGTCGAACTTTTTCCATTTTGAAACCGATGAGTATTGATTCAATCCGGTGACGCAGACATCGTGTGCACGTTCGAGGTCGAGTTGGCCATCGGCTTCGATCACTTCGTCGTCGATCAGGATGTGTTGGATTTCTCCAACGATCAATCTTGTACCGTTGGATGAAATGAGGATGTCTTCACGAAGCTTGATGCCCATCTTGATCTTGCTCTCGGCGACGAATGGGGCGGAAAATCCATCGAGTCTTTCTACCGTTAGTCCACACGCGTCAAACTCCGACTCATCTTCCGGGAAGTCGACTGAGGTAAAGTGTGCCTTTTTTAGGAACGACTTATGAACATGATTGATCGTATAGCATTGATTGGCGACCAGGTTTGAGTAGGTATGTCGAGGCACCGTGATGGGTCGCATAATCATTCCGACGAGTGGGGGATCGGCTCCTACGTGAACGATGGAGTTAAAGATGGCCAGGTTGGTCTGACCTTTCGAGTTCTCGGTTCCGATCAAGTGCACGCTCTTGTAGCCCGAGATAGAGTTGATGAAACGGATGCGGTATTTCTTTTCCCAATGGAGGACGTCGTCGAGGAGGAAGTGCATGGGGATGTTTGTTGAATTTCTAACCAGATAGATTAATAAATGTTTCGAGAAATCTTCGGCCTTGCAATACGACCTCTTGAGTTACTCCTTCGCTCCCCACAAGTTTGAGCGCCGGCGTGTTATTCGATTCGAGAAATTGACAGTCCTTGTCATCAAGGTAGGCGCACCTTTGCTGCCAGGCTGTATAAGTTTTCATTCGACAGCCTTGCAATTTTAGGCGTATTTACCTGATAATCAAGCGAATGCGTAAAACCTAAATTTGTTTAGTTATAACTAAACTATAATGGCTAAATTTGAGTTAGTTCCATTAAGTGAGATCAAAGGTAAAATTGCCTTTTTCAAGTTGCAGATTGATAGCATTTGTCAATTTGACGCGTTCTGCCGCGAAATTGAGGCTGATGGAAATTTGAAAAAGCAGCTTAGGACTGGTTTGGCGAGGATGGAGCAAGTGGCGAATATGCAAAGGCTGCCCCTGGAAAAGTTTAGAGACATTACTCCATCGAAGGAACTGTACGAGAGTTTGAAATAAAGACACCTGACTTACGATTCTACTTGATAAAGTACCGAGGTCACGTGATCGTGATTGGAGGGAAAAAGAATTCGCAGAAAGAGGACATTAGGAAATTTCGATTAATTAAGAAACGGTATCTCGAGTCGAACTATTGAATGATGATCACAAGAGAAGAAATACTCACATCGCCAGAATACTGGTTTGACCAAGCTCAGAACGATATTTTTAGAAATGTCGTCGAGTACATGGAGAATGAAGGGATCAATCAAAGCCAGCTCGCCGAGCGACTTGGTGTTAGTAAGGGATATGTTTCCCAGATCATGAAAGGTGAATTCAACTACACACTCAAAAAACTGATAGACTTGTCGATTGCAGTTGGGAAGGTACCAATAATCGAGTACAGTCGAATTGACGACATCATCGAACAAGATCAAAAGTGGGTGAATCTAAGATTCTCGGCCACAGGGAGCATGAGTTTAAGTTCTCAATTTGACTATTCAACAGGGGAGCAAGCAGCATGACAGTCTCAGAACACAATAAAGTAACTTTTGGCATTCGAGATATCCGTGAACTGGAGTTCTTCGTGGACGAGTCTAAGGATGCCAATCGAAAGGTTGACTTAAAGTTTGATGTTGGGATTTCAACTGATATAAAATCAGACTTGATCGGGATCACTATTACTGGTAGTTATCTTCACGCTGAAACGAAGGATACCGTCCTTAAAGGGAAGGTTGTTACCCTTTTTTCTGTGAAAGATATGAGCAGTTTCCGTGGCCCTCTCAAAAATGATCAGGAAACGGTAAATCTCCCCGACGATGTTTGGGTTACCCTTTTTAGTATTGCATTCACCCACTGTCGAGCAATCTTTGCACGGAGCGCTGCAGGCACCAAGTTCTCACACTTCATATTGCCGGTAATCAATCCACGAGTCGAATTTGAAAAGCTTTTTGGTACGTTGGCACAAAAGTAGGACATGAAAGCTCTCATCATCGGCGCAACGGGCGCCACCGGCAAGGACCTCATTCAAACACTACTACAAGATAGTACCTACACAAGTATCGTCGCCTTTGTAAGGAAGCCCACGGGGGTGAAACACGAAAAGTTTTCGGAGGTAGTCACCGACTTCGACCATCTAGAAACCGCATCGAATTATATCCAGGGCGATGTGCTATTCTCGTGCCTTGGAACTACGATTAAAACCGCGGGCACAAAAGACAAACAGCGCCATGTCGATTTCGAGATTCCGCTCGCGTTTGCCAAACTCGCTCGCCGCAATGGGGTGGCAAACACGGTGTTGCTCTCTGCTTATGGTGCGGCGACTGATAGTAGGATATTCTATTCTCAACTAAAAGGTGAGCTGGAACAACGGATCACGGAGCTCTCTTTCGATCAATACATCATTTTCCGACCGGGTCTCCTTTTACGAGACAATACCGACCGCATGGGCGAACGCGTATCAGCATCCCTCCTTAAGTTCTTGAATGCCATCGGGCTATTTAGGAAGTTCCGTCCGTTGCCCACCCGCGTGTTGGCAGACAAACTGGCCAAAAGTCCAACGGTTTTAGGGAAGGGTAAGCACGTCGTCGAACTAGAAAAAATCTGGGAGATTTGAAATCGCGTTACTTCGGGAAGTACACGTTGAACATGGTACCGTGCCCGACTTTGCTGCTCACTTCGATTTTGCCGCCGATCGCTTTCAGTTGAGTCTTCACCAAGTAAAGGCCGAGGCCTCGCCCTTCCACGTGAAGGTGGAATCTCTTATAAAGTCCAAAGAGATTGTCGCTGTGCTTGGACAAGTCGATACCAAGTCCGTTGTCGGATATTTGAATGTTAACGAAAGCTTCGTCTTCCTCACTTCGGATTCTGATCACCAATGGACGTGCCGGATCACGGTACTTAATTGCATTGCCGACTAAGTTGTTCAAGATACTATCCACGTAAGGGGCCAAACAACTGATCGTGGTGTCGGCATGTACATCGAGAAAAACTTGAGCGCTGACTTCTTCAATTTCATGCTTAAGCGAAGCAAGCACTTTTTCAATCGCCTGTTTCAACACAACTGTGCTTTTCACGAGCGTGTTCGACCGATCGATGTTGAGGATAACACTGAGATCCGTGATTACATGATCAAGTTCATTACTGGACTGAACGGCCATTTCGAAAATGCGATCGCGTTCACTCGGATCCTCCGTGTATTTGATAATATTGGCCAGGCCTTTGAGCCGAGCAAGGGGCGCTCGTAGGTTGTGAGAGATGATGTAGGTAAACTGCTCAAGCCGATTGTTGTAAGCAATCAGTTCTTGGTTTGCTTCACGAAGACCTTGAGTTTGCTTCGTCACTTCTTCAGTCAGCTGTTGATTTTTGGTTTCGATGATCGACGCCTGTTTTTCAATAATTCCTTTCGTCTTTTGAATTTCTTCCTGTTGCCACGTGAGTTGTTCGTTGTGAGCTCGTATTTCCTCGTTCTGGGCAACGATCTCTTCATTTTGAGCTCGTATTTCCTCGTTTTGAATTTGAATGTCGCGTGTTTTGTCTTTTACGAGTTTGTCGAGAGTTTCATTCCTTTCGACGAGCATCCTGTTTTTCTCGTGTTCTAAAAGTTGCAGTTTGGCAGATACTTCAAAAGTGCGGGCTGCATAAAGGGCCATATAGAGAATTGCAGGCACGGTAAGGATAAAGATCGCAAGTTGCAATAAATAGGTGCGACGAAGCGCCGTGAGGTATGCCTCATTTGCTCTGAGCATAACCATATCCTCGAATTGGTTCATGTCATGGGTGAAGGCGAGGTGCTGGCGCCAGACGTTCAGTCCACGATCTTGGGCGATGAGTTTTTTAGCCTCTTCATCATTGCCTGCCTGAATTTTGACAAGGATGCCGTCGATGAAGTTAAAGTACGCTTCAATTGAGTCACGCAACAGGTCGACTTTGTAGAGGTTGGGATACCCTTGCTTCGTGAGTGCAGTTTGTACGTTGGCGAGCACCCGACCGCGGGCTGCCTTGGCTGAATCTATCGACGAGAGGAAAGTGCTATCCTTTGTCAGAGCGTACCCACGGATACCTAGGTCAAGGAGGTGGATGTTTCGAATAATGTCTACCGTGTTAACTTTTGCACTTTCCGCTTCTACGCTTAACACTCGATTGTCCTCGATCACATTGCTATTTCGGTACATCAATACTGCGTTCGCGAGGAGCATTGCAGCTATGAGTGCGGCGATGGAAAAGAGAAGGCGTGCTCGTCGGTGAGTTTTTAATAACATGGTACTACAAGGGTAGTTCGCAAGTCAAAGGAAATATACGGCTAAAAGCGAGGAAATTGATTGATATGATGTGTTAGTTGTTTGTTGATAGCAATTTAGCAACGAGAACTGGTAGCTTTGCGAATTGTCGCCAGAGACTTGGTATCGCAAACGTGAGAATCGCATGCCGACATCATTCGTTTATCGACATGAGTGGCGGGGTCTTCTTAACTGTTGTTCGAAGCAACTTAAATTGTTAAGGTCCGTTTTCAAATCAATCTTTACCCAACTGATTTCAATATGTCAGAGTCACCCGTAAATCAAGAAACGCAACAGTTAAGCCCAAAGCCATTCACGCAAGCGTACTTTCATGGTACGAAAGCCAACCTCAACACTGGCGACCTGATCGAAACTGGGGTGAATTCGAACTATGGACAGCGAAAGAAGGCAAAGTACATCTACCTATCTGCAACGCTCGATGCGGCAGTCTGGGGTGCTGAACTTGCTGAGGGTGCAGCTGCAGAGCGAATTTATGTTGTTGAACCAACAGGTGCGATCGAAGACGACCCGAATTTGACAAACAAGAAGTTTCCGGGTAACCCAACCATGTCCTACCGTTCGAAGGAACCATTCAGAGTCTTGGGCGAAGTGGTCCATTGGAAAGGACACCCAAAAGCTCAAATTGATTCTATGAAAGAGTGGCTCGCGAAACTTAAGGATGAAGGTGTGGAGGCAATTGAAGACTAAATGGCAGATAGGATTTCGTCGAGGCTAAGTGCGGTTGTTGATGCGCTTCCCGTGAAGGAAGGAATGCGTGTACTTGAAATCGGCTGCGGACCAGGTGCAGCCGCGCGCGAGATCGTACGTCGTACTCAGCGTGTGCAAGTTGTGGCCATAGATCGGTCAGCCAAGGCGATCGCGCAAGCTATTGGGGGAAGCCAGCTCGAAATTGCAACAGGTCGCCTCCAATTTCGTTGTGCCGCGATTGAATCATTTGCACTGGATGCAAATGAGAAGCGTTTTGACATTGTGTTTGCCGTTCGCGTGGGTGCATTGGACGGACGTCACCCAGAGATAGAGACCGTTGCGCTGAAGCAAATTGCAAAACTCCTGACGTCAAATGGTAGGCTCTTGATCGACGCAGGTTCTCCGTTGAAGGAAATCCCTATAGCGAAGTACAGTAGTTCGGGGTAAACGCTGCCTGAAGTTACGTGCTGGCTTTGAGCCATGCCTTGACGATGTCAACCAGTTCTGATTTGGACTTCGTGATTTCAGCTTTGGTCGCAAAGCTGAGGATCGCGCGATCATTTCCCCTCCAACTCAGAAGCGGACTCTCATGAGAAATCAGTTTTATTTTGGATGGTGACTTTTTCTGCGCACCACAATGAAGAATAACCAAGACCTCTTGCGACGGAGGAAGAATTTTCATCGTGATTCGATCCTCTCCATCCAAGCTGAAGTTTGGCGCGTTCCATTTCACATCCTCGACAAGTTCGTCGTTGGCCGATAGAATGTATTTCCTAAGTATATCGATTTGTTCGCGGGCAGGGTGCTTCAGTTTATCAAGAAGGGCAGTAACGTCCGGATTGAGGACTGGTTTGGGAGTGCGCATGTATGAGGTGATGACAAAGATGGCCAAAGCAGTCGTATTCCAAAATGGGGTATTTCCCGTTTTCGTACCAAAGCCTGTCTATTTTCGGCGACTTCTACGGCCGACGAACCTCGTTTTAGTCAGTGTTGACGGGCTTTCGTGAACATATTGGCGGCGTCGATGTTTATTTGTACAAATCGATCGCCATGTTAGGGTCATACATTTTGAGTATCCTGCTTTTCTACGGGATTTTGATAGGGGTCAACATCCCTGCACCATTTGTTGGTCTTGACTTCGACAGCAACGAACAGCCGAAGTTGTGGTATTCGCCGCCAGGCATCATCATCCCGATTGTCTGGTTTCTTCTTTTCGCCTTGCTCGGAGTGGCGCGTCAAAATTTGGTTTCCAATCAGGTGCAGTCGTACCAATGGTGGTTATTTGGACTCGCGTTTCTGTGCGCAGCTTATGCGTACTTCACACTGGGCCTTGCGAAGCTTACCCACATTTCAGCTTTGTGGTATGGGTTGATCGGTAACTTAGTTGTGATCGCGTTTGCTGCGGTCGTAGTGTTCAAACTCCTACCTGTAAGTAAGACAGCTGCCTTTTTAACCTTACCTGTGATCTTGTGGACTACCTTCGCGACTGCCATTGTCGTTGGAGAGATGCGGTTAGCAAAATTGATCTAAGGACTAACTACACGATCTAGAGTCGATACCTAATTACTCATGTGCTCCTGCCGGTACGCGCGTACGAGTAAATAACAACCGGGAGCAATCGCTAGAATACTGAGGAGAATCGTTTTGATCAGCCATTGAGTGGTGTTGGTCGTCGTTAACGCTGTGATGCGATGGATACTGGGGTCACTCGTCATGTACCTTATTTCAACAGACTGGCCCCTACGAAATCCTTTTTGTTCTGAGTTTCCAGGGATCTCGACGACATCCGACAACTTGGTTCCTTCTTGCGTCGTGAATTCATACTTCAATAGAAAGTATCGCGTCAGGTTGCCGTTGTCCTCACGATCTTCGAAGTCATTCACATCGATGATCACGCCTTCGGCAATCGTTCCACCGTTTATGAGTTGATATTCTCTCCATGGATTGCCGTGTACGATCAGAAGTGCCGCGATTCCAATGATCAAAAGAAGCAATCCATTTCGGTAATGCTTTAGTGTAGACAGGAGATTGTTCATGGTGAGGTGATGGGTAATTCCAAGGTACAAAAAATCAAAGGTCAATATTTCAGTTGAGCCTTGGTCATTGGGTATTGGAAATTGGAAATTCAATGCCGTTGAATTAAGGGGAACAGAAGTCTCCTGGTTGATAATAAGATTTCTGGTTGGCCGTGGTGCTATGCAGTTTCCCGCCAGTTGAACATTATGAAATTGATAATTGGTTCTTTTTGTATTCCGTTCGAGGCCTGAAAATATCCAAGAACCAATGTCAAAATATCTAATGAACGCTTTAATTCAGCGAGATTGATTGGAAATTGGATATTATTGAGAATTATTGACGGATTGCGTTGTATTTTTTTAATACCCGATACCCAATCAATGTCATTAAATTAGGAGAGAACACAACTATCTGTGGTTAACAATAAGACTTTTGGTCAGTCTTGGTGTTGTCGCTGGTTCCCACCAGTTGAACATTATGAAATTGAAAGTTGGTTGTTTTGTTGGGAGAATATTCAAGAACCAATCTCAAAATATCTAATCAATGGACATTAGCTACAAGGAATTCGATCCGGAGAACACGTGCTGCGATTCCGCGCATCATCTTTGGCAAGAAGCAACATCAAAAACCAGCATTCCAGCTGAAACCTTGTTCATTGGGTATTGGTCATTGGAAATTGGATATTGTTGAGAGTTATTGACAGATTGCGTAATATTTTTTCAATACCCAATACCCAATACCCAATACCCAATACCCAATACCCAATACCAACTCTACGTCGCTCTTGGAGACTCTGGCCGAGTAATCTTTCCTAATTCCTCCCCAACACCGTCGGCACCACCGGCAAACTTTCATTTCCATTTTCACCCACACTCTAAAAAGTAGGAGTAAAGATGATCGTCTCATAGGCATTTCTACGTGTGATTCACATCAGGCTCTATTTCCACACGACTTCAAGCAATTCTTTTGCGAGGTTTGGATGATCTGTGGCGCACTTGCCAGACGAGTGAAGTAATCCTTACGCCATGCTCGACTTCTTTTTACTATCAAAGTACAAGAGTACTGTCAGTGCCACCAATGACGCGCTCATCGCCGCTGGGATCAAGTACATCTGTTCGGCGGCGACTGTCAACCCGATCAACATCGCACCGGTCGAGATGACGCCAGCGAACACCGCGTAAAGGGGCGTCTTGTAAAACCACGCGTACGGAAAAAAATGGGCACCGGTTATGATCGCGTAACCCATCACAAAATAGTCCGGCGACTTGATCAGAATGAACACGAGAAACGGAAAGTAGAACAACTGTGCGAAGTTGAGCCAGAGCCCTAGCGGCTGGAGGGGATTTTCTTTGATGGTCCAAGATGTCTTCAGAAGTTTGGAGAAGCCGAACGCAAGTGGCAACATCACGCTTCCGACGATGAACGTAAGGACCGACTTATCGTACGACCTGACATTAAGGGTCCAGACGAAAGCGATGGCAAGCCAAACAATGCTGGCGGCGAGTGTGAAGTCAAACCCGTTTTTTGATTTTACAGAGAGTTCAAGTTTCAAGTTGTCGAACGATTCCTTCGAGACCATAGTGGTGTAGGGTAAGTTGTGGGAATGAAAGAGCACGCAAATCTGCTGGGGTCGAATTTTGAAAAAAAGTTTGAGCCGTACGACTTCCTCAAGAGTGTGTCTAACACCGTTTTTTGCCCTTTCACGAGAGAGGTCTTAGTGAGTGAGCAATGAGAGGCTCGAAGAGAAAACGAGGTAAATTCCTGCACCCAAACCGATGATGGTGTCGACGCGAAGCAAGGAGTTGATGAAGCCTCTGCGATCGCTATTCCTCAACAAAAGCCAGAAAAATGCGCTGGTTAATACAAGCCCGAGTACAAGTTTCAGGTAGTCCATAGTCTAGAGTTGGGATTTGGATTGTGACGTCTTGGTCGCAGTTGCATGGAACCAATAACGATACTTACCGTCTAAAGTTTTGCTCGCTGTTCCCTTCGTTCTCGCTACTCAACAAGTGAGAACGAGTTAACCATAGCCGTCCCGGCGGCCGCGTATTTCTCGTATTGGTCAAAGGCGGCGGTAAATGTCACGAGGTAGGCCTTTTCATTTTTGATGAAGCATTTGGATTGAACCCGCATGTGGTTGAGCCCTTGGGTCATTTCATACGAAATGCGATAGTACTTGCCCGATTTCGATTTCTCCACCACAGACTCATAAACTTTGACGGCTGCCCCGAGATCTTTCAACTGATCATCAGTAATCTTCTTGTACTTCGCCAAGTCGATGTTTTGACCCGTAAGATCTTGGATCAAAACGTTTACGTTTTCCCGGAACGTGTCGGAAGGTCCTTCGATCGGTGAGAACACGAACAACTCGGCGCCGAGTTTTTTAGAGTCGTCGATTTGCCAACTCGCCGGATATACAATTCGAAATAGTGAGTTGGAGTATTCCTTGTGCTCTTCTTGGGGAGCCGTTTGACTTTTGGCAAACACGAGCGTGCACAGAAAAGATAGAGTAAGGATAATCTTCATAGTGGTGATTAGTCTTGATCTGAAAGTTAGGCATTTTGAGTTCATGTGTTTGCGTCGAGCTTTATGGTCGTTATTCAACTTTTGTACTCGCTTTATCTATAAACACCTTCATACACCAATTTTCCTAGGCTATCCCATTCTTTACATTGGCCTTTCGTGTAGGAATTCCAAAGGGTTTGTTCACGGCAATGGCATTCACGTTTCTTTTGACCGGATTCATAATACTCGATCATCCGGTTGGGTTCACTATATAGAAAATGATTCTTGCCACCAGTCATAACTTGAACTCTTTCACGAATAAATTCAGACGCGATGTTCCCATTCGGGTATAGTTTTACGGTTCTCCATCGATTGTTGTCAAGATACTCGTCAAATCTCTTCATCTGCGTACTATCAGCTCCTGACCTCCAAACGCCTTGCTTCAGGCCGTATTTGTCCGTTACGTTAATTGTGTCGCCGTGGAGTAACTTAAATCGAATAGGGAAGGTTTCGTACCTCTCATTTGTTTGCTCAATTGGTCGATTCTTGAAGTGAACTTTCGCCATGTCACCATTTTTTAATCCTGTCAATTGATAGGTAAGCTCATAACAACATACACATTCGCAAGGGCTCCCGGATTCTTCAAAGTTCAGCTTGAGAATGTCATTTTCCACTTTAATACTTGGAATGAATTCGACGCAGCAATGAGCGGTAGCGGCAATTCGAATCGTCAGAGTATCTCCGTTTGCTTCGGTGTCAATAATCCTTGTTCTCAAGTAAGGGGGACCGTCCAACGGTGTGTCGCACGAGGAGTTTCGAAAATTGAGAAGCCGCACTTGCTGCTGGGCAAAAGCGAATTGGAATGTGACAAGAAAAAGAATGAGGATTCTCAAAACCATCTGTACCCTGTTCCTTGTGAATTTACCAAATGGCTGTGAGATTTATGTTGCTTTTCTGTCTCGACTTTCCGATACCGGGAAGGGACAGATGAAGAGGCGTAGAAAGGCTTGATTGTCCACATCGAGACCATTCGCCAATCGGTAAAGGCGAAATGGGTTGCCCCGAATAAGAATAACAGGACATTAATGCATCGATGAGTCTACCTCTGTCTAGTAAGATTGTCCGAATTCCAGATACGCGTACTCCCTCACACCTGCTCCCTCACCCGTTCCAACCTCTCAATCAACTCGTTCACTTTCACTTGTTGCTTCCGAATCACCCTTGGTCGAAAGTAAAACCAGTTGAAGGCAATCCATACGCCCACCACCGCATAGGCAACAGTCGCCCATAGAATCGACATGCGTGAGGTGTACTCATACATATAGAGTGCGAGGCCTACCGACAGCAATACAAAGTATAGGTTGATATCCCGCGTGTGCATCCGTTGTTGCTTTGTCTTGATCGCCAGGAAGTGATCGAGATATTGCTGGTTGCTCATCGACTCATCGATTTGATAGAAGAGCGTCGATAATCCCCTCATCGCGACAATGTATCGTGTAATTGCCGCGATGATGGTCGTGATCCCGAGTTTGGTTGTCAAGAACTGCGGTTCGAAGTAGTACCACACGAACAAGATGAACGCCGCCGTCGCACCCAAGGTGACAGTAGCAATGATCGTTTGTCTCCAGCTTTCTTTCTTATATGCCTGAAGGCGATGCTTGAGCTCCGACAGGTCGGGTGGTTGCACGCTTTGATTGGCCCACAGCTGTTTGAAGTCAATATTAGGAGTGTCCATGTTGTTTGAACTTTTCACTTAGCTTTTCTTTGATCCGGTGAATCTTCACGCGAGTGTTGGCTTCGGATAGGCCGACGATTTGAGCGATGTCAGCTTGCTTCACGTCTTCCAACTCAAGCGAGATAATGATGCGCTCGGTTTCTGGTAGTTCGGAGATGAATCGGTACAATGCCTGAATCTGAGGTTCCATGTTCACCGCCGTTTCTTCTACCAGGTTGGGCGACAATTCCGCTTTCGGAAGTCGTTTCTGTTTTTCCATCTGACGCAGGCAGTTGTTGGTGGCAATCCGGTAAATCCACGTGCCGATGTTGGCCTCGCCCCGGAAGCGTTCCATCTGCTGCAAGATGATCACGAACGCTTCTTGGGCAAGGTCTTTAGCTGTGTCCGGATCATTCGCGTAGCCCATGCACACACGGTACACCTTCTGCCAGTACGTTTTATATACGTCTTCGAAAGTCATCTTATTGGGCGGTGACGAAGCTATTGAGTTGGTGAAGGTACCAATCTTGGTCGTCGAACATGATGAAGTGCAATCCCTTCGTCGCGTATTGCACGTTCGCAGTCCTTAAGCCTTGATATTGAGCTTCGATGGCGCCGCCAAAGTTCTTGAAATATGGTTGGAGCAAGATCAGCGCAGGACATTGAATCGATCCCAACCTCGACCGCACATCGGTGTTCATGAAGTCGCAGAACATCTGACCCATCGTGGCACGGTCCGACTTCATACTCCAACCCACGATCGTGCGATGCTGGGTGGTATCGGCTGACATACTTCGAACGGACATCTGTTGCATTTGCTGGAACTGTTCGTTCGTCATGTTCGTCATTTGGGCAACCATCGCGGTGCAGTCCGGCTTTTCGCTCGCCTTAAAGTTTGGATTGCTCATCGCGGCGAGGCATGGGAGCGCATCGACAACAACAATCTTACCGATCAGTTCCGGATAGTCTGCAGCTAAGGCAAGGGCAAGCACTCCGCCCATGCTATGACCCACGACGATCGGTTTTTCGATCTTGTGGTCGCGGATATATTGGGCGATGTTGGATTCCCAAGCGGCAAACGAAGCGTTGGCTTGCGGCAGCGCCGCAGCGAACCCGGGCATGGTGAGAGTGTAGCACGTATAGATTTTTTCGAATTTCTCTCTCGTCGTGGCCCACACTTTTCCCGAGCTCGCAAATCCAGGGATAAAGATGATGGCACGGTTCCCGTGGCCGGTGATTTCAACTTCAAACGGCGATGGAGTCACGGGCTTGGCAGTTGCCATCAAGGCGATGCAGTATGCGATCACGAGGATGCTGGTTCGGAGGATAGTGAAGCGTTTCATAGTTCGTCTCTGTTTTGGTAGGCTTTAGAGACGAGGGGAGAAGGAATGTTACAGCGAACGACGAGGGGTATTCTAAATTGACACGTTTTGTACCTGATCGGGATTTGAGCCGTTATTAGCTATTTTGTACCCGATCGGGTACAAATTTTCCAATTTTTACAATATTTGTACCCGTTCGGGTACAATGGAAAAAGTAGCAGCATTTGTAAGAGGGAGACGAAAAGCGTTGAAAATGACGCAGCCGGAACTTGCTCAAAAAGCAGGTGTAGGGTATCGCTTTGTACGTGAACTCGAAGCAGGAAAACAAAGTCTCCGGCTTGACAAGGTAACCGAAGTACTTAGGCTCTTCGGACACGAAGTGGGTCCCATACCGATCGACCGACTTTGACTAATCAATGAGAAGTGCTGAGATCAAATTGCATGATGTACTCGCTGGTCACCTCATGGAAGATGAGAAGGGTGTCATCTTCAGCATGAGGAGTCGTATCAGGGTGAGCCTATCAATAAAACACTTTCAGCGAGGGCGATCACATTCATACTGCCCATACCCATTACACTGATTTACTTACCAGAGAGATAACCTCTCGTAACTCTTTTTCCACCTCATTCACTTCGCAGGCTCTGTGCGGGGTTGGTCGAAGCAGCCTTGATCGCCTGGTAGCTGATTGTGGCAAGCGTCAATGCAACCGCTCCCGCCGCAATTGTCAGGAAAATCCAACCAGAGATCACAATCCTGTATGGGAAGTGCTCTAACCAGGAATTCATGAAGTAATAGGCCAATGGCGTAGCCAGCGCACACGCAATCAAGACCAGCCAAATAAAGTCTATCGACAACATCTTCCAAAGGCTAGTGACCGTGGCGCCGAGGATTTTACGAATGCCGATTTCTTTGGTGCGCGTTTCGGCAACGAACGAGGCAAGCCCCAATAGCCCGAGACAGCTGATGAAAACTGCTAATGCCGAGAAGACTGAAGAAATGTTTCCAATGCGTTCCTCCCGGCCAAATTTCTTGGAGTATTCCTCGTCGGCAAAGATGAAGTCGAACGGGGCCGAAGGCGCAACTTTTCTAAATACATCTTCGATCTTCGGCAGCGCTTCGTTGATAGCGACACCAGGTTGAATGCGCACGTTAATCCAACTAGGGTCTCCATTGTGTCCCCTGAGGTAGAATATCGTGGGTTCTACCGGCGCGTACGGAGAGTCCATGACGACATCTTTGATCACACCAAGAATCTTGTAGTCGAGCACTTGACTTTTATCGGCCCACCAAGTCCAACTCACGGGTTCACCGATCGGGTCTTGGAGTTTCATGATGGCGAGGGCAGACTCGTTGATCACGATCCCGGATGAATCCCCTGGGTTATCGATGTCGAAGTCGCGGCCACTCACAAACTGCCACCCCACCGTCTTACCGTGAAGGTGTGAAACCGAAAGTGTCGCGAAATTTTGATCCAAGTTTGGGTCCATTCCCTTCCATGACCAACCATTGTTACCCGAGTAGACGGCGGTCACGGGTCCCATCGACTCCGACACTTCGTACACGACGCCTGTGTTTTTTAACTCGTTCCTCAACACCTGATATTTACCCGCGAACTCGTTCGTTCGCTTCGGAAGCATGATCAACCCCTCCCTCGTATAACCCACTGGTCGATTCTTACCGTATTGAATTTGCTGGTACACCACTGCGGTGCCCACCAATAGCAATACAGAGATGGAAAACTGAAATACGACCAACACTTTCCTAGGAATCGAGGCGGTGCCAGTTCTCGCGATGCCCTTTAAAGTTTGGACTGGGTTGAAAGATGACAGGAAAAGCGCGGGATAACTTCCGGCCAGCAGAGCGGTGACGAGCGCAACCCCAAAACCAGCAAGCCAGAACCAAGGCTCACCCCATGGCATCGTGATGTCTTTATCGGCGAGCATATTGAACGACGGTAACAGTAACGCCGTGAGCAAGATCGCAAGTGCAAGACTTAGGAGCACGGTAAGAAATGACTCGCTGAGAAATTGTGAAATCAATTGAGCGCGCACCGAACCGATCGTTTTTCGGATGCCGACCTCCTTCGCGCGCTTCTCGGAGCGGGCTGTACTTAAGTTGATAAAGTTGACGCAGGCCAAGATCAGCACAAACATTCCGATCACGCCTACGAGTTTCACCATAAGAATCGGGGAAAGCCTTCCAAGTCGCTGTCTCGCACCTTGCTGCATCCATGTTGGCTTGAGATGCCAGTCGGCCATGGGATATAGATAAAGTTGCTGATCACGCTTCACTGCCATGTCACGGTCCTCGGGAGCAAATTGCAGGGCGCCCTTAATTTGTGCGTTGACCGATTCGAAGGATTGTCCATCTGGAATCTCAGCGTAGATCTTGATGAAATGATTTCTCCAATCATTGAGCGCGCGCTGCTCGATAAATTTGTTGTCGATCAAGAACAAGCTCCAAGGGACGACGAATCTCACGCCGTGCAGGTCTGTGTTGAGTGGGAAGTCTTCATAGACTCCCGTCACGACGAGATCGTTCTCATTATTCATGCGGATGACCTGGTTCATCGGATCGCTTGACGCGAATAATGTTTTTGCTAGGGACTCCGAGATTAGGATCGAATGCGCATCCGACAAACCCTTTCTCGATCCATAGATCATCTTGAATGTGAACAACTCTGGCGCGCTAGCATCGGCGTATAGACCTTGGGTATTGATTTTAAGATCTCGGACACTCAATATTTTGTCGCGGAAAAACGACGCCCGTGCGATCTGGTTGAATTGATGTTTGTATTTTTCAATCAGTTCGGTGCCGAGCGGATAGGTCATGGTAGTGTTCAGCCATCTGGTGCCATTCTCTGTGTCGAGACCAGTCTCTGCAACTTGTACAATTCGAGGATAGTTGTCGAAGTACTTGTTGTGTGAGAATTCGTCCCATATCCACAGACCGTTCATGATGGCGACCATCATACCAATTGCCAGCCCGCCAATGTTGATGAGTGAGTATCCTTTGTTGCGCAAGAGATTTCTCCAACCGATGGTGAAGTAGCTTCTAAACATGTTGAAAGAATTAGGTTGACGGTCTTTAAAGGATTTGATGAACTCTGGGCGCAGGTAGCCAAGCACGCGCCAGCCGAATTTCCATGATGCACGACGTGTTGATTTGCTGGATTCGTTTTTGAAGATTTCAGCGAGGTCGCCTTCGATCTCTTCTATATAGTCTTCGCGACAAAACCACCGCAAGAAGCGTAGTGGCAATTTCGGAGGATATGGTTTTGTGTCTTTCAAGGCTGTTGTGGATAGTGGTAAGTGGAAAAGACCCTTATTGCCAACTGATCTTGGGTATCTGTTTATAGATGCTATTGCGCAGGGCAAACTGTTCGTCGAGCAGTCGCTTTCCAAGCGCCGTGATGACGTAGAATTTCTTGCGACGTCCACCGCGTTCGTCGGTAATGCCGCCAAAAGAGGACTTGACGAACCCTTTTTGTTCCATCCGTTTGAGGGCGACGTGAATGGCGCTGATGTTGAGTTTTTTGTCGAGTTTTTCCTCCAGGTTTTCGAGGATGGAGACACCGTACGCGTTGCCGTGTAGTGCTGCCACCATGAGCAGGACTAGCTCTTCAAATTCGCCGAGTGAATGTTGAGTCATCGTTTATTTACTTAACAAACGTGAATATAATAAATTTGTTTCACTTTTGCTAAGTAAATGGAGAGCGCGTGAAATGCTGTGTGGTGCGGGGATATCACGTTTTTGGAAGGGGTACTCGATCGAGATGTCGCCTACACCCAACGGCAACCCTCACATTTGCTACTCTGGAGGGTTATAGTTAAATTGACTATAAGTTCCCCAATCATTACCACCATGGAATGGAAATTTGAAAATACGATCGAGACTGAAAAAGAGCTGCGCGACATCTTAGGGTACCCCTCCGAGATCGTCACCCGCAAAACGATCAACTATATTGATGAACATTGCCAAAGCTTCATCGAAAAATCCCCGTTTATCACCATCGCCACTTCCGACCAGCATGGGAACTTCGACGTGTCACCGAAAGGCGATCCAGCCGGGTTCGTAAAAATTTTGAACAACAAATTACTGGCGATCCCAGACCGGCCAGGTAACCGCAAAGCCGACACGCTCAGCAACATCATTCAAAATCCAAACGTCGGCCTCATCTTCCTCATTCCGGGTGTGAAGGAAACACTGCGTGTGAACGGCGAAGCCAAGATCGTCACAGACCCCAAAGTGCTCGACCTCTTGGCATGTCAGGGTAAAGCTCCCTCTTTCGCGATTATCGTAACCGTCAAAGAAGCATTCATGCATTGTGCTAAGTGCATGATCCGGTCGAATCTCTGGGCCACCACCGAAGATCGTGTCACTACGGAGTTGCCGTCGCTAGCCAAAGCACTCGTCGACCATGGGAAGCTCGAAATCAGTGTCCAGGAACTTGACGATATGATAAAAGACGACGAGAAGACTAACTTGTATTGAGACAAGCCTTAGATTCACACAACGATTAAAAAGATCATCCATTCATGAAGCGCGTTTCAATAATTATCTTCTTCTGTGTTCCGCTACTCGTCTTGACGTCGTGTAGTAAGACCTCCCAAAAGGCGGATCCTGTTGCCGATCAATATCAACCGACATGGGAATCGCTCGCCACCAATGAACGCGAACCAGATTGGTTTAAAGACGCCAAGTTCGGCATCTACTTCCATTGGGGCGTATACAGCGTACCCGCCTACGACAATGAATGGTACCCACGATGGATGTACGTGCCCGGCAGAAAAGCTTGGGGTGGGACGGTGTTTGAACATCATGAGAAGACCTACGGACCTGTTTCGAAGTTCAACTACCACGATTTCATCCCGATGTTTACCGCCGAGCACTTCGACGCGAAGGAATGGGCAGACCTTTTTAAGAAGTCCGGCGCTTCGTTCGCGGGACTAGTCGCGCAACATCATGATGGCTTTGCGATGTGGAACAGCAAAATTAATCCGTGGAATGCGAGTGAAATGGGACCGAAGCGAGATGTGCTGGGACAACTGTTCGGCGAGTTGAAGAAGAACGACATGAAGACCATCGCCACGTTTCACCACGAACGACTGCTTCAACGCTATGCGACTGACACGGCGAAGTGGGCGATCAACACACCCGACCCTGGCGACAACAGCCACTTCCCATATCATCCCACTTACATCACCTCGACGCAGGACCCGAAGCTGCGGTTGCTTTACGGAAACATGCCCGAAGATGAATTCCTCGACTACTGGCTCAACCAGGTGAACGAGGTGGTCGACAATTATGGTCCGGACATTATCTGGTTCGACTCATGGCTCGACATCATTCCCGAGAACTACCGCCAGCGCATGGTGGCCCATCACTTCAACACGGCGGTTTCGAAAGGACAAAAGCCAGTGGTGGCGTACAAGCAGGAAGACCTTCCTTCGAACATCGGGATGTTGGACATCGAGCAAGGAGGGAAGAAGGAACTATCGCCGGACTACTGGATGACGGACATCACGATCAGCTATGGCAGTTGGTGTTACACGGAAGGGCAGACGTACAAGTCACCCGACCTCGTGATCCGCAACATGATTGACGTGTGGAGCAAGCGAGGGATTGTGTTGTTGAACATCTCGCCTAAAGCCGACGGCACGATCCCTGAGGCTCAACGCCAGGTGCTCACCACGATTGGCCAGTGGATTGACAAGCACCGCGAGGCTGT
>JBGAGB010000054.1:0-15578 GCA_044226945.1 Cyclobacteriaceae bacterium | reverse complement strand
CCCCAGTTGAGGCAAATGCCACCAAGTTCCGCTTTTTCTACCACGCCAACCTTCATCCCGAGTTGGGAAGCACGAATGGCTGCAACATATCCGCCAGGACCTGAACCGATCACGATCAAATCAAATTTCGACATAGCTAAGTTGTTTATTGAAGAATGCTGTCGTTGGACATTCGCCCAGTTCGACGGGTGCAAAAATAGTGAAGTTTGGCCACCCTCGTGAACAAACAAAACCCGCGAAGAAGAAATTTACAGGCCCGATTTCCCCAGGAAACGATACTTTTGTGGCAGGAAACCCAATCTCAAAATGAAACTATTGCAGGGAAAGAACACCCTCGTTACCGGAGCCAGCAAAGGAATTGGCCGCGCCATCGCGATCTCTTTTGCCGAACAAGGCGCCAACGTAGCGTTTACCTACTTGTCGAGTGTTGAACAAGGCCAAGCACTAGAACAAGAGCTCCAATCAAAAGGGGTGAAAGCAAAAGGCTACCGCTCCGACGCATCCGACTACGCACAAGCCGAACAACTCATCAATTCGGTGGTCGCCGACTTCGGTTCGCTCGATGTGCTGGTGAACAATGCTGGTATCACCATGGACAACTTGTTGCTTCGGATGACGGAAGAGATGTGGGACAAGATTATGAACGTGAACTTGAAGTCGTGTTTTAATACTGTGAAGGCTGCGACCAAGCCGATGATGAAACAGAAGTCAGGTTCGATCATCAACATGACCTCTGTCGTTGGTTTGAAAGGTAATGCTGGTCAATCCAATTACGCTGCTTCCAAGGCTGGTATCATCGGATTCACGAAGTCCGTGGCCCTCGAACTCGGGTCGCGCGGAATTCGAAGCAATGCCATTGCCCCGGGTTTTATTGAAACAGAAATGACGGCTAAGCTTGACGAGAAGACCGTACAATCTTGGCGCGATGCTATCCCGCTAAAGCGTGGTGGCCGCCCTGAAGATGTCGCAGATGCATGTGTGTTCCTTGCGTCCAACATGTCGGCTTATATCACTGGACAAGTGCTGCAAGTCGATGGCGGAATGCTTACCTAAATTGGACGTGACTGTCGCGTTTTCATTGTCATCGTTGAAATATTCCAAGACCCCATTTTCGACGTTCGCACACGTTGGAAATGGGGTTTTTCTTTAGTTTTTCCGTTCCGCTTACATGCGAGATCGCTGTTTAAAGTGTGCGCTCTCGACAAACGTAATCCCCCAATTTTTTACCCCTCAATTTGGAAACTTAGGAATTCACCCCTACGTTTGCAGAGCAAGATCGATGAGGCTTCGGCTTAATCGATTTATAAAGAAGCGCTGAGAGAACAGGCTCTATGACGCGCTAGCAACCTTCCTCCTTGTTGGAGATGGTGCTAAAGCCTGCCCGGGCAAGGTGCTGCGGGAACAATAAACCGGTTAAACCAAATGAACACCATCTCAACCAGCCTCCAGAGTCGACTCAAACGGCTCCACACTTCGATCCAACAATCATTCGATTCTTTATTATACACGCTGGAACTCGGCATTTGCATTTGTTGCATGTGTTGTTGTCAGTGTATGCCTGCCCGCCAGGTGGGTTGTTGTTGTTAAGCGTCAACTGCTAGCAACCAAAGCAACTCCCGGTCTCGCCGACACGGCGCGAACTCGTGGGCCCCTTTTCTCCATTTCATATTCAACTTATTTAAACAATTAAATACGCTCGCTATGTCAAATTTCCGTTTCGAAACCCTCCAGCTCCACGCAGGACAAGAAGTTGATCCCACTACCCGTTCGCGCGCTGTGCCGATCTATCAAACCACGTCGTACACTTTCAAAGATTCCGATCACGGAGCGAATCTCTTCGCACTGAAAGAGTTCGGAAACATCTATACGCGCATCATGAACCCGACTACGGATGTTCTTGAGAAGAGAATCGCCGCACTCGAAGGCGGGGTTGCCGCACTTGCCGTTGGCTCAGGTCAAGCCGCTCAGTTTATCGCTCTCAATAACATCTTGCAGGCTGGCGACAACTTCGTATCCACTTCTTTCTTGTACGGTGGTACTTACAACCAGTTCAAAGTGGCGTTCAAGCGACTCGGCATCGAAGCCCGCTTTGCAGAAGGCGATACCGTTGACGCATTTGAGAAATTGATCGACAAAAAAACTCGCGCCCTCTATCTCGAAACCATCGGTAACCCTGGGTTTAATATCCCCGACTTCGAAGCGATTGCCGCGCTCGCACGCAAACACGACCTACCCGTAATCGTCGACAATACGTTTGGCGCGGGTGGATATTTGTTCCGCCCCCTCGAACATGGAGCCAACGTCGTGGTGGCTTCAGCTACAAAATGGATCGGCGGCCATGGCACGTCAATCGGTGGTGTCATCATCGACGGTGGAAACTACAATTGGGGCAACGGCAAGTTCCCGCAATTCACCGAACCGTCGGAAGGATACCACGGACTCAAGTTCTGGGACGTGTTCGGAACGGGTAACCCACTCGGACTCCCGAACATCGCGTTCATCATCCGTGCACGTGTCGAAGGCCTGCGCGACTTCGGTCCGGCGTTGAGTCCTTTTAACTCGTTCTTGTTCCTCCAAGGCCTTGAAACACTTTCGTTGCGCGTACAACGTTCGGTCGACAATGCACTGCTGTTGGCCCAGTGGCTTGAGCAACATCCCAACGTAGAAAGTGTGAACTACCCCGGGCTGGCGTCCAGTACCTATCATAAACTGGCAAAGAAATACCTGCGAAATGGGTTCGGAGCAGTCCTTTCATTCACTGTGAAGGGGACAAAAGAACACGCGAAGGAATTGGTCAACCATCTGCAACTCATTAGCCACTTGGCAAACGTGGGAGATGCGAAGACTTTAATCATTCAACCATCTGCAACTACGCACCAGCAGTTGTCTGATGAAGAACAAATCACAGCCGGTGTGTTGCCAACCTTGCTGAGGATTTCAGCTGGGCTCGAGCACATCGACGACGTGAAAGCAGATCTTCAGCAAGCATTTGAAAAGGTGTTCGCGAAGGCACTCGCATCCAAATAACAAGTTTTTAACAGCACCCTTCGTTTCGGCGGAGGGTGCATTTCCGTAAATAGAACCTTATGAAACACATATTCCTCGTCCTTTTCGCCTTCGCGGCAACCACGACCTTCGGTCAAGCACTCTCGACATCACCCACGGGCGCAGCAAAACCTTCTGCGCCATTGACCTATGGCCCTAACATCTCGCTTGAAAACGCGAAGAAAGTTGCTGCGGCCGCTGCCAGCTACGCGTCGTCGAAGCAATGGACCGTCGTGATCGCAATCGTCGATACCGGAGGAAACATCGTGTACCTCGAACGTTTCGATAATACCCAGATCGGTTCGATCGAAGTGGCCATCACGAAAGCGAAAACTGCCAACAACTTCAAGCGACCGACGAAAGCATTTCAAGATGCATTGGCAAATGGAGGCGAGAATCTCCGGATACTCTCGTTGCCTATCGGCATTGCAATTGAAGGGGGCGAACTGCTGATTTCAAATGGAGAGATCGTAGGTGCAATCGGCGTGTCGGGACTTCAAGCATTTCAAGACACCGAGGTTGCCAAAGCCGGAGTGGCAGTACTGAAGTAGAAAGGATGTAGTTGACATGATCAAGCACGACCATATTTTTCACTATCCAGTTGAATTTCCTCTTGAGTCGGGAGGCAAACTCCCCGGCTTTCAGTTGAAGTATACCACGTTGGGTCAATTGAACAAGGAGCGAGACAACGCCATCTGGGTATGCCATGCGCTTACAGGGAGTTCGGACTTTGCCGATTGGTGGCATGGACTTTTTTCAGAAGGCAGTCCCTTCGATCCCCAACGTTATTTTATCATTTGCGCCAATTCCCTTGGAGGTTGCTACGGCTCGACGGGGCCTTTGTCTATCAACCCTGTAACGGGAAGTCCTTATTTTCACGAGTTCCCCTTGGTGACGAATCGCGACATCGTGCAAGCATTCGATCGCTTGCGCGAAAGTCTTGGGCTGAAGAAGATTCATACGTTGATCGGTGGTTCTCTCGGTGGTCAGCAAGTGCTCGAGTGGGCAATTCAAAAGCCGGATACGTTTGAACGCATCATTCCTGTGGCTTGCAATGCCTTTCATTCGCCTTGGGGCATCGCCATTAACGAGGCACAGCGCATGGCGATTGCGGCCGATCCCACTTGGCAAAACAAGGACGAAAGGGCTGGTGCCGAAGGAATGAAAGCGGCACGTGCCATCGCGATGGTGTCCTTTCGCAGCTACGAGATCTACAATAAAAACCAGCCGGAGGTTGCGTCTGAAAAACTTGAAGGATACCGCGCGGCTTCGTATCAACGATATCAAGGAACGAAATTGGCGAATCGCTTCAACTCGTTTTCTTACTGGACACTGTTGAACGCAATGGACAACCACCATGTTGGCCGCGGGCGAGGCGCCGTCGAGCAAGTTCTAGCTTCTATCCGCGCAAAAACGCTTGTGATCGGGGTCAGCAGCGATTTATTGTTCCCCCTTCAAGAGCAGAAATTCCTGGCAGAACATATTCCAGGCGCTCAGTTCGAAGTGATTCAATCACCTTATGGGCATGATGGTTTCCTAGTTGAGTTTGAGCAGTTCCGTGAGTTGATCAGAAAATTTGTCAAGGTTAAAGAGAACATTCTTTTATGAGCAAGAATTTGAAATTGGGTTTATTCGGATTTGGCTGTGTGGGCCAAGGGCTGTATCATGTGTTGCACGAAACACATGGCGTGAAGGCATCTTTCAAGAAGATCTGCGTTAAGCACGCCGACAAGAAGCGACCGATCGACGCTTCATTTTTCACGACCTCGAAAGGAGACATCCTCGACGACCCTGAAATTGATGTGGTCGTGGAATTGATCGACGACTCCGAAGCGGCATTTGCCATCGTCAAAGAGGCACTCACAAAAGGTAAGTCGGTAGTCACCGCCAACAAGAAGATGCTTGCCGAACACTTCACCGAGATTTACGAGTTGCAGCAGAAGTACAACCGCGCAGTTCTTTATGAGGGATCCGTCTGCGGAAGCATCCCGATCATCCGGAACCTGGAAGAATACTACGACAACGATTTGATCGATAGCATCGAAGGAATCTTCAATGGATCTACCAACTACATCCTAACCGAGATTTTCGACGGGCGCAAGAGCTATCAAGATGCTCTGAAGAAAGCGCAAGAGTTGGGATTCGCCGAGAGCAATCCAGCACTCGACGTAAAAGCTTTCGATCCGAAGTTTAAACTCACCATCGCAATCGCACACACCTTTGGAGTCTTCGTGCAACCCGAACGGATCGTCAACTTTGGTATCGATAAGATTTCGGACGTAGACCTAAAGTATGCCCGCGAGAACGGGTACACGATTAAGTTGATCGCACGAGCATTCAAGCAAAACGGAAAAGTGTACGGTTTCGTCGCGCCTCAATTCATCGAGACCACCGACCTGTTGGCAAACGTGCGCTATGAGTATAATGCTGTTTTAGTACAGGGCGCTTTCGCGGAAAAGCAGGTGTTCGTGGGTAAAGGTGCCGGTAGCTACCCTACTGGTTCTGCCGTTCTTTCCGACGTGTCGGCCCTGACCTACGGCTACCGCTACGAGTACAAAAAACGCGAGCAAGACCACCTTTCCTTTTCGAACGACGCCTCGGTAGATGTAGTTGTTAGCTTTGCCGGCGAGAGCGTGAAACCGACCGACTTCCTCGTCTTCCAAGGCGGCTACAAAGGCCAAGGTCACCAGTTCCTAAAAGGCACCGTCACGATCGAGAAACTACGCCAATGGGCAAACGACGACCGCGTCAGCGTGATCCTCGATGCCGATGCCAAAGTTTCTCCCTTGCAAGTTTCTGAAAAAGAGACGGTTGCGTTAGCTTAAGAAGGGCTTAAACAGCCTAATTTTTTATAGCACCGGAGGGCGTTTATTGGGGACATCAGATATATTTGTAACCCAGTAAACGTCTTCTTTCTTTTTTATGCTCATTGCTTCCTCGATCGTTGCGTTCACGCTGATCATCCTGCTGTTGGTTGCGTTGTTGATTCTCGCCCAAAAGAAACTTGTACAATCAGGTCCGGTAAAAATTGTCATCAATGGCGAGCGGACACTTACCGTCTCTGCTGGGAGTTCATTGCTCAGCACGCTGAGTAACGAAAAGATCTTTTTGCCATCGGCATGCGGTGGTGGTGGTACCTGCGCCATGTGCAAGTGCGTGGTCGAATCAGGTGGAGGCGATGTCCTCCCAACCGAAATGGGACATCTCTCGCGCCAAGAGCGCAAGGAACATGTACGCCTCGGCTGCCAAGTGAAGGTGAAGCAAGACCTGAACATCAGGATTCCCGACGAAATCTTCGGGATCAAGAAGTGGGAATGCGAAGTGGTGTCGAACTATAACGTGTCGACGTTTATTAAAGAATTCGTGGTGAAACTTCCTCCAGGGGAAACGCTCCACTTCGAAGCAGGCGGCTACATCCAAATCGATGTGCCAGCGACGACCGTCGATTTCAAGACCATGGACATCACGCCCCATCCGGAACTTGGGCACAAACCCGACGTGTTCCAAAGCGACTGGGATAAGTTCAAGTTGTGGGGTCTGAAAATGAAAAACGACGAGCCCATCTTCCGGGCTTATTCGATGGCCAACCATCCTGCCGAAGGAAACATTGTGATGCTCAACATCCGCATTGCAACACCGCCTTGGGATCGCGCCAACAATAAATGGATGGACGTTAACCCCGGCATTTGCTCCTCGTACGTATTCAGCCGTAAACCTGGAGATAAAGTGACCGTATCTGGTCCTTACGGCGAATTCCATATCAACAAGACACAACGGGAGATGATCTACATCGGTGGTGGCGCCGGCATGGCTCCCCTTCGAGCACAGATCTTCCACCTGTTCCATACGGAGAAAACGAACCGGAAAGTGTCATACTGGTACGGTGGACGTTCGAAGAAAGAACTCTTTTATGTGGACCACTTCCGTAAGATCGAAAAGGAGTTCCCGAACTTTAAATTCCATATCGGATTATCGGAACCCCTTCCGGAAGACAACTGGAAAGTGAAATCAAGCCTCGATGATTCAGCGGCAGATGGTTACGTCGGATTCATCCATAAGTGTTTGTACGACAACTACCTGAGCAAACACTCAGCTCCGGAAGATGTGGAATACTACCTCTGTGGTCCTCCCATGATGAACGCCGCCGTCCTCAAAATGCTCGACGATATGGGTATTCCGAAAGAGAATATCCGCTTCGACGACTTCGGAGGATAATGAAATTGAGAATGAAGAATTAGGAATTGAGAATTTGACCCCCGATTTCCCAGAGGAAGTGTGGGTATGAAATTCTGGATTCTTAATTCTTAGTTCTAAATTCACGAATGGACCTCACGATCTTCTTTTCCCCCATCGATGAGTCGGTCTACGCCGACGTGTCTGCCCAAAGCAGTTTTTTCAGAAGCATCCGGTCGTTTACAGAGAAGATGCCCGACTATCACGGCGCCCACATTGCCATTTTCGGGGTAAAAGAGGAGCGGGGAACCCATAACAACTTCGGAGCCGCCAAAGGACCCGACGAAGTCCGCAAGAAACTTTATCAACTCAAGAAGGGCACAGGTCTTTACAACATTGTTGACCTCGGAAACCTCAACACAGGCATCGACCTCGAAGAGACTTACGTTCGGGTCAGCGAGGTGTGTCGCATGTTGCTCGAGGCCAACGTCCTTCCCATTATTATCGGGGGCACACACGATGTCGACTATGGACAGTATCGGGGATATCAAGACCTCGAAAAACTCGTGAGCCTCTTAAATGTGGATGCATTCCTTGATTTGGAGGACGTTCGTGAGGCACTTCCGGCACGTCAACATATTCATAAGATCCTGCTACACGAACCGAACTACCTGTTTAGCTATACACACCTGGCGCACCAGTTGTACCTAATCGATCAAAATTCAGCTTCGATCTTGGAGAAACTGTACTTCGATGCGTACCGCCTTGGCTCGATGCGGCAGAACCTAGCCGAGATGGAACCTGCGATCCGGACGGCGGATATGCTATCGTTCGACATCACCGGCATACGTTCCTCCGATGCACCTGGAAATATCAACGCCCAGCCCTTCGGATTAACCGGCGAAGAAGCCTGCCAGTTATGTTGGTACGCAGGCCAAAATGAAAAACTAAGCTCAATCGGCTTTTACGAGTACAATCCAGACTACGACGATGTACATCGCAAGACAGCTTCCGTCATCGCCACGATGATCTGGTACTTTATCGAAGGGTTCTACCATCGAAAGAACGAACGCGACTTCAAAAGCAACGACTTCATGAAGTACACTGTGTCGATGCCGACCGAACCTGAAGTGATCGTTTTCTATAAGAGTAAATTCACGGAGAAATGGTGGATGGAAGTGATGCCTCAAACCGCGAATAAGTATACCCGCAATAGCATCGTTCCGTGTAGTTACAACGATTACCTCGCCGCCACAAAAGGCGAAGTACCCGAGCGATACATCAGCACCCTCGCGAAACTACTTTAAAGCGTATTTTTTTAACAGCACGACGGCCGGGTACAGCATCACCAGCCCGGTTGCCACGATTACCCAAATTGGATGCGAGGAGTTGACCAACGATAGCATCGAACTCAACGACTTGTCGATGTTGCTTACACCCAAGATTGTCGCCACAAAGAGTATGATCAACAACACTAGGTTGTAACGAACGCCATGTGCTAATGCTTTCGGGACGATCGATTCGTCATTGACAATAATGATTAGATAAAGTGTGATCAATGGCAACAACAATCCATTGAGCGCCTGCACCGTCAAGATCACAGGAATCGGTCGAATGCCGCTGATACCAAATGCGAAGCCTGTCATCAGCACAAGCCCCCAAATCAATCGCACTTTCCATTTGTCCTCAAATCCAAATACTGTTGTTGCGATCACTGACGCAGCAAATGGTGAAGTGATCGCCGATGAAAAGCCGGCAGCGAACAAACCAAAGGCAAGTGCGTAGGCACCCCACGGCCCAACGAGATCAGACATCGAAACCGCTAGCGTCTCAAACGAGGCGAAACTAGGTACGGATTTTCCCGCGATGAGAATAGCTGCGGTGGTCGCACCACCGATCGCGACGGAGATCGCAAGCCCGATACGCATTAATCGAATGGTTTGCCCTTTGCTAATTCCTGCTCCAATAAAAATGTTATAAGGGACAATGGTCGTTCCAATCAATCCCAGTACAATCAATTCTGAACCCGCCGGAATCACGGGCTTGATTGCCGACACAGCGAGCTCTCGAATTGACAGCGGCTGCGAAAATGCCAACGTCGCAAATGCAACCCCCATGATTACAACAAGGACCATCATCAAGTTCGAAATAATGTCTTTCCCACCGAACCACAGAATGCTCGCACCCACGACTGTGATTATGATCGTAAGGATGGGTGAGGGAAAGCCCGTCGCCAGACTCAGACCCGACACAGCCCCTAGAATGTTTCCGGCTTCGTAAGCTGCGCAACCCAACACCACGCCTCCTCCCACCAACCATTGCAGGATTCGCCCTCGAGTGGGCCCAAATTTTTTCTTCAAGGTTTCGCCAAAAGTGATTCCACTCGCAATCGTGATCCTAGCCGATAACTCTTGCAACACCACACACCCGAATGTGGCAAATGAAACAGCCCAAAGAAGTTGGAGGCCGTAGCTCGACCCGGCAGACACCGCCGTCGTCACCGTGCCAGGCCCAATAAATGCCGCCGAAATCACAGACCAGAGAATCACGCTCGACAGCGTGGAAGGAGCCTTTTTCATTGGAGCTAAAAATAGGGATAAGTTTCCTCTTGCCTGAAGGGAGCCCTCACCAGCGCTCGTGGTGGTTCGCCCCGCCCATTATTGGAATTTTACCGCCTCTTGAGGTAAAAAAGTAGGTTTCAGCACTTTTTCAAAACCCTTGTAACCTCTTCCTCCGTTCAAAGTATACATTTAGGAAATTTGATCATGAAAGGAACACACCTCGGGGAATTCGAAGAGATCGTTTTGTTATCGGTGGCAATACTTGTCGACGATGCATACGGGATATCAATCAAGGGCGAGCTCAAGAAGCGCATGGGACGTGATCCCAGCATCGGTGCCCTTCATGCCGCACTCGGACGACTAGAAGAGAAGGGATTCATCGAATCGCGCGAAGGCGAAACCACGCCAGAGCGGGGAGGTAGGCGAAAACGCTACTACCGCGTAACCAAAGCCGGCGCGCGAGCCATGCAGGAAGCAAAGAACCTTCGCGATCAAATGTGGAAGTCAGTGCCACAAGTAATCCTAGACCTCAGCAAAAAATGAAGCCTGAATACCAACCACCGAAGTTTATCTCGCGATGGATTGAAAGACTGACCGACTTGCGCGAAGCCGAAGTGATCCTCGGCGACATGCAGGAAGATTACGAACTCAAAAGGGCCGAGTTGGGAAAGTTCAAAGCGGACCTCAACTACATTCAAGCGTTTGCCAGCTTATTATTCCACCGCGTTTTGAAACGGAAGCAGCGTCAATCCCACACTTTTCGCTATATGTTCGCCAACTATATCAAAATAGCGTTGCGCCAGATGGCGAGACAACGCACGCACAACATCATTAACATCGCGGGCCTTGGCCTTGGCCTTGGCGTCACCCTTGTCATCTCGCTTTTCGTCGCGAGAGAACTTAGTTTCAACCAATTCTATCCGACTGCCGACCGTGTGTACCTGGCGCCAATGGTCTGGAAGTTCGGTTCTTCCGAAGTACCCGTCGTGCAATCCACGAGTGCCGTCGGATATGTGTGGAAGGAAACGTACCCAGAGGTGGAGCACTATGTACGTACTCAATCGAAAACAATCACGTTTGTACGTGGTCAAGAGATTATCGAAGAGCGGGGTCTGCTGTATGCCGACAGCACCTACTTCGATGTGTTCGGTTTGAACCTACTGATTGGGAACCCGCGAAAAGCACTCGTTGAACCCCGGTCACTTGTCTTGACCGAGGCCGCAGCAGTCAAGTACTTCGGAAGTGAATGGCGAACGGGTGACATATTGGCTCAAACCTTGGTGGCCCAGAATGGCAAGACCTATAAGATTACCGGTGTGATGCGCGACTTGCCGTCAACTACACACATCCAATTTTCAGTACTGGCTTCGATGTCGAGTTTGCCACCGCGTGAACTGGAGCCCAATTGGGATAGCAGTTCGTTCGAGACTTACCTGTTGCTATCACCGCGTGCAGATGTCCGTTCCATGCTGGGTTCATTAAAGGAACGGCTTAAGACAAAATATGGTGAGAAAATAAATTCGTTCGTCGACCTCGACTTAATGCCATTAAACGATGTGTATCTCCGGAATCAAAAATACTTGGGCCTCAGCCGTGCGAGTGACATCAAGTACGTTTACATTTTTTCAGGAATCGCGCTCTTGGTCTTGATCATCGCTGTGATCAACTACATGAACCTTTCAACCGCGCGATCATTGGAGCGAGCTAAGGAAGTGGGCGTGCGCAAGTCGGTAGGCGCGTTGCGCAACGAACTCTTCTTTCAATTCTTGAGCGAATCCATGCTCGTCACGTTCTTCGCGTTTGTGTTGGCGATCGGGATTGTGTATTTGTCGTTACCACTTTTCGCTCACATCACCGGAAATGCAATTCCCACCAATACAAATAGACTGTCGACATGGTTCATTTTGGTCGCGGGATGGTTGGGGATTAGTCTTCTGGGCGGGGTCTATCCAGCCTTTGTCCTCTCGTCATTCAAACCTGCGAAAGTTCTGAAAGGTCGATTGGGTAATCATGGTTCGGGAGCAGCTCTCAGGAAGGGTCTAGTCATTTTTCAATTCGCTATTTCCATTTTCTTAATTATTGACACGCTTACCATCAACAAGCAACTGCAGTTCATGACGCTCGCGGATGTAGGCATCGACAAGGAAAAGCTTATTTCAATACCACTCGATAGTATTGCTCGACGCAACAAAGTAACGCTTCGTGAATCGTTTCAGAACATCCCCGGCGTGGAGGCGATTTCATTCGCGAGCAGTTCGCCCGTCAACATCGGAAGCAAGGCGAAAATTTATGGAGGAGACCTTGGGAGTAATGAGGCGATCATCTACAACCTTGGCGTGGACCCTGGGTTTCTCACTACTTCTGGACTTACACTCGTGGCTGGTTCGGACCTTTCTCCGGAATTGCCGCGCGATAGCACTTGGGAGTACTTGCTCAATCAATCGGCGGTCGAGCACTTCGGGTGGACGATGGAAGACGCCATTGGGAAAAGACTCGACCTCTGGGGAACGAGTGGTGTCGTGAAAGGCATCGTGAAGGATTTTCATCTCACGTCGTTACAAAAACCAATTGAGCCACTATTGATTCATGCAGGAATTAATAACAACTCGTACACGCGCCGTTTGATTGCCCGGGTGCAAGGAAGCAACTTCGAATCGGTCACACGGGCGATGTACGATCGATGGAAGCTGATCGTGCCCGCGTCGTCATTCAATTTTTCTTTTGTGCAATCCCAGTACGATGAACAATACCAATCGGAATCTAGACTCGGCCAGGTGATGAGTTCCTTCTCTTTCTTGGCAATCGTGATTGCGGCGTTGGGGTTGTTCGGACTTGCATCCTACACGATCAGCCAACGCACAAAGGAGTTGGGCATCCGCAAAGTGCTAGGGGCATCCCTAGCAAGCCTGCTGTTGAGCGTTTCCGGTCGCTTCATCGTATTGGTTGTGGTCGCGTTCGGATTGGCTGCTCCCCTTAGTTGGTACACAATGCGAGGATGGTTGGCAAGTTTCGCCTACTCAGTTCCGTACGATTGGTCACTTGCGTTTCTTTCGGGACTTGCTGCGGCTTTTCTGTCGGTGTTCACGGTTCTTTACCATGCCTTGGAGGCTGCGCGAGTAAACCCGGCCCACACCCTTAGGAGCGAGTAGCCTACGATCCTCGCACAAACCGTTTGGTCAAGTAGAACTGAAGAATTTTCGAGAGGGAGGGTCAAATTTGACCCTCTTTTGTTTAATCTCACACCAATTTTCGACAGGTTGAGGTCCCTGCAAACGGTGTCGGCAAATAAAGCGCGTACGTTAAGAAAATTCGAGGCGAATTATCGCTAAAATCGCTTATCCTTCACGTAAACTGCTTACCCGATGAACCACAAGAACGTATCCCGCCGCGATTGGCTGAAACAAAGCGCATTGGCCACCGGTGCTGTCATGACAGGCACCCTGTTCACCACAAAGACACAAGCAATGCCCGCCCTCGGAATGACACCATTCCAAGGAGTACACCATACCCGAGAGCAATATCACCTTGCCCCGGCGAACGACCTGAGCCAATTGAAGGCACGGCTACTTGCGAACGAGAACCCATGGGGTCCTTCTAAAAAGGCGATCGCCGCCGTTGGAGATGCGGCGTCGAAGGGAAACAGATACGTCTATAATAGTGCAGTTGAAATGATGGAGACGCTCGCCAAGAAAGAAGGCGTTGCCCCCAGCCAAGTATTGGTCGCTGCTGGCTCCACCGACATCCTCGAGAAAACCGCCTTCGCCCTTTGCATGAAAGGTGGCAACGTGGTGTCGGCCGATCCGTCGTATCTCTCTTTAGTGAAAACTGCACAGGCGATCGGCGCCACATGGAAGAATATTCCCCTTCGTGCTGATTATGCCCACGACTTAGATGCGATGGAAAAAGCCATCGACGAGAATACAAAACTCGTGTACATCTGCAACCCTAACAATCCTACCGGAACAATGACCCCAGCGTCTGAGATTCGGGCCTTCATTAAGAAAGTGAATTCGCGCGTGCCGATCTTCATCGACGAAGCGTACATGGAGTTGCTCGAAAACCCAAATGCGGAAACTGCAGTGGGCACTATCGGTGAAGGTTACGATGTGATCATCGCCCGGACGTTCTCCAAGATTCACGGCATGGCCGGTTTGCGCGTGGGATACATGGTGGCCAAACCCGAACGCGTGAAGCAGATCCAGGACCTCGTTCGCACAGAAATGGGACTGAGCGTGACATCGGTGGCAGGCGCGATGGCAAGTTTGAAAGATGAATCGTTCCAGGAGTTCACGCGCACAAACAATAAAAAGAATCGCGAGTTCGTGTTTGAGGAGTTGAAGAAACTTGGTTTCAACCCAATTCCTAGTTCAACAAACTTCATTTTGTTCCCGATCCAAATGCCGGTAAAAGAACTTCTCGACAAGATGTTGGAGAAGGGAGTCGGCATTCGGGGCTACGAAATTGACGGCAAGCCTTATGCGCGTGTCAGTATCGGCACAATGGATGAGTTGAAGCTCTTTGTCAAAACCTTGCAGTCAATCACTAGCACGTCGAACGGTCGTTCATCCAAATAGTCATGATCAGTTCAGCGGGAATGAAGACGATCTCGCTATTGCTGCTGATCGTCATTGGATATCTCTTTCGGAAGAAGATCGGATCCAAGGAGTCGCGTGATGGTATCCGCACGATGATCCTAAGCTTGGCGCTGCCGGCAACCATCTTTATCGCGCTGTTGAAAATCGACTTTGTTCCAAGCTTGGTAGTCGTCCCTTTGATGGCGTTGGGCTTCAACTTAGTCGTGTTCACCATCCTGTCAAAGTTCTCGGTAAAGTCCCTTTTCAACTTGCCGATGAATCAATATCGGACCTTGATTCTATTGATTCCCTCGCTGGCGCCCGGATTGTCATCGTTCCCTTTCATCTTGGAGTACAGTGGCGAATCAAATCTGGCGGTGGCAGCATTGGCTGACCTCGGAAACAAGATTTTCGTTCTTGTGATTGCGTACCTCATCGCAATGAAGTGGTACTTCGCTGCCAACACACACCTAGAGGGCCGACGAAACGATCGGCTCAAAGCCCTTTGGGTGTCGCTCATCAACGAACCTGTCAACATGGTTCCCGGAATTCATCCGCGCAAGCGTGGACAAAATAAGTTTGATGATGACTCCATTGGTGCTGCTATTCATCGGCATCTCGATCAAGTTTAGCTGGCAGCAATTCAAAGCCATTTTTTCGTTCATCTTCTTTCGCTCAGCGATCGCATTCCTGTTGTCGGGTCTCGTCCTGGTGTTCTTCCCCGTAGCGGATGTGGCCACTGCCCTTTTGATCGTCGTGTTCCCGCAAAGTGCGTGTAGCTTCTGGCCTTATGCGCACATGGCCGTCGTCAATGAGATGGAAAGCAAGGATGTGTCAGGAACCAATAAGACGTTTGACCTGGATTTTGCGATGAATGTGCTAGCAGTATCGTTGCCGTTTTCTGTCTTGTTAGTGCTGTTAATTTATAGCTCTGGAAATTTCTTCGCCACATCACTCCATCTGTTTGAAACAATGGGCGTGTTGCTTGCATTGGCCGTAGTACCACTCTTGATTCCCGCCCGGAAAAATGTGGAGGTGGTGAGTCGACTGTTCGACCAACAAGAAACAAGAGGTAAAGAAGTGAGCTAGAAATAAAATCACAGGCTCCTTTTGCAAAATCAAAACTATCAATATTACCTTTGTGTCATGAAAAATCTAAGAAACAAATCGACAGGCGCGCAGAATCGTGCTGATAAGCCGCGTTTTTTCTATTGACACCGTTTTG
>JBGAGB010000053.1:0-17203 GCA_044226945.1 Cyclobacteriaceae bacterium | reverse complement strand
AGGCAGGCGCCGAGAGGTACCATGGCCGCGATGTGGTCCAAGCTCCAGATGGCAAACGTTGTAAGCCCGAAAACCACGGAGACTACAACAAGAATTAGCACCCTGCTAATCATGACAACTGTTCTTTTCGACTTGCTTCATTTGCTGCACGCGCGGGCAATGAAAGAAAAAATGTCGTACCCTGCTTGGGCGAGCTTTCCACCCACACGCGACCTTGCATCTTTTCCATGAAGTCCTTCACCACTTGGAGCCCTAACCCCACGCCCCTTTCACCACTGGTACCCAGTGTCGACTTCTTATCGGCTGTAAACAGGTTCTGAAGTTGTACGGCATCCATCCCAACGCCGGAGTCGCGCACTTCGAGTCGAGTTTCCTGATCTAGGACGCGGCATGAAATCTCGATCTTACCTCCCACTCCCGTGAACTTGATGCCGTTCGAAATCAAGTTTCGGAGCACCGCACGAAGCAAGTTCAAATCGGCGACTGCAAAGCTATTCTCGGGGACTGTCGATACAATCACAATTTCCTTCTTCTCAGCAATCGGACCATACAACTCCACCATCTCGCGTGTCACGCGTGCCACATCGACCGACTGAAGTTGGAGCGTCTCCATTTCCATCTGTCCATAGGCCCAACCCAACAAGTTTTCCATGGCGCCATAGATTACCTCCACGCGACTGCCAATTTCGTTCTTCATGCGCTCCAAGTCGGCCGAGGTCAGAATTGATGGGTCGATAATCGTGAGTAATGACTTTAATGAACCCAGTGGGCTCTTCAGATCATGGGCGATGATTGAAAACAGCTTACTCTTTTGGAGGTTCGCTTTCTGAAGAGCCTCCGCTTGCTCTTGCAGTGCCATTCTTTGTCGATTCACTTCGGCTGTTCGTGCCACCACCTGTGCTTCCAGCAACTTGTTTTGTCGGCGAATGAACGCAACCCGAAGTCGAAACACGAGTGCGACCACCGCGAAAGCCGACCCATAGAAGATGATGTTCGCCCACCACGTCTTCCACCAAGGTGGTGTCACGGTAATCTTGAGGGCGGTAAATGCGTCTCCGAAATTTCCATATATGTCGGAGGCTCGAACTCTCAACGTATAGCGCCCTGGAGGGACGTTCGTGTACACGGCCTTTCGATCGCTCGCGTTGGTAAAAATCCAATCGCGGTCGAAGCCATCCAATCGGTAGGCATACTTCACCTTTTCGGGATGTCGAAACTCTAGGCCTGCAAACTCGAGTGCAAAGATGTAGTCGGTGTGCGCCAACACGACACGTTCGGTGGTCCGCACATCTTGTCTCAGTAGTGATGAGTCGTTCACAGGAACAACACGGTTGAACACAGACAAGTTGGTAAACAAGACAGCGGGCGCTGCCGGTGTTTCCATGACCTCGCGTGGTTGAAAGGACGTGACGCCACCGGTTCCACCGAAGTACAGCCGACCCGAGCTAGACTTGAAGCATGACTTGGCTTCCGTGTCGTCGGCGCACAGGCCGAGAGACTCATCGAAATGGCGAAATGTCGTCGTGGAAACATCAAAACGATCGATCCCGTGATTGGTCCCCAACCACAAGAATCCGTCGTCGTCGACTAGCACAGAGTTTACATGATCGGCCTGCAATCCTTGTTCTTCGGACACGAACTTGGCAGCACCCGTCGCGGCATCGAAAATCACGAGCCCACGATCGGTGCCAACATACAGTTCTCCATTCGGGCCTTCGTTCAGATGAAAGATTGACAAGTCCAACAAAAACCTCGTGAACTCTTTCTTGTTCTCATCCATCAGGTTAAGGCCCTCGTCGCTTCCCACCCAAACGCGCTGCGCTTGGTCGATGAACACATCGTTGATGTTGTTGCTCGACAGCGAGCGAGGATTTGATGGATCGTGACTGAATTTCTCGACGATGCCCGAAGCCAGGTCGACACGGTTGAGTCCGCCATAATAAATTCCCACCCAAAGGTTGCCACGATGATCGTCTAATACGCGCAGCACGTTGTTGCCTGACAGTTGCCTGGGGCCCGCATTCTCATTGCTGTATTCAATCCACTTGGTGGCGCCCGTGATCGGATCGAGATTCGCAACCCCGCGGCTCGTTCCCAACCACAGGTGACGGTCTTGGCTTTCGCTGATGGACCAAATGGACCCTCGCGCCAGTGACTCACGCGATTCATCCGGCTTTAGATACACGGTATAGCGGTCCGTCGCGGGATGGTATCTATTCAGTCCCCCTTGGTTGGTTCCGAACCATAGGTCGCCGTCAGCATCCTCGAAAACAGCACGCACATAAGGAATGGTGAGCGTGTTGTCGCGCAAGTTGTCGTGACGATACCGATGGAAAAGTTGTTCTCTGGGTGTGATGCGCGAAAGACCACTCGCGCTCGACCCAATCCAGATATCACCGTTACTCGACTCGAACAACGTCGTGATTGAATTACTCGATATAGAATAAGGGTTACCCGGATCGTTCTTAAAGTAACGCCCCTTCCAATTTTTTATGTCGATCAGGTTAAGTCCATTCGCCCAGGTGCCGATCCAAAGATTGTCTTTCGAGTCGACCAACAACGAGAATGCCGCTGTACTGGAGAGAGAACTCGCGTCGCCCGGAACATGGTTGTAGCGTTCGAAGGCATTCGTCTTGGGATCGAAGACGTCGTATCCCGCATCGGCGGTACCTACCACCACCCGGCCGTCGCGGAGCAATTCAAGTTGTCGCATTACGTCGGACGAAAGCGATCTTGGGTCGCGGTCATCGTGACGAAAGTTGGTCAGTTGGTTCGACGTGATATCGAACTTAAAAAAACCTTTGCGTGAAGTGGTGATCCACAACACGCGATTCGAATCCAACGCCAAATCGAATATCCCCGTGTTCACCAGTAGTTCGGCATTGTTAAAGTGCGGTTTGGGCTGATGACCAATGCTGTCGAGGTGATACAGTCCCGTACTCGATCCGATCCAAAAACCTCCGCGGGGGTCGGAAACAATTTGCGAGATATACGAAGGCGGGAGTGAGTCCCAAAAAGCTTGAAAAGTCAGACGTTGGTGGTCGAACAAATGAAGGCCGGCAGAGGTACCGACCAATAAGTCTCCGTTCGACAGGGGCAACAGCGTCGTCACGTCGTTGCTCAGGAGTTGCGAAGGTCGACCGGGTGTGTTCCGGTACACTTTGAATTCGTAGCCGTTGAACGACGCCAGTCCGTTGTTCGTGCCGACCCAAATCAAACCACTTGGGTCTTCGACTACATCCCTGATACCGGGTGAGGGCAGGCCTTGCGCCAGTCCATAATTATGGAAGCGGAAATCGGGCTGCCCAAAGCACAAGCTGGTGACGAGCACCAAAACGAACGTGAGAGATCGGGACAAAAGGATACAGGCTTGTAAAGAGAAAGATAAGGCGGGGAAGTCGAAGCAAAAAAACTGTCAATTGAAAAAAATGGGATTCTTTTGGTGGCATTCTGGTCTACGCTTCGGTCCTCCCCGGCCGATTCTCTCGTTCGCGAAAAAAACAGTTAGTTGTTCTCGAAAATTTCAACAAAATTCAGCCTTGTTAAACCGTTGAATCTTGGACAAGCGCACTTTTCTTCAGCACACGCTCGCATTGGGTGTGGCCGGTATCGTACCCAAAATGGGCATCAGTGAATGGTTGGATCGCCATCAAGGCGTCGAACCGGATGCGCTCGCAACCGACGAAGAGTTTTGGGCGGGCATCCGCGCTGGCTACAAGCTCAAGCCCGACTACATCAACCTGGAAAACGGATACTATTGTTTCTTACCCCAAGAGACACTCGACAAGTACATCGCGCACATACAAGAGGTGAACTTGCAGGGGTCCTACTATATGCGAACGGTGCAGACCGACAATAAAAAGAAAGTAATCGCTCGATTGGCCGAAGTTGCGGGTTGCACACCGGCGGAGTTAGCACTCACGCGCAACACGACCGAATCACTCGACACCGTGATCAATGGATTTCATTGGGTGGCTGGCGACGAGGCCATCATGGCAGAACAAGACTATGGATCTATCGTCAATCAGTTCAAGTTGATGGAGAAGCGCTATGGCATCACGGCGAAGGTGTTGTCAATACCCAACCATCCCGCATCCGACGACGAAATTGTTGACCTGTATCGAAAAGCCATCACGCCGAAAACTAAACTGATGCTCGTCAGTCACATGGTGAACATCACAGGTCAAATCCTTCCGATCAAAAAAATCTGTGACATGGCGCACAGCCTCAACGTTGCCGTTGCCGTTGACGGAGCCCACACATTCGCTCACTTGGACTTCAAAATCCCCGACCTAGGCTGCGACTTCTATGCCGCGAGTTTGCACAAGTGGTTGAGCGTACCACTCGGAGCGGGTCTGTTGTATGTGAAGGAAGGAGAAGCGCCAGGACTCTGGTCGCTGATGGCGGACTGGGCCATGAAGGATGACATCACACACTTGGCGCATACCGGCACACACCCGGTGGCAACCGACCTCACGGTCCTCGACGCCATCGACTTCTATCAAAAACTTGGACCCGCCCGCAAGGAAGCACGCCTTCGATTCATTCAAAACTATTGGACCTCGCGCGTACGGGGTGTCAAGAACATCGTGTTAAACACGCCCGCGGACCCAACGCGTTCTTGTGGCATCGCCAACGTAGGGATCGCCACCCTGAAACCCGCCGACCTCGCGAAAACACTCCTCGACAAATACAAGATCTGGACCGTCGCCATTGATGGTCAAGGCGTGCAAGGGTGTCGAATCACACCCAACGTATACACCACCACCGCAGAACTGGACGTCTTCGTGAAGGCGTTGCGGGAGCTGGGGAGTTAGTGGGTGGTTGGTGGTTGGTGGTTGATGGTTGATGGTTGGTGGTTGATGGTTGATAGTTGATGGTGGGTGGTGGGTGGTGGCCCATACCACTCAAGTTGGTTTTCAAAATCGGCAGTAACCGTCACTCGAAGAGACGTAACTTTTTCGCGCTTTCATCGTCTTCCGATCTAAACCCACGTTTTTCATGCAGTCTGACAAGAAAACAGCTCGTACCGCCGGTTTCCTCTACTTGATCGTTGTTATAACAGGAATTTTTTCTCTCGCCTATGTTCCTTCCAAACTCATCGTATGGAATGATGCGGCAGCTACCGTGACAAACCTTCAAAACTCAGAGTTCCTCTTCCGACTCAGCATCGTAGCAGGGATCGTATGTTACACGGCCTTCCTACTACTGCCTTTCGTTCTGTATCGACTTCTTCAGCACGTGCACAAAACAACGGCTGTCGCCATGGTCGTCTTGGCTGTCGTCAGTGTGCCTTTTTCTCTCTTCAATCTCACCCACAAAGTCAATGTGCTCACCCTTTTGCAAGATGTAGCCCAAGCGGATTCCGCCAACAACATCATGACGATCTTGAACTACTACGACAACGGAATTCGAATCGTCTCCGTATTCTGGGGACTCTGGTTGCTTCCGTTCGGATATCTCGTGTTCAAGTCAGGTTTCCTACCAAAAATACTTGGCATACTGCTCATGGCCGGGTGTTTCGGTTATCTGATCAACTTCACCGGCAACTTCCTATTCCCCGCTTACCGCGAGCTCGGGATCGGTACTTACGTTTCACTTCCAGCGACTCTCGGAGAGATTGGGATTTGTTTGTGGCTGGTGGTTGTTGGGAGGAGGGGATGAGGGACGCTTTTCTATGGTTGAACGGTCACGATAATTCTCTTGTAGGTTGTCAATGCCGGTGTGCCTTTGTCCTTTACTTGTAAGATAAAATGAATGGTCTCGGGCTTGGTCACGTGTGGGGCTGTCACGGGTAGGTCGTATAGGTTCGAGGCAAACGGTCGGAAGCTCACGGTGCCGCGATAGGTGCCTGCCTCTTTGTATTGAAACCAAAGGAAACTCATCGAGTCGCCATCCGGATCGGAAGAACCATCTGCATTTAAATGAAAGACTTCACCCGACCTTACCGCGAACGCTTCTGGATGTGCCACCTTCGCTACCGGAGCATGGTTGGCTTCTCCAAATGACTTGGTACACCAGAGCATACGCGCCGCGAAGTCGTTCTGAATCGCTTCCCTCCAACGCCAGATCGTCGCGTGGTTGGTGGCATACGTTTGATTATCAATTGCAGACACGATCGAGTCGTTGGCGTTCGTCCAAATAGGTCTCGTCTCAGGAACATCTTGCGGCCAGTTCTCCCGCTTGAATCGACCCGCATTAGAATCTTTGAACTCCGGCAAGTACAACTCATAGCGTCCGCCCCAACCACCATAATTGGGATGCTCTGGATCGCTCAAGCCGTTGCCGATCAGATTTAAGAACGACGGCGTATCGCCTTCCATGCCATAGGCAACATCGGGATACACGGCTCCCAACGGTCCGTGCCCCTGTTGAATGTTCTTTGCCAACCACTCGTTGGAGGCTACTTCCTTGTTGGAACCGGGCAACGCAAATGGAAGTCCCAACCAAGTGGCGTAGCTATAATTGTAGCCGGGCGTGACAACAAAAAAAATGTTCGGGAATGTCTTCCGTATCCACGGTCCTGAATCATCCTGATCGGAGATCGTATACACCCTCATCTTTTGATACAGTCTTTCAGCTTCTGCAGCCGTCCTTGTCGTTTGAATTTTCCATAGCGCTTGCGCGAGCACATTGGGTCCTCCCCACACACAAAACCAAATCGGTCGCGGGTCGGGTTTATTCAACACTTGAATGATCCACTCCGAACCCGGTGAGTCCTTCCCCACTCCCACGCCCTCCATCCCATACACGGGCAAACCACTCTTCACTTTGGGTTTCAGTTGATCATATGTAGGATAACCCTTTTCATGCTTCAACAAATTGGGCTGCACCTTTTGGTACGCGAGCAACACCTTCTCAATACTCTCGGGCGCCACACGTGTCTTTTGATGGATTGAAGTCGTGGCGATGATCCCTTCCACATCCCATTGGTTGGAGTACAAGAGGAACCTCACGAGCGACTGTGTATCGTCGGGGTCGGCTTCGATGTCGGTGAGCACCACAACCCGTTGCTTTCCGCTGACTTGGGCGTGCACCGAGTTTGCAATCCCAATTGTAACGACGATGACGAATAGCGCAGGGAGAAGGCGGGTGAAGGTTGAGGTGGGGAGCATGAGTAGTTGATGGTTGGTGGTGGATGGTTGGTGGATGGATGATGGTGGGGTGAAGATAGGGAATTGGGACGAGGGGGAAGAGGGGATGATGGATGAAGGGATGAGGGTACGGGGATTTCCGTATTTGTCAGTCGAGATGGCTAAGAACCACCATTTCAAGTAACTGGGGGAAGCGCGGGACGTAAGTATCCACCAGAAATAGAGAACACGTACCGAATACTCGTTCACAACATGAAAGCCACGAAGTACATATTTGCGCTCGCCTTGGTTGGGTTGATATCGTCATGCGAAGAGGATAGTCAGCAACCGATCCGAACCGCCACGAGCACCATCCAGTTTGAAATCAACGCCCTGACCGACTCGGAGAAGTCGACCGGGAAAACTATTGGACTGAAACTAACGACGGCGGCGCCTGCCAATGGCTATGTCGTCATCGACGTTCAAGCTCCCAATATGAGCACCGTGACGATACAGCCGAGCACCATCGACGGCAAACTCACACTACCCGTTACCGCTGGAAGCAGTTCTGCCTCGTTCACGCTGACACCCATCGACAACACCTTGCTCGACGGTCCACGAACTGTGACGCTCACGATCACAAAAGTGTCGGCAGGCTTGACCATTGGCACCTCGAAAGTGATGACCATCACCATCACCGACGACGAACAAGCGGTGCAGGCCGAGTTCTTAACTACGTCAAGCACGTTACGCGAAAACGAAACACCTGCGACGAAACTCACCGTCGCCTTGAGTGCACCAGCGCCGGGAAGTGGTCAACTCTTGGTGTCGCTGCAATCTGAAGATGCCACCTACGCCGAACACTACACGACAGAACCGGCGGCGGTGGATGGCATCGTCACCATACCCGTCGCGGCGGGCGCCGATCGCGTAGAGCTCCGCATCATACCGATCAACAACGACCGTGTCAACGGCACCAAACATGTGGCGGCGATCATCACCGCAGCTACCGGCGCCATCACACTTGGAACCAAGACTGGCCACGGCGTCACCATCCAAGACGACGAACTCGACGGCGTATCGAAGAGCTATGCCACCGGTAGTAGCCAGTGGGGCACACGCCGGTACTTCGCCTACGACGACCATGGTCGGATTTCTAAAGTCACCTGGGAACAATACACCCCCGCCTACATCGGAGGGACGTATCGCTACATCTACCAGGGCGACCAACTCGAGAAGATGGTCTCTTCCGACGGCTCGGAAACGCTCTACACATACGCAAACGGCCGCATTGTGAAAGCTGACAAATACAAGAACGGGATCTTGAAACAGACTTCTATGTATGGCTACGACCCCGCAGGCAACGTGGGCGAAGTGGCGGAATTCTACCGACAGCCATCGGGTGAAATGAAACTGGGGATGCTGTTCGTATACCTCTATTACCTCGACGGCAACGTGTACAAACAATTGGTGTACGATCCCAACGGCGACGAGGATCCGACCTTAATTTCTTCGCGTACCTACTCGGACTACCTCGACCAACCGAATCACTTCCCGGCTATAGAAATCTTACCAAACCAACCGGCGCAGTCCAAACTCCCTGGCTCCTACCGTCTGGAAGAAAACGGTAATGATATTCAATTCACCTTTACCTACGAATTCGATGCAGATGGTAGGATGCGGAAGAGAACAGCGAGTTCGAGTTCGAATAGGGAGGTGACGGTTTATAGCTTTTACTAAATCGTTAGGCGTTAGGCGTTACTCGTTAGGCGTGGTGTAAGTCTAGATTGAAGGCTGGTTACTTAAAATAAACTCCAACCATCGAATAACGGCGAACGACTTACTCGTTATGCGTTAATCGTTACTCGTTAGGCGGGTGAGGGTTTAGATATAGAGCTGACTGCTTAACGTAAACTGAACCCCACGAATAACGTATTACGACTAACTCCTAACGAACTCTTAAGAGTTTGGATGGAAGGTTGATTGCTGAAAAGGAGGGAAATCGTTACTCGTTAGGCGTTACTCGTTAGGCGTGGTGAGAGTTTAAATCAGATATGATTGCTTACCGTAAACTGAACCCCACGAATAACGTATTACGACTAACGCCTAACGAACTCTTAAGAGTTTGGATGGAAGGTTGATTGCTGAAAATGAGGGAAATCGTTACTCGTTAGGCGTTACTCGTTAGGCGTGGTGAGAGTTTAAATCAGATATGATTGCTTACCGTAAACTGAACCCCACGAATAACGTGTTACGACTAACGACTAACGAACTCTTAAGAGTTTGGATCGAAGGTTGATTGCTGAAAATGAGGGAAACCGTTACTCGTTAATCGTTACTCGTTAGGCGGGTGAGGGTTTAGATATAGAGCTGACTGCTTAACGTAAACTGAACCTAACGACTAACGGGTAACGAGCAACGAATTAAACGTTACGCGCGTTGAGAGTTTAGATAGAACGTTGACTGCCTAACGTAAACTGAACACAACGAATAACGGTTAACGACTAACGCCTAACGATCTCTTCAATCATCGCCTGCAGCTTCGCCGACGGAACAAAATACACTCGCTGACGCAAGGGTGTTCCATTTGCAATTTCTATGTCTTTGATCTCGCACTCGAGTTCTTTGAGGCACTTCACGACTAGGTCGAATTTTGAAACCGAGTTGGCATAGTGATAGCCCCAGACGCTGTCTTCCCGTATGCCGCTGGTGAGATAGGCTCCGACGAGGAACGAGAGCTTTTGGGCTTCGGTCGTTAGGACAGACTTCCGGATGCTTCCACGGTACAGCTTTCGTTCGTGCATGTCCCAACTATGAGAAAACCGGAACCGATACTTGCTGTTCAGCTCTTTGGATAATTCTCGAGAATAGTAGTCGAAATACTCTTTACAATCGCTGCAATTGGGATCCAAAACGCGCCTCCGCTGGCTATTGATACGATCGCCTTTCCCCAGCTTTATGTTCTCTAATTTGATCAACGAGTCGAGCAGGTCCATGATCCAAGCCTGCGATTGGTGAAATCGATCGATCTTCGTGGACTCCAACTTACCAGTCTTCACGATTGTACGCCCCAGGTAGTCGTCGACGATCCCGAGGGTAAGGGAATTAAGGTCGATGGGCGGCTGGGCAGAGAGGCAAAAAGAACAAAAAACGAAAGACGCTAAGAGGAAGTGCTTCATGCAGGCTGGATTAACCACAGGTGTAGATGCGGGATGGGGTTGGTTTCCATAAGGTGGGCTAAATTCGTTAGGCGTTAATCGTTACTCGTTAGGCGTGGTGGGAGTTTAAATCAGATATGATTGCTTACCGTAAACTGAACCCCACGAATAACGTATTACGACTAACGACTAACGAACTCTTAAGAGTTTGGATGGAAGGTTGATTGCAGAAAATGAGGGAAATCGTTACTCGTTAGGCGTTACTCGTTAGGCGTGGTGAGAGTTTGGCTCAAGGTATGATTGCTTACCGTAAACTGAACCTAACGACTAACGGCTAACGAGTAACGAATTAAACGTTTCGCGCGGTGAGAGTCTAGATCGAGGGCTGGTTATTTAAATGAGCCCACGCCTCCGAATAACGAATTACCTCGCCTCTAGCGCCCACTTTTTCTGCAGGTCGTACTTAGTCTTTCTTGTCCCGATAAAAATCGCGGGTAGCGAGACTCCTAAAAGGACACCTTCGAACACCGCCCACTCCCGCACACCCTCCTTTCCGTCGTCGATCGCAGCTACAGGCAATAAAGCCACTCCCAGTACCGAACCAATGACCATCCACCCGAACGGTGACAGCCACCTACTATTCTTAAACCAACCCTTTTTGATCATCAAGATATCCGAGAAAGGAATCTCAAGTGTACCCGATCGATACAACGGGACAACAGTCTTTTTAACAACCGTCGTATCTTTTACTTCCCCAACTTGAAAAGCGTTGCTCTTGGAATACACCTTATAACTATAGGTATACGTATGCACGGAGTCCTTCCCGGTTCGTACCTGCGTTGGAATTAATATTGTAGAGTCGGTAAACTCAAAAATAACGCTCGTGTAGGTTGTGTCTTTCGTCCGAATTTCAAATTTATCATCGAGATTGATCCTTCTAATCTTCCCCTCCTTCCGCATGTGCCTCAAGAACAACTCACTCTGTCCTAACGCGGATGCAAACAGCAGGTGGGTGAATAAGGCGGCTAACAAGAGTTTCTTGACTTTCATTGTTGGCGTTTGTTAGCCTATGGAGTAAAAATCATTTACCAAACTTTGTAAAGTAATCGTTATTGGATTTACCCGGATTATTCCTCAGCCAGTCAGCAGCACATACACGAGTCCCGAAAGAGGATGAACCGAACTGAATACGCATCAAGTCTTTTCCAAAACTCGTGTTTTACGCACAAGCTTATCAACACGTACAGCAACGAAAACATCCCGAAGCCGATGAAGAGCTCGTTGCAGATGAAATCTGTCGTAATGGAAAGAAGGTCGGTCAATGAGAACTCGCTTGATAGAAGTCAATTCAATTCCGCTTCGTCAGGTAGAGAAACTCCCGTTCCAACTCATATTTCAATCGCTTCACACTTCGACGGGCCATAAAGTATGGGGCTGCAAACATAAGAGTACCGTGCACCAAGATTATAGGAATGGCAAACGACGCGATTCTAAAACCGTTCCGAGAAAATGCCACAATGAACATTGCATAAAACAAGACCAATGCAATATAAAACACGATGAGCACATTACCGAAACCATTTATCTCAGTCTTCACACTTAGATTTCCATCGCGTTCCGAAACACGTCCTCTGGCGATAGCCGTATTTGTATTTGTCTCAAATAATCTGCCGCGACGTCTTATCTTGAAGCTATCGAAACCCACCTAACCTTTAAACTCCTTTGTGCTCGACGAGAAAACCTCGAAAGCCACTGGCATTCCTGCGTTTCCTTCGCCCGTGACGTCTTTTAAGCGGTTAATAAAGTCGTTTCTTGTAACCGGAAGAGTTAGCGTCAACTCGTCGATTAACTTCAGACGTTTCAAAAACTCGTTCATTTGGAAGCTATCAATTTTGTCATTGCTCGACTCGTTGTGACTTCGAAACCGATGAAGAACTGAGACTCAACTAGTAGCTCTCTATCGGCGAGGCGCCATGTCATTTACTCAGCAAGCTTTCTTTTCATATACTTCTTGAACGTTCTTCCAGTCGAATAGAAACACGCACACAAATTTGTGCCGACTACTAGTCCGAAGTCGTCCTTAATTTTCATCTCGTACTCCTTGTCATTCTCAAACTCCTTAAGTCTAAGTTGTACTATTTCATGATCACTTCTTGCGTCCATTGAATCTAATCTTATAATTGGGGAATAGATGTCCATCGAGTCATAGAGTCCTTCTCTTCTCGTCCCAAACACAAGATACTTGTCACCCAGCCTAAATGTCATTGAACAACTACTCCCTTCTTGAATAATTGCAATGATTTCTCCATCGATTTTTCCTTTAAACACTCGTTCAACTTTGAACGAAACGTTCACTCCTTGCCCCCCCACATCCAACAATTTAGAAACTGCTGAATCTCTTCCCAAGTTACTCACGGCGTATCCGATGAAGACGAAATCTGATTTATTAAACAGTTTTTTGTGATCCCGCTTGCTACAGATACATGAATAGCAGTCTATCGCTGAGACTATAGTGAATACACAAATCAGTGCGAAGTATTTCATCTTGAACCATAAACTTTAATTTAACACGAAGTCCCCACATTGCATAAACATTTTGTTGGCGGCTGTGCGGGTTCAATTACTTAATCTGAAATTTCGGATTTCTGAGGATGATTTCATTTAGGTCAGAAAAATAAGATAATAGATTGAACTCTGTTACTGGTGCGTCACCCGGGTGAGCACATTGGCACCTTAAATCGAAACAACCTTTAAGTCTTGTGTGTTGATTGCTGTCAATAAGAAGCATTCCTTCTACAATCCATAGAATTACGGTGTCAAAAACCTCTCGAAGTTCACTTATTGAATTAATGTTTTGAGGCGAATTGAACCTCTTAAATCTCCCTTGATTCTGACTTGCCATTGAGGCTGAAGTCACATTGAACTTAGGAAACCCTTGCTTCTCAATAGTTTTATGTATTCTGTCAATAACTGCACACCACCCAAGAATAACAGCGGCTCGATAGTATCCATGCGATGCACATTTTACTGCCTCCTTTAGATATTCATCTTCGTCATGGCTAGGAAGTCCACTAAGCATTTTTATGAGTAGTGATTCGTTTGTCGGGCTTGCTGGATTCTTTTGAATTGGTATTATTAGGTCGTCACGAAACTTTTTTGTGAGATTTCGAATTACTTCTTCATAACTCGATTTCAAGTTATTTGGTGCACTTATTTTCAAAAGGCGAGTAAAATTATCAGAATAAAACTGTAACAACCGCTCTTCAATAATTCCGTACGAAGTTAGCTCGTCATTCAAGCCCGAGAACCATAACGTTCCTAGTTGCTCCGCTTCGTCTCGAATGGTTTTCTTTGAAATAGACTTAGCGGACTCACTACTTACGGATTTCCTTAGTTCACCAAGTCTTTCATGAAGAGATTTTAGATTTTCGAATAAACTCATTGCAAGGCCTTAATTACTTGGGCTAGTTTGGTTTTACCTTCAGTCGAAAGTGATATAGTAGGATTGGTTTTGTCGTAAGCTTCAAAGTTGTCAAACAATGTTTTATTATTCTTAAAGTTTGTAACAAAGTTGGGGGCGTCATAGCATTTTCTTTGCTGTGTTTCTTTTCTAACATCTTCACCGTTAAACTTAAAATCACCTGAGTGAATAGCGTTTCTGAGCGCTGTCAGTAGCGCAAGACGTATCTGACTTTCTGCAGCTTTTGTTGTCCTGAGGTCGTCAAACAACGGCTTTATGTCACCGTTTTCTTTATAAAATATTTGGTTGATTTGCTCAACTGTCACTCCCTCTTTTTTCATTACTTGTCTGACCTTTACGTGCAAGTCTTTTTCTTGAATGTCTTCTTGTGAGGAACCTCCGTTGTTGCCCTTTTGCTCTGGTGGTGACTCAATTTCTTCTTCTTTCTCCACCTTGTCCTTTTTCTTTGGGTGACTTGGATGTTGTCTTGAAAGAAAGTCCGTGAGTAGTAGCTCAAAACATTTCTCCTGTAGATTTTCTGGGCATTCCTTTGCAATGCTTGCTATCTCTAGTACCTTACTTTTCAAGTCTTCCATATGTCAAGGGTTCATTATTTTATAAAGTGTTGTTCATCTCTTGGTCGTCAACGAGCATTGCGGCCAACGTGAGTGCATGAACCGTAGCGGGGTTTAGGAGGACTTGGCAATGGAACGAAGCGGAATGCCAAGGCCGACCTGCTGCGAACTGTCCCACGTGGCCGAAACGAAATTAAGAAACTAAAGCTACAACGCCACACCGAACCCCCGCTATGGCACATACACATTGTTGTGGGGCGTGGTTTTTTGTCCGCACTAAATTATTTGAAGTGCTTTAAAAAGTCCCCTGTGTACAACTAGCTGCTCGTTTTTATTCAAATTCATATTTGTTTGCATGTACTTAAAATACAAAACGTCCAGTTTATTCTTGTTCTGATTCCCAAGTACACTAAATCTAAACAGTACGTCAAGGACAAAGTCTACGTTTTCCTCTGTGACTGTTTTGCTCTTGAGATATTTCTCATACTCGTTTTTGAACTCTGTGATGCTGAATGACCATTTCCTGAGATTGGAAATAATTTGAAGTATTTCTTCAATGTCGGGTAATAATGGGGTGAGTTCATCAACTATCTCGTCTTTTAAATAGTTAGAAAAGGCTCGGTCGACAAATTTTATAGTTTCATTCGATATTTTGTCCCTATTCAAATTAACTGTCTCCTCACTACATGCTTGTAGGTACCGTATGTAATCGCGAGGTCTAAGATGCGTACTTCTGGTGATGTAATCAAAGGTGTCAAATCTGACAGTTCCACGGTTTCCTGCCATGATTTGATTGTGAGAAAAAATCAGATTCCACGCCTTGTCAAATTGCAGGTCATGTGTATAACCAGAGTCTTTAGATATTCGGTAAGCAATTAATTTTTTTATTTTTTCAGCAGTCCATTCGATTTCAATTTTAAAGTCTCTCCATTTGTTTTTATCCGAATCTTTTATTAGGGAATAAATATCATCTCTCAGGAACACTACCGGGCAAATATTTACTTTTGATGACCCGAATGTATATTTTATGTCCTGAACTGCCTTGAAAAGACTTGTAAGGAGATAATTATACTGCTCATGGTCCGAGGATTTAATTGAGCGATAATCTTCATCAAGCTCATCAAAGATTATGAAATACTTAGAGTCATCGCAGTATTCCAATATGATGTCTTCAAGTGAATTCACCCTATCAATCCAGTTGGTCGTTTGAACCTTGACATCTTTGGAAAGTTTTAGACTGCCTCCTGTTCCAAGGATAGCGGCTCCAAATTCGGCTGATGTCCAATTATTAATTGTTCTAGATAATGAACGAATTGGGTCAGGTTTGTAAATTTCCTGGAGCTTAGACCTAACAGTTGAATCTATTCGCTCATTTGTCACCATTAGTTTGGCGACAGTTGAGTAAATCAAATACTTCCACAGGGTGATATATTGATTAGGTGGAGTGTATTTTTGGTTGTCTAAACCATATAGTTCGTTAAAAGGAAAGTTCTTAAAGCTTAACTTCTCGCTATAACAGTCAAAGGATTTTTGGTTGAGTAAGTACTCGCTTATTGAGGATTTTCCAGAACCCTTCCTCCCTATTATGTAGTACTTACTCTTATTAAGTATTGAATTTACTTCTTGCAAGTGATAAAAGTAATTTCTTTCATTTTCAAGTTTCGCTTCTAGCTTCCAGTTATTCGCAATACTTTTAATAATCTCTTTTGACGCTGTCTCGCTAGAGGACTGACTTATTGGTTTAACATCTGGTTTCAATTTAATGTTGCTAGTCTTGGCCGCCTGAGTTACTCTTATACTAACAGCAATTTTTCCCTTTTCATTCTCAGATTCTTCAAATGATACCTTGTCGTCCTGAGAAACGGTGTCGAGAAGCCCTGACTTGTGAAAGAATACTTCACTTTTGTCGTTGTCCGCTATGACAAAGCCGAACCCCTTTCCAGTGTTCACATACTTAATTGTTCCTGTATTCATTTGTCACCGGTTAATTGAAACCGAATTTTCATTAAACCCACGACCCACAACAAATCTATATCCGAAACACCACCCCCGAAATACTCTTACTCCCTTCAGCCCTTACTCCCCCCAAAAACACACCGAGCCCACTCCCGAACACTCACGCATTCGGACTTGGGCTCAGTTTCAAAATACCAACTTTCAGAGACTCTCCAAAAGCATCGCCACAAAAGAAGAGAAAATGAGGGGTAGGCCGCGGGCGGGAAGCCGCGAAAAGAATACTACGTTTTTGACTAAGTCCCGGAGACCCTACTCACACCCCAACACCTCCGTTGGATTGGTGCGCGCGGCTTTCCAGGTTTGGGTGCCGATCATCAGGAACGCAATCGCGGAAACGGCCATGAGGCCAGCCAATAGTTCGAAAAGGTGCACGGGTGTGTGGTAGGGAAAGCGTGTCAATACGATGCGTTCGAAGAACAGGTAGGTCGTCGGCAAGGCCACTAACGCAGAGACGGAAATCAAGACTAGGAAGCCGCGGCTCAAGAGAAACACGAGGTTGGCCGAACTGGCGCCCATCACCTTGCGGATGCCTATCTCCTTCAACCGGGTCTCGGTCGTGAACACCACCATCCCAAACAAGCCCATCGAGGAAATCGAAATCGCGAGAAGCGAAAGGAAGCCAATTACCTTGATCATCGCCGACAGTTCACTATACGCTTCTTCAATCGATTCATTAAAGAACTCGGCCTGAAAAGGGTGCACAGGGTCAAGTCCCTTCCATGTCGCTTCAATCTTCGATAGCGTCGCGATGATGTCAGGGCTCTGAACCTTCACGTTCACAATCGCGCGGTCGTCGGGCGTCCAAAAGAGAAAAGCTGTCGGTTCGATGAGGTTCTCAACTTTGCCATAATGGAAGTCGCGCATCACACCCACGATCGTCAGTCGCTTGTCGTGAACTTTGAAGTCGCTGAAGGTCACCTC
>JBGAGB010000009.1:0-156672 GCA_044226945.1 Cyclobacteriaceae bacterium | reverse complement strand
CCTGACCACCTTCGCCTGAAGGCTACGGCGATCAACGCAAAGGGGCGCAATACCATAGCAAACGAACAGCACCACGCTGTTAAGCCCCTGACCACCTCCGCCAAAGGGCTACGGCGATCAAAGAAAGGGGCGAGATATCCTCCATTCCCCATCTTAACTTAATGACATGGAATACCCAATTCCCAATCCATGACATTAATCTAAGGGCGAACACGCGTATCCGTGATTAACAATAAGGTTTCTGGTTGGTCGTGGTGTTGTCGCTGGTTCCCACCAGTTGAACATTATGAGATTGATGATTGGTTCTTTTGTATTGCGTACATACTCCGGTTATTCCTAGTAGTAAATTAATAGAGAAGGCAGATCTCCCGCCTTCCGTCCGGGCTAAGCAAACTGGACTTTCAAGGTCGGGGCTTCGATAGCGGTTGGAGAAACGAGAATTGGAGTTATTTCGAAGAGGATGCTGCAGTGACCTTAACCAACGACATGAATTTTCAAATCATTGGCAGCCGTAAAGAACAGACGCATTTTTGACAGGTTGAATTCGCTTCAATTTTGAGTTGCTTTCGAAAAGCGACTGCTTTCTTCGAATTTAGAACTTCAAGAAAGTTATGGTCGTAGATGCTGCCATAGGCTTCATGAAAAAAGCACGGCATGAGCCGACCGTCGGATTCTAAAACGGCAGAAACCCAAGGTGCGTTGCAACTGGGCGCTTCGAAAGACCCCGCACCCGCGATGGCTCTGTAATACCTGGGGATCCTTCGAAATTTTTCGATTGATTCCGCCACGAACTTCGAGTCGAAGTCGGAACGAAATTGAACGAACGTCTCCTCCACAACCTGTGCGAACTGATCTGCTTGTCCCAAGGTCAACGCGATGTTAGACACACGCCCAGCTTCGTTGACGCTCGAATGATTGAAGGCACTGGTTGAAACGTCGGCAGGCAGAAAAGAAATCTGTTGCAGTCCAATTTCCTTTGATGCCTTGATGATGTTGGGAAGATCGTAATAGTTCTGTTGCTGCAGTACGCAACGGCCCATGATCCTAAGTTTGGGTTCAAGTTGTCGCAACTTTCGAACGCCTTGCGCGAGTTTGTCAAACGCTTGAGGGACATTTCGAATCCGGTCGTGAACTTCGCGGCTCCCGTCAAGAGATACAATGATCTCATCAACATGGGTGACAATCTGTTCTGCGTATTTTTCTAACAATAATCCAGTTGAAAGCAGTGTAATTTTGATTGGTAGTCGATGCAATACCTGGCACAAGGTCCAAAGGTCCGGATGCATCAAAGCTTCGCCCCCAGATAGAACCACTTCGCGTACGCGCAACTTCCGGAAAGCGTCAAGATGTTGCTCAATTTCTTGTGCGCTCAGCTCCTTTTTCTCGGCATTGGCTTTCCAGATATCGCACATGATGCATCTGCAATTGCAGCGGCTGTGCGGCATCATCACAATAACTGGAAGCTCGTGAATTCGGTCGGTAAGGAAATTGAGCGCTCTCGAGACCATCGCGGGAATTCTTTCGATTGAGTTACTTCATCACGTACTCAACAGCAACGGCCAACAAAGCTCCAGCGACGGCGACCGCAAGCTTTCTCGCATTGAATCGGTGTTCTGGGCTACTCTCGAAAACAATCGTCGTGGAAATGTGAAGGAAGTTTCCGCTCACGAGCGCATAGAGGAAAATCAAACCACGATCGGAGAGTACTTCAGTCGAAACGAAAAAGGAGCTTAGCACTAATCCGAACGGCGCCGCGAGGGAGAATGCCAGCAAATACGGAAGCGCTTTTGCCTTAGAGTGAAATTGACCCACGAGTACAGTCATCAGGGCGAATGCCGACGGCGCTCGGTGCAAAGCAATACCCAGCAGGATGGCGTTGAGGTCGTAATTAACCGAGCCGTTATGTTTCTCAGCCAGCATCCCACCTTCTAAGAACGCGTGTACACAAAGTGCGAGCAATAGTACCCACGCCGAACGCGCCCCCTCGTGGTGATGATGATGGGGGCCATCATGGTGATGGTGGACGGGATGCATGTGGCCGTGTTCCACCCCCGAACTGAAATACTCCAATACCTGCTGGAGAAAGAAGCCCATCAGGACGAACAACCCAATCAATTCAACATCTTGGTATTCGCGATAGAGTTCGGGTAGGATATGAACGACGGTGATTCCGAAGAGATATGCTCCGGCAAACACCAATAGGAGTTTGAATGATGCCGATTTGAAATTCTTAACAAGGTAGATCGCCAACCCAGAGAGGAGGGGCGTAAAGAACAAGACGGAGAGTTTCGTCAACATGGGTTATGGAATCACCTCAATTACCTTTGCAATTCCCGGGGTTGTGTATGTGGCAGTGCCGCCAGGAACCGAGTACACCAGGAACGCGTCCAATTCTGGGTGACCTTTCAACACTTCGATCGCTTTCTCATGCCCCATTACCATGATCGATGTTGCCCAAGCGTCGGCGGTGGTGCAGTCCGGGGCAAATACCGACGCGCTGAGCACAGCTCTTTGTGCGGGATAACCCGTCGTCGGGTCGATAGAGTGACCAAATCGTTGACCGTTCACTTCGAAGTAATTGTAATAGTTTCCGCTGGTGGTATAGGCCCGGTTACTCAACGACATGTATGCCCTTGCTTTCTTCACGTCTGTCGGGTCCACGATGCCGATGAGCCATGGCTTCCCCGACTCCGTGTTGACACCCAAAGCGACACCTTCGCCACCGAGTTCCACAAACATGTTCTCAACACCTTTCGACCGTAGGAAGTTCGCGACCACGTCGGCACCATACCCTTGTCCGATGCCACCGAAGTCCAGTTGAACCCGTGGGTCTGTCTTGCGAACTGAGTCTTTTGTCAGGAATACCTTCCCCATACCAATTAGCGCTCGGAGTGAATCGACCTTAACACTGTCGGGTTTCGCGCCTTTTTTCGGTCCAAATCCCCACGCGTTCACCAGCGGCATCACAGTAGGGTCGAATGCACCACCCGACGCCTCATTCACCCGCTTGGCCACTTCAAGTGGAGGTTGGAGGTAGGGGAGCTGGAATGCAACACCTGTTGAACTCTTGTTGAAAATTGACACCTCGGATTCCGGGTCGTAGGTGTTGATGGATTTGTTCACCAGCGCAAGGATCGAATCGATCGACGTGGTGAAGTCGCGGTGCATTGGATCGTAGTAGGTGATCGTGTAGGTCGTCGCCATTGTCGACCCAGTCACCTTGATCATCTTTTTTTCGTTGCGTGAACGCCAGGTCCACACCGCCATAACGGCGGCCAGCAGCAGCAGCGAATAGATCGCGTTCTTGGTTCGATTCGTGATAGCCATACGAAAGGGCATGCAAGATAGGACATTTGATTTGTGGATATAAATCAGGACTTTTGACCACAAGGCTGAATGTACCAGACCATTCTTGGGACACAATTCCCGAAGTGCACGGAAACTTGGATCAAAACTAAACACCAGCCCTAGAGACACTCTCAGTCCTTATGCGTGAAGACTACCTGAAAGCGGATGGAGAAGGGATGAACGCCCAGGAAAAAGAGTTTGAGAAGGCGCTCCGACCGCTGTCCTTCGAAGACTTTACCGGGCAGTATAAGGTTGTCGAAAATATTAAGGTGTTTGTGCAGGCTGCGCGGCAGAGGAGCGAACCACTCGACCACGTACTTTTGCACGGACCTCCAGGCCTTGGGAAAACCACACTCTCCCACATCATCGCGAACGAGCTCGGTTCGAGGATCAAAATCACGTCGGGCCCTGTGCTGGATAAGCCTGGCGATCTGGCCGGGCTGCTCACCAATCTCGAAACTCACGACGTCCTCTTCATCGACGAGATCCATCGCCTCAACCCCGTCGTCGAAGAATACCTGTACTCCGCCATGGAGGATTACCGGATCGACATCATGTTGGATTCCGGACCCAATGCACGATCGGTACAAATTGGACTGAACCCCTTTACGTTAATTGGTGCCACCACACGCGCAGGTTTGTTGACTGCGCCACTCCGAGCGCGCTTCGGAATCAATGCGCGGTTGGAATACTACGACTCGCAGTTGCTCACCACCATCGTGAAGCGTTCCGCGGGAATCCTCGGCACTCCCATCGATGAAGACGCCGCCTTCGAAATAGCCCGGCGCAGTCGCGGGACACCGCGCATTTCGAACACATTGCTCAGGCGCACACGCGACTTTGCCCAAATTAAAGGCAACGGTACGATCACCAAGGCCATCGCGCAACTCGCATTGAATGCACTTGACGTGGACGAGAACGGACTCGACGACATGGACAATCGCATCTTGGGCGCCATCATCGATAAATTTAAAGGCGGTCCCGTGGGGCTTACCACCATCGCGACGGCAGTAGGCGAAGAAGCCGAAACCATCGAAGAAGTGTACGAGCCTTTCTTGATCCAAGAAGGTTATTTGAAAAGAACTTCCCGCGGGCGCGAGGCCACGGAGAAGGCATACAAACACTTGAAAGTTCCTCCGCCGAGAGGCACCAAAGGCCCTTCCCTTTTTGAAGCGTGAAGATGACGCCGGCGAGTAATACCGCCCTGATCAAGCAACTAGCTAAAGAGTTGGGATTCAGTTTTTGTGGAATCTCCGAAGCAGCCTTTCTCGAAAAGGAAGCACCACGTCTCGAAGCGTGGCTGAAGCGAAACTACCAAGGCGGGATGCATTATCTCGACAATCATTTCGACAAACGACTCGACCCTACACTACTCGTGCCTGGCGCGAAGAGCGTCATCAGTTTGGTATACAATTATTTTCCTAAAGACGATCGCCCGAGCCAAGGTAACATGAAGGTTGCACGCTATGCTTATGGCGAAGACTACCATTATATCATCAAAGAGAAGTTGAAGGAGTTGCTTGCGAGGATCTCCGAACAGGTCGGTGCCATTGAAGGGCGTGCGTTCGTCGACTCAGGGCCAGTCATGGAACGCGCATGGGCTGAAAAGAGCGGTCTCGGTTGGATTGGAAAGAATTCGTTGCTCTTGAACCGCACGATGGGCAGCTATTTTTTCTTAGCCGAACTGATTATCGACTTGGAACTTGAATACGATGGTCCTGTGAAAGACTATTGCGGTTCGTGCACGGCGTGCATCGATGCATGTCCGACAGATGCCATTCCCGAACCCTATGTGGTCGATGGGAGCCGTTGCATTTCTTATTTCACCATAGAATTGAAGGGGCAACTAGATAAGACCCCCGGACCACTCGAAGGTTGGGTCTTTGGTTGCGACATCTGCCAAGAGGTCTGCCCATGGAATCGTTTTGCCAAACCCCATCAAGAACCTCGCTTCGAGCCGATTGAAGGATTGAGCCACCTGGATGAGTGGGAAGAAATGACCGAAGAGATATTTGGTGAACTTTTCCGTCGATCACCAATTCAACGGACCAAGTTGGAGGGGCTGAAGAGAAATATTCGATGGGTGACGAAGGGCTAAAAAAAAGAAGGGGCCGTTTTTTACACAGCCCCTTCACTCATTTTAGGATTTTAGTTCTAATCAAGCTCTTACAAAACACCTGTTGAGAATGTTGCCATGTTGGCTACCGAATGTGGCATAACACCACGATCTGAGTTCCATGACCTCCTCGGCAATCAAAGATTTAATTGCCTTCAGTAACTCTTTTTCGAAGAGTTTCTCATCAAAACTCACGCGGGTGAGGATCGACTTGAAGTAATTGAGCATTTTCTTCATTTGATAAAAATTACTCTAATAACAATAAAAGTGCTAGAAAATTACGCCCGGCTGGCGTTGCATCATTGAAGGTAACAAACGCGTTTAACATCCGGAAGGAAATTCTATTTTTGTCTCATGCAACAAGTTGCGATGCAGTTTGCATTGAATAAAACGAAACTCCACACTATTGTGGTACTCCTCTGGGCGTTGTTTTCGACGACCGCAGTTTTTTCGCAGACGAATAAGATCGAAGTGACTTTGGGTCCGGATCAAATCGGCGAAAACCAGCCGTGGACCATCACCGTCACCGTGCACAATGAGCGCCTCACCGGGTACGATAAGTTCCCCGACATCGACGGATTCCGCAAAGCCGGCACGTCGACACAAGCACAAACAATGGTCGTGAACGGGCAAATCACAAGTTCCCAAGGAGTGGTGATGACCTACCTGCCGACAAAGCAAGGCACATTCAATGTTCCAACATTTACCATTAAGGTGAACAACCAGCCGATCACCGTCCAAGGAAAAAAAGTGACAGTGGGACCGCCGGCAGCTACTCGCAACAACGATCCCTTCCGTTCGCTGTTCGATCCGAACGAGGGCGACTTCTTCTCGCGCAGTGGCCCTACCGAGTATGTCGACATTAAGGAAGACGCATTTCTCGCCTTCACCACCAACAAAGACGAAGTTTACATCGGCGAGGGGATTAATGCCAAACTTGCATTCTTAGTCGCAGATAACAATCGCGCACCTTTGCGTTTTCACAACCTGCCCAAACAACTCGGCGACATTATGAAGAAACTCCGTCCCTCTAATTGTTGGGAGGAGAATTTCAACATCGAGAATATTGAAGGCGAACTTGTAAGCATTAACGGAAGGAATTTTACGGAGTACAAGATATACCAGGGAACATTTTATCCACTCAACACCAACGACATCGTGTTCCCTGCCGTGGGACTTGAGATGCTGAAGCCTAAGATCGCGAAGAATCCGACGTTCTTTGGACAAAATCAAATCGAAGACTACAAGACTTTCTATACCAAGGCGAAGACGGTAAAAGTGAAAGAGCTTCCGCCTCATCCTTTGCGTGACGCTGTGGCGGTGGGAAACTATCGGTTAGAGGAACGTCTTAATGAGACAAACCTATACACTGGCCAGAGTGTGAGCTACGACTTCGGCGTGTATGGAGAAGGAAATATCTCGTCAATCGACAAACCGGCGCTGAAGAACGACGACAACTTCGACTTCTACGAACCCAATATTCGACAAAGCATCAACCGAGACTTTGGGCGTGTAACAGGTTCCAAGACGTTCAGTTATTTCATGATTCCAAAAGAACCGGGCGAGTACAAACTTGGTGACTACTTTAAATGGATTTATTTCAACGTCTCGACCAAGAAGTACGACACGCTTCGCTCGAAGCAAGTGGTAACCGTTCAGGGGGAGAGTAAGAAAAACTTCTCCATCGAAAGTTCTGACATGGGCTCGTTCTACGACAAGATTGATACCGCGGGCAATGAACTTGCGACAACCGGTGGTGTGAACTGGGCGCAGTGGGGTGCCAATATTTTAGCCTTGTTATTGGTGGCTGGAGCAGGATTCGTCATGATTAAGATGAAGAGCGTTCAGAATTAATGCCGGCACCTAACGCTGGGCTTGATCTGATTTTTGACGCAACCGCCGGTTTGTTCATAATTTGTTGGTCCGAGCTCGCAGTACGAAATCCGCCACCACCAACGCAGCCATGGCTTCCACGATTGGTACCGCGCGTGGAACGACACACGGATCGTGGCGCCCTTTTCCCGAAACCGTGGCAGTGTTTCCGTCCTTATCCACACTTTGTTGATCCTGCATAATAGTGGCGACGGGCTTGAACGCCACGTTGAAATAGATGTCTTCGCCGTTCGAGATGCCGCCTTGCACGCCGCCGGAGTGATTCGTTTTGGTGCGAATGCGACCACCTTCGTTGTAAAACTCGTCGTTGTGTTGTGATCCACGAAGTCGAATGCCTTCGAAGCCACTTCCATATTCGAAACCTTTCACGGCATTTATTCCGAGCATAGCCTTCCCAAGCTCGGCATGCAGTTTGTCGAATACCGGCTCGCCCAAACCGACTGGTGCATGACGAATGACACATGTAACAATGCCGCCAATCGTATCGCGGTCAAGTCGAACTTGATCGATCAGCGCAATCATTGTATCTGCTGTCGCCGGGTCGGGGCAACGCACGATGTTTTCTTCTGTCTTGGATAGATCGAGTTCAGTATAGTGGGGAGCCTTGATATCGCCCACTTGCGACACGTAGGCAGAAATACTCACACCGGATTGTTGAAGGAACAACTTGGCAATTGCGCCGGCTGCGACCCGTGCTGCGGTCTCGCGCGCTGAGCTCCGACCGCCACCACGGTGGTCACGAACACCGTACTTGGCGTGGTATGTAAAGTCGGCGTGCGAGGGACGGAATGTGTTTTCGATGTGGCTATAGTCCTTGCTCCGTTGGTCCTGATTTTCGATGACAATCGCGATGGGTGTTCCCGTTGACTTTCCTTCGAACACACCGCTCAGGATTTTACATGCATCGTCCTCATGACGCTGAGTCGTGATACGCGACTGACCCGGTTTGCGGCGCTGCAGTTCAGATTGAATGAACGCTTCGTCAATGGCAAGTCCTGCTGGGCAACCGTCGAGGATCACACCGATGGCCGGGCCATGTGATTCACCGAAAGTTGTAATTCTGAATAGGGTGCCAAAAGAATTGCTCATATCCGTTAGTCGTCGTGCAAATCTAGTGATTCCAACTCATGTTCCGTGGCTGGCTGCACGAAGTCGCTAGGTTGAATTCTGAAATCTAAATTCTAAATTTGATTAAACCGCAGTCAACATCGAAGCACAGACCTACATTCGGCAACTGGTACAAACCTATGACACCGGCGCTTGGTTTGGTGACACCTTTATGGAGAAGCTGGAAGATGTGACCGAACAAGAGGCGTTTGAGCAACCAGCGGCGGGGATCCATTCGATCGCCGAATTGATTGCACACGTGATCTATTGGCGGACGCCCCTGATCAAAGCGCTTCAGGGTAAGAAAGACTATAAGGGGTCGGTCGAACATCCCGACAACTGGCGGTCACCAGAGCAACTGAAAGCAAAAGGGTGGAAAGAGTTGTTGAAGGAATTCGATGAGTCGCAACGCACGATGCTCACGTTGCTTCGTGCCGCCAAGCCTGAATTTTTCAGCAGCGAGTACGCGCCGGGTCGCACGTGGAGTTTTGTCGTCGAAGGTATTGTGCAACACGACATTTACCACCTCGGTCAAATTGCTCTCGTGAAGAAAATGCTCCGACAATAAAAATAATGGAAGAGTCGAGTACAATTATTTAAATTTCGTTGACCAATAAACTATCATCCATGAATTCTGATCGTCGTGAATTTCTTGCAAAAGCAGCCGCACTGGCAACCGCCGCGACATTACCGCTTTTGACGAATCCTGTACAAGCGCATCCGCCTGTGTTGCCATCGCTGAAAGGCAGGAAGGTATTGTTCACGTACGGAGGATGGGATGGTCACGAGCCTCAAAAATTTGTCGACTACCTCACGCCCTGGTTGAAGGAAGAGGGAGCAGAAGTGCAAGCGTTTCCTTCTTTAGAGCCTTATACCGACAAGGCGCTGATGGACAGCATCGACTTGGTGTTGCAAGTGTTTACGATGTCGAAGATCACCAAAGAACAGGAGAAAGGTTTGCTCGAGGCCGTCCGTGTAAACGGTACCGGAATGGCTGGCTGGCACGGCGGGATGGGCGATGCGTTCCGCGAGAACGTAGAATATCAATATATGGTCGGCGGCCAATGGGTTGCTCACCCAGGCAACGTGATCGATTATGACGTGAAGATTACTGATCACAAAGACGATGTGACCAAAGGGCTGAAAGATTTTCATATGAAGAGTGAGCAATATTACATGCACATCGATCCCAACGTGAAAGTTTTAGCGACCACGCGTTTCAATGGTGCTGTCAATTCTTGGATTGATGGGGCTGTGCTACCTGTTGCTTGGAAGAAAATGTACGGCAAGGGTCGAATTTTTTACACCTCTGTCGGTCACAACTTGGCACACGTCACTGAAGTGCCGGATGCGATCGAGCTGATCAAGCGTGGAATCAAGTGGGCAAGCGCGAGCAAGTATGAAGCGCCCGAAAAGTGGCTGAATCCAGCATATAAATTCTGATCGAGCCCAACTTACTTTTCCCTAACTTACAGGCAAAAGTAGGTTGATATGAAGATCACGCGTAAACAATTCATTCGATCGATTGGTATTGGATCGGCCGCGGCGCTCACGCCAGGGTTGAGCCTCGGCGCATCAGCTCACGCCAGCGCAGCGCCCGCCTCGCAGCCCCTCAATATCGGTCTAGCCTCTTACACACTTCGGAGCTTGCCGTTGGATGGTGTGATTGCGACGTGCAAACGACTCGACATCGGTTTCCTCGCGCTCAAGAGCATGCACCTCCCACTCGAAGCGTCGCCCGACGAAATCAAAGCCGCCTCTGAAAAGGTGCGCGCTGCTGGGATCAAACTCTATGGTGCCGGTGTGATCTACATGAAAACCAAGGAAGAGGTTGAAAACGCTTTCGCCTACGCTAACCATGCAGGGTTAGAAACCATCATCGGTGTCCCAAATCATGAACTCCTCGGATTGGCCGAAGAGCAAGTCAAGAAATACAACATCAGGCTGGCGATTCACAACCATGGACCCGGAGATAACCTCTACCATAGCCCAAACGACGTGTGGGCAAAAATCAAAAACCTTGATACTCGAATTGGTTTGTGTATCGATGTGGGCCATGTCGTCCGGATTAAAGAAGATCCGATCCCGATGATCAAGACCTACCAGACGCGACTCTACGATCTCCATATCAAGGACGTGAACAAGGGCGAGGAGGATGGTACGCCGCTAGAGTTTGGCCGCGGCGTGATCGATATCCCGGGGATCGTGAAAGCACTAAAGAAAATCGACTATCGGTACAGGGTGGCCATCGAATATGAAAAGGATGGCGACGACCCAGTGCCGGGTCTTGCTGAATCGATCGGCTACTTGCGCGGTGTCATGCGCACCGTTTAGAGAACATCTTTCTGGAACCTGACCCCATTATATTTTGAACAACCCTTCAAACTCCGAAACCCCTAAGAAAGGCAGCCGCCTCACATGGTATATTCTCATCGCGTTGCTGATCGGCATTGGGCTGGGTTTCGTACTCAACCGCACCTACCTCGACAGCGACAATCTTGCTCTCGAACAAATCGATGGCAAGATCAAAGATGTGCAACTCCAAAAAGCTGGGGCCGACAGCATCACGTTGGTAAGAGTAGAGGCAGAGCTGATGAGTCTTGGGAAGGAACGCAACCAGATTTTGTCTGCCCGCGACAAGAAAGTGGAACCCTTCTCTCTGTTGGCAGACATCTTTCTCCGGTTAATCAAGATGATCGTCGCACCTCTCGTCTTTAGCACGTTGGTGGTGGGTGTCGCAAAGTTGGGCGACATCAAGGCCGTGGGCCGCATTGGTGGTAAGACCTTGCTATGGTTTGTGTGTGCATCACTCTTGAGCTTACTCTTAGGGATGCTGATGGTGAATTTGTTCCGCCCTGGTGAAGCGATGCACTTGCCATTACCAACAGCCGGAACTGCGAGCGGCATCGTGGCGACAGGATTCTCTTTGAAAGATTTCTTATACCATATTTTTCCTGCGAGTGCCGTCGACGCGATGGCGAAGAATGAAATTCTCCAAATCGTCGTGTTCGCGTTGTTCTTTGGTGTCGCCACAGCGGCCATCGGCGAAAGTGGTAAAGTGATTATTACATTTTTCGATGCAACAGCACACGTCATACTCAAAGTAACAGGCTACGTGATGAACCTCGCGCCGCTTGCAGTTCTTGGCGCTATGACGGCAATCATAGCCAAACAAGGGATTGGTATTTTGAAAACGTATTCAATCTTCATCAGCGAGTTCTACTTCAGCTTGTTGTTGCTCTGGTGCTTACTGATTTTCGCTGGCTTCGTCGTCATTGGCAAGCGAATTTATCAGCTTGTGAAACGCGTGAAGGAACCGACGCTGTTGGCATTCTCCACCGCCAGCAGTGAGGCCGCCTTCCCAAAAACCATGCAGGAGCTGCAGCAGTTTGGCTGCAAAGACAAGATTGTCAGTTTCGTGTTGCCACTGGGTTACTCATTCAATCTAGATGGCAGCATGATGTACATGACCTTCGCGACGTTGTTCATTGCACAGTCATACGGTATTCCCCTCACGATCCCCACTCAGATTAGTATGCTGTTGGTGTTGATGTTGACGAGCAAAGGCATCGCCGGAGTCCCAAGGGCTTCCTTGGTTGTGATTGCCGGGACCCTGACGACGTTCAACATTCCTGAGGCTGGTCTCGCATTGCTTTTGGGCATCGATCCCCTGCTTGACATGGGCCGCAGTGCTACAAATGTGATCGGAAACAGCGTGGCCACCGCCGTGGTGTCGAAATGGGAGGGGGAACTGGGGCCTGGCACCTCAGAATAAGCCCCATCGGGGAGGCCCTCCGTGGAACTATTTTCTGCTACCTTTGTTCGTTAGAAGGAATTCAAAAAATCACGAAAAGATGCTGACCGCGACCCCGAAACGGATTAACATTTACCTCGAATCGAACCCCAACCCGAATTCACTGAAATTCGTCGTGAACGAGATGCTTGTGCCCGAAGGGATGAGTTTCGATTTCCCCGACGCCGTAAGCGCACAGGAAGCACCCCTCGCTCAAGAACTGTTCGAATATCCGTTCGTGGATCGAGTATTTTACATGAGCAACTTCATCACGGTGACCAAAAAAGAGGGCATCGAATGGTTGGAGATCCAAGACAAACTCAAGAAGCACATTCAGTCTTTCCTCGAAGCAGGCAAGTTGATTCTCGACGTGAAGGCACCTGAGGTCGAAGCGAGCGAGTACGATACCGAGACCGTGATCAAGATCAAGACCATCTTGGACGAATACATCCGGCCTGCGGTAGAGCAGGATGGTGGTGCGATCACATTTCATTCGTTCCAAGAGGGCATTGTACGGGTGAATTTGCAAGGGTCGTGCAGCGGCTGCCCCTCATCTACTGTCACGCTCAAAGCGGGAATTGAAAACCTCTTTAAGAGGATGATGCCCGAAGAAGTGAAAGCCGTTGAAGCACTCGGATAACCTGATCTCGATTTCATCATTTGTTTATTCCAGTTGGTTTGCCAACTTGGACAGAACTATTTGATGAAATAAGAACATGTCGCGAACGATCCCTCTCTTCCTTTTTGTCATGCTCACGATCTCTGCCGTCGCGCAGCCCATCGAGGTGATGACCTACAACATCCGCTTGGACGTTGCTTCCGATGGCGTGAATCAATGGAGCAACCGCACGGAAAAGCTTCCAGCCCTCATTCGGAAATACCACCCCGACCTCGTCGGACTTCAAGAAGCCATGCATCACCAGCTGATGGATATTCTCAAAGCCCTACCCGAGTACAGTTACATTGGTGTCGCGCGCGATGATGGCAAAGAAAAGGGCGAGTACTCGGCTATTTTATACCGAAAGGACAGATTTGAAGTTGTTTGGCAAAAGACTAGTTGGCTCTCGCAAACGCCCGATGTACCTGGAAGTAAAAGTTGGGATGCGGCCATTACGCGCGTACTCACGCGAGGCATGTTCAAAGACAAGAAGTCGAAAAAGGAATTCCTGTATTACAATACACACTTTGACCATATTGGAAAAGAAGCAAGAAAGAACTCCGCATCGATCATCCTGAGTACGATCGCAGCCGAGAAAGGCAAAAAGACGCCTGTAATCGTGACGGGCGACTTCAACAGCCAACCATCCGAAGAACCATATCAAGTAATTGCCGCGAGTGGGATTCTGACCGACGCGCGACCCGCGAGTTCTACGCAAGGAACTTTCTGCACGTTTGCTGTGAACGGACCGCCCTGCACGTTGATTGATCACATCTTTTTGTCCAAGCAGTGGAAGGCAAGCAACTACCAAGTAATTGCGGATAACGATGGAACCAATTACCCATCCGATCACCTTCCAGTGATGGTACGGTTGCAATAAACTCTTGGTGAGAGATCTACTTTCGATTCGCGAGGTACACACCGCCTAAGATGGCAGCCATTCCAACGTAATGCCCGAGGTACAGTTTCTCACCGTCGAGGAGCCCCCAACCAACGGACACGACCGGCATGATGTACGTGACGGAACTGGCAAACAACGGAGTTGAAATCTTCACGAGGTTGGTGAATAGGAGCGTGGCGACGGTGGTCAGACGTGTGGTGAAGTCCGTAAATCCAAGTAGATACGTCAGTGCGAGGGGGCCGACTGTTAAAATTGACACGGAGGTGATCGTCAATGGTGGCAGCGTTTGGATCTTAAACTTCACCCAGTTGAGATTGGCGGCGTACATGATACATGCAGCAACGATCAACAACGTGTAATAATTGATCCCAGTAATCCCTGCACCATCGCGCGAGAGCATCAGCATCACTGTGCCCACCAAACCAATCAATGTTCCAAGCACCGCGTAACCTTTGAATCGTTGCCCAAACAAGAGAGTACCCACGATCATCGTGGCAATAGGAGAGAGTGTGTTCAGGATTCCCGCGAGCGAGCTATCCATTTTTGTTTGTGCCGTCGAAAACATGAACGCGGGCAGGAAGATCCCAAGTAAACCAGAGACGAACACCAACTTGTAGTCGGCCAACTGCAAACCACGGAGTCGTGTTAAAGCCACCGGTAGCAAAAACAGGAATGCAGAACTGACACGCAACGTAGCGACTTGCGTGGGGCCAAAGACTTTTAATCCTTGTTTGATCAAGATGAAGGATGTTCCCCAGATGAGCGACAGCACGAGTAGTAATACAATCGCCTTGAGATTCTTGTTGTCTGACATAGGTGCCTTAGAAGGGCGCGACAAATAAAATGAAACGGTGCGACAATCTTAATACGTTTTCTTGCTAAAGAAATGGAATCGCGAGCTACCGAACGACCGGGAGTATTTTGTTACACTGTGGTGAGTGATTCACCGTATGCATGGGCAACTTCGTCCAGAATGGCAAACACGTCGGCTGGTGTGGGCGCCTCGACGAGTCGCGTTCGAAACGGCTTAAAGTCTGGTAGTCCTTTGAAATAGCTCGCGTAGTGACGTCGCATTTCGAACACACTGAGTTTGTCACCTTTCCAGCGAACACTGAAGTCGAAGTGTGTCTTGGTAACCCTCACGCGTTCGGCGATGTCGGGAGGAGCTAAATGCTGACCCGTCGCAAAGTAGTGCTTGATTTCTTGGAATACCCACGGATAGCCTATCGAAGCTCGGCCAATCATGATGCCGTCGACACCGTAGCGTTCTCGGTACAATTTGGCTTTCTCGGGCGAATCGACGTCGCCATTTCCGAAGATCGGGATCTTGATTCGCGGATTGTTCTTGATTTCTCCGATCAAGGTCCAGTCTGCTTCGCCTTTATACATCTGCACGCGGGTACGTCCGTGTATCGTGAGCGCTTGAATTCCGATGTCTTGCAGCCTCTCAGCTACTTCGGGAACATTCTTTGTCTTCTCATCCCAACCTAGGCGTGTCTTCACCGTGACGGGGAGATGTGTGGCCTTGACGACTTCTTCCGTCATGCGGACCATCTTGGGTATGTCTTGTAGAAGTGCCGCGCCGGCCCCTTTGCACGCGACCGCCTTCACGGGGCATCCGTAGTTTATATCGATGATGTCGGGTCGCGCTTCTGTAGCAATTTCCGCCGCTTCGCGCATGCTGTCGACGTTACCGCCGAACAGTTGAATGCCGATCGGGCGTTCGTACTCGAAAATGTCGAGCTTTTGGCGGCTTTTGGCGGCGTCCCGAATCAATCCTTCGGAGGAGATGAACTCGGTGTACATCAAGTCGGCACCGCCGGCTTTGCAAACGGCCCGAAACGGCGGGTCGCTTACGTCCTCCATGGGCGCAAGTAGCAAGGGGAACTCCCCAACTTCGACGTTTCCTATTTTCACCATGATGTTACCCCCGAGTTTTGCTGTGCAGGTGATTATATTGCACCCAAGAACTAAGGAACCACAAAAATAATTCATTTTTCCAGCATGGCTGACTTGTATCAAACGGAGACCTCCATCGACACGATGCCGCCGCCACTCAGACCGGGTATGTCTCCGTGGAGTGTAGTTGCCATTATGATGGTAGCGATGCTGGCTGGTTTCGGATTGGTTGGACCACTCGTTGGATTCTTGGTCGCTTTCCCATTTTACCCGGGAACAGGTTTGGAATTTCTTCAAGAACTGTCGGAGGGAACTCAGAATCCAGCAATCAAAACACCCGCACTGATCGTCCAGGGCTTTTCAACATTTATTGGCCTTGCCGTGGTGCCCGCCCTTTTCTGGACAGCGATAAAGAAACGTCGCGTTTTTACTTTACTTGGACCAATCTCTATCCAACCACTACATGTTCTGTTGGCGGCGGGCCTCGTACTCACATCGATCGGGCCGGGATCGTGGATCATAGAATGGAATGCCAACCTTGACTTACCGGATGGGGCATTCGAAAACTGGGCGAAAGACTTCGAGAAACGAGCGATGGATCTCACGCTTTTCCTAACGAAGTTCGACTCATTCGGTCAGTACCTTTTCGGGATGTTCGTGATCGCCGTTCTACCCGCTTTCGCCGAGGAGTTCATGTTTCGTGGAATCCTTCAATCGGAACTTTACCGAGGAACGAGAAATATTCACGCCGCTATTTGGATCAGCGCGATCCTTTTCAGCGCCTTTCACCTGCAGTTCTACGGCTTCGTTCCCCGAATCCTTCTAGGTGCCATGTTTGGATACATCTACTACTGGTCGGGAAGTTTGTGGGCGCCGATGCTTGCCCATTTCCTGAACAACGGCCTTCAGTTGACCCTGATGTATACTCAAATGGATCAGGAACTTGGAATGGATTCCGTAGAGCCCGAGTCGTTGCCAATGTCGGTCGTGTTGATTGGTACCGGTGTGTTTGCGGCCCTGATCTATGTTTTCTACAAGTCGCGGACGAAACCTGAACTTACCTAATGGCTGTCCCTTTCCGGAGTCTTCCCAATCTTGCCCAGAGAATTATCACGGCCGTTATTGGAGCAGCCGCAGTGATTTTCGGCGTCGTGTATAGCGAGTGGACTTATTTCGCCATCTTTTTTACCATCTGCATTCTCACACTTACCGAGTTTTATAACCTCACCGGACTCGATGGTTTGGCTCCGCAAAAGACTTTCGGTACAATTTGCGGGATGACAGTATTTTCGCTCTCGTTCTTCGTGGAGCGCGGCGACCTGCCCTTCAAAGTATACTATGTGATCTTTCCGCTCGTGTCGTTCGTCTACATGATCAAGTTGTACAAACGTTTCGAGCGCAAGCCATTCACGAACATCGCCTTCACGTTTCTCGGAATATTCTATGTCGCAATTCCGTTTTCGCTGCTGAACATTGCGGCATTCGAGAATGGCAACTACAACTTCGAAATCATCTTCGGTTCGCTCTTCATTCTTTGGGCGACTGACACAGGTGCATACTTCGCTGGCACTTGGTTTGGCAAACGGAAACTATTCGAACGCATTTCTCCCAAAAAGTCATGGGAAGGTGCTGTAGGAGGGGCCATCCTCGCTCTCGCTTTCACGTTTGGCATCGCCTACTTTTTCGAATCACTCCCGCTGTGGAAGTGGCTTTGCGTAAGCGCGATCATCATCGTGGGCGGCGTCTATGGCGACCTTGTGGAATCGCTCCTCAAGCGCAGCATCGAGATTAAAGATTCTGGTACTGCGCTCCCGGGTCACGGCGGTTTCCTCGACCGTTTCGACGGCTTGCTGATTTCGGCACCTTCCATTGTCGCTTTTTTGGAGCTCACCGAAGGACTCTGATTTCTTAGAATTTCAAACCGGGACTTTCGGCCTGGAACACATTTCCTTCTGTTTCGCAGCCCGAGCCTGCAACAAAATTTGGCACTCCGGAATGTTGTTTTCGTATCGGGGGCATTTCCTATCTTTGCAACCGTTTTCGGAAACGATTTTTTTTGAGGATGGACAGACAAAATGACATACCCCTCGCCTGTTCTATCCCGTTTATTGACCTAGCATTCTATCAACACTGGACATAACACAACATATGGGCTACCTAGAACCAGCACCACTCCTCGACAAAGAGAACCCTTTCGAAGCGATGATGTCGCGTTTTCGCACCGCATCGCAGATCCTCGGCCTCGAAGAACAAGTCTACAACGTACTGAAGTCGCCTGCACGGCAGGTGATCGTTTCGTTACCCGTCACAATGGACGACGGCAGCATTCGAGTATTCGAAGGATACCGCGTCATCCACTCGACAATCCTCGGACCTTCTAAAGGCGGTATCCGCTTCGACCCGCACGTGAACCTCGATGAGGTAAAAGCACTTGCAGCGTGGATGACTTGGAAGTGCGCCGTGGTCGACATTCCGTACGGTGGCGCCAAAGGTGGTGTAGCATGTAACCCACGCGAAATGTCGGCAGGAGAAATCGAACGTCTCATGCGCTCATATACGCAGGCCATGGTCGATATCTTCGGTCCTGATAAGGACATCCCCGCCCCCGACATGGGAACGGGCCCACGCGAAATGGCGTGGCTGATGGACCAATACTCGCGTTCACAAGGTATGACGGTCAATGCCGTGGTGACGGGTAAACCCGTGGTCTTGGGTGGCTCTCTTGGAAGAACAGAAGCCACTGGCCGCGGCGTGATGATCAGCACACTCGCCGCCATGGAGAAATTGAAGATCAACCCATACAAGGCTACTTGTGCAGTTCAAGGTTTTGGCAACGTAGGCTCATGGGCCGCTCGCCTGTTGGAAGAGCGTGGCTTGAAAGTGTTGGCTGTGAGCGATATCTCTGGCGCCTACTACAATGAAGCTGGTCTCGACATCGAGAAAGCACTGAAATATCGCGATGCCAACAAGGGCACACTCGATGGATACTCAGAAGCTCAAAAAATTTCCAACGACGAATTGCTGACGTTGCCCGTAGATGTATTGGTTCCAGCAGCAACCGAAGATGTGATCACGGTGTCGAATGCACCACGCATCCAAGCAAAGTTGATCGTCGAAGGTGCAAACGGCCCTACATCATCCAAAGCCGACAGCATTATCTATGAAAAAGGGATCAGCGTCGTTCCCGATATTCTTGCCAACGCAGGTGGTGTCACCGTGTCTTACTTCGAATGGGTGCAAAACAGGTTGGGTTACAAGGGACAGCCGACCGCGTCAATCGGCAGCGACCGGATCATAAGAGACGCCTTCGAAAACGTGTACAAGATCGCCGTTACAAAGGTATCGTTGCGCATCGCAGCATACATGGTGGCGATTGATAAAAGGTGGCGAAGACACTGAAATTCAGAGGGTATTAGAAGTTATTGGGAAGAATTTTGGGAGGGAAAGCTTCTGACTGATTTCTAGAGACGAAGGGTTTGAAATTCAGAGTTCAAATTCGGAACTTGATTTGGGGTGGGTTAAGTGACTCGGCTGCGCCTACTGATTTCTAGCGACCGAATGACGAAGGTTTGAAATTCAGAGCTCAGAATTCAGAATTTAAATTTTAGGGTGGGTTGTGTGAAGGCTCAGGTTATCCTCTGATTTCTAGCGACCAATGACGAAGGGTTTTGAAATTCAGAGTTCAAATTCGGAATTTAGAATTTTGAGTTGGGTTGAAAGGCTAGGTTATTCTGAGTGTCAACCGAATCGAATTCTCCATTCTCATTCTATTCTCAGTTCAAAATTCTAAATTGCGGTTTGAATAATTGCCCATGACGATTCATCGAGAAGGATATTCACTTTTGTTCGTTTCATTAATAGTCCTTTTCGGGATTAACTACTTGGTTGCTTACCTGGCGCCGCAGGCCATCGTACTCCAAAATGTCGTTATCGGGATCAGCGTCGTGCTGTATTTGATCATCCTTCAGTTTTTTCGCAATCCAATTTTTGACATCAACAAGGGCGAAAAAACCGTTCTCGCGCCGGCGGACGGAAAAGTGGTGGTCATTGAAGAAACCATCGAACCGGAGTACCTAAAAGATCGGCGCCGTCAGATCTCGATTTTCATGTCGCCAGTCAACGTGCATGTGAACAGGATGCCAGTGGCCGGGACGATCTCCTTCTTCCGCTACCACGCAGGAAAGTACCTCGTAGCATGGCACCCGAAGTCAAGTACCGAGAACGAGCGCACCACCGTGGTGGCGAAAACCAAAACTGGCACGGAGGTGTTGTTTCGTCAGATTGCAGGAGCCCTCGCACGTCGGATCAAGTGCTACGTGAAAGAGGGACAACCCTTGGATCAAGGGCAAGAGTTCGGATTCATCAAGTTTGGATCACGCGTAGACGTGTTTCTGCCGCTCGATGCGAAAGTAACCGTAAAGATCGGCGACGTCACCAAAGGCGGTCGCACCGTGATCGCAGAACTGGCCTAGAAATCGACGCCCTTTACAAGTCCCTACGCCGCGACCACTTCATCAAAAGCCTTGATGAAGCCTTTCATTTCATCAACTGTCCCGATGCTGACGCGGCACCATTCTTTGCCTTGGTAGTCCCAAACGCGGATCAGGTATCCTTTTTCTTCAGTCTTCGCTAAGATGGTTTTGCCATCCTTTGGCGCAGGGAAAAACACCACGTTTGTCTGTGGGTTGCCATGGAACCATTTGCGTTTATCGAGGTAGTCCGTGAGCACTTTGCGTGCCTCGGCATTCTTGGTTCTCACCATCTGCACGAACGCATCGTCTTCCATACATGCCTGCGCGGCGGCAATTGCTGTTTGGCTTGCCGAAAATCCGTCGCCGAACCGTTCAAGTTTTTTGATGATGTTCGGATGTGCCACTACATAACCGAGGCGCAATCCTGCGATTCCATAGATCTTCGAGAAGGTCCTTGATACAATCACATTCGAGCCCTTCTTCACGAGATCGATCATCGACTTTTCCTTCACCGGTCCTAAGAACTCCAAGTACGCTTCGTCCGAATAGACAACAGCTTTTTTGGAGGCCTCCTCCGTAAATGCGCGCACCTTGTTGTGGTCGACGTACGTACCAGTCGGGTTATTCGGGTTGCAAGTAAATATCAACTTCGTGTCGCTTTTGATGGCCGAGAGCATGGCGTCGTAGTTGTACTCGAGTTTCTCGTTGAGATCGACTTTATCCCATCGGGCACTCATCCCCATCGCATAATCCATGAGCAGCGAGAAGGTAGGCCACCCCGAGAGCACGCTGCCGCCCTCCAGTCCATACGCGGCGCCCGCAATGGATAGAATTTCACCAGACCCGGCACCCAGCATGATGTACGCGGGTTCTACGCCCTCCTTCTCCGCGAGTTTCTTGCGGAGCACTTCCATGGTTTGAAACTGGTACCGGTTTCCCTCGGGTAAACTGGCAATTACTGCTTCCCGCGCTTTTGGCGAAGGGCCATACGGGTTCTCGTTGGAGTTCAATCGCACTTTGGCTCCGGCTGCGCGGTACTTAAAATATTCACGTTCTGCTTGACTCATCGGGCCGGCTTCGAGGCGCGATATGGCCGACGACGACAAAGCAACACCTGCAGAAAGGGCAAACGCAGATTTAAACCAGTTACGACGAGAGAGTTGAGATTCCATGATGGGTCGGTTTTAGGATCAGTAGGTTTCTAAAGTTAGAAAAAACTGGACGCAATTGACAAGACGAATTCTTCGACCATCAAACCGGGTTCTACCCCCAATATTTTTCAAAAAGGAACTGGCACACGCGTTTAAATTTGGCTTGCTCCCACTAGAACAATAAATTGATCCTGCTGACCTAAACACGCGTATGCTTATCTATGGGTGGAACTCTTTCGTCGTAGGCAAACACAAACCTTCAGACATCGGTTTGGAAGCAGAAATGGATCGTGACGTCGTGTTCGAGCGGCGTCAGAAGTATGTCCATATTTTTTGGATCCCGGTTTTTGGAATTGGAAAAGTATGGGTATTGCGGAAAACTAACGACAGCAACCAGTACAAGGTCCACGACGACGTGGAAAAGGTCCTTAAATACAAGTTTCCGCAACATCCCACCCCTTGGTACACGTTCGCCCTTCCCATCGTCGTCGCGGTAATTATGTTGATTGTCCAGGTCGCGGATTTGTTCGGTGCCTAAACACAAACCCGTTCTACAACCGAACCTTCACCCAATACAAAGGGCTCGCGAGTCCAAGCTTTTGTTTTAACCGACTCCAAGGTCTCGTTGGGTCATATACAATTTCAAAGTTGTAACGACCCAACTGTTCGAGTTGATGGTGGAAGTACCTTCCATTCATCCCTGAGGCATGATATGATTCAAAGTAGGACTCCGAACGCGTTTTCGCTCCCAATACGCTTGTAGCAGAGTAAAACGGACTATCAATAATATGAATGGAGCCGCCAGCCCGCACCGTTTTCATAAGTACAGCCATCACGGCGTCGATGTCGGCGAAATACTGGATCGAAGCCGCGAGCAACACCATGTCGACCTTGAGACCATCGAGGGCGCCCGAAAGAATGTCAACTTGGGCAAAGGTGTTCTTGCCTTCATCAACTCTTACGGCCTGTTTCAGTTCGTGTAAACCGATGTCGACACCTAAAATTTGGATACCCAGTTGGCGTTGGACGTAGCGCACCAGCCAACCATTGCCGCAGCCCACCTCGATCATTGTCGCTGGTCTTTCGCGTCCTATAGTTTCTACCAGAATCGACGCCGATCGTTGCCTCAGTTTCCACTCGCGAAAATGTGCATGGTGTTGGGGAACCTTGGGAAGAAGTCGTGCCATCTCGTCGTTGTATAACCGCCCTTCGGCCGCGCGCAATTGTAAGTACTCCTTTTCAAACGGAAGTGAACCAAGCTCACGCTGACAGTACACGCCATCGTTCCACTCGAAGCGATCGTGATTGCGGAAGAACGCTTCGAAAGTGTTCATGATTTTTTCCTGAGCGTAACAATGATGTGATCGCCCCACCGGTTGAATGGGAACCGTCGGCCCAACGAAGCATCAAAAGAACGAAGGCGTCGATAGAGACTGGGATGTTTTGCCGGAAAATCGCCTCGATGTGGAGGGGGCGATAGCAGGGCAAGACTTTCGCAAGCAACCAACTCGAAACTACTTCCAAAAGCGCGTCGCACGTCACCCAACGAATGATACCAAGTACGGAAGTAATTCCCCTCCAGATGAGCCAGTACACCCGGTCTCGCCCAACGTCGGAATGCACGGCGATTACCTTTCACGATCGACGCGATTTCCCACGGACAAATCGGAGGCATAATCACCCAAGTGATCAAACCACCCGAGGTAAGCAACGGTTTCACCTGCGTCGCCACCACGTGCAGCGATTCAATACAGTTTAAACCACCAAAGTTTGAAAATACGTGATCGAATTTTTCCGGTAACAATGGCGCCAGCGAATCATACGAAAGTTGCTTCACGCGAATGCGCTTCTGCGCCGGCGCACTAGATACTTTCTTTTCGAGTTCGTGAATCATGCCCGACGCAACATCTGTTGCAAGTACTGTGTGTCCATGCATCGCGAGCCAAAGCGCGTCGATTCCAGTTCCGGCATTCAGTTCGAGCACGCTACTCGCAGGTTGCATCGTCCTTTCGAGGTGATGATAGACCTGCTTGCGAAGATCTTGAAGCACGGGATTGGCGGCATCTTCCAAGTCGAAGTGTGGAGCTTGACTCGAAAAGGCACGGTCGACGGCCACATTACTTGACATGACGGCGGTAAAGATGGTCAAGTTTGTATTTTCTCATCGCAGCCATCGGGATGTGTACCGTCAGTGCCGCAATATGTCGAAGTGATTTTGGCTGGAGCATTCTCCTAAACGATCGCTTCCCTTTTTCAATGGCGTACCGGTTGTGAACGTATCGATGGAGCACACGATACAATTCGGGTGAGTAAGTGCCTTGATACATCAATGCCAAGTCGTCCGAGTCGGTCCAGTTCTGTTTGCCTGTCAATTGGTTGCGCACCTTTTCGTAGAATTTCGTTCCCGGTAAGGGGTACGAGACCGAGATTCCAATCTCGTCGGGCATCAACGCCAACACGAGGTCGATGGTTTTTTGAATATCCTCACGTGTCTCGCCAAGGTATCCGAACTGAAGGAACAGCCCCACGCGTATTCCGTGCCGCCGCAGAAGGTTTGTGGCTTGCGCAATTTGTTCGACCGTGGTTCCTTTGTCCATCGCGTCGAGAATTTTCTGGGATCCCGATTCTGCCCCCATCCAAACCGTATCGGCGCCTGAATTTGCGAGGGCGGCGATGGTATCCTGTTCCAGCAACAGATCGGCGCGCGATTGAATCTTGTACTTGAATTTGAGTTGTGACTGGGCCACCAACTTTCCAAATTCTTGGATCCAACCCGGCTTCAAGGCGAAGATGTCGTCGCACATCCAGAAATGGTCGGGTTGATACTTCGACAGCAGCGATGAGATTTCGCGGACGACGTGTTCTGGCGATCGAGAGTGATATCGATTCCCGTAGATTGGTTTAGCGCACCAATTACACTTGAATGGACACCCTCGGGTGGTGGCAATATTCAGTGAGAAGTAACCATGATGGGTCAACCAAATATTTTTGTAAGCGTCGACGTCGACCAGGTCCCAAGCGGGAAGGGGTAACTCGTCGAGTTGGTGCATCACTGGTCGCAAACCCGTTTTAAGAGTTGTTCCTTTGTTGCGGTGCACGATCCCGGAGATGGAATCTACTGTTGTGCCCGCGTCCAAGGCCCGGATTAGTGCTTGCAGTGTAACTTCTCCTTCTCCCAACACCACATAGTCGGCACCGCGATCAAGATAATATTCATACCGATCCGTCGAGTCGGAACTATTCACGATGACAGTGCAACCCGATTCCTTGGCCAATTCCGCCATGCGACACGCTGCTTCTCGCATATTCGTGAGGCACATCTTGGTGAGGTAGTTGAAACCATCGTCGTAGATCACCAAATAATGGGGCTTGAACGCACCTAACTGTGAAGAGATTTCTTCCGGGTGCTCACGCAAGTTTGTATCGAAAAGTGCGACTTGGTGTCCCTCATTTCGCAAATATGCTGCGGCCTGGATGGTGGCGAGTGGAGGATAAGGCTGATGCGCTTTCCATTGCTTCGGATCGAAGCGATAAAAGTAGGAATGGGTAAACAGCAAACGGCTCATGAAACCGCAATTTCACGAAAGTAGGCACGAACACTATGGTGGTACTTGTCGGTGATGCGTTTCTGGTAGTTGCTCGCGTGATTTTTGGACACATGCTCCGATGCTTTAAAGGCCACAGAAAAGTCGGTGGCATTCAGCTGATGACCATACATCCGCAACGAACGAGCCGTCAACCTGCGCATCACCCAGCGATCCAAAGCAGACGCAAACGGCAACAGCGTCCATTCGAACAGGGACTTTAACCAACTGACTGATGTCGTATAATTTCGAGCGATCGCGGGCTGGTGTTGAGGATAAAAGTCTTTTAACCAATTGTTGTTTTCAATCAATCTCGCGTACACTTCCGTGTTGCAAACGGGTATGAGAGTCGCCAACTCAGTGGCCGTGAATATATTCCGCTCGTCGATGGAGAGTTGGTCTTCTGAGACATAGTAGTTCACACAAAAATACTTGTGCGAGTTGAGGAGAAAGACCTTCTGAAATGCACCTAGAATGGCGCGCGTTAACCAGACTCGACCCGGTGCGGTTACGATAAAGAAGTCGATGTCACTATTGGTGTCGAAATAATTCTTCGACAGGGACCCGGAGATCATCACCGCTTGGACAAATGGGAAGGAATGGATCAGTTTAGAGCGTCGAATCGCTTTCGGCATCACCTGCCTTGCTCGCCTGTTTCCGGATTCACGCCTCAATGCTAACGCAACATCGTCGCGGAGGCAATAGAAGGCACCAAAACGAAAGATGGTTTTATCTTCAATCAAGCGACTCAATTCTAATTCGACATCATCCATCGAGGGGCAATCCACGTCGAGGCGTTGAAAAATCTCGTCTGAAGTAAGTGGGTAGTGAAAAATGTCGGAGTAAATCAACGCTCGGATGATCGAATCTGAAATTTTTCCTGCGAGCACGCTCTTCACCATCGTGTAAAATACTAACGGGAACCTGTTGGAAAGGCAACCCTTGTGGCAAGTTTGTTTGACAATGACTGCGGAACGGTCCTAAGTTGATTTGCGGCCAACGATACAAATAGAGTGAAAAGAACTATTCCTTTTTGAGATTCCAGCGCCGATTCCGTCAGGCAAACGCAAATCCACGCAAGTAGCGCCGCGACCCCCGTCAAGCAGCCCACTTTCCAAAGCGACCGGAGAGCGACCACCAACATGGCCAAAAGGGTTGCCAGCCCAATCGCGCCAAGACCTAAATATGTATAAATAAACTGGTTGTGAGGATCGTACGTGTCCAACTTGTTATGAACATTCAACTCGTCGGCTAACTGATGGATACGATCTTTGACGTCGCCAGGTCCGGTACCGATCAGAGGATTTACCGTTGAGATCGCCTGGGTCGAGAGCCACCAGAGTGACACTCTGATGTTAATGGGATTATCCGACATCGGCGCCGGCGGCCATTGCAAATTCGTGCGGGTATACTCCTGAGTATTGCGATAGTTCGCCACAGGGTTCAACCACAGGAGCCCAACCGCGACTAGCGCTACACAACCAGCGAGTACCCATCGATGTGCAGCTTGGTGTGTTGACTTGATGGCAAAAATTAAGCAGGTTGCAATCGTGAGTAGTACCACGATGCGGGAACTAAGTAGGAAGATGACACCTACCAAGTACAGCATCGAGACCAGCGTCCAAGTCGGGCTTAGCCATTGCCGATCGATGAGAATCAGCACACAGACCAACAAGTAGAAAGCGAAATAGGTGGGATGAATACCGATACCTGACGCAAACCCAATGTATGTAAAGTATGGCCACAGGTTGGAGGCATTTGGATGCAGGTCTTGAAAAGGCTTTGACGGACCGAAATTCCAAAATGGAGTCGCCGCATCCGCTGTCAGGATCGCGTGCCCGAAGCAAACGAAAGTTCCCACCACACATGCAGCCACGAACACCATCGCGAGTCGGTCAATCTCTGATTTCGAAAATGCGGTAGCAGATCCCAGGACCAAAGGCGCTAGTAGGAACGTAGCCTTTTTCTCCACCTGGCTCCAAGCACCGTCTGTGTTGCTTGAAATAAAGACACCAGCAAGATGTAATATAAACCACGCGACCGGCAACCACATCAGCGGATTTCGAAGAACGATGCGAATTCGTTCTGACGACTTTCCTTCGATCAGGGTGATGACAAAGAACAATCCAAGGCACAGGTGACAGATGGCAATAGAAAACGGTAGCGCCGCCAACGTGGCTGCCAGCGCGACGAAGCGGGCCTTCATTAGAATGGACTCGTTCACTGACCTCTTACTATCTTCAAGATCGCTCTCCGGTTGATCTCATCGCGTTCACTGTCGATGAACCAACCCCACTTGTTGAAATAGGCGATGGCACTTCTTGCGTGATGAATCAACACTCGAAAGCTACGATAAGATTCTCGTACATGGTGATGGTACACCGTCGCGCCTGGGAAATAAACCGTTCTAAACTTACGATGAAGACGCCGGGTAAGGTCAATATCTTCGGTATATAGGAATATTCGCTCGTCGAAAAGTCCTGTAGAACGGAGCGAATCCGTTCGAAGGAACATAAAGCAGCCACTGAGGAAGGGCACGTCCATCACCTGGTCGTATCCTGTAAATTTCATCTCATAACGGTTGTTGATATGAGTGCTCACACGCTTCAACGGGTGCAACACGCGACGCAGAAGCAGCGTGGTAGGTGAAGGAAGCAACCGACATAAGTATTGGAGACGCCCATCGGGGTACAACACACGCGGCATGACCAATCCCACATCGCCATTCGAATCCATGAAGGAAATGAGCGACTGGAGTGCTTGGGGTTCGAAGTAGACGTCCGGATTCAATACCAGATGATAGTCGGTCGCACTTGCGAGGGATTGCTTCAGCGCCAGGTTGTGAGCGGCGCCAAATCCCATGTTGTACCCATTAAAATGATATCGAATCCTTGGGTGCATGCACACACGCCGTGCCTCATCGGTCGGGGAATTATCAATGACGTACAACTCACTTTGTGGGGCGGCTTGCAAAAAGCTATCGATCGCCTCTTTTAAGAGGAGTGCTTCGCTTTTGTAAACAACAATCGACGCCGTGAGCCTGCTCATAAGTTTCGAACGAGTAGGGTGCGAACCATCTGGTACCGTTGGTGAATCTTTGTAAATGGATGGAGTGAGCTCTTTCGGCCGGTGGTGCTGGCATTGGCACTATGTATTCGGTGATCCAACAGCACCCGGTCAATGAATTTGGTGCGAAACCGCGCCTCGGCGACCACTCCAATCCACGAATCGTGCAATCCAACACGCGTGGGAAAGGGTAAAGATGCTTCAAGGACCGACCTCCGAAATGCCATGCAACAACCCATGTATGAATTACGCATCAGGTTTCTAAGCAGGCCACGCCGCGATCGGTTGTACCGGAAAAATGACTGGGCCAAAACAACTCTTTGTTCAATTCCTTCACCCTCGTACTTGACTAACGCGCAATCACACACGACGGCATCATAGGTTTCAAGTTCGCGACACATCGCGTTCACCTTGTCTGGATACCAAATATCGTCTTGGTCTGCAAGGAAAATGAAGTCGCCCTTAGCGTGCGTCAGCGCCCACTCGAAGTTGTTGACAATCCCGCGTCGCTCATTTATATAGATAGAGATCCGTGGGTCGTCGAACGCTTTGATCAGAGCAATGGTCTCGTCGCTCGAGTGATCGTCGGATACCACAAGCTCATCAGCCGGACCAAGTTGACACAAAATTGAGTCGACCTGTTCACGTACGTACCGGGCGCCGTTTCTGACAGCCATACAAACGCTTACCATGGAGTGGGCCTGAAAAGTCCTCTTTAAAAGTAAACGTTATAACATTTAATCCAAGTAAACGCTTGTAACAGTTTGGATGACAGGGCGGTCTTTAACAATTCGATCACCCGCCGTGGGTATTATTGGCATCTCTCGGAACATTTTTACCCAAACGATCGAGGGCCACAAGCGAACTAAGCACCATGAATAACCCGATTGGATTATTGACATACTGGTTCGACAATGATTGAATGAATACGAAAACGAAAGAGAGAAAAAACGGAGTAGCCCATTTCTCCGCAGCAGCCAACAAGTACTTTTTAAAACCCACGCTTAGGATGGCCAACCACACCAATAACCCAAACAAGCCCTGCTTGTGGAATATTTCAAGATAGGATATTTCCATGTGAACAGGTCGAGTGGGGACACCGATCCCGAATCCATGTCCAATGAAGGTGGAAACACCGGTGGTCTGATCAATCACTTCTCGCAACTGTCGTTTTCTTACATTGTCTGAATGCTCACGATCTCCTAGCAAAAAGGGGCGTGGGGCATGATTGGATTGTTCAACTTGTGGCTGTTCACTTTGACCATCCAACCACTCGCTTACAGATGAGATCATTCGTTGGCTGCAGGTAACAAGGATCAATGCAGCGAGGAAGACGCACATGCCAAAGATGATCCTTTTCAATCCGCCCAGTTTCAAGAAAATCCAATAGCCTGCATATGTCATGAGGAGTGCAATCCAAAACCCACGTGTGGCGGAAAGGATGATTGCCAAAAGTACTGGCGCTATCCAAGTTCGACGCTTCGTGTCGCTGATCAGAAAGATCAATGCCACGCATAGGTAGAGGAAGCCTTTGTAGAAGAATGTGATCTCACCGCGAAAGAAGAATTCACCAGTGGGATCGACCGTTTGGTAAAACGAAAGGAAAGGGAGTAATCCGGAATGGATTGTGACGAGCAGCGAGAAGAACAACACAGCCAGAATAAGCCCTCCAAGCTGGAACCAGCGAGCAAGTCGATCGATCACTTGAGAATCGTCGAGGGAAAAGTAAAGAAATGGAAGGAGGTAGAAATAGAGCAACGGTTTTACGTCTTCGGCCATGGCGTTCCAGGCCGCTCCGGAAGAATAACCCATGACTCCACCGATGCCGAGCATCACGGTAAAGATTCCAAGCAACGCGTTGTACTCTCGAGGCAGCCTTGCACCTCTCACCCACCATATCACAGTGAGCACCATCGCCACGGCGAACAAAAGCATTCGTGCGGAGATCGGTCCCCAAGCGAGGAGGCGACCGCCGCCGCCCAAGACCATTTCGATAGAAATCAATCCCAGCACGGTCTTCGTCGCCTTACGCAACCAAGATTGACTGGCCCTTCTCATGCTGAACGGTAGGTTGCGCGAATTCGATTGAAATTGCTGGGAATTGCCATTATCTTTCTGTTTCAAATTTGAATCAAACTATGGCGAGGTCCATCCAAACGAAGGCAGATTACCAAGAAGTGTATCAACAAAGTGTAACAAACCCCGAAGCTTTTTGGGCCGACGTAGCAGCGGACTTTCAGTGGCGCAAGAAATGGAGCAAGGTGCTGGAGTGGGATTTCAATAAACCCGAGGTGAAGTGGTTTGTCGATGGTAAGTTGAACATCACTGAGAACTGTTTGGACCGACACTTGGCCACGCGTGGAGATCAAACGGCAATCATTTGGGAGCCGAATGCGCCGGATCAAAAAGCGATTCATATCACTTACAAGCAACTTCATGCGAATGTATGCAAGACGGCAAACATGTTGAAGGCACATGGTATCAAGAAAGGTGACAGGGTATGTATTTACCTCCCCATGATCCCCCAAGCAGCCTATGCGATATTGGCCTGCGCGCGCATCGGAGCCGTGCATTCGGTCGTCTTTGCCGGGTTTTCGTCGGGTTCCTTGGTCGATCGGATCAACGATTCCGGTTGCAAGATGGTCTTGACGTCCGATGGCGCATTCCGTGGCGACAAAACAATTCAGTTGAAGGAAATCGTGGACGAAGCCTTGGTGAAATGCCCTACCGTTGAACGCGTGTTGGTGGTAAAGCACACGCAAACTCCGGTGAACATGAAGCCAGGCCGGGACCTCTGGTGGGAACAAGAAGTTGCGAAAGTTTCAGACGTGTGCACAGCGGAAGAAATGGATGCGGAAGACTTGCTCTTTATCCTTTATACCTCTGGTTCGACCGGGAAACCGAAAGGAATGGTGCACACGTGTGGCGGCTATATGGTTCACATCGCCTACACCTTCAAAACGGCGTTTCAATATCAAGAAGGACAAGTGTACTGGTGTACCGCCGATGTAGGTTGGATTACAGGACACTCTTACATTCTCTACGGGCCATTGGCCAATGGAGCTACATCGATCATGTTCGAAGGTATTCCTTCGTGGCCGGATTGGGGTCGTTTCTGGCAAGTGATCGAACGTCACAAAGTGAACATTTTCTACACGGCACCTACGGCCATTCGCTCGTTGGAAAAAGCTCCGTTAAGTTTCGTCGAAAGACACGACCTCTCTTCATTAACAGTACTGGGCTCCGTAGGGGAACCGATCAATGAAGAGGCTTGGAATTGGTATCATAAGAATATTGGGAAGGGAAAATGTCCGGTGATCGACACTTGGTGGCAAACAGAAACGGGTGGTTTCATGATTACACCAATTGCGCATGTAACCGACCTCAAGCCGGCATTTGCTACGCTCCCGATGCCCGGTGTCCAGCCCGCGGTGATGGACGAACAAGGGCGCGAGTTGACCGGCAATGGGGTCGAAGGTCGATTGACAATGAAGTTTCCGTGGCCATCGATGGCCCGCACGATTTACGGTGATCACAAGCGATTCCGCGACACGTATTTCTCCACGTTCCCTGGAAAGTATTTCACAGGCGATGGTTGCAAACGCGATGAGGATGGCTACTACCGAATCACTGGCCGTGTCGACGATGTGATCATTGTTTCGGGTCACAACCTAGGCACCGCTGAAATCGAAAGTGCGATCGACGAACACTCGGCGGTTTGCGAAACTGCAGTCGTAGGGTTTCCCCACGACATCAAAGGGCAAGGGGTGTACGCCTTTGTCATTTGTTACGACAAGCCACACGAGCCCGAAAAGCTGCGCGCTGAAATCAAAGAGACAGTCTCCAAAATCATTGGCCCGATTGCAAAACCCGACAAGATCCAGTTCGTGAGCGGCCTTCCGAAAACACGCTCCGGGAAGATCATGCGCCGAATCTTGCGAAAGGTGGCCGAAGGGGATACATCAAATCTTGGAGATACAACCACGTTGCTCGATCCGTCGGTCGTGGAGGAGATCAAAAACGGCGCACTGTAGGAACTTCGAGGGTGTCGACCGAGGTTGCGATTTTGTTGACCGAAAATCGATACAATCCCCGCACAATGCATTATTTTAAGGTTACGTAACGGGCTTTTTGCGAATCAATCGATCTATGAGGTATTGGCTTTATCTCGGCCTAGTTTTCACACTAGGTCTCTGCAATTCGTGCATCGATCAGTCCGATTACGAACTCGATCAAATCACTCTCAATCCAACCTTGGCGCTGCCCCTCGTGTCCGGTGATCTTACCATCAACGACATACTCAACGACCAAGACTCGCTCCATTTGTCCAAATACGACGATGGTTTGCTATACCTCGCCTACCAACAGGAATTGACGTCGACCGATATTCGCGATCTGTTCAGTATTCCAGCCAAGTCTCTTACTCGGAGTTTCGTCCTGCCCGGTCTCACAGTGCCGGCGCACACGAAGGACATCCGCAGCGATAGCATCACCAGTACCGTGGATCTTGGATTGAGTCCTGAAAAATTGGCTGAAATCGCTTTGCGTGGAGGGAAGATAAATTTCACCACATCCATCAATCCGTCGTCATCAAAGCTCGACTACGAAGTCGTCGTCGCTTTGCCCGGGTTCAAATCGCGCACCACGGGAAAAACTTTCAGTACATCTATTCGTGGCTCTGGAGTCTTGGATTTGTCGGACTATACCATGACACTTTCGAACAATAAGTTCGACGTGAAGCTCGTGCTCGTATTCAGGAAGTCCACCACGACGACGACCATCTCTCCGGCCACGTCGGTCAACATCCAATTGAATTTTAATTCCATGCTCTTTACCTACCTCAAGGGCTTTTTGGGAGATCAGACAGCGCACCTGAACGCAGAAACAATTGGAATTTCCGTTTTCGATAGCAACATCTTCAGCCAAGCGAGTTTGTCGTTGGCGCAACCAAAAGTCTTCTTCACCGTCAGCAACCAGAACGGCGTTCCATGCACGGTGAATTTTAAGAAACTCGAGGCGCACAAACCAGGCGCGTCGCCTTTCGCCATCCAGTTGACCCCGGCCAATCCAGTGTCGCTCGCCTACCCGACAGTGATGGGTGAGAGCAAGTCGACCACCGTAACTGTCTCGAACGTGAAAGACCTCATCAACTTTGCGCCAAAAGAGATTTACTATCAAGCCGATGCCCAAATCAACAAAGGGTTAACCAGTGGAAACAACTTCGTTCTCGACTCAAGCAAGTTGAAAGTGAAGTTGAATATCGAAGTTCCGCTGTGGGGCAGCGCTTCTGGAATCACTTTGCGTGACACACTCGATGTGGACTTGACGAATACCGAATCGTCGACAGTCGAGTCGGCTTCACTAAAGTTGAAATTGATCAACCAATTTCCGTTAGATGGCGACGTTCAATTCATCCTCACCGACGACAAGTTCAATGTTCTGACCACACTCTTGCTTCCTGACCAAACTCATATCATTAAAGGAAGCACAGTCGACACAAGTGGCGAAATGACTGCCGCTGGTGCCTACATCGGGACGATCACCCTCGACAAGTCGAAGATCGACAACATCTTTAACACGAAACACGTGATCCTCGTCGCGTCGCTCCAAACCTCGCGTACCTCCACGGGAGCGGCCCAAGATGTGAAGTTCATGGCCGACTATATCCTATTTGTAGAAGCAGGCATCCTCGCAAATCTTAAACTGAACATCGAATGAGAGCTTTAGTAATCCTACTCTTCATAGCGATGACCCTGTGTTTCGATGCAAGGGGGCAGGTGGCGGGAACTGCATTCTTCATGAATAGCCTTCCACAATATGTGAATGCAAACCCAGCATTTGTTCCTAGGTATAAATTCTCACTGGGCCTACCTTTCTCAATGGTGGATGTTTCATACAACAACAATGGATTCAGCTATAACGATTTTGTACGCCGTGAGAACGGGCGCAACATCGCGGACCTTGCCCGGCTAGCGACCGTGCTTCCGCAAAAGACATATATCACGACCACGTCCCAGTTGGATCTCTTTAGGCTTGGACTTCGATTGGGTTCGGGTATGTACTTGTCTGTGAATAGCACCGTGCGCGGCTATGCCCGCACCATGATTCCCAAGGATGCGATCGCGCTTGCCGTGAATGGAAATGCCGCCTATGTCGGGTTATCTGGAAAACTCAATTGGGTTGGCAGTAAGCCCAACCGACCGACTCACAGTTGGCGCAAGAGCCAAGCTGCTGTTCGGCATGGCCAACGTTACAACTCAGGATGCACAAGCCACTATCACGGTGGCCGATAGTTATGCAGTTACTATGAACGCTCGGTTGAATGCCAAGACCTCGGGGTTAAACTCGTATGATAATGGATTCAAGTTCGCGGACTTGATGAGCAATAAAGGCGTGGCGCTCGATCTTGGAGCGACCTATCGAGTTCTGGACAAGCTCACCGTATCTGCTAGCTTGGTAGACATTGGATATATCAGTTGGAAGAATGATACCAAGTCGTATACCCTCGATCCCACAAAAGCGACCTACACTTTTTCAGGTGTAGATGTGGGCCAACTGATCAACGGGAATTCTCAATATGGGCAATCACTGTCCGATTCTTTGAATGCGAAGTTCAAGCCTGAAGAGGCAGCCGGCGCAGCCTATAAGACCATGCTTCCCGCGAAGGCATATTTGGGTGCCACATTTCAAGTAATGAAGAATTTTTCCGTCGGTGGAGTTTTCTATACAGAAACCTATCAGGGTCGTGTAGCACCTGGTTGGACGCTGGCGGCCAACAAGCACTTTGGCCGTATCCTAAGCACCACTGTCAGTTACACCATGTCGAATCGGTCTTTTAATAATTTAGGAGCTGGACTGTCGCTCAACTTGGCCCCCGTGCAGATTTACGTAGTGGGCGACAATCTGCTTCGTTTGCCGATATCGACGGCGTTGCACCAACGTGCCAACGAATACATCAATTCAACTCAAGTTTTCAACCTCAGGTTGGGGGTCAATTTCGTATGGGGCTGGCTCAACGATTCCGGAAAGCGTCTCGAAGACAAGACTCCAAGCCCGAAGAAGAAATCGAAAGTTTCTACCGATAAGAGCAAGCAACCGAAAGCTTCCCACATCGACCTTCGAAAAAAGAAGTAGAAAACCCTCTGCCTAATTTCTCGTAATATCGGGAATGGTGTTCCAAGCAAACATCTTCCTACTTCTATTTGGCGCCGTTCAAGGATTCTTGGTGAGCGCCTTTCTCCTGCGAAAAGGCACGCGACACCCATCGCACCTATTCCTCACCCTTTTTTTAGTGGTTGTGAGCCTGCAGCTGCTTTCTAAGGTCATTACAAAGGTTTGGCTGATGGAGAATGCGTACACGTTCTACTTTCTCTCGTATTTTCTCCCGCTTTTGGCGGGACCAACTGTCTATTTGTTCGTCAGGTCTCGCGTGTCGGCAGAAACTCAAAAATGGAGCGACCTCTTACACGCGCTCCCGTTTGGGATTGCACTCCTGCTCGTATTCTCGTTACCCGACTATTTAATCCCCATTAGGTATTTGAAAAGCCCTGTGCCCCGTGCGGTGTTCGAACTCACTACGTTGTCGGTATATTCTTACTTTTCATTTCAACATGTGCGCAAGTTGAGTGGCGCCATTCGACAGTCGGTAAACCGGTTCTTGATTTACGTAGTTGCCACCGAAGCGATCATCATCGTCGTGCTGATGTTCATGGTCAAGTACTATGGGAGGATTCCCGACATCCGTTTCCTTTTCATCGCACTCACGTTGGTTGTTTATTGGGTGACATGGAAGCTGATGACAGACGATGAGTTCGCTGCGGCACCCCGTGCATTGACGATCCCACTCCCTGTGCAAGAAGCATCGCGGTATGCGCACTCAGGTCTCAAACCCGAGGAAGCAACGCGCATTGAGCGTGAACTTCGCGAGTTGATGGAGGTCAAGAAACTTTTTACGGATAACGATTTAACTATCGATAAACTGGCCGCTCAACTCCGCACCTCACGCCATCACCTTTCCCAAGTGTTGAATGAGCGACTCCAACGGTCTTACCTAGACTATGTAGGCGATTTGAGACTTGAAGAAGCTCGTAGGCTACTTGCCGATCCTTCCATGATGCGCTTTACAATTGCGGCACTTGCAATGGACTCCGGCTTCAACGCGGTATCCACCTTTAATGAAGCGTTTAAAAAGCGTTTCGGAACCACTCCTTCTAAGTTTCGCGACCAACACGTGAAGCGACTCACCGCCTGAAGCAGACCTAACCCTTCCCACGTTATTTTTTGTCAAAATCACCACCGCGCCGGTCGGTAGCGAAGCATCGTAGTGACCGAATAGCCTACTTGTTCCCAAAAAATACCGATGAAAAAACTAGATGGGAGACTCTGCGGGTTGATCTGTGGGTTTTTCTTAGCTACGTCTTCGTTTGCCCAAATCGACCCAACCGTGATGCCACTCGTGTACCAGGAGCCGGGCATGGCCAAAGTCTTGATCAGGAACGGAATAGGCTTCAAAACCATTAATGACACGACGCTAACGCTCGATGCATACTATCCACGAGGTGCGGACAAGAAAAAGTTATTGCCGGTAGTGATCTTCCACAACGGGGTAGGAGGGCTGGATATTCCCAAATGGCGAGTCTATGGCGACTGGGCAAGGTTGGTCGCAAGCCATGGTATGATTGCAATCAATCATCAATCGAGGGCCGGCCATACGTTGGAAGATGCCGAGGCGCTTGTCGACTACCTTCGCAGTCATGCCGCGGATCTTGGGATCGATCCCGATCGTTTGGGGGTGTGGTCTTGCTCGGGCAATGTGAACACTGCGATGTCGCTTGCTAACCAACCAAGCAGGCGTTACATCCGAACTTTGGTGGCGTACTATGGAATGGGTGCGCCCCTCGCGTCGTTTCGCCAAGATCTCGAGATTCAAGTTGTCAAGTCGGGACTCGATTACTATTTTTTGAACAAGGGTATCGAGACGTTTATGGCTACAGCTGTTGCGAACGACCTACACGTCGAATACATGGCCTACCCGGAAGGGCAGCACGCCTTCGATATTTTTGATGCCACGCCAAGATCGAGAGAAATCATTCTAGGAACCGTTGCCTTCCTGAAAGAAAAGTTGTCAAGCGACCATGTGCAGCCTCCGTCTGAGGTGCTGACCACAAGTACGCTGTGGCAATTGATCGTGGACCAAGACAAAGTTGACGAAGGTTTAGAAAGATGGAATGCAGCGGTGAAAATGTACTGGGACAAGCCGAATCAGTCGCCGTATTACAACCAGTTGATCAACGAGCGTACCTTGAACTTAATAGGGTATCAGTTAATGAACTCCAACCGGGCAAGTGGAGCCGTCAAACTCTTTGAAGCAAACCAAAAGCTGTTCCCGGAGTCGGGCAACGTGTATGATGCGCTCGCCGATGCGTTCGAGAAGATTGGAGACCGTGACAAAGCATTGAAATTCTCGAAGCTGGCGATTGAAAAGATCAACGTTCAACCTAACATTCCACCAGCTTACCGAGAGGCCGTCCGAAAAAGCGCCCAAGAGAAGGTCACCCGACTGGAAAACTAGTGCTTGCCAGCAATCGAATCATTCTCATCTAAAAACCAAAGGAGGTTTATGGAATAGTGGTGGCGGTAGAATCGTAGTGGGGATATCAAAATGGTGTTGAACTCGAGACAACACACCCACTACACTCAAAACCTCCTACCATGAAATCGCAAATACTTTTTGCGCTGGTCATGCTTTGCGCGACCGGCTACAGTCAATCCCACCGAGCTCCCTCACGCGTGAAGGAAGTCACCGTTTTTATTTCCGGTGCGCAAGTTACCCGAACAGCGATCGTGGATTTGAAGCCCGGTGATGCCACCATAGCAATAGAAGGCACTTCGCCGAATGTCCTCGAGAATTCAATCCAAGTCGATGCTTCGCCAACAGTAAGGATGCAAGGTGTATCCTTTCGTCGATCTGAGCCAAAGACCAGTGCTAACTTAGATGAGCGGCGTCTTATCATTGATCGGGAAACAGAACGAATCAAGAAGTTGATAGCGGAAGATCAAAAATTGTTGTCCATCTACGATGATGAGGAAGCAATGCTGAAGGCCAACCGTGCTATTGGTGGGTCCAGTGGCGTCAACGTGAACGAGCTCAAAACGGCGGTCGACTACTATCGAAGCCGGTTGTTGGAGATCAACTCGAAAAAGACAGAAATTGCCAATCGAATAGAGAATTACCAACTTCAGATTTCCAAGAATGAACGTCTTAAGTCGGAACTCGCGCCTGCCGTTGAAGCGCCGAAAGGAGAAATCTTAGTGAAGGTCAACGCGCCAACAGAGATGCGGGTCACCTTTCAGGTTACTTATCTAGTCAAGGAAGCGAGTTGGATGCCTTCGTACGACATTCGCGCCACATCGATCAACAAACCAATTGTGATTGCCTATAAGGCAAATATCGCCCAGCATTGTGGTGAAGATTGGGAAAAAGTGAAACTTACCGTCTCATCAGGCAATCCCACCGCGGTTGGTCAGCGACCCACGATTGAGCCGTGGATATTGGGATTCAACAACGGTGTCTCCTTTGAGGATGGACTTCAAGGTAGAATGGCGGGCGTGTCGGTTTCCAATAACATTGTCCGTGGGAGAGTGTTGGGTGCTGACGGAACTCCTTTGCCCGGCGTAAATGTCGTGGTGAAGGGAACCACCAATGGAACGGTAACAGATGCCAACGGGAATTATTTGTTGGCCGTCTCAGGAAACTATGGATCGTTGGTATTTTCTTTCATTGGCTATTCAACTACGGAGGTAGAGATGGCGGGCCGGTCACAACTGGATGTGACGCTCGGCGTTGATGTAAGTCAACTCAACGAAGTGGTAGTAAACGGTTATGCCCCGAGCAGCCCCATCCGACTGAGGGGGATGAGCTCCGTGAGCTCGAGTTCGATCGATTCGGGGCCGCGGATACTCACCGCAACTCCGGTCGTTCGGGCAGTCCAGTTAGAATTTCAGATAGACGATCCATTTAATATCAAGTCGGGTGGCGAACCGCAAACCGTCGACTTAGTCGAGTACACGATCGATGCAACGTTCACCTATTATTGCGCGCCCAAACTGGATCCAGATGTTTTCTTGACGGCTCAGTTAACCAACTGGGAGCAGTACAATTTCATGGAAGGCCAAGCCAACCTGTTCTTCGAAGGAAAGTACATTGGGAAAACGCTGCTGGATACGCGCAATACCACCGACACGTTGACAGTTTCCCTCGGGCGTGATCAAAACGTAGTGGTGAAGCGTGAAAAGGTAAAAGAGTACTCGGCCAATCAATTCGCTGGGCCCAACCGAAAAGCGCAGTTTGCCTACGAGATCAGCGTGCGGAACAAGAAGGCGCTTCCAATAAATATCCGGGTCGAAGATCAATTGCCGGTACCGAATAATAAGGACATCGCGGTAGAGGAGGGCACGATCAGCAAAGCAATTAAAGACGAAGACACCGGTATCCTGACCTGGAACCTGAAAGTTGCGCCTGGTAAGACCGAAAAGAGGGACCTCCGTTATGAGATTAGATATCCAAAGGGACGAAGCATCATTTTGGAATGAACTAGCAAAAGTATACTCCACAAGCTGAGTAAAAACTGACAATGCGATATCTCCATCCCGGTCGGGAGCCAAGCAAACGGAATGAAAATTCCCGAACTCGGCTTCTAAAAAGAGTATGCTCCGAACATTCACTTTTTTGCTTTTCATTACCTGGTTGATAACGCACGCGGAAGCCCAGCAACTTTGGGGTGAGTTGCGGTCGGGAAAGTATCCAGTGGGATATCGACTCATCCGCGAACGCGACTCCATGCGAGGTAATCGAATGATGTGCGTCAATGTTTGGTATCCAGCAATCAGCGACGCGATACCGCCATTGCCCTTTCGTGAATACTTAGCCGCTGGGGTTATCAATTCAAGTTTTGACAACGCAACGGAAGACGAGAAGAAGGCCGTTTTCGACGATTTTAAACGAAAGTTGGAAACCCGCTGGGTATCGGGTGCGGAACAATCTATTCCGCAGGACCGGTTTGAGGCCGCCTTGGACCTACCCACTGGCGCAGGCCGCGGTCGACCGGCAGCCAAAGGTGGATTCCCGGTTGTTCTGATGAGTGCCAGACCCGAAAGCCTGTCTGTAACTGCCGAATATCTTGCTTCGAATGGCTTTGTTGCAGTGGTGATTCACACACTTTACAACCAAGTGCAACCACCGGATTCGCTCCTCTACAAAACGGCAACAGAAGACTTGCTGTGGGGACTGAACTACGTTTCCAAACTAGAGAACGCCGATGCCGATCGAGTGGCTTGCTTGGGATTCGGTGGCGGAATACAACCCGCGTTCTATCTGACAATGACAACGAATCGGGTTCGTGCCCTCGTAAATCTGGAAGGTGGCGTTTTCGGACCGAGGTCGAAGACGGACTTGTCGACAGATTACCACCCGGCCAAAATGAAGACCCCAATGCTTCACATCGTCACCACCGAAACCCGTCGCGACGATGACTTCCGGATCGTCCATCAATTGTCCAACGCTGTGATATATCGCGCCTCGTTGCTGAATGATCAGCTCTTGCATCACGATTTCTCAATTTTCGGGAGGATGATCAACAAAGGACTCGGAATGGCAGGCGAACGTGCAGCCTATGCGGATGCCGCGTTTGCGTCGGCCCACAGACTTATTCTACAATTCCTGCAGGGCAAGTTCAAACCTAGTGACCAGTACTCGCCATACATCGCTGTTGATAAGATGTAGGCTTGAAAAAAAGAGGGCTGTCTCAAATTTGATACAGCCCCCTTACTAAATTTAGTAGGACCTTCCTATGATCCGCAAGCTTCGCAGCCTTCCGGGTTGTCGAGCGAGCAGGTCATATCCGACATCTTTTGATCGTAGTCGGTAGCTGTGCGCTGATCGTATTGCAAAGCTTGTTGTGCAGACGTGGCCACGACAGCTTGCGCCACCGCCAGATTCTGTGCCGCAGCTTCGCTTTGTGCTGCACTCTCCGCAGCCGACGGTTGCTGGACGGCCGACTTATCGAGCGTAAACTTGATCGCGTCAGCGGCAGCGGTCGAGCGGAGGTAATACATACCAGTCTTCAAGCCTTTCTTCCAGGCGTAGAAGTGCATCGACGTCAACTTCCCGAAGTTCGGGTTGGTGAGGTGGATGTTGAGGCTCTGCGATTGGCAGATGTAGGCACCGCGGTCGGCCGACATATCAATGATTGCCTTTTGAGAAATTTCCCAAACTGTCTTATAAATATCCTTGATGTTTTGGGGAATCTCGGCGATAGATTGAACAGAACCGTTGGTCGAGATCAACTTTTGGCGCATGGTTTCGCTCCAGAGGCCTAAGCTGATCAGGTCTTTCATCAGGTGCTTGTTGGCCACGATAAATTCGCCCGACAGGGTGCGGCGGGTATACACGTTAGATGTATAAGGCTCGAAGCATTCGTTGTTGCCAAGGATTTGAGAAGTAGAAGCAGTTGGCATCGGAGCGACAAGCAACGAGTTGCGTACACCGTTCTTCTTCACCTCTTGTTTCAGTTGTTCCCAGTTCCAGCGGTTGCTCTTGGGTTCTACACCCCACATATCGAATTGGAAGATGCCTTTCGATACGGGTGAACCTTTGAACGTTTCATAAGGGCCGTGGATCTTCGCTTCTTCCATCGAAGATTCCATCGCCGCGAAGTAGATGGTTTCGAAGATGTCTTCGTTCAAGCCACGAGCTTCAGGGCTATCGAATGGCATACGAAGCATGATGAACACGTCGGCCAAACCTTGTACACCCAAGCCAATGGGGCGGTGGCGCATATTCGAACGACGAGCTTCTTCTACTGGGTAGTAATTGATATCGATCACCTTGTTCAAGTTGCGCGTCACCACTTTCGTGATCTCGTACAACTTCTGGTGGTCGAACGTGCCATCTTCGGTTACAAACTTCGGCAATGCCAACGACGCCAAGTTGCAAACGGCAACTTCGTCGGGTGAAGTGTATTCGATGATCTCAGTGCAGAGGTTGCTCGACTTGATGGTGCCGAGGTTCTTCTGGTTTGACTTCTTATTCGCGTGGTCTTTGTATAAGATGTAAGGGGTGCCTGTTTCAATCTGTGCTTCGAGCACTTCGAACCAGAGGTCCTGAGCTTTTACTTGACGGCGGAACTTACCTTCTGCCTCGTATTTCTCGTAGAGACGTTCAAATTCTTCACCATACACTTCGGCAAGGCCGGGAGCTTCGTTCGGGCAGAAGAGTGACCACATTTCGTTGTTCTCGACGCGTTTCATGAACAGGTCGGGAATCCAAAGCGCGTAGAACAGGTCGCGTGCGCGGAGTTCTTCTTTGCCGTGGTTCTTCTTCAGTTCGAGGAATTCGAATACGTCGGCGTGCCAAGGTTCGAGGTAGATGGCAAAGCTGCCTTTGCGCTTCCCGCCGCCTTGATCGACATAACGTGCTGTCATGTCGAAGTTGCGAAGCATCGGGACGACGCCATTCGAGGTGCCGCCTGTCCCCTTGATGTAAGAACCTTTCGCGCGAACGTTGTGGATGCTAAGGCCAATGCCACCGGCAGATTGTGAAATCTTGGCCGTTTGTTTCAACGTGTCGTAGATTCCATCAATACTATCGTCCTTCATAGTCAACAGGAAGCACGACGACAACTGTGGTTTCGGTGTGCCAGCGTTGAACAACGTGGGGGTGGCGTGTGTGAACCATTTCTCGGAAAGGAGATTGTAGGTTTCGATCGCAGCAGGGATGTCCTCACCGTGAATGCCCACGGCTACGCGCATTAACAGGTGTTGCGGTCTTTCGGCGACACGACCATCGATCTTCATCAGGTACGAGCGCTCGAGGGTTTTGAACCCGAAGTAGTCGTAGCTGAAGTCGCGATCATAGATGATGGCTTCGTCGAGTTGCGCGGCGTTGTCATGGATTACTTTCCATGTCTCCTTCGAGATCAGGGGTGCATTTTGTCCCGTTTTCGGGTCGATGTATTGGTACAACCGTTTCATCGTATTGGTAAACGACTTGCTGGTTGTCTTATGCAGGTTGGATACTGCAATGCGCGCCGCCAACTTCGCAAAGTCGGGATGGCGTGTAGTCATCGTAGCAGCAATTTCGGCTGCAAGGTTATCAAGCTCTTGGGTGCTAACACCGTCGTACAAGCCATTGATTACCTTCATGGCGACCTCTACTGGGTTGACAAATTTGGGATCTAAACCGTAGCAGAGTTTTTCAATGCGGGCAGTGATTTTGTCGAACTTAACAGACTCTCTGTGTCCGTCACGTTTCAGTACAAGCATCTTTAGTGGTGTGTTAAGAAATGGAAGAAAAAAAAGTTAAAAAAATGATCATGAATGTATCAAAAATCCTCATTCAATGAAAATTTCGGGGTCGTTTCTTTCTCGGTGCTTTTCATGACACCGGCCTTTTGGTATTCGGCCACCCGTTTTTCAAAGAAATTGGTCTTTCCACGTAGGCTGATCATATCCATGAAGTCGAAAGGATTTGAAGCATTGTAGATCTTCTTACCCACCAATTCATTGAGGAGTCGATCGGCGACATACTCGATGTATTGGCACATCTGAACAGAGTTCATTCCAATCAAGTTCACAGGCAACGCGTCGGTCACGAATTCTTTTTCGATTTCGACGGCGTCTTTAATGATTTCAATCACGCGCTCGACGGGCAGTTTGTTGACCACGTGCTTCGTATAGATGTGGCAGGCGAAATCGCAGTGCAATCCTTCGTCACGGGAGATCAATTCATTAGAGAAACTGAGGCCGGGCATGAGGCCGCGCTTCTTCAACCAGAAAATGGAGCAGAATGACCCAGAGAAAAAGATGCCTTCGACGGCCGCAAAAGCGACGAGGCGCTCCGGGAAGTTGCCTTCGCCGATCCAGCGGAGGGCCCAATCGGCTTTTTTCTTCACGCATGCCATGGTTTCGATGGCATGGAAGAGTCTATCCTTCTCTCTTGCATCTTTCACGTAGGTGTCGATGAGGAGGGAGTAGGTCTCTGAGTGGATATTTTCGATGGCAATCTGGAAGCCGTAGAAAAACTTGGCTTCGGTGTACTGGACCTCCGATACGAAGTGTTCGGCGAGGTTTTCGTTCACGATTCCGTCGCTGGCGGCGAAGAATGCGAGTACGTGGGTGATAAAATGGCGTTCTCCGTCGTTCAGGTTTGCCCAGTCGCGAAGGTCATGGCTCAGGTCAATCTCCTCAGCCGTCCAGAAACTGGCTTCGGCTTGCTTGTAGAATTTCCAAATGTCATGGTGTACGATGGGGAATAGAACGAAGCGGTCCTTGTTTTCCTTTAGGATGGGTTCCTGGGGTAGGGTTTGGTTCATTCCGCGGTGGTGTTTGGTTGTCTATCGATAAAAATGATCGACCGCAGGCCGGTTGCCCACAATCGATCTTACTTGATTTCTCACTTAGCCAGTACTTGCGACGATTTTTCGGAGAGAAAAAACACCTAAGTTACCGAGTGAACAAATATGACCACGCCAGTAGAAAATCGCAAGGAGTAGGCGGCACCGAAGCGGTCAATGAAGGAGATGTTCGGCAAATGAACTTGATATAAGTTCTATTAAATGAAACACTTACGAATGACTGACGAAGTGAATCATTAGCTAAACATTTTTTTAAGATTTTTTTCCCCGGAAAATTTGATTTCAATCGAAGGCGGTTGAGGTCAAGGTTTCATTTGTTTGCGGTCGATCGTTGCAGCCACAAACATAGGCTGGGCGCTGGTTTGCGCCAGGAGCGAGGCAGCCAAAAAATGGCCAAATCAACTCAAAAACCCCCATTTTTGCCAAATTCGGGGGTTTGCTCGGAAAATCTCCCCCTTCCTCTTATATTTGCATCCCATTTTAAAAAAGCCAAACGACATGTACGCAATTGTAGACATTGCAGGAAAACAGTTTAAGGTGGCTAAAGACCAATTCATCTATGCTCCCAAAATGGAGGGAGAAGCTGGCGCTAGCGTGAGCTTCGACAAAGTCCTTTTGGTAGACAACGACGGCAAAGTTGAAATTGGCGCCCCTGCTGTATCAGGTGTCAAGGTATCAGGAAAGATCCTCGAGCACGTGAAAGGAAACAAGGTGATCATTTTCAAAAAGAAGCGCCGCAAGGGCTACGCTGTGAAAAACGGCCACCGCCAACAGTACACCAAAATCCAAATCGAAAGCATCGGTTAAGTCCGAAACCATAACATTTCAATACCATGGCACACAAGAAAGGTGAAGGTAAAGTAAAGAACGGCCGTGAATCGGAAAGCAAACGGCTCGGTATCAAGATTTATGGCGGTCAGAAGGCCATTGCAGGTAATATTATAGTGCGCCAGCGCGGAACCAAGCACCACCCCGGTCGCAACGTGGGTATCGGCAAGGACCACACCCTGTTCGCATTGGTCAACGGCACCGTGGAATTCAAGAAAGGACGCGAAAACAAATCCTTCGTGTCAATCGTAGCGGAAGCCTAAATCCTAGCATTTTTTAATAACACGGTCATTTTTGACCCTGTTTTTAGCAAAAAGCACCTCTCGGGGTGCTTTTTTGTTTGGGTACCCGTCCCTTCACTTGTGGTATAGTATAGGTAGCCGAATACCCCACTATGTTAATTTTTTTATAGCGTTTTTTCGCGGATCATCTGTTTGCGAAGTCGTTTTCGGTGCAGAAAATGCGCTTTTTTGGGTTTTTGGGTCAAAATCCATCGTTAAGAAATTCTTTTTCCAGTATTTCCTTCTGATGAATTATCCCCCTATTTTGGAGGACAAGTCCTAATTTCTAACCTAAACCAAAACCTATGAAGAAGTTTTTACTTCTGTGCTTCGCATTCGTTTTTGCGGCCACGGTAACGTGGGCGCAGGAGCGGGTGGTAACGGGTAAGGTGACGTCCCAAGAAGACGGCTCCGCTTTACCCGGTGTGAACGTGGTTCTGAAGGGTACTACCAATGGTACCGTTACAGACTCCGATGGTAACTACAGGCTGACAATCCCCGGTTCCGGTGGCAGCTTGGTGTTTTCTTTTATTGGTCTCCAAACTCAAGAAGTAGCTGTGGGCGAACGCTCCGTGGTCGACGTAACACTCGCCCTGGACGTCACACAGTTGTCTGAAGTCGTGGTGACTGGTTCCGGTATCGCAACTGACAAGAAAAAACTCGGTATCGCGGTAGAATCTTTGGCATCAGACAAACTGCCTGCCACTCCTTCTGCTTCGATCGACCAAGCCCTTGTTGGTAAAATCGCCGGTGCTCAAATCTCCTCGATCTCGGGTAACCCTGGCGATCCGGTGAACATCCTCCTCCGCGGTATCAACACCGTGCAAGGTGGTACTAAGCCCCTGATCATGGTAGACGGTGTGCAAATGGCCGCTACCGATATCAACTCGCTTGACCTCAGCAATATCGAACGTATCGAGGTTGTACAAGGTGCTGCTTCGGCTTCCATCTACGGTGCGCAAGGTGCCAACGGTGTAATCCAAGTGTTCACCAAAAAAGGTCAAAAAGGCCGCGTGGCTATCAACTTCTCGTCTAGCTATGCTTCTAACTCGTTCCTCAACGTAGGCGACGTACACAAAGCTGCAAGACACCCATACATCACCAACTCTGCTGGTGAATTGGCTGACCGCGATGGCAACAAACTCGCATACGATGAGTTCGGCGCTCTCCCTGGTATCTCTTATGTATATGGTAAAACTGGTGCTACTGCCCAATACCCCAACGGTAACGGTGCAACTCGCTATGCAATCCAGGACCTTCGCAACGATGCAAGCAAGCCTTATGTAGGAGATGTTGGTTACTATGACCACTTCAAACAAGTGTTCAAGACTGGCTACACAACGAACAACACGTTGAGCCTCTCTGGCGCTGGCGACAAGAGCGACTACTCGATCTCGTTGGCCAACAACCATACCTTGAGCCCTGTAATGAACAACGGTTCTGTTGACCGCAGCAACATTACCCTCAACTTGGGTACTGAACTTGCCCGTGGCTTGAAGTTCCGCTCCACTACTCAAGTAGTGTATACTAAGAACGACATGGTTCCCGGCTTGGGTGCAGCAGGTGGTTACTCTTATGGAAAAGGTAACTCTCTCGGTAGCATCAACGGTGTGTATAGCTTCATGAACACTTCGCCCTTCTTCGACCTGACTCGCAAGTTGGCCGATGGTACTTATCCTGGCTATCAAGAAGGTAACGGTTTCTTGTCTGTAAACGCATTGAACCCTTACTACCGCCAAGAATATGCAAGCCAACTCGACAAGAAAGTTGACGTGATGCAAAGCTTCAACTTGAACTACTTGGTAAACAAGTTCTTGGAATTGGATGCTAAGTATGGTATCAACTACCGCACAGAAAACTCACGCTGGTTGTATCAAAACCAATCACAAAACGTGAACTCTGTTGAATACTTCAACTCTGTAGGTGTGTTTGCTCCTGGTCTCGATGGTGAAATCATCAACTGGAACTACACCAACACCAACCAGAACTTCTTGGGTAACGCGTACTTCCGTACCGACTTCCAAGACGACTTCCACATGAGCATTCCGATCCAAACCAGCACACAAGTTGGTTTCGACTGGCGCAAGAGAAGGTATACTGAATTGGATACCTACGGCTTGAATGTGGGCTTGGCACCTCCTTATAACATGTTTGCAACTGCAACTCAAGCAGTAGCCCCTGGCCCGACATCTACTCAGCCTGGTGACTATGTAGAGGAATTCGTGACTTACGGTTACTTGGTTAACCAAAAGATCGACTTCGGTGATTATGGTGGAGTGACAGCAGGTTTCCGCAGCGACTGGTCTTCGGCCTTCGGCGGCGGTTCTAAGCCTTTCACTTTCCCTCACTATGATGGACACATCCTCCCTTCAACTTTCTGGAAGGAAAGCAGCTTGAACTCAGTACTTCCTTACGTGAAGTTGAGAGCAGCGTACGGTGAAGCCGGTATCCAACCTGGCGCTTTCGACCGCTACCCGATCTTGGCTTCAACTCCTGTAGGCGGAACTCCTGCTACTTCAGTTACTACTACCCTCAACAATCCTAACTTGAAGGTGGAAGTTTCTAAAGAATTTGAAGTTGGTACCGACCTTACTTTCAACGTGCTGCAAAACGGTGGCTGGTTGAATACAGTAAACCTCTCTGCAACCTATTGGAAGCGTAAGAGCCAAAACGTGATCTACCAAGTAAGCTTGCCTCCTTCATCAGGTTCTGTTGACCAATTGACGAACGCTATTGACATGTCGTCGAACGGTTTCCAGTTCTCGTTGAACATGCCTGTTTACTCTTCACCTAAGTTGAAGTGGGATCTCACTACGAACTTCGGTCACCAAATCTCTAAGATCGATGCGATCGCTGGTGGTAACGACATCATCCTCACCTCAGGTGCTGGTGATGCATCACTCGTGTTGACCCCTGGTCAAATCATCGGTCAGATCTACGGTTATAAAGCCCTTCGTAGCGTTGATGACACTCGCCCTAACGGAACGAAGTTCATCACCAACGATGCAGAGAAGCAATTCTATGAAATCGTAGACGGTCGTTTGGTAGATACTCGTACTTACCAAATCCAGTTCTCCGATGTGAAGACTCCTCTTGGCAACCCGAACCCTAAGTTCAACATGTCGTACATCTCGAACTTGACATACCGCGATTTCGCTTCATTGTCAGTTCAAGTTGACTGGGTACAAGGTTCACACCTCTACAACCAAACAAAAGAGTGGATGTACCGCGACGGTATCCACGGTGACTTCGAGCGCGTAGTGACTATCGCCGGCAAAACTGGCGCCTTCACTGCTTACAACTCGAGCCCTTACTACAACTTGTTTGGTAGCTTGAACGGTGCTGGTAACAACACAACTAAAGACTACTACTGGGAAGATGCTTCTTTCGTTCGCTTGCGCAACGTATCGTTCTCTTTCGACTTCGCTCGCGTGATGAACGTAGCTGGTCTGAAGAAACTTCAACTCGTGCTCACAGGCCGGAACTTGCTCACCTGGACGAAGTACACTGGCTTCGATCCTGAAGTTAGCTCAGGTACTGTGAACTCGGCCTTCGACCGCGGTTTGGACCACAACACGCTGCCGAACATCAAGTCGTACCAGATTGGTTTGAACGTTGGGCTGTAATGTGAAACTTCAAATGAAACTAATCATGAGAAAAAATAGATTCATGCAAGCAGCCCTCGTTGCCACTTTGGCACTGGGCGCCATCAGCTGTAAAGATCAGCTTGATGTGGGAAACCCGAACTCCCCTTCGGCGATTCCAAAATCTGAGAACGCGATCATCCAACTCGCTACTGGCGGGGTGTATGTCAACGGTCTCTCCAACGGCGACGGCTGGTTGGGTAACAGCTACTACTCTCTCCCCATGGGATACAACGAGTTGTTGGCTGACAACGTAGGTGCTTCTGCATCTAACAACCAGATCACGACGATTGCGCAACCTGAATACATCATCCTCGATGACGGTTCTAAGCGTACCAATACATCTCCAACTACCGGTATCATCCGGACTTACAACACACGTGCTTCAACGGGTGGTGGTAACAATGCCATCCACTATCAATGGTTGAACATGTATGCGTTGAACAGCTCGATGAACCTCGTGTTGTCGCTTGTAGATGGTATCCCTTACGCGACCGATGGTCCCGATAAGATCAAGACAATCCAAGCATGGTGCTACTTCTGGAAAGGCTTCGCGTATTCCTCAGTAGGTTCTAAGTACATCGCTGGTTTGATCTTGAACGAATACGGCAAGACTTCTTCGACGTATGTAGGCCATGATGCGATTGTAGCAGAAGGAAACAAGTACTTCGATCTAGCAGCAGCCACCATGGATGCTGTAGGCGATGCTGCTGTTTTCGATGACGTGATGTCGCGTTTGATCCCTTCGCAGTCGGCTACCGGCCGCGGTGGTGCACCTTCAATTGCAGAATTCAAGCGTCAAATCAACACGCTGAAAGCTCGCAACCTGATGTACAACAAGCTCGCTCCTTATGTGAACGGTGTAGTTGGCGGTACCATCACTGGTTCGTCGATGTCTGGAACGATGAGCGCAGCTGATTGGGATGCAGTGATCACTTTGACACGTGCTGGCCTCAAGAAGGATGATATCATCCTCACTGGCCGTACAGTAGGTGCGAACGACTTCTTCACCGCTGGTGGTGGATCCGTTGCATCTTTGACTGCAAACCCTGCTCGTACTTCAACCTTCAAGCCGAGCGAACGTTCTTTGCAGAACTTCAAAGCTGGTGACAAGCGTTTCCAACGCAACTTCGTAGCTGCTAACGCGTACTCAAACGACTACGTGTATGGTACCCGTTACTCCCTATTGGACCATGACCTCGTAACTAGCGAACCTGCGGGCGTAGCTGGTGCATGGGTGTATGCCGATAAAGGAATCGGTGCTTACGAATTGGTAATGGCATCTAGCTGGGAAGAAAACCAACTCATGTTGGCCGAAGCTTTGATCCGCAAAGGTAGCGCTGGCGAAATCGCCGAAGCGCTTACCTTGATCGATGGCGTTCGTGACTTCATGGGCGCAGGCGTTGCTGCAATTGGTGGAACTGGTTTGAACCAAGCCCAAGCAATGGCAGAACTTGCCATGGAGAAACGTGTTGCAATGCTCTATCGCGGTGTGTCGTTCCACGACCTTCGCAGATGGGGTTGGACTTATGACATCGCCAAAGGTGGTGGTGCTTATAAGAACACGGTTGTAATCGGTGCACAGGTGAATACCAACGTAACGATCAACTACAACTTCATGGACTACTGGGATGTTCCGGCCAACGAGTCGGTCCTCAACCCGCCCGATGGAGCTAGCGTTCCGATCGTAAACCCGAACTTCAACTAAGAACTAAGGTTTAGTGAAATAATAGAAGCCATCCGAAAGGGTGGCTTCTTTTTTTAGTTGGTGGTTGGTGGTTGGTAGTTGGTGGTTGGTAGTTGGTAGTTCTTAATTCCAACGATCTAACATCCATCAACTACCAACTAACAACTAAAAAACTACTCACTTCGCAGCGACTTCACTGGATTCTTGATTGCCGCCTTAATCGATTGGTAGCTTACCGTCACCCACGCGATACCCAAGGCGAGACCGCCAGCAATCAGGAATGTGTCGATCCCAATCGATGTTCGGAATGCAAACCCCTGCAGCCAACTCCACATCATATACCAACTTAAGGGTACGGCCAACACAAACGCAATGGAAATGAGTGTGGTAAACTCCTTAGTTAACAGGAGGATCACACTCGAGACCGAAGCGCCCATCACTTTCCGAATGCCAATTTCCTTCGTCCTGAGATTGGCGGTATAAGCTGCGAGGCCGAAAAGCCCGACGCAGGCAATTGCAATTGCTAGCGACGAGAATACACTGAACATGGTGCCTGCTCGTTGTTCGGCTTCGTAGGCGTGCGACAAGTTGTCTTCGAGGAATGTATACTTCAATGGTAGAACGGCTGGCTCACCTGGGCGCCGGGTCAAACCAATCAACTCATCCCATTTGGCTTGCACGGCGTCGATGATTGGTTTGTAATCGTCGGTATTCACGCGTGCGTACACGTATTGAGTAAAGCCAACTCCTTCACTGCTTTGAATAGCGAGTGGAGTGATTGAATCCCGAAGCGATTGAAAATTGAAGTCTTTCACGACACCGATGATGGTGAAGGCGCGAGTGACGTTGCCTTGGGGAGTTTGCGTTACTTGTCGCAACTTCTGCCCAATCGGATCACCCGTAAGCCCCATCGTTCGAACTGCTTTCTCGTTGAGGATCACGGAGAGTGAGTCGTTGGTTTGGCGAGCAAAACCATGGCCACTCACAAATTCGAAACCGACGGTCGGTGCGAAGTCGTCGTCGACGAACATCGATTTTGTCGTGAGGATTTCTGACGATCCTTGTGGTTGAAACTGACCGCCAAAGACATCTCGTTCGTCGCCCAGCAACGTAGAGGTAGCCCCTGTCATTTTTACACCCGGAATCTTCTCGAGTTCGTCTTTAAAAGTCTGGAGCTTGTCGCGGAGCTGGAAGGTCCGTTCGATAATGAGCAATTGATCTTTATTATACCCAAGCTCCTTCTTCTGCATGAATTCCATTTGGTCGCCAACAACCAATGTGCCCACGATTAGGACGATGGAGATCCAGAATTGGAACACCACTAGTCCATTGCGGATCCATTTGCCTTTCGCATTACTGGTAAATGAACCCTTCATCACCACCACGGGATTGAACGCCGAAAGGATAAACGCGGGATAACTTCCAGCCATCAATCCAACGACTACCGCGACGGCTATCAAGCCACCCAGCAATTGGGGTGTGTAACTCAACACAAGATTCTTGCCCGCCAAATTGTTGAAGTATGGAAGAGCAATTTGCGTGAGCACGATGGCGAGTACCGTCGCTAATACCGAGATGATCATCGATTCGATCAAAAACTGGTACACCAAGTTTGTTTTGGTAGAGCCCATCGTTTTACGCACACCAACTTCACGTGCACGCTCGGCCGACCGAGCGGTCGCCAAGTTCATGAAGTTAATGCACGCGATCACGATGATGAGCACCGCGACGGCGATGAGAAAATAGACCTGATTGATGTTGCCGCCAATTGCTTTGATCTTGTATTCAATGTTGATTGGATCCAAGTGGATGGCAGTAAGTGGTTGCAAGAAATAGCGGTAGCCGTTGCCCTCGCGTTTGTAGTCTGCCCATGATTTCCCAAGATCCCTTTCAATCTGTGCCGACGCGTAGGTGTCAACCATTTTCGAGAATTTGGCTTCCAATGCAAGCGGGTCCGAACCGGGTTTTAGAACGATGTACGTATGAACCGAAAAGGTCACGAAGTTTTCAGCCGGTTGCTGATCACGCTCTTCCCATGCAAAGAGGAAATCATACGTGAGGTGACTGTTCGAAGGCACGTCTTCTGAAACTCCCGTGACAAGAAACTCTTGACCGAATAGTTGGAAGCGCTTGCCAATGGGGTCCTCGTTACCGAAGTACCTCTTCGCCGTGCTCTCCGTCACCACCACATCCGTGTTTTTACTTAACACCGTTTTGGGATCGCCTTTAAGCAACTTGATGGAGAAGACATCGAAGAAGGTGCTCTCCGCTGCGATCATATTGTTTTCTTCGAATTGAAGCAGCTCGCCCTTGTCGGTCGTGTAGCTCACCACCGTGTTGTTGAACGGCCCATTGATGCGGCAGACCTCCTCGACTTCCGGGAAGTCTTTCTTGATGACGGTTCCGAAGGAATGGGGAACGACGGAATAGTTGGTGTGGTGTTGTGGATAGATCCGCTCCAGCACAAACTTATAGGTGCGGTCGGCTTTCGCATTAAATCGATCGTATGAGAATTCGTCACTGACGAACAAGACAATGATCACACTGCTGGCGATGCCAATGGCAAGGCCGAGAATGTTGATGGCGGAATAGGCGCGCTGTTTGAGCAAGCTTCGAAGCGCCACTTTGAGGTAGTTCTGGATCATAACCTGAGTTTGGAACCCGTTCGATTACAATACCTGTGCGGTAACTAAAACGTGCGAAAATAGGCCAGTTCAAAGGCTTGGTAAAGTGCCGGTGTCCATTACGGGCCCTTTAGTGTTCGTAAACGAACGGGCGGATACCGTCAACGAAGGTAAATTTTTCGTCAATGAAACAAGATGGAGCCTTTTGCTCTACTGGAGCATCCGGAGCAAAGTCGACAGGCGATTCTTCAAGTTCCTCCGGTCCACGATGAAGTCGAGAAACCCGTGTTCGAGCACGAACTCGGCGCTCTGGAAGCCCTTGGGAAGGTCTTTGCCAATCGTTTCTCGGATCACACGAGGACCTGCGAAGCCGATCAAAGCTTGTGGTTCGGCGATATTGAAGTCGCCCAACATGGCATACGATGCCGTCACTCCACCAGTGGTTGGGTCGGTGAGCAATGAGATATAAGGAATTTTTGCTTGGTCGAGGAGTGCGATCTTGGCAGAAGTCTTCGCCATTTGCATGAGGGATAGGCCGGCTTCCATCATCCGGGCCCCGCCAGAACGCGAGATCATCAAAAATGGCGTGCGCGTCTTCAAGCTGTGGTCCATGGCACGGGCGATTTTCTCGCCAACAACAGATCCCATCGATCCTCCGATGAAACTGAAGTCCATACAGGCGATCGTGATGTCGAGGCCATTCATCTTGCCATAACCAGAACGAAGTGCGTCTTTCAGTTCAGTCTTGGCTTGCGATTCCTTAATCCTTTTTGGGTACGGCTTGGTATCGGTAAACTTGAGCGGGTCGGCCGACTCCATGTTCGCGTCCAGCTCGGTAAACTCGTTGTTGTCGAACAAGATTTCGAAGTATTCCTTCGAACCGATCTTTACATGGTGGTCCTCTTCGGGAACAACGTACGCGTTGTTCTTCAGTTCCCGGGTGTGAACGATCTTACCACCGGGTGACTTGAACCAAAGTCCATCAGGAACCTCCCGCTTCGATTCAGTAGGGGTGAGGATTCCTTTGTCAGTACGTTTAAACCAAGGCATTGAACAACTGTGGTTGTTTCATCAGGGCTGACTCGAGGAGGATCGATCCTTAAAACCGTTACCCCTTGAGTCAGTCTCGTTTTTTACGCGATGTCGATGCTGCTATCCAGGTACACGTCCTGGATGGCGTTTAGGATTTCTACACCTTCTTTCAGAGGGCGTTGAAATGCCTTCCTTCCGGAGATCAGACCCATTCCGCCAGCACGTTTGTTAACTACCGCCGTGCGAACTGCATCTGCCATGTCGCTAGCTCCTTTCGAGTCGCCACCTGAATTGATCAAACCGGCGCGCCCCATGTAGCAGTTCGCTACTTGATAGCGGCAAAGGTCGATCGGGTGGTTCGAAGTGAGTTCAGTATAAATGCGCTCGTCGAGTTTGCCGTAGCTGCTACCGCCCGTGTTCAGAGCCTTGTAGCCACCATTGTTCTCGGCGAGTTTCTGTTTAATAATGTCAGCTTGGATGGTTACGCCTAAGTGGTTGGCTTGACCAGTTAAGTCCGCCGACACATGGTAGTCGATGCCATCTTTCTTGAACGCGTTGTTCCGGGTATAACACCACAAAATGGTAGCCATCCCGAGGTCGTGCGCTTGCTCAAATGCTTTTGCTACCTCTACGATTTGACGAGTAGCGTTGTCGGAACCAAAGTAAATGGTTGCGCCCACTGCGACAGCACCCAAGTTCCATGCATCCTTGATAGAACCGAACATGATTTGATCGGCCTTGTTGGGATACGTGAGTAATTCATTGTGGTTGATCTTCACGATGAATGGAATCTTGTGGGCATACTGACGTGCAGACATCGCCAAGCCACCGAAAGTAGTAGCCACCCCGTTGCAACCACCTTCGATTGCCAACTTGATGATATTTTCCGGATCGAAATAGATCGGGTTTTTCGCGAAGGAAGCGCCTGCACTGTGTTCTATACCCTGATCGATAGGAAGGATCGACAAGTAGCCGGTGTTGGCAAGTCGACCTGTTCCAAACAAAGTTTGAAGGCTGCGGATGGTTTGTATGCTGCGGTTTGACGGGCCAAAAATCCTGTCCACGAAGTCAGGTCCCGGCAGGTGCAGTTGGTCTTTCGAGATCGTTTTACTCTTGTGTGTTAGGAGCGATTCTGCATCTTTTCCGAGCAGACTTGAAACATTGATTTTTGCCATAATTTTCTCTCAGGGTAGGTAATATCCAATTTTTTGAGGCAGGCGCAAATATAGGGTTATTGGAGAGACCAATGCAAAAAACCGCAACTGAATAAAAACAAGAAACCCCGTTTTTGAGCTAAAAACGGGGTTTTTGATTTTGTCTAGGCTAGTTTATTGCGCAACTTTTACAGGCGCGTTGGAGGCCAATTTCTCCTTGATACGGGCAGATTTACCTTGACGACCCTTCATATAGTAGAGTTTCGCCCTTCTTACTTTACCTGCCTTAATAAATTCAATTTTGTCGATGCTCGGGCTGAGGGTGGGGAAGATACGCTCAACGCCTACACCATTCGATACCTTACGGACAGAGAACGACTCCCCGTTGGTTCCTTTTCCCCGGCGATACAGAACTACACCTTGGAACTGCTGCACGCGTTCCTTGTTTCCTTCGCTGATTTTAACGTGTACATTGATGGTGTCCCCAGACTTGAAAGAGGGGATATTTGCTCTTTTGGAAGCGAGTTCCTGCTCAGCAATTTTCATTAAATCGGCCATGACGCTCGGGTTTTAAAAATGGGACTGCAAATATACCGGATCAAGTGAGAGCATGCAAGCCAGGCCCAGAAATATGAATTCAGCCTGAAATCTTCGTTTCCGGGCATTTTTGGGCTCATACCCCCCTCAGGTGCTAACCCAGAAGCTCCGGACGACGCCCTTTGGTGCGCTCGAGCGCCTGTTCCTCCCGCCATTGGCGGATTTTCGCTTCGTGGCCCGACATGAGCACGTCCGGGACCTTCCACCCTTTGTACTCCGCCGGCCTCGTATATACTGGCGGCGCAATCAAGCCATCCTGAAAGGAATCTGTTAAGGCCGAGGTCTCGTCCGAAAGAACTCCAGGGATCAGGCGAATCACCGCGTCGGCGACCACAGCCGCAGCCAACTCCCCGCCCGACAACACATAGTTTCCGATGCTCACTTCGCGAGTCACCAAATGCTCCCGAACGCGCTCGTCCACACCTTTGTAATGGCCACACAGCAAGATCAAATTCCCACGAAGGCTCAGTGAATTGGCGAGCGCTTGGGTCAATAACTCGCCATCCGGGCTCATGTAAATCACTTCGTCGTAGGTTCGCTGTTCGCGCAAAGAAGTAATGCACCGGTCGATTGGTTCAATCATCATCACCATGCCTGCGCCGCCGCCAAAGGCGTAATCGTCGGTCGTGCGATGTTTGTTGGTTGAGTACTCGCGTAAGTCGTGAACTTGCACCGTTACTAAACCTTTGTCCTGCGCGCGCTTTAAGATCGAGTCATTGAAAGGGCTCTCTAACAATCGAGGCAAGCACGTAATAATATCGATGCGCATAAGTTCTTCAGATGTCGAGATAACCTTCAGGGAGTTCCACCGTCACACGCTTCTTAGTCTTGTTGATGCTTTTGATGAATGGACCGTTGACTGGAATCAATACTTCCTTGCCGTGATGGTCTATCGATAAATAGCGACTTGGGCCCGCTTCTACTATCCCCATCACGCTTCCCAGCAAGGTCGATCCTTCCATTACTTCGAAGCCCACCACCTCATCGTTGTAAAACTCACCCCTTGCCAGCTTGGGTCGGTCCATCTTGGGTAAGTACAGGGAGAATCCTTTCAATGCTGTCGCTTGATCAATATGGTTCACGTCTTCGAATCGAACGAAAGCTTTGTCGCCTTTGAATGAGATAGCTTCAATGAAGTATGGAACTAGAGCCCCACCGTCACTTGCGAAGAGGTGTCGTACGTTTGTCAGGTCAGGACATTCAGGTAACAATACGATTGTCACTTCTCCGTGCAGACCATGGGTCTTCGATACGTATCCTATTTTATAGCTCTCTTCAAGGTTCATCTCCTTCGAAAAACACGAAGGTACGGACAAGCCCGCAGTTTGCGTGCGAAGTTTGAACTAATAGCCCCGGGCGACCTTTCCAATCGGAGCGGTAAGTCCAAGCCAAGGAATCGGGCGGAAGCCAGAATCTTGCGCGATCGCGATCAACCCACCGTAATCGAGCCCAACTTTTTTAAACAAGTGTCGGCCACCAAGCAGCGACAGCACCACGTTCGTCGTACCATCGGTGAGAATATAGTTTTCCATCAGCAAAAAGTTCTTGACGCTCACGCGTTTCATGCCGCTGATGGTAAGAGCCGGATGCGAAGCCCATCGCGAACCGGCGAACCCATATCCAAGACCTAGTGTCAGGTTCGCGTCTCGGTCGCCAAGCGTAGTAACTCCATACGCGATTCCAATGCCATCACCCAAGCCATCAGAATTTGACACAAAGTTGGCGTAGATGACGCCGATGCCAGCTGAGACCTTCTTTCCCAAAGGGAACGATACCTTTGGAGTGACCCAGAAAGGAATACCCTCCAAACCGAAAAGGAAAGGGGCAATTGTACCCACACCCATCGAGAAGTGGTTTCCAATCCCGACGCTAGCCTGGTTGAATAAAACCCAGACATTTTGATAGTAGGCTTCGCCCGGCCTAAGTCCAAACCCATTTGGAGCCCAGAAGTATCTCGTCGATTGAAAGTTGTCGTACCAGTATTCATTTCCCTTGATCCTCGTCGGGTCTATCTCTCCAATTCGCTTGATGGAGTCGGCGTTGATTTTTATTTCGCCCAACGTCTGCGTGGCAAACGTGACCACACCACGTTCGATCGACTTGATCTTTCCAACGAACTCGTTGCCGTCCCTCGTTTCGATAATCCAGGTCTTGGTTGTATCAGGCGAAGCGGGCACGATCTGCGATAAAGCAGGGACCGACATGCAGATGGCGAACGCAAAAAATAGAAGTCGGGTGAGGCACATGGGGTAAACTAAGCTCAAGTTCCAAATTCGAGGGAACGAGGGCAATACCCCTTTGCTGGATAAGCGTAAAAACACGAAAGCCAACCCTTTGGGGCTGGCTTTCGATATCGAAAATCTAGTTTCTGTCTACTTAATTTTAAGCCTGCGCCTCTTCGGCAGCGGGGGCAGCAGCCTCGCCTTCAGCGGCAGGAGCACTTTCAGCGGCAGCAGCAGCTTCATTCTTCTTGCGGATTGCCTCTGCACGCGCTTCACGAACCTTTGTTTCAGCATCTTTGCGAGCTTTTGCGGCAGCTTGCTTAGACTTCACGAGGTTGTCACGCTTCGATTCGATCGCGCTTTCCTTCGACTGTTTCCAGTCAGCCAACTTCTTATCCGCAACTTCTTGCGTGATGGCGCCTTTCACGACACCAATTTGAAGGTGGCGGCGCAGCATTACACCGCGGTAGGACAACATGGCGCGCACCACGTCGCTCGGAGTAGCACCTTTCATGAGCCACTCGAACGCTTTCTCATCGTTCAAGTCGATGGTGGCGGGATTTGTGAGCGGGTTGTAGGTTCCGATTTTCTCGATAAAACGTCCATCACGTGGACTTCTAGTGTCTGCTACAACAACATCGTAGCGTGCTAGTTTCTTGCGACCCCTGCGGGCCAACCTGATTTTTACAGCCATTCTTTTAGGTTTTTAATGTTGGATCTCGTCCGGTTATAAAAGGATCGCAAAGGTAGGAAAAAGGTCGACACAGGCAAAAAAATGATGAATTCTGACGATTGACCCACCTAGCCAGCAAATACGCCCAAAAACAAATATTTGTGTAAGCGTGTATACGGTTTTATAATAATTAAACCGTTTTCTAACTTCGATCCCGCTTTAAAAAATACCGTATGGATGGCTATTCCTATATCTCGAACGCCGATGTCGGCTACGTAGATCAACTCTATCAAAACTATAAAAAAGACCCCAAGTCGGTCGACATCACCTGGCAGAAGTTTTTTGAAGGATACGACTTCTCGAGCCAACGCTATGGAGATAAATCCAATGGTCACGCGACCGCGACCGACACAGCCTCTACGAAAGAGACGCAAGTCCGCAACTTGATCTTCCAGTACCGCACTTTCGGTCACTTAAAATCGAAGACCAACCCGGTGCGCGAGCGTCGCAATCACAACGTCGACTTCGACCACAAGAGCGTGGGATTAACCGACGCCGATCTCGATACCGAATTCGATGTGGCCAGCGAGATCAGCATGCCCCGAACTACCCTTCGAAAGATCATCGAGCGACTCCAACAGGTGTACATCGGGCCGATCGGCTTCGAGTACAACTCGATCCGCAACGACGAGGTCAGGAAATGGTTCTTCGAAAAGTGCGAAAAAGAGTTCGTTACCTATAATCCCTCCATAGAGGAAAAGAAAACCATTCTTTCGAAACTCAACGAAGCGGTCGTTTTCGAGAACTTCCTGCACACGAAGTTCCTTGGACAAAAGCGTTTCTCGCTCGAAGGGGGTGAGAACCTGATCCCGGCGCTGCACAAGATCATTAACAAGTCGGCTGAACTCGGAGTCAAAGAAGTAGTGATCGGGATGGCACACCGTGGCCGTTTGAACGTGTTGTCGAACATCCTTGGTAAAACTTACGAGCAGATATTCACCGAGTTTGAAGGCAACGTGAGCCCCGATCTCACGATGGGCGATGGAGACGTGAAGTACCACCTCGGTTACTCGAGTCAGCATACTTCCTTCTCTGGAAACAAGATATATGTCAAGCTCACGCCCAACCCATCGCACTTGGAGGCAGTCGATCCGCTTGTGGTAGGATATACCCGCGGTCAAATTGACGACGAGTACAAAGAGGACCTCAGCAAGGCAATGGCCATTTTGATTCATGGCGACGCGGCTGTGGCGGGACAGGGCATTGTGTACGAAGTAGTGCAGATGTCTGGACTTCCTGGGTACAATACGGGTGGAACCATCCACTATGTGATCAACAACCAAGTTGGTTTTACGACCGATTACGACGACGCCCGTTCTTCGATTTACTGTACGGACGTCGCGAAGATCATCGACGCACCAGTCCTCCACGTCAATGGCGACGATGCCGAGGCAGTCAACTTTTGCGCGAGGCTGGCAGTTGAGTACCGTCAGAAATTCGGCAAGGACATCTTTATCGACATGTTGTGTTACCGTCGTCATGGTCACAACGAAAGTGATGAACCAAAGTTTACACAACCCAAGTTGTACAACTTGATCGCGAAACATCCGAACCCGCGAGAAGTGTATGTGAAGCGTTTGGTGGAACGTGGCGATGTTGACGCTGCCTTGGCTGATGAAATGGATGCCAAGTTTAGAAACCAGTTGCAAGACAGGTTGAACGAGGTCAAGCAAAAGCCATTGCCATATAAACCTCAGAAGATTGAAGAGGAGTGGAGCAAGTTGCGACGCGCCAAACCCGAGGATTTCGAGCAATCTCCTGAAACCGGTATCAAGCAAGCGACGATTGATAAGGTGGGCAACGCCCTTACGACGATCCCTGATGGGTTCAAGCCTTTGAAGCAGATCGAGAAGTTGCTCAAGGATCGCAAGACTGCATTCTTCCAAGACAAGGTTCTTGGCTGGGCAGAGGCAGAATTGTTGGCGTATGGATCGTTGTTATCAGAAGGAACTCCCGTTCGCATGTCGGGGCAGGATGTGAAACGCGGCACGTTTTCTCACCGCCACGCTTACTTTTTCGACGCAAACACCAACGAACCCTATTGCGGCCTCAATCACATCGATAAGGATCAGCGACCGCTCTATATATACAACTCCTTGTTGTCGGAGTTTGGCGTATTGGGTTTTGAATACGGATACGCCATGTCGTCGCCGCACGCCCTGGTTATTTGGGAAGCACAATTCGGCGACTTTGTGAACGGTGCTCAAGTGATGATTGACCAATTCCTTTCGAGCGCCGAATCGAAATGGCAAAGCCAAAACGGAATGGTGATGTTGTTGCCTCACGGTTATGAAGGTCAAGGCCCGGAACACTCGAGCTGCCGCCCTGAACGCTTTCTCCAGCTGTGTGCCGAGTACAACATGGTAGTTGCCAATCCAACCACTCCTGCGAATATCTTCCATTTGCTTCGCCGCCAAGTGACTTGGGAATTTAGGAAGCCATGCGTGGTCTTCTCGCCGAAGTCTTTGCTCCGTCATCCTGCGGTAATTTCGCCCGTGAAAGAGTTCGTGAAAGGAACCTTTAAAGAAATAATCGACGATGAGGCCGTGACCGCGAAAGACGTGAAGCGCCTCGTGCTTTGTTCCGGTAAGGTTTACTACGACCTGCTCGACGCTCAGCAAAAGAAGAAGTTGAAAGATGTTGCCATCGTACGCATCGAGCAGTTGCATCCTTTCCCAGAAAGTCAACTGAACGCGACCCTGAGGAAGTACAAAGGCGCCACCGTCGTGTTTGCACAAGAGGAACCCGCAAACATGGGCGCACTATCGTACATCCAACGCATGATGCCTAAGCAAACAATGGAATTCGTGTCGCGGAAGGCAAGTGCCTCGCCCGCCACGGGTTTCAAAAAGGTTCACGACGCCGAACAAGCCAAGATTGTCAACACGGCATTGGGCCTCTAACCAATCAACTGAGTAGGAACGATATTTCAAGAAATTCCCAAAACAACCATTCACATGGCTCAACAAGTAAAAGTACCCGCAGTAGGCGAGTCGATTTCGGAAGTAACCATCGCCAACTGGCTGAAGAAAGATGGAGACATGGTACAGGCAGACGAAGTAATCGCAGAACTTGAATCGGATAAAGCAACGTTTGAACTGCCTGCACCACAAGCCGGGGTTCTGAAGATCATCAAGCCACAAGGAGAAGTGGTGCCGATCGGAACTGCGATCTGCGAAATCCAAGATTCAGCGGCCGGACCGAAGGCAGAAACCTCTAAAGCAGCAGCTCCGACCGTAACGGCAGCGACACCTGCGGCAACCAAGCCAACGGGTGGTGTAAAGGAAATGAAAGTGCCCGCGGTTGGCGAATCGATTACCGAGGTCACGATCAGCACATGGTTGAAAAAAGATGGCGACTTGGTGAAGTTGGACGAAGTGATTGCAGAGGTCGAGTCGGACAAGGCAACTTTTGAACTGCCTGCTGAGGCGACCGGAATCTTGCGCATCGTTGCAAAAGAGAAGACAGCGCTCCCAATTGGGGGTCTCATTTGCCGAATCGAGATCACCGACGCGTCGGCGGTGCCAGCAACAGGAGCTACACCTAAGACAGAAGCATCAACGCCTGCCGCTAATTACGCGTCAGGTCATCCGTCACCCGCCGCCGCCAAGATCCTCGATGAAAAGGGAATTGCATCGAATCAGGTGGGTGGCACCGGGGTAGGCGGAAGAATTACCAAGGAAGATGCTGTGAAGGCAGAAGCGAAAGCAACTCCTCCATCGGGCAAAGAATCCAAACCAGCTCCGGCAGTAGCGCCGGTAATTGCCACGGGAGGAACGCGCACTGAACGTCGTGAGAAGATGACATCGTTGCGCCGCACGATTGCCCGTCGTTTGGTTGCCGTAAAGAACGAAACGGCCATGCTCACCACTTTCAACGAGGTGGACATGAAACCAGTGATGGACCTTCGTTCCCGATACAAGGATCAATTCAAGGAGAAATATGGCGTGGGCCTCGGATTCATGTCCTTCTTCACGAAGGCAGTGTGCGTCGCGCTTAAAGATTTCCCGGCAGTGAACGCTTCGATCGACGGAGACGAAGTAGTTTACCATGACTATTGCGACGTCTCAATTGCCGTATCGACCCCGAGAGGGTTGGTCGTACCTGTTATTCGCAACGCCGAATCGCTCACGATGAATCAAATCGAGAGTGAAGTGGTTCGACTGGCGACCAAGGGCCGCGATGGCAAGCTTTCAATTGAAGAGATGACTGGAGGTACATTCTCCATCACCAATGGTGGTGTGTTCGGATCGATGTTGAGCACGCCGATCATTAACCCGCCCCAGTCCGCAATTCTTGGAATGCACAACATCGTGGAACGACCAGTGGTGAAGAACGGTGAGATCGTCGTGCGCCCCATCATGTACTTGGCACTTTCGTACGATCACCGCATCGTCGATGGTCGCGAGTCGGTGAGTTTCTTGGTGCGCGTGAAGGAGTTGTTGGAAGATCCGGGACGTTTGATCCTCGGAGTGTAATTGACAACAAAGTTATTATCTCAAACATGGACTATAATGTTACCGTGATCGGCTCTGGCCCTGGTGGGTACGTAGCAGCGATCCGATGTGCACAACTTGGATTCAAAACTGCCATCATCGAGAAATATGACACACTTGGAGGCACATGTCTCAACGTGGGCTGTATTCCTTCGAAGGCGCTGCTCGATTCTACCGAGCACTTCCACAACGCGCAGCACAACTTCAAGGAACACGGCATCGATATCAACGACCCGAAGCCCAATCTTGCGCAGATGATCAAGCGCAAAGGCTCGGTCGTAAAGGCAAACGTCGATGGTATCGCATTCTTGATGAAGAAGAACAAGATTGAGGTTCACACCGGTCTCGGTTCTTTTGTGGATAAGAATACCATCAAGATCACGGGCAAGGATGGTCAGGAGAAGACCATCACGACTGAAAAGGTGATCATTGCGACGGGCTCAAAACCTACACCCCTTCCATTTGCACCTTTTGATAAAAAGCGCATCATCTCGAGCACCGAAGCACTCGAGCTAAAGGAAATTCCAAAGCACCTCATCATCATTGGCGGCGGCGTGATCGGGATGGAACTTGGTTCCGTCTATGCTCGCATCGGCGCTAAAGTAACGGTGGTCGAATTCCTCGATAGCCTCATCGCGACCATGGATGGTACGATGGGCAAAGAACTTCTCAAGTCGACGAAAAAACTTGGGATGGACTTTTACCTCGGCCACAAAGTAACGGGCCTCACCAACACCGGCTCCGAAGTGGTGCTAAAGGCCGAAGACAAGTCTGGAAAGACCGTCGAATTGAAAGGTGACTATTGTTTGGTCAGCATCGGACGGCGTCCTTACACCGATGGACTTGGGCTCGACAAGGTTGGGATTGAACTCGACCGTGGCCGCATCCCAGTTGACGATCACTTGAAGACGAAAGTCGATAATATTTATGCCATCGGCGACGTGGTTCGTGGCGCGATGTTGGCACACAAAGCCGAAGAAGAAGGAACGTTGGTGGCCGAGCAGCTTGCAGGTCAAAAACCTCACATCAATTATCTTTTGATCCCAGGTGTTGTGTACACGTGGCCAGAAGTTGCTAGTGTGGGATACACCGAGGAGCAGCTTAAAGCCGATAATCGTGCATACAAAGTTGGGTCATTCCCCTACAAAGCCCTCGGTCGCGCCCGCGCATCGATGGATGTGGATGGCCTCGTGAAGGTGCTAGCCGACAAAAATACCGATGAGATACTAGGTGTGCATATTTTCGGAGCACGTGCTGCCGACATGATTGCTGCGGCGGTGACTGCGATGGAATTCCGCGCGTCTGCCGAAGACGTGTCACGCATGTCACATGCTCATCCCACTTACATGGAGGCTGTGCGCGAGGCATGCTTGGCGGCGACAGGCAACCGTGCGATACACGTGTAGCGACCGATCGCATGATCAATCAAAAAGGCTGCCTCGAAAGGCAGCCTTTTTAATTGTTTGGACCGAAGGATTCCAACGCGTACCTAAGTCGTAGCGGTATGCGTCGGACTTTCTGTTCGAGTGCCGATCGCCCACGCCCGCACGGTCAGGGCTACTACGAAAGGAATTAAGTATACATTTAGCTGTTGCGGGAGCCAAGCCCAACTAATCAACAGCAGGATATTCAACACGGCAATCCATTTGAAATATTGTCTGCCGATTGGTTTTGACCTGAGATACAAAGGGATGAACACAAGATGCAGCGGCATTGCCCAAAGCAGGTTGAAGTTTTTGGCAGCAGCGCGGTGGTCGGTAGCAACCCAAAGTAAAAACAGCAACAAACCGACGGCACCTACAACGCTAAACAAAACGGCATCAAACCATTTGAAGTCCCTGTGACTTTTGACTTGAACAAATGTTATGACGAGCGTGACAGCCAAAAACAATCCGAAAACAATCCATGGATGATACCAATGGAAGGGGGTTTCCTCCGGCGTTGATTCGTACACGAAGATTTTATTCTTGACCAAAGGCATCACTGCGGAATCCGTTTGAATGCTGGCGTGATCGAAAGAGCTTTCGATGTAGTCGGGTAAGAACATGTATTCGTATGGGCTCGCTACTTTGTCCATCGGCAAGCCAAGACAGATGTCGATACCCAGGTCGCCCCATGGTTGTTTGGTTAGGTACAAGTCTGTCAGTTGCCTAATGGTGTAGTGCGAGGTGATGTATGTACTATCGAACGTGACTTGATTGGGCAACGCTGCTTTCAGTACGTCGCGAAGTTTGGTGGCGCAGTTGTTATAGAAGTAGTCGTACAGGTAGTACTCATTACCTGGAAGTGCATTCACGTACAGATATTCGAATACCTTTTGAACTTGTTGGTCGGTGAGATCAAGGATTTGCTCGTGTACAAATCGATTCTTTGAAATGTAGTAATCGCGCCACGGAACGTATGGGTCTACATCAAGTTTGTAGTTGAGATGACCGCGTGCAAAATTGAAGTAGAAATTCGGTTGGTCGAAACTGAAGGCGCCATAGTTATAGAAGGCGTCCACGTTCAGCGCCGGATCGTATACTCGAATGGCACTGTGTCCGAAAGCGGCGTAAAGCTCTTGTTGCCAGGGGCCAAAGGTGATGATTGATATTTCTGCACGAGAAGAAAGAGTTGGTATTTGTGAGGGTTGCGCGGAAACGTCCGTCGATAAGGTTACTAGGAAGAAAGAAAGAAAAATGATGGCTATTTTCATGTGCGAAACGCAGGTTTGGGCAGCAGGTAAATCAGTGATTTTTGGCCTTATGGCCTTGTTTTTTCATAGTTTGGATCAAATTTATCCAAATATTCAGGTTGTGGAAAAAGGCCCGCGTCTGAATCGTTATATTCGTTTAGAGAGAGGAATAAAGGGATATGAAAAGTTCGTGGCTTGATGTTAGAAATTGGTCGCGCTTACCTTTCAAACTGGGTTATGATGACGAATCTGTTTTCAAGAACAAGAGGAACATCCTTTTCTCCCACATCACGTTCTTGTCATCCATTGCGGCAATCGTCTATTTTTTAGTACTAGTCTTATCCGGAAACGTTGCCATGTCGGGTCTCGGCTTGTTGCTGGGTGCCGTCGTCTTAGCCGCCTACCTACTCAACGAGTCGCGCCATCACCGTGCCTCAAAAATACTGGCCCTTGGGCTGGGGAACCTCACATTTCTGGTCTACTCTGTGCTCGCTCCTACCTCAGTAGCGATTTTCGCTTTTTTCTTCCCCCTCATCACTGCCTCAGTTTTGATTTTCAACCGCGCCGAAAACCGGCTCCGAACACTGTTCTCGTTAGTGTCGATCGCAGCACTTATTCTATCCATCTTGATCCGCAATTGGCTACCGGAATTACCCTTGCTGGATGTCGCAACCCCGCATTTTGTCTTTGCCATCAACTTGACACTAAGCATTGGGTTGACCGCCGCATTCGTTTACTTGATGATGCGTTTGAATGAGGATGTCGAAGCCAAACTTCGAAGGCTAGCGGACGAGGTCAAACAAAAGAACAACGATCTCCAACGAACCAACGAACAGCTCGATCGGTTTGTCTACAGCGCCTCCCACGACATCAAGGTTCCCGTAATGGCCATCAAAGGCCTCGCGAACTTGGCACGTATCGAAGGCGCCGACAATACCTCACTCACGTATTTTAGGAGGATTGAAAATCAAGCGGATAAACTCAGCGCGTTCTTGCTCGAAATGCTCGAATACACTCGAAACGGCAAGACAGCGTTGCGCTTGGAGCGTGTAAACCTTGCTCATCTGGTCGACGACGTGATCGATGGTTTGTCACACCTCGAGAACGCGCACCGGATCGAATTCAAAAAGTTCATCCGCCTGGAAGGTGAAGTTATGATCGATCGAATCCGGTTTATGGTGATCTTAAATAACCTGATTTCAAACGCGATCAAGTTTCACAATTATGAACTCGCGAATCCATGGATCAAAATCATGATCAGCCGGGTGGATACCAACATCCAAGTGATGGTAGCCGACAATGGGCTGGGGATCAACGATAAGTTCAAGGATAAGGTCTTCGAAATGTTTTTCCGTGCACCTTCCCTCTCCTCGTTGGAGACCGAAGAGCACGGCCTCACTTCAGCGTCTCCTCTCGGCTCGGGCCTCGGCCTCTACATCGTCAAGGAAACAGTCGAGAAAATGAATGGTCGGATCATGCTTTCTTCAACCGAAGGAGAGGGCGCATGCTTCAGAATTGACTTACCTTTGGTGGCTTGAGCCCCGCTACCGACTTTTTCAACATTGCCAAACGGACAACCCCCCGGCGCCTCGCCAATAGCGCCCAGGTGTTGTCGAGTTATTACTACTCTCGAATCACAGGGTCACCACATCATGCAGGGATGCCGATCAGCATTGGCATCGAGCCGACGACCTCGTGCAACCTGCGATGTCCAGAGTGCCCAAGCGGTCTCCGCTCGTTCACTCGACCCACCGGAATGATCGAGGAACTGATGTTCAAGAAATTGATCGACGAATTACAAGACACCCTTTCTTACCTCACATTTTATTTTCAAGGAGAGCCGTACTTGCACCCGAAGTTCTTGTCGCTAGTAAAATATGCCGCCGAAAAGGGAATTTATACTTCTACGTCTACCAACGCGCATTACTTGAATGACAAACAAGCCCGAGATACAGTTGAGTCCGGTTTAAACCGCCTCATTATTTCAATCGATGGAACGGACCAATCTACTTATGAGTCGTACCGTGTGGGCGGAAACCTCGAGAAAGTACTTGAGGGAACGAGGAATATCCTGAAATGGCGCAAAGAATTAAAGTCCCTCACTCCGTACGTCGTTTTTCAGTTTCTGGTCGTGCGTCCAAATGAGCATCAAGTTCCTGCCGTCAAGGCGCTTGCCCGCGAGATGGGAGTCGATCATGTTGCCCTCAAGACGGCGCAAGTCTACGATTTCCAAAACGGTTCCGACCTCATCCCCACGCAAGACGAGTATTCTCGGTACAGGAAGAAAACTGATGGAACCTGGGAAATCAAGAACCAGCTTCTAAACCATTGTTGGAAGATGTGGAACAGCTGTGTCGTGACTTGGGACGGGCGGGTGGTTCCTTGCTGCTTCGACAAAGATGCTCACTACACCCTCGGCGACTTAAAGAAAAATACCTTTTCGGAAATCTGGCGAGGAGAGCTTTACAACACCTTTAGAAAGTCAATTCTCAAATCGAGAAGTGAAATAGACATTTGTACGAACTGCACGGAAGGAACGAAAGTGTGGGCGTAGGCCCTACTTCACTTTCGGAGCAATAGATTCGGAGCATTTGCAGTTCCCTTCGCAGCCGGTTTTTGACGCCTTCGACCGTGTCAAAATGGGCCAAAGGAGGAACGTCACGGCGCCCACGAAGAGAATCCCGACGATGATTGTCTGAACCATCCTCAAATTTACGGATTTCTACTGCGCCAAACCTACACTTTGAGTCACGGAGCCGACGTTTCGTTCACCTGAAATGGCCAAATTCGGCTCAAAATCGTATTTAAAGCACGCCGGAGACACAAATACAGGCGTGAAACTTTTTCTCCTTGTCACTCATCGAACTGAAAAGACCTTCAACCTATGCTGAAAAATTACTTGAAGACCGCCTTTAGGAATCTGTGGCGGAAAAAGGGAAGCACATTTATCAATGTGTCGGGCTTGTCACTGGGAATTGCAGGTAGCCTCATCATCTCCCTGATCATTTTTCACCACACAAGTTTTGATAACTACCACGCGAAGGGAGACCGCATTTATCGTGTGGTGTGGAAATCGAAGGGCAACGATGGAGATCGCTTCAACGCAGGTATCCCGAACGTACTTCCCGCCGCTTTCCGCAACGACTTTCCCGAAGCGGAGGAAGTGGTGTTCACTTCCTACCGATCAGGCACACTCGTCACAATCCCACAAGGTGCAAACGAACCGGCGAAGAAGTTCACCGAGAGCAAAGGCGTCGTTTACACAGAGCCGTCCTTCTTCAGGGTTTTTGACCGCAAGGTGATTTCCGGTGACCCCGTCAAGGGAATTGACGAACCCAATGAAGTCGTGATTTCGAAGGGGCTCGCAATAAAGTACTTTAACCGGGAAGATGTAATTGGTGAAATCGTCCGGTACGACAACGTGGACTACAAAATCACCGCAGTGGTTGAAGATGCGCCTTCAAACACGGACTTGCCATTCAACTTGCTGTTCTCATATAGTACCATTCAAAAAGCTTCTGAAGAAAATGGAGGCTGGAACAGCGTCTGGAGCGATGAACAATGCTACTTCCTTTTAAAGGAAGGTGAAACAACTGCTTCGATCGACGCACGTTTCCCAGACTTTGCGAAAAAGTATTTGGGCGACGATGCAGAACGTACGACGTACAGCGTGCAACATATCAGCACCATTCACTCCGACGACCGATATGGAAATTACAACTACAACGTAGTCACTGCAAAGCAATTAACCACATGGATGGTCATCGCCGTCTTCTTGGTGGTGACTGCGTGTATTAATTTCGTGAATCTAGCGACAGCCGAAGCGATCAAGCGCTCGAAAGAAGTGGGCATCCGGAAATCTTTGGGCAGTTCGCGGGCACAGTTGATCGCTCAATTCCTGGGAGAAACGGGACTCGTCACAGTCTTTTCCGTCTTCCTTGCGGTGGCGATCGCGTGGCTTGGACTTGGTTATCTGAATCCTTTTCTGGGCGAATCCCTTACGCTGCAGAGCAATCCGATCATTTGGACTTATCTCGCGGTGATCACCGTCGTAGTGTCGCTCCTGTCGGGCCTTTACCCTTCGTTCGTGGTTTCGGCGTTCAATCCAGTCCTAGCACTGAAGAATGCCCAAGCGTCGAAGTCATCTTCAGGTTACAACTTGCGTCGCGGTTTGGTCGTGGTCCAATTCTTCATCTCACAAGTATTCATCATTGGTACGCTGGTGTTGATCAATCAAATGGAGTACCTCAACAGGAAAGACCTCGGGTTCAGCAAGGACGCCATCGTAAACATTCCAATACCCGATGGGGAAGTGCCTACACCCGGTCAGGGTTCGAGCAAGATGCGCACGTTGCGAGAACAAGTAACGGGCTTGTCGGGCGTGATGGATGCGAGTATCAACAGCACGCCGCCCTCATCTGGGAGTGTTTCTGGAACACGATTCAGGATCGAAGGAAAAGATGAGGACTTTAGAACCCAAGTGAAGGAGGCGGACGGTCGTTATGCGGATCTTTTCAGGCTGTCAACCTTGGTAGGTGAGGGACTAAAAGACTTGGATACGGCGCAAGGATTCGTCGTCAACGAGAGAGCCGCCGAGGCAACAGGTTATTCCCCATCTGAGATCCTCGGTAAGCAAATCAACATGTGGGGCAAGCGCCTTCCAGTCGTCGGCGTAGTGAAGGACTTTCACACCGTGTCGTTATCCGAACCCATTCGACCAGTGATCTTACTAAATAGGATTCGAGGGTATCGGAACTTATCGGTGAAACTCAATCCAACCAACATGCAATCAACCATCAAGGAAATTGAAAAGTATTGGTCATCGGCCTACCCCGACGCGGTATTTTCCTTCAGGTTTATGGATGAAGAAATCAAGTCTTTCTATGAAACTGAAAAGCGAACTTCTGTACTACTTGGGATCTTTGCGGGCTTGGCGATATTCATCGGTTGCCTTGGCTTGTTTGGGCTAGCAACATTCATGGCAAATCAGAAAACCAAAGAGATTGGAATCCGAAAGGTACTTGGCGCCACGGTTTCAAGTATTGTCATGATTTTCTCCAAAGAGTTTGCGGCCCTCATCGTGGGTGGATTCGTGTTGGCAGTGCCGGTGGCTTGGTACTTTCTCAACGAGTTTTTGCACGGATTCGAGTACCGTGTTGAACTCGGACCGTTGGTCTTCTTGGTCGGAATGGGCATCTCCGTCCTTATCGCTTTCGTGACGGTTGGTTACCGTTCGTTCCGAGCTGCTACAGTCAATCCGGTCGACTCGCTCAAGTGCGAATAGACGATCAGACCATTAAGTTGGTAGTATGATATTGACGATTGGTTCTTTTGTATTCCCTCAGAGGTTGGAAATGCCGAAGAACCAATCGCAAAACATCCACTCTATGGCTCTTAATTTAGCGACCTGGGTATCCTCTCTGCCTGATTAATGGCTATTTCTCTGGATTGAGGACAACCTCGACGATGTTCTGATTGTTCAGATACTGTCGTGCAGCATCCTGTACTTCGCGCAGCGTCAGTGCTTGAATTCGCTTTTCGACTGTAAGAATTTCTGTTGGGTCGGTACCGCCTTCGAAGCTCTGAAGCAAGCGACTCGCCCAATATCCGTTGTCTTTTACCTCTTCGCGGTATTGTTTCACCCACGTTTCTTTCACCTTGTCGAGATCTGTTTGCGTTGGACCTTGATCTTTTAGTTTTTGAATTTCTCCAAACGTCGCTTTGATCAGCGGCTCCACGTTTTCGGGGCCGCATGGAAATGAAGCGGTGACTAAGTAGTGTCCTGTAGGATATTTGTTGATTTGTCCCTTCATGCCCGCACCATACACACCACTCATGTCTTCGCGCAAGGTTTCGATGAGTTTAATATTCAAAACCTCTATTAAAGCCTGCATCGACAAGTTTTCCTTCGATGAGTAGGTGGCGGGACCAGAGAAGACGATCGTCACAAAACTTTTCTGTTCTGTCCCCCTCTTTACTTCCTTTTTCACAACGCCGGCTACCGGTCGAATGCCAAGATCCTGAAAGCTACTGACAGCCGGGGAGGAGGGAAGCGTGCCGATGTAAGTGGCCACCAACGATTTCATCTTACCTAGGTCAAAGTTGCCAACAATGCAGAAAGTGAATCCATTTGCATTGCCAAAACGGCCTTGGTACACAGACAACAGGCGCTCGAGAGATAGCGAGTTGAAATCTTCAGCTTTGGGAAGGCGGGGTCCGCGTGGGTGATTGTTGTATAGGATTTTTTGTAGCGAGTCTTGATAGACAGCTTGCGGATTTGACATGATATTCTGCACCGCCGCCTGTTGTTTAGAAACGAATGAGGAGAAAAGTCCTGTGTCCTTCCTCGGGTTGGTGAAGTACAGGTGTACCAATTGCAGCATCGTTTCAATATCAGCCGAACCACATTGGCCACCAATTCCTTCGGAGTACAAACTCATGCGTGGATTAACCGAAACGGATTTTCCGGCAAGCATTTTTCGAAGGTCGAGTGGCGAAAAGTCCTTCACCCCCATCTGAGATACAAGCGCTGTCGCATAAGCTGCGTCATATTTATCGTCGAGTCCATACGTAGACTGACCACCTAACCGCGAAGCATTCAAGATTACTTGGTCGTTTTTAAAATCGGTAGGTTTTAAAATCACGCGCACGCCATTGGAAAAAGTTATCTCTGTGATACCCAGCTCTTGTTGCGTTTTTTCCGATTGGATTTTGGCAGCGCTTGGAATGGTATCCATCAACTTAGAAGCAAGCACTTTATCTTCATATACTGTGATAGAAGTGTTGAGTGCTTGATCTACCATCGCCAATAGCTCCGACTCCGTGGGGATTTTGAAATCGGCTTTCGTGGGACCATTCAGGATGACTAGCCGCGCTGCGTTGGTTGGAACTGCTGCAGCTGCAAATGCGTTCAGTTCTTGCAAGGTAATGGTCGGTGCGAACGATTTAAAGTATTTGAGTTCGTTCTCAATGCCAGGAATGGGTTCGTCTTCAAGAAAGTTTCGAATCAACTCGCTGGCATGGGTCGTTGACTCAGTTTTGTCACGCTCGTTAAAACCGCGCTCTAATTGACGGCCATAATTGGCCTTCACACGTTCTAGTTCCGAAGCCGTAAAGCCAAACCTTCGCGCCCGCTCATTCTCGACGAGCAACGCCCTCACCGCAGGTTCAACGCCTCCTTTACCAACTACACTTACGCTGCTAAAGAGCTGATAACCCTTTACAAATCCTGACCAGTTTGAGCTGCCATACAAAAATGGTGGCTCGGGTTTTTGCACCAGCTCCTGTAGCCTTTGGTTAAGTAACGAATTGAAGATCGCCCGCACCATCGACGAGCGGTAATCTTGGATCGTCGTTAGTGATTTTTCTAATTGATAAGGATAATGAATTTGAATGACGTGATTGGTTGCCTCTGCATCTGTGACGATCAACGCTTCAGAAACCTTTCTACTTGGAAGTGTCGCATACTCGCGAGGCTTTTCGTTGGCGGGATTTCGAAGGTGTCCAAAATGCTTCTTGATCAGCGCTTCCCCTTGCGTCACGTCGATGTCGCCTACGGCAATGACAGCCATCAAATCTGGTCGGTACCAATCACGATAGAATTTCTTGATTGTCTCGGCTTTGAAAGTTTTGAGTATCTCCTCCTTCCCGATTGGTAAGCGGTTCGCATACGCCGAACCTTCGAAGATTTTAGGGTAGATTACTTTGTTCATCCTGTCGGCCGCGCCTTTGCCGAGCCGAGCTTCCTCGAGGACTATACCGCGTTCTTTGTCTATCTCAGTTGGATCGAAGGATAAGTTGCTCGCCCAATCCTCCAATGCGAGGAATCCTTTTTCCAAGTTCGTCGGTTTGTCGGTTGGGATTGGTAAGATGTAAATGGTTTCGTCGAACGAGGTTTGTGCGTTTAGGTCCGCCCCGAATTCCACTCCGATCGACTGGAGGAATGACACCAGTTCGTTTTTCTTAAAGTGCTTCGACCCATTGAACGCCATGTGCTCTGTAAAGTGCGCGAGACCGAGTTGGTCATCAGCCTCGACGATGGAGCCTGCTTTGAGTACCAGGCGGAGCTCTACTTTTTTCTCTGGTCTGCTATTCTGCCTGATATAATAGGTCAACCCGTTCGAAAGTACACCCTTTTTGATTTCCGGGGAGATGGGGATTTTCTCTGCCGGCACGGGTTGCGCCAGGGTAATGCCCCAGTTCGTACAAACGACTAGAATAAAGACGAAAAATCGGGCATGTCTCATGGGCTGAGATGGGTGTTAAGCGAGACAATAAAGCACTTTGAAAACGGGGGTACAATACCGCAAATACGGTTGTCTAAGCATCCCACTTGTCACGGATGATTTGCAGCATTTCGGCGTGGACACGGCTGTTGGCGGCGCACATTTCGCCCCCAAACAGGTAGTTTGAGCCGTTTTTGAAGTCAGTCACCTTCCCACCGGCCATTTGTACCAAGAAAGTTCCCGCAGCCACGTCCCAAGCGTTCAAGTTATACTCAAAGAATCCTTCGAGCCGACCGCACGCCACGTACGCAAGGTCGACCGCGGCACTTCCGAGACGCCGGATCCCGTGGGTTTGGTCAAGAAAGGAGCGGATGATCGACAAGTAGGCATCCATTTTATCGAAAGAATGGTAAGGAAAGCCGGTTGCTAAAAGCGCGCCGCTCAAAGTCTTGATTTCAGATACACGAATGGGTTGCCCGTTGCAAAACGCTCCAGTATCAATCGATCCATGGAAACACTCCTTAAGATTCACTTCATACACAATTCCCAACTCAACTTGATTGTTTCGAGCGAGGCCAATGCTGATCGCGAAAGGAGGTAACGCGTGGGTAAAGTTGGTGGTCCCATCGAGCGGGTCGATAATCCAAGTATAATCGTTGGTTCCCTTGATAGACGTTCCTTCTTCACCAATAAAGCCAGACCCAGGGAGTATTTTCTGCAAGGCGGATACCAAGCGCCGTTCCGATTCCTTATCCACATACGACACGAGGTTATTAAAGCCCGTTTTCTGCTCGATCTTTTCGAGATCAAATGCGCGTGATTCAGCGAAAACGAAAGCGCCAACTTCTTGGCTTAGTTCCACTACTTGACGTTCAATTTGCGCGAGACCGTTCATGATTTCTTGGTATTTCTTTTTACAACTGCCGATAAGAGAACTAACACCGACGTCCACGCAGCTGTGCGAGCAATCCATTCACCACTGGCGGCATATTCCGATCCATTCGCCGAACTGTCATCCATGTATAACAAGATCATGTCGAGCCGCGGAAGGTAGGAAGACGATGAAATGTAAGAATAGAGAATTGGTGCCAAAATCACAATCAAGAGAAACACCAAGTAGCGAGGCTGGAATCCTTTCCGAAGAAAAGTGAAGTAGAAAAACATGTTTGCCAATAGAATCCAGCATGAAGCGCCAAGGTATCCGGTGGCGGTGGACCAACGCAACCAATCTGTTTTTTCATACACCGCATCGGCTAGAAAAAAATAGGGTTTGGACGGAATGAGTTTGAGCACGAGGTACTCTCCCGCCATCCAAAATAGGATCAGCGATAACACGCCAAATCTTTCGCCGAGCGGCCGACGTGCGAAATGGAAGGCCGCCAATACCAGGGCAACCATCACACCCTGTAGCACTAAGCCTGTGCTTGTTCCGCTTTGGAATTGGTGCCACGCTGCAGCTCCTAGGAAGATGGCGATCCATGCGCCGACCACAGCATCGAAGCCATTGCTTCTGCGGTCGACAAGTGCGAAGAGTGGAGCGAAGGCAACGAATATCGCGATTGGAAGCGCGCGTGTAAACGAGGCCGCAATAAGCAACAGCCCCCCAACGCCAGCAAGGACATAGTTTCCTTTAGTCACGTTTGCCATCCACCACCATTACGATTTCGCCCTTCACTTCCCTGCTCGAAAAATACTGAAGTACCTCCGCCACAGGCCCCGTCTTGGTCTCCTCGAACATTTTTGTGAGCTCGCGCGATACCGACACTCGCCGCTCGGGGCCAGCTTCCAATTGCAACTGTTCCAGTGTTTTGACGAGACGGTGCGGTGACTCATATAGGATCACTGTACGTTCTTCGCCTGCGATGGCACGGATGGCAGTTTGGCGTCCCTTTTTATGTGGTAAGAAGCCTTCGAACACAAAACGATCGGTGGGAAATCCTGATTTAATGAGCGCGGGCACGAAGGCAGTTGACCCAGGCAAGCATTCGACGTCCAAACCCTCTTGCAAGGCTTCACGGATGATCAAGAAACCAGGGTCACTGATCCCGGGTGTACCAGCATCACTCACCAATGCCATCACTTCGCCCTTCTTCAATCGTTCGACAAGACCCTTGAGCACTTTATGCTCATTAAAAATGTGGAAGCTCTGGAGCGGTTTGTCAATTTGGTAATGGCGTAACAAGGTGGACGAAGTTCGTGTGTCCTCCGCCAAAATAGTATCGACTTGCTTCAGGATGTCAAGTGCCCTTAGCGTGATATCGGCCAAGTTCCCGATAGGCGTGGGTACCACATATAGCGATGCCCGTATTTCATTTTTTGCTGATCCCTCCACGTCAAACAATTTCGTCGATCGCTTGGGCCAACTTTCGGTCTAATGCCGTGACCTTGTTGCCTGCATCGTGTGTTGTCAGTTGAATCGTGACCGTGTTATACGTATTGGTCCATGTAGGATGATGGTCCATCTTCTCTGCGATCAGGGCCACGCGTGTCATAAAGGCAAAGGCCTCTGTGAAATCACGGAATTTGAATGTTCTGGTAAGTTGATCGTTCGCTTCGGTCCACATATCCTTCGATGGTTGTTCAAGTAAATTTACCAGAATTCAACCGGAATGCACGCAGGTCTTACAACGCGATGATTCCTTCTATCACGGAAGCCTTTTTATAAACACCGATCACAGCTTCGGCCGACGGCATCATCATTTGAAATGTGACGCTGGTATAGTTTCCGTTCTTGGAGGGTTTCGTCGAAGTGGCGTGATGTGGAAACATCTGGAAGAGCTGCTCCTCTTGGCCTGCCCTGACAATAAACTTGAAGGTATAAAGTGATGGCCAGGCGTAGAATTTGTCGAGTTTCTCAGAAAATGCCTTAAACCACCCTTCGTCCATAAAAAAAATAGGGTAGTGGTTTTTGACCACTACCCCGTGAAATTTTCAGAAATCAATAAATCTTGTAGCGACGGTCTACAATGTCAGCGCGGTCGCGGATTGCCTCAGCAATCTGCAAGCTGCTCTTGTTGTTGTTCAAGTTGTTCAACAACTGTGTTTTTTGAATGGTGTAATCACCAATACCAGGAGCCACAGTCTTGTTTTGAACTTCGAAAATGACCACGCCACTCTCTCCAGCAAAAGGTTTCGTGCGCTTGCCACCGTCAACAGAGAAGGCTTTCCCAACGGCCACAGGGTCAAAGCCGATGTCGGGCAAAGATGCATTGTTCAATTTCACCGAACTCGCGGTGCGAACGACGCCGTCGCCGGGGAATTTTTGAGCGAGATCTTCCAACGAAGTAGTATCGTCAAGTTTCGCAATGATCGCTTTTCCTTGCACTTCTTTTTTCACGATCACTCCGATCTGCTCTTGAAGCCCCTTGTCCAAAGGACGGAAGCCAGCAGCTACCTCGTTCGTCATCACGGCTACGACGTACATGTTGTCGATGGTGAATATTTGCGACACAGTGCCAACACTTGCCGTGCGATACAACCACACCACCATTTCACGAGCTTCGCCCAGATTTCCGACAAAGCGATCAGATGCCGTCAAATCGTTCGCGTCATAAGTGCTGAGCTTTTGTTCGGTCGCACGAGCTTTGAAGTCCTCCACACCACTGAGGCCGGAAGCAAATAAGTCGGCCTTGCGATACACAGAGTCTTGCGTCTCGCGGCTGGGCAAGAGCGGCTTTTCGATGAGCGCAATTTTGTATGCTACGTTTGTTTTCGTTTCCGTTACAGTGATGATGTGATAACCGTATTGGGATTCGATGATATCGTTGATCAGACCCTTTTTGGTTGCGGCCATGATCGGTTTTTCGAACTCTGGAACCATTTGCCCTTGACGGAACCAGCCTAAGTCACCACCACGCACTTTTGACGCGTTGTCTTCGCTGTTTTCCATCGCTTTAGCGGCGAAGTTGGCGCCGCCTTTTAGCTCGTTCAGAACCTTAGTAGCTTTTGCCTTCGCTTCTTTCTTGTCTTCATCCGATGCGCTCTTCCAACGAATGAGAATGTGGCTGGCTTTGGCTTGGTTGATCGTGTCTTTTCCGATCTCTGTTACCTTGGCAATTTTGTAATAACCGTTATCCAGGAATGGTCCTAAAACCAGTCCTTCTGTGATCGTTTCGCGGTTCAAAAAAGTGGGTAGAGTCAGGATGTCATACTTCTGGAAAGCCTCGTTCATGCGTTCAGAGTTCAAGCTCGCGAACGTCGAGTCTTCTTTCGTTTCACGGAATTGGACCGCGAGTTTCTCCATCTCAGTGCGAAGTACTGCGGTGTCTTTTGGTGATGGATCTGCCGAGAGGGCCACATAGCTTAAACTGCGCAACTCATCAGTTTTATATTGATCCTTGTGGGCATCATAGTAACGGCGAATGTCCGCGTCTGTCACCGGAGCTTCGGGATCCTTTACGGCATAGAACGGAATGTAGAGGTACTTCACCTCGGCAACATCGTTGTCGACGTGGTAGGCGAATTCAGCTTCAGCTTTGGTAACGTAGTTTGTCTTGATAAGGAGGTTCTCATACTTCAATCGCTCACGTGCGGCACGCAACTGGCTCCGAAAATAGTCCCACTGCGCACGGCCAGGAGACCCTGCGGGTTGGTCTGCGATGGCACGCAAGTCAGAAATCAACCGGTTCTTGTCGAATTGGCCGGTTGAATCCATATAGTTCATCTTGAGACCTTCTTCGATGTTGCGGCCTTGAATCATGTCGTACAACTCTTCCGTTGTAACTTCTGATCCAACCTTCTCATACTCTTTGCTAATGGCATAACGTCCGATCAAGAGCATCCAAGCTTGCTCGCGAAGGCTTACGAGATCCCTTTCGGTTGCTGGGCGACCCATGCGACCTTGGAACTCACTCTCCAAGCCTTGCAGCGTTTTGTTGTATTCTTCATCTGTGACCTTGTGCCCCGCGATCTCGCCCACAGAGTTGTCCTGGCCGCCAAAGAGTGCCGTACTTCTGTTGCCAAAAAAGTCGTTCAAAATGAAGGAACCGATGGCCACCGCCACGAAAATCACCACCCATTTGGTCATCCTGTTCCTAAGCGTTCCGATCAATGCCATAAAAGCGAAATATTGAGGTTAAAAGAGCCCTGCCTATTGGTGGGCAAGGCCGCAAATTTAACCGCTTTGCCCGATTCGGCAAGGGGGGAAAACCAATAAATTCCGCTGATTTTCAGCGTTTTAGGGTAGCTGAGCGAAGTGGCGGAAGATCAGCGCTTTCTGCGGTATATGTACCAAAAGTAAAACACCACAGACATCATGATACTCCAGTAGGCAGAGGAGACCCCCCACCTGTAAATCTCGTACGCCGCGATCAGGAGGAAAGCTCCACCTAGCGCAAGGATGATGGTGTCGACCAATTTCATAATCTATTTCTCTTCGGCCTCAGACGCCTCAAACTCCCCTTTGGGATGACGGATCACATACTCCGACAGGTCTTGCGCGGCGTCGAGCCCAACGCCGTACACGACATCGTTTACCTCTCGAATTGTCACAAACATTTCTGTAAAGATGCGCTTGGTGTCTGGCTTCCAATAGAGTTCCTCGGTATTTAACTGCTCTTTCGTTTCAAGGTTCTTGACTTCCACGTGTCCGCGGCCGCGCCACTGGTATTCACGTTTGAAAAAGTAGGCATGGTTTGCAGACAACGTGCTGATCAGTGCCCCTTGCTCGTTGAAGAACTCAAGAAACAGTCCCTCGGGAAATTCACGGTCCCCATTCTCAAACTCAAGTACACGCTTTCCAGTGAGCTTAATCTTCAGTTTGTCTTTTTCGGCATAGAGCATTGTTACATCTTCTGCCTCGCGGTTTGGGCCGTTGTACAAAGCAGGCGCAACAGCATCTTTTCGATTGCATGCCCACAGCGCGACGATCATGACGATCAGGCTGAGTCTCGCAGGAATATGGATGGCGGCAATCTTCATAATGAAAAGGGCCGACCTTTCAGTCAGCCCTTTAATACTTTAGATGTTTTGCTTAGTCGCGGGTGCGGAGTGTCACGTTTTCACCAACCCAGCAACCCGTATTTTTTGTTTCACCGGCTTTCCAGCTCAGCAAGAAGATATCTTCTTTTGAAGGGAAGAGGTTCTTCATGTTGTTCATCTTTTGCGTAGCACCGGCTTTAGCATACATGTCGTAAGCGGCAATGTACACGAGGCGGTCTTCCGCTTGGCTCTTCAGCTTCTTGCACTCGTCCGCTGTCGCATACAAGTCGCCGATGCGTTCCCATGGATCTTTGCTTGAAGGATCGGCCGCAGCTGCTTGACGGAAGATGTCGCGAGCAGCAGTGTTTCCACCTTGAGCAGCAGATACGGTTCCGAGGATGATCAACGACTCAGATTTTTGAGCCGGCGTAGTCGCAATCGTGTTGGCCTCTTTCGCATATTCAGAAGCCTTCGCATAGTTCTTAATGCTGAGGAATTTTACAGCCAAGTTTTTCGCTAAGCCATAGTCTTTTTCTACAGTGTGAACCACCTCACCGGCTTCGAGCCAAAGTGGATCGTCTGTACATTTACCAAGCAGCATGAATCCGAAGATCTTCTTGGCAAGGGCAGCATCGGTCGGGTTTTGACGGAACTTAGGTTCCATGTTCTTCTTCACGAAGTCGCAGTCAACCGGCACCATTTTAGGCAGGAGGTCGTCTGTACCAGCTTTGCTGCCTTTCAAACGTTCAACTTCAGCCTTCTTATTCTCTTGCTGGTATTTCACGATTTTCGCATCAATCGCTTTTTGAATCTTGTCATAACGAGCGAATACGTCGTCGGGGGTAAGGTTCTTCAGAAGAGCAAAATCTGCATAGACCATCTTGAAGTAGGTATCAAGCACGTTGTCGCTGACGTTTGTGCCTGAGATATCAACCACTTTGTCGAAGAGTGCGAGCACATCGCCAATCTTCTCTTTGTTTTGGCCATTAAAGACGGCAGCGTAAGTAGCTTTGCGGTTCAACACGTTTATTTCGTCGCCGCAGATTTTCACGCGCTCGTCGTAGATCCACATCAGGGAATCAACCAATACTTGTTTTTTCGCGGGGTCTTTTTCAGCGGCGGCCAGCTTGTTGTACACATCTGCTGCATCAACATACAGCTTGGTATTCCAATTGGGTGCGTTTTTCAGGAACCACTGAAGGCCGGGAACGGCAGCGCGATATTGTTGTTGTTTAATTGCATCGCCGTAAATGGCGAGCTGTTCTTCGGCCTTGGCTTTGTCAGCGGGCCATTTGTACTCTTTGCATTGTGAGTACCCGATTGATGCTATCGACAGGAATAGCAGCAAGCTGAACAGTTTTCTCATATCAAGTATAGGTTTCATGGTTTAGTCAAATCTCCTCTTAATAAACCAACGGTCATTAAAAGACACGCCAAAATAGATTTTAAAGTACTTTTCTTCAATTGTATTAGTCTCAATATTTCCTCTCTTGCCCCATCGGCCCGAGAGATCGACACTGCAACCGCGTGCGACGGGCAGAGATATTCCAAAATTGGTGCCAAAATCCCGCAACTTTGCACCGTTGATCAAATAGGGATACTCTTCAATGCTAACGCCCGTTCTGTAAGTCACGTTTTTCAAGTAGCTAGCAAGTGAACCAGGATTGGGTGTGATTTCGAAGCCAGCCGCAACACGCCAACCTATTGTGGTGGGTGATTTCTGGTTCTCTACCAAAACCATTTGGGAATAATCACTCGTACGCGCATCGACGCCGAATACCCATTGATTGGCACGTCCGAATGAAATGCCCGCGGAAAGTGTCGAAGGAATCTTTGTCCTGCCAGTACCGTCGGTAGTGAGTGTGTCGGTGCTGATCGCCACGCCTGACTGCGAGAGGCGCACGAGCGTTTGCAGATAATCGGTTCGGATGTCAGATTTAAAATCATACACCACGCCCAAGTTCAAACGATATAGATTGTTGAACAGCGAGTCTAAGTGGAGTGAGACGGCGCCGGTGAAAGTGAACCCGCTATAGTTGAAACGTTGTTGAATATTTGGCGTGAAAAACTGTGTTTGATCGGTGAGAGCCACAGTCGTATTGAATCCATTTTCAATAGAACTGAATAGATATCCGGCGCGTGCCCCAACCGAAAGCCACTTGTGAAGCACGATTCCGTTCGACCATGACACTTGGTTAATGCCACCATTGCCGGTCTCTTGGAAGACGGCGCTACCGCCATCCACGGTTTCGGTGTACGAAAAGCGATAACGTTGCGATGTGTAAGGCATCACGCCAACGGAGGTGACCCACCGATTTCCTTTGATCGGGAAAGCCAAGACCAAGTAATTCAAGTTTGCGGCATTTGACGTGTTCTTGTTGGTAGCATCGCGAACCGTCCTTTGCTCACCGATGATCCCAGCCTGAAATGAGGTGATACCCCCGAGCCCGTTAAACACGAGCAGCGCTGGATTCTGGTTATTAATAAATAAGTATTGTGGATTGCTGATCCCGACCCCGGCCATCCCCTGTGAATGCGCCGTAGCAGAGCCATACCCTTCACCAATCCCAAAGGCGGAAAACGGGCTTCTGCTGGCCTGCCCCATCACATTCCCGGTGCACAACAGTACCGTCAGGACTCCGAATAAAGCTCTAATCATTTAGTTGGTGAAGTAAAATCTTGTTCAAACCGATCAAAACGAGATCGGGGGCAACAAATATCGACGGTTTGAGACTGTTTTCAAAAAAAGCGAGGTCGCCTCCGCAGGCTACAGCCTTCACGTCGCCGTATTGAGACAGGTAACGGGAAACAAATCCATTTATTTCCTCCAGTACGCCGTTCATGACGCCGCTTTGCATCGACAGCACCGTGCTTTTGCCCGTCAATGGTGGGTCTGCGACTGGCTCAACTTGGGGGAGGCGGGCGGTAAATTGGTTCATCGCGGCGAAGCGCATCCGCAACCCCGGAGCGATTGCGCCCCCCTCGAAGCTTCCCTCCGCCGCCACAAAGTCGTAGGTGATGCACGTACCCATGTCGATTACCACCAGGTTGCGATTTGGAAACAAGGTTGCCGCGCCACAGGCAGCTGCAATGCGGTCAACACCTAGCGTGGTTGGCGTGTCGTACGCGATCCGAAGCGGCAATCGCGTGTTGGACGAGAGTTGTATTTTTTTGCCTGAAGCGTGAATCGCGGGCATTATGTCCGTCGGATTGGAGCTGACCGATGACACAATCGCGTGTTCAAAATTTTGATGCGCGAGGAAAGCAAAGAGCTCTTGAAATCCAACGACCGTGTGCTTGGAAGCGATCGTATCATGATCGAAGATTGCGATCTTGACGCGCGAGTTGCCGATGTCGATAGCCGCGTTCAATGGTTATTCGTTTGCTAGCGGCGTCAAATGTAGTGATCTCACTACAAAGGGTCGATCGGATAGGGGCTGCGTGGAGGTACATTGCTTTCTTTTTGTGTCCGTGATACACAATGGCATCGTTCCACAAACGATTGAGATTGACTCCTGCGGACTCATTTCCGAGGGGTGCGCCTACTCATATTTGGAGGATGTGATTGCGCTTGTATCTTTGCGTACCCCAAACCATGAAAAAGAAGCAGCGGTATTTTGCGTTGGTGCTGTCAGGATTGTTTCTGACGTACTTTGCCGCGTCCTTCTTGTTTACGCCCGAGGCACCCAGTCAGCAAGACGAAGCTGAGGTTATCGTTAAAGTTGCGCCGAGCGACGAGAACGTTAGCCAAGGTTTATTCCGGATGTCGTCGGAGAATGTTGAAAACGCAATCAAGGTTTTCAACTTTTTTCAGGTTTCGTCACTAGCAGATTTTCACACGCTCACCCAGCAGAACCAGCTTACAAGTTCAGATGAAAGTGCGCGGTTCATCGCGGATGATATCTATCTGTCGATTCGTCGCTTGCAAATCTGATAAGCAGTTCTGCACTCTGTCTCCTCGTACCCTAGAGGGATAGTTTTTCCTACTCACTAGTTTTTCTTTTTTGACGGGCCTATAAACCCGCTGTTACTCTTTCAGCATGAAACGGAAGATTCTTTCTGCTTCGCTGTTGGTGTGTATACTGTCGACAGGCGCTTGGGCGCAGGTTGACACGGTGATTACATTCCAAGCTGCGAAAACACGTATGTTGCGCGCCAACCTTGGTTTGTTGGCCGGTTACTACGACATCAACATTGCTCGGGCCAAGGTGATTACTGCCCGTGCGTGGAACAACCCCAACTTCATCATCAACGGGGACTTGTGGAACACCGAGACAAACAAGTATCTCGCCACGAGGAGCCAACACTTATTCCAGCTCGAGCAGATCTTCTCGATTTCGGGCAAACACATCAACTCTGTGAAACTCGCGCGTATTGGCGTGGAGATGGCGGAGAAGCAAATGGAGGATGTGTTGCGTGGTCTTTTCTTCGAGTTGGGGAATACTTACAGTGACCTCGCCGCGCTTCAGGCGAAGGATATCCTCTATCGACAGGTGATTCAAAACTACGATCAGTTGATGGCGGCCACACGCAAGCAACTCGAGGTTGGAGCAATTTCGACTGTGGAGGGAATTCGGTTGGAAGCTGAATACCTAGATGTGAAAGCGGAAGCGCTCCGTAATCACAATGATCTCGAGCAAGCACGAGCCCAGCTTCGGGTGTTGCTTCAATATCCTCAAGACACCACCTTCTTCGTCGAACAGAAGCTGCCGGTGGTAGGCGAGGAGTTTGACCCTGCAATCTTGGCTGAACAGGCAGTTCAAACGCGACCCGACATTGAAGCGTCGAAGATCAACATCCGCTACCAGAAGCAGAACCTTAAACTTCAGAACGCTAATTCGGTTCCCGATATCAAAGTGGGTTATCAGCCGCAAGATCGAGGTAGTAACTACATCCGCCCTTATCACGGGTACACGACGGAGGTGTTGTTGCCGCTTTACAACCGGAACCAAGGCAACATCAAGCAAGCGCAATTTGCAGTAAGGCAATCGGAACTGCAGTTCTTGCAAATGGACAACCGTGTAAGAAACGAAGTGACGGCTGCTTACAACCGATATCGCAATTCGAATGCGGGTCTATCGAACTACGATCAACGATTCTTGGAGCGTCTCCATCAGTTGAATCAGAGCACGAATGAGAATTTCAAAAAGAGAAACATAAGCCTTCTTCAATTTATCGACCAACAGCGAATCTATATCCAAACAAATATCGAGCTCATCGAACTAAGACAATTGTACCTGACGAATGTGAACGAGCTCAATTTCTACGTCGGGACCAACCTCATCGAATATTGACATCAAGCCCCATGAAAAATAAGTTAATCCTGTATCCATTAGCGGTCGCTATCATCCTTGCAGCATGCACTAAGAAGGAAGAAACCGCTGGTGCCACTAAAGTAGAATCGAAGGCGAACGTTCAATTGACTTCCGAGCAAATGAAAACGATCGCTGTGGAGGACGTACAGCAAGTTCCCGTTGCGGAGGAATTTTCGGCAGTGGGCGATGTAAGTTTCGACGAGAACAACGTGGTACGCGTATTTCCGATCGTCAGCGGTACCGTCGAAAAGGTCGGCGTATCGTTGGGTGACTACGTACAACGCGGTCAACTCTTGGCGGTGTTGTTGAGTACCGACATCAGCGCCTTTCAACGAGACTATAATGTGGCGAAGGCAAACCTGGAAGTGGAGGAGAATAACATGGTACGCTCTCAAGAGCTTTACAAGAGTGGGATGCTGTCGGAAAAGGATTTTTCAGAGGCCAAGAAGGATTTTACCAATGCCAAGTCCGAGTTCGAAGAGAGGAAACAAATTTTGGAACTCTATGGCGGATCTGCGGATCGCTTGGATGCGACGTTCCGGGTAGTAGCGCCGCGCTCGGGTTTTATTGTGGAACGGAATATCAATGAAGGAACACAGATTCGTACCGATCTGAACACAAGCATTTTTACCATTTCGGATTTGAAAACTGTTTGGATTTGGGCCAACGTTCACGAAAGTGACATGGCGAAAGTGAAAGAAGGTGACAAGGTGACGGTTAAGACTGTGGCGTATCCCGACAAGACTTTTCAAGGTAGTATCAAGAAGATTGGAACAATGCTCGATCCAGAATCGCGTGTCATTCGAGTGCGTACCGAATTGGACAACAGCGCTGGTTTGTTGAAGCCTGAGATGTTCGCGACGGTTACCATCACCTCTCAAACAGCTGAGAAAGTGGTAGGTGTACCTGCAAAAGCATTGGTATTGGAAAACAACTCCTTCTATGTGATGAAAGAGACTGCTCCAAGCACGTTTGAAAAAATTCGGGTAGAAGTGGGTCGTAAGTTCAACGACACGACGGAGATCACTTCAGGCCTTCAACCAGGTGACCGCATCGTGGTGGAGGGTTCTCTATTCGTGTTAACAGCTTCCAACCAGAAATCTTGATCACAGTCGATCGTTATCATGAATAGTCTCATAACAGGTATCATCAATTTCTCCCTTCGGAACAAGATCCTCGTGTTCTTAGGAACAGTGGTCGTGATCGCAGCCGGCGTGAGAAGTTTCCTTGGGACGCCCATTGAAGCGTTTCCCGACGTGATCAATACCCGCGTCGTCATCATTACCCAGTGGCCTGGCCGTGCCGCTGAAGAATTGGAGAAGTTTGTTACAATTCCGATAGAAACCGAAATGAACGTTGTGCCCGACAAAACGAGCTTGCGTTCTATCTCGTTATTCGGCTTGTCGGTCGTGACGATATTCTTCGAGGATCATGTGACGGACTTCACGGCACGTCAGTTGGTATTCAATCAACTGCAAAACATGGCGTTGCCCGAGGGGGCCGACGTAGAGGTGCAACCACCTTCGGGTCCGACTGGCGAAATCTATCGATATACGTTAACGGGTGAGGGCAAGTCCGTTCGCGAACTGAAGGAAATTCAAGACTGGATTATTGACAAGCGAGTAAAGGCTGTGTCAGGTATCGCCGATGTGATCTCGTTCGGTGGCGAAGTCAAGACCTACGAAGTTACGTTGAATCCAAATTTACTTTCGTCATTCAACTTCAGCCCTGACGATGTATTCGATGCGCTTCAAAACAACAACAGCAATGTGGGTGGTGATGTCATTGAAAGTGGCCCACAGACGTACCTCGTGCGCGGGCTGGGATTGGTCGCCGACACCAAAGACATCGAGTCCATCATCATCAAAAATGTAAATGGAACACCAATTTTTATTAAGGATGTGGCGCAAGTGTCAATATCCTTTCGTCCCCGACTTGGAAAGGTTGGTCGTGGCGATCAAGAAGATGTAGTGGAAGGGATCGTCCTTCTCCGGAAAGGTGAGAATCCTAGTGCCGTGCTCAAGAATCTCAATCTGTTGGTGACGGATTTGAACGAGCGGATCCTTCCCGATGGTGTTAAGATTAATGTCTTCTATGATCGAACGAACTTGGTAGATCTGACGGTCCATACGGTGATGGAGAACTTGGTGGTTGGTATGTTGCTGGTAACGTTGATCCTTGCGGTGTTCTTGTTGGATTGGCGTACGACGGTCATAGTCGCGATCATTATTCCTCTGGCGCTTTTGTTTGCCTTTATCTGCATGAAGATCAAAGGCATGTCGGCCAACTTGTTGTCAATTGGCGCGATTGACTTTGGGATTATCATTGACGGCGCGGTTGTGATGGTTGAAGGTGTTTTCGTGTACCTCGCTCACAAGCAGCATGAAATGGGCGTAGAGAAATTCAATGGTGCAACGAAGTTCCAAATGGTGAAGCATGTTTCGGTAGAGATGGGCAAACCAATCTTGTTCTCGAAGCTGATCATCATTACGGCCCTCATTCCAATCTTTGCGTTTCAAAAGGTGGAAGGAAAAATGTTCTCACCACTGGCCTACACAATGGGCTTTGCCTTGCTCGGCGCGTTGATCTTCACCCTTACGTTGGTACCGTTGCTATGTCAGATTTTGTTGAGCAAGAATGTTCGCGAAAAGGATAACAAGCTTGTCTCCGGGTTAGAGAAGACGTACAAGCCAACACTCAATTGGTCTTTAACAAAACCCAAGTTGAGTATTACCATCGCGGTCTCGGTTTTGTTGGTGAGTTTGCTGATTGGAGGAACGTTGGGCACAGAGTTTTTACCTCAGTTGAACGAGGGTTCGATTTACGTTCGCGCGAGCATGCCACAAAGCGTCGCATTCTCTCAAGCCAACGAGGTGTCGTCGCAGATGCGTAAGATCTTTGAGAAGTACCCTGAAGTGAAAGGTGTTATTTCTCAGAACGGTCGTCCCAACGACGGCACGGACCCGACTGGATTTTTCAACGTCGAGTTCTTTGTGGACCTGTATCAAAAGGACGAATGGGAGCGAGGTCTTTCCAAAGATGAGATCGTTCACGAAATGCAAAACGAGTTGGCCGACAAGTTCCCGGGTGTGGTACTCGGATTCTCTCAGCCAATTTCAGACAACGTTCAAGAGGCGGTTTCAGGTGTGAAAGGAGAGATGGCCATCAAGATTTTTGGTGACGACCTGCACAAGCTTGAACGCATTGCGGACACCGTGCGCAACATCATGATGACCGTTGAGGGTGTACAAGACCTAGGTATTTTTAAGAGCCTTGGTCAACCGGAGCTTCGCGTGGAGCTGGATCGCGACAAGATGGCGCGCTATGGAGCTAATGTGAACGAGGCGAACAACATCATTGAAATGGCGATTGGTGGTAAGAAGGTGTCAACATTTTACGAAGGTGAGCGCCGGTTCGATATACGCGTTCGCTATTCTTCCGAGTTTCGGCGAGGCGAAAAGGAGATCGGAAAACTACTGGTTCCTACTTCTGATGCGACAAAGATTCCGATGCGCGAGATCGCCACGATCAAAGTTCAAAATGGCGCTGCGTTCGTGTACCGTGAAGGCAATTTGCGATTCATCCCGATCAAGTTCTCCGTTCGAGGCCGCGATCTAGGAAGCACGATTGCGGAAGCACAAAAGAAAGTAGGCGAACAGGTGAAATTGGGTAAAGGCTATTCGATGAGTTGGAACGGCGAGTTTGAAAACCAAGTGCGAGCGACGAGCCAGTTAAAAGTAGTTGTGCCGATTTCGATCCTACTCATCTTCATGTGGCTGTACTTCATGTTCAATTCGATTAAGGATGCGACCATTGTGTTGTTGAACGTGCCCTTTGCCTTGATTGGTGGTATTCTCGGATTGTTTTTCACGGGTATCAACTTCAGCATTTCTGCAGGCGTGGGTTTCATCGCGCTTTTTGGAGTGTGTGTCCAAAACGGGGTGATCCTCGTGGCGGTATTTAATAAATATGTGCAGATGGGTGTGCCGCTGGTGCAAGCGATCACTCAGGGTGCGATGAGTCGTGTGCGACCGGTTGTGATGACGGCCCTGATGGCGGGACTTGGCTTGATGCCAGCGGCCTTGTCTACTGGTATCGGATCAGAGACACAAAAACCTTTGGCGGTGGTCGTGATCTGTGGGCTCATTTCTGCCACCGTATTGACACTGATCACACTGCCGGCGATTTACTACCTGTGGTACAGGAACAGTCCTCTGACGATGGCGGCTGAGGAGGAAGAAAAGGATTTTGAAGATTTTGAAGGTTAATGACGAGAGACATGAAATACTCATTGGCAATCTTTTGCATGATCGCGATCGTGATCCCCACGATCTCAGAGGCGCAACGAAAGACGGAGCCGATCACCCGCGAATCAATTTTAAATGAGATCGCACCGTCTAAGGAGTCGAAAGAAACAATTCTTGATGGCGGACGAATTTTGACGGCGTTCGAGCGGAAGAAGTTTCGATATGGAATCAGCTTCAATGGATACTGGAGTAAAATCTTGGGAACAAATTTGCCTGAGGTATACTATTGGAAACCCTCTATCGGGTCCACGATCCAGGCGCGTTACAATTTCAGGGAGTGGATTGGAGTAAGTGTAGGTGTTGGATACCAGCAGTCAGGTGGAGGAATTATCAATCACGATGTAACAGGCGGTGCATTTTCAAAACCCTGGATTGTGAATAGGGTGGGTACCCGTGGCGATCCTGACTCCACGTACTTGCAAAAGCTAAGATTCAATAACATCGATGCTCCAATCCTGCTCGAACTCCGCACAAAACGAGACGTACTTCAAGCAGGCTGGCGTTTAAGTGGAAGCGTCGGAGTGAACGTGATGAATACGATGAAAGTCAACAAGATTTGGCAAAGCGTGGTCGATGGATTTCACGACGATCACTACATGACTTCTAACTACAATCGTTGGGATTTGGGTATGATGGCCGCTCTCGGATTTGATGTTGATCCGGGTTCAGGACAAATGTTTCAATGTCAATTTGTATGGATGAAGGGAACGAGGAACATATATAAAGTTGACCCTGGAGATGGCAAGCAGTCATACCTCGGGTTGAAGTTCATATGGTACTACTGATGTAAAATTTGGCTACTGCCACCTTAAGAGAAAGTTTTGACACCCCGCAGAACTCTTTTCCTAGGGCGAGAAGGAACCCTCATCCTCGTCTTGCTCATCTGTGTGATTTCGACCTCGGCACAAACTACCGAGATTGAACCACTCTCTATTGATCGACCGGATGTGTCGAATTTGCCCACGACAGTCCTTCCAAGGCAATATCAAGTCGAGACAGGCGTGGAGTGGAATCGCGGGCCATTTACCCACGAGTTCTATATGCCGAACTTTGTGTTTCGGACAGGCATTAATAGAAAGGCGGAGCTACGGGTTGGATTCAATCAACTTTTTCTTGATTCACTCGGGTCGGGACTGAGTGACAATGTTTTGTTTTTTTCGATTGGTGGCAAGTATCGAATATTTGAGGAACGTGGCCTGCGTCCGGCGCTGTCTATTCAGCCCGAGTTCTCGTTGCCGCTTGGCGACGGGGCATATATCCATCATGACTATCCCAACTATTCTCTTGCAGATTACTCTCTCGTGCTTCTGTTCAACAACACGCTGCACAAACAAGTATTTCTGAACTACAACACCGGGATCTTTTGGAGCAAGAGCGGTCGGGTCGACTATTTGCTTTCTGCCTCTACGAGTTTTCTCCACACGCACCGGCTTGGTTATTTTTTTGAGGGGTATACGCTTGTCGAGAGCAAGGGGGTCGTCCCGTTTTCTTTCGATGGAGGTTTGATGTTCTTGGCATCGCCCCGAATTCAGTTTGATGGCTATGTAGGAAACCGGGGGATCGACGGTTCCCGCTTTTGGTTTTGGGGCGTCGGCATCGGATTTCGCTTGGATCCAGGAGATTTGAAAAGGAAGAGTTTCAGTCAGACGGGCATCATCCACTAATCGGAGGCGGTTACACGGCTAATGTGTTTCGTATGAAGTTTCTGTGTACATTTATTTATAGACCACCGTTCCATTTAGATGATAAATACTCATATGGATGGCCGGTTTGAACCCTAAATCTAAACACCCCAACCTCTCCCTCGTATGTTTCTCGACATCCTCCTCCTCTTGGTAGGCTTCGCCGTGCTTATCAAGGGCGCCGATTTTCTGGTAAGTGGCGCGTCTTCAGCAGCAAAAAAGTATGGCATTTCCAATTTAGCAATAGGCCTCACCGTAGTCGCTTTCGGAACCTCGATGCCAGAGTTAATCGTGAGCCTCCTTTCTGCGATCGATGGGAAGAACGACGCTTCTTTTGGCAACGTGATCGGTAGCAATAATTTCAACCTCTTGTTTATCCTCGGTGTCGCCGGACTAATATATCCGTTGGTTGTACACCGCAACACGGTAAAATGGGAGGTCCCGCTTTCTCTTGTGGCTGTCGTAGTGTTGTACTTACTGGTGAACGATAAGCTAGTGAGTGGCGCAACGGATGCCCCAGAAGGGTACGATGGTGTACTGAGTAGACTAGACAGCATCATTTTGCTCTTATTCTTTTCCGGCTTCTTGTTTTACATCTATCGCACGATGAAACAGGCGCCGGAGACCGAACAGGGGGAAATCAAGATTTACAAAACGTCCATTGCAGTCGTGTTGATCATTGCGGGACTAGCGATGTTAATTTTCGGAGGTCAATTGGTCGTTGATAACGCCATCGCCATTGCACACCGTTATGGTTTGAGTGAAAAACTGATTGGTCTCACAATTCTAGCGGCCGGAACTTCCCTTCCAGAACTCGCTACATCCACGGTCGCTGCCTTCCGCAAGAATACTGACATTGCAATTGGCAACGTGATCGGCTCGAACATCTTCAATATCTTTTTTATCCTAGGTGTGACGGGCGTCATCCACCCGATCAACTACAACGCCGCAATGAATTTTGACCTGAAACTCGTGGGCGCAGCGACAATTTTGCTGATGATCTTCATGTTCACCCTCAATACCCGCAAACTCGACCGATGGGAAGCTGCGTTGATGCTCGCCGGGTATATCGTGTATACCGTGGTGCTCGTCAATATGGGCTAGTTGAAATTTAGAATAGAGAATTTAGAATGGAGAATTGGGCTTCGGACAGCACTCGAGTTTTGTCAAGGTCTAAGCTTAATTCTACATTCCTAATTCCCAATTCTTACTTCATATTAGTGTATGAGTTGGTAGATCACGAGGTACGCTCCGCAACCTGCGAAGTATCCAAGCATGGCGATGAGGCTGATGCGTTTGAGATACCAGATAAAGTCGATCTTTTCCATGCCCATCACTGCCACACCCGCTGCGGATCCGATGATCAAGATACTTCCTCCAGTTCCTGCGCAATAGGCTAGGTACTCCCAGATAAAACTATCGGTTGGGTAAGTTGCGATGTCGTACATACCCATGCTCGCCGCCACGAGCGGTACGTTATCGATCACAGCCGAGAGCATCCCGATGAGGGTAACAATCGTTGCTTGATTGTTCACCGTGCGGTCGAGCCACCCAGCAAACTGTCCAAGGATGTGCATCGATTCAAGTGCACCCACTGCGAGGAGGATACCAAGGAAAAACAAGACCGAGGAGGAATCGATGCGAGAAAGTGCACCACCCGCTGTGTATGGTTTACGCATAGCTTCATCGGCATGTGGGTTAATGAATTCGGAGACAACCCAGATAATTCCCAGACCCAGCATCATCCCTACATAAGGAGGAAGGTGGGTAATTGTTTTGAAGACGGGTACGAAAACCAATGCGCCAACGCCGAGTATCAACATTGTGGTGCTTCCCTTAATTTCCATCTTTTCCTCAGCGTCCACCTCAACGGTAGAGGTATCGCCTAGTTCGCCCTTAAGTGTAAACGAGAGGTAGAGTAACGGTACAAGCAAGCAAAGTACACTTGGAACAAACAGGACGGTCATGATGTTAGCGGTGGAAATCTGACCGCCGATCCAGAGCATCGTGGTGGTCACATCACCGATCGGTGTCCAGGCACCACCGGCGTTGGCCGCGATCACGATCATACCCGCGAAGAACATCCGCATATCCTTATTTGGAATCAGCTTGCGGATCAGCGAGATCATGACGATCGAAGTCGTAAGGTTATCGAGGATAGAGGACAAAAAGAAAGTCACCCAACAAACGATCCAGAGAAGTGCTTTAGGATTTTTAGTCTTGATTCTGTCGGTGATCAGGCGGAATCCTTGGTAGGCATCCACCAGTTCGACGATGGTCATTGCTCCGAGCAGGAAGAATAAGATTTCTGCTATCTGGCTTAAGTGATGCGAGAGGTCGTGGCCCACAGTTTCGTGCGCCTCGGAGCTTGCGCCCAAAGCATATACGGTCCAGCAAAGTACGCCTGTGAGCAGGGCGGAAGCCGTCTTGTTGATCTTGATCGGATGTTCGAGCGCGATGGCGAGGTATCCAACAACGAACACGAGGATGACTACGAGTTCCATAGGGGGGTTTTAGGTAGAGTAATTTCTCAAAAAGTAGTGAGCTTTTACGTGCTGGACTAAGAATTTTATTTCGGTGCTTCTTAATGAATTTACATAAAAATAACCGCCTCGAAGCAATGCATGTAGCGTGCGTCCTTTTCGCTAAGGCACGAGGAAGTTCGGCTCTGTTTTTTTCCTGATTTCCACCGAACCGCCCCTTGTAAACGAGCAGAATGGCCTTGCGCCGCATACAACAAAAAGGGCCACAGCTAAGTGGCCCATTGTGTACCGAATACACGACTATTTTAGGATGGGTGGTGAGCCCTATTTGATGTCGAACAGGCCCTCGTTGAGAAGGTTCAGTGCCTTGTCCTTGTTGACAGTCTCCAACAGGATCGAAATGTTGTTGGCACTCCCGCCAAACGAAACCATTCGCACCCTAACAGGTCCCAGTGCTGAGAAGACTTGCTTCAATACTCCGTCCTTGTCGGCGAGGCGGTTGCCCACGATGCAGATAATAGATTGGTCGCGATCCACTTCGATGGTGCCGAGTGCTTTCAGCTCCTCCTGAATTTCTGGAAGTGAACGGGCATCGTCGATGGTGACAGAAACAGCCACCTCCGATGTCGAAACCATATCGATGGGAGTCTTATATTTTTCGAAGACTTCGAAGACCTTGCGGAGGAAACCATAGGCGAGCAACATACGCGACGACTTAACGTTGATCGCGGTGATGCCGTCTTTGGCAGCGATGGCTTTAAACTGACCGCTCGAGCCCTTATCGGAAATCAAGGTACCTGCAGCTTTTTCATCCATGGTGTTCTTCAAACGAACGGGTACACCGTACCGCTGAGCAGGAACGATAGTGGAAGGGTGAAGAATTTTCGCACCGAAGTAAGCCAGCTCGGAAGCCTCATCGAATGTAAGCTCGGCGATTGGGAAGGTTTTCTTCACAATCCTAGGGTCGTTGTTGTGCATCCCATCGATGTCCGTCCAAATTTGAACTTCTTCAGATTGGATCGCCGCACCGATAAGCGAAGCGGTGTAATCACTGCCACCGCGCTTCAGGTTGTCAATCTCGTTTTTATGGTTTCGGCAGATGTATCCTTGGGTCACCAAGATGTCGACGTTCCCTAACGTTTGGATCAAGGGGCGAAGGCGCTCGCGGATTTTGTCGAGTTCTGGTTCGTTGTTCTCATCGATCGACATAAAATGCAAGGCGGGAAGTAATCGCGATGAAATCTTCCGCTCTTGCAAATGGTGATAGAACAGTTCAGTGGAGATAAGTTCGCCTTGAGCTAACAGTTCGCGATAGCTGCGATCGTCGAAGCGCCCAGCAGCGAGCAGGCGGAACAAGCTGAAATAGCGACTGACGATTTCTTGCCCGATGGCTTTGTACGCTTCAGTCGAGTAGAGTTCCTTGATGAATAGCTCGTAGTGCTTTTCGAGATCGTTGATTTCGCGAGAAGCGGCATCGGCGCTTTGGGTGATCAAATAGTCGCCAATCTTGACAAGCGTGTTGGTTGTGCCGCTCAATGCCGACAGCACCACGATCTTTTTCCCGGGTGTCGACAAAAGAAGGTCAGCAATTTTTCGCATCCGTTCCGGCTTGCCTACGGATGTACCACCAAACTTTAGGACTTGCATAACTATATGATTTTAAGGGCGGTAAATATATAATCAAATCACCTAGCCTGTAGAAGTTGCAGCATCTTTTTGAACAATGTGACCCGATTTCAAACGTTGCCGGGACAAATGACTTTCAAATGACCATACGTCAATAACAAAAAGAGGCCGCCCCTTTCGAGACGGCCCCTTCAATCTAACGTTCGTTCGTATCGGTTACTTCTTATCCTTTACTTCTTCGTATTCCACGTCGGTGGTATCTCCGCCTTCTGAACCGGTGTTCTTGTTTTCGGTATTACCCGCACCTGCACCCGCATTAGAGCCAGGGTTCGCTTGCGCCCCACCTTGGTACATCTCCTGCGATGCTGCTTGCCACGCGTTGTTCAGGGAAGCAATCGCGTCGTCGATGCCAGCGATGTCTTGCGCCTTATGTGCAGCTTTCAATTTCTCTAGCGCACCCTTGATCGTTTCTTGGTTCGAGCTTGAAATCTTATCTCCGAATTCCTTCAATTGCTTTTCGGTTTGGAAGATCATCGAGTCGGCTTGGTTGATCTTTTCAGCGCGCTCTTTTACTTGTTTGTCAGCTTCGGCATTCGCTTGGGCTTCTTGCTTCATCTTATTGATCTCAGCGTCTGTCAGCCCACTAGAGGCTTCGATGCGAATTTTCTTCTCTTTTCCAGTGCCTTGATCTTTCGCCGACACGTGCAGGATGCCATTCGCGTCGATGTCGAATGTCACTTCGATCTTCGGAATACCACGAGGCGCAGGCGGAATCTCATCGAGGTGGAATCGGCCAATGGTCCTGTTTCCAGCAGCCATCGGGCGCTCACCTTGCAACACGTGGATTTCCACGGAGGGCTGGTTGTCAGCAGCCGTCGAGAAGACTTCCGACTTCTTCGTCGGGATGGTCGTGTTTGCTTCGATCAGTCGGGTCATCACACCACCCATTGTCTCGATACCGAGCGACAACGGAGTAACGTCAAGCAACAAGACATCTTTCACTTCTCCAGTCAACACACCGCCTTGAATGGCAGCACCCACAGCAACTACTTCATCCGGGTTTACACCTTTCGAAGGTTTCTTACCGAAGAACTTCTCAACTTCTTCTTGGATTCTTGGAATGCGAGTAGAGCCACCCACAAGGATAACCTCATCGATTTCTGAAATGCGGATACCTGAATCCTCAACGGCCTTGCGGCAGGGTTCCAGCGTACGACGGATGAGATCGTCGCAAAGTTGCTCGAACTTCGCGCGCGTAAGTTTTTTCACCAAGTGTTCTGGAACGCCGTCGATCGACGTGATGTACGGCAAGTTGATTTCCGTTTCTTGCGAGCTCGACAATTCGATCTTAGCTTTTTCAGCAGCCTCCTTCAAACGCTGCAGCGCCATCGGATCTTTACGCAAGTCGATATTCCTGTCGTTCTTGAATTCGTCCGCGAGCCAGTTCATGATCCGTACGTCGAAATCGTCACCACCCAAGTGCACATCGCCGTTGGTAGACTTCACTTCGAACACGCCGTCACCCAACTCAAGGATCGAGATATCGAAAGTACCGCCGCCTAAGTCGTAGACGGCGATCTTCATGTCTTTGTTTTTCTTGTCAAGACCGTAAGCCAATGCCGCGGCAGTAGGTTCGTTGATAATGCGCTTCACATCAAGGCCCGCAATCTGTCCCGCTTCCTTAGTTGCTTGACGTTCCGCATCGTTGAAATATGCAGGTACCGTGATCACCGCTTCAGTTACGGATGTTCCAAGGTAGTCTTCGGCGGTGCTCTTCATCTTCTGAAGGACCATCGCTGATATTTCCTGAGGCGTATAATGACGGTCGCCAATTTTCACGCGCACCGTGTCGTTGTTACCCGACTCCACTTCATAAGACACCATCTTCTTTTCTTCCGAGATGTCTTTGAACTTCTTACCCATGAATCGTTTGATCGATTGGATGGTGTTTTTCGGGTTGGTGATAGCTTGGCGCTTGGCAGGATCACCTACTTTGCGCTCGCCCTTGCCGTTGTCGAGGAACGCGACGATCGAAGGCGTCGTACGACGGCCCTCGCTATTGGCAATCACCACCGGCTCGTTGCCCTCCATGACGGCCACGCACGAGTTGGTGGTTCCTAAATCTATTCCAATGATCTTTCCCATGATAGTATAGTCGTTTATGTGTGTGTCTCTACTTTGCTGGTGCCCCATACTCAATCATTATACCAATGGACCCAGGGGAGGCTTTTGTGACAGAATGACAGTAAAGGCGTGAAAAAGTGGATTTTTGGTGGTAAGAAATGGCATTTGGATATGACATTGAGTGTTCGCCTACGCTGGGGCTACGGCGAGCAGGTTTGCCTACGCTGGGGCTACGGCGAGCAGGTTCTCCTTCGTTGGGGTTATGGTGAACAGGTTCGCATCCGCTAAGGCTACGGCGAGCAGGTTCTCCTTCGCCAAGGCTACGGCGAGCAGGCTCGCCTGAGCTAAGACTACGGCGAACGAGTTCTCCTTCGCCAAGGCTACGGCGAAGAGGTTCTCCTTCGCCCAGGCTACGGCGAACGAGTCAGGGAAAACACGTAGAGGTGGCGCGCGCGTGATGATTTTTAGTTACTTGAGCCGTAGCGAAGAATCGTGACGATGGCAGCTTGGATACCCTCAATATTTCACTCGGTGGACCTAGGAATTGACCTGGGCAACAACAACACGCTGCTTTCGGATCCAGAGCGGTTGCTGCTGGCCGAACCCTCTTATATCGTGTTTGATGCCAATACGAATAAAGTTCGCGCAATCGGAGATCAAGCTTTCGACATCTTCGGAAAGAATCACGAAGACTTGAAACCAGTGCAACCCTTGAAGTGGGGTGTCATCGCGGACTACCAGTCAGCTTACGCCATGATTGCTGCGATGGTGTCGAAAACGTGCGGCAGGCGCGGCATGTTTTCGGGATACCATGAGATCATCTCGGGCGTCCCGTACGCGGCAACAGCCGTCGAACAACGCGCACTTCGAGAGGTTCTCTCACAATTCAATTCGAAGAAATGTTCACTCATTTACGAGCCAATTGCAGCAGCACTCGGCATGGGGCTCAACATTCGCGAACCTGAGGGTAAGATGATCGTCGATATCGGCGGTGGGATCACAGAAATTGTGATTATCTCGCTATCTGGGGTGGCCGTGTTCCGATCGATCAAGGTGGCGGGCGACACTTTTACAGAAGTGATTCGAGATTACCTACGAAGGAAATACAACTTGCAAGTCGGTTGGAAGACGGCCGAACAAGTTAAGATTCGACTTGGTATGGTGTCGCGCGAAACTGCTCGAAAACCTGAACCGGTGTTGGTGAAAGGCAAAGACTTGATGTTGGGACTCCCGGTCGAGAGAAGCATTGGCGCGGATGAGATTTTTGACGTGCTCGATCCCTCTTTCCGATTCGTCGAGGAGCAGATTGTTCAGGCGCTAGAAGTGTGTCCACCGGAGTTGTCGGCAGATATCTACCAAAATGGGATTCACGTAACGGGTGGGGGAGCGCTGTTGAAAGGGGTCAAGGAGCGCCTTGAGAATTCGATTCAAGTTCCTGTGACACTGGATTCAGAGCCACTCCTATCGGTATCTCGTGGAATTTCAAAGGTGCTCGCCAATCCGCGCCAGCACGCGTCGATCCTCATGTAGTCAGGGCTTATCGCCACCTCGGATAAAAGTCATACTTTTGCGCCTCGCAATCTATGACGCTCGATCAAGAAATACAGAAGCGCAGGACTTTTGGAATCATTAGTCACCCCGACGCAGGTAAGACTACGTTGACGGAGAAACTACTCCTTTTCGGAGGTGCAATCCAGAAAGCGGGCGCGGTGAAGTCTTCAAAGATTAAAGACCACGCGCGAAGCGACTGGATGGAAATAGAGAAGCAACGCGGAATTTCTGTAGCCACTTCCGTGATGGGGTTCAACTATAATGACACGAAAATCAACTTGTTGGATACTCCTGGTCACCAAGACTTCGCGGAAGACACTTACAGGACGCTCACGGCGGTCGACAGTGTGATCATGGTGATCGACTGTGTAAAAGGTGTGGAAGCGCAGACCGAGAAATTGATGGAGGTCTGCCGCATGCGCAATACCCCGGTGTTGTGTTTCATCAATAAACTCGACCGCGAAGGCCGCGATCCATTCGATTTGCTCGACGAGATTGAGGAAAAACTGGACATCAAAGTTCGACCCTTGAGCTGGCCGATGGGTATGGGGAAGACGTTCAAAGGCGTGTATAGCCTTTACGAAAAGAACGTCCATCTTTTCACGCCAAGTAAAACGACGGTGGAGGAGGGTATCGAAATTTCCGATATCCAAAGCGAAGTGTTGGAGCGCCACGTCGGGGAAAACTTTGCCAAGCAATTGCGTGCAGACGTTGAGTTAATAGAAGGAGTCTACCCCGACTTTGACGTAAACGACTATCTCGCAGGTAAAGTCGCACCAGTGTTTTTTGGTAGTGCTGTGAATAATTTCGGAGTGAAAGAACTCCTCGATACATTCATTCGGATTGCACCCCCTCCAATTCACCGGCAAACAACTACACGCGTAGTGGAGCCGGACGAGAAGAAGTTCACCGGTTTTGTTTTCAAGATCCACGCCAACATGGATCCGAAACATCGCAACCGCATTGCATTCATTCGTGTTTGTTCAGGGATGTTTGAACGTGGAAGTAACTATTACCATGTCCGTCAAGACAAGAACCTTCGCTTTTCAAATGCAACGGCGTTCATGGCCCAAGATCGCGAAACAGTGGACGAGGCATGGCCCGGTGACATTGTCGGTATTTATGATACTGGCAACTTGAAGATTGGCGATACGCTGACAGAAGGAGAGAAGTTTTTCTACACCGGAATACCAAGTTTTTCACCAGAGATTTTCAAAGAGGTGATCAACAAGGATGCAATGAAAACCAAGCAACTTGAGAAGGGCCTTGTTCAATTGATGGAGGAAGGTGTCGCTCAATTATTCACCTACCGTATTGGTAAACGAAAAGTGGTTGGTGTAGTCGGTGCACTTCAGTTCGAAGTGATCCAGTTTCGACTCAAGCACGAATACAACGCCACGGTCGAATTTGTATCGCAGAGTATCTACAAAGCTTGCTGGATTAGTAGTACCGACCAACGTAAGTTAGATGAGTTTATCGACTCGAAGCAGCGACACATTGCCGAGGACAAAGACGGAAAGTTGGTGTTTATGGCTGAATCAAAAGCATGGCTCCAGATGGTGCAAGACAACTTTCCGGAGATCCAATTCCACTTTACTTCAGAATTCTGAGGTTGGCCGTTCTTCTTCGTTTAACGAATAAACGCCCGACGACTCAACGACTTCTGACCCACTCGTACACCATCTTCGACACGATTGCCATGTTGTGCTTCGCTTGCTCTTCGTTTTCAAGTTCATCGGAGAGTAGCACGAGCACATAGCGGCGGCCGTCGGGGAGAATCACGAGGGCCGAATCGTGGTTGAGGCCAGTAATCCATCCCGTTTTGTGCGCAACCCTTACATCCTTTGGAAGGTAGAGCGGGATGATGTCGTTGAATTCTTGTTGGAGTAACACGTTCACCATTTCATTCGACCAGGTGCTGTCGATCAGTTGGCCCTTTCCAAGTGCGGAAAAGATGAGCATTAAATCGTAAGCTGAAGTCCGATTGTTAAGGCCCGCACGATATGCCTTTCCGTCTTCCACCCCTCGCAGCACTTGAATGTCGTTTGCCCCGAGGTCGCGCATCGTTTGAGTCACATTCTTAGCGCCCACTTTATCGATCAGGATGTTGGTTGCCAGGTTGCTGCTTCGAACGATCATCCTTCGGACCAGGTCTGAGTACGGTTGTTCTGTACCCACCATGGTGTACAGTTCCGCTTCGCTGTCGCCCGAGCTTGATAAGGAATACGCCGTGCTATCCACGATACTCTTGAAAGTAGTGTCGACTTTAACGAGGTCTGTTAGTTTGATTTTACCATTAGCGACTTGCTTATACACTTCGATCATCACGGGAGTCTTCATCGTGCTCGCCGCGTGAAACATTCGATGCTCATTGATGAGAATTTCCTCGCCAGTTTGGAGGTCCCGAAAAGCGACCGCGAAATTCCCTTTTTCGCGCGCCAACGTGTCGGTGATGCTTTTAACGAAGGTGTCTTTGTCGACTCGACTGCTACAAGCAGCCAGCAAACTGAGACTAACAATGAAGGAAGAAAATATAAGTGGCCGCAGCATATTTTGAGGGGAGGAAAGGGCGGCCTAAATTACGAAAGATTTGACATGTCGGAACTGGAGATTCTTTTCGAAGACAATCATTTGATCGCCGTCAACAAGCAACCGGGCGTACTGGTGCAAGGGGACGAGACAGGCGATGAACCGCTGTCTGAAAAAGTCAAGACCTACTTGGCAAAAAAGTATCAGAAGCCCGGAGCAGTTTTTTTGGGAGTCGTTCACCGACTTGATCGCCCAGTAAGCGGTGTGGTGGTATTTGCACGTACGTCGAAAGCCTTATCGAGGATGAACGAGTTATTTCGGCATCGCGAAACGAAGAAGGTGTACGTGGCCTTGGTGGCCGGAACACCACGCCCGGCTTTGGGTACACTTATTCACTGGCTGTCGAAGGATGAGTCCAAGAACAAAACAACGGTTTACAGGAAGGAAACGGAGGGAGCGGCTAAGTCTGAATTGAACTATGAACTTCTAAAGACAATCGATGGTCGATCGCTGGTCGAGGTTCGACCAGTTACAGGTCGATCGCACCAGATCCGTGCGCAACTCTCATCTTTGGGCTGTCCGATTGTGGGCGATTTGAAGTATGGGTCGACCGAGCCAACGGGCGATGGGAGCATTTGTTTACATGCACTTCGTCTGGAGTTCATCCATCCGGTTAGGAAGGAACTGCTCACGATTGCAGCGCCGATGCCTCAAAATCATTTTTGGATTCCTTTTGGCTGAAAGCCCCAACATTTATCTTGCGGGCAAACGGGCGCAAAAAGAGCCCATTCATGGGGTGGATAGATCGACTTAGGGAACGCTGGAAGGTTGGTAGCGCATTTCAGGTAATCATCATATTGGTGGTCTTTGCCTGCACGGGTATCACGGTACTGTGGTTGAAGCGTCCTTTGTTCGATTACTTATTTGAAGGCAGCGACGTTCCCGTTTGGGCAACGGTCGTGTATTACCTGGTCATCTTGCCCGTGTACAACGTATTTCTGTTGTTCTACGGCTTTCTCTTTGGTCAATTCCGTTTTTTTTGGAACTTCGAGAAGAGATTTTTTGCACGATTTACTCGGCGCTCGGGAAAGTAAAACTAAAATGATGAATATGAAACTACGCTTACTCTCATTGGCTATTGCGGCCGCATGTGTTGGATGTTCCACGCCCAAAATGGCTTACAAGTTCGACTATCATGACTACAATGCCGGTCGTAAGGCTAAAGAAGTGAAAGAAGAAGTAGCCTCCAATCCAGGTCCGGTTCCGGTGAACCCGGAGACTTTGTTGGCAATGGAACCCGCAGCGGAATCTCCAGTGACATCCATCGAAACCCCTGAGAAACCTCAATTGTCGGCGCCTACGAAGACATACGAAGACATGTCTAAGAAAGAACGCCGTGAGCTTCGCAAAGAAATCAAGAACGAGATTAAGAGTTTCTTGAAAAAGGACGGTGGCCAGTCAGTTCAAGCCACCAAGGCAATCGACAAAGACCTAAAATTAGCTGCCATTTTTGGTGCAGTTGGTATTGTCGGCCTAATCATCTCCGGTGAGATATTCTACATCATCGGCGGTATTGCGCTCATCATCGGTATCGTATTCTTGGTGCGTTGGTTGATCCGTCAATAAGGAAGGTATTTCAACCCTCACCCACGACAGAATAGCGGCCCCATGGTCGCTATTTTTTTTGCCCAATTGCTTTCAAAAAATATATTTTTGCACGTTCCAAAAATCAGTTGGGTTTATGAACATCACTATTGAAAACCTCTCCAAACAATATGGCCCGCAGAAGGCCGTCGATGGACTGACTTTCGAAGTGAAGACTGGTGAGATCCTCGGGTTTTTAGGCCCAAATGGGGCGGGTAAAAGCACGACCATGAAAATGATCACCGGTTACATCGGCATCAGTTCCGGCACCATCAAGATCGGCGACAAGTCTGTAGCCGAACAAGGCGACGAAGTCAAGAAGCACATTGGGTACCTCCCAGAGAATAACCCCCTTTACCTCGACATGCCAGTGATCGATTACCTGGCGTTTTGTGCTGCACTGCAAGGTGTAGCTAGCACTGCGGTGAATGAACGCGTTCGCAAGATGGTACGCGTTTGTGGTTTAAACGCCGAGAAGCATAAGAAGATCGGGGAACTTTCGAAGGGATATCGCCAAAGGGTAGGGCTCGCTCAGGCCATGATCCACGATCCCGAAATCTTGATTCTGGATGAACCCACCACCGGGCTAGATCCCAACCAGATCGTCGAGATCAGGAATCTCATCCGAGAGATCGGGAAGGAGAAAACGGTGATTTTGAGTACGCACATCTTACCTGAAGTGGAGGCCACGTGCGATCGAATCCTGATCATCAACAAAGGTCGGATTGTCGCCGATGGTACTGCCGAAAACTTGAGACGTCAAGCGGAAGGGCAGGAGATCCTCAAAGTGCGGATCGAAGACGCAACACTCGAACAGATCACAAGTGCCCTGAAGGGGATCAAGTCGGTGAAAAACGTAGAGGTTCTAGACAAGAATCTCAACCGGTTTGAAGTACAAAGCAAACCCGGACTCTATTCAAGTCGCGACATTTTCAAGTTGTGCGTCGACAAAGGATGGGTCTTATCGGAATTGACGCCGATTGAAACTCGACTTGAAGATATTTTTAGGAATCTCACACTGAATTAAAAAAAATTAGTCTACGGTATGAGTGCTGTATTCGTAATCGCCAAGCGAGAACTGAATTCGTTTTTCAACTCGCTCATGGCCTATATTCTTTTAGCATTGTTCCTCGGATTCACGGGTGTGTTCACATGGTTGTTGGGCGAACAAGACGTGTTCTACACCGGTCAAGCCAGCCTGCAACAGTTTTTTTCGATTGCAAACCTGAGCTTCTTCATCTTTGTTCCGGCACTAACAATGCAGTTGTTGGCAGAGGAAAGGAAAATTGGAACACTCGAGTTGCTGCTCACCAAGTCGGTAACCGATCGGCAGGTCGTCTTTGGCAAATTTTTGGGAGCCCTCGGCATGCTGACAATCTCACTCTTGTTTACAGTTCCTTATGTGGTGACAATCTTTACCATTGGCAATGCGGATGCGGGTCAAATCGCATCGGGATATTTAGGATTGTTAGTGACCGGCGCGGCCTATGCGGCCATAGGATTGTACGCCAGCAGCGTCACTGCGAATCAAATCGTGTCGTTTCTGCTTGCATTAATCATCTCCGTCTTCTTTCAGTTCATTTTCATGCTGATCGGCCGCGTGCTACCAGGTGTTTTAGGAAACGTATTCGATCAGTTGAGTATCACGACTCATTTTGAAAGCATTTCACGGGGTGTGATCGATTCCCGGGATGTGATCTACTTCGGATCCGTGATCTTCATCGGTTTGCTGTTGGCTGAACTTTCATTGTCCAAGCGAAATCAATAGCAGCCATGAAGAAGATATACATCACCGCTATTCTTTTGGTTGGCATTGTAATAGTTGTCAACCTACTTTCAAGCGAATTCCATTTTCGGTTAGACTTAACCGAGGACCATCAATACACGTTAAGCCTTGCCACGAAGGAGTTATTAACCAATCTTGAAGAGCCTGTGACAGTTAAAGCCTATTTCACGGCCAACATGCCCCCTTCTATCGCAAAAGCGAGGACGGATTTCCAGGAACTACTCGTTGAGTACGCAGCTCGCTCAAAGGGTATGATCCAATATGAGTTCATCGACCCGGCAGAATCGCCCCAAGTGGAAAATGACGCGATGAAAGGAGGCATTCAACCTATCATGATCAATGTCCGAGAGAAAGATCAAACAAAACAACAGAAAGCGTTCCTTGGTGCGGTCGTTACGCTAGGGGAGAAGCAAGAGGTGTTGCCATATCTGCCACCCAACTATCCGATTGAGTATGGACTGTCATCGGCGATTAAGAAACTATCGGTTGATGTGAAACCATCTGTTGGGTTTGTTCAGGGACACGGTGAACCGAGTCTCGCAGACATGCAGCAGTTGATGGCCCAACTCGACGTCTTGTATACGCCGGTGGCTGTTTCTTTGAACGATTCTTCAAACATCCCGTCGGATATTAAGACACTGGTACTCATTCGTCCCATCGACAGCCTTTCGGGACCTCATTTGAAAAAGCTCGATGATTTCCTGTCGGCTGGTGGTCGTTTGGTGGTTGCTTTGAATTCAGTTACCGGAAATTTGCAGGCATCTCAAGGCTTCAAAACCCCTACTGGGGTCGAGGCTTGGTTGGCAACACGGGGTGTCACTATCAATCCCGATTTTGTCGTAGATGCGAAATGCGCGTCAGTAACGCTTCAACAACAAACGCCTTTCGGGGTGATGCAATCGCAGGTTCCCTTCCCGTATCTGCCGATTGTCAGTAGGTTCAACGACCATCCTGTTACGCAAGGACTTGAGGCTGTCGTATTTCAGTTTGCAAGCCCCATTACTTATTCAAACCCTGATACTACGTTGCGTTTTACTCCACTGGCGTTTTCATCCGCACGTGCTGGATTGCAACCAGCGCCCGTGTTTTTCGATATCCAAAAGCAGTGGACGGAAGCCGACCTCCCATTGAGCGATATCGTGATGGCTGCAGCGCTTGAAGGGAAAATATCGGGAGGTTCAGAAACGAAAATGATGATCGTCGCAGATGGCGATTTCATCGTGAACGGATCTGGCCAACAAGCACAGCGGTTGACACCCGACAACGTAAACTTAGTCTCGAATGCGATCGATTGGTTGACCGACGATACCGGCTTGATCGAGTTGCGGACAAAGGGTACCATCGCAAGACCGATCGAAGAGATGGAGGATGGCACCCGGGCGATCATCAAGTACACGAACTTCCTGCTCCCGCTGTTGATGGTCTTATTTTATGGTTTGTACCGATTCCAAAGAAATCGGATTCGTCGATTAAAAAGAATGGCGGAAAACTATGAAGAAGCTTAATAACAAAATTCTCGTTATCACCCTTGTAGGGCTGGCAACAGTTTTTGCCATAACGCGTTGGTTTCGTTCTTCTACTTTAGATGGTAACATTCGAACCGAGTTGACATCTCTCGATCGCGATTTGATCACCAAGGTACAAATAGCTTCAAAAGATTCTTTGATCACGTTACTGAAAGAGGGTGGTCGGTGGGTTGTGATGAAGGACAATTTTCGGGTCGACGCTGATTCCGGAGCTGTCGCTCGAATGGTGCAAAGCTTGTCCAATATCCACGTGAAGCGAATGGCTAGCCGCAAAAAAGAGAAATGGGTGGAGTACAAGGTCGATAACTCAGCCACTCGGGTCTCGGCGTACTATGGAACCGAGAAGAAAGTTGAACTCAACATCGGAACGTTGGGATTCAACCAGAATTCGAATGGCGGTGGTGGGATGAACCAAAATATCGAGCCGTATACTTTCGTCAGACTCGAAGGTGAAAATGACGTGTACGTGGTGGACGGTTTCCTTTCCGCCACTTTTCCTCCTTCGCTCAAAGAATGGAAGAAAGAGGTCCCGACCCCGGCGGACACGGTCGCTCACGAGTAGTCAACGCGACTCAGCGTTCCACCATTCGTCGAATGGAAGCTCCTGCGTGAGGATGATCGGCTCTCCAATTTTTGGAGTAGTAACCTTGGCTCCGAACGCACGGGCATGTTTTACTGCGCGTTGAATTGGGTCGCGCCAGGGGTGATTGGCGAGTGTAAACTTACCCCAATGTACCGGCAGAAAAGCTTTGGCTTGAAGGTCGAGAGCAGCTTGGACCGTCTCCTCAGGCATCATGTGTATCGACGGCCATTGCTTATCGTATTGACCGCACTCGAGCATCGCGATATCGAAACCCCCGAAACGCATTCCGATTTCTTTGAATGATTCGTCATAGCCCGAATCCCCTCCAATAAATATCTTGATGTTGGCAACTTCCAATGCGAACGAGGCCCAGAGTGTCTGGTTCCGAGTAAAACCTCGGCCCGAGAAATGACGGGCAGGCGTCGCCATTAACTTGACTCCATCCATCACCACGCCACCTTCCCACCAGTCGAATTCTCGAATCTGTTCTGCAGGAACACCCCACTTTTCTAGGTGCTCGCCAATCCCCAATGGTACGCAAAACAGTTTCGTTTTCGCTTTCAACGTAAGCACGCTTTGGTAATCGAGGTGATCGTAGTGATCGTGCGAAATCACCACGATATCGAGGTCTGGAAATTCGTCGAGCGAGTACAACATCGTTCCGGGATAACTCTTAGGTCCCGCATATTGAACAGGGGATGCTCGCTCGCTGAACACGGGATCTGCCAGAATACGTTTACCGCCCACGGAGATCAAATAAGAAGAGTGTCCAAACCACACAATCGTCGGTTGCGCAGGGTCGATCGATTTCAGGTCAGTTTTCTGTGTAGGTAATGGACGAAGCGGCTCACGGTCAGGACCAGGGCTGAAGAACTGCCATAGCATTCCCATGTAACTCGCATCGTCGGCAAGCATCTTCGTTTCAACGAGGTTTTGAAATGAACCATCCTTGTAGTTGGGCGACTGACTGATCCGTTCGGCCCGGTTGCCGGTGGGAAGTTGTCCAAATGAGTCTTGTTGCATAAATAGGTAACCCGCGATGACAATGACGACGACTAGTGCCGCGAGTATCTTTAAAATCTTCCTAAGCATTGTTGATGGAGTCGTTTCCTGAGAGGAAATATTGTGGGGCAAATGCGATTATGGGTACACGGTCGTATATCGGTAATAGATCACACCGTTATTGCCAAACTGGGTAGCCGGGATTCCATGGCGGTACTGATATTCAAATAGCCCGTTTCGTTCGTCTTTTCCAACCTCTTCCTTAAAAGATTGGACGTTGTTTCGCGACGAGAACAGCGGTCGCGTGGCGTTGTTCCAAAACAATCCGGCGTTCCGATAGTGAAAGCACGCAAACAATTCATCATCGAGGTTTACAAGGAGCGGATTCTGAGCGGCGTCGTAGTAATAATAGTTGGTGTGGAAAACATGGCCATCACCCATTCGTTTCTCTGTTTCTGATTCGATGTTCATTCGGCTATCGTACACCAATTCAAATTCGTGTTTGTTGATCAGGTCAAAGTAATGAGCGATCTGCATCGTATAATCGTAAGCTAGCGAGTCGGTCATGTACTCCCTGCCCGATCCAAACCGGGTTATTTTAGTCAGTAGGTTGTCGCTGTTGAAGTAGTATTTTCGAAAGTTCGAGTATTGTGTGGTGTCATCTTGTGACCGACGCAGCAGTAGGATCGTATGAGTGTCGGCGCCGTATTGCACCGAGTCGATATCTCTCCTCAGAATGGTGTCGGCAGAGAGCGTGTCGCGGGTACCGGAACCATAAAATGTTTCGAATATGATTTTCGAGAGTACGCCATGTTGATAACTAAGCGTATGAATGGTACCGGCCGTGTTGAGCTCGCGGGTGAGAAGGGTCAATGGGCGGTCCTCGCCACAAGAAACGACCAAGCACGCAACCACCAACACAACACGGAGTGACTTCATGAGGTGGGGCGTTTTTGCATTTCTTTTGAATAACCGGATGTCCAATTTAGGAAAAAGTTCCTTTTCGTTTCGAATCGGTTCACCGATCACAGCGACCACAGGTAGATAAAATACAAAAGCCCGTCTCCTGGGGGAGGCGGGCTTGAGTCGGAGCGTGTTCGACGTCAGTCTTTCAAACCATCGGCGAGTACGATCACCTTGTTTTTAAGGACTTCGACGACTCCACCGGTGATAGCAACTTTAGCAGTCTCCTTTTCACCGGTTTTGTATTCAACGATTCCATCTTTCAACAAGCTTACGAGCGGAGCGTGATTGTTGAGGATCTGGAACGACCCGTCCGATGCATCTCTTAGGGCAGGTTAGGATTTAGCCTCGGCGAGGAGTTTCTCACCTTTCGCTTTTGCTTGTTCGATGGTACCCACCAAGTTGAACGCAGCTTCAGGGAGGTAATCATATTCACCGTCCATAATCGCGTTGAAACCTTTGATGGTGTCCTTGATGTCGACCAACTCACCTTTCAAACCGGTGAAAGCTTCGGCCACGTGGAACGGTTGCGACAAGAAGCGCTGAACGCGACGTGCGCGTGCTACGACCAACTTGTCGTCGTCGCTCAATTCATCCATACCGAGGATGGCGATGATATCTTGCAATTCTTTGTAACGCTGGAGGATCAACTTCACACGTTGAGCACAGTTGTAATGCTCGTCACCCACGATGTCTGCACGGAGAATTCGCGATGTCGAGTCGAGTGGATCCACCGCTGGGTAGATACCCAATTCAGAGATCTTACGGCTCAACACAGTGGTTGCATCCAAGTGAGCGAAGGTGGTAGCCGGCGCCGGGTCAGTCAAGTCATCGGCAGGTACGTATACCGCTTGCACGGAAGTGATGGAACCGTTCTTAGTAGAAGTGATGCGTTCTTGCATCGAACCCATCTCCGTTGCCAAGGTCGGTTGGTAACCCACGGCTGAAGGCATACGACCCAAAAGAGCCGACACTTCAGAACCCGCTTGCGTAAAGCGGAAGATGTTGTCTACGAAGAAGAGGATGTCGCGACCTTTACCAGTGCCGTCGCCATCGCGGAAGTATTCTGCGACGGTAAGACCAGAGAGAGCCACACGTGCGCGTGCTCCAGGAGGTTCATTCATCTGACCAAACACGAAGGTTGCCTTCGACTCTTTCAGGCGATCCATATCGACTTTCGAAAGGTCCCAGCCACCCGCGTGGAGTGATTTCAAAAATTCGGGGCCGTAATCCACGATTCCAGCTTCGATCATCTCACGAAGCAAGTCATTTCCTTCACGTGTGCGCTCACCTACACCCGCGAATACTGACAAGCCTGAGTACGCTTTCGCGATGTTGTTGATCAACTCTTGGATCAATACGGTTTTGCCCACACCGGCACCGCCGAACAGCCCGATCTTACCACCCTTGGCGTAGGGTTCGATCAAGTCAATTACTTTAATCCCCGTATACAATACTTCTGTTGAAGTTGAGAGCTCCTCGAAAGTAGGAGCAGTGCGGTGGATTGGCAGAGCCTTATCGCCCTTAGGCTGTTTGATACCGTCGATGGCGTGGCCAATCACGTTGAACAGGCGGCCCTTGATGTCGTCGCCGATAGGCATCCGGATCGGTGCACCTGTGTCGGTCACTTTCATGCCACGGACAAGACCTTCAGTACCGTCCATCGAAATGGTCCGGACGCGATCTTCACCGAGGTGTTGCTGGCACTCCAATACCACGCGGGTACCGTCAGCTTTTGTGACTTCGAGGGAGTCTAGGATGTTGGGGAGTTTCGAGCCTTCGTCGCTGAAAGCTACGTCCACTACCGGCCCGATTACCTGTGTGATTTTACCGTAATTCGCCATGGGGTGAGATTGAACTTAATTGAGGATTGATTTAAATACGTCACCTCTCCAAAATCCGATCGCAAAACTACCATTTTCAGCGGCTGGTTGGATGCACCGACCGGGATTTTTTTGAGGTTTCCGTGATGAGAAAAATCAACGTTAATTGGGCTCAGCACCACCCGTTTTTAGCTCGATCCGGAAGGTAGTCCCCTGGTTTTCCTCTGAGGACTTCACGTAAATACGACCTTGGTGGTACATCTCGATGATTCGCTTGGCTAATGCCAGCCCAAGACCCCAACCGCGTTTTTTGGTCGTAAATCCTGGCTTGAAGACGCTCGGGAGGTTGCTCTTGGGAATTCCTTTCCCCGTGTCAGAAATATCGATCAGCACCCTGTTCTCGTTCCCGCGTAAAATTTTGATGGCAATGGTACCCGAACTGCCCATCGCATCCACTGCGTTCTTGCATAAGTTCTCGATCACCCACTCGAAAAGTGGCGCATGCACCATGGCAGTAATCGACTCCGAAAGCGCATACAGTTCGAAGTTGATCCGCGACGAAACCCTTGGCTGCAGGTAGGCGACCACGTTTTGAATCAGCGAGTAGATGTTCTCTTCTTTTAGGACCGGGGTGGAGCCAATACTCGAAAAACGCTCTGTCACCACCTTCAATTTCTTGATGTCTTTGTCCAGTTCGTCGGCGATTCCTTTGTTCTTGATATCCGGATCATCGCGCAACACTTCCACCCAAGCCATCAGAGACGAGAGCGGCGTTCCCAGTTGGTGAGCGGTCTCCTTCGCAAGTCCCACCCACACCCGGTTTTGTTCGGCGGTTTTCGAATAGTTGAACGCTAAGTACGATATGAAACCGAAGATCGCGATCACAGAAAGCTGAATGTATGGATAGGCAATCAACTGCGTCAACAAGAAAGAGTTCTTGTAATAAACGAACTGCTTCCCAAACACTTCACCTGTGTTGGGATCTTTGAGCACGATCTCGATTGGGGGGTAAGCGCGCTTCATTTCATCCAATTCCCGAAGCAACGTCTCATTCTTTTGCTTCATCGACCAGGTGGAGTCGATTTCAAGGTTGGTGTAATCGATAAAGTCGTTCTGGTCGCTAAGTAAGATCGTTGGGATCGAATTGTTCTTGTTGACGATCTCTTCGGAGACAAAATAGATATTGCTCGTCGACTCGTTGACAGTATACTCGAGGGCACGCGCGTATAATTGCACTTGGTTGCGCTCGCGCTCCTTCAATTGCTCCACCAACACATTGGTATAGAACACCGACCCAATGCTGATAATCGTCGACACCGCCAGGATAACCCACTTCAAGTTCGAGTTATCCTTGTAAAACTCCATAGAGGCTATGGTGGAACGGAGGGCCAAGGCTATAAATTAGGAATTTAGAATTAGGAATTTAGAATGGGGAATTTAGAATTGTTGAGAATTATTGAGAATTTAACCTAATTCTGCGAATTAGACCAACGAGATTCTTACTCGCGCACCTCAATTCTAAAGTCCCGATAATTCCTAATTCCTAATTCCTAATTCCTAATTCTAAATTCTTAATTCTTAATTCTTAATTCTTATCGTTAGCCTTTCATCATAAACCACTTCGCGAGCACCTTGTAATTCACCTTGGTGCCCGACATCAGGATGCCAACTCGGTAAATGCGCCCGGCGACCCAGGTAGTGAAAACGAAACCCGCCACGAGGAGCACCATGGACAAGATCAATTGCCAGAGTGGCACATCTGAACCGAGCCGCCCCATCATGGCAATGGGCGATGTATATGGTATGATCGAAAGCCAGACCGCGATGGGGCTGTTTGGCTTTTCGAGGATAAAACTGAATAAGCTGATATACGATATCAATAGGGGGATCGTGATCGGGAACATGAACTGTTGCGCCTCGGCAGGGCTATCGACCGACGAACCTACCGCTGCGAACAACGCGCCGTAGATCAAATAACCTCCCAAGAAATAGAATAGGAACATCGACAAGATGTAGGCCCAAGGCAAGTTCGAAACATTGTCGATGATCGCACGGACTCCCTCAGCTTGTTGCGCGGCGGCTTCGGGCGACACCTCTTGCATCATCTGTTGCTGAGGTGTGGTTCCAAACAAGGCGACCGCGCCCCAGGTAAGTGTGGTCATCAACACGATCCAGATCAAGAACTGCAACAAGCCGACAGAGGCAAGGCCGATGATCTTGCCCATCATTAACTGGAAAGGTCGCACCGACGAGACGATCACTTCAACCACCTTACTTGTTTTCTCTTCAATGATACCCTGCATGATTTGGGCTCCATAGATGAAGATGAACATATACATCAGGATTCCGAAGATCATACCAGCAACCGACACTAGGTCTGAATTGCTCTTTTTCTCTTCTCCCGTAGGGGTGATGTTGATGGCGTTTACCTTTAGGTCTACTTCGAGGCTGTCGAGCATCTGCTGATTGATGTGACGCTTCTCCATCTTCGCAGCCCGAAGTTTTTTCGAAAGCTCCGATCGAATTGACCCTGATTCTTTTGGGCTCAGAGCTTTCAGTGAATAAAGCGTCACGCCTTTCGGAGCTTCCAAGTCAATCGCTGGGATGTACAAGAAGGCGAGGTCTTTTGTCGCTTGGTAAACCGTTCTAGCTTTCTCCAACGGACCCTCCAACGGAACATAATTGAATTTCGTCGTATCTGGTTTGAAGAGATTCGACTCGTCCAGATAGTAAACGGTATCTTTCTTTGCTCCTTCTTCTTGCGCCTTGTCGATATATAGCAACACCGCAATAATCGCCGGGAAGATCAACGGAATGAGAATGGTCGCCACGAGGAACGACTTCTTGCCCACTCGGTTCAAGAATTCACGTTCAATAATCAAGAAAATCTTATTCATGGCTTTGTCCTTTTACGAGGCTGATAAAAATTTCACTCATGGTTGGCACCTTTTCAGTAAATCCAACGATCTCCGTTACCGGGATTAAGCTTGACAGCAATTCGTTGGTCGACATGTTGGGTTGGATTCTGATTAGGGACTGGTAGTGCTCCTCGCCTACATGTTGTTGCGACAGGAGTTCAAACTTCCCACTTACACTGAAGGGTCCCTTGTGATCGATTGAATAAGTATGAGAACGATACCGGTTCTTGACGTCGCGCTTCGTTCCTTCCAGGATTTTTTCCGACTTGTTGATCAACGCAATGTGATCGCAGAGGTCTTCGACCGTCTCCATCCGGTGTGTTGAAAAAATGATCGTACAACCTTTTTCTTTTAGTTCAAGGATTTCTTTCGTGATCAACTGGGCATTCACTGGGTCGAAACCAGAAAAGGGCTCATCAAGGATGATTAGCTTCGGTTCGTGTAGCACGGTGCTGATGAACTGCACCTTCTGAGCCATACCCTTGGAAAGGTCCTCGACTTTCTTATGCCACCAGTCTCGAATCTCAAACTTGTCGAGCCAGAACTTGATCCGTTTTACCGCCTCGGGCTTCGATAGCCCTTTTAAGCGTGCGAGGTATACGAGTTGGTCGCCAACCTTCAACTTCTTGTAAAGCCCCCGTTCCTCGGGCAGATATCCAATCACGCCGATGTGATCTGGGCGTAACTTTTCACCAAAAACCCTAATCTCACCTTCATCGAGTGTGATAATCTGGTTAATGATTCGAATAAGGGTAGTTTTCCCGGCGCCGTTAGGCCCAAGTAAACCGTAAATAGATTTTTCGGGGATGCTGACGTCTACTTTGTGCAATGCCGTATGCGCCGCGTAGCGTTTGGTGACCCCCGTTGCCGTTAGTGCTTCCACGTTTGGGATAGGTTTGATGCGAAGATAAGTATCCCTTTTACGCGAGAAGTTACAGATGGTTTAAAAAAAAGAAAGCTAGCCGGCGACGCGTTGCCGGTTGAACGATCTGACAAAAAAGGGATTTAACGGAAGATAATCTTGCCCAGCGAAACGTCGAGGTCGAACGTGAGGGCGTTGGCGGGGTTCTTTTCGTAGGCAGCGTTGACATACGTATGGTCGCCGATGTCATGCAAACCTTCGCGCAAGTTGACACTACAAAGCCACGATTCCGTGATCTTGATCTTGATCGGAACATCGTCGGAAGGGAGGCTGATGACCAAGTTGCCAGCGCCGACGGTCCCTTTTACCTGGTTGCCAATCAAAGGTTTGCTCGAAAAATCGAGGTACATGTTTCCAAAACCCACATCCACCATCACTACTTTCGATCGAGATAAATGCAGCTGTTTTGCGTTTAAGGAACCCACGTCGACTTTTACAAAGAAGGTGTCCATTTCCACCTTGTTCTCAAGTCCGGAGCTGTACGACACACTTACATCCGCGCTACCAGTGTTGATCTTCAACTTCTTGATCGAAAGCCCTGACAGATCAACATTGGCGTTGCCCAGCCCGTACATCAGGTCGAGCGAATAAGGTTTCGAATCGGTCAGGTAAACCTTCCAAAGCTTGTCGGTCACGCGTGAGTCGCTTCCAAAAACTTGGTTTGAGATCATTTGACCAACACCCTTTTGGCCTTCTTGCTCCAGGTTAAGGCGCACGAAGCAGGTGCCCTTCACCATTTCTTTCTTAAAAGAATGACCGTATTCTTCAAGGTCTTGATTGCTGTAAATATTAAGGAGGTCGGCGTTCTGGCTGGGGCGGATGAAGCAATTGCCCACCTTTGCTTTGAGGTGTAGTTCTACCGCCTGGCACGCTTCGGGTGCTTCAACGGTAAACTGCTTTTTGATTTGACCCTGGGTGTACGTGATACTCCCAGAGAAAACCATCACAGCGATCGACAAAAATTTGCCCATGCCTCAGTTTTACGATTCGGTTAGTGTCCTGGTTGTCTCGACGTAAGAAAACGCCTAAGAACGCCAGAATCAGCCAGTTACAATTACGTGTATACGGGAAAATGGGGGATAGGTTTCCTCGAATTTGAGCCAAAATCGCCGATTTCGGTTTTCATTGTGTATCGAAAACACGATGTAAGGGCTAGTTGAAGTATTCTTTCATTCTTTCGAAGAAACCCTTTTCGTTGGCGTCGGGATGGGGCTGGAAATTGGGCGAATCCCGAAGCGACTCAACCTTCGCTTTCTCTTCAGCCGTGAGCTTCTTGGGAGTCCACACACTGACGTAGATAAGCTGGTCGCCAGTCCCGTAGCCATTGATATCTTTCAAGCCTTTGCCTCGCAGGCGGAGGATCTTTCCACTCTGAGTACCGGGCTCAATCTTGATGCGAACCTTTCCACCGACCGACGGAACTTCCACAGAGCAGCCCAACGTGGCATCGATGAAACTGATGTGCAGGTCGTAGATGATGTTGTTACCATCGCGCTTCAGCACCTTATCTTCTGCTTCTTCGATCAAGATCAATAGATCGCCAGGAGCTCCGCCACCAGGTGCTTCATTTCCTTTACCCGTCATTGCGAGTTGAATGCCTTCACTGACACCTGCCGGGATCTTCACGCTGAGCAAATCTTCTTTGGAAATCAAACCCGAGCTATCAACGCCAGGAGGACGCTTGTCAACGATCTGTCCAGATCCACCGCAACTCGTGCAAGTCGTGGTTGAAACCATCTGTCCAAGCATCGTATTCACCACTTTGCGCATCTGACCAGCACCTTGGCAAGTCGGACATTGTTTAAATGTCACACCCTCGGCGCGGACCAGGCGATGAACTTTTATTTTCTTTTCGGTACCATTCGCAATTTCATCGAGAGTCAGCTTAAGCTTAATTCGGAGGTTCGACCCTTTGCGCTGGCGAGCCCTGCCGCCACCACCAAAAAAGCTATCAAATGGGCCTCCTTCGCTACCAAAGATGTCCCCGAACTGGCTGAAGATATCGTCCATGTTCATGTGCTGACCACCGCCACCGAAACCTTGTCCCGGTTTCGCATGACCGAAGCGATCATATTGCGCACGCTTATCAGCATCGCTCAATACTTCGTATGCTTCGGCAGCTTCCTTGAACTTCTCCTCGGCTTCTTTGTTGCCAGGGTTTTTGTCTGGGTGAAATTGAATGGCCACTTTCCGGTAAGCTTTCTTAATCTCTTCCGGAGTGGCTGTCTTCGACACACCAAGTATCTCGTAGTAATCTCTCTTGCTCATGGAACGAATGAAATATCGGGGTGAACCAACTTTAACTTCCGACGACAACTTTGGCGAAACGGATCACTTTGTCGTTGAGTAAATAACCTTTTTCAACCACATCGATGATCTTTCCTTTCTTCGACTCGTCGGGAGCGGGAACCTGGGTGATCGCCTCATGCAAGTCAGGATTGAAGTCGCCGCCGGCATCCATGGCTTTCACGCCTTGTTGCTCGAGTACACGTTTCAATTTTTGGTAAATCAGCAACACGCCATCGGCTACGTTTTTATCACTGGTTTCTTTCAACGACTTCTCTGCGCGCTCAAAGTCATCGACCACGGGTAAAAGGGCCTTCACCAGTTGCTCGTTGGCAGATTGCACCATGTCGAGTTTCTCCTTCGCGGTACGTCGGCGGTGGTTTTCGAATTCAGCATACAGTCGAAGGTATTTGTCCTTCGAGGCTGTCAATTCGTCTTGCAATTTGGCCTTTTCCGCAGCGTCCGATTCGGCAGCCGGGTTAGTCGTCGTTGCCTCGGTTTGGTTTTCCGGGCTCACAGACTCGTTTGTAGTCTCTTTTTCGGTTTGACTCGTGTTTTCCATCAAGAATTCCGCTGAAATAAAGGCGCAAGATGACAAGAATTTTGCCAATAGAAGCAGTGTGACACAATGGCGCGTTCGTGAGCCGTTCCCTAGTGGAGGTGGCGCCAGATGAGATCTTTCAATTCGGTAATCCCCTGGTTGGTGATGGAAGAGATAAACACCGACGGCACACCTTTTGGCAATTCTTTCTTCATCGCACTCTTGAGCTCCTCGTCCAACATATCCGATTTCGATATGGCCAAGAGTCGTTTCTTGTCGAGAAGTTCCGGGTTGTATTGTTCCAACTCCCGCAAAAGGATTTTGTACTCATCCGCGATGTCTTTCGAGTCGGCCGGTACCATGAACAACAACAATGAGTTTCGTTCGATATGTCGGAGGAAGCGAATGCCGAGGCCCTTTCCTTCCGATGCCCCTTCGATGATTCCGGGGATGTCTGCCATCACGAAAGATTGGCTATCGCGATAAGAGACGACACCCAGGTTCGGCGTCAGGGTTGTGAACGCATAGTCGGCGATTTTTGGCTTCGCGGCAGAAACCACCGAAAGCAGAGTTGACTTTCCGGCATTGGGGAACCCAACAAGTCCGACGTCGGCGAGGAGCTTCAACTCCAAAACATACCAGCCTTCAGTGGCGGGCTCGCCCGGTTGCGCATACTGAGGCGCTTGGTTGGTGGAGGTGGCGAAGTGTAGGTTGCCTTTCCCTCCCCTTCCACCAGGAGCGAGCACGAACTCCTGCCCGTCATCATTAATTTCACAGAGGATCTTGCCCGATTCCGCTTCAACGGCGACGGTGCCGAGTGGAACGTCGATGACTTCATCTTTGCCATCGGCGCCAGTTCGGTTTTGTCCCTCACCCGCCTGCCCATTTTCGGCGCGGATGTGCTTTCTAAACTTCAAGTGAAGCAGCGTCCACATCTGGGCGTTGCCTTTTAAGATGATGCTACCACCACGACCGCCGTCACCACCGTCGGGACCACCTTTAGCGACAAACTTTTCACGATGGAAGTGCAAACATCCGGCTCCACCCGCACCAGACCTGCCGTGGAATTTAACGTAGTCTATAAAGTTGGGTGAGGACACAGGTTTTTGTTTGTCGGCGCTTGTAATATCAGCTTTCGCTCACTTTGGAACGAAATTGCAATTTGTTTCGTGATAGAGGTTGGCGTTACTTTTTATCTAGGACCGCGCAGATACTTTTGAAAATATCGTCGATCTCGCCAATGCCTTTCACCGTCACGAGGCGTCCCTGACCTTGATAGAAAGGGAGCACATGAATTGTCTTGGTGAAATATTCTGTGATTCGCTTGTTCAGCTTCTCTTCCTCATCATCTACACGGCTCTCGATGGTGCGGCGTTTTGCAATACGCTTCCGTACTTCTTCTTCGGTGACATCGAGTGCCACCACATGGTGGATAGCCGAGCCGTTGTCTTTCATAAATTGATCGAGTGCCTCGGCCTGAGCTACCGTGCGAGGAAAACCATCGAACAGGAAACCCTTTGCTTGGGGGTTCTTGTCCAACTCTTCTTTCAACATCGCGATAGTGATTTCGTCGGGCACGAGTGCCCCGCTATTCATGATCTCCTTTACTCGTTTACCTAGTGCGGTATCGTTTTTGGTGTGCCAGCGAAAGAGGTCTCCGGTCGAAATGTGAACGAAGCCGTACTTCTGTATCAGCTTTTCACTTTGGGTTCCCTTGCCAGCGCCAGGAGGACCGAAAAGTACGAGGTTGATCATGGTAAAGAATCGGTTTTTTTGAATAGAGTAACCTGCGAATATAGGAAGCCAGTTCGAAGTTGCCAGCCTCACACCCAATTTCGGTTACAAAGCTTACTCTTTGGCGTAGATGTCCTTCAGATTCCGCCCGAGCCCGTCATAGTCAAGTCCATAGCCCACAACGAACTCTTCTTCGAGTTCAAATCCGATATAGCGCACGGCGATGTTCTTGTCACGCGCCGGTTTTTTCCGCAACAAGGCAACAGTCTCGACTGATTTTGCCCCAAGGCCCTTCAACTCGTCGGTGATGCGTTGCAATGTCAAGCCGGTATCGACGATGTCCTCAACTATAATGATATCCTGGTTGAACACACTCTCCTCAAGGCCGATGATTGTTTTCAGTTGTCCTGAACTCACCGTGCCCGAATAAGAAGATACTTTCGCGAATGAAATGCGACAGTCGAGGTTGATTCTTTTGATCAAGTCCGAGGCGAACATGAACGACCCATTTAGGATCGGTAAAAAAATCGGGGTCTTTCCTGTATAGTCTTGGTTGATTTCGGCGGCGAGTAAATCTACTCGCTTCAAAATCTTGGACTCAGGTAAGTGTTTCTTAAACGTGAGATCTTTTAACTGCATAGCGCGAAGGCGGGCGCAAAAGTAACAGTCGAGAACGAACTCACGAAAAAAGATTTAGGACAATCGATTGAGATTGTCAGGAAAACCGTTCAACGTAAGTGCTTCAACAGCTCATTCCAAACCTCAACTGCGGCCGTCGGGGGGTAGACCTGGGAATTTGCCACCTTTCGCTCCAGATCAGTTTGCGACTGGAACATCGATCGCGCGCGCTGCACGTTTTTCAAAGCAAGCTCACGCAAGCTCTCCTCCAGCCAAGTCAGTTGTTGCTGCTGACGTCTTGACTGCCAAGAGCCATCTTGCTCACGACGAGCGCGGAACGATTCAATGTTTTTCCAGATGTCGCCAATGCCCGAGTTTTCAATCGCAGAGCACACCATAATATTTGGGCCTTCGGCATTTGCCGACGATACTAAATGTAGCGCGTGCTGAAGCTCTGCTTTTGCCCGGTTAACGTGCGGTATGTTGTCTCCATCCGCTTTGTTGATAGCAATGCCATCGGCGATTTCCAAAATCCCTTTCTTAATTCCTTGAAGTTCATCACCGGCCCCCGCGAGCATGAGCAGCAAGACGTAGTCGACCATCCCACGAACTGCAATCTCGGATTGACCCACGCCCACAGTTTCGATCAAAATCAAATTAAACCCAGCTGCTTCGCAAAGAAGGATGGCTTCACGTGTGCGCCCCGCTACGCCACCTAAATGCCCAGAAGTCGCGGTTGGACGAACGAAAGCGTTGGGATCTTTCGATAGTTTTTCCATCCTCGTTTTGTCGCCAAGGATACTTCCGTGCGTCATCGTGCTGCTTGGATCGATGGCCAACACCGCGACTTTATGCTGCTGCTGGGTAAGATGGATGCCGAGCGCCTCTATAAAGGTGCTCTTCCCGACACCAGGCACCCCGCTAATCGCAACTCGAGTCGACTTCCCTGTAATAGAAAGGAGCGATTCGATCAATTGCGCCGCCTGATCTTGATCGGAATCGATTTGACTCTCCACCAAGGTGATTGCCTTCGCAAGGGCAACAGTCGACCCAGACATGATTCCTTTTTTGAGTTCTTCCGTCGAAAGACTGCGTGTACGCATGTTGGGTAGTATCAACTCAAAGTTAATTTTTTAATTTTAGGAAGGCGGTTTAAGCGCCACAGATCAACCACCCTCGATCATGAAAAAGTATTTAATCCAGAGCACGATCATTACCGTGTTTGTCTTCTTGGTTCTTTGGTTAGGATCATTGATCTCAGATTTCAAGATTTTCACGGCGTTCGATACCATCGGGATGGCCTTGAAAGATTTTCAACTTACCGATTACGCCGTCTCTCAAGTGCGAGAGACACCAGATGTGGACGAGCGTATTATACTGGTCAATATCGGCACCCTCGACCGGCGAGGCATTGCACAAGAAATCCAGATTCTCAATTCGCTGAACCCACGGGTAATTGCCTATGATGGTTTCTTTAACTGCGAGGGGAACTTACGCGACTCAGTCAACTGCCCGGCTTTATTGGATACGCTTGGCAATTTGATGTTGGCCAGCGCGATTGCAGAGTCTAAAAACTTCGTGTTAGGTACAAAGTTGCTTCAAACAGCCAAGTATCGGAACATCGACATCGCATTTTACGATTCACTTGAACAGTCGGATCCGATCTTTATCCAAACAAGCAATGTGCACGAGGGGTTTGTCAGCTTACCTACGGATGCCACCTACCAAGATGATGTGAAACTTTGCCGGACCATTTTCCCCAAGTGGGATGTGAACGGAAAGGAACTGTTGGCGTTTTCAGTTCAAGTTGCAAATCAATATGATTCGACCAAGGCACGAAAGTTCCTTGCCAGGGACAATGAAGAAGAGGTAATCAACTTCCGTGGGAACATGCAAGTGATGACCTTGCGCGTTCAAACCGAAAAGATCAACGAGACCAGTACGACCGACTTTGGAACGATGTTCTATACCGTGGACGCGGAAGATTTGCTTTCGGGCAACTTCCTCCCCTCACTGTTTGAAGACAAGATCGTGATGCTAGGTTACCTCGGAGATTATTTGGGTGATCCGGCATGGGAGGATAAGTTTTTTACACCCCTTAATAACAAGGTCGCCGGACGCGCGAACCCTGACATGTTTGGAATGGTGCTCCACGCCAACGCGGTGGCCATGATCCTAAACGAAGACTACGTATATACATTGCCAGAGTGGGTAAAGGTCGTGATCGCATTCTTGGTGTGTTTGCTGACTACTGCTCTTTTCATTTTGATCGACAAAAAGCTACCAACCTGGTTCGATGCCCTTTCGTTCATTATCCAGATGATCTTGCTTTTGTTAATTTTCACATTGGTGATTTTCGTCTTCGCCTTCACCAGCTGGATGTTGGAACTTTCGTTGGCGATTGGCGTAACAGCCCTTGTGGGTCCCTGTTACGATATATTTAAGTCCCTCGAAAATGAATACAATAAGCGGTTTACCAAGCCCAAGGAAATGGTATAAACGCCCGAAGCCACAAGTTCCGGAAATGGAATTGTTGGCACGTTTTTTAGTATTTTAGTGTTTCCAAATTCCCAAAACCATGAAAAAAGGTAGTTTTTTGTTAGTTGGCGCATTTCTCTTGTCGTTTTCTGCCGTTTTGGCGCAAGACGATTACGCATTTAAGGTGCTAGCCAATAAAGGGACGAATGAAATAAAGTCAGGCAACACCTGGATGGCTGTTAAGACTGGTGCAAGCCTGAAGTCCACCGACGAAATTAAGCTAGCTGAAAATTCTTATGTCGGACTAGTACACGTATCTGGAAAACCACTCGAACTCAAAGCCTCAGGTAGCTACAAAGTGGCGGACCTCGCATCGAAAGTAACGACCGGCAACGGAGTCCTCTCTAAGTACACAGATTTCATCCTGAGCAGTAACTCTGCAGAAGTAAAGAAGAACAGGTTGAGTGCCACAGGAGCAGTTCACAGGGGCCTTGGCGATATCGATGTGTTCCTCCCGGACAACAGCCGCGCTGACCTTTTCGGTAACACAGTTACCATCAGCTGGACCTACGAAGGTCAAAAGAACCGTGGTCCTTACGTTGTGATTCTTAAAAACATGTTTGACGAAGAACTCGCAAAAATTGAGACGCCTGAGATGCAAACGACTGTGAACTTGTCCTCTTCTGAGTTTGCAAATGAGTCGGCGATCTTGGTTGATGTCAAGAGCAAGACGGATCCTTCATTGAAAGCGCCTGAATCGTTTTTGATCAAAAAGATGGGCGTGGCACAAGCAGAGAAAGTGAAGAAGGACCTCGTTGATTTCAATGCACAAGCGGGCGACGAAACGGCCCTGAACAAGTTCATCTTGGCGAGTTTCTTCGAAGAGCACAAGCTTTACATTGATGCCATCAACGCTTACGAACAAGCGATCAAATTGGCGCCCGATGTGCCTTCATACAAAGAAGCCTACGAAGAGTTCCTCCTTCGCAATGGACTTAAAGAAGTGAAGCACTAAGTTGTCGCTGAACGAATAGAAAGAAAAGCCCTGGTGATCCCGGGGCTTTTTTGTTGCCATCAAGCACTTTTGGCCAACAGTATTATTCTCCTATTTTTGTGTGCTAACCTCTTTTAACCATGAGTGTACTAGTCAACAAAGACTCGCGAGTTATCGTCCAAGGATTCACCGGTTCGGAAGGAACGTTCCATGCGGGCCAAATGATTGAGTACGGTACCAATGTGGTGGGCGGGGTAACTCCCGGAAAAGGAGGTCAAGTACACCTGGGGCGCCCTGTTTTTAACACTGTCAGCGAGGCTGTGGCCAAAACCGGAGCCGATGTGTCGATCATTTTTGTGCCCCCGGCGTTTGCAGCCGATTCTATCATGGAAGCCGCCGATGCTGGCATCAAAGTGATCATTACGATCACAGAAGGGATTCCTGTGAAAGACATGATGACCGCCAAGAAGTTTGTAAAGGAGAAGAAAGTGACGTTAGTGGGCCCCAACTGCCCAGGTGTGATCACCCCCGGTGAGGCAAAGGTTGGCATTATGCCAGGTTTTGTATTCAAAAAGGGACGCATTGGAATTGTTTCGAAGTCTGGGACTCTTACATACGAAGCTGCCGATCAAATCGTGAAGGCAGGTTTAGGCGTTTCAACTGCGATTGGAATTGGTGGCGACCCGATCATCGGTACACCGACAAAAGACGCAGTCGAACTTTTGATGAATGATCCCGAGACCGATGCCATTGTGATGATCGGTGAGATCGGAGGAAACTACGAACCAGTAGCAGCGCGCTGGATCAAAGAAAATGGAAATAAAAAGCCAGTGGTTGGATTCATAGCAGGTCAAACCGCACCTCCTGGCCGACGCATGGGCCATGCCGGAGCCATTATCGGTGGTGCAGAAGACACCGCCGCGGCAAAAATGAAGATCATGAAAGAGTGCGGCATCCAAGTGGTAGAATCGCCGGCATTGATTGGCGAAACGATGGCGAAAGCACTCGGAAAGAAATAAGTAATGTTTTTCTAAAACGAAGAAGAGGATGTCTTACGGGCATCCTCTTTTTTTTAAAGGGCAGTTCGTATATCTCTCTCTAGGTAGGCGTTCAAGTTGTCGAGACTCGAAAACGTGCTGATCCGTTCGGGATCTTGGTCAATGTCATCTTGCAGGTACATCACTTCTACAAAAAAGTCTTTCACCATGTAGAGGTAAACGCGGCGATTGTTGCGCCACCGCGACCCAAGCATGATACCCTTCTCCCGCACCACCTCGAACTTCTTGTTATCTGCCAAGAATCGAAACCCAATCTTAAACCACATACCGAGCCCGCATTTTTAAGGTTTGATGCAGCAAATAACGTTTCTGTAACCCAGGCTAGGAAATAGGTATTTTTTTGAGTGACTAAGGTTTGCGTGTGTTTATGAAGGAATTGTGAAGACGCGTCAATTCGAATAGAAACCTTACAAGGCTCGTTGAGCCGAAGTGTTTGATATTTGCGTCAATTCCGACAGGGGATACCCATTTCCATGAAAATGTTGGAAAATATTGCATGGTAAGTAAGATTTCGCCCCCGGCGGAGTCGAGGTCTTACCGTACCGCAGTTTGGGTAACCTAGAAGGGGATCACAGAAGTTCGTTTGCGAGGTTCGCCAATTCCGATCTTTCACCTTTTTCGAGGGTGACGTGTGCATAGAGTTCGTGATCTTTCAGGCGGTCGATCAAATAGGAAAGCCCGTTACTCTGCGCGTCGAGGTATGGCGTATCGATCTGGTAAATGTCGCCGGTGAAAATGATCTTCGTGTTCTCACCCGCCCGTGTGATGATGGTCTTTACTTCGTGTGGCGTCAGGTTTTGTGCCTCATCCACGATGAAGCAAATATTCGATAGGCTTCGTCCGCGGATATAAGCCAGCGGTGTGATCACGAGTTTCTCGTTTTGCACCATTTCGGTAATCTTCGAGTACTCCTTATCGGATTCACTGTACTGGTTTTGAATAAACTTCAAATTATCCCACAGTGGTTCCATGTATGGATTCAATTTCGACTTGATGTCGCCCGGTAGATAGCCAATGTCTTTGTTGCTAAGGGGAACGATGGGGCGCGCAAGATAAATTTGCTTGAAGTCGCGTTTTTGTTCGAGGGCTGCGGCGAGCGCAATGAGTGTTTTCCCTGTTCCTGCAACACCTTGCATCGACACAAGTTTGATCTCAGGTTTCAGAACGGCATGAATCGCGAAGGCTTGTTCGGCATTGCGTGGCTTGATCCCGTAGGCGGTTCGCTTCTCGACCTGCTCCACCATGCCATTTGCTGAATTGTAAAATGCCAGCACCGACTTCTTACCACTTTTTACAATGTAGTAGTGATTCTTCAGCGGCTTTTGGCCTTTCAATACGTCGTCCGGGGGTGCATAACCCTTGTCGTATAACAAATTGATCATGGCCGGATCGGCATCTTCGACCACTTCGCTGCCGGTGTACAGCGAGCTGATGTTCTGGATTTTTCCGGTGGTGTAATCTTCCGCCTGTAGGCCGAGGGCCTTTGCTTTCAAACGGAGGTTGACATCTTTTGAAACGAGGATGACTTTCCTTCCTTTTTCTTCTTTCTGGAGAAGGAGGGCGGAGTTAAGGATTCGGTGATCGGCTTTATCTTCTCCGAACACTTTGCTGGCGTCGACAGACCCGTTTCCGGCTGTATCCATGACCACCTTGAAGCGCCCCTTTCCTTTCCCGTTGATTGGGTTCCATTGGTGGAGCATCTGCTCTTTGGCCAACTTGTCAATCAACCGGATAAATTCCCGGGCTTCAAAGTTTTTTGTGTCGTTGCCTTTTTTGAAGTTGTCGAGCTCTTCGAGAACCGTGATTGGGATTCCGATGTCGTGTTCGTCGAAGTTGAGAATACTGTTGTGCTCGTAGATGATGACGGAAGTGTCTAGCACGAAGATCTTCCGCTCCTTGTCTTTCTTAGCTTTTACCATCAACACACGGTTGTTAGAACGGGGCAAAAAAATTGCGAAGACAAATTCCTTACAACGATTGCTGGCAATACGTGTATGGAATCAACCTTCGCAACATCAATAGATTGGAATAAATGTAGGAAAAAAGGTGAAAACTGCAATCGACATTCAAACGTCTTCAAAGTTTTTTCACACTTAGTTGAACCTGGAGTAAAGGTCACCTTTTTCGGTAGGTGTGATGCGAAGTACATGGGCCAGGACAAGTGTGACCAGCTTCTCGGCAGCTTCTTTTTGATTGAGCCCGCTCAGCACCTGGAATTCGGGCAACGTGATCGTCTCTTTCTTTTCGAGGAACTTCATCAAAGATGATTCATGGTCCCCGTAGGTGAACTCGATGTTTTCGGGCTGCTTGCTTCGTTTCACGATTTCTGTCATCTCTCGGCTCGCTTTCACGCTCATATCTCGGATGCGGATATACACCTCGGATTGTCGCCGGGTAACCATAAACACGTGGGGACGGCGGCGGCTTAACGGAACTTCGAGTTGAAGGACAAACTTTTTCGCAGAAAGGGGAATAACGGTTTCGTTAAAATAAAGAAACGGGCGGCAGTGCTTCTTTAGCGCTTGACGAATCAAGAGCATTTCCTCATCGGGATACTTGACGCCCGAAAGTTCTCCATCATCATTCACACCGACCAACACGACACCGCCGGCAGTATTGGCAAACGCGATCATTTCGCGAACGATTTGATCGGGCGACGAAGCCCGGCGCTTAAATTCTAGGTGCAACCCTTCGCCGGGCCGGACGAGTTGTTCGAGCGTTCGGGTGGGGGTGAGCACTGTTAGCTAGCTAGCGCTTTTTGTTGCCAAAGTCTTCGTCGTCGAAATCCTCTGAGTCATCGTCCGATTCTCCTTTACCGGGTCCTGGCATCGTAAACATTGAACTCAACAAGTCCTTGAATTGCAATCCGGCGGTAAGAGGGTGCTTGCTCAGGAGGCTGTACTCGGCCAGTCCGTGAAGGGCAAACTCCATCAAGAACAACTTAAGCGGCAAGTCTTGGCCTTTGTGGAATTCGTTCACTAAGTCGACCAGCCCAGGTACTGACTTTAATGCGCGTTCGTAGTCCGCGTTCGGCATGTCATTTAGCAGGTCGATTGAGTTTCCCTCATTAAACCATTGGGTGATTTTCCGGTATGGACTTTTATCTTTTTGTTTCCTGAATTTGTCGGGATCGGGGAAGTAGCTCACGAATTGGGTTCGGATGGCTTTTCCAATCAGGTTTTGAGCTACAATTCCGGGGCCTTCTTGTTCGCCTTCATAGACGAGTTCAACTTTGCCTGTGATGGCGGGTACGACGCCGATGAAATCGCCCACACGGACCGCGGTTGATTTCTCTTGATTGATGATGCTCCGACGTTCAGCTGCGGCGACCAGGTTTTCCAATGCGGAAATTGTCAAGCGGGCAGACACACCACTTTTTGCGTCGACATACTCGCTTTTGCGTGCCTCGAATGCAACTTGCTCGACCAAGTCTTTGGCAAGTTCGTTTACACTAATTGCTTTGCGTTGTTCATCTTTCAAACGCGCTTCTTGCACGGTGATCTTTTTACCAATCTCGATTGATTTCGGGTAGTGCGTGATGATTTGACTGTCGATCCGGTCCTTCAAAGGCGTTACGATGCTTCCGCGGTTGGTATAGTCTTCCGGGTTCGCCGTGAACACAAATTGAACTTCCAAGGGCAGCCTGATCTTGAACCCGCGGATTTGAATGTCGCCTTCCTGTAAGATGTTGAATAATGCGACCTGGATTCTAGCTTGTAGGTCCGGAAGTTCGTTGATTACGAAGATGCACCGGTGAGAACGGGCAATTAGCCCGAAATGGATGACGCGTTCGTCTGAGTACGGCAGTTTGAGTGCAGCCGCTTTGATCGGGTCGACGTCGCCAATAAGGTCGGCGATGGACACATCTGGTGTTGCGAGTTTTTCGGTATATCGTTCTTCGCGGGGAAGCCAAGCGATGGGAGTGAGGTCTCCTTTTTCTAGGATCTGGTCGCGACCAAAGCGCGAGATCGGATTGAGGGGATCATCGTTTAGTTCGGAGCCCTCGATCACGGGGATATGTTCGTCGAGAAGATTGACCATGAGACGCGCAAGCCGGGTTTTGGCTTGGCCTCGAAGACCGAGCAAATTGACGTCGTGCCCTGCGAGAATGGCCCGCTCCAAGTCGGGAATCACCGTTTCTTCATATCCCCAAATTCCCTCGAATACATTTTCTTTCTTCCGAAGTTTTGCAATCAAGTTGTTGCGAAGTTCATCCTTGATTGTTTTCGTTTGATAACCAGATGCCTTGAGTTCACCAAGTGTCTTAATGTGTGTCAGTCCTTTCATCTTAGAAATTCTTTCTTCTATTCTTTTTAAAGTCTTCGAATACCAAGTTGCCGAGCCCCTGTAGGTTGCTATAGTAGGCGTTGCCATTGTTGGCTTTGGTAAACTCTCGCACGAACGCTTTCAGGTATGGATCTGAGGCGATCATGAAGGTAGTGACCGGTATTTTTATTTTTCGCAATTGTGTTGCCAGCGTGAGGGTCTTGCTAAGGATCTTTTGATCGAGTCCGAAGCTGTTCTTGTAATATTTGATGCCTTCTTTGATGCACGTAGGTTTTCCATCGGTGATCATGAAGATCTGTTTGTTCGAGTTTTTCCTTCGGCGGAGGATATCCATCGCGAGTTCGAGGCCAGCCACGGTGTTGGTGTGGTAGGGGCCAACTTGAAGGTAGGGCAGGTCTTTAATTTCGATTTGCCAGGCATCGTCGCCAAAGACTAGGATATCGAGTGTGTCCTTGGCGTATTTTTTTGTGATCAATTCCGCCAGGGCCATGGCCACTTTTTTTGCTGGCGTGATTCGGTCTTCGCCGTACAGGATCATGGAGTGCGAGATGTCGATCATCAGCACGGTAGAGGTTTGCGACTTGAATTCATTCTCCACGACCTCGAGATCTTCTTCGGTCATATTGAATTCGTCCACTCCGTGATTGATTTGTGCATTTCGCAGGGAATCCGTCATTGAGATCTGTTCGAGCGTGTCCCCAAATTCATAGTCACGACGGTCGGTGGTGGGTTCGTCACCCCGGCCATTGTGCGGCGTCTTATGGTCGCCTGGTTTCGATTTTTTTAGTTTACCGAAGATTTCCTCGAGGGCAGATTGTCGCAAGTGTTGTTCGCTTTTGGCGTTCACCTTCAATTCACCATTGGCGGGATCTTCGGTGAGGTACCCATTCTTCTTTAGGTCATCGATAAAGTCTCCGATGCCGTAGTTTGGATTGGTCAGGTTGTATTGACGGTCGACCTCAGTAAGCCATTGCAGGGCCTCGGAAGCATTCCCGGAAGTGATCAGCAAGAGTTGCATGAACACTTTGAGGAGTTTCTCGAAGTCGCTTTGATCGCCTTGTGGTGGCGGGGAAAATTTAAGGAATCGGTTCCCAATCATATTGCTTTCTGCTTCGTGGTCGTGCCCGTCTAAAAGTAGCGGCGGGGGGCAACAAATCAAATGTTGTGAACAAAAAATAGACTCAACACTGAAACTGCGCTGCTCGACGGTAATAAACATCGATTGCGCTGTTGAAGTTCAAAAAAGATTGGATGGGTTCGGGCAGATTCTGCTGAAGGTAGGCGCTAAAAGTTGTCAGGTTTTCTGGATAGTGGAAGTTTGGGTTCAGGTAGGGCCTGAGTGTAGTTTTGTGATGTAGTTTAAAGAAGCACAAGATGAGCCCATTGGAGATTTATACGCAACTCCTGATTGCGACGCTGTCGTTTATTGCACCAGTGATGGTTGGATTGCTCACGGTGTCTCCGTTTGGTCTTGATAGACTCAGTTACCTCGCTAAAGAAAATGAATTGCGCATTGTTGACCGCGTATTTGGTTCAGAATTGAACAGGGACGCGATTTCTCGTGAGAGGATTAGGCAAGCTGACATTGCTTTGTCGCGAGATGCGCGCTTTTGGCAAAAGCAAATGAATGGGTTAGACCCAAAGTCTCAGGCTGTGCAGCTATTTTCAGCACTATTTATTTCACTAATGTCACTGATGATTTTCTCTTCATTGAGCGAGGCGGATTTCACGCTACGGTTAAGCACGATTGCTATCAGTCTTCTTGGTTTTTTCAGGAGCATTCTTCTCCTAAAACGAATTTTCTGGACAGTCATGGATTTGAAGAAGATGATTCATGAGGAACAAACTAAAACTCGTGAGGCAAAAAATAATTCAACTATTAACTTTTAGACTATGATTTTGTTCAGGGTTATTGGGATCATTGATTACCAAACGATCGAGGTGGTTCGATGGAATTGGCGCGACTTGGGTCTCAAAACCCGAGTACGCATTCTGGGTTTAAGGACTGAGGAATCAGCGGAGAATCAGGAGGTAGCGAGACTCATTTTGGAGTCGAAGCTTACGAGCCGACTTATTGAAATTGAACCGCGCGGAGTTGTCGAAGAGGGATTGGTTGCAGGTTGTGTGTATTTGAGCGGGTTTAATCTGGCAAACGTTCTTCCTAGACCGGAGCCACCTAGAAGAATGCGGCCTGCTTGGCAAAAGCTCTTCGGATTTTTAGCTTCCACGGTCAAATGAACGAGGCTGAGTTGAATATTTTGTTGTCTTCAGTTTTCAAAACGCCCCTAGCTGGCGGAAACTCTTGTTCGGCTTTTGACTTTGTCTAATACTTCGAGGTAATAGTTTTCGTACACGGGTAGCACACGCGAAATGTCAAACTCTTGCGCTCTCTTCAGGGCACTCTCCTTGAACCGAGGTAAGTTATTTTTGTCAAGGATGAAGAGTGACTTACGGGTCATGTCCTCCACATCGCCAAGGTTGCTCATGAAACCTGTCACTCCCTGCACATTCAGTTCTGGAAGACCGCCAGTATTCGTCGAAATCACAGGAACCTCGCAGGCCATGGCTTCAAGTGCTGCCAATCCGAAACTCTCCTTCTCGGAGGGCATTAGGAAGAGATCGGCCACCGACAGCACTTCCTCAACAGCCTCGAGTTTTCCAAGGAAGCGCACATCATCGTGGATGCCAAGCTCGCGACATTCATTTTCGGCGTCGCTGCGCTCGGGACCATCGCCAATCATCAACAGCTTGGCAGGGATCTCTTTGTGGATGTTGTAGAAAACCTTGATCACATCGTCGATCCTTTTGACTTTTCTAAAGTTTGACGTGTGGACTACCAATGACTCCCCTTTCGGGCAGATGGCTTTCTTGAAATGATCTTTTTTCTGCTTCTTAAATTTCTCGAGATCTATGAAGTTAGGGATCACGCGGATGTCGTTCGTGATCTTAAAGTGCTCGTAAGTCTCTTTGCGTAGGTCCTCCGATACGGCCGTGACTCCATCAGATTCGTTGATAGAGAAGGTAACAACAGGCAAATACGATGCGTCGCGTCCCACCAACGTGATATCCGTACCGTGGAGTGTCGTTATGACGGGGATATAAATTCCATGTGTCTTCAAAATCTGCTTCGCCATGTATGCCGCCGAGGCGTGAGGAATGGCATAGTGAACGTGTAGCAAATCGAGCCCTTCATTTTTAACCACGCTCACCATTTTACTCGCCAAGGCCAGTTCATAGGGCGGATATTCAAAAAGGGGATAGGTGCGAATGTCGACTTCGTGGTAAAAAAGATTTTCGTTTAGAAAGTCCAGCCGACTCGGTTGGCTATAAGTGATAAAATGAACTTTATGTCCTTCCTTTGCTAGGGCTTTTCCTAACTCTGTGGCGACGACGCCACTACCGCCGAACGTGGGATAACAAACAATACCTACTTTCATCTCTTGGTGATGGTTAGCGTTAAAACCACGATCGATCCCGATTAGTTTCGGGAACTATCGACAAACTGGCAATAATTGAAAAGCGACCGGTAAATCACTTCTTGTATCCGGGGGCGGATGTTGGCGTTCAATAACTTGTTGTTGCGGTCGGGCCACACTCGATTGGACAGGAATACGTACACCAAATCAAACTCTGGGTCGACCCAAATGCAGGTTCCCGTAAATCCTGTGTGGCCAAATGTGCGGGCTGAAGCAAATTCACTCGTAGGACTGTTGAAATCGCCTGGCATCGGTTTATCCCAACCGAGACCTCTCCTGCTATTTTCATATTGCTTAGATGTGAAGAGGTCAACGGTTTCACGTTTGAAAAAGCGCACCCCTCCATAAGTTCCGCCATTCAAAAGCATTTGACCGATTTTGGCGAGGTCGTTCGCATTTCCGAAAAGACCCGCATGTCCGGCGACGCCTCCAAGCATGGCTGCCCGTTCGTCGTGAACAGTGCCGTGTATGAGTTGCTTGCGGAAGATTGTGTCTACTTCGGTGGGAGCGATTCGCGTAGCTGGAAATCTTTCCAACGGCAGATAACCAAGCGTTTCCGCGCCTAGCGGTTCGTAGAAGTGATCTTGTAAGAACTCGTTCATCGGTTGGTTGATCATCGATTCGACAATGTGGTGGAACACCATCGAACCCATGTCGCTATAACGGTACGGATATGGCGTGCGTCCTTGTCGCTCGATCATGCGCGAATTCAACACCCACTGCCAGGCAGAATCGCGGACGGAGGGATTGACAAATAGCTGCGGAGCTACTTGCAAAGGGTACACTTCGCTTTGGGCACTTCCGTAGTAGTTGGGTAAAAACTGTTTGTCCTTGACCGTGTTAGGCCACATGGGGATGAACGGCAACAATCCGGATTGGTGAGTCAACATGTCCTTGATTGTAATATCCTTCTTGTTGGTCTTCCTCAACTCGGGTAAATACTGTGAAGCCTTTTTGTATACATCGATCATCCCTTTTTCCTGAAGGAACATGACTGCTTGAAGTGTAGCTGCCACTTTGGTGATGGACGCTAGATCGTAAATCGTTTCGTCCGTCACCGCCAATTGGTTGTCGTACGTGTACCAACCAAAAGAACGATCAAAGACCACCTTGCCTTTGTGCGCCACAAACACATGACACCCTGGTGTTGCGCCGGAGTCGATAGCCTCACGCGCAATCGACGCAATTTGCTCGAGGGTCTTTCCATCCATGCCCGCATCTTCGGGAGCGACATACGAGAAGCGTTCCATAGGTTGTGTTACCATCCCCCGACCTGTTTGCCATTGTGCGTTGATGTTGACGGGTAGCTCGCCTTCGAACGTCATACCGCCAAAGATCATCTGGGCCAACGTGCGCTCAGATGTAGGTTGGTCGACATAAGAAGTTACTGCTGTGGTCACATTCGTGAATGCGTTGAGTTGTAGTGGATCGCCAAACAAGCACACGATTTTCTCGCGAGGGTGCAGCCGGTTGAGGAACGGTTGGATGGTTGGCAAGAACGAGGTGGCGTAGGGGAACACGCCAAGCACCACATAGTCGTATCCTTCCATTGCACGCAGGTCGAGCTGTGCGGTGTCGGCTGCTGAACGAATTACAAACTGGTCGAACGCCTTGTACTTCGCGAGCATGTGAACGAACTCGTTCTTACCCTCTTTCCCAATAGTGACAACTGCGAATCGCTTATTTTCCAGTTGTTGGATGGGAAGTGTATTCTCTTCATTTGAGACGAGTGTGATCGCGCTGCGCAAAATCTCTTGTTGCAGGACCTTGGTCGATGGCGACGTCAACCGAGCGACTAAGTTTTCGGTATCCAAAGGTTCCCAGTCGGCAAGGCCAGCGTCATACTTAGCAGCAAGGATTTTTCGAACCGTTGCATCGAGCTGGTGTTGAAGCGGTAGGTTCTTCTTGAGGTCTCGTTTCAATTTTTTGATAGTTGCCGACACATTCTGGGGATCAATTAAGATGTCGTTGCCGAGTTGAAACGCGAGCGCCTCTGTTTCACCGCCGCGCGGTTTTTCGACGAGTTGTTGGAGGTCCTTGATGTCTGTGAATGTGAGGCCTTGGAAGCCCAACCCGCGCTTGATTTGTTCGCTGATGAATACGCGAGAAAGGTTGTTCGGAAGCGCCTGCCCGTTGTCAAGGTAGAAGTAAGGGAGGTTGGTGGTGTGGATCGCTTTCAATCCATGGTCGATCAGGAATTGGTAGGGTGCAAAGAGCGATTCGTCTGGCTTTCCCTCGTACACAAGTTTCACGGTCCCGGGTGCGTCGACGTGCATCGTGGCATGCTGAACGCAAACGATGATCCCGCGGTCTTGCAACCCGTTTACGAACAGCAGCGACTTCCTCTGCACACGTTCTTGGTTGTCGCTATAGTGCATGAGGGTTGCGGGGTACGTGTCATTTCGGTAGGCATAATTTGCTTGGGGTGTGAAGTTGATTTGAAACCCGAGCATCTTCATTTGTTCAGAAATGCGCTGACTCACGGTGTAGATGAGGCTATCGTTTCGCAGCGCACTCAGTACAAGTGGTGCTGGGAAGGTGGGAACGCTATCGATGGCTTGACCGACGCCCATCGTTGCCTCGACGCCGAAGAACATGGGCACGCGGGAATTTTTCTGTGCCCGGTTCACGAGGTGGGCGTGACTAACCGGACCACCTTTCATTATTATGGCACCGCCGATATGATAGGACCGAATTTTATCGAACAAGTTTTCCTGATCTTCTTCGCTGTTCGATGGAACGCGAATCATGATCAGTTGGCCAAGCTTTTCTTCGGTGTTGAGTGTCTGAAAAACGCTGTCAATCCAAGCGTCGCGGCGGTTTTGGGCATTCGCAGGGTGGAAAAACAACAATGCCCCAAGTGCGATGAATGCGAATTTTGCCGAAACTTTTTTCACCATCCGAGGTTTTGGATTTTGTATTTGCAGTTGAATAAGGTCAATTTTACAAGCCCGATTCCCAAATGGGGCAAATGTTGCAATCTAGCGACGATTTTGGGTTTTACGATGAAGATGAGCTACTGCCGTTAGTTAATTTTTACTTAATCCAGGTGATGTTCCTAATCGATCTGAGTCATGAAAATCCCGAGCATATTTACTAAGTCGCCCAAGTACCACCGCTTCGAATACAAGCCGAGGTATTTCGACCCGAAGAAAGAAGAGCACGACGCCCGCATCGAGCGCATTCGCCAAGAGATTGCCAAAGAGAAAGGCGAGAAGACGGTCGAGGAAAATCCTTACGACTATCGCGCACGGATGTCAGGCGCGTTTCAACAGGCGCGCAAGCGGGCAAAGCCTCAATCGGAGCTCGACGTCGCACTCGTCCGTCTGTTTATCATGTTGGCCATCGCGGTGTTCCTCATTGGATTTTTGACTTGGGGAAAGTTGGCAGTGTACGGTCTGTTCTTGGTTATTCCGGTTTGGGTCTATTTTCGGTTCTTTCGTAAGCCCAAAGAGTAACTACTCATTCTCATCAATCGTCAACACCGAGTCAACATGCCGGACATTATTCAATTGCTTCCCGATTCCATCGCTAATCAAATCGCCGCGGGCGAAGTGGTTCAGCGGCCGGCTTCGGTCGTTAAGGAATTGATGGAGAACGCCATCGACGCCGGTGCCACACAAGTGCAACTCATTATTAAAGAGGCAGGCAAGACCCTCGTGCAAGTGATCGACAATGGGTCGGGGATGAGTGAGACCGATGCAAGAATGAGCTTGGAGCGTCATGCAACTTCCAAGATTCGATCGGCAGACGACCTCTTCCGTCTTCGAACCATGGGCTTTCGAGGCGAGGCCCTTGCGTCGATTGCGGCGGTGTCGCAGTTCGAGATGAAAACACGAGTTGGCACCTCCGACCTCGGCACATGGCTCGTAGTGGAGGGTTCCGACGTCAAAAAGCAAGAACCAGTGGCGACCGACAAGGGCACGAGCATTAGCGTCAAGAACTTGTTCTTCAATATTCCCGCACGCCGGAATTTTTTGAAGTCAAACCCGGTGGAGATGCGACACATCATCGATGAGTTTCAACGCATCGCTCTTGCCAACCCCCACGTCGCCCTGATGTTAGTGCAAGGCGACGAAGTGATTTTTGATCTCCCGATCGGAAAATTAAGTCAGAGGATCGTCAACATCTTCGGACGCAACTACCAGCAACAACTGGCGCCCGTACAAGAAGAGACAGATCAAGTTAAGATCTCAGGCTACATCGGGCGTCCAGAATCGGCAAAGAAGACACGCGGAGAACAGTTCATTTATGTGAACAACAGGTTTATTAAGAGCAACTACCTCAACCACGCGATCACCACCGCTTTTGAGGGCCTCATCCCCGAGGGGAGCTTCCCGTTCTTTGTGTTGATGATCGACATCGACCCGAAACACATCGATGTCAATGTTCACCCGACAAAAACCGAGATCAAGTTCGACGACGAGCGCAGCGTATATGCGGTCGTTGCTTCCGCCGTGCGACAAGCGCTAGGAGCCCACAACCTGGCGCCGGCGATCGATTTCAACGCAGACGTAAACGTGGTGAACAAACTGAGTCAAGCGACCTTCGGGAAAGAACAATACTTCGACGAACAGTTCACGTCGCTCCAACGGTCAAACTTGGATAACTGGGAGAAAATGTTTGTGCCCGACGCACCCAGTCAAACTTCGCTGCTTCAACCACACGAAGGATCGAAGACGATCCGCTTCGAAAGTAATTTCAGCGAGAGACCGGCAGCACCCGACGAGAAAATCTCTTTCCAGTTCCAACAGAAGTACATCATCAAGGTGGTGTCGAACGGACTTTTAATCATCGATCAGCAAGCCGCCCACGAAAGAGTGCTGTTCGAGAAATACCTCCACCACCTCCGATCCGACCCCAGTGCGAGTCAACAGTGTCTCTTCCCACAAACGATCCACCTGAGTCCGGCAGATTTTGCGTTGGTGTTGGAAGTGGAAAAGGAAATTCGAGCACTCGGCTTTCAATTCGAGGTCTTCGGAAAGAATACCCTTCTCGTTTCCGGCGTGCCGACGGGCGTGTACGGCGAGGAGAAATCGATTTTCGAGGGGTTCCTAGAACAGTTTAAAGTAAACCAATCCGAGCTGAACGTGCCGCTACGTGAGAACTTGGCGCGGTCGTTGGCGAAACGTGCAGCCATTCCCTCGGGTCAAAAACTCACCCGTGAGGAGATAGATGCCATCGTGTCAGGTTTGTTTGCTTGTCCGAATCCGAACTTTTCTCCTGACGGCAAGCCAACATTTTTTACTTTTGATACGTCTAAGATGGAAAGCTATTTCAAGTAATCCGGGTCGTCCTCCATGCTCAACCTCACTCCTGCTGTCCGCAACCTGATTTTTATCTGCGTCGGTGTCTATCTCGTTGATGCCATATTTAGGAACATGAATCTGGCAGGCTACCTGGCACTGTATAAGCCAAGCACCAGTTTATTCCGTCCTTACCAGCTTTTCACATACATGTTCGCCCATGGGAGCCTCACCCATTTGCTATTCAACATGTTGACCCTCGCGATGACAGGTTCGACTCTGGAGATGATATGGGGACCCCAGCGCTTTTTGCTTTACTACGTCGCTACGGGTATCGGGGCAGCGTTGATCTATCTCGCGGCGGAACAGTTCTTGAACCCAGGAGGCCTCGGCTACATGGTCGGCGCCTCAGGGGCTTTGTATGGGTGTTTGGCGGCGTTCGGGGTTCTCATGCCTGACCGCGAGTTCCAATTGCTGATTCCGCCAGTACGGGTAAAAGCCAAGTACATGGTCTTCATCATGGGTGGCATTACCTACATGCTCGATACCAGCGGCCAAGTGGCACACTTTGCTCACTTGGGCGGTGCGCTTATCGGCTATATATTATTGAAAGTTCTTAAGTTTTGACGGGCAGGTACTTCGTGAAATGAAGTTGCACCGACTGAAATGGGAATATTTGACGAAATAAGGGGAGCGTTCGACCGGCACAACAACGGGCATGTTCAGTTGATCATCATCAACGTGATCGTGTTTGTGCTTACCGCGATTCTGTACGTGTTCTCGGGCGGCGGTGGACCGGGTTCGGTCTATGATGTGACGATTGACTGGGTGGCGATTCCTCCTCAGTTCGGTGAATTCGCCACCAAGGCTTGGACATTGTTCACATACGCATTCGTCCACAGCATCAATCCGTTGCACATCGCATTCAACATGATCGCCCTGTATTGGTTTGCGCGACTGTTGATCGAATACCTGGGCAACGATAAGTTTATCGCGGTGTATGTGCTTGGGATCATTGCCGGTGGTCTTGCTTTCCTGCTTACGCACAACTTAATTCCATTTTACATTGGGCGCGGCGCCGGGTTGATCGGGGCGTCGGCCGCCGTGAACGCCGTGATTGTAGCAGCTGCGACGTTGCTGCCGGACTACACATTCTTCATGCTTTTCTTGGGCCCCGTCCGCATCAAGTGGATTGCGCTCGCTTACGTGTTGCTATCGTTTATTGGCACAGTTCAAGGAAATGCGGGTGGCGACATTGCCCATCTTGGCGGCGCATTGATCGGCTTTATTTATATCAAACAACTTCAAGTGGGAGTCGATTGGGGCCGGTGGGTGACCACGACGCTCAATTGGTTCTCGGGCTTGTTCCGCCCATCGCCCAAAGTGAAGGTGACTTACCGAAAGACTGAAAAGGCCCGGACGTCGACCGCCAAGCAGAGTTTCAACAAGGCCACCCAAGAAGAGATCGACGCCATTCTCGATAAAATCTCCGATAAGGGCTACGACGCGCTCACCAAAGAGGAGAAAGAGAAACTCTTCAACGCGAGCAAAAAGTAGCTCACCTCACCGTCAGTGCATTGAGTATCCACTGGTAGGCGATACCTCCAAAGAGAAATATCTGCCAAGCCATTAGCCCGTCGCTGCCGAACAACATCATCGTTAAGCTGGCGGCACCGCACAAGCAAAGACCAACGGCCAATGCGATGGCGATCTTGCGTTTGTTCGGATCGCGAGGTTTGAACATGCTTCCCAAAAGCACCATCATTCCAAATCCGAGGATCGCCACGAGTCCGAAGAACTCAGCGCCCGTCAATAGTAAAGCGATTACGCCACCAAGCAGCACGATTAATCCAAGCCCAGTAAAGGTAGAGGCTCGAATATCTTCACGCGACAAAGCAAAGCGACCATACACATTGAGTCGGAGGAACAAGTTTGACAGTGGCTCCACCACCCAAGTAGACAGTGCGAAGGCTGCGTACAAATAGACGATTGGCCGCGCGACAGGTTCAATCGCGGGGTTGGTGTCGGCTAGGTAGTTCAAGATTCGAACGCCCACATAGATACCGATGATGAAGAACCATTGATACTTCGCGCTCAGGTTTGAAATCCAGAACACGTATTTCAACCACATCCGGTAAAACCAATACCGCGCTTTCAGGGCTTCTACCAAGCCTGCTTTCGCGTAACTGTTTTCGGGATCAAGTTTGAGAGCTTCACGGAACGACTCCAATGCCTTTTCATGATCTCCACGTTCGAGCATTCCCCAGCCATAATTCGCATGTGTATTCGAATTGTGCGGATCATTTTGGAGTGCTTCTTTGATGGTATCGAAACTTTCGTCCTTACGGTTAAGCTTTAGCAAAGCCGTTGCGCGGGCATTTAAGCAAGTGAGGTTTTCGGGATCAACTTGCAATCCGCGATTCGCGTACGTCAAGCCTTCTTCCCAGGTCTTTTGGTGGAGTTTGATCGTAGCCATCGCGCCATAGTATTCCGCTTGGTTGGGGTCGTAGCCAATGGCACTGCCAATGAACTTTTCGGCTTCTTGGTATTTGTCCATCCCGATGTATACCAATCCAATCAAAAACAGGAAATATGGATTGTCGGGTTGTTGACCGATGGATTGCTTTAGGAATGTCAGTGCTTCTTCGGAAGCCCCTGCTTCCATTCGGCACAGACCCATGAGCGCTAGTGCGTAAGGCTCGTTCGGGTCCACCGCGAGTGCTTGCCGAAGCTCATGTTCAGCGTCTTGATAGCGCTTGTGTTGTATAAGTAGAGTGGCGCGCTGAATGAAAGTGTTGGTCATCCCGATATCGTTCTTTAAGTCTACTTCTTGATTTTTAGATAGGTAAGAATGTCGTCGTACAGGCCCGACTCATTTGCATACAATGCGTAGTTGCGCGCAGCATTAAACCATTCTTTAGTGGAAGGTTTCAAATCGCGTGCGGCATTCAACAAATCTTTGGTGTTCATCGGTTGAGGCACACCGTCTTTGAATGATTCCCTGAGTTTCGATTCAATCGCGGTATCGACGAGCGCATTCAAATCCGCGCCCGAGAATTCCTGGGTCGCTTTTGCCAGCGCTGCATAGTCGATGTCTTTGACAGGTTTATTCCTCAACATGATGCGAAGGATACTCTCGCGACTTTCTGCATCGGGAGGTTGCACGAATATGATTCGATCGAAGCGGCCTGGTCGTCTGAAGGCGTTGTCAAGGTGCCAAGGTGCGTTGGTGGCGCCTAACACCAACACACCATCGTTGGAGGCCTGGACGCCGTCGAGTTCACTTAAGAACTGGTTGATGAGTTTCTTCGAATCGCTCGATCGCAAGTCCGCACGGCTTGCACCCAACGCGTCGATTTCGTCGAAAAAGATCACGCATGGTGTTTGCCGACGGGCGAGCTCGAAAATCTCGTGCAGTTTTCGTTCGCTGCTGCCAATCCACATGTCGAGCACATCATGGATACCAATCGAGATGAAGCTCGCCTTGATTTGCCCGGCGGTTGCCCTCGCGATGTGCGTCTTTCCGCAGCCGGGAGGCCCATATAGTAAAATTCCACCGCCAATCTTTTTCCCGTATGCCTTGTAGAGGTCCGGGTATTGCAATGGCTGGATGATCTTGATGTTAATCTCCTCCTTTACTTTCTGCATCCCACCGACATCATCGAAGTTCACTTTCGGCCGCTCCACTTCTTGAAACCCGGCTTCTATGTCAGCCAGTTGCTCTTCGGCGGCGGCAGTGAAACTCCCTTTGCGTAAAGAATCGAGCTCGTCATCTTTGAATGCAGGATTGAGCGCGAGGATGTTCTTGTAGATTTCCACCGCCTTGGTTTGCTCCTGATTTCGAACTAAACTTTTCGCGTGGATCACCATTGTTTCGATATCGCGCTCGCGCTCTGCCAACTCTTCGCACACCACGATCGTCATCGGGTATTTGCCCTGTTCGAACGCGCTCTTGATCAGTCCTTTCTTGGCCTTCGTGTTTGATGCATCTTTCTCCAACACGGTTCGGAATTCCACCTCCGCATCTGCGAATTGTTGTGCATGGAGTAGATTCTCAGCTAAGAGAAGCCTCAACGGGATGTTGTCGGGTGATTGCTGGAGCGCCTCACGTAGATTATCGATCATGCCTTTCCTCGATTTAAAAGGCAAATTTAATCTTAAAACGTCACGGCCTACTTCAAATCCAGCCCAAGGAACGAATCAAATGGAATTCTAAGACGTCAGGCCGGGAACCAGTGCGCGGATCCCGTCGCCCATTTCTTGGGCTTTTTCTTCTTGCACAAAGTGTCCGGCGTCAGGAAACGTGGTCACCTTAGCGGAGGGCCAACGCTGTTTCCATCGTTCAAGTTCAGCAGGAGGAATGAACTTGTCTTTCATACCCCAAAAGATCAAGGTGGGAATGGAAGCCAGCGCGTCAAGTTTTTCCCAACGCGATTGCCACCATGGCGACGCGTTCATCAACTCGCGTGCAATCTCAAACAAAGCGACGCGTGAGGCCCTGTCTGGAACCGCCATCTTGTAATGGCGATGGACCTCCGTCGTCAACTTTTTCCGATCACCAAAGGCTGCCGGCATGATCATGTTCACGGGAGCATTTAAATACAGGTACAAGAACTTTCCGAACCACGTGGTGACGACGCGAGCCGGCTTGGCGTAGTGGGGATCGTCGCGCAACGATCGCATCCACGTATTGAATAATACGATTGAACGAATATTGGCAGTGTGATTAAGTGCGTAATCCAGTGCAAAGCCTCCACCGAAATCGTTCGCCACAAGTGTGACCTGCTGCAACCCGAGTTGACCGATAAAAGATGCAAGTCTGTTGGCGTGCGCTTCGACGCGGTAATTGCCATTACTTGGTTTATCGGAGAGTCCAAACCCGAGGTGGTCGATTGCAACACAACGATATTCGTTTCGAAGGAGCAAGATCAAATCGCGATACCCGAAGGACCACTCGGGTGTTCCGTGAACAAACATCAGCACAGGTGCATCAGCAGGTCCCTCGTCAACGTAGTGGATGGATGAACCTTCCACCGTCATCCACTTCGATTCGAAGGGAAATAATTCTCGATTAATCCAATGAGGGGCAGTTTTCATGATTGGTAACGATCGATGATTTGCTGGGCAAGTTTTTCAAGTGGGATGGAGTTGTCCTGCAGGAACAAGATGACAAGGCCATCTATTTGAGCGAGGAACAGGATCGCCTCAAGTTCCGGCTTGCGATAGCCGATCTTCCGGAACACTTTGGTGAAGGTGGTGGTGACTTGCGCCACGACTTCGGTGAAAGGTTTCTGCATGGATTTCACCACGTCACCTTGGAGGCGGACGGCGTGCAGGAGCCGCCAGAATTCCTGTTTGCGACGGATGATGGCCACGGTGGAGCGGACATGTTGCGTGATCGCTTCGTGTGGAGTCAGATTAGTATTGGCGTACATCGCCATGGAGGTGCGGATGTCTTCAAATCCGCGTGCCATCATGTCGGAGAGCAATGCCTCTTTGCTTGCGTAGAAGTTGTACATGAGACCTTGCGACACGCATGCTTTTTTGGCGATGAGGCTGATGGGCGTTGACGCATAACCCCTTGTAGCAAATAGTTTCATCGCCGTTTCGACGATCCGCTCCTTCTGATTTGTTGACTTAGGCATATACCAAGGTAGGTATATGAACGTTCATTCATACAAAAAGGATTTATTTTTTTACAGAACAGAACGTCAAATCCGTAAAAATCAAGTTTAGGCGATGGCTTTCGCAATCAAGAAAGCGGCGCCGGCGGCCAGTGCGCCCACCAGCGTGACGCGTAACGTGCCCTTGAACAACGGCTGTCCCGTCAACTTGCTTTTCACCAACCCGAACAGCACCAGACAAAGCAGGGTGATGATGGATGAGTAAATAAGACCTTCCGAAGCGGTGGAAGTGAAGAAATAGGCACTCAGCGGGACCAAGCCACCCACGATATAACTTAGGCCAATGACAAACGCGCTCTGCCGTGCCCGGTTCTTGTCGGGGCGTTCCAGCCCCAGTTCGAAGCGCATCATGAAGTCGACCCACTTCTTGGGATTCTTCGCCATTTCGCGTGCAATCAGCTCCTGATGCTGCTCCGAAATCCCGTATTCGGCGAAGATCTCTTTCGTTTCCTTGATCTCGACTTCGTGGAGGTTTTCGATTTCGTCGTACTCGCGTTTTTCTTCGGTGTTATAGTGCTCGATCTCGGTTTGTCCCGCGAGAAACCCGCCCAATCCCATGGCAATGGAGCCAGCCGCGATTTCGGCCAAGCCCGCGGTAATCACGATCGAGGTAGAATCGACTGCCCCGCTAAGGCCGGCGGCCAATGCGAACGGAACGGTGAGTCCGTCGCTCATGCCGATCACAAAGTCGCGTACGACATCAGATGATTTGAAATGCTGCTCCATTCACGAAAGTTAGGAAGCAGAAGCCATATCCGGGAATTGATTTCTGTCAGGATCTTGCGAAAGATTCCACCATCAGCCGGATGATCTCTTCTCGCGACTTGAGATATACTGCCGTCGGATAATCGATTTTGAATCGCTCCAGCTTCGTGAAATAGGTAGCTTCATCCAACTTGAACAGGTTCGACATGTATTCTCTGACTTGATTCGACTGCATGACTTCATAGTATACCTGCGTGCGGATCAACTCGGCTTTGTTGGCACTTACCTTTCTTTGTTCACGATCGGTACCGAGCAGCTTCGATAGCACGCCGTTGAACACCATGCCGGGACCGAAAGTCGGGATAAGATTCGTAGCGCCGGGCGCTTGGGTCTGATTTTTCAACGGACTGTTGGCCACATCATTATTTTCCTTGATTGCCTTTTGAATCTGTTCATGGCCATGGATGATAAATCGATCGTACACCACCACTTGGTCGAGCACGCGCACGGTTTCTGGCAACATCACGTTCATGTCCCAGGAAGTTGCTTCGGGCGCGATTTTTACCGGTTTGTATCCGAGCCGTGTAAACACGATTGTGTCGCCGGGTTCGATGCGTAGGCTGAAATATCCGTTTTCGTTGGAAGCGGCCACGGGTTCGTTGCGATGGTTGTAAATGCTGACGTAGGGAAGTAAATCGAAGGTCGTGGAATCGCGCGTGGAGCCGGACAGGTAAATACTTTGCGCGAAAGAAGTTGACGCAAATGCGAGGATCAGAATGGAAGCGTGGAAAAGACGAGCCATAGTTTTCTGTAGGTGAAACATAAGGTGTTCATTTTTTCGAATCCCTTACCAAACTCGCAAAACTACCCACTGGATCCACACCATTGAACGCAGCTCTAGGGTTTCGCATTGCAACTTTCGCAATACGTTTTTTTTAGAAATGGGTCCGACAGCAGCTGAAATGAAACTCCGCCCTGCGAAATTGGGGCGAACAGTTTACAAAATCGCGGGGCGTTGCTGTTCACGAGGTTCAACAAAAAAAGGCGGTACTCCTCGTTTGAAGTGGTTTTCTGGAAACCGATCGTGAGGGACGCGTAAAAGAAAAGGAGTTCTTCCGAGGCGTCTAGCGCCTTGATGCGGGGCTCCAGCACTTTCTCAGCCCAATCGTAGCGACTGTGCCGCGACAGGAATTTCGCAAGGCTCACGAGGGCTTCGTCTGCAAGCGGCACACGTTGGTACGTGTCGCGAAGGAACTTGAGTGCTGCGTCGCGCTCGCCGGGTTTCCGGTCCCAATATGCTGCCTCGGCCCGAACGACGCTGAAGTTTATCAGCATTCGTGTTAAGAGCACCTTTGGAATGCCCAACGAACGGAGCGCTTCAATTTTTTTCTGAACCGATGGAATATTTCGAAGCGAACGACTTTCCACCAATGCTTTCAATTCAAGCGCGCAAATATTGTATCGAATTTTCGGGTTGCGACCCAAGATCGCATCCAATTGATTGAACGCCTGCAAAGCCTCCAGTGTGTTATTCGTCCCGTGCTCGTACCGAAAGGCAATATTGTTGTTCAATAATCCACCCCAACCCGGAATCGTTTCGGGAACATTTAGTTCAGACAGAAATGACGTCGGTAGTTCTTGCCGTCCAATCTTGTGGAAGATGATTTCTTGCAAGTACATCGCCTCGTCAATGTTTCGCGCAGCAATTTGGTCGTCGAAGTATTTTTTCAACTCGGGACCGGTCGACTTCAAATAAGTGACGCGCTTCTCGAGTTTTAATTCGATCATGGCCTTCCGCTGTTTTGCCAAAACGGGCTCCAATGCATTTGCAGTCTTAGGGTCTCGAAGTGCCTCCTTGATTTCTTCTTTCGAAAGGTCTTTTAGGTATTGGTAAGGAGTGCCTTCGATGGTCTCTATAAATTCAACCCAGTTTTCGTTGGTCGTGATTTCGGATTGAATCGTCTCCGGCTGAAAAGCTTGCATCGCCGCCACGATGCTTTGCGCTCTTTCCTGTTGCAGTTCAAGATTTCGAGTAAGCGTCCCTTCGACGGATGTGAAAGACCGAATATGAATCGAAGTGATTTCATAGTCGGTCAAGCGCAGTGAGTCGTACAACGGTTGTATGTCCTCCTTTTTATAAACAGAAGTGTTCTTATTGAATGGGATGGTGAACCTCAGTGTTTTTGAAAGTTCTTTATATCGATCGCCCGCTTTTTCACGATCAAGCGTATCGTAATACAGTCCCATCGGCAATAGTCCCCACCCATGTTCATCGACATTGATGATGGTCGTGTAAGAACATTGAACTTGATCTTGAATGAACATGTAGTTTGCCTCCACCTTGTCTGCACCGAGCGATTTTGGCACTAAGCCTGCGAATACCTTCACAAAGTTCTTCGATTGAACTTGCATGTTCTTCTTGATGTCGTCGCGATACACGGGTGGAAGCATGAACCCTTTGTGGACATAAGAGGACGAAAGTCGGTTGACGTTATCACACTTGGCGAATTGATCGATGCTTACCAGGTCGATGGCGAATCCATCCTTTTTAGACTGAAAGAAGTTCCAAAAGACGGTAGCATCGTTGAATACCAAGAACGCACTGTCGCCTTTGGTCGTGGATGTGAATCGGACGTCGAACGGAAGCGCTGCGAGATTATTCTTTGTTCGAGCACACAGCTTTTCGAACTTATTATTGGGAGCAACTTTGACGTCGTAATCTGTGCGGTTGGTAAACTGACCGAAAGCTGGTCCGAAGCAGCAGGTGAATGCGAGTAGGAGGAGGCTTCGAGGCATGCGATTGGGACGAGGGATTTGTCAGAGACCCTTGTTTGCCAATTGACCGCAAGCGGCGTCGATGTCTTTACCGCGGCTTTTGCGAATCCGCGTGGTGATCCCATTGCTTTCGAGGAGGTGCTGGTACATCTGGAGCACTGCATCGCCTGCTTGACGAAACTGCCCGTCGTCAATTTGATTGTACTCGATCAAGTTGACTTTGCTTGGAACGATCTTGCAGAACTTTAACAGCGCTTGAGCGTCTTCGGGTTTGTCGTTTACGCCCTCCCAAACGACGTATTCATAAGTGACTTTCTTTTTCCGCTTTTGATACCAGTACCGGAGTGCGTCGCCCAATTCTTCCAACGAGTTGGTGTCGTTGATCGGCATGATCGAAGAGCGAGTTTTATTGATTGCGGAGTGCAGGGACACGGCGAGGTTGAACTTCACCTCGTCGTCAGCCATCTTTCGAATCATCTTTGCCACACCGACAGTCGACACGGTGATTCTTTTCGAAGCCATGTTTAAACCTTTCGGCGACGTGATCTTCTCGATGGCGGCGACGACGTTCGCGTAGTTCAGGAGCGGTTCGCCCATGCCCATAAACACGATGTTGGTCAGAGGTCGTCCAAAGTAAGTCTCGCATTGTTCTTGAATGGCCACGACTTGATCGTAGATTTCGTCGGGGCTTAAGTTGCGTTGCCGCTTCAGTCGAGCTGTCGCGCAGAACGCACACGCGAGGCTGCATCCTACTTGCGACGATACGCAGGCCGTGATCCGCTTCTCGGTTGGGATCAGCACGCTTTCGACCACCAATCCATCGTGGAGTGTCACTGCATTTTTGATTGTACCATCGGAACTGCGCTGCATGTGGTCGACACGCACATGGTTGATCGTGAAATGTTCTTTCAACTTTTCACGGATTGCCAACGACACGTTGGTCATTTGGTCGAAGTCTTTCGCTGATTTCTGCCAAAGCCACTCGTAAACTTGCTGCGCGCGAAATGGTTTTTCGCCCTGTTCGACGAAAAATGCCTTTAACTCTTCGAGCTTCAGCTTTCGAATGTCTCTTTTAGTCGATATCGCGACAGGTTCACTCATTGCACTTTGATGTAAGCTTCGGTCTCGCAGTCGCGCACGGCGTCGTGAATTTTGAGTGAGGTGTCGGTCAACTCGTCGATGATCCAGCGACGCGTGACCAAGCCCGACTTTTTATCCAGAATCTGAAGTTCGTTGCCTGACACTTGGAATCGGAAGGCCTCTTTTGATGTTGCCTTTTTCTTGCCTGTGGAGAAGACTCCTTTTTCGCCTTGTCCTTTTTCTCCGAGTTCCATCACACGCGCCACACCGACCGCCGACGTACTTCCCATGGAAGCCGCCAGTTCCTTTTCGGTTTCGCTTTCTTTCATCTCGGCTTGGAAACACGTCTTCGTTTCCGAAAGTTGCCATTTGCCCACAATCGATTGACTGAAGGCTGTGGTGGCGATCGCCGCCAACAGGAGGGATAGCAGAGTTTTCATAAATACCAGTTAAGCTACAAAGGTACGCGATCCTTTTTTAAGGGGCTGACCCTCCGCCGAAAGAGATTTCTTGCAAAAGCCCGCCAATTCTCGCATTTTTCGCTTCCTCTGGAATGAACCAGAGACTTACCCTTAAAATGTAATGCAAAAGAGTAACGCTATCGTGATTACCGCTGGGTATCTCGACTCCAACAGCGGCAAGACAGCCCATGGTCTGATCAGGGGTACTGATCGTTTCAACATCGTCGGTGTAATAGACCCAAAGTTTCCAGGAAAAGACGCCGGTGAGGTCCTCGACGGGCGCAAAAGGAACATTCCTGTGTACGCGACATTGGCAGATTTCAAAAAGCAATCTTCGGAGACAGCTAAATACTGTATCATCGGCGTGGCCACGAAGGGCGGCGTCATTCCGGATACCATGCGTGTGATGCTCAAGGAAGCTCTCGAGAATGGATATAGCCTTGTCAACGGTTTGCACGACTATGTGTCGGATCACGCTGAACTTGCCGACCTTGCAAAACAAAAGGGACTTGAAATTATCGACGTGCGAAAGCCGAAGAAATTCAAAGACCTCCATTTCTGGTCGGGAGACATCGTGAACGTGAAGTGTCCCAAGATTGCAGTATTGGGAACCGATTGTGCGCTAGGGAAAAGAACGACAACCCGTTTCCTCACAGAGGCGATGCGCAAAGCCGGATTCAAGGCTGAGATGATTTACACGGGTCAGACAGGCTGGATGCAAGGGTCCAAGTATGGATTCATCTTCGACTCTACCCTCAACGACTTCATCTCGGGCGAGATGGAACACGCCGTCGTGAGTTGCTGGGAGAACGAGAAACCAGACATCATTTTCATCGAAGGGCAATCGTCGCTTCGCAACCCGAGTGGTCCCGCCGGAGCCGAATGGATCGTTTCGGCAGCCGCCGATGCAGCAGTCCTGCAACACAATCCACCACGGAAGAAATACAAGGAGCTCGATTTCTATCCTGCGAACATCCCACACCCAAAGGATGAGATCGCGTTGATTAAAATTTACGGCGCCCCCACGGTTGCCGTCACCATCAACACCAGCAAGATGACCGAGAAGGAGGCGAGAGAAACCGCAGCCGAGTACACGCGCGAGCTAGGTATCCCCACAATCCTCCCGCTCGAGGACGGTGTCGATGCGCTTGTACCGATCTTCAAACAGATGATCGAGAAGTCGAAGAAATAGTTTCACGCTTTCAATTTCCTTACCCTCATGAAAATCAAATCGGTTAAGACCTGGCAGGCAGACCTCGTCAACACAAAACCATACACGATTGCCTTTAAAACTGTTGATGAAGTATTGAATGCCTTTGTAGAGATTACGCTCGACAACGGTGTAACCGGTCTGGGTGCCGGTAGTCCCAGCGAGTACGTCACGGGTGAATACCTTGACTCCACCATGGAAGTGTTGCAAGAAAAGAACTTGCAATACCTTGTGGGGCGCGACATCACCGAGATCAATCAGCTCATCTTCGAAACGTTGCAAAAGCACTACCCGAAGAATCCCGCTGTTTGTGCAGCTATCGACATTGCGTTGCACGATGCGTTCACAAAGTTCCTTGGGGTGCCGCTGGTGAAGTACCTCGGGCAAAAAGTGAAGTCGCTTCCAACGTCGAATACGATCGGTATTAAAAACGTAGAAGAGACTTTGAAGGAAGCGCAGGAATATGGCGAGCGTGGTTTCAAAGTATTGAAGGTGAAACTTGGTAAGGACCTTGCCGAAGACATCGAACGCGTCGTGAAATTGCGCGAGAAGTTTGGAAAGAAATTCGTGATCCGAATTGACGCCAACCAGGGCTACACCACTGCACAAACCGTCGAGTTCTACGAGAAGACAAAGCACCTCGATGTAGAGTTGATCGAACAACCGCTTCCCGCCAAGGCTGTTGCGGATTTAAAGAAACTTCCGGATCACGTTCGAAAGATCGTTGCGGCCGACGAATCGTTGCTGTCGCCCAAAGACGCGCTCGAATTGATCAAGCCACCTCGGGCCGCTGGCATCTTCAATATCAAGTTGATGAAATGCGGCGGTATCGCGAACGCGCTCAAAATTGCTGACATCGGCTATCAGGAAGGAATCGATTTGTTCTGGGGTTGCAACGACGAAAGTATTGTCAGCATTACGGCGGCACTGCATGCATCTTTCGCCTGCGCGAATACCAAATACATCGACCTCGATGGAAGTCTCGACCTTGGGAAGGATATCGTTACAGGCGGCTTTATTTTGAAGGACGGAGTGATGACATGCTCGGATGAACCAGGGTTGGGAGTTAAGAAGATTTAGAATTTAGAATTTAGAATTCGGAATTTGGAATTTAGGGTGGGTTTGCGAAAGGGGCGGACTCACCCTTCTTTATTTTAGACCAAGGCATTCCAATCGCGTTACCAGCCTTTAACAAGAGCTCTCACACATCGATCTAATGACGGCCAACCAACAACAATCAACTAACAACTATCCACGATCAGCCAACAACTCCTCAATAAGTGCCTCAAGGGAGTTGAACTCGCGATTGGCGAGGGTCCAAGTGCTCACGCCAATTCGAACTTCAATGGCACCTTCATTACCGACCGAAAAGCCATTGCGTTCCAACGCATTCTTTGTCCACAGGTATACGAAGTCGGCACCGACTAAGCGTACAGTTTCTTTCCTGTGGACTTCGTGTTGCACTTTGCCAGTTTTGAGATCGTATCCTTTTAGTTGAAAGACTTGATCGAACGCGCCATTTAATACCAGGTCTTCGGGAATTCCTTTTTGTATCGTCGAGCCGTTCGCCAACCACACCAAATCTGCCGTTTGCAACGCAAGATCAAGTTCGTGTGTCGCAAGCAGTATCGCCTTGTTTTGTTCCCTCGCAAGTCGACGCAACAGGTTCATGATCTCCAGCCTGTTGTTCAAGTCGAGATGTGCTGTCGGCTCGTCGAGTAACAGAACTGGCGTGTCTTGGGCCAACGCGCGGGCGATCATCACCATCTGCGCTTGACCATCACTCAATTCATCAAGGGTGTGATCAAGAAGATGTTCAATCCGCACAAGTGAAATACTCATTTGAATCAAAGCCCGGTCGTGATCCGACAAAGCCAAATTCCAACGGAGGTAGGGATACCGACCGTACGTGACCAGTTCACGAACAGTCATGTGCTTGGAGTACACTCGGTCGGTCAAGACCACAGCTACGTGCCGCTCATTTTTTGTTGGAAGCGATCCCGCCAACGGAAGTTGAAGTCCTGCCATGGTTCGGATGAGAGTTGATTTTCCACAGCCGTTTGGCCCCATGAAGCAGACCAACTCCCCCGGTGTCAGTCCCAGGTTTAAGTTTGAAAATAATGGCGTGGTGCCATAACCCACCGTTACCTCTTTGAGTTGATAGATGTCTTGAACTCCGGTCATCGTTAGAGGTTTACTTTTCGGTTGCGGATCACGAGCCAGATCACGACGGGTGCACCCACCAGCGAGGTCACGGCATTCAGCGGAAGCACCCGTGTGCTCCCGGGCAGTTGGGTCACGATGTCGCAGAATAGCAGCACGATGGGACCGCCTAACATAACAGCTGGCAACAATGTGCGGTGGCTCGAAGTTGGAGCCAGAAGGCGGACGAGGTGTGGCACGGCCAGCCCCACGAAAGCGATAGGGCCACAGAACGCGGTGACCGCGCCGATCGTGATACTGGTAGCTGCTAACAACAGGAGGCGCGTGCGGCGCACGTTTATTCCGAGTGTGGTGGCATAGTTCTCTCCGAGCAGCAGGGAATTCAACGGCTTCATTTGAGATAGCGCGATCATGGCTGCGGCGCCGATCACAATGGTCATCACCAGGATTTCATTCCAGCCGGTATTCCCCACCGTCCCAAGTCCCCAAATGACGAAGGCTTGGAGGTCGTCGGCTTGGCTCAGGTATTGGAGGACGCCCACCACCGAGCTAGCAGTGGCTGCGACCATCAGTCCGATGATCAGAAGCGACGTGTTGTCGTCGACCACTTGCGAGATAGCTATTATAAGGATGAAGACGCCTGCGGCTCCGAGGCTGGAAGCGATGGCAACGGCCCAAGGGTTGGTGAGTCCCCACGAGGCGCTCCCTGCGGTTAAAATGAGCATGGCGACGGCAAGGCTCGAGCCGGAAGTGAGACCCAGCACGTCGGGTCCGGCGAGTGCATTTCTAAAAAGGGTCTGCATCAGTAGGCCTGCGATGGCGAGGCCTGCGCCCGCGAGGACGCACGTGACCGCTACCGGAAGCCTGAACCGAAGCACGAGTTCTCCACCGGCGGAGGCGTGACCGAGGAGGGCTCCGACGACGTCGCTGGAGTGGACGGTCACGCTTCCTAGGAAAAGTCGGAGCACGAACAGCCCGACGAGGAGAGTGCCGAGGACGACCCAAGTGAGGAAGGTGGGACTGCGTTTCATGCGGGAGCAAAGAAATGGAATCCAAGTTGGAATCGCGTGGTGTAGTTTGCAAATGCCTGAAAATCAACCGGTACGCGCTTTCACCTCGATTGCCAGTTAAATCCTGGTATTTTTTGAAACCTGCACTTGGTAACTAAGCTTTAGTTCCTATCTTTGCAGTCCTTTTTGCGTGAGAAAACCCGCAAAACGACTTAAAAACAAGCAAAATTGGTTCAACCATGCCTGGATTAATTGGACGTAAAGTAGGGATGACCAGCGTATTTGCCGCAGACGGGCAGAACGTTGCAGTCACCGTCATAGAGGCTGGCCCGTGTGTCGTCACTCAAGTGAAGAACGTAGAGACTGACGGGTACAAGGCTGTTCAGCTCGCTTTTGGCGAGAAGAAAGAAAAGAACACCACGAAGCCGATGCTCGGGCACTTCAAGAAGGCCGCGACGACCCCAAAGAGGGCGGTGGTTGAATTCCGCGATTTCCGTAAGGAGTTCGAAGGGATTGTGGAGCTCGGCAAAGAGATCCGCTTGACCGACGTGTTCGCAGAAGGTGACTTCCTCGATGCGGTAGCGACTTCGAAGGGTAAAGGTTTCCAAGGTGTGGTGAAGCGCCATGGTTTCCAGGGTGTGGGTGGTCAAACCCACGGTCAGCACAACCGTCTGCGTGCGCCTGGTTCAATGGGTAACGCCTCGTTTGCGGCTCGTGTTATTCGCGGTAAGCGTTTGGCGGGCCGAATGGGTGGCGACCGTGTGAAGGTCACCAACTTGAAAGTGGTGAAGATCCTTCCCGAGCAAAACTTGATTTTGATTAGTGGCTCCGTTCCTGGCGCCAAGAATTCTACGATAATCCTTCAAAAGTAAAGTGATGGACTTTGCAGTTGTAAAACAAAGCGGCGAGAAAACCGGAAGGAGCGTAAGCCTCTCCCAAGAAGTGTTTGGCATTGAGCCGAACGATCACGCGATCTGGTTGGATGTGAAAAGCATCCTTGCGAACCAACGCCAAGGTACGCACAAGAGCAAGCAGCGTAACGAGATCTCCGGTTCTTCTAAAAAGATCAAGAAACAAAAGGGTACAGGTGGAGCTCGTGCGGGTAACATCAAGAACCCCCAGTTCAAAGGTGGTGGACGTATTTTTGGTCCTGCCCCCCGCGACTACTCCTTCAAGCTGAATAAGAAAGTGAAGGACCTCGCGCGTCGTTCTGCCCTTAGCTATAAAGCTAAAGATCAGTCGATCGCCGTCGTTGAAGACTTCAACTTCGAATCACCCAAGACCAAGCAATATTTGTCATTGCTCAAGTCGCTGGCCCTGAACGAGAAAAAGACCCTCCTGGTACTCGCGGAACCTAACCGCAACGTGGCACTCGCAGGCCGCAACATCCCCAACACAAAGATCATCGCTGCATCGCAACTCAACACGTACGACGTGGTGAACGCCGATCAGTTGATCTTGGCCGAGGGTTCTATTAGCAAAATCGATAACCTTCTTAAAGACTAAGACCGATGAGTATCCTGAAAAGACCGTTGGTGACTGAAAAAGTATCCTCTCTGAACGAGAAGGGTAAGTACGGATTCATCGTGGACGTAGATGCCGACAAGACTCAAATCCGTTCGGAAGTTGAGAAGACATACAATGTGAAGGTGACGCGCGTGAACACCATCAGCGTGATGGGTAAGCAAAAAGTGCGTTACACGAAAGCGGGCGTCCTTTCTGGTCGCAAACCGAATTATAAGAAAGCGATCGTTACCCTGAAAGAGGGCGATGTGATCGATTTCTATGGTAATGTTTAATAACTGAAGACCTCTTATTCTGAGCTGATATGGCGCTGAAGAAATTAAAACCGGTAACACCAGGCACCCGCCACAGGTTGGCTCCTGGTTTCGAAGACATTACCGAATCACGTCCTGAGAAATCGCTGGTGGTGACCCTGAAGAAAACAGGTGGTCGCAACAGCCAGGGCCGCATGACCATGCGCTACATCGGTGGTGGTCACAAGCAAAAACTTCGCTTGATCGATTTCAGGCGTGACAAGTTCGGTGTGCCTGCCGAAGTGAAGTCGATCGAGTACGATCCTTCACGTACTGCACGTGTGGCGAAGTTGTTTTATGCCGATGGTGCGAAGGCTTATATCCTTGCGCCTCAGGGGTTGAAAGTAGGTCAGAAAGTTGTTTCTGGTCCTGACATCGCTCCTGAAGTAGGTAACGCGCTTCCCTTGTCGAAGATCCCTGTTGGTACTATTGTACACAACGTGGAGATCAAGCCTGGAAAAGGTGCTGCCATTGCTCGTAGCGCTGGCTCTTTTGTGCAGCTGGTAGCTCGCGAAGGTGAGTACGCAACGTTGAAGATGCCTTCTGGCGAAATGCGCAACGTATTGGTTCGTTGCTTGGCAACGATCGGGGCTGTTTCGAACGCCGACCACATGAACGAAAGCGTGGGTAAGGCTGGTCGCAGCCGCTGGAGAGGTATCCGCCCCCGTACAAGGGCTGTTGCGATGAACCCTGTCGATCACCCGATGGGTGGTGGTGAAGGTCGTGCATCGGGTGGTCACCCGAGATCACGGAAAGGTTTGCTTGCGAAAGGCAAGAAGACCCGTCACCCGAAGAAATATTCTGATGGTTTAATCATAGCTAGGAGGAAGAAATAACAATGGGAAGGTCAGTTAAAAAAGGTCCATACCTGGACGCTCGTCTGGCAAAAAAAGTTACCGTACAGGAGCAATCTGGTAAGAAGTCTGTGATCAAGACCTGGTCACGCCGTTCGACCATTACTCCGGACTTGATCGGTTACACCTTCGCTGTGCACAACGGCAACAAGTTCATCCCGGTATATGTGACCGAGAACATGGTAGGTCACAAGTTGGGCGAATTTGCTCCGACCCGCACCTTCAAAGGTCACTCTGGCAACAACAAGAACGAGCCAGCTAAATAATTAGTACCCTATAGATTCCGGTATTATGGAAACGGCAGAAAAGAAAATAAAAAGGTCGAAGTTGAAGGAAGCCAAGATCCAAGCGGCGAAGGAAGCTGCGAAGATTGGCCCTGGCGTCGCGTACCTCAAGGATGTTCCCACCTCTCCTCGCAAGATGCGTTTGGTGGTAGACTTGATCCGTGGTGTGGATGCATTGAAAGCTTTGGCAATCCTCCAGTTCGAAGCCAAGCACCCAGCTGCCAAGGTAGAGAAGCTGTTGCAGTCGGCTATCGCTAACTGGCAAGCGAAAAACCCTGATGTAGACTTGGAGAAAGCGGGTTTATACGTGAAGGAAGTGTTTGTAGATGGCGGTACCATCTTGAAACGCCTGCGTCCGGCCCCCCAAGGTCGTGCACACCGCGTTCGCAAGAGATCGAACCATGTGACCATTGTTGTGGATCGCGCACCGGAAGGAAAAGAGAACAAGAAAGAAACTAAAAAAGCCGAAACGTCGGCTGCAGAGTAATAGACTATGGGACAAAAGATTAATCCTGTCGGACTTCGCTTAGGTATCATCCGTGGTTGGGATTCCAACTGGTATGGTGGTAATTCCTTTGCCGACAAATTGGTGGAAGATCACAAGATCCGCG
>JBGAGB010000008.1:0-158999 GCA_044226945.1 Cyclobacteriaceae bacterium | reverse complement strand
GGAGGTTGCTTTCCGGCTTGTCAAGATAGAAATAACTTGTTGCGCTCACGTCGTCGACCCGATAGAAGTTGACCCAACCATCGGGTAGATCGGGGCTTTCAAGCGACTTGGAAGATCCTGCGTGATAAATCCGGTGAAGGATGCCTCCGTTATCGACCGTGACCGGAATCAGTTTTGCCCCAGCTTTTTGCATGGCGACCACCTCAGACTTCATGTTGCCACCGATCTGTTGAATCACAACTTTGCAACGCTCGTGGAAATACACAGGATCTGGGACGTGGAGCCGATAGAATGACCATTGATTGCGCGCCTCGTCGGCAACGGTGCAACCCGCATAGGTATTAATGAAGGCACCTTGCCCCCAACCCGTTCCGATGTAGTCTTCTGTTCCCGTACCGTTCAACGACGGGAATTGCTCGTCCTGGTCGAGCCAAATTTTCACCTCTCCCTCACCCCACCACGACTTTCCATACGCCGGATTGGAGTTCACCCCGACGTTGACGCCGAGATAACGACCCCGTCCCTCAACGATCGGTAACAACTCAAAGTCTCGTGTAAGCGTGGTCGCCGTGTCGCGACTCCAGTAAGAGTGGAAGTATAAATTGTCCGCGTCCCAACTTTTCTCGAATTGGAAGTTGACATCGAAGAAGATGTGGGAAAGATCTTTGGCGGATTCGTTCGTCACCGTAATGCGAGCCCCAGTTTTAAACGGCATTGGTATAAACGACTGAAAGGCGCGCCCTTCCGCGTTGGCAAAAAACGCGTTCTGAAATGCTGTCGTGCGTCCCAACCCGACTCCAAAGAAATCCCCGAAGGGTACCGAAACTGCGGGCTTTGTCGCACCGTCCCAATACATTTCGAGCCGCAAGGAACGAAGCATGGTTGCAGAACGATCGGCAACCGTGATCCACATTCGTGTGATTACCCCGGTTCCTTTTACGTCGAGAAGCGTCCGAGTCGTACCAGCCGGAATCGGATCGAATGCATGTCCTTTTGCACCCTCATTTTCTTGACCTCCTTGTCCGGGGATTCCATTGAGGTTCTCGGGACTTGACCATCGGGTTGTCGCGTCGTGATATCGAAAGATCGTGTCGGTCTGTGGTTGTTTTTGTTCAGGGCTGCATGAAGCTATGGCAAGAGTCAGAAAAACAAAAAATGGATGAATTGAGTGATTCCTCATGGTGAAGCGGTTGCACTAAAGTTAAATATTTAGTACGAAAATGGTTGGACTTCAAACTGTAGTTCGTGACTGGAAACCTAGTTCCAGGAAGTTCTGGATTTTAACAGCCGACTCCCTACCTTCGTCATTATGAGGAAAGTGACCACCAAATTGCTTCTTGCTTTGTTGCTCAGCGCCCCAACCGCTTTTGGCCAGGGTTTTTTGAAAGTCGACGGCAAGAAAATCGTAGATGAAAGAGGAAACAACGTTCTTCTTCGTGGGATGGGCTTAGGCGGCTGGATGTTGCAAGAAGGCTACATGCTTCAAATCCAAAACATTGGGCAACAACAACATGTGATCAAGAAAAACATTTCTGACTTAATTGGCACGCAGAAAACCGAAGTCTTCTATGACCGCTGGTTGGCAAACCACACCCGCAAGATCGATGTCGACTCAATGGCAAAGTGGGGATTCAACTCCATTCGGTTGGCCATGCACTACAAACTTTATACGCTTCCCGTCGAGCATGAGCCTATTGCCGGGCAAGACACTTGGCTTGAGAAAGGGTTCGCGCTCACCGACAGTCTACTCGCATGGTGCAAGGCCAACAAGTTGTACTTGATCCTCGATTTGCACGGAGCCCCTGGTGGCCAAGGAAATGATTTAAACATAGCGGACCGCGACCCTAGCGTACCATCGCTCTGGCAAAGCGAAGAAAACAAGCGCAAGATGATTGCCTTGTGGACGAAACTAGCTCAACGTTACAAAGATGAACCATGGATTGCAGCATACGATATTATCAACGAACCCAATTGGGGTTTCGAAAAAGCCGACGACAAGAATGGGTGCGCTGAAACCAAAAATGAACCCCTGCGTCAATTAATGATCGACATTACACGCGCCATTCGCGCAGTCGATAGTCGCCACATCATCATCGTCGAAGGAAATTGCTGGGGCAATAATTATAAAGGGATCTTCCCGATGTGGGACAACAACGTGGTCGCAAGCTTCCACAAATATTGGAGCTTCAACACGGAGGCTGTCATACAAGACATCTTGAACATTCGGGAACAATACAATATCCCTATTTGGTTGGGCGAATCTGGTGAGAACTCGAACCTCTGGTTTCGTGACGCGATCCAGCTCTGTGAACGAAACAATATCGGATGGGCATGGTGGCCACTAAAAAAGCTGGGATACAACAATCCTTTACAGGTCAAGCTCCCTCCTGACTATCAAAAAGTCTTGGATTATTGGGCAGGGAACGGGCCCAGGCCAACTCCCGCAGATGCTGCGCGTGGGCTTATGCAGTTTGCCGAAAACTTAAAACTAGAGAACTGCATTTATCACAAGGATGTGATTGATGCCATGTTTCGCCAAGTTCAGACCAACGAAACTAGGCCCTTCAAATCATTACAAGTGGGAACTACAATACCGGCTGTCGATTATGACTTAGGGCGAAATCGCTACGCGTATTACGATCTTGACTCGGGGAATTATTGGGTCTCGGGCCAAGGTGGTGCTGGCAACCACGGGCACCGCTATCGCAATGACGGTGTCGACATCGAGGGTAGCGAAGGTGACTACTTCGTCGACAAGATTGAAAGTGGCGAATGGCTACAGTACACAGTCACCTCCAAAAAATCCGCACAGGTGAATGTCGTGCTGACGGTCCGTGGCGATGGCAGCAAAGGAAGTGTAAGCGTTGCAGCGAACGGATCGAAAGCCATCGAGCTACGTGTTCCAAATACGGGGGAAAAATGGCAAAGCCTGTTGGTTGGTAAACTGGCCTTAAAACGCGGAACCAACACGATCATAGTGCGTGCAGTTGACGGTGGCTTTAAATTCAAGTCAATTGAATTGAAATAGTTTGCATCATGGATGGGTACAAGGTTCCCGCTGCGACACGAATTGGTCACGTTCACCTAAAGGTGTCAGATCTCGATCAATCACTTGCATTCTATCGCGACTTGCTTGGGTTTGAAGTGACGATGATGTACGGTTCGCAGGCGGCATTCCTCTCGGCTGGTGGATACCATCATCATATAGGCCTTAATACCTGGCATAGCAAAGGAATGCCACCGGCGCCAGTTCGAGCGGCCGGTTTGTACCATACTGCGATCGTCTATCCGACTAGGAGAGACCTAGCAGTCGTGTTGAAACGACTTAACGATGCAAGTTACCCATTAACGGGAGCCTCTGATCACGGTGTCTCAGAAGCGCTCTATTTGAACGACCCCGACCAAAACGGAGTTGAACTCTACTGGGACCGTCCCAAGGAACTCTGGCCTTTGGACCAAGCTGGTAATCTCAACATGTTTACCCACCATCTGGATTTGGACGACCTGCTCAAGGAGTTGCAATAGCTTATTCGTAGCGGAGCGCCTTCACCGGGTTTGCACGCGCGGACCTAATCGTATGGTAACTGATCGTTGCCATGGCAATCCCCAGTGACACGACACCGCCCAGGATAAACAATAACGGGTTAATCTCAATTCTAAAGGCAAAGCTTTCAAGCCATCGAGATAACATCCACCAAGTGATCGGGCTCACGATCGCGAATGAGACGAGGATCAGCCAAGCAAAATTTCGTGAAAGTAAGACGGTGATCTGCTGTTCGGTCGCTCCCAACGCTTTACGAATTCCGATCTCCTTGGTTTTCTTTTCGGTGGTGATCGCTGCTAATCCAAACAATCCCATACATGAGATAAGAATGGCGAGTCCCGCCATGATGGTGACGACAAAACCCATTTGTTCATCGGAACGATAAAGTAACTCGAAATGCTCATCAAGAAAGGAGTAGTCGAATGGATAGCCGGTGACATGCTTTTCCCAGGTATTCTTGACAAACGCTACTCCTTCCTGGATGTGTGCCTTATCTAGTTTTACCGACATCTCGTCGTAGCCCCACTCGGGATGTACGGCGATTGCGAGCGTGTTGACTTTAAAATGCAACGAATTAAAGTTAAAATCTTTTACCACCCCGATGATAGTTCCGAGAGAATCGTTGTGATAATACCCCGGCCCGGCGCGCGTGCCTACTACATCCTTGATCCCCAGCTCCTTTGCAAAAGCTTCGTTGATCACAAAACCCATGTTTTTATCTGTGGGTACATCTTTTGAGAAACCACGCCCTTCCACGACATCAATCCCGTATACATTTAAGAAATCAATCTCCACATTTACATTCGATGGTGTGATGTTGCGGATGGAGTCGTATTTTACCTTAAATCCAGACTGGTGGAAGTTGTTTCCCAAGCGCTGTCCACTAGCTGTAACGCCCAGCACAAAGGGACTCCGGAGAAGTTCTTGCTTCACCACGTCAAACTTTTCGTTAGCCTCGCGGTTCATATCTACCAACAGCATTTGGTCCTTGTCGAAGCCAATGTCCGCACTTTTCATAAATGAAAGCTGCTGCACGACTATGAGTGTACTGACGATCATGGCCAGTGCGAGACCAAATTGGACTACGACTAGGCTGCTCCTAAAAATTGACTTTCCTTCACCCCTGCCCCCTTTAAGCGCCCGGGTCATTTTAAAAGTTGTTAAGTAAACGGCTGGATAGACACCCGCCAGTACGCCAAGCAAGATTGTCCCGAACACCAGCGCGCCGGCAAACATGGGCTCAGAGAGGAATGCAAAGATCGACAAAGGTCGACCCACCAACGTATTCAAAATTGGGAGGAATCCAATATCTAGAAGTAATGCCAGCACGAGTGCCAAACTCGCCAACACTACCGACTCAAAAATAAACTGACTAAAGAGTTGAGCGCGTCTTGCCCCTACTGTCTTCCGAACGCCAATTTCTTTGAAGCGATGCGAAGCGCGCGCGGTCGTCAAGTTCATGAAATTGACCGCAGCAATGAGCAGGATAAAGCCACCGACGATATAGAAGAGATCCAAGTAAGCTCCGTTGAACTTTCGATAGTTGTTGTAGTCGTGCTCGACGTCCATCGATCCCAAATGAACGTCTTCCAATTTTTGAAAATAGAGTTTATAGTAGTCATTGATGTCCTTTTCACCCATGTGCCGGATCATGAACTCAGGGAACTTGGACTCCAGGGCAGGAATATTTGTTTGAGGCTGGAGTAACACGTATGTGTTTAGGTAGTTACTTCCCCATCGGTCGTTGAAATCGCTATTCTCAGCAAGCAGTGTTGCCGTGGAGATCAACGCATCAAATTTCATGTGTGTCTGCTCGGGCAAATCGCGCAAGATCCCTGTGATTTTATATTCTTTGTCTCGAAACCGAAGCATGCTTCCCATGGCCTCGTCATTAGAGCGGAAGAATCGAAGCGCCATAGATTCCGTTACAACCATCGCATACGGTTCTCTCAACACGGTCTTGCGATCTCCGATGATGAGTGGAAAATCGAACATGGCCAGGAAAGAGGTATCGACGTATGCCATGTTTGGAATTAGGATCTTGTTTTCACCACGGGCGACAAGCAGCTTGCTCCGATTCATGAAACGGGTCACTGATTCGACCTCGGGAAAATCGGCTTTAAGGGCTGGGGCCATCCCGGGCATTGTCAGCGCGACCTTTTGTGTGTTTGTACCTGGAAAACTTTGCACCTCGTCCAATCGATAGATCCGGTCTTTTTGTGAATGGAAAGCATCGAAACTCTTCTCATCGGAAATGAAAAGAAAAATGACCAGGCACGCTGCTAATCCGATGGCCAGACTAAAGATGTTGATGAAAGAGTAGAGCGGATTTTGACGAATGTTCCGAAGGGCGATCGAAATGTAGTTTTTGATCATGTGCGAGCCGTTAATCCTAGTTAAACTTCGTAAACGCGGAAAGGTGACTAAAATTTCAAAAAAAACTTCTAAAAAAGGGCTTCAACTAAAATGTTCCCCGAAATTGCGGCGTTAATGAGTCTTAGGATGGCCACCACTCGACCGGATGAGCACGTTGAAACCGCTACCAGCACGGAAGTAGATGTGTTGCATGAATCGCATGTTTATGTTCATTGTTATTTCGAGAACACGCACAAGGACATGTTGATCCGAGTGTGGCGGACAACCTATTTAGTCGACAACGCTTCTGGCGAACGGTCGAAGCTCGTCCACGCCGAAAACATCTCTTACGCTCCACAATGGACGATGATCCCGGACAAGAAAAAGTTTAGGTTCTTGCTCATTTTTGAGGCCCTTCCGAGGAGTTGTGCCAGTTTCGATCTGATAGAGGACATCCCTCAATCGGGAGGCTTTCATGTCGCCGGGATTGTTAGAAATAAAACCGATGTGTACCACGTGGACATCTAGCACATAAAAAAAGTCCGACCCAGATAGGTCGGACGTTTGCGATTCGTGTTTGCCTTAACTTCAGATCCTCGCACCCATCGACACGAACGCCTTGTTCATTCCTTCGATAATTTGTCGAATATATTCGCGGTGCTTGGACACTACGACATCGTTCTCTCCTTCGGCCGTTGCGATCCTCACCGCATATTTGGTTTTTACGAGTGTTGCCAGCAGCAAACCGGACAAGGCAACTAAGCCGCCGCCAGCGATAGCCCACTCGTTGATGGTGACGGTCCACCCCAACATGCTCATGGGTGCAACGATACCGGGCGGCGCTAGGTGGTAGGCACCGATCGCCACGATGAGCATTCCTATTAGAAAAAGAAAAACGCCCGGCGCACGTGAAGGCTTTAGCGTTGAGAGACCGTGCCTAGTAATTCCGGGCAACCTGTACTCTTTGTTGTGAACTTTTAATGAGGCCGCGGTCACCGTTACCTCGTGACCGTCGGTATAGTAAACCTTATCTCCACTCATACCCAATGACAACTTCATAGCTTATGTGTTTTCTTACGGGAATCAACCTCCGAGGGTTGGTGATTTTTGTTAGACAACCCTTAAAAGAAAATCACGCCAACGAAAAAAATACTGGGGAGCGGGTGAACTTTTTGAAGAATGTGCGGAAATGGATGCACGCATCGGGAAATTCTGCCACAACCAACTTGTCCCAAATGACCGAGATGAAAAAGAAATTGATTAGGGTTAGCGTTTCAATGTCGTTGAATTAAGAGCAGTGCGGCCATTATGGCTATCACCCGCGCCAAAGGCTACCTCCTTCGTCAAGGCTACAGCAGTCAGTGACGTAATGTGTCAAGGTTACGGCGAGTAAAATTAGATATTTCGACATTGGTTCTTGGGTGTTTTCGCGCTTCAAGCGGAATACAAAAGAACCAACTTTCAATCTCATAATGTTCAACTGGTGGAAACCAGCGACAACACCAAGACTAACCTGAAATCTTACTTTTAGCCCGCAACACATTTCTACCCCCTTAATTCAACGACATTGTTTAGCGCTTGACCAATTTCTTGTACACAGGAACTCCTCCGTTGAACCTGGCTTCGAGGATATAGATCCCCGAGGAAAGAGTTTGCTCCACACGATGCTGGAACACACCTGATTCGGCGTGGTTTACAGCGGTCGTCCAAATCTCGCGACCCCAGAGATCGGTGACGGTGAAACGGGCTTCGCCACCTGAATGGGTCTCGTATTCAAGTACGAGTTCAGAGTCAAACGGATTGGGGAAGGCATGCACGTTGATACCCGGGCGGAGGTTGGCATCTTTTATTCCGGTGATCGAAAATGCGAGCGTGGCGTCGAGATAGGACAATCGTGCCATCACCCAGTCTCGAAGCCAGCCAACCTCGGCATCGTAGGTGTACAAATCGAACTTGTAATTCGGCCATACGTAGGTTCCGAGCACGGGCCACTTTTGGAAATTGCGGGCTGTTGCTTCTGACTTTAATACCGTGCTCACCGAGTCGATGTACGAGCCAATCGCGTTGTTTGAGAACGATCCAAGTCTTAACTGCTGCCAACGGTCAGACACCTTTACCCGGAATGCCTGATCGCTCCATAGTTTCTTCCACCAAAATGGGATCAGCCATCCATCTGTTGGGCAAATGCTGTTGAAGTCGATCACCAATCCAGTAGTGGTGCCTTGTGTGCAATAGTTGACGTTGCCAAATCCGAGGTTAAAGTCCCAGATCGGCCCCATGAATAGTTTGCCGCCATCAGAGTCCTTTTTCTTATACATGAAAGTACTGAGTCGGTATGCATCGGGGTTCTTTGTCAACTCGTTCATGATAAAGAAATCGACGAACGAGGACACATCGGCATAGGTTGTCCATCCCGTTTGGGGATCGTTAAAGCTGTCGGATGCTAATGTCGACTCGAACTGCCGCATGAATGATTCAATATATGTCTTCTGGGCTCCGACTATGTCCTTCCCTTTTGGATATTCATACTGAAAGTATATCTTTTGAGACGCCGTGTTCGGCATTCCGCCAGGCGGATAGCTTGAGGTGACACCACCTTCGTCGCCCCCAGTGGTCTTGTCTATTTTGAGAATGTACCCACCGGTAACGGCATCTCCAGAAATTTCAGTTGACTCAAGTTTGTCGATGTTGACTCGGTTCTTACCACGTTTGATTTTTTCGAGGAAGAGGTAAATACCTTGGTATTCACCATTGATGACTAGCTCAAAGAACCGCGAGCGGGAAGCATAGTTTCCCATGTTTCGCCCCAAGCGATATGCGAGAGCGTCGCGGATCAAAGTCTTGTCGTTGTAAGGAGCGAACAATATCCAATCCGACTCTTTCGGCATTCCAAAGATCGAAGCATCGACTTGATTGATGCCGGTTGGATCGCGTAATTCTACAGCGAACTGTTTCTTCGGGAACATTTGAGAGCTTGACCCACGTATTTCGATACCAATTTTTCCATTGAAGGCATTGAATGGATCTGACACTTGGTTTCGTTTTCCGACGCCGTTGTCGACGATGCCCATGTCAGCAACGATCTTGGGTTCGTCGACGATCACGGCACCTTTTGTGTCGATGACGATGATGGGAAGGTTTGACGACGAAAATGGCACCGATTGAGCATGGGCCAATGTAGAGCAGAAAATTGATAGGAGGAGAATTCCACGCATGGAGTGAAGGTAGGTAAAAATCCTGGCGTTTAGGCCTTACCTTATCCATCAATAATTATCCACTTCACTGCGAACTTGCAACACGACAATCAACTTATCCCAACTAGCTCAGTGGTGGCGCTCTATTACTCCTCCAAACGCCGTGGAAAAACTTTTTTTTGTTCTATTGCTGCCTCGCTCAGTCTCTGCGAGATCTTTTTAAACGAAATTGGGTGACCTATAAAGTCTATCCCGACTGGTTTGATGTCACTATGAAAAAGGAGTGCATTTAGCCCAATCATTCGACTCGTCTCTGGATACTTCTGAACATAAAAATTCAGAATTTCTTCGAGGCTAAAACGCTCAAGTAGAAAGAATATATCCACAAAATCTTTGAGACGGCTTCCACTCTGGACTATTGCATTTATTTTCATGGCTGCGATATCTTCTAGGCTTGCTATCCTGATGCCCTGAAAATCGCTGTGCGGGAAAATCCACGGATACTGATGAGAGATCAAATCGACTTTAATGTCGTTCACAAAGCAGAACACTCCATTTTTGAGCGCTTTGACATCATCTGCCTTGTAGACCTGAACTAAGTGCCTGCCTAATTCTCGCGAGTCAAACGAATTATTAATAAACAAGTCGATATCAATAGATATTCGATGCCCTACCTTAAGTGATAAGGCAGTCCCCCCAACGAGAATAAAGTCATTGAATCGCGCGTCGTTTGACAGCCGTTGTATTAAATCCAGTGTTTTGGGATCGACGGTCGTTTCGTAAAGCATTTTAGATCGATGGGTTTCAGTTCGAAGAATGAACACACCTCGTCTATAATTTCTTCAGGGAGGTAGTTTACGTCGTGAACAATCGTATCAACGACTTTTTTCCTTCCATAAAAACGAACGAGTTCGCGCCACTCCGTCTGGCTTCCACGTTCGATTATCCTTTCAATGACAAAGGCCGAGTCTCTTTGCCAATCAATAGAGTCGATCCGCAGATCCCAGAAAAATCTACTATTTAGATTCGGTACCAATCCAAATCCACCATCTTTCATATTATAAATGTAATGAATTTTGACGGCTTGGAACTACCGGCGCAATGGTAGGCATTCCACCCAAACCACGAAACCTTTAGTCGAGGATAATCAGAAAATTGTCAGGTTTTCTGGTGCACGCGCCTGTAGAAACAACAAAGAACAAAAGCCACAAGAAAATTGCTAAACGCAACCCAGTTCCTAGTTCGGCGCACCACCGATCAGTTCGTCCAACCGCTCTTGGGTATTGAAAAAATCGCTCTGGTGTTCAAGTTTTCCCTCAAACCTGAATGTTCGGTTGACGGAGAGTTGATCGGCAGGAAATATAGAGAAAACATTCCTATCAACGACCAATGCGAAGGTCGCGTCAGGCAAGTTGATCACAAGTTGATTCAACCGGATTACCGCTTTTTCAGAGAGGCGCAGGTCGAAGTATATCGTTTGGCCTTCTTGTTTCACCTGCGAGACCGATTCAAATTCGGTGGGGTTGATAATTGGATTGGAAGCCAGGCATACTTGTTTGGCGTTAAGTTTCGACGTCACACGCGGAATCCCTCGTGTGCACTTGATCGTCAAGAAAATACCTGAATCGTTCTGGGCAAACCCTACCCGATCTATCCCGAAAAGGAAAAGGGTAAGAAACAAAAAATGGGTGACCTTCATTCTGTTGACGTTCCGCAACATCAAACGCGTATTGGTTCATGACCAAGATAGGAAAAAAAGAGGGTCACCGAAATCCTGTTGAAGAGGACCCGAACTGGACTAGAAGTCTTCTACTTCGCGAATGACTACCTTTTCCATCACATCGCCTTGGCGAATGGCATCAATTACATCGGTGCCTTCGTACACTTTTCCAAAACAGGTGTGATTCCTATCTAAGTGGGCAGTATTCTTGCGGCTATGGCAAATAAAAAACTGGGAGCCGCCTGTGTCCCGGCCTGCATGCGCCATCGAAAGGACTCCTCGATCGTGAAATTGATTGTCGCCGTTGAGTTCGCACTTGATCTTGTAGCCAGGTCCGCCGTCTCCTCTCCCATTCGGGCAACCTCCTTGGATGACGAAATTGGGGATGACACGATGAAAGGTTAGTCCATCGTAAAAATTGTGCTCGGCCAAGTCAATAAAGTTTTTCACCGTATTGGGCGCATCCTTTTCGAAAAACCGAACTTTCATGACACCCTTCTTCGTGTGGATTTCTGCAATCTTCATTATCAGAATTTAGGGCGCAATAATAGTCTTTTTTGATGAAAGTCTTCGCCGTTAGCGCGTAAGGACAACATAGTCGTTCAAGATCGTCTTCAAAAACTCCACATCATTTTCGCCATGAGCGGTAACTGAAATCATCGATTTTACCTGCCGTGCCAGGAGCTCAAGGGCCTGCCGATGCGCTACATTTTGGAATTCACGATGTCTTTCTAACGTTCTCTTAATCAGCAACACATGCGACTCCTCGAGCTGCCTAGCTTGCGCATAAACGGGTTTATAGGATTCTTGCGAGCGTATGGTCAACAAGTCGCTTAGCACCAGGTTGTACTTCGCATTTTTCTTGATGACGGCAGTGTTTGCAACGATGTCGCCGATCCTTTGGCCGCTAGCTGAGGAAGTAACCAGAATCGATGCGATGGTTCCAAGTGTGAAAAATATGTCGACTAGCCGGAACACCCAACGCGCCGCGTAGTCCGCGAATTGTGCTTGGCCTCCAACGGTCTTAATCACTTGTATTTTCATTGCTATCTTACCCACAGTTTGCCCATTGTTGAGTGTCTCCATGGCCAGCGAGTAGAATAGGTAGATGCCAAAAAGGATGAAACTGAAAACTGTCGCGACGGTCCCTTTGAGGTCAAGCCAACCGAAGAAGACGACCGACAGGAGTAAAATAGACAGGGCCAATATCACCTGGTCGAGCAAGAATGCAGCGGCTCGATCACGCAGGTCGGCGAGCTCATATTCGAGGGTTACATTTTGGGTGGTTTTGACCTCGATGGTCTTCATTTTATCGAACTAAAGCAATATTTTTCCGCTAATGAAGGAGACCCGATTCATTGCTCAAAATAAGGAAAAATGGCTCGATTCTGAAAACCTGTTGACGCAGGAATTCAAGGAACCCGAGAAGTTGAGCAACTTGTTTACTCAAGTGGTCGACGATCTTTCCTACTCGCGGACGTACTACCCTAACCGCTCTGTGCGAGTTTACCTCAATCGGATCGCGCGCGAGTATTTCTCGATTATTTACAGCCGTCGACGTCATCGTAAGAATACGTTCCGGTTATTTTGGACGGACGAACTTCCTCAAATTATCATTCACTGCCGGCGCGAGCTAATTCTTTCGACGCTATTCTTTACACTCGCAGTCGCGATCGGAGTTTTTTCAGCGATGAAGGATCCGCAGTTTACTGCTTCGATCCTCGGGGAATCGTATGTGGAAATGACTAAGGAAAATATTCGAAGTGGCGACCCAATGGCTGTGTATAAAGCCGGCAACCAATTGGATATGTTCCTTCAGATTACTGTCAACAATTTGTTGGTTGCCTTTCGGACCTATGTTTTTGGATTATTCTTATCAATTGGGAGCTTGGCGATTCTGATGTACAACGGGATCATGATCGGATGCTTTCAATACTTTTTTATCGACCATGGTCTTTTCCGAGAGTCTGCTTTAGCAGTATGGCTCCATGGAACACTCGAGATCTCGTCCATCGTTATCGCAGGCGGCGCTGGCCTCACCTTGGGAAGTGGTCTTGTTTTTCCAGGTACTTATTCGCGCTTGCAGGCGTTTCAGATCAGCGGCATCCGTTCCTTGAAGTTGATGCTTGGCATCAGTCCAATATTCGTGATCGCCGGTATCATCGAAAGTTTCTTAACGCGCTACAGCGACGCGCCCGATGCATTGCGCTTGCTGTTGATCATCCTTTCAGCAGTCCTCATTATAGGGTACTTCGTGGTATATCCGTGGTACAAATCTCGTCGAGGCTTCGAAATGCCATTAGAAGAAACCAAACTGTCGCCCACGAAAGAATTGGCGCCGAACTTCACAGCCATCAAAACGAACGGCGAAATCTTGCGAGATGCATTTATATTCTATAAGTCCAAGTTCGGAAAGCTTTTTCCATGGATTCTGGTGAGTTCCCTAATCGTCGCAACTTCACGATGGGGAGTCGAAAGGGAAATCTTTGCAATCCGCATGAATGTGCAATGGTTCGAGAGGCTTTTTGGCCAGCTTTTGTTTGCCCTTTCTACGCAAACGATTGTCTTTGCAGTTGTCAACGGGATATCGGTTGCCATCGTCCTGTTTGGAACTTTTAGGATGATAGGAAAAGCCGCCAACTCAGAGAAGCCCCCCATTATATGGTTGCCCGCGGTTTCTACCATTTTTGTTGCACTACTAACATTCGGTTGTCTATACTCGATGTCAGTATTCGGTTCCTTTTTTCTATTCATATCCTATTTGTTTATCCTTCTCGCGATCTACCAACCATTCTTTTTAGGTAGAATGTGGGTGTCCGGGCGGGTGTTTACACTACTCTCCGAGAACTTTATTCAAGTACTCGGGTTACATCTGATTTTACTACTGTTGCTATTTGCGTTCTTGACCCTGCTGTCTTCACCCCTCTTGTATCTATACGTAACGGTCGCGCAATGGAATTTGGCAACCTCGGACTCTTGGGTAGCCGACGTCGTTCTATTTTTCGAAGTATTCGTCAAGGTGTTTGCGTTTTATCTCACCTTGCCGATCATCGCTTCGGCAGCTGCATTCCTATATCATTCGTTGGCCGAAATTGCCGACGCTTCATTTTTGAAAGAATCCATTATGTCGATGACCTTCGACAAACAAAGATCGCCTCGAAGATGAAATTCAACCTCCGTTTGATTCTTCTTGGGCTACTTATCCTGCCTATGGTCGCATTGGCTCAGGCGGACACAACGACCGTTGAAACAATTGACGAGATCTACTCGGAAGATTCGTTGAATGCAGACTCTTATTCGGAAGTCTACGACGATGAACAAGAGGAAGCGACACTTCCAACAACAACCTACTCTCCGTCGCAACTGGAGAGTATGCGAAGGTATCAGGAGGAAGAATTAGCTCCACGGAAGATAGATCGAGCTAAATGGAAACAGATCGTTGGTGCAAACACTTACGAAGAAAAACCACTTACGCTCCCAAAGACGAACAACTTCAAACTGCCTAGCCCGTCCCCGATGACCTTGAAGGTGATTGGTATTCTCACGATCGTCGCCCTTTTGGGAGTTATCATATACTTTCTCCTAAGGAATGTAAAGTTTGGAGCTCGAGTCGCCGCAGAAAACGTGATCTCCACCTCGATTGCTGGTCGCGTAGAAGACCTAGCTGCAATTGACCTTCAGGCACTTCTTGAACAAGCTCTCAACGATGGCGATTACCGAAGGGCGGTTCGGATCCACTTCTTGCAGCTTCTCAAGCAACTTGATCAGGCACAGTTGATCGCGTGGACGAAGGATAAGACTAACAAGGAATATCTGAATGAATTGTTGTCTGAAGAGGTGATATACCAACCTGTGCGGCGACTCACCCTTGCTTACGAACTTACCTGGTATGGCGACCGAGCGATTTCATACGAAAAGTATAACGAAATCGCGATCGCATTTCACGATGCAACGGCTAAAATTCAATTAACTCCAAACGCAGCAGCATGAAGGACGCTATGCTCTATGTCGCAGCCGGCCTGCTTGCTCTACTCATATTGGCCTTCTTTATCTACGGGAGAAACCAGGAACAACGATACGAGTGGTTTACCTCTTATAACCTCAAAGGGGAACAACCCTATGATTTGAAATTTTTCCATGAATTGATCGACATTGACCGCACCGTGACGGACAATTTCAGGATGCCTGTTCACAAGCTTTTAGATTCTGCAAAATTTGCAGATGGGAACACCGATTACTTGCTAATTGGCGAGAGTAGTTTCTATGACGAAAAAGATATTGCTGCCCTAAGGACATTTATCAGTCAAGGAAACAATGCGTTGATCATTACGGAGGTGCCTCCCCAAGAAATTCTTGGAAGCCTTCTTCCCACATTTTGCGACCAAGAGTTCTTCGCTTACCCAGTAGACGAAAAGCCACGAGTCAAGTTCAATTTTTACCATCCCAAGTTTCGCAAGGACGTTCCGTACGACTTCAATCATAAGTTCACATCGAATGAAACGATTTTTCCTTGGAATCATATTTCTCCCGCTAAGTTCTGTGATACGCTTACCCAAATTGTACCATTGGGTTATCAGCACGGGGACTCCGTCGATTTCGTGAATTTTGCGGCGATTCCTTTTGGAAAGGGTAAATTGTTCATTCACACCGTTCCATTGGCTTTCACAAATTATTCTCTGACGAAGGAAACGTCGCTAGAATACGTTTCCTCGGTGCTCTCACACCTTGATGGCGACCAGTTGATTTGGGACGAATTAAGTAAGATTGGATTTATTCAAAACAAGAACGGATTAAGCCAAGGACCACTATACTATATATTAAGTCAGCCCGCCCTGAAGTACGCATGGTGGATGTTTCTGGCGGCCGCGCTACTGTATGTTGCCTTTGCTTCAAAACGGAAGCAGAGGGTGATCCCGGTAATTGAGAAAAAGACCAATACGTCGCTTGAGTTTCTCAACGTGATCTCCTCTCTCCACTATCAGAACCTTAATCACTTGGATATAGCGCGAAAGAAGATGAAGTACTTTCTTTATTTCATTCGAGCAAAATATGGAATGAACCTTCAAACGTTTGGAGACGAGCATGTGAAGAAGCTCTCTGAGAAATCGAATGTTCCGCTTGAAGATGTTCAGCAGATTGCCGACAACTTCAAATTGATAGAAAAGTACTCCATCTCGAATGAAGAGCCGAATCGTCTTATTAATCTTTACATTTCGATTCAAAGATTTTATAAAAACTGCAAGTAACTACCTGACACATGGAAGAATTCAACCCCGACACGACCAGCCCGATCCAATCCGATATTGATATACTCAACGAGCGTGTCTCGCGCATTCGCCAGGAAATTGGGAAAGTGGTAGTAGGACAAGATCAAACCATTGAACTAATTTTGGCAGGCCTGTTTACGGGCGGCCACATCCTTTTAGAAGGCGTTCCGGGTATCGCTAAAACCCTCACCGCAAAGTTGATTGCACGATCGCTATCTATTGGGTTCTCACGCATTCAATTCACCCCAGATTTGATGCCCGCCGACGTGATGGGGACGACGGTATTCAATGTCAAGACATCAGAATTCAGTTTCAACAAGGGGCCCGTGTTCTCCAACTTGGTTTTGATCGACGAAATCAACCGTGCTCCTGCGAAAACTCAATCATCACTGTTTGAAGTAATGGAGGAACGACAGGTGACGGTCGATGGGACGACCTACAAAATGGACTATCCGTTCCTAGTGATCGCCACGCAGAACCCGATTGAGCAAGAGGGAACCTACAAGCTTCCTGAAGCACAATTGGACCGGTTCCTGTTCCGCATCAAACTCCAATACCCGACAGCCGCGCAGGAACTCGACATCCTAAAACGCTTCCGAGACGATTTCTCGATGAAGGCGATCGAGTCGGTCAAAGCCGTTATTGGACGAGATGAGCTGCGACATAGTCAAGAGATCATCGAAAAAATCCATATCAAAGATGAAATTCTCGAGTACATCGCGCGGCTTGTTGACAATACTCGGAACAACGGCGACCTCGCGCTAGGAGCCTCTCCACGCGCCTCTTTGTCAATCATGAGGGCCTCGAAAGCCATTGCTGCCATTAACGGGCGAGATTTCGTCACGCCCGACGATGTCAAGTTTGTCGCATTCCCTGTGCTCAACCATCGAATCATTCTCACCGCTGAACGAGAGATGGAGGGAATCGAAGCGGAAGATATCATTAAGGAAATCGCAGAACGAATAGAAGTCCCGCGCTAATTCGCATGCAACTGATTCGGAATCTATATCTCACAGGACGATTCTATTTGGCGTTCGTCGCTTTGATCATTTTAATGATCTTCGGCTACGCATTTCCTTCACTCGTGCCATTGGTGGGCGCGGCGACTACTATCCTTTTTATCGCCACAGGGTTAGATGCGCTGATGCTCTTCAATCGCCGGGTGGATATAGACGTGAGCCGCGATACACCGGGATTGCTGTCACTTGGCGACTATAATCAAATCACCCTTTCCTTGGTGAGCCGAGCTAAGATTGCACTTCGCGTGACGGTGATAGACGAAATTCCCGAGCAATTTCAAGAACGGAACTTTTCGTTTGCTCGGAAGTTTGAGCCAGAAGCAAAGGTAGACCATACATACGAACTGAGACCTACGAGCCGGGGAGAATACCGGTTTGGACAAACAAATCTGTACTTGAGCACTGGTATGGGTCTAATCCAAAGGCGGATTCGAAAACCCACTTCCAACATGGTTCCCGCCTATCCATCCATCATTCAAATGCGGAAATATGAGCTTAAGACTTTTGCCCGCACTGCTGTCGAGTATGGAATCAAAAAAGTCCGCCGCATTGGTCATTCCTACGAGTTTGAACATATCAAACAGTACAATCGGGGCGATGACTACCGAAGCATCAACTGGAAAGCCACAGGACGACGCGCAGAGTTGATGGTCAACATGTACGAGGATGAAAAATCCCAGGCAGTTTACACGATTATTGACAAGAGTCGTGTCATGCACATGCCTTTTCACGGCCTCAGCTTGTTCGACTACGCCGTGAATGCCTCTTTGGTTATCTCCAACATCGTGTTAGGAAAGCAAGATAAAGCGGGCCTCATCACATTTGCAGAGACAACCAAAGCCCGGTTGAAGGCCGATCGAGGAAAGCAACAACTGAGCAAAATCTTGGAGGCGCTGTACGCCGAAAAGGAAGGCTCGGTAGAAGCGAACTATGAAAACCTATACCTGAACGTTAGGAATCTGGTCAACGGAAGGGCCTTGCTCTTTTTATACACGAACTTCGAAAGCACGTACGCACTGCAACGAGCACTCCCCCAGTTGAGAAAGTTGCACGACAAACATCTCTTAGTGGTCGTGTTCTTCGAGAATTCGGAAGTTTCCGCGAGTACGAACGACGCTGTGACCGATATTAGGGACATCTACCAGCAGGTAACAATGGAGAATTACATGCTGACGAAAATTCAAATTGTTCAGCAACTGAAGCAACATGGGATAAACACGATTCTAACCAAGCCCGAGAATCTCACCGTCAATTCCATCAACAAGTACCTGGAGTTGAAGTCTCGAGGGCTTATCTAGTGAAGACTCGTCAGCGAATTTAAGTCTGCTAGATCTCGTTGTGCAATGGGAACCCCGATCATCACGATCTCATCCCGCCGTCTACCCTATCACATCAAGCACGATCCTCCAAGCTCCGGACTCGAATTTCCACACCCGCATGTAGCATAAACTCGCGAGCGCTTCCTTACCGTCCTTCATGCTTGTGACTTTGACTTTACCGTAGGTATAAGCGAGATCGTTGGATGGCGCCACTTCGCCACCTACTTGCTCGAAGGCGAACTTTCGGTCGGTATCTGCGGGACTGACTTTGCTCGGATCCATCGTCGGTGTTTGTCCCGGTCGGTGCACCCGTGCATCTATGCCGAAGAACTTGGGGATGTACGAAACACTTGCCTTATTAAGTTCCGCGATGTAAGACTGGTCGAATCCAAAAAAGTCCTTCACAATTTTTGCGTGGTCACCTTTTCTCTTCTTCGGTCGATTATTAGGTTCACGAAAAGCGGTGATGTGTTCGGCGGTGTCGTAGGTTGCGGAACCTAGATCAGCGACTACCTTCCAAACGCCCTGATCGTTCTTTTTCCAAACCGAGGCATAATAGATTCCACCCTTGGCAACCTTTGCGGTCCTATTGGGGCCGAAAACTGCGGGACCTGTCGTGTAGCCCCAGTCGCCCGATGAGGCAACTTCAGCGACGACCGGCCACCAAAAAAGGTACCCATTTCCTTCAGGCCGTTTCTCCCATCCGGGCCTTCCTAGAGCGGGTTCGCCTTGGACAAACGCGATCGTCTTATCATCAAAGTTTTCAAGGAAAGCAGATCGAATGCTGACGTCGACCGACCTTTGAGCAAAAGCACGCTCGGCATTCGCAAGTTCAACAGCGGATGGAGTTTGAGCCCGAGCTACGAACGCACCCACGAGACAAATCAGGAGAATATTTTTCATGGTGCAATAAACCCTAAACGAAAACATCTTCCATCACGTAAGGAACGGGAATAAAACAGCAGTGCGAAAGTCACTCTTTTGTACCTGACTCAACGAATCCAATTCGACACGGCTTCTGCGAGGGATGGAATCAAGTTCAGTTTGCCAGATTTAAAGCTATGATCAGCTCCTTCAAACTTCACCAGAGTGGCTGTTGGCAACTTAGATGTCACCTCCGTGATCAGTTCCCATTCTGCCAAGGCATCGCGCGTGCCTTGCAGGAAAAGCATTGGCACCGCAATATTCGAAACGTGGTCGGCTCGATCAATCGATGGCTTCCCAGCAGGGTGCAGGGGAAACCCGTAGAAAGCAAGTCCCTTCACGAAGCCCGGTTCAAACTTAGACACGTACTGAGAAGACATGCGACCGCCGAACGACTTTCCAGATAGAAATAGCGGCACGCCCTTGTATTGCTTCTGAGTAAACGACGCGACGGCTTCAATTGTGGCGTGAGCAACTGCAGGTGTGTCTGGTCTGCCTTTTTTATTCTCCATGTACGGAAAATTGAAACGCACCGTCCCAATTTTCAGACGCTCAAGTTCTCGAGAAACGGCGGTCATAAATGGATGGGTCATTGGGGCGCCGGCTCCGTGCGCAAACGTCATCACGGCTTTCATCGATGGCGGATCAACGATTTCCAAAGACACAGAACCGATCTTTTCAGAAACTTCGATTTTCATTCTGTCAATTTAACGACCAGTTACTTTTGAACCAAAGACTGGATCATTTCTGAAAAATAGCGGCCGTAGTATGGTCCGACCCAATTCAGGGTGTTGATTTCCTCCTTTCGACTCTTCTCGTAGTGCGCATCGTAGGTGATATATCCGTCGTAGTCCCCGTTGAAACTTGTAATGACTAACCTCTTCCCGTATGCGGAAGCGATAGAATCAAGTCTATCTACCGTGTAAATCTCCCCTGAAAAATCGCACGGGGTGGCGATTAGTAGTGTTTCGCCGATCTCCAAATAGGTGAGTTCACCCTTTAATTCGTGAAAGATGGACTTGAAGGCCCAATTGTTCAACTTCCAATCTTTGTCTAGTCGCAGTTGTGACGGTCCAAAAGCGATTGGCACATGAGCAGCCCGGATCATTGGTTTGTCTATAGCGCTGTCAGATTTTGCGCTCCATATCTTTTCAGCCAACACGGGTGCAATCTTGTCAATAAACGCATAATTGTTTTCGGGCGTATATTTAAAACGGTGGCTCCCGACCATCCCAGACATGAACATCGCGAAGTTGTCCTTCCGTTCAAGTACTTCAATCAGCTTACCAGGATAATCTGCCGAGACTTCCAACCGTTCCTTCTGGATTGAAGTGGCGTGCGCGCTATACGTTACTAGCAAACCAGATGTTTGGTCTGCTCGTTCGAATCGGAGTCCGCGAATCATGCCGTCCACCTTGCCCGAATCAGCGTTCACTCTATTCTCAACCCATTCAGTCGCATCGGCTTGTAAGAAAGTAACCTTTGATTGAACGAGGGAAGCAGCTTGAATGGCCGTTACAATTCGAGTCGCTGTCCAATCGATCCAGTCCTCAGAGTACTTGCCAGTAATGAGGCGCCCCCCTAATGAACTATCCCATCCGCCCACCCCGTTGTGCGTATGCGTGGCAGACAAATACAAAAAAGTTTGGTCATTCGATTGTTTGAGCAGGTCGTGAATCTTGTCGCGCAAGTCGGGCGGAAATATCAATAAATCGACATTGATCAACGCTGCTTTAAAATCAGCGTTCGCTACAATCATGATGCGTACAAAGAGCGAGTCGTGCACCACCTCGAAATGATCGCGTGGGATGTATCCCGCCATGGGCATCGAATGTGTGGGTGTGATGTTGACCTTCGCCCATCCTACCCTGATGTTTGAACTGCCGTAGGATTGAATCTGCAGCGTGTCAAGCCGCGACTTCATTGATTGGTAAAAGTCGCGCTCGTCTAGCGGGCTTCGGTCGATCCCGCCCACCATCGCCGCTACTAGCAGCACAACTAGCGCTAGGAAGACAACGATACCGCGAAGGACCTTCCGAATCAATGCTTGTTGATTTAACGATTCACAATTTCGTCGAGTTCCATCCAGCGCGCAGTCTTCTCGTCAACCATGCGGCTAATCTGCTCGATCCTTTTTCCAAGTTCCAATAACTTGGCATGATCGAGGTTTCCGGAATTCATTTCGTCCGAGACCTTAGCTTTCTCTTGCTCCAACCGGTCCAGTTCCGTTTGGATATCTTCATACTCCTTCTTCTCCTTAAAGCTCGCCTTGCGGGTACCAACTTCCGGCTTTGATTCCACCACAACTTTCGGTTTGGGGGGCATCTTCTCCATCATCTCCTTCTCATCTAGCCATTCACGATAATCCGAGTAGTTCCCATTGAATAACATGATTTGACCGTCTCCTTCAAACACGAAGAGCTGATCGACCAAATGGTCCATGAAATAGCGGTCGTGAGACACGAGCAGCAAGCAACCGCCAAACTTCTCCAAGAATTCTTCCAACACATTGAGTGTGTCAATGTCGAAGTCGTTGGTCGGTTCATCTAGGATCATGAAGTTAGGATTCGTGATCAGGACCTTCAACAGCTGCAAGCGCTTCCGTTCGCCACCACTTAATTTCTCGATAAACGTATACTGTTTCTCAGGTGGGAACAGGAACAAATCGAGAAACTTTGAAGCAGAGACCGTTGACCCGTCTGCCAGTGTAATAAACTCAGCAATTGCTTTGACCTCTTCAATGACGCGGTGCGAGGGATTGAGTTCTGAAGCCTCTTGGGTAAAATATCCCATCTTCGTGGTAACACCCGGGATGATCTCACCTTTGTCTGGCTTAATCTTCCCGGTGATCAAGTTCAAGAAAGTGCTTTTCCCCGCGCCGTTCTTGCCAACAATGCCGATCCTGTCTTGCTTTTTGAAAATGTAGCTAAACGAATCGATGACTTTCTGGCCGCCGAACGACTTCGAGATGCCGTGCAACTCCAACACCTTCCCGCCTTGCCGCGCTTCCTGGATGTCGAGTTCGAGCCGGTCCTTTTTCAGGTTTTGACTGGCCTTCTCTTTCAACTCATAGTAGGCATCTATCCTATACTTAGCTTTGGTACCCCGCGCTTTCGGCTGCTTGCGCATCCATTCCAACTCCTTCCGAAGTAAGTTCTTTGCCTTGTCAACTTCTATGCGCAAGAGGGTTTCACGTTCTTGTTTCTTCTCCAGAAAGTAGGCGTAGTTTCCCTTGTAAATAAACAGTTGGCCGCGGTCAAGTTCGTAGATCACGTTGGCGACGTTGTCGAGAAAGTAACGATCGTGGGTCACCATGATCAACGTCACGTTCACACCCGAAAGGTAATTCTCGAGCCACTCGATCGCTTCTAAGTCCAAGTGGTTGGTAGGTTCGTCTAATACGATTAAGTCAGGTTCCGAAAGAAGGAGTTGTGCAAGGAATATCCGTTTTCTTTGTCCACCCGACAGCTCGCCGAAGGTGGCATCGAGCGATGGAACACCGAGTCGGCCCGTAATTTCCTGCACCTTGGCATCGTAGTCCCACGCGTTCAAGTCGCTCATTTGCTCAAGAAGCGACTGCATCTTGTTGGGGTCAGTGTCAGGGTTGTGAAGCGCCTCTTCATATTCGCGCACAATCGACGCCACCCGGTTGGATTCATCGAAGAGGATCGACTTGACTGGAGTTGCAGCATCAACCGTCGGTTGCTGGGTGAGATAACCTGTGCGAATACCATCGCGCAACACGACCTTCCCGGAGTCCGACGGGATCTGTCCGGTGAGTATCTTCAGAAGCGTGGACTTCCCAGCACCGTTTGCCCCCACCAAAGCTATTTTATCGCCCCGGGACACGCCCAGGGAGATGTCTTTGAACAGCCAGTGTTCGTGAAAGGACTTGGAAAGGGATTCGGCGGATAGGTAATTCACTGATAAATGCGGATTTAGTCCAAGAACATCTTGGAAACGGGCCGCAATTTAGCGGTAGATTACGCGCGGGCCGTGAATTAAATTTGAAATTTTGCAACCCTCAGGTCATCGCGAACCGCTTTCAGACTCTTCTTTTGGAAGCAATAGATCGTCAAGCCGATTTGCAGAGAAAGGATGGCAATGATGGCAAAAAGTAAGATCATAGCGACTCATCATCAACTTAAATTTAAAATTAATGTATAGTGTCTGAATATCCTAATTTTCAGGTAGTTATGAACTGAAACGTCAATTATTCTAGGATATTCATTAAGCCCTTAACTTGTTGAAAATGAACCTGGTAGAAGCACTTGCCAAGGAACACTCGGCGAGGCAAAAAAATCGGATTGTCGAGTACGTCGGGCACGACCCAAAGCGATTCCGCCAGCTAATCGATGTTCTTCTTGGCGATACATACAGGCTGACTCAGCGCGCGGCATGGCCCCTAAGCGACATCGTGAAGAAGCATCCCGCGTTAATCACACCTTACCTTGGTAAGATCTTAAAACGACTTGACGATGACGAGATGCACGTGGCCGTTCGGCGCAACATCATCCGACTTCTTCAGTTTATCGACATACCAAAAAAGTACAAAGGGCTCGCGTTCGAAAAGTGTATGTCGCTGCTTTCGGACCAAGGGCAGGCAATCGCCGTGCGCGTCTTTGCCATCACGGTGATAGCCGACATCGCAGAGTCAGAACCCGATCTCCGAAACGAGGTGATCATTGCCATAGAGGACCATCTGCCTTATGGATCGGCTGGCTATCGCCACCGGGCTGGCAAACTCTTGAAAAGACTGAAAGGCTCTCAAATTAAAGTGGCATCTCGGTAGCTCATTGCCGGGTATTCCGGAGAACTGCTCTAACTTTGCCGCACTATGTCGGAAACGGTGAAACACCACTGCAAGAGCTGCGGGAACATCTTCGAAGGAAACTTTTGCAACCAGTGTGGTGAACGAGTGAGGGTGGCAGCCGACAGAACATTCCGTTCATTCCTCAACGATCTTGTGCAGGCAATGACACTTGCCGACAACAAGTTCGTAAGGTCGCTTTGGCTCATCTTGTCTAAGCCTGGATTTCTGTCGCGGGAAATTGCCGATGGCCGAACGGTCAGATATCTCAATCCAGTATCAGTTTTCTTCGTGCTGAACTTGGTGTATTTCCTCTTTCCCATTGTTCAGCTTTTTAGCGCATCGCTGACGACCCAACTTCTTGCCCCTCTTGGTTTCCTACTTAGGAATCCTATCGCTCACAAGATGGCGTCATCGCACCTCAACCTGCAGTCATTCGAGTTGGTCTATAACATGAAGACCGTGACACTAGCCAAACTTTTGGTGATGGTGTTCGTGGTATTTGCTTCGTTGCCATTGAATGTCCTTTACCGAAAGCGCAATCGTTTCTTTACGGATCACTTTGGTTATGCCGTCGAGTTGGCCTGTTTTAACCTCTTTGTCAACGCGATTCTGGTGTCAATTCTCACGGCGATTTTTCCCATCGGTCAACATATCGATGAAAACATCGTGACTGGGCTGTTTATCGCAACCAATCTCTACTTTTTGATTAGGTCGTCGAACACGTTTTACTATGAGCGAGGTTGGCGGCTCGTCGCTAAGTCGGCGTTGATGATCCTTTTCCTAAAAATCGCGCTGGAGCTGTATAGAATTGTGCTGTTCTTCGTCACCCTTTGGAGTATCCGCTGATAAGTTCGTTGATAGTTTGATGGGTTGGTTAACCACACCAACTCTGCGCGGAGTCTTGACTTTAGCGACCGCGCGTGCGGCTCAGCATCCTAATGAGTTCCTCGGCTTGCGCGATGTCTTCGTTCGGCGCGATGGTTCGATAGTGAAGTAGGGACTGGACTGCCGCTTCGATTTCGCGGTTCATCGCTTGGGTGAGGGCTAAGTTGAAATAGCTATTCGGAAATTCCGGCTCGATCTCAATAGATAGTTGGTAATGGACTTTGGCGAGCGGGAGATTCCCAACTTCCGCGTATTGGTTGGCTAGGTTGTAATGGGCCTCGAAATGGCGCGGGTCTTCTTTCAGGCAAAGCGTAAAGCAGTCGATTGCCTTGGCAAAGTTCTTAGCTTCCGATTCCAGGATCCCTAAGTTGCAATAGGCATCGGCCACCGAATCTTTTGCTGCGATGGCGTTAACGTAGAGTTCGCGAGCTTTGGCTGCGTCGCCCAAGTCATCGTGAAGCAAAGCTTCTTCGAAGGGCGTTAGCTTGTTCATGGGGACCACCTTGCCACCGACAAACAGATTCAACTGTCCCTTCTTTTCCGGCACTCCTTCCTTCTTCTTCCGGACTGGCTTGAAGCCAAACTTCTCCGGCGATGAGAGCGGGAACTGCACCACTTTTGCCATGATACAAAACTAAAGAAAAGCAAGTGCATGTCAAATGCACCAGCGGTCTTGCTTCGGTCTGCGGCGACCGATTAGCTTGCTTTCCGTTTCAGCGTCTTCGTCTCCTTTGACGCGGTCTTGGTTTCCTTCTCACCTTCACCCTTCGCCTTCTCCATCGGCTTTTTCTTTGCTTGCTCGATACTAGCTTTCAGCGCCGTCATGATGTCGACCACCTTCGGCTCTTCTTCCTGGATGGTAACGATTTCTTTGCCGGCGACTTTAGCATCGATGATCTCTTTTAAGGCATCGAAGTAGTGATCCTTCATCTCGATGTCGGTGAATCGTTTTGACATTGAATCGACGAGCGTTTTGGCCATCTTCAATTGGTCTTTATCCACCTTCACCTCAATGAGTTGAGGGACTTCATTGATACTCCTGATTTCATGCGGGTACCTGAGTCGGTACATCATGATTCCGTTTTCGTATGGTGTCAAAAGCACAGGGGTCTCTCGATCGCGCAAGACCACCTTGCCCACGCCAATTTTGCCACTCTCTTTCAAGGTGTGCATCAAAAGACCATACGTCTTGGCGGCCACATCGCCGTCGGGTCCGATAAAGTACGGAGTTTCAAACAACGTCGGATGCACTTCTTTCTCATCGACGAAACCTTCGATATCAATAACACGCGTGCTTTTCAAGCGCACCTTCGCAAGGTCGTCTTCTTCCATGATCACATATTGCCCGGGCTCGTACTGATAGCCCTTCACGATGTCGTCTGTCTTCAATACCTCGCCCGTCACCTTGTCTTTTTTCTCGTACGCCACGGGATTGTGGTGTTCCTTCGAGAGCAGGTTGAAGCTGATGCTCTGGGCCGTGTCGAGGGCGTTGTAGATTCGAATCGGGATTGTAACCAACGAGAATTGTATGTGGCCTTTCCAAATCGCTCTCATAATTACTTAAGTTATAAGATTAAACAATTGATGCTAAGTTATTGATAATGAGCATTTTTTCAAATAAGAACTCAACTTCCTAAAAGCGAAACCAACGTGATCACCAATTGGGCGCTGTTCCGAGCAGCCAGTTGGTAAAATTGTGCTACCTCATTGCTTGCGGCCTTCCCTGCGTTATCGCTCAGGCTTCGGACGACGACAAAAGGTTGTGCCTGTTGCCAACATACTTGAGCGACAGCGGCGCCCTCCATCTCTGTCGCGTCGGCATGCATGCGTTTCCTCAAGTCGTCGACCGCCTTTCCCGAGGCGACAAACACATCACCTGTGACAATCACACCTTTGATTACCTTCGGCTGCCGAGGCCTGCCACCCGTGGTGAACGACTCGAATTTAGTTATGGTTGAGGCCTTTGTTGCCTTTTCAACGAGAGTGGCAGTGCACTCGTAGTAAAGGGGGTTCTCTTTCATCGAGAAAGGGTTGCGAGTTGGTCGACGAAAAAGGCTGTCGGGCGTTTGAGTGCCATAGTCGTGGTATGCTACTTTCATTCCGATCACGATATCTCCAGGCGAGAGGCTTGAGTTAGTGCCGCCGGCGATCCCAGTAAAGAGGATTTCCCTGGGTGCAAAGTGTTCTATCATCAGGGCGGTGGTGACCGCTGCGTTTACCTTCCCGATCCCTGTGAGGGCTACTACCACAGGGTTGCCGTTCAATGTCCCCTCGACGAACCGAGTCTGTTGAATGAATGTCTCTTTTTGATTAGTGACTGACGTGAGTAAAAATTTGATCTCTTCATCGAATGCACCTAGAATGCCGGTCACCGGGCGGAACTCCCTTTGGATCGCCTTCGATTCATGGGTGACGATGGGAGACTGCGCGTTTGAAAGACCAAAAAAAGAAGTTGCTACTAGGAGCAATACCCACCGATTCATACCTGACTGATTAAAAATTCAATATACAAGAAGCTACAGATTCATCCTTGTGAATTCACGACAAGTGCGGCGATGGCACAAATGTCGATGATCCACATTGCCAAGCTCACTTCTTGACGGTGGCCAGTTGCCACTTTTATCACTGTCCAGCTGAGGAATCCCCACATGATCCCGGTTGTGATCGAGTAAGAAAAGGGAATGAGCACCATTGCGAGGAAGGCGGGGATTGCTTCATCGAATCGGTTCCAGGGAATTTGTATCACGGGAGAAATCATGAAGACACCCACTAACACAAGGGCGGGCGCTGTCGCGATGGCTGGGATCGCCGAGAGTAAGGGCGAGAGAAACAGAAATGGTAAAAACAAAATTCCTCCGACGATGGCTGTTAAGCCTGTCCGACCTCCCGCCTCGATACCAACTGCCGATTCGATGTAAGCAGTACCTGGACTAGACCCGGCAAGTCCAGCGATCATTGTCGAAAACGCATCCGTGGCGAGGGAACGCTTGATGTTTAGTGGCTCTCCTTTTTCGTCGAGCAGGCCCGCAGCTTCGGACAAGCCTAGGAAAGTTGACAAACCATCGAACATCCCTGTGAATACGAAAGAAAAAATGACGGGCACCAATGACCACGACAACGCCCCAACTAGGTCAAGTTTAAACAACAGTGAAAAATCAGGTTTCGCCCACACACCTGTCCACGTTACAACGGTATCGCCTGGCCACCATCGCCCCAACCCGGTAGCAAGCAAAGTGGTGAGTACGATCCCAATCAAAACGGCTCCAAGGACTTTTCGTGTCACGAGTACCGCTGTGATCAACAAGCCCGCGAGAAAGATCAGTGCCTTGGAATCAATCGGTCCTATGCCGATCACTGTGGCTGGATGATGGGTGATGAATCCAGCATTGACGAATCCAATCAACGCGATAAACAATCCGATGCCAGCGGCGATTGCGTGGCGAAGTGATTTTGGGATGGCATGAATGATATGGGCCCGAACGTTGAACCATGCGAGCAACAAAAACACGACGCCCGCCCAAAAAACTGCGCCGAGCGCGACCTCCCAATGGACGCCCATACCGATTACCACCGAAAAGGTAAAGAACGCATTGATACCCATACCAGGGGCAACCAAGATCGGGTTCCGGGCATACCAACCCATTGCGACACTACTGAAGAAGCAAACAAGGACGGTGGCTGTGAGCACGGCCGAGAACGACATACCCGTGTTGCTGAGTACTGATGGATTCACGACAATGATGTAGGCTGTCGCCATGAAACTTGTACAGCCCGCAATTATTTCGCGAACCACAGACTTGCGATCGGTAGGAAACCTGTCGCTCATCCCCGTAGGTGATAGGCTTTGGGGTGTGTGAAGGCTCTAAGGCCGGCGTGTGACAATGTAGACCCGAATCCACTGTGTTTTCTCCCACTCCACGGAACGGCAGCACTTACGCGGTCGCAGCAATTCCAATATCCAGTTCCAGCATCAACTTGAGATAAGATCCGTTCGGCACGTGATCGGTCCGCACTGTAGACAGCGGCGGTTAGACCGTATTCAGAATCGCGCATCAGCTTAATAGCTTCATCATCGTTCCGGACCTTCATGATTCCGATGACCGGGCCGAACGATTCCTCGCGCATGATGCTCATTTCGTGAGTAACCTCCGTGAGGACAGTTGGTTCGAAGTAAAAGCCTTTCCCTTGCACGCGACGGCCACCCGTTTCGAGTCGTGCCCCTTTCGCGATCGCTTCGTTTACCTGAGATTCAAGAAAGTTGATTTGCGTGGGACGCGTGATTGCGCCGATGTAAACTCCTGGCTCCGTCGGACTGCCCATTTTATAGGACTTTACTTCTTTCACGAATTCATCCACATATCGATCGTACACTTTCTCGTGCACATAGATTCGTTCGACGGCGCAGCAACTTTGTCCGTTGTTATAGAAAGCACCATCGGCTGTGCCGGCGGCCACGGCTTTGATGTCCGCAACATCGTCTGCCACGTACAATGGGTCCTTCCCTCCGAGTTCACATTGGCAGGGAACCATTTTGCTGGCCACTCGCTCATAGATATACTTACCTGTTTTATACGAACCTGTAAAGAAATATCCATCTAAAGGTAAGTCGAGCAACGCCTCGCCTGCGACGCGATCGCCCACGACCACTTGGAACGCGTGTGCGGGAATGCCTGCCTTGTGCAAGGACCGAGCGATCTCGAGCCCAGTAAGAGTGGCAAATTCCGAAGGTTTGTACAAAACAGCATTGCCGGCCAATAAGGCTGGAACGAAAACATTGACACCCACCAAATAAGGATAGTTCCACGCTGAAATGTTTGCGATTACACCCAATGGCTCGTACGATATTTTCTCCTGAAGGCCATTCTCATCGACCATCGTCTCATCAGACAAATACTTCGCAGCATTTGCGGTGAGCCAATTAATCCTGGTGCGTGCACCATTTATTTCGTTACGTGATTGCTGCAAAGGTTTTCCGACCTCTGAGGTGAGCACTGCTGCTAGCGTTTCGATGTTCTTTTCCAACACTTCTGCGAACAGCTTGAGGTGTTCGATGCGCTGGACCAACGGTACATGGGCCCAATTTACTTGGGCAGTCTTGGCATTCTCGAACTTCAAGGAAATAGCTGCCGAGGTATCTTCGGAAATCTCGCGAATAACTTCGCCTGAGGAAGGATTAACAATCTTCATGTTTGAAACTCAAAACGCTCTGACTGCAGATATGAATGCTTTCTTCAACGGTTTGGAAAGAAGGTTTTTTTCACGGTCTTCCATTCTCTCGGGGTGCCACTGAACGGCCAGGAAAAATCCTTTGCCAACTTTGTCTTTGTATTCCAATCCTTCGACGGTTCCGTCGCGGGAAAATGCATTTGGTGTGAGGGCTCGCCCGATCGCTTGCGGGTCTACTGCTTGGTGGTGTGCGCTGTTCACGTTGGACATCATGGCGCCGGTCACATCACCCAAGAACGTGCGTGAGTCCACGTCTACGATGTGGACCTTGTCGACGCCGCCTTCTTTACGATGGATGGCGTTGCCTTCACCTAAGTCTTGAATAAGCGTCCCTCCTTCTACCACGTTGACGAGTTGCATCCCTCGACAAATCGCGAGCAAAGGAACCTTCTTATTGCGCGCAAATTCATATACTTTAGTTTCGAATTCGTCGCGATCCAAATCAAAAGGATCAGCATTGGGATAATCCTCGTCACCATCATAAAGCGAGGGATGTACATCGACACCGCCACTGAGTACGATTCCTGAGCATGTCATGTATTCTTCAGAGTCCTTCTTCAGCACGACCACTTCCACGTCGCCACCTAGGTCTTCATTTGAAAACCATTCCACATACCGCTCGACTTTCGAGGTATCGGTAATTCCAATCTTCTTTTTCGTCATGTCTTTTAGTTACAGGGCACGTTGGTATAGTGCCTTAAAGTCCTCGCGTGTTACTGGTTTCGGGTTGTTGGGGTGCGCAAAATCGGCGAATGCCAAATCGGCGAGGGTTTCAATATGAGTGTCTTTCACGCCGATGTCCCTCAGTCGACGGGGAATCCCGATTCGATCGTTCAACTCAAAGAGATATTGCACGACACCGTTGCCCGTCTCGCTCTGCAACTCAAGTGTTCTCGCGATCCGTCTAAATTTATCTTCGAACCCACTGACGTTGAATTCCATTCCGTACGGGATATTGACTGCGTTGGCAAGGCCATGGTGTGTGTCGAGTAACGACGACAAGGGATGGGCAAGTGAGTGGACTACGCCTAATCCTTTTTGAAAGGCGATTGCCCCCATCATCGAAGCGATCAACATCTTACTACGCGAGTTCAGGTCAGGTTTCTTTACTGCATCCTCGATCGATTGTGCGATCAGCGACATACCTTCGAGTGCAATCCCTTCGCAAATTGGATGGGGCATTTTCGCTATGAATGCTTCCATGTTATGAGTCAAGGCATCCATTCCCGTCGCGGCAGTCACCGATGATGGTAGGTCCATCGTCAACATTGGATCGGCAAACACGATCTTTGCTAGTAGCTTGGGCGAAAATAGAATCTTCTTTTGGTGTGTCGCATCGTCGGCGATGATGGCACTACGCCCCACTTCGCTTCCGGTACCCGCCGTGGTGGGGACAGTCACGAATGGCGGAACGTCGTTTGTGACGTAGACATCGCCTCCAATCAAGTCGTCGTATTTAAAGAGATCTTCTCGGTGGTGTACACGAAGGACGATCGCGCGCGCCACATCCAGTGCTGCTCCACCGCCTACTCCAATAATACTGTCTCTTTGGTGGGCATCATAGGCATCGGTTCCCTTGTAGACGTCGGATTTTACTGGGTTCTTGTGGATGTCCGAAAACACTTCCACAGATTTACCTGCCTTTCGAAGTTGCTCAACGATCACTTTGAAGAACGGAAGTTGGGCAACGGTTGGGTCTGTGACAACCAACGGCCTATTCAAGTTTTGCGTTGTGAGGTAGGGCGCTAATTCGTTGATCGCACCCGCACCGAATCTAATGGTGGTCGGAAAGTTATATTGGTAGACTTTGTCAAATGTCATGATTAGATGATTTCAAAGTATCGCTTCAGTTCCCAGTCCGTAACCGGTTTAAGGTGTTGGCGCCACTCCCATTCGCGTGTCTGTGTGAAATGGTCGACGAATGCATCGCCAAAGATTTCGCGTGCCACTTTCGATGCTTTCATTCGGGCGGTGGCATGCTCCAGGGTTTGCGGAAGGACACCGTTAGCAAGATCTTGGTATCCATTGCCCACCGTCGTTTTTTGCTTGAGTTTCAGCTTGTGCTTGATCCCGTAAAGGCCTGAACCGATTGCCGCTGCCATTGCCAGATAAGGATTCACATCAGAGCCTACTACTCTTGTTTCCAGGCGACCACCCAAAACGCGGAGAGCCACTGTTCTGTTGTCGATTCCCCACGTTAGCGTGGTGGGCGCCCACGCACCTTCTACTAATCTTTTATAGCTATTGATGGTGGGTGCAAACATCGGCAACACATCGTTCATGCAATAAAGCTGACCGGCTAAATACTGCCTGAACGTTTCGCTCATTCCATTTTTGTCGCTTTCGTCCAAGAAGGCATTCGTTTTCCTCTTTGAATCCCAGAGGCTTTGATGAATATGACCGCCACAGCCCGGTAGGTTCTCCGATACTTTCGCCATAAACGTAGCCATCATACCATGACGATAGGCAATTTCTTTCACCGCACTCTTGAACAAGACGGCTCGATCACCTGCCGTGATTCCAGATGTATATCGAATGGCTGCTTCGAGGACGCCTGGCCCGGTCTCGGTATGGAGCCCTTCGAGTGGTATGCCAAATTTTTGGAGCAAATCAAAAAGGTCGTGAAAAAAAGGTTGGACCAGAGATGTTCTCAACACGCTGTATCCAAACATGCCAGGCGTAATAGGCTGCAGTTGATGGAAGTTCTTCCCTCTCGCTGACTCTGGAGTTTCCCGATAGTTGAACCACTCGAATTCTTGTGCGAGCATTACGTCGAATCCGGCCTGCGAAACGTTGCCGATCACCGATTTCAAAAGTTGACGTGGGCACACGTGTGATGGCTTCCCCTTCGTGTCTAAAAGTTCACCCAAGAAAAATGGGACATCGTTTTCCCACGGTATTCTCCGAAACGTAGAAAGGTCGATGCGTGCGGCTGCATCAGGGTAGCCAGAGTGCCATCCGGTATATTGAACATTGTCGTAAACGGAATCTGCCGAGTCCCAACCAAAGATCACGTCGCAAAAGCTTGTTCCGTTTTTGGCGATGGCGAGGAATTTCTCGGCCGACACGTACTTTCCTCGAAGGATGCCATCGATATCGGCATAGGCAATCTTCACCTTTCCGGAAGGATGGTTGGATACGTACTCGAGGATTTGCTTCTCAGTCACTTGATTTATTGCCTAGCCATTTGAACAACACGAACGACACCGCCAAAAGAGCAAGATATAACGCGGCCAATTTAAGATTATAAACGGCAACTGCAATGAATGATAATGTAGAGATAACAAGGGCGATTATCGGGAAATATGGATAGGACGGAACTTTGAACGGGCGCTCAAGTTGAGGCTCCGTTTTCCTAAGTCGTAACAGCGACAACATGGCGATCATGTAGATGGTCAGTGCACCGAAAACTGCGATCGTAATCACTTCGCCAGTGCGGCCCGACAAAAGTGCGGCGACCCCGATGAGCATGTTCGCGATCAGCGCATTCGAAGGCGTCAGGAACTTCTTGTTCAACTTGCCAAGAAGCGCGGGACCATAGCCTGCCCGACAGAATTCGTAGGTCGATCGGCCGGCGGCGAGCATGAGTCCATGAAACGATGCCACCAGCCCGAAAAGACCGACAAATGCGATGAGTTGATGCCACATTCCACCGACACCATGTGCGGCGGCGATCGCCATGGGAAGTGGTGAATCTGAAATGGAGCCATCGGGCAGCAGGACGATTGACTTCCAACCGGCAACACCTACTGCACTCACGAACGTGATGAGACACAACAGGACCAACGTCGTGATGGCGGAGCCGAAGCCCAATAGAAGGGTCCGCCGTGGATTCACTGTTTCTTCTGCGAGGTTGGCCACCCCTTCGATACCCAGGAAAAACCAAATGGCAAACGGTGTTGCCGCGAACACGCCCTCCCAACCGCGAGGCCATGCATCGTTGGTTAATTGATTAGCGTCAAAGTGTGGAAGGACGACAGCGCAGAAGGCAAGTATCGCGAGCACTGCGATGGCAGTGACAACGAGTTCGAAGGCAGCTGCCACCTGGATCCCTGAAATATTGAGAAGCAAGAAAATTGCGTAGGCGACGATTGCAATAACAACTACCGGAACATCTGGAAAATAAGTGCTCGCATAAGCGCCAATTCCAAGAGCAATTGCAGGCGGTGCAAAAATGAACTCTATGTTTTGGGCCATCCCCACCAAGAAGCCGGCATCTCGACCGAAGGCGCGCGCGGCGTAGTCGAAGGCCCCACCCGACCGAGGAATTGCACAGGCAAGTTCCGCATAGCTTAACGTAAACGAAATGTACATCGCGATGATCGCGACAAGGGCGAGTGCCAAGCCGTACGTACCACCTTTCTCAAGGCCAAGGTTCCATCCGAAATAGTTACCAGAAATTACATAGCCAACACCGAGCCCCCACACCATGAGCGGCGTGAGGGACCGTTTCAATTCGGTTGGTGCGCTCGGGGTTCTGAGCTGGAGTTCTGCCATCTACTCCTTTGTCCAGATTCGATTGTTAAGATTAAGGTCTTCCACGATGCCGATAAACAACACCAGGTAGCGGTTGAATTTTTCGATCATCCCAAAGTTCACCATCGAGCTAAAAAATGGGGCTTCGAATAGATTGTCATTGAGCGGCACGGCGACGAAGACTTCGGACCCGATGAATGACAAGGCGATTTTGCTTTTACTCTTTTGTTTGAACTGCATAATCCGTTGCATCAACGCGGGCGAAAGAATGTATCGTGCCTCCACTTGGTCGGTACCGTAGACTGCGAAAGCTTTTTCAAATTCAACGTCTTCCAGCTTAATCAATTGGGGACGCATCGCATTCCATTTTTGAAGCATGGTTCCTAGGCTACCAAACAAGCTCTCGGCAGTATCGGGAAGTACCACAGTTTCGCCTATGAAGTGCTTATTAAAATCGGCTACGAAAAACAAACCCCGGAAGATAGTCGTGATCTGGGTTTCGGTCTTCCCATTGTTGGTGCGTTTGGTTTCCATTTGGGTCAACAGTTCGGAAAACCTAATGGCAGTTTTGTCTACCATGCCGCTAATCAAATCATCGCCCTTGTACCTGTTGATTGAGTCCAAGTAGAGTTTACTCTTGTGGTAGTCAGAAGATGAAATCATACCGGTGGGCGAGTATGACAACGATGGCCCAATCGATTGGATCATTTTGGCGATCACTTCCTGCTTGAAACGACTTTTGATTTCCCCTACCTTCTTATAATTCTTGATGTAGTAGATTGCGGCGGCGATTCCTAAACCAGCAAACAGCATGAAGATGGATCCTTGTCCCGCGGAGACGATCAAAGAGAGCACGAAGGGGATCAGACCTAAACCGATCCATTTAAGTGAGCCGAATATTAACTGCTTCCGATCGCGATCGAGCTGTTGCAAAGTAGGCAGCAATTCGCGGTCGTAGAACGACTTGAATTCTTCCGGGGATTTCATCGAGCTAGCGTTAGTTTCCGAACAATGCCTTTGCGCTCACATTTTGGCGCTCCACTTCTGGAATGACGAACACTTGCATGCGCTTATGTCCAAACATTGAAGCGAAGATGTTCGAAGGAAACTTCTCGACAGCGTTATTGTATGAAGTGACCGCGGCGTTATAAGCGCGTCGTGCAGCTGAGATTTGTTCTTCCGTTTCGTTCCAAGATCGTTGAAGCATTGTAAACTGATCGTTGGCCTTCAGGTCGGGATAGGCCTCGACTGCAACCATCACGCTCCTCATCATCCCTGATATTTTGTTTTCAACGTCGACCTTTTCTTCGGTCGAGAGATTTCCTGAGACGGCGCGCGTGCGAAGGTCTGTGATAGAAGTCAGCGTCTCGCGTTCATGCTTCATGTACGCTTTAGCTGTTTCTACAAGATTCGGGATGAGGTCATAACGTTTCTTGAGCATCACGTCAATACTGGCAAACGCGTTCTGCACTTGATTTCGCGAGCCGATCAGGTTGTTGTAGATCCCTACGACAATCAATACTAATAATACGATGCCGCCTAGGGCAAAAAACATGGGTGACATGGAGGAGTTAGGTTGATGGAGAAATTTGCCCATCAATATAAGAAAACTTCCCGGAGGTAACCGCAGGTCAGAGCTTCATCTCCCACCCTTTTTCGTATTCGCGCTTCCAGAGTTTCAGGGCGTCGCGGTCGGTAGGCTTGCCGTTTGCCGGATTGCAATCGAGCGTCTTCCCTGTTCTTTGTGAGATGTTACCCAAGTGCGGAAGTAAGGTGGAACGGAACCCCTCTTCGATCGGCGAATTTAGCTTTGCCTTTCCGCGGATCGTGTCCACGAAGTTAAGCAGGTGGGTCGAATCCAGTTTCTCGCCCATGCCCTGGGTGCTTGCCTGGGTTTGCCCAAGTGGACTCTTTTGCTCCCGTACCAACTTTCCCTCCATATCATAAATTCGATAGTCGTCGCCGCCTGGGATCACGAGGGTCCCTTTATCACCATAGAAAATCGTACCGCGGCCACTTTTCATTTCATCGAAAGAATTGCAACTCTTTCCGTCCCAAGAGATCGATGTGTTGTTGTCAAACTCGTACGTAATTACCTGGGTGTCGGGGGTTTCCCAATCATCTTGATACGCAAAACGGCCCCCGCCTGAAGTAACGCGCTTGGGAAGCGTGACGCCAAGTCCCCACCGCATGACATCCATTTCATGAGTTCCGTTGTTGCAAGCCTCACCCGTTCCCCAATTCCAGAACCAATGCCAGTTATAATGAATCAGGTTGCTCTTATACGGGCGCCGTGGCGCTGGGCCTTGCCATAGCTCATAGTCGAGGTGCTCGGGCACCGATATCGCCTGTCCAACTCCGATCGGTTTTCGTGCATTGGTGTACCAACCCTTCGCAAAGTAGGCGCGCCCGATCACACCAGACTTCAATTCCTGAATTGCAGCGCTTACACCCGGCCAAGAGCGACGTTGGTTGCCCATCTGAATTGACCTGTTGTACTTCGCGGAAGCGGCAACAAGAATTTCACCCTCTTCTGGCGTATGACAACATGGCTTTTCCACGTAGACATGCTTTCCTGCTTTTACCGCCATAAGCGACGCTGGTGCGTGCCAATGGTCGGGAGCCGCCACCACCAACGCATCGAGGTCCTTTTCTTCTAGCATCTTGCGCACATCTTTATAACCCTTCGGTGCCTTACCCGTGAGCGTTTTTACCTTCTCGATCGTCCTTTGCAGAACTTTTTCATCGACATCACAAATAAATCCAACTTCTACGTCTGTGAGAGAAGCAAAAAGTTGAGCCAAGTATTCGCCACGACTATTGGTTCCCATTACTCCTACTACTACTTTTTCATTGGGCGATCCATTGAAGCCAAACACTTGTGGCGCAAGGAACGCGCTGCCTGTCGCCATCAAACTTCTTTGCACAAAATCTCGACGTTTCATAGGTTATTAGTTGTAGAATACCAATTTACCTTTTGATCTCGATTTGACAATGACATTTTTTTTAGTCGGTCGGATTGGTCGCCTTCGGCAAGGGGCGGACTGAATACAAAAGAACCAATTATCGATGTCATAATGTAAAACTGGTGGGAACCCGCGTCAACACCACCGCCAACCGAAATCTAATAGTTAACCCGGATTCCAGTCCTTCTTAACTTAACGACGCGGATTTGGTATTATCCGACCTCAACTGAATACATAAGAACTAATCCATGTCATTAAGTTAGGATCGATTGATTGGATATTTTTAGATTGGTTCTTAGGTATTCTCCGGCCTCGAATAGAATACAAATGAACCAACTATCAATTTTGATAATGTTCAACTGGTGGGAACTGTCGGCAAGACCATGACCAACCAGAAATCTTATTGTTAATCACGGATACCTGTGTTCCCTCCTAACTTAACGGCATGGAGGAACCAATTGCCAATGTCACAATGTAAAACTGGTGGGAACCCGCGTCAACACCACCTCCAACCGAAATCTAATAGTTAACCCGGATTCCGGTCCTCCTTAACTTAACGACGCGGATTTGGTATTATCCGACCTCAACTGAATACATAAGAACTAATCCATGTCATTAAGTAAGGATCGATTGATTGGATATTTTTAGATTAGTTCTTGGGTATTTTCCGGTCTCGAATAGAATACAAAAGAGCCAACTATCAATTTTGATAATGTTCAACTGGTGGGAACTGTCGGCAAGACTATGACCAACCAGAAATCTTATTGTTAATCACGGATACCTGTGTTCCCTCCTAACTTAACGGCATGGAGGAACCAATTGCCAATGTCACAATGTAAAACTGGTGGAAACCCGCGTCAACACCACCGCCAACCGAAATCTAATAGTTAACCCGGATTCCAGTCCTTCTTAACTTAACGACGCGGATTTGGTATTATCCGACCTCAACTGAATACATAAGAACTAATCCATGTCATTAAGTTAGGGGCCACTGATTGGATATTTTTAGATTGGTTCTTGGGTATTTTCCGGCCTCGAATGGAATACAAAAGAACCAACTATCAATTTTGATAATGTTCAACTGGTGGGAACTGTCGGCAAGACCATGACCAACCAGAAATCTTATTGTTAATCACCGATCCCTGTGTTCCCTCCTAACTTAACAGCATGGAGGAACCAATTGCCAATGTCACAATGTAAAACTGGTGGGAACCCGCGTCAACACCACCGCCAACCGAAATCTAATAGTTAACCCGGATTCCGGTCCTTCTTAACTTAACGACGCGGATTTGGTATTATCCGACCTCAACTGAATACATAAGAACTAATCCATGTCGTTAAGTTAAGGTCCATTGATTGGATATTTTTAGATTGGTTCTTGGGTATTTTCCGGCCTCGAATGGAATACAAAAGAACCAACTATCAATTTTGATAATGTTCAACTGGTGGGAACTGGCGGCAAGACTATGACCAACCAGAAATCTTATTGTTAATCACGGATACCTGCAGAACTGGTGCTGAGGTTGGTGGGGGAAAATAGTAAATCCACACCCCATGTCATTAAGTTAAGATGGGGAATGGAGGATATCTCGCCCCTTTTTAGGGGCTTAACAGCGTGGTGCTGTTCGTTTGCTATGGTATTGCGCCCCTTGCAGGGGCTCTTGCAGTTAGTGTGACCTTAATCTTAATGACATGGAATCCACACTACTCAATTACTGGGTTGAGGGCGCTGGCGGCCATCTCTCCAGGCGGAATACTCATCAGCCAAACCTCATGATCTTTGACCCGGTTTTCATGATCCGGTTTTAGAACACGGGTATTGTCGGCGAAATAGATGATGGTCATCACTTCGCGCATGGTTTCCGACTTGTTTCCAGGAGCGTTGTGGATGGTCCACCCTGCATGGAAGGTAGCGTCACCAGCACTCATCTTGTTTGCCCCTGTCACGTCGTATCCTTTCGAGTTAACAAACTGTTGAAAGAACTCTTCAGACGCGTCGCTGATAGCCGCCGACAGCACGGAACCGAGTTGATGGCTTCCTGACGCAAACTTCATGATTCCCATTTCCTCGGTAATATCAACCAGCGGCATCCACATCGTGATAGTGTTGTTGGTATCCAGGGGCCAGTAGAACTGGTCTTGATGCCATGGTGTATGACCCCCACCGGGCTCCTTGAACAACGCTTGATCATGATACAAACGCACGCGTTCCACACCCATCAACTTCGCGGCAACTTGCCCAAAGCGTTTCGCCAACACAAACTTTTTCAATATCTCATTCTGGCGCCATAGGTTGAAAATCTGGAGAAATGCCTTTCCGTAGGTATCTCTATCCTCCATCTTCCTGCGCTCGGTATTGAGCTTCGCTACGCCATCGAGAATTGCATCCCGATAGAACTGAATCTCGCTGGTAGAAGCCAATGACCTAAGTAAGATATGTCCTTTCGTTTGGTATTCTTTGACCATCGCGTCGGTCAACCGGTACTCGGAGTTTAAATCGGGGGCTTGCATAGGGTTAGTTTGATCACCACAAAGTAAGAGATCGAGCTCTCGTAAGCGAGTCCACTATTTTGATCAAAAAAGTGTCAGTATTAACCAATCCAAGATTTCAGACCGTGTGGCAAGTCACGAGTTTAAATTAAGCGATTGGAGGAAGTCCGCGCGGTAGGTCTGACCAATCGGGATTTCGGCCCCCGCAATCCGTACGGTGTTCCCCTCAATGTACTGGAGCTTATGAATAGAAATGATGTATGACTTATGAATTCTCCGGAAGTCCTGCGGCGAGAGTTGCTCCGACATTTTCTGCAGTGTCTGGTGAACGACCAATCTCTGGTCGGTCGTTTTCACACGCACGTAGTCCCCCATCGCCTCGATGTACTCGATGTCATCAAGGTTGACCTTAAACGCTTTCTTATCGGCATATAACAATAGAAACGTGTTCTTGGGAGTTGACATTTGAAACTTGCTGATCGCCTTTTGGAAGCGTTCAAATGAGAACGGCTTCACGAGGTAGTCGATGGCGTTTAGTTCAAATCCGTTCACAGCGTATTCGGGGTAGGCAGTCGTGAATATGACTGGCGGCGGTTGTGTCAACGAGGCGTAAAACTGGGTTCCGGAGAGAATGGGCATTTGTATGTCGAGAAACATCAAATCGATTGGTTGCTTGAGCAATTCACGACCAGCTTCCACAGCATTGTGACATACACTCACCAGAGTTAATGAAGGAACGTCATTGATATACTGACGAAGCAACTCTTGCGACGACGGTTCGTCTTCCACTACCATGCATCGTATCTGTCCGGTCTTGCTCATCGCTATTCTAAATATATTGAATCGTGCTGGATTCGAAGCAGAACGGTGAATAGATCGTTTTCACGTGTGGTGGAGAACGAGTAGCGCGCGGGGTACATCAGTTCGAGCCTCTTTCGAACACTCGCCAGTCCGATTCCACCGCTCCTCGAATCGACGGACGGAATCTGATGCCCGAAAGTATTTTTCAATTCGAATACGAATTCTTTGTCATCGTTATAAATGGTCATTTCAACCCGGGCATCGTCTGTCTTAGACTGAACGCCATGTTTGAAAGCATTCTCCAACAGCGGTAACAAAAGCATGGGGGCTAACTTCCAACCAGACGTCTTGCCGGTCCGACGCACAACAATTTGGGTGGAAGGGTGTACACGAAACCGCTGGAGCTCGATATAGTCATCCAACACTTTCAGTTCTTCATCCAGAGATACGGTTCCTGCCGATCGGTATACGACGTACCGAAGTAAGTCTGATAGGTGCAAAACTGCGCTGGGTGTCTCTGGCTTTTTTTGTACGGCCATGGAATGAATAACGGCTAGGCTATTAAACAAAAAGTGCGGGTGGAGTTGGTTAGACAGTGCCTGAAACTCTGCATCCGATTTTTCTTTTGCCAGGATGGCTGAATGGCGCAAGGTTGCCTGCAGTTGGAACCAATCGATCGACGTTCCCACCAAAGTGGAGAGCGCTAAGAACGCCGCAAAGAACTTGACGATGTCCCAATAGTCATAATATGAAATGAAATAATAGCCCGGAAGGACTAAGTCAACCAATCGTGAAAAGAACAAGCCGTTGAAGAATGCGCCGAGAAAAACCAATGACGTCCAAAGTGCTAAGAATCCTAAGTAACGAGCCTTTGTCAACCACCTTGATCGCAGCCATTCACTTACAAACGCCGGCAACATCAAAGTAAACCAAAACAAAATCGTGTATAGGTAGTCAACAAGGTAGCGCTCGTCGCTGGAAAAAATACTCAACAACACAGGATAGGTCGCCAACCAGAAAACCAGGAGAATTCCCCAACGTATGCTTCTATTTCTCATGGATTGTTTTTGCGAAGAAATACTTTCAATGCATTCTCACCCTCAAAGGCTCCTGGTTCGTTGCCGTACTTTTGTAAAAACGCTTGCAGTTCGTCGGTGGAGGCAGTCAACAGGTACGAGCCATCTTTATCGAGCTTGCTCTTGTCGTCGGGAACGACTGCATGTGAAATCCTGATCTTCTTTTGTTCGAATAATGAGTGGAGCCAATCTTCGTTGAACCATTTGATCGAAGCTGTATTTTGATCAAGGGACACCACGCGGGCGACTGAATGTGTCGGGACCATGTGCAAATCAAACAACGTGACCTCTTGGGTATTATCTTCCACCGGGTACACATCCAAGTAAAGGTCGCCGTTGATCATAAAAAGTGCACCCAAGAAGGCAACCTCACGGGTCTTTTCTTTCAAGTGGATCTCATAAGTTCCTTTCTTGAACGGGTTGGCGTGGATTCTCCATTCGCTTTTGTCTTCATCTGCCCAAGTTCCAATCAACTCATTCCTAAACACAATGTCTTCATCGTGATAGAATGGGCGAAGTGAACGGACGAGGCACCCTTGGCAAAGGACTGCTACCAATAAAATTACCCAACTGATTTTTTTCATAATGATTCGTGGTTAAATGATACGGAAAGATGCCCGAGGCGCCTCATCATCCGAAATTTTTTCGGTGAACGAGGTTAATTCATAGCCCAACGGGGCCTTCCAAAATCCTTGCCTATCTTTGAACGACGCTTTCAACATGAGCCAAGCATTTGTCCGAGAGGGTGACCAACAAGACCTAAGCGATATCGCGCCCACGATGTCGGCACTCGTCGCACTGCTGACAATCGAAAATGGTGGGATCAAGGTCTACGAAAAAAGGCAGAGCAAATCCACAGACGGACAGGTGCTCCACTGGATGAGCAATGGACTGGCCTACTTCGTCAATGAGAAAGGTCGCTGGGAAATAGCGCCTTAATTACTCGCTACCATTCAAAGTTGCCAACGATTGCGAGGAATGTGTGATCGCGTATCCCCGTTTTAGTTATCTTTGATTTCCAGAACATGGGCCTTAAGACGCGACATCGATATATATGCCACGCGCTGATCTTTGCGCTCGCGGCAGGTATTGTGACGGCCGCTCTGTCCACCGAAATTGACCTTGCTAATAGCAGCGGATACTTCATTCATGCGAACGACGAGCAGCCCATTCACAATAGCCCATCAACACCACTCGGAGAAAACGAGAAAGACTTTGAACTCAAAAACTCGACCTCCAAGAAAACGCCGGTCAGTACCGGTCCAAATCATCACTTCCCTTGGGTCGTCGCACCAGCTCACCATCCAACGATCCATGGTGAAACGTTAGGTGTGTTGCGACCCGCAACAACAGACGCAATCGAACACCTGTTCATTCTGCAGCACAGGCTTCTGATCTAGGTAGAACCCCTTCTTGGTTATCGGGTGTGATCACCCGCGCGTCAGGTCCTTCTATCCTCTCAATCTTATGAACACGTCGGTGCCATTCGGAGAGGCTCGACAAAACGAATTCACGAAAGGCAGGTCGAGTTTCAACGAAGCAAAAGTTATCTCCAAGCTAAAACACTACTTGCCCGAGCAAGCGGCGTTAAAAGACTTTATTCACCAAAACACGCTGACGGCCTTTCAAGACCGGGAATTCTTCCATGGCATTCACGAAGCATCTGCCATCTTCGGCCATCGAGTGACACTTTCAATTGAAGAATTTCGTGACTTATATAATAAGGGAAGCATTCGGGAAGAGGTGCTCGATCACGTAATTGTTGAACGAAAGGGCACGCGCGACGCTGCCTTATGGAAAGATGCAGCTATCCATGGCCAATTTGCGCGCGAAGCAGAACCACGCATTGGCATGCTAAGGGCTGCCTGGAAGAATAAGTATAAAATCGACCTGGACGCTCTCACCCAACCGATCTTGTTCCGAGTGCTCGGTAGTTACCTGGATCAAGGTATTTCGATCTGGCGCTTTCCGGTGCGCGACAAGTCTTTCCTTGAAGCCATTCGTGAGATCGAGCAAGAGGCTGTAACTAGCTATTTCCGCGGCCGTCGTGCACGCCACCTCCTACTCGCGACGGATTTAACGATTGAGTCGCTATTGGAAAGTTTAATAGGCGATCCGACTCTTTACGAACGGTATCTATTCGATCAACAGTTTTCCCACCCCGGTTGGTCAGGAATGGTGGCAGTCGTAGAACGAACACCTGGAACGCTCCTCGATCAAAGAGCGATTTCGTTGCGCGACCTGATCCTATTCGAGCTCTTACTGGAGATCGACGCACTCGACCATACCATCGGCGCCGATTGGATGCCGCTAGGGAAAATGGTTTCGGTGCAGCCCGAAGATCTCTTCGGACAAGTGCCGAGGTCAGAGCGGTTCGAAGTTCTTCAACTTTGGCAGGCAGCGTTTGAATGGTCCTACTACGATCAAGTGTTGGAAGGCCTTCGAGAGGTTACGCCTCAACCCGAATCACACGAAGTACCCAGCTTCCAAGCGCTGTTTTGCTTAGATGATCGTGAATGCTCGTTCCGACGATACATCGAGCAACTTGATCCCAATGCGAGCACTTTTGCCACACCAGGTTTCTTCAACGTCGAGTTTTACTTTCAACCAGCGGGTGGAAAGTCGTATGCGAAAGTCTGCCCTGCTCCGGTAACGCCAAAGCACCTGATTAAAGAATACGAAACCGGCGGTAACCTTCCCGTCGATATCTATTTCAGCAAGCACACTCACTCGTTCCACGGTGGTTGGTTGATCTCGCAGACGCTTGGGTTCTGGTCTGCACTGAAACTAGCCTGGAACATCTTCCGGCCAACGATCAGCCCTGCTACCACATCTTCATTCAAGCACATGTCACGTGCGTCGCAACTTACAATCGAAAACAAAAGCCTAGACCACCGAGAGAACGGATTACAAATTGGCTTTACTGTCGAAGAAATGACGACTCGCGTCCGAGAACTGCTGCTCAGTGTCGGTTTGGTTAAAGACTTCGCCCCGATCGTTTATGTCATCGGGCATGGTGCCAGCAGTGTGAACAACCCTCACTTTGCCGCATATGATTGTGGAGCATGTGCTGGACACCCGGGTTCGGTGAATGCGCGCGTGTTTTGCTATATGGCCAACCACATGAGGGTACGAGAGCAACTCGCGAAAGATGGCATCCCGATTCCGGCCCGCACACGATTCGTGGGTGGGCTCCACGATACAACGCGTGACGAAATCGAGTTCTACGACTTGGACGATGGCACTCCTACCCATGCGCAACATGAATCAATCTTCGAACAGGCATTGGCGCTGAATGCGAAGGAACGAGCGCGTCGTTTTGAGTCAATTCCCAAGAAGTCTTCCGTGCAGCGCATTCATGAACGTGTCAAGCGAAGGTCCGTTTCCTTGTTTGAACCTCGACCCGAACTCAATCATGCGACCAACGCGCTGCTCGTGATCGGCCGTCGAGCACTCACGAAGGGGTTGTTTCTCGACCGTCGATCTTTCATGAATTCGTATGACTATCGGATTGATCCAACGGGTGAACACCTCCTGAAGATTCTCAAGCCTGCTGCACCCGTATGTGGCGGGATTAATCTTGAATACTACTTCTCGCGCGTCGACAACCAAAAATTGGGGGCGGGTACGAAGTTGCCACACAACGTCATGGGACTCTTTGCTGTGGCGAATGGCATCGACGGCGATCTGCGGACAGGTTTACCAAGCCAAATGATCGAAGTGCACGACCCCGTGCGGTTGATGGTCATTGTAGAACACCATCCAGAAATAGTGCTGGCCGCCCTCCAACGATCACCCGAAACGTATGCATGGTTCCAGCATGGGTGGTTGTTGTTAACCGTGGTCACCCCAACGAGAGAACTGTACTTTTTCAATCGTGGCGTATTCGAACCGTACATCCCGGTTGCACAACGAATTGCGATAGCGGAAGACGTGGCATCACTCATCGATGCAAGTTCGAGCACCGAAACACTACCCGTTTACAAACTCTCAAACGCAGACGAATGAACTTTCTTTTCGACGTGCTCATTGCTCTGCCCGCTGTCGGCTATGTGCTCAGCCTCGTGGTCCCGCCTTCTCGGGAAACATTCATCTCCAGAGTCGCGTTTGTCAGCGTAGGAATGCACATGATCCTCGCTGTGGTGTGGACAGGTACCTGGTGGTGGCATGGTGGTGGTCCATACAACACGAAATGGCTAACTCTTTTCGAAAATGGAAGCTTCAAGTTTTTCTTGGACTTTCAATATGATGGGATCACAGCGACTTTTTTGTTAGTGGGTGCCTTTCTGACTTTTCTTGTGACCGTCTATAGTCGGTACTATTTGCATCGTGAATCGGGATACAAGAGATTCTTCAACACCATCCTCTTCTTCTATCTCGGCTACAACCTAGTAATCGCATCGGGAAATCTCGAGACGCTGTTTGTTGGCTGGGAAGTCCTTGGTGTTTCGTCGTTCTTGTTGATCGCATTCTATCGCGATCGTTATTTACCCGTGAAGAATGCAGTGAAAGTATTCTCAATCTATCGCGTCGGCGATGTGGGCTTGATTCTCGCGATTTGGTTGACACACCATTTGTTCCATCAAAACGTAACCTTTGTCGAATTGGGAACATCCAACGCCGGACACGATCAACTTGCCACGCACACCGGTGTTGGCATTCTTATTTCAATCATGGTTTGGCTGGCGGCATCTGCGAAGTCGGCGCAATTTCCGTTCTCCACTTGGTTGCCTCGCGCAATGGAAGGGCCGACACCCTCGAGCGCGATCTTCTACGGGTCGCTGGCTGTGCACCTTGGAGCTTTCCTCCTTCTGAGGACATACCCTTTTTGGGAACAACAGTATGCTGTTCGTGTGCTGATCGTCGCGGCAGGTATAACCACGACGTTGGTGGCGTCGGGTGTGGCACGAGTACAGTCGTCCATCAAGAGCCAGATCGCCTATTCATCCGTTGCGCAGATCGGACTGATTTTTATAGAAGTTGCGATTGGCTGGCATATTATGGCACTCGTCCACTTCGCAGGCAATGCCTTTTTGAGGACCTACCAGCTGCTCGTGTCACCATCGGCGGTGAGCTACTTGATTCGAGAGCAGTTCTACACGCTTGGGTCGCATTTCATGTCGCTTGAAGAACGTTGGCCGAAGAAGATCCGGTACTCGTTGTACATTTTGTGCATTCAAGAGTGGCACTTGGATTCGCTCATGTACAGGTATTGCTGGAACCCGCTGAAGTGGGTCGGTCGCCAGTTGGATTTCTTGGCGTCGAGATGGGCATGGGCATTACTCACGTTGGTGTTCGCCGTGTTAATTGCCTGTGCTAATCGAACCTGGCTACTCCCCCCAAGTTGGTCAGCTGTGCTCGCGGAAGCCGGTGCTCTTGTTGCGCTGTCACTCGCCCTCAAGTCTTTTACTGAGAGGAAACGAACAAAGGTCGCCTGGTTCTTGGTCATCGCCAACCATCTCTGGATCATTACGTCAGTTGCATTGAACGACGAGCTTCAGATGATCGAGTGGCTGGTCTATTTGGCCGGTATTGTCCCCGCCAGTGTCGTCGGCTTTTTTGTGTTGCGAAAATTGAGAAAAGTGGAGGGCGGGTTCGACCTCGAAAGATTCCATGGTTACTCTTTACGACATCCAAAGTTGGCGCTCACATTTTTGATCGCGAGTCTTGCTGCCATGGGTTTCCCGATCACTCCCACTTTTGTGGGCGAAGATTTAATTTTCAGTCACATCCACGAAGAACAACCACTGTTGGCATTTCTCGTGGGTTTAAGTTTTATTATCGATGGGCTTGCGATGATTCGAATCTATGCGCGTGTCTTCCTGGGACCGCAAGCTACGTCGCCCTATGAGGTGGCATATCGTTCGTCCTAGACGGGGACGCACTTATGTTTTAAATGTGTTTGAAAGGCCCGCGAGCAATCGTGGGCTTTTCTATTTGCGAACCCTCACACATAGGACAGCCACCACTTTCCCTTCCGAATTTCCAACCGGTGGGTGTGTTTATAATCATCGTACCAGCGACATAAAGGGTACAATGCCAAAACCACGAGCATCCATACCAGATAGACCCAAGGCAATGAGACACCCGTGCCTCGCACGATGCCGCCAAAGCCGGCTTCGAAGTGTAAGTCGAGTTGACTAATCGAACGGCCAGTGATCACCATGGAGACCACGAGCGCTGCTGCATGAATCACATAGAAGTGAACCAGAAAGTAGAACAGCGGCACACGCCCGAACACCGTGAAGGGACTCGTCCATCGATCTCGCACCTCATCCAAAACGGATAGGATGACGAGCAAAGGCCCCACCGTCATTAATGTAAATAAGAGTGAGACGGGATACTTCGTGACGTTGATAAAACTCAGTGTGGTCAAAAGGGGATCGGCAAATTCCTTCCAAGGATTCGGATCACCATACCAATTCGACCAGCGGATTAGTAAGAACAATGCCATCGACAAGACTCCGAGTAGCAACAAAAGGCGGCGTCTTTCCGAGCCATCAAACCCTGCGACATACAGCGTCCCTAACGAGTATCCGAGTATCATGATCCCGAGCCAGGGAATTAACGCGTAGCTCGTAACAAATGCAGGCGGCACGAATCCGACCGACATAAGCACGGTCCAGATCGGGGCGAGCAAACTTCCTTCACCAAAAGTGACCCCGGCAAGCGCATCATGTCCGAAGATGATCACCACTGCCAACACCGGCAGCCAAGTTCGCGGCAAGTAAAGTACGCCTGCCATGATGACCATACACCAACCGATTAACCATAAGATGCTGAAGAAAGTGATGTCGTAATAGAAATTGAAGAAATACCCGAAACGAAGCACAACCAAATCAAGGAGCACAAGCCACAAACCCCGTGTGAGCAAGTATTTGGTCATCGCGGGCTGTCCTTTCGATTCTAAGTTTATGGAAATGGATAATCCTGATAATAAGATGAACGCAGGCGCACAGAAGTGTGTGATCCAGCGCGTCATGAAGATTGCAGGTGAGCTCTTCGCGAGGTCTGTGGGGTCTACAACTAGAGCGGTGGCGTGAAAATAGTCGCGAGTGTGATCTAGCGCCATCACCACCATGATGATGCCTCGAAGGAGATCGATGGAGTAAATCCGGTTTTTCATTGATGCATGATACAAGACCTCAGGGTGGTAATGTCGGCATGGCAAAACTACCGAGGAAGAACCTACGAAAATGTTTAACTTTTGAATCGAACACTTATTTCAATGAAACGAACCTGCACCGTATTATTCCTCGCGTTCCTAACTTTTACAGCGATTGCTCAAAATAATCCGGGCAAAAAGCTACGGATTGGTGTGGCCGGGTTAACCCATGGGCACGTGGTCTGGATCCTCGACCGCGCAGACGATGGCGACCTCGACTTGGTGGGCATCGCCGAACCAGACAGGGCGCTAGCCGAAAAATACCTGGCGAAGTACAAGCTTCCCATGTCGCTTTGGTTTCCATCCGTCGCCGAAATGTTGGACAAAGCCCGACCCGAAGCAGTCACAACATTCACGAGCACGTTCGACCACCTGGCGGTGATCCAAGAGTGCGCCAAAAGGAAAGTACACGTGATGGTGGAAAAACCACTGGCAGTCAGTGTCGACCACGCCCGCCAGATTGAAGCCCTGGCGAAGTCGAGCGGCATTCACGTGCTCACGAATTACGAGACAACCTGGTACGGTACAAACCGTGCGATTGAAGAAGTAAAAGCAACGAATCAAATTGGAGTTTGGCGCAAGATCGTCGTTCACGATGGGCACGAAGGGCCGAGAGAGATCAACGTTCCGGCCGAGTTCTTCGACTGGCTTACCGATCCCGCGAAAAATGGTGGTGGCGCCATCATGGACTTCGGCTGCTACGGGGCGAACCTGATCACGTGGTTGATGGATGGGGAAAGACCCACGTCGGTGACGGCAGTAACGCAAACGATCAAACCCGATATCTACCCACGCGTCGACGACGAGGCAACGATCATTGTCACCTACCCAAAAACTCAGGGCATCATTCAGGCATCCTGGAATTGGCCCATTGGGCGAAAAGACATCGAGATCTACGGGAAAACCGGGTACATTCTTGCTGATCGGCAGCAATCAAAACTGCGCGCAAATGCTAAGACCCAAGAAGTGGTGCGCCCGGGCGAAACGCTTCAACGGCCGTACAATGATCCCTTTGCTTACCTCGCTGCCGTGGTTCGCGGTGAGGTGAAGGTCACTCCCACGGACCTGTCGTCGTTGACCAACAACGTGATTGTTGTTGAGATCTTGGAGGCAGCCAAAAAATCCGCACAAGAGGGTCGAACAATACGTCTAAAGAACTAACTTCCTCGGTCGATCGTCCCCTTGTCCAGCATCACCTAATCATTTAATCACCCTCATCTATGTCACCGCTCGATTTCTTTGTTCTAATTCTAGTCCTCTTTGCGCTGCTCATCGTTCTCAAGTTTTTTGTCACGGTGAAACAGGGTACCATCGGCGTCATTACTGTCTTCGGGAAATACAGAAGGATCCTTCGTCCAGGCCTCAATCTTCGAATTCCGTTGATTGAGGTCATCCATTCGCGCGTCTCCGTTCAGAACCAGTCGGTGGAGCTCGCCTTCCAAGCCACCACGACCGACCAAGCGAACGTGAATTTCAAGGCAATGCTCCTGTTTTCTGTCCTAGACCAGGAAGAGCAAACAATCAAGAATGTCGCGTTTAAATTCATGGACCAGGAGTCCTTTATGACGGCATTGGTACGGACGATTGAAGGTTCCATTCGAAGCTTTGTGGCCACTAAACGCCAGCATGAGATCTTGGCTCTTCGCACCGAGATTGTGCAGGAAGTGAAAAAGCAACTAGACCACACGCTGAGCGAATGGGGATACCACTTGATCGACCTTCAGCTAAACGACATCGCGTTCGATGAGACGATCATGAAATCGATGGCTAAAGTGGTGGCTAGCAATAACTTAAGAGCTGCCGCAGAGAACGAAGGCCAGGCCTTGCTGATCACCAAGACCAAGGCAGCGGAAGCAGAAGGAAATGCGATTAAGATTGCAGCAGAGGCAGAAAAAATCGCGTCACAGCTCCGAGGCCAAGGCGTTGCGCTCTTTCGCGAGGAAGTGGCCAAGGGGATGTCGCAGGCTGCCCGTGAGATGGAAAACGCCAAGCTCGATTCGTCATTTATCTTGTTCTCGATGTGGACCGAGGCTATTCGCCACTTTGCGGAGCATGGGCAGGGTAACACAATTTTCCTGGATGGGGCCCCGGAGAACATGCAGCGGACCCTTCGTGAGTTGATGGCTATTGGAAAGGGCGTTGCGCCTAATCCTGGTCCCCCCGAACCGAAGAAATAGCGTTTTCACTACCAAAATCTGAGTTTTCTATCCACAAACGTTCCACGTGGAATGCATAAACCATTGATTTTTAATGAATTGATAGCCTACTCATTAAGCTAAATTTATTAGTACATTTTTGGTTGGTGTACTAATTTTTTTAGCTTAATTGCCCATGTGAATAGGGCGATTGCACACTTGGATTTGGATGCATTCTTCGTCGCTGTCGAATGCAAACTAAACAGCAAACTTCGGGGACGCCCGCTGATTGTGGGCGGGCAAAGTCGGCGGGGCGTTGTTGCCGCCTGTAGTTATGAGGCGCGCAAGTTCGGCGTCCACTCCGCGATGCCGATGTACCTCGCACTTCAACTATGTCCGGACGCAAAGGTGATCTCGGGCGACATGGAAGCGTACAGCCAGCACTCGCACCTGGTTACGCAGATTATCGCCGATCGGGCGCCCGCATTCGAGAAGGCCTCCATCGATGAGTTCTACGTCGACGCCACGGGCATGGACCGATTCTTCGGCGCTTTCAAATGGGCAGTTGAACTTCAGAAAACAATTTGCCAGGAAAGCGGGCTACCCATTTCGCTCGGAATGTCTGTGAACAAGACGATCAGCAAAATCGCCACGGGTGAATTCAAGCCCCTTGCCCAGAAGTTGATCCCAGAAGGTGAAGAGCGCGCTTTTCTCGATCCGTTGGCCGTCGAAAAAATTCCGATGATCGGGAAGCAAACAGCGTCGTTCCTGCACGACATGGGCGTGCGTACCGTCGCGACGCTACGTCAAATGCCAGTCAAGTTCCTCATCAGCGCACTTGGAAAGAATGGCATTTCGATATGGAACAAGGCGCATGGCGTCGACCCCACTCCCATCGTCCCACACAGCGAGCAGAAGTCAATTTCCACGGAGTGCACCTTCGAAGAGGATACAATCGATGTGAAGAAGCTCAAGTCAATCTTGACGGCGATGGTAGAAAAGATCGCCTACCAACTTCGCGAACAGCGTAAACTTACCTCGTGCGTGACAGTCAAGATTCGCTATTCAAACTTTGATACGGAGACCAAGCAAGTACACATTCCTTACACTTCCTCCGACCACGTGCTGCTGAAGACCGTATCCGAATTGTTCGAGAAGTTGTATAACCGACGAATGTTGATTCGATTGGTGGGAGTTCGGTTGAGTAGCTTAGTCGAGGGTAGCCACCAGATTCACTTATTTGAGGACTCGGAAGAAACGATCAACCTATACGAGCGGATGGATTGGATCAAACACCGATTTGGGGCGGATAAGCTCATGCGTGCTGCCACCCTCGACGTGAACAAACGCGTGAAGATGACCATGAATATGTTTAAAGGATAGTTGCCTTGTTCCTGAACTGTCACACCTCTCTTTCATTTCACTATGGCACCCTTTCCCCGGCTACGTTGTTCGAGGAATGCCGTCGTCACGGGGTTCACAAGATTGTGCTGACAGAAATCAACAACACGGCGTCGTACGTGGAACTTCTTCGAATAGCGACTGAGAGACGCGATGAATTTGAACTTGATATCGCGGTGGGGATGGAATTTCGCGAGGACCGGCAGCTTCGATTCATTGCCATTGCCCAAGACAACGATGGCTTCGAAGAGATTAACCGCTATCGGTCGTATCTCAACCTCGAAGGCATAGCCGTTCCAATTCGTGCACCCGAGTTTAAGAAGGTCTTTGTGATCTACCCTGCCTTAGACACATTCGACGTGAGCCGTTTGCGCGACCACGAGTTTCTGGGTATTCGTCAAACCCAGTTGCTGAAACTCCGATTTCCGCCAGATGAAGAACAACGAAAGATGGTGGTGTTGCATCCGGTCACGTTTCGCGACAAGCGTACGCACAACATCCATCGACTTTTGCGGGCGATCGATCATAACACGCTGTTGAGTAAACTCACACCGGCGCAGCAAGCACATCCGGACGAGATCATGTGTGAAGAGTCACAGTTGTGCGCAAAGTTTGAAAACTATCCGACGATCATCGACGCGACGCGCCAACTGTTGGCTGGATGTCGATTCGAGAATACGCTCGGCATCGACAAGAATAAGAAAAACGTTTTCGGTGGCGAGCAACTAGACTGGGAGGTGTTATGTCGTGAAGCATGGATCGGGTTTCAAAGCCGCTACCCGGAGGCTGGCGCGGCGGTTCGTGCTCGGGTTGAGCGCGAATTGGAAGTGATTCGGGCAAAGGACTTTTGTTCTTATTATCTGATTGCATTTGACCTGGTCCGTTTCGCTCAACAACGTGGATTCGACCATGTGGGCCGTGGCAGTGGCGCCAACAGCATCGTTGCCTATTGTCTTGGGATCACCGATGTCGACCCGATTGAATTGGACCTCTACTTCGAACGGTTCTTGAACGCCGAACGAACATCACCGCCGGACTTTGACATCGACTTCTCATGGAAAGATCGGGATCATATCTACGAATACATCTTTTCAAAGTATACCACAGAACATGCTTGCCTCCTTGGAACACATGTCACGCTCCAGAAGCGTTCTGTGATCCGAGAGCTCGGAAAGGTATTTGGTTTACCACGGGAAGAAATAGAAGCCTTGGTTGAAAATACCGCTGCACATGCCAAACGTGATCAGATTACAGAACTGATCATGCAGTACGCAGAGTACATGCTGGAAATGCCATCCAATCTTTCAATTCACGCAGGGGGTGTATTAATTTCCGAGGTGCCAATCTACCGGTATACTGCCACCTCTCTTCCCCAGAAAGGTTACCCAGTTGCCCAACTAGAAATGCACATGGCGGAAGACTTGGGCTTATTCAAGTTGGACGTGCTTAGTCAGAGAGGGCTTGGACATATTAAAGAGACCGTTCGGTTGGTCAAACTCAACCGAGGGGAAGAAGTGGACGTGAATCGCTTCTCGGATTTCAAGAAAGATGACCGCGTGCGTGAACTACTTCGAAGCAGTCGCGCCATGGGTTGTTTCTATGTCGAGTCGCCCGCCATGCGGATGCTCTTGGGCAAATTGCAATGCGACGACTACTTGACTCTGGTAGCGGCGAGTTCCATCATTCGTCCAGGTGTCGCCAGTTCAGGTATGATGCGGACCTACATCGAACGATTTCACGCCGCGCGCGCAGGTAAGGGGTACGACTCTATTCATCCGAAAATGGGCGAATTGATGAAAGAAACATTCGGCGTCATGGTGTACCAGGAAGATGTGATTAAAGTTGCACATCATTTTGCGAAGTTAACTCTCACCGAGGCCGACGTCCTTCGAAGGGGAATGTCCGGTAAATACCGTTCTCGCCGTGAGTTCGAGAAAGTCCGAGAGAAGTTCTTCCTCAATTGCGTGGCCGAAGGGTATCCAAACCCGGTGATCGATCGCGTGTGGTTCGAGATCGAGAGTTTCGCAGGCTATTCATTTGCGAAAGGACACTCTGCGAGTTATGCTGTCGAAAGTTACCAGAGTCTGTTCTTGAAGGCGTATTACCCACTCGAATTCATGGTGGGCGTCATTAACAATTTTGGGGGATTCTATCAGACAGAGTTTTACTTCCATGAGGCGCGCATGAGCGGCGCAACTATCGAAGCGCCCTGTATCAATCGAAGCAACTATCTCACGACTATTGAAGGCACGACCCTTTATGTCGGCTACATCCATATCAAGAGCCTAGAAGAGAAAGTAAGTCAAGAGATAGAAATTGAACGCCGCAGGAATGGCCCCTACCGGTCGCTTAACCATTTTCTACGACGCGTGAAATTGGGGTTGGAACAGGTGAGGATCCTGATCCGCTGCGGTGCGTTCCGGTTCACTGGAAAGAACAAACAACAACTTCTCTGGGAGGCCATGCTCTTTTTCAGTGAGACCAAGGTGCGAGTTGCAACGACGTCCGATCTCTTTGATACGGAGCCTACCGAATATCCATTGCCCACCTTGGAGCGCGACCCGATCGAGGACGCCTTCGATGAGATGGAGTTGATCGGCTTCCCCCTCTGCCAACCTTTTGATCTTTTGTCAACGAACAACTATGGAGACACACTCGCTCCCGACCTATTGAAGAAAGTTGGCAAGCCGGTTGAGATGGTGGGCTACCTGGTTACGACGAAAGATACCCGTACTCGAAAGGGACAAACCATGCACTTCGGCACGCTTTACGACCACAAGGGCTTTGTATTCGACACCGTACACTTTCCTCAAGTGGCTTCGCGCTTCCCTTTTCGGGGACGCGGATTCTACCGCATCATCGGCAAGGTGGTCGAAGACTTTGGCGTGGCGATGATTGAAGTCACGACAATGGAAAAGGTCCCGATGATCAATAAACGCGAGCTACCCCACCCGGCCCTCCGAGGCCGTTAGACTTACTCGAGCACGACACGCTTCAGGTAAAAGCCTTTGCGATCGATGACAGGATAGCCACTGGTCGAGGAGACAACGACTCCCGACTTACCCACTTGAATCCGACGCGTGGTTCCATCGACTTCGACATCCACCGGTAGAGGCGCCGAGAAATTCCCAAATTTCAGTTGATACTCAGTCGGCGATACCTGTCTCACTCGGACCTCAAGCTTCTCCGTTGTTCGCAAGTAAAAATCGAACAGTGGTCCGAGGTCTAGACCACTTGCGGAGGAGAATACTTCTTCCACATCGTCGGTGACCACGGTATGATCGTATGTATAGGCCGGATCGGTGGCGAGCTTTTTCAATGCCGGAAAGAAAATCGAATCGCCCAGTACGTATCGCAGTGTGTGCATGAAGAAGGCACCCTTACCGTAAATATCGGGTTGATATGCGTTGTCCGAGTCGACGCCGTCGCCTTGCACGATGGGCTTGATGTTTTGCGTGTTGCGCGCCGTTTGTCGCATGCGCTCTTCGTACGCTGCCTCGCCTTCCATCTCGCGCGTAAACAGGGCGTCACCGAAACTGCAGATGCCCTCCTGTATCCACATGTGCCCCCAATCGCGGTTGGTCACTTTGTTTGCCCACCATTCGTGACCGAATTCGTGATGCATCAGCCAATCGAAATCTTTTCCGCCGAGTTGCGTGAAGTTGAACTTGTTGCCGTACGCGATCATCGTTTGATGTTCCATACCCAAGTGCGGCGTCTCTGCAATCCCGATCTTTTCTTTCACCCAAGGGTACTCTCCAAAATACTTTTCCAATACCTGGCATGAACGTTCTGTGAAATCGAGCAGTCGTTGCGCTTGGTCTGCATGTTCCTCCAACACGTAGAAATCCATTGGTACTTTGTGGTGATCCACCGTGGTATACGTGCGGCTCACTTTCTTGTATTTGCCGACATTGAATACGAGGCAATAGTTGGCGATGGTGTATTGCGTACTCCAATGAAAGGTGGTAGTGCCTTTTCCATTCTCATTGTTCTTGACTTTTTTCAAGAGACCGGGTGCCGCGACGATCAAGCCTGCAGGCACTGTGATGTTCATGTCTGCACCTTCATTCGGCTCGTCGCTTGGATGGTCTTTGCAGGGGAAGTAGATTTTCGCTCCCTCGCTCTGACATGTGATGGCGATCCACGGGTTGCCTTCTCCATCGGAGCTCCATTGGAATCCTCCTGTCCATGGTGCGCGTTCGGCGACGCCGGGTTTGCCATGGTACGACACTTTCACCTCATAGGTGCCCTTTTCGAACACCGAGCTCGCATTGACGCGGAGTAAGTCTTGGGTGGTGTGCTCGAAGGCAACTGCTCGTTTATTTACTTCGACGGCGTCGGTGGTGAGGCCATGCCAGAAGTCGAGCAAGATTGTGGGGCTTGGTTCACTGAGACGGAGCGTGACGGAAGTTGATCCTTTGATCGATTGGTCGGATGGGTTTACCGCCAGGTTGATGGTATAGTGGCGAATATCGATGATGGCTTGTTCCGGTTTGAGGGGACCGCCGGAGCGCAGGTTTTGAGCTTGGGCCACGGTGAGTGAAGTGATCAAAAGGGCGATGGCGGTGAGCGTCTTGTTCATAGATGGCGAAAGCAGGGAGCAATAACGGGTTGGGAGTGATATAAAGCAACGAGAGATGGGTCGGACCTCGCAAATGGTCATTTTGACTATCTAAACTGGTCTATTCCATATCCATCGGTTGCATTCATTTCAAGCGATTTAAATGGTTCCTAACGATTTTTCGAAACATTTTCTTGCAATCGGTTGCATAATTTGAGGGGAAGATTGACCTTAGTCACACGGCAGCCACAACGGCCGTATCTCACTTCCAAAACCAAAATTCCAATCTATGCAACCAGCATCTCTACCAAGTAGACCCCGCTCACGATGGTTGACGCTAGTGATGGCGCTGCTCATCGCCGCCCCCTCCCTAGCCCAAACGTCCGTGAGAGGTAAAGTTTCAGATGAAGCCGGCAACGCCATGCCAGGCGTCAACATCATCGTCAAAGGCACTTCCACTGGCACTACCACCGATGCCGACGGACAGTTCAACATCAACGTAGAACCCACCGATGTGCTCGTCTTCTCCTTTATCGGCTATGCCACTCAAGAAGTAGCCGTGGGCGGTCGCACCACCTTCGACGTATCCATGCAGCCAAGTGCGGAGCAACTCAGTGAAGTCGTCGTTGTCGGTTACGGAACACAAAAGAAAAGCGACATCACCGGGGCCATGGTCCAACTAAGCGAACAATCGATTCGCGAAGTTCCAGTCGCCAATATCACCCAGGCACTGCAAGGTCGAGTCGCAGGGGTCGACATTCAAACAACGTCTTCACGCCCTGGTGGGAATCCAGTGATCCGCATTAGGGGTAGCCGCTCATTGGGCAACACACTTGACCCTAACAACCCGAATCCCCCCAACAATGACCCGCTCATCGTTGTCGATGGAATTCCATTCAATGGATCGATCAACGACTTGAACCCAAATGATATCGTCTCAATGGATATCTTGAAAGATGCTTCGGCCACAGCGATCTACGGGTCTCGAGGATCAAACGGTGTCATCCTCATCACTACGCGACAAGGCAAGCGCGGCAAGCCGGTCCTCACCTACGATGGATACTACGGCGCCAACTCGGTTGTCGGGAAATATGACCTGTACAATGGTCCTGAGTTCGACGCCTTCCGAAAAGAAGCGATTCGTGCAGGTGCAGCCTTCGCACCTACACAAGACGAGACCAACAATCTCAATGCGGGCCAAGAAACCGACTGGCAAAAAGAGATGTATCGCAAGGGGTTTATCACCAACCACTCCATCAGCGCAGCTGGGGGAACCGAAGAAACTCAGTACTCGCTGTCGGCCGGTTATTTCAAACAGACGACCGTTATGCCTGGACAAGCATACGCGCGTTACTCACTGAGTGGACGTGTCGATCAGAATATCGGGCAGCGAGTTCGCATTGGCTTGAGTACACAAAACGCGCTCAACATCAACGATGGTGAAAATGCCAATCCAATGTTCCAACTATTGACGTTGAGCCCGCTGTACAATGCCTACAACGCCGATGGGTCAGTCTATAACCTGCCGGCCACTGGGAGCATCGACGCGACGACACGCAATCCTCTGCTCCTACGAAACAGCGAATCGTGGAAGCAGCAGCGGCGCCGCCTGCGGACTTTCAATGCTTTATATGGGGAGGTGAAAATTCTTGATGGACTCAAATATCGGATCAATGTGGGGTTAGACTTTTTTACCGACAACTACGGACACTACTACGGATCTGAAACTCCTTTTCAAAACGGCGGTGCCAACGCGGCTCAAGTGAACAATACCACGAGCGCGAGTTACACCGTCGAAAACTTGTTGATCTACGAAAAGACTTTTGCAGCAAAACACCGGGTCAACTTCACGGGTTTGTTCAGCGGCCAATCCATCGAATCGTTCGGAAGCGCGATTCAGGCTCAAGACCTTCCCGCCGACTATACGCTATACTACAACCTCGGACTTGCCAACACGACCATCGTTCCGAATGGCACTTACGCGAAATCGGGCCTCATCTCCTACATGGGCCGATTGAACTACGCGTATCAAGACAAGTATTTACTGACCCTTACGATGAGACGGGACGGTTCCTCACGCCTGGCCACAGGGCACCAATACTTTAATTACCCGGCAGCGGCTTTGGCGTGGAACATCCAGAAAGAAGATTTCATGTCCAGTGTTGGGGCGGTATCTGCGTTAAAACTCCGTGTGGGCGCGGGACAAACATCGAATCAAGCGATCGCACCTTATGCTTCGCTCGGCTCGCTTGGAAAAGTTCCATACAACTTTGGTCCCTCCGCCGGCGTGTTCGGTTATGCGGTGACGGCACTTCCAAACCCAAACCTCACGTGGGAGTTTACAACTACGTATAACATGGGGCTTGACTTTGGCTTATTCACCAATCGCCTGACAGGATCCGTTGAATTTTACAAATCGTTGACTACTGACATCCTGCAACCACGCAGCCTCCCTCCCACTTCGGGTGTGACCACTGTAACGCAGAACATCGGTAAGACTGAAAACAAAGGTGTTGAGCTTACCTTGAGTGGTGTCATCTTAGAGGGAAAAGCAACGGGTGGTTTTACTTGGTCGGCCGATGTGAACTGGTTCGTCAATCGTGGCACCATCACAGAACTCGGAAGCGGCGTTACCATCGACGCAACAAACGGTTGGTACGTTGGGCACCCGATTGATGCGATCTTCGATTACAAGAAGATTGGAATTTGGCAACTTGGAGAAGAAACACAGGCAACAGCCATGGGAGGTTTCAGGCCTGGTAACATTAAGGTTGCGGACTTGAATGGAGACGGTAAGATCGACGCCAACGATCGATCGGTACTTGGATCTACCCAGCCTAAATGGCAAGGTGGGCTCACCAGCCGATTCTCTTACAAGGGATTCAACTTGGACGTCGTGTTGTTTGCCAAAATTGGCGGGATGCTAGTCAGCACACTGTATCAAGCCAATCAGGGCAATCCTTATAACACGTTGGAAGGTCGTCGCAACGGCCCGAAGGTCGACTATTGGACACCCGAGAATCCGACAGATGCTTACCCTCGTCCCGGGCAAGCGCAGCAGCCTGTTTTTGGTTCCACCCTTGGCTACTTCGACGCGTCGTACATGAAGATCCGCGCCATCAACTTTTCATACAACCTTCCCTCCCAATGGCTCACCAAGAGTGGCTTGCAGGGAGTTCGAATCTATGCACAGGCCCAGAATCCATTCAAAGCATTCTTTTCGCCTTATGTCGATGCGGGAGGTGTTGATCCTGAAACAACCGGCTTCGGCGGTTCAATCTCGCCAGGTTGGAATAACCGTGTGACCGTGCAGCCGAACACACCACCGGTGCGGCAATTCATCTTGGGCGTCAACATCAAGTACTGAAACCCTTTAGCTAAGAACTTATGAAAATCATCAATAATAGAACATTTACATACGCTGCCGCGCTCTTGCTGATAGTCGCAAGTGGCTGCAAAGAGTTGCTTGAAGAACAACCGCGCTCCGTATTAACGCCCGGGTATTATTCGACGGGCCCTGGTATCAATTCCGGTTTGACCTCGGTGTATTCTGCCTTCAAGTTCTACTACGGAACCGAGGGAGGTATGAACTTATCGGTCTATGGTACTGATGAGTTTACACACGGTCAGCAGGTCACGAATCCGCCTTTGAGTGTGTATGGTGCAACGCTGAATGCGGCGATGAATGATGGTCGGGGTGGCGACTTCCAAACACCTTGGAATCGTGCATACGGTGCGATCAACACCTGTAACGGTGTGATTGAACTTGGCTCGAAGGCCACCGACCTGAGCGACACGCAGAAGACTGCTCTCTTAGCCGAAGCGAAGTACCTCCGCGCGCATTGGTATTTTATTTTGCTTACCACATTCGGTGGTGTGACGTTAGACCTTGGGTCCGGACCGTTGAAGTTCAATACTTCGCCCACAAACATTGCGAAGCGTGAACCGCTTGCTGATGTGTATGCCGCCGTGGTGAAAGACTTGGAGGAAGCTTCGGTCGAATTACCCGACCGGCCTTCAGCTCAGGGACGTGTGTGGAAGGCTAGCGCATTGCACCTCCTATCAAAAGTCTACCTCACACGTGGTTGGTCTTCGGCTGCGCAGGCTTCTGACTTTCAAAAAGCATACGACACAGCGAAGAAGTTGATTGACAACAAAGCCACGTATGGAGTTTCCCTACTCCCGAATTATGCTAGTGTTCACCAAGAGGGGAACGAATACAATTCTGAAGTACTGTTTCAAATTGACTGGATCGACAATAACAAGACGTTCAACGATAACAATGGTTTCTTGGGAGGCGAGGACGGCTTGCGCCAAAATCGCAGCAACTTCTTCTTCAGGATGTTATACGTTACCAACATGCCAGGCATGATTCGCGATGCAGCGAATGGTCGACCGTTCGTCAGGTACAAGCCCACCGCTTGGTTGTTGAATACCGCATTTGCCGACAAGGTGAATGATGTTCGTTACGATAGGTCATTTCAAACGGTTTGGAAATGCAATTCGGCCACCACGTTGAATCCGACGTGGACGGCGGCCGATGTTGCGAACGGCGCTGTGACGCAGAAAAGCGTAAACGGTGTGCTGCAGCCAGCAGTTGCTGGGCAAGCGAAATTGACGGTAGGCGACACTGCTATCTTTATGGTTCCTAACCACCTCGTGTCGAAGTTCCTTCCCTGGAAGGATAAGAAGTCGTACGTTATGTTCTTCCCCACTGCGGCAACGTCCCCGAAGGCATACTTCGGTGCAAGCAATGGGTTCACGGCATACGGTGGTTACAACATTCAAAATCAGTATTACCCGACCTTGAGGAAATATGACGCGACCCAGTTCCGTGCGGGATCTCCTGCAGGAGGCGACCCCAATGTGTCTTCCGTGCGACCGTTTATTGTCCATCGCTTTGCGGAAACTTATTTGATTGCAGCCGAGGCGCTTTTCAAGTTGGGCAATCTGCCGGAAGCCGCTAACATGATCAACGTCGTGAGGACACGCGCGGCAAGCTCGGCCGGTGCGGTACCAGCGATGACCGCCAACACGCTCACCGACCTGACCGCCAATGGTGTCGATTATATATTAGATGAGCGCACTCGAGAGCTGGCTGGCGAACAAATGCGGTGGTTCGACTTGGTTCGTACGGGGAAACTGATTGAGCGGGTAAACAAGTACAACAATGCGCCGGCTACCCCCGGAACGATCAATGCCGACGGGACCATTACAGGAACGCCAGCGCTGATTCCAAATCCGGCGGCGCATAATGTACTGAGGCCTATTCCGCAGATCCAACTTGATGGCGCCGTAGACCCCACGAGCGACACGGGTAAGTATCCTCAGAACCCTGGCTATTAAATATGATAAGGACAGCCAGTGACCATCGATTGGAGTGGACAAGGTTTGGGTAAATGTGTCTTCACTCTCTATTTGATGGATCACTGGCTGTTCCCATCATGTCGTCGCACAATTTCCAGCACACTGCAGGATAGTGTATCGTCGACTGTGGCATAAACCGAATACTTCAGGTCCTTTCGATTTTCGCGCTCCTGGAATTTAACTGACGATACGCCGACGGCGGCATTGGTTTTAGTAAATTGACAGAATGAGAGTATGCTTATTGTGCGCCGCCTTCATCGTGTCGTTGACTTCGGCCACGGCACAGCCAAAGGATAAACCAGTTAACTGGAAGAAAATCCGTGTGTTGGTTTACACCAAGAATGGAAAGGGTTATGTACATGAGAACATCCCATTCGCAGCAGCGGCGATTCAAAAGCTAGGACGCGAACATGGTTTCGCGGTGGAAGTGACAGACAACCCCGCGGTCTTCACCGAAGATAAACTTGCTTCTTTCTCCTTTTTGATGTTTCCCAGTACTAACCAAGATGTTTTCGATACCGACGAACAGCGCCTAGCATTCAGGAAGTACATCGAGAGCGGCGGCGGATTCGTAGGATTACATTCAGTCATCGGTACTGAGCGGTCATGGACGTGGTTCAAGCAAATGCTGGGCGGCACATTTTCGTGGCACCCGCCTTTCCAGAAGTATACGGTACGCGTGATCGACCCCGATCATCCGAGCATGGACGGAATACCGAATGCTTGGCAGCGCGATGATGAATGCTACTTTGTGAAGGAGATGTACCCGGGGATACGGCCTTTGATGGCACAAGATCTCACGACTCTGAATCCGAAAGACAGTGCGCGAGTAAAATCGTCTTCGGGACCTTATGGAGCGCTCTATCCTGCGGCCTGGTATCAACTCTTCGACGGGGGCACAATCTGGATCACAGCATTAGGGCACGACAAGTCCGACTATTCAGATCCTGTTTTTCTCAAGCACATTTTCAACGGGATGACCTGGGTTGCAAGCCACTCAAGGAAGCTTGATAAATCCAAGGCTTATGCCCAACACCGCGACGATCTCTTGAAAGTGTTGTCGCCGGCACCATAGCAACAACAACTATGAATTACAAAGGAAAAACTACCCTCAACCGCCGTTCGTTTCTGAAGAAGGGAGCATCGGCATCCCTCGCCACAGGATTGGCACTTTCCGGAATTCCCTCAATTGTTCCCTCGACCGTCTTCGGAAAGTATGCCCCTAGTAACAGGATCAACGTTGGTGCGATTGGCACGGGGCGAATCTCTCGAACCCACGACATGCCGGGCGTGTGGCGCACGGACATTGGCCAAATTGTCGCCGTGTGCGACCTGGACAGCAAACGTGCAAGTGAAGCGAAAGCGCTTGTGAACGATTATTACACCAAGAAAAATGGAAAGAGTTTCGATGGCGTTCGCGCCTACACCGATTATCGAGACTTGCTTCAAAACAAGGACATCGATGCCGTCTTGATCAGTACCCCAGATCATCAACATGCTCGGATCGCCGTTCACGCCGCGAGGGCAAAAAAAGATATCTACTTACAGAAGCCAACTTCATTGACGATCGAAGAGGGCCGAACGATGGCCAACGAGATCACAAAGTCTGGACGGATCTTTCAAATTGGAAGTCAGCAACGTTCGTCTCCGCAGTTTCGATATGCGGCGGAGCTGGTACGCAACGGGCGTATCGGAAAACTCCAAACTGTGCATGTCGGTTTACCCGGCGATCCCTCTGGAGAAATAGAACCGGAGATGCCAATTCCCAAGAACCTAAACTACGACGGTTGGCTAGGCTCTACCCCCCTCGTGTATTACACTGAAAAAAGAGTGCACCCGCAGGTAGGTTACGATCGACCAGGGTGGTTACGTTGCGAACAATTTGGTGCCGGAATGATTACCGGGTGGGGATCTCACCATATTGATTCTGCGCACTGGGGCATGGACACGGAGCTCACCGGTCCAGTCGAAATTTGGGGTCACGCCGACTTTCCAACCAAAGGCTTATGGGATGTGCACGGAATTTTTCGGACCGAAGCGTTGTACGCGAACGGCGTGAAAATGGTGGTGAGCAACGAACTTCCCAATGGAATCAAGTTTGAGGGTTCGGAGGGTTGGATCTTTGTGACACGCGGAAATTACAATGTAACTGGAAGCGATCCCATTGCCAATCAAGATGGCGTGAAGCCGCTGGAAGCAAGTGATGCTGGGATCATTAAATCGGTGATTGGTCCTTCTGAAGTACACTTATACGAAAGCACGGATCACCATTTAAACTGGTTGGAATCTATCCAATCGCGAAAGCCTCCGATCACCAACGCTGAGATTGCCCATCGTTCTTGCAGCGCCTGTCTTTTGCACCACATTGCAATGAAAGTAAAACGGAAGGTATATTGGGACCCAAAGGTCGAGAGATTCAAGAATGATGACGAGGCAAATGCGATGTTGAAGCGCTCTGTCAGGAAGGGATTCGAGATTTGATTATAGAACATGCAACCGAATTGACATTAAGCGATGAAAAAAGGGACTTTCATGAATAGAACACTGGTAGCGATGGCGTTTCTAACGATGGTTGGATGCCAACCAAAGACGGCCACGGAAGCGACGCCGAGGAAAGCGGTACAATTAATCACACTCGATCCAGGCCACTTTCATGCTGCTCTCATTCAAAAAGTGATGTATCCAGAAATCGACTCAACGGTATATGTCTACGCGCCGGAAGGTACTGATCTCAACATGCATTTGGATCGAATCAAGGGGTACAATTCGCGCCCCGACTTGCCCACACATTGGAAAGAAGAAGTATTTGCTGGTGAGCATTTCTTCCAGCGGATGCTTCAAGAAAAGCCAGGAAACGTGGTGGTGCTGTCGGGAAACAACAAACGCAAGACCGAGTACATTGAACAATCGCTCGCGGCGGGTTTGAACGTGTATGCCGACAAACCGATGGCAATCGACGCCACAGGTTTTGAAAAACTCAAGAGGGCATTCGTTGAAGCGGAAAAGAAGAAACTGCTCCTGTACGACATCATGACGGAACGTTATGAAATCACTACACTCTTGCAACGCGAACTATCGATGATCCCCGAAATTTTCGGGATGCTTGAAAAGGGGACCCCGGAAAACCCGGCGATCACGAAAGAGAGTGTTCACCACTTTTACAAATTTGTTTCGGGGAGCGTACTTACCCGTCCAGCCTGGTTTCTCGATACAGAACAACAAGGTGAAGGCATCGTCGATGTGATGACGCACCTCGTCGACTTGGTACAATGGGAAGCATTCCCAGGGCAAGCGCTCGACTACCAGAAAGATATCTCGATTCATTCCGCACGTCGCTGGACAACAAATCTCTCTCAAGAACAATTTAAGACCATCACGAAACTTGATGCGTATCCACCCTACCTCAAGAAATACTCAGGTGCCGACTCGGTGTTAAGGATTTCCTGCAACGGTGAAATCAATTACCAGCTACGGGGAATATTTGCAAAAACATCGGTCGTTTGGAACTACGCGGCACCAGAAGGGTCTGGGGACACCCATTATTCAATCATGCGTGGCACTCTTGCCAACTTAGTGATTCGACAAGGCGCTCCCGAACAGTTTAAGGTGACTCTTTATATCGAACCTGTGACCAAAGACAAAACCTACGGAGAAACGCTGCAGAAACATTTTGGCACCTTGCAAGGTATCTATCCTGGTATCAACCTAGAGAAGAACAAAACAGGTTGGGTAGTGACCATTCCAGACCAATACAAAGAAGGTCATGAAGCTCATTTCGGTCGCGTGACCGAGAAGTTTATTGAGTACCTGCTTCAAGGCACGCTCCCTTCTTGGGAAGTTCCTAACATGCTGGCGAAATACTACACGACAACGCAAGCATTGGAGAAGTCAGGGCATTGAGTTTTCCTTTCCCTTGAAAATCAATTTGAAGACGGTCGAGTTTTTCGAGGGGCGCTCAATTTCCAAAGTCCCTCCTATCTTCTCGAGCAACTGTTGGCACAATGTGAGTCCAAGTCCCAACCCTTTCTCTCCCGAGGTTCCTACTTTCGAAGAATAATCGCGCGCTAAAATCCGTTCGATTTGTTTCTCGTCGATCGCGATTCCTGAGTTCTCAATCGAGATGATGACGCGGTCTGCCTTTCGTTCTGTTCGAATGGTGATGTTCCCATCAACCGGCGTGTACTTCACCGCGTTCGACACCAAGTTACGAATGAGTACTGCGACGATTTCCGGATCTGCATGCACCGAATCGTGCTCGATTTCAACTTTGATTGAAAGTCGCTTTTCAAAACTGAGTCGTTGGTACAATGCCAACACTTTGTCGCACACCTCACTCAACATCACGTCGGTTCTTACCGGAACAATTTCATTGAAATTCGACTTAGTCCAATGAAGTGTCGTATCTAGAAATTCCGTTAGTTGAAACACTTGGTCGCGCAGCCTCAATAAAAGTTCGCGCCGTTCAACTTCGTCGAGCGCGTCGCTGGTAACAAGTTCCAGAACCGATTGCAAACTTGTTAGAGGTGCTCGTAAGTCATGACTCAGAATCGACAGGGTCCGATTCTTGTTTTCATTCAACATCTGCAACTCAACCTCACGCTGGATTTCGTCATCGATATTCACAAACGCGACAAAGTGTACATTCCCAAGCACGGACGCTTTCACCTCGTACCACTTCGAACCATTTCGCTTGGTTTGAATCTTCGCTTGGACCGACACCTCGCCGCTAGGTGATTGATGCGCCAACTGAGTACCGCTTAGCCAGTGTGCTGAAATTTTCGCTCGGTATTCTGGGTCGGGATAAGCCAACGCGAACCACTCAACTATGGTTGGTATTTCTGAGATCGTATAACCAAACTGATCAACGAAACGTTTGTTGGCAAAGATGTTCATCTGCTGCTGCTGTCTAAATTCAGACAAGAGCACTGGATAAGGCAAGAAGTTGAGTACCTTCTCTAAGCTGATTCCATCGATCCCAATCCTTGCTGATACTTCATCCATAAGCGCACACGAGGCTGCTTCGAAATTTCCCGGTCTAAGTCCGGAACTCTGCTGACGATAATCAGTTACATCGGTGATAATCGTCCTTCCGGTAAGTAAAGGAATATTTCTGCCAATGCACTATCCCGTCGAAGCTAATTGTGTTACCGATTTGCGGACAAGGAGATGCGTTGAGCCACACCAACGGAATATCCAGGTTGTCCACCGCCTACGAAGACTTCGAAATCTTGTGGCGGGATCGACTTCTTGCCTTGCGCGTCGTACACCGCAAAGGCGTCGGGCCGAATCTTCAATTCGACAATCTGCTCTGTCGATGCAACAATTGAAACACGCTTGAACGAACATAGAGTTCGGATCGGGTCTGATTCATTTTTGGTCGAAGGGGCTACATACACTTGCACAACTTCATCTCCATCCATTGCGCTCGTGTTCTTCACGCTCACGCGAAGGGTTAGGGTATCCCCTGCCATGATGGTCGTTGGCATTTCGAGTTTCGAATAATCGAAAGCAGAGAAGCTCAACCCGTGTCCAAACGGATACAGAGGTTTACCTTGGAAATAACGATACGTGTGCCCCTTCATCCGGTAATCACTAAACGGCGGAAGGTCATTTTCCGATTTGTAGAATGTGACGGGCAACCGACCGGCCGGGTTGTAGTCGCCGAACAAGACGTTCGCGATGGCGTGACCAGCGGCTTGGCCCGGATACCAAGCCTCGAGAATCGCTGGGATATGTTGAGACTCCCAATTGATGGCGATGGCACTTCCGTTCAGCAATACCAACACAACTGGTTTGCCGAGCGCGTGAATGGCACGAATCAGGTCTTGCTGAACTTGGGGAAGCGCGAGCGTCGTTCGGTCACCACCTCTGAATCCTTCAATAGCTACGTCCATTTCCTCTCCTTCCAACCGTGCGGTTAATCCCATAAACATCACCACGACATCGGCTTTCTTGGCAGTGGCGATCGCCTCATTCTTCAACTGCTCGTTTTCAGATTCCCCTAAACGATCCCACACCAGTTGCACTTGCGCATCGGCGTAGGTCTCTTGTGCTTCCACGACAAAGTGATACGGCTTTCCCTTTTCGAGTTTAATGGGAGCCGACTTGCGCAGTCGTGGATCCCCATATTCATCACGGAAATGATATACAGTTTTTGCAATCACCGAATCTCCCCAGATCAACTTTGTATTGCATGTAGTAATTACCCCAAGTTGATACAGGCCCGATTCTTTAGGAGTCAGCTCTCCCGTCCAACGAACAGCAAAGTTGTCATCGTCGAGATCCGGACGCGGTGACTTATTCTTCCAGTTCACGTCAAGTGTCGCCACGATCTCATTCGCGGTTGGTGCCTTTCCGGCCAGATCGTGATCGTCGAAGTACTCGGCTTGAAGTCCAGGTTTGCCTTGAAAACTAAGCACGTCGCCGGTGACGGTTTCAAAGAGCGGCATCCCATCGGCGAGAGGACTTCCTTGCGCGTACAATACCTTCGTGTTCGGCGATACTTTCTCTCGGATGCCGCGCAACGGCGTAATGGGGTCCGATGGCACGCCGTTATAGTTGCCGAGCAGCATCAACCATTGGTCGGCATTAGGGCCAATGACAGCAATGGTGCCGAAGTCCTTTTTTAGGGGGAGCGTGTTGTTTTCGTTTTTGAGCAACACCATCGATTTGTGAGCTGCGTCAAGCGCGAGCTGCTGGTGTTCTTTGCTGTCGACCACCGAGTACGGAATCTGGGCATACTTCACCTGCGCATCGGGGTCGAACATACCCAGTTTGAACCGCGCCATAAACAAACGTTTGACTGCGACATCAACTTCTTTCTCGCTGATGAGTCCGTCGGCCACTGCCTTTTTTAAAGCGTCGAATACTTTACCACATTCGAGGTCACACCCAGACTGGACGGCGAGTGCCGCGGCTTCCTCTGGCGTGGCCTTGACTTGGTGGAATTTATAGATGTCGGTGATCGCTTCACAATCCGACACAATGTAACCTTGGAAGCCCCATTCATGGCGGAGTATTTGCGTCAACAAGCGATCGCTCCCACAACACACATCTCCATTCACGCGGTTGTATGCGCACATTGCTGAGTAGGCACCGCCTTCTTTGATTCCCATTTCAAACTGGGGCAGGTAGGTTTGACGGAAGTCACGTTCATCCAAGGTGGCATCGAACACATGCCGTTCTGGCTCGGGGCCACTGTGGACGGCGAAGTGTTTCACGGTAGCCACTGTCTTGAGGTACTTTGGGTCGTTGCCTTGTAGACCACGCACGAACTGGACGGCGAGCTTGCCTGTCAGGAAAGGGTCTTCGCCGTAGGTCTCTTGTCCTCGTCCCCAGCGCGGATCGCGGAAGATGTTGATGTTAGGTGACCAAAGGGTGAGCCCTTGGTATAAGAAGCGCTTATTGTGTTTTACAAAGTCATGGTGCTTGGCGCGTGCTTCATCGCCGATCGCGTTGGATACATCGAACATCATTCGCTCATCCCAACTAGCACCAAGCCCAATCGCCTGAGGGTAGACCGTGGCAAGCCCGGCTCGAGCGACGCCATGCAAGCCTTCACTCCACCAATTGTATTCTGGAATCCCAAGACGCTCTACCGCGGGCGACGCGTTCATCATTTGACTCACTTTTTCTTCGAGCGTCATTTGCGCCACTAAGTCGTCGACCCGCTCTTCCATGGGGAGCGATGGGTCTTGGAAGCGATACTGATAGTTTGGTGTCGAGCATGTGGTAAGGACACTGATGATGAAGGCGATTGCCAGGATACGGATCATTGACGAAGCGGTGTTAGTCTTGGTGATGGGTGAGCTTGATGATGCGGTCGCGCTGATAGTTGACGATTTCCTTCAGTTTCTGAATTCGGGTTCGGGCCTTGTTGAGACGTTGTCGGGCGCGAGTGAGGTCTTCAGTTTTCTTTTTGAGCTTGGATCGGAGCTCTTCGACGAGGAGAGAAGGATCCATCTCGGCGGTTTCGAGCAATTTCCTGTAGGGCATATTGGTTATGGATTCGGGGTTTGGAAGATTTCAAAGCTAGGGTCGCGCACCAAGAATTGCAACCGATTGCAAATAAATGTGTCGAATTCGTCAAAAATGTGGCGCCCATCATCGTAATTTGCCATGCAAGCGATTGACATGAGCCAACCCAAAGACGTTACCATTTACGACATCGCAGAAGTCCTCAACGTATCCCCCGCCACCGTCAGCCGCGGACTCAAGGACCACCCAGGACTCCGAAAAGATACGAAAAAGCGAATCGTAGAAACAGCCCGGAAGATGGGCTACCAACATAATACGTTCGCAAGCAACCTGAGGCGCAAACGAACCAACACCATCGGTGTCATCGTTCCCCGTCTGAACAGCTACTTCATGTCGACCGTCATCGCCGGCATGGAAAAAGTTGCCAACGCCGAAGGCTACAACTTGATCATCGGGCAATCGCAAGAAATTGTCAAAAAAGAAATCGCAGGCGTCAACACCATGTTCAACAGCCGTGTCGACGGGTTGATGATCTCCCTCTCCTACGACACCAAGAACACCGAGCACTTCAACATCCTGCTTAAGAAACAAATCCCACTTATCTTTTTCGATCGAGTAATCGAACACCCATCGTGTACCTCTATCGTGATTGATAACGTGCGGGCTGGGTACGATGCCACCATTCACCTCATCGACCAAGGGTGCACGCGCATCGCCTACCTCGGTGGAAGCTTGACACGCAACGTGTATGCCGACCGTCTCAAAGGTCTCATCATGGCACAGAAAGAACGTGGCATCGAACACGACCCGACACTCGTAATCACCAACAACCTGTCCGACCAAGAAGGCGCCGAGGCCGCACAACAATTCTTGCGCATGGAGCATCGACCCGATGGGATCTTTACCGCCAATGACACCAGTGGTGTAGCGGTCGTACGAGAACTTAAAATCGCCGGAATCGATGTTCCGAATGAAATCGCGATCGTCGGGTTCAACAATGACCCCATCTCACGAGTTATCGAGCCGAACTTGACTACAATCAACTATCCTGGAACGGAAATGGGTGAAGTTGCTGCCAGTACCCTCATTAACAAGCTCAAGGACGTACCACCAGCAAACTTGAACACGATCGTGTTGCGACACCAGTTGATCGTGCGTGGTTCTTCGCAACGAAAGAAATAAGGCGACGCGTTGAGAACAATCTTCATCATAGCATTACTCGTGTTACCCGGCCTTTTGCGCGGCGAAGACGGCTATCGTTTGTGGTTGCGCTACGACAAGATCACCGACACGAAGCTGCTGAACGACTATCGTAAGATCGTCAACGGATACGCCGTCGATGGCCAGTCGCCTACCGACCTCGCCATCCGTGCAGAACTCAACCTCGCCCTACCTTCGTTGCTTGGGATCGATCCAACATCAGCGACCAAAAGCAGTCTGATTATTGGAACCTTCGGTGTCGGAATTTTGAAAGGAATTTCGGCGCCCAACTCGATTGCCGGAGCCCCCGAGAGCTATTCAATTTCCAGGCATAAGATCGATGGCGTAGAGCGGCTCGTGGTGGCCGCCAACGACGATGCAGGAAAACTATACGGCACCTTCCATTTGATCCGGCTTATCCAAACTCACGCGGACCTTACGCGGATAAATTTGGTCGAGTTTCCAAAAGTGAAGACTAGGATTTTAAACCACTGGGACAATCTCGACCGCACGATCGAACGCGGCTATGCCGGCTTCTCCATCTGGGACTGGCATCGACTACCCGAGTATATCGATCCGCGCTACACCGACTACGCGCGGGCAAACGCATCAATTGGCATCAATGCAACCGTGCTCACGAACGTAAATGCCAATGCTCGCATGCTCACGGCCGACTACCTGTCGAAAGTGAAAGTGATCGCCGACGTCCTTCGCCCCTATCACATCCAAGTATTCTTGACTGCTCGTTTCAGTGCACCCATCGAAATCGGAGGATTAAAGACTGCGGATCCACTCGACCCCGAAGTCAGAGCTTGGTGGAAAGACAAAGTCGACGAAATCTATCGCTATGTCCCCGACTTCGGTGGATTCGTGGTGAAGGCCAACTCGGAGGGACAACCGGGGCCTCAAAGATATCAACGCACTCATGCCGATGGTGCGAACATGCTCGCCAACGCATTGGTGACTCATGGTGGGATCGTGATGTGGCGTGCGTTCGTGTATGACAACAACGTTCCCGAAGATCGCGCCAAGCAGGCGTACTCGGAGTTCACGCCACTCGATGGCAAGTTCGAAAAGAATGTCATGGTGCAAGTGAAGAGCGGCCCCGTCGACTTTCAACCACGAGAGCCCTTTCACCCGCTCTTTGGCGCACTGCCTAAGACGCCGATTACCATGGAATTCCAAATCACGCAGGAATATCTGGGCCAAGCAACGCATCTGGTTTTCCTTCCCACCTTTTTCAAGGAAGTGCTCAAGGCCGACACCTACGCCAAAGGCAAAGGCTCGACCGTTGCCAAGGTCATCGATGGAACATTGGACAACCATCCGCTCTCGGCGATGGCAGGCGTATCGAACATCGGCAACGACCGAAATTGGACTGGACACTTATTCGCGCAAGCAAACTGGTATGGATTCGGAAGGCTCGCCTGGAACCACAGCATCAGCGACACGGTGATCGCTCGAGAGTGGGTGGCGCTGACATTTGGTACACAGAAGTCTTCAGATGTCATTGTCAACATCCTGCTTCGTTCGCATCAAACACTGGTGAAATATATGACCCCATTGGGACTCCACCACATCATGGGACCAAACCACCATTATGGTCCTGGTCCATGGGTAAACAAAATGTCGCGCGCCGATTGGACCTCAACCTACTATCATCGGGCCGACTCATCCGGAATTGGTTTCGACCGATCGTCGACCGGAAGCAAAGCGCTCGATCAATATCAACCAACTGTTGCGCGTCAGTGGGAACCCGAGCAAACTTGTCCAGAATCACTGCTGTTGTGGTTCCACCATGTGTCGTGGGATCGCAAGATGAAGTCCGGCCGAACCCTGTGGCAGGAGCTGTGCGTGCAATACCAAGAGGGCGTGAATGAATTGATGTCCGTGCAGGGGCAATGGGCTACACTTCGTGGGACGGTCGACGAAGAAAGGCATCGTCACGTTTCTATGTTGCTCGAGCGACAACTACATGAGGCGGAACTTTGGAGGAATTCGTGCATCTTGTATTTTCAAACTTTTTCGAAGCGGCCGATTCCTGCAGGTGTGGATGTAGGAAGTAAATCGTTGGAGTATTATGAGAGCTTGGTGTATCCGTATGCGCCAGGGATTAAGAATTGAGAATGGAGAATTAAGAATTTAGAATTGTGGCACATACACTGATGGAGCAGACCATGCGTTGGTTTGGTCCGAATGACCCAGTAAGTTTAGCAGATATTCGTCAAGCGGGCGCGACGGGCGTGGTGACGGCCTTGCATCATATTGCAGTAGGCGAAGTCTGGTCGAAGGAAGAGATCCAAAAACGCGTCGACACTGTCGAGGCGGCCGGGCTCACGTGGACGGTGATTGAAAGCCTGCCTGTCCACGAGGACATCAAAAAACAAGCACCTGGTTTCGAACGCTGGATTGCCAACTATCAACAAAGTCTTCGAAACGTAGCTGCGTGTGGTTTGAAGGTTGTGACGTACAACTTCATGCCCATCTTAGACTGGATGCGGACAGATCCGTTCTTCACTCTGGCCGACGGCAGCAAGGCACTACGATTCGAGAAATCGGCCTTCGTCGCATTCGACCTCTTTATCCTGAAAAGACCCGGTGCTGAGCGTGAGTATTCTACTGACGAAATCAGCAAGGCAAAAAAGCGTTTTGATACAATGACGGAAGTCGAAAAGGAAACGCTGTATAGAAACGCGCTCCTGGGTTTACCTGGAAGCGAGGAGCGATTTACTGAAGAGCAGATTCTTAAAGCTCTTAAGACATACGAGCACATAGACGCAAGAAAACTAAAGGAACACTTGTTCTACTTCCTTAAGCAGGTGGTTCCTGTCGCCGAAAGCGTTGGCTTGAAGATGGCCATTCACCCCGACGATCCGCCGTTCCCGATTTTGGGATTGCCACGCGTCGTTAGCACCGAGAAGGACGCGTTAGAAATTATACAATGTGCACCCTCTCCAGCGAACGGTCTATGTTTTTGCACTGGATCGTATGGCGTTCGCAGTGACAACGATCTCGCAGGAATGGTCAAAAGACTTGGCGATCATATTCACTTCTTACACTTGCGCAATACAAGGCGTGATAGCGATGGCAACTTCTTTGAGGCGGACCACCTCGATGGGGACACTGACATGGTAGCCGTTGTGTCGGAAGTTGTGAAACTGATGCGCAAGACTGGCAAGTCAATTCCGATGAGACCCGATCACGGCCACCAGATGCTTGACGACTTGAATAAGAAAACGTATCCAGGTTACTCGGCCATTGGACGCTTGCGTGGACTCGCAGAACTCCGTGGGCTTGAACTTGGAATTGCTCACACCATTCGCTAAGCTATGAACATCGCTCAACTTTTTTCTCTGAAGGGCAAGGCTGCGGTGATCACTGGTGGAACCGGGGTACTTGGCCAATCAATGGTGCACGCCATTGCATCTGCTGGCGCGAACATAGCGATTCTCGGGCGTCGCAAGGAAGCCGCCGACACCCTGGTAGCCGAACTGAAGCAAGCGGGAACTCGCGCGATCGCGATAAAAGCCGACGTATTGGATGCCGGGCAATTGAGGGAAGCCAATCGAATCGTTCTGAAAGAATTCGGATCGATCGACATCTTGGTCAATGCCGCCGGTGGAAACATGCCCGGAGCAGTCGTGGGGCCCGATGCCAAGTTCTTCGACATGAAGATTGAAGATTTTCAAAAGGTTGTGGACCTCAATCTTCTTGGTTCGGTGCTGCCTACCCAGATCTTCACTGAAGACATGGCAGCACGCAAGAAGGGTGTGATCATCAACATTGCATCGATGGCTGCAATGCGCAGCATCACACGTGTGGCTGGCTATTCTGCGGCCAAGGCGGCGATCGCCAACTTTACCTCGTGGCTGGCAATCGAAATGGCACACAAGTATGGCGAAGGAATCCGCGTGAACGCCATCTCTCCAGGCTTTTTCCTGACGGAACAAAATAGAACTCTGCTTACCAATCCTGACGGGTCGTATACCTTACGCGGGCAGAAAGTAATCGCGCAGACGCCTTACGGACGATTCGGGCGACCAGAGGAACTTGCTGGAACGTTGGTGTGGTTGTGTTCCGATGCGTCGGCATTCGTCACTGGAATCAACGTCGCCGTGGACGGCGGATTCAGCGCATACTCGGGTGTTTGACAATCAATACGTGATGTCGATCCGAGTTCCTGGCTTGGGCATCACAAAAAAATCCTTCTTCTTCCCTAATTGATCAAATCTCTTCCGAGTCTTCTTCGGGTTGGTGCTTCGAACGAGTTTCACATCGTCTTCATCACGAGCATCACGAAAGAAATCCTCCCAGTGCACGATCACCATCTTCTTCGCATCAATCTGACGCGCGATGGAGCTCGGGTAATCCGTTACGTTCGGAGTGGACGCGTAACACAAGACCGCGACATCGACCTTCTTCTTGGCGAGTTCTGCAGCCGGAGGTGCACCACAAGGATATTGACTGGCCGACGTTTGAATATACATTCTTAAAGTATCTGGGCCAATGAAGTCGACCAAGAAGGCATAAGTGGTTCCAAGGCTCCACTTTCGCGACTTCGTTTTGTCGTTCGGCCATGTGAGATGTTTCTTGAAGTAGGCGGCATCCAACGGACGGCTCATGAAGAGCATGTGCTTCGTGTGGGGCGCATGGTTGGTCTCGATCGCTAGAAAGCGAATCGATGGCGTGACATGGACCCATTCATAACTCTGATCGTTGTTTGCTCTTGGTTGGTATACCTGTTCGTTGCTCAGTGTTTGCATCTTCACCCCTTCCTTTGAAAAGTTTACCATCATCTCTGGCAGGTAGGCATTCCCGTACACAGTTTCTAGCTTGGGAAAGTAGTGCGCCTGAAGCAAAGTCGGCAGATCCATCACATGATCATAATGCGTGTGCGATACCAACGCGGCGCGAACTTGTCCACGAAGTGTTTGAGCCTCGAGCCTACTCTTCCAAGTTTCGAACAGTTCAGGCTTTGAACGAATTTTTCCGGCCATCTTCAGAAAGCCCTGTGTGCTGAAAAAGGGATCGGTCAATATTGATTCCCCATTTCGTTCGATCACCATGTTGCCACACCCGAGATATGTCAGGCTAACTTTATCCCTCCCACCATTTACCGGAAGCGACACTTGGTTCTTCTTCGGAATGATCTCGGGGTAGAACTTGGTTACCGAATGGGTACACCCGACGGCTGTTGTCAGTACAAGGAAAAGGAGCGCTAGTCTCATCACATTTCGGCTGAAAAGGTGTGAGTCCCCGACCCTACCTCCACCGCCACAAAGTTACCCTCCTTGCCTTTGACGGTTGCCTCCTTCGGTGTGCTCAACAACACACCCTTCGAGGAAGGCACGTAGACAACGGCACGAGTGTTCACCGGTACGGAGACCGTGAGTTCGACCTTTCCATTGTTCAACTTCCAAGACGATGAAATTAAACCATAGATACTTTGGTATTCTCCAGACGCGTATGTCAAACCGCCCCCCACCACTGGCTTGATCACGATGCCTTTGTAGCCGGGTGCGTCCATTTGTGTGTCGATGCCGGCCACCACGCGGTACATCCAGTCGCCAATGGCGCCGTACGCATAATGGTTGAACGAATTCATACCTGGGGTCTGGAATGTGCTGTCGGGTTTAATGCCATCCCATCGTTCCCAGATCGTTGTCGCTCCCATTTTCACTGGGTACAACCAAGAAGGATATGACTCTTGCATCAAGAGCGCGTATGCCACATCGTGGTATCCGAAACGACTCAGTACATGACAGAGGTAGGGCGTTCCCAAGAAACCTGTCGTCAAGTGGTTTCCATACGACTTGATGTTTTCCACCAAGCGATCGGCGGTTGGTGCACGCATCGCCTCTGGCAGCATGTCGAAGTGAAGCGCGAGTACAAAAGCAGTTTGGGTCCCTGACACTAGTCGTCCATTGGCGGTGACATACTCCTTGACGAAAGCATCCTTCACATTGTGAAGCAACGTTTGGTACTTCACCACGTCGTCGGCTTTTCCCAGTACCTGGGCGGTCTTGACCACGAGCTCCGTAGAGTGTGCGAAAAAACATTGTGCAATGAGGTACTTGTCGGTTACCGCCGAGCGACCGTCGTTGTCATCGAAAGGTCGGTAAAAGAGCCAGTCACCAAAATGGAAGCCTTTGTTCCAAAGGTAATGCGTGCTGTTGCGTTCCATGAAACCGACCCAAGCTTTCATACTCTCGTATTGTTCTTCCAATACATGCTTGTCGCCATAGGCCGTGTACATCGTCCAGGGAATAATTGTCGCGGCATCGGCCCAACCAGCGGAACCAGCTGCACCCGGGCCAAGAACGTTGGGAACGACAAACGGAACACTTCCATTCACTTGATCCAAAGCGACATCCTTCAACCACTTTGAGAAGAAATTGTGCACGTCGAAATTGTAAGCCGCCGTGCGTGCAAATGCTTGTGCGTCACCCGTCCAACCCAGGCGTTCATCACGTTGAGGGCAATCTGTTGGTACGTCCAAGAAATTGCCACGTTGTCCCCACTGAATATTGTGCTGCAATTGGTTGATCAACCCATTCGAAGTGATGAAGCTCCCCGTCTTCTTCATATCCGAATACAAGGCAATCGCTTTAAAGTTGTCAACGTTCAATTTCCCCGGATAGCCTTCCACGCGGACGTAACGGAACCCTTGGAACGTGAAGTGCGGTTCGAAGACTTCCTCGCCACCGCCTTTGAGTGTATACTCATTTTTTTGCTTGGCCGGACGCAGGTTGTCGGTGTAGAAATTTCCCTTCTTATCCAATACCTCTGCGTGGTAGAGTGTGACCTTGTCCCCTGCTTGCCCCGTAACCTTGACTTGCACCCAACCGACCAGGTTTTGGCCAAAGTCAATGACCTGTTCACCTTTAGGAGTGACAATCAACTTCAGCGCTGGAAAAGTTTCATGCTTGCGAATCGGCTCGTTGTAGGTTGCGACTAAGCGCACTTGGTTGTTTGCCTTCAAGGCGACTGGAACCCAAGCAGCATCGTTGAATCCGGCTGTACTCCACCCCGTTTGTTCCTTCCTTCGATCAATGGACTCACCATGGTAGATTTCCGAAGATGTGATACTGCCGGTAGAACACTTCCAGGATTCGTCGGTTGTGACCCGCTCCGAACTTCCGTCCGAGTACTGAATCTGCAACTGGGCTAGAATCCCGATCTCCTTACCATAGTAGTTGTGTTGCCCTTCGAAGCCTATGAAACCACGATACCAACCACTGCCGGCCTCGATGCCAAGGGCGTTGTTCCCGTTTGCCAGTAAACCGGTCACGTCGTATTGTTGGTACTGAAGTCTATTGTTGTAGCTTGTCCAGCCTGGCGTGAGGTAAGCATCGCCCACCCGCTTGCCGTTGAGGTACGCTTCGTAAAGCCCTTGTGCGGTCACGAACAGCGTGGCCGAAGCAACTTTCTTTGAAGTCTTGAATTCCTTCCTGAAGATTGGGCTGGGCTTGTGTACGGTATCTTCGGTAGGCACTTTGATCCATTTCGCACTCCAGTCTGAAGCATCGAACAGCGCGGTTTGCCAACTCCCATCCGCCCATGGCGAAGTTTTGCCCAAGTTGTCCCACACCCGAACTTGCACCTTGTATTTACTTGCAGACACCAACGCGGGTCCGCCGTAGTGAACGAATTGCGATTGATCCGAATTGACTTTACCCGTTGTCCAAATCTGTTTGCCGGCACCGTCCAAGACGCGAAGTTCGTAAGCTGCCTGCATCACGTTTTTCTTGTCAGACACGAGTTGCCAAGAAAACCTAGGCGCTTTTTGATCCAGTCCAACCGGGTTGGTACGATTTTCCACCAGCACATGTTGGATTTTTACTTGCGCGATAATCGAAGACGCAAGCAAGCTGAAGATGAGGAGAAGTCTATATTTCATGATTTTCAAATTCAGAAGGTAAAGTTATTGGAACCAGGTCTCAACTCGTGGGTCTTGCCTTTCCACACGAGTGTGCCCGATGTATCTTCAGGAAGCTCGGCGTTGATGATCCAAACTCCCTTTTTGTCTTTGACGTACGACACCGATATTGACCCATTCGGGTGTGGCATCGACCCTTTGATATTTGTAATTGCGCCCAAATGAGGTTCAATTCGAACGCGATCAAATCCAGGTTTCTCTGAGTCAATTCCCAGCACGACGCGATAGAGTTCGACGTTTGGACTTGAACCCCAAGCGTGACAGTCTGAGCGAGAGCCCGCCACGTCCGACATCTCGGCCCACGTGGTAAGCCCCATCGCAATGTTTTCATTCCACTTTGTCAGCCATTGCAAATAGTCATCACCCAATCCGGCGCGCACGGCAGCTAGGTGAACATAGTACTTAAAGTAAATCGACGCTTGTGCGAGCGAAGGCTCTGTCAACATCTTCTTGGCAAGCGTGTTTGCAGCGTCACCCTTTACGATACCGGATAAAATCGCTAGCGCTTGGGCGTGTTGCGAAAAGACATCGTGGTCGGGTGTGTCGGCAAAGAGGCCCTTTTCGGCATCCCAATATTTTTGACGCACCGTGTTGCGAAGGATGTCGGCACGTTCGCGGTATACATTTGCGAGTTGTTGAAGACCCACCGACGACTCGAGCTCAGCTGCCAAGTCATACGTCCAAGCCAATTGGATATCCAATATCGAAGATTGACCATTCGCGAGGGGTGCCACACCATCCTTCCATCCTTTGCTGTCCACCCAGTCGGTAAAGATCCAGTATGGAAGTCCCTTGATCGAACCTCCCTCCTTTTGGAAAGAAGAGAAAAATGACAACACTTGTCTCGTACCTGCAAGGCGCTGACGAACAAACTCTTCATCGTCGCGGTACATCCAGTAGTCATGGACCATCCCGATCCACCACAGCGAAAAAGGCGGGATGATTTGAGTGCTCGCAGTGGGATAGCGGCTCATCGTCACGCCTTCTGCCAAACGCGATCGATCGCCTTGCACGATGGCACTTCTCACGAGCCGGTCGTCCGTCGAATTATATAACGTCACCAGGGCTTGGATTCGAGTATCTCCGAAATACTGAAGCTGTTCGTAGTATGGACAGTCCATATATGTTTCCGTGGCACAAAGCCGCGCGGTACGCCACCCCACCTCGAGATTCTTTTGCAACGAAGGCTCGCTTGACTGGAGAGACGACGCAAGTTGGAATGGGTACCCGGTGAACACCCCGTAGATATCGTCGATGGTGAGTGGAGTATCGAGCGTCTTGACTTTCAATTCCACATATCGATAGGTGCGATACCATAACGTGGTAAACTGTTGGCCATTCGCGCCATTCGACACCACTGAATCACGACGCCCGACGAAAACCTTACCTTCCACCTCGTTGCGATTGCCTTTTGGCATGTGTTGGATGGTGTATCGGTTTAAATCTTCATCGTTCTTGCGGATATAGAGCGCCTCAGCAAAACCCATTGATATGCCCGCACCCTTACCCCCACTGAACACGATGGTCGGGTAAGCATTGGTCAAGACATCATTATCGATTAAAAGGTTGACGCTCGTCTTTGGTGGAATAACCAACTGAGTTTTCAACTTTGGGAATCCTGTGGGGACTTTGACTCCCTCGGCTCTTCGAACTGATCCCATCCGTTGAAGGGAGCGTTCCATTTGTGGAATCATGGACGGAACCAACATCCATGTCACCGGCGCAAAAGTAAATACACCTTTCGGGATGCCGTTGTGCATCGTCCGCGGCTTTGTCCAAGCACTGTCATCAAAACTGCCCGACTCCCATCCATTGATGGTCTTGTTCATATCAACCCACTCGCCTTGACCTGCCACGTAGTAGCCCATGGTCCTGGGGCGAAGAAGTTGATAACCTTCGTCGCGAACCACCTTCCAGGTATCGTCCGTGTTGACGGCTTTTTCAGCTTCGGTATTTCCTTGGATGATGAAGGCGGTCATCAAACTGATTTGCGCTTCAGGTCGCGCCGGTCCCTCGTTCCACACCACAGCCGCCAAAGTATTCTTTCCAGCATTCAAGTACGGAGCAAGATCGACTGTCTCGAAGTTCCAGTGAAAGAGGTCGCCTCGGGCAGGGCCAAGCGAGATCAGTTGACCGTTCACAAAGAGTTTGTAACGGTTATCTGCCGACACGTGAACAACGAATGAAGCCGGCTTCGACGGAAGTTCGAACGACTTTCGAAACTTGAGCACCATGTGGCGCTTCAGCTCTTCAGGAACAGTTCCCGACCAGATATTCAACGGCTCGCCCGGTCCGGTAATCCACACGGCGGTCCAGGGTTTCTGCAAAATCGACGGATCGATGTTCTGGGAGTATCCGACAGAGATGAATAGGATGAGTCCAAGAAAGAATACCTGTAAGCGCCGGGTAAAAGACATGGGCAAGTGTTGTTAATTTTAAAGCGAGGGTCGAAGGCGAAGCGAGAAGGGTACGTCTACGTGTGCTGACTTCTTTTCGAGGATTAACTCCGCCACACGTCGACCCATCGTCTCGAAGTCCGTTGAAATCGTCGTGATCCCGTCGAGTATAATCCGCTTAAGAGGTGTTTCGTTGTAAGAGATCACCCCAACATCTTTCCCAACCACTAAGGGACCGGACATGATGCGCTCGATCAGGGCAACCAAATCATTCTCCATCAAGGTGATGTACACTTCACCTGCGTGAATGGGTGCTTCTGCAACCGTGTCGATCACGTGCCTATTAAATGCATACTGGTCACAGAATTGCTCGAACCCTTTCACTATCTCCTTCGGGTAATAACTATTCGATGGAAAAATCAATTTGATCGTTTGATACTTACCCAACCTGGGCAGGGCCTGTTCGAGCGCGCGATAAATATCAAGTTCGAAGTTCTCGTACACCGCGCCGAATTCACCTGAAACGCCAGGCACTAGTTTATCGAGCAAGATCAACTTGTCTTTGTCGATCGTGTTGATGATCTCGTAAGCATTCTCCCCTCCTTCGATAAAATGAGGGATGATCACGTAGTGGGTATAGTCTTGGCGACGTGTGGCCAGCAATTTCTTAAATAGCGCGAAATCGTTGTTGTAGATATAGAAGTCGATGAACGCAACATCATTCAGGGCTTTCACCAACGCATCGTAGATGATCTGTTTGTGCGCACTCAGTTTATTGAAAAGCAGAAACACCCTAAGCGACTGCGTGATGGTTGTATTCTTGATGAAATATCCCTTGCCAGGGACAGATCCCAGCACACCGATTTTCTTCAGGTACTTGTATCCCTTTTCGGCGGTGTCCCGAGAGAACTCAAATTCATAACTAAGCTCGTTGATCGACGGAAGGATATCATCTTTTTGAAGGTCACCACGTTGCACAGCCTGGATAATAGAGTTGGCGAGCTGTTGGTATTTCGGTGTGGCCGAATGATCGTCGAGATGGATGTACGAGTAAGCAGCTACGCGCGACATAGCACAATATACAAAAGTTTGGAAGCGCTCCACCGCATGATTTACATCAACCAACCAGGCCATGACAGTCCATGACGGGCAGTGCCCGAGTCGTGGATATCTTCGCTTGTTTGTCTAAATTCAGCGATTACCCACACTATGCAAGTCATCCTCGGCGTCATCTTCCACTTCATCGGCGGCTTTGCCTCTGGTAGCTTCTACATGCCTTTTAAAAAAGTGAAGGGATGGGCCTGGGAAAGCTATTGGATTATCGGAGGCCTTTTCTCTTGGTTGATCGTCCCACCATTGGCGGCTTGGCTCACGTTGCCAGGATTTTCTGAAATTATTTCTTCAACCCCTTCCGACACGATTCGGTACACCATCCTGTTCGGGCTCCTGTGGGGCATCGGCGGTCTCACCTATGGACTGGGCGTCCGCTACTTGGGTATGTCGCTCGGCAACTCGGTTGTCCTTGGCTTTTGCTCCGCCTTCGGTGCGATGGTGCCGTCTATCTACTATAACATCGTCCCAACTGAAGGCAAGACCAGCTTCTCCGACATGGTGTCAACTACCTGGGGACAAATTGTTCTAGCGGGTGTCGGCATCTGTTTGCTGGGCATTTATATCTGCGGACGTGCAGGTATGATGAAGGAACGCGAACTGCCTGAAGAGCTCAAGAAAAAGAGCGTGGTGGAGTTCAACATAGCCAAAGGTCTATTCGTAGCCATCACGTCGGGGATTCTCAGTTCATGCTTCAACTTCGGCATCGAGGCGGGGAAGCCCATGGCGGAAATGGCCGTTGCGCGCGGACTCGACCCACTCTATCAAAATAACGTGACGTACGTAGTCTTGCTTTGGGGCGGACTCACCACCAACTTCATCTGGTGTATGATCCTCAACACTCGCAACAAGACCTTTGGAAACTACACCGATCGCAAGACGCCACTGTCTTCGAACTATTTCTTCTCGGCACTGGCCGGCACGATCTGGTTCCTCCAATTCTTCTTTTACGGAATGGGTGAGAGCAAGCTCGGCAACGGGGCCAGCTCGTGGATCCTGCACATGGCGTTCATCATTCTGATTGCCAACGGCTGGGGTATCGTGTTAAAAGAATGGGCCGACGTGAGCCGCAAAACCAAGACGACCATCGTCGTGGGAATTGCGACCATAATCCTTTCCGTGCTGGTTGTGGGCTACGGCAACTCGATTAAATAATTACTTGAATTAATGTTATTTAAACACCTGTATATCAATATTTTATGAACTACAATAAAAGTCACTTTAAGCATGTCAGCTACCTGTGGGATGAGAAGAAAGCCGCCGACCTGCAAGGCGACGAAGTGGCTCTCCTGATCTATCGTTCGAACCTGCTGGGTGCCGATCTAAGGCTCACCAACTTCGGCGGCGGCAACACCTCGTGCAAAGCCATGGCCAAGGATCCCCTTACTGGAAAAGAAACCGAAGTCATGTGGGTAAAGGGCTCAGGTGGCGACATTGGGACACTCAAAAAAAGTGGCCTTGCCGCGTTGTATGTCGATCGCTTGCTGTCGCTCAAGAACGTCTATCGGGGACTTGCCCATGAAGACGAGATGGTCGAGTTATTCAACCATTGTATTTATGACTTGGCGTCAAAAGCTCCGTCGATCGATACACCGCTCCATGGCTTCTTGCCATTCAAGCATATTGATCACCTACACCCAGATGCAGCGATTGCCATAGCTGCGGCTAAGGATGGGAAGAGAATCACACAAGAACTATTCGGAGGAAAAGTGGGCTGGGTAGAATGGCAACGTCCTGGTTTCGACTTGGGATTGAAACTCAGGAAATGCCTCGACGAGAATCCTGGCATCCGTGGCATCATGCTCGGGTCTCACGGCTTATTTACTTGGGGCGACACGGCGTACGAGAGTTACATCAACACGCTGGAAGTGATCGAACGCTGCGCCGAATACCTCGAGTCGAACTACGGGAAGAAGGCACCGGTCTTCGGAGGGAAGAAAATCGATAGCTTGCCCAAAGAGATACGCGAGGAGCAAGCGGCCACACTATCACCCATCTTACGCGGCTTCTGCTCCGGTTACAACCAGATGGTCGGGCACTTTACGGACGATCCAAGAGTACTTGAGTTTATCAACTCGAACGATTTGTCGAAGCTTGCACCGATGGGGACGAGCTGCCCGGATCATTTTCTCCGGACGAAGATCAGTCCGCTCGTGTTGACACTCGCTCCGAACCAAGACCTGTCCCACACGCAGGCGATTCGCGAAACGCTTGCACCTGCGTTTGATGCCTACCGTGATTCCTATCGTGTGTACTACGATAAATGCAAGCATCCGAATAGCCCAGCGATGCGCGATCCCAATCCTGTCGTGATCCTCTACCCCGGGGTTGGCATGTTTACCTACGCCAAGGACAAGCAGACCGCGAGAGTGGCGGCTGAGTTTTACGTCAACGCAATCAACGTGATGCGGGGAGCCGAGGCAATTTCGGAATATACCTCGCTCCCGCATCAAGAAGCATTCAACATCGAGTACTGGTTGCTGGAAGAAGCGAAGTTGCAACGGATGCCGAAGCCCAAACCGCTCACTGGCAAAGTCGCGCTCGTCACTGGCAGCGGTGGCGGGATTGGCAAAGCGATTGCAAAGAAGTTTGCGTCGGAAGGTGCTTGCGTCGTGCTCAGCGACAACGACGGGGATCGCCTCAAACAAGCGACGGACGATTTCCAGAAATGGTTTGGGAAGGATGCGTTCGCCTCGGCATTAATGGATGTCACGCGCGGCCAAGACATAGTCGATGCGATGAAGGTGGCAGCCCGCGAGTTTGGTGGGGTGGACATCGTCGTGAACAATGCCGGTATTTCAATCAGCAAACCCATTGAAGAACATACCGAGAAAGACTGGGACTTATTGTACGACATCTTGGTGAAGGGGCAATTCTTGGTGTCCCAAGCCGGCATCAAGATCATGCGCCAACAAGGTTTGGGTGGCGATATCATCAATATCGTAAGTAAGAACGCGCTCGTGTCAGGCCCCAACAACGCAGGTTATGGATCGGCGAAAGCGGCGCAACTTCATTTGAGTCGACTCAACGCTGCCGAACTTGGGGCAGACAAGATTCGGGTGAATGTGGTCAATCCCGACGCGGTGATTGCCGACAGTAAAATCTGGGCAGGCGCTTGGGCCGAGGGGCGTGCGAAAGCTTATGGCGTGAAAGTCGAAGAACTTCCCGCCTTTTATGCCAAGCGAACGTTGCTCAACGAGATCATCGTCCCCGACGACATCGCGAATGCTTGCTTTGCGTTCGTGGGTGGCCTTCTCAACAAGTCGACAGGCAATGTGTTGAACGTAGATGGCGGTGTCGCCATGGGTTTTGTCCGCTAACATCATGAAGAGAGTCGCTTTCCGCATGCAGTTGAACCCCGGTCAAGAGGCCGAGTATAAACGAAGGCACGACGACATCTGGCCGGAGCTCGCGGCATTGCTCAAGGAAACAGGCATCAAGGATTACTCTATTTTTCTTGATGACAAGTCCGGAAGCTTGTTTGGTGTGTTGACGATCGACGATCCCACCAAACTGGACGCCTTGCCCACGCTGCCCGTGATGCAACGATGGTGGAAGTATATGAGTGACATCATGGAAACCAATCCCGACCACTCGCCACAGACCATTCCGCTGAAAGAAGTGTTTTACTTACCTTAAACTTGGAATCCATTTCAACGACGTCTTTATGATCGTGACTTCCTCAGCCATTGCGGCTCACAATGAAAAATCGGCGAAGGCACACCAAGTCGCGATGCGCCACGCGTTCGAGACCATTCCTAATGCAGAAGCGATTGTTTCGAAGTTGATGAAATTCAACATCGCGATTCCAAGTTGGGCTTTGGGAACCGGCGGCACGCGTTTCGGACGCTTCCCCGGTGGCGGCGAACCTCGAAACTTAGAAGAGAAGATCGAGGATGTCGGGTTGCTGCACGCATTGAATCAGTCGAGTAACTCCATCAGTCTTCACATCCCATGGGATATTCCGAAAGACACGAAGGCGATTCGCGAGCTGGCGGGTTCATACGGGCTTGCGTTCGACGCGATGAACTCCAACACGTTTCAAGACCAAGCGGGCCAAGCCCTCAGTTACAAGTTTGGATCGATGCAACACGTCGACAAGGCGGTGCGCGACCAAGCAATCCAACATAACCTCGACGTGATCCGGTACGGGGTTGGCCTAGGGTCGAAGTCGATCACCGTCTGGTTGTCAGACGGATCTTGCTTTCCAGGACAACTTAGCTTTCGAAGGGCGTTCGAGAACACACTCGATAGCCTACGACAAGTGTATGCGCAATTGCCACCAGACTGGAAGATGTTCGTCGAGTACAAGGCCTTCGAACCGAACTTCTATTCTATGACCGTCGGTGACTGGGGCCAAAGCCTCCTATACGCGCAAAAGCTTGGGCCGCAAGCCTTCACGCTGGTTGACCTCGGTCACCACCTGCCCAACGCGAACATCGAACAAATCGTTGCCCTGCTGCTCATGGAAGGCAAACTCGGGGGCTTCCACTTCAACGATTCCAAGTATGGCGACGACGATTTGACGGTGGGGAGCATCCGCCCCTACCAACTCTTCCTCATCTTCAATGAACTGATCGACGGCATGGATGCGCGCGGCATCGATCACGCGACCGGCCTCGGTTGGATGATCGACGCCTCGCACAATGTGAAAGATCCGCTGGAGGATCTCCTCCAATCGGTCGAGGCCATTAAGATCGCGTATGCCCAGGCACTTGCCGTGGATCGCGGTGCACTTGCCATCGCCCGCGAGCAAAACGATGTCGTACTCGCACAAGAGATTTTGCAAAGCGCATTTCGTTCCGATGTTCGAGCGCTGGTTGGCGAAGCACGACTTCGGTCGAATGCCGCCCTTCAACCACTCAAGTTGTTTCGCGATTTGAAGGTACGTGAAGCTCTGATTGGAAAACGTGGATCATCTACACTTGCGACCGGACTCTGACCGCCATGTCACGCACACGCGTCATCGCCATCTTCGATATCGGGAAAACCAACAAGAAGTTTTTCCTCTTCGATGATCAGTACAGGATCCTGTATGAAACTTCGACTCACCTTCCCGAGACGGTCGATGATGACGGGGATCCTTGTGAAGATTTGAACCTGCTGACTCGGTGGATTCTTGACACCTTTCACACCGCATTTCAACTTCCGGAGTTCGATGTGTACGCCGTCAATTTTTCGACGTATGGAGCGAGTTTCGTTCACCTCGGAAGCGATGGGCTGCCGGTAGGTTACTTGTACAATTATTTGAAGCGTTTTCCTGCCGATTTGAGGGCCCAATTTTACCAGCAATATGGGGGCGAAGAAAAGGTGTCGCAGGAGACCGCTTCCCCCATCCTCGGGCACCTGAATTCCGGGATGCAACTGTACTTTTTGAAACACCGGAAGCCTGAGCTTTTCCGGCAGATCCGGGTGAGCCTGCACCTGCCCCAGTACGTGTCCTCCCTCTTCACGCAGGCCTACTGTTCGGAGGTGACGAGCATTGGGTGCCACACCCATCTCTGGGACTTCGAGCGCGGCAATTACCACGAATGGGTTTTCAAGGAAGGTATCGATGCGAAGCTCGCGCCGATCCGACATTCTGACTCCACCTTCGAGATTTCGATCGGCTCGAAAATCCTGTACTCAGGTATAGGTTTGCATGACAGCTCTGCGGCATTGGTACCGTACCTAGCGCGACACAGGAAACCATTTGTGTTGCTCTCGACGGGCACCTGGTGCGTGTGCCTAAATCCCTTCAGCACGATACCGCTTACTGCCAAAGAACTCAGACATGACTGCCTGTGCTACCTGACGTACGAGGGTAAACCGGTGAAAGCATCGCGCCTGTTTGCGGGGCATATTCACGACCAAACCTGTAGCGACCTCGCGACCCATTTCAACCTGTCGGAGGACGCGTTCGAAACCACCTTGGACAAGGGAATTTGGGACCCATTCTTGAGGGTCAGGAACCGAGAAGAATTGAGGGTCATTTTCGAGGAGGAAGACTACGGGCAGTTCACGTCCTTCGATGAAGGATATGTACAACTTGTCGAACACATTGTATACGATCAGTTAGACGCCGTCCACCGCGTGCTGGAACCCCACATTCAGACACTATTTGTCGATGGAGGCTTTAGTCGAAACCCACTTTTCATGGAACTTCTTTCGCGGTCATTTCCTGCGATCGAAGTCATCGCAGCGGAGGTGAACCAGGCATCGGCGATTGGAACTGCTTTGGTAATTAAGAATTGAGAATTAAGGATTAGGAATTTTTGGGAGAGTGAGTGAGAAGATTCTGTTGCTAATTCATGTTTGGGTTTGTTGAGGGCTTGAATTGAGAAAAGGAATCGCGGTTGAATGTTGTAGAGGATTGAGCTTGGGTCAGTAATCAACTTTAGTGCGACGATTTTTTGAATTTCATTTTTGCGATGAGGGCTAGTGGGATTCCGATCGCGATGCAGAGAATAGCGGCGCCGATGATCGCGCTGGTTAGATTGAACGGACCTTTCGGTGTCTGACTCAGTCGAACAACGATTTGACTCATGATGGTCCAAATCACGATCCCGTAGACAACGCCGGTGAGCACAAAATTGCGGCGCATAATTTCTAATCGGGGATACAAGATAAGAAAGGTCAACGTCCACATTCCAGCGATGAAATAGTGAAGTACAATGCCAAGAATCGCCATGGAAGGTGATCCGATTTCAAAGGCTCTTGTTCCGAGAATGCCGCTCGAGATGTACACCAAGATGTTGATGGGGTTTTTCCCAGTGGATATTAAATAGTTGATCGAAGCGGCGGTGATGTCGAGTGTACCGACGAGTGCCCAGGACGAAAAAAACGTCTCAATTGCGAAATTTCGTGGAAAATTCATGGTTCGGGGTTTTGATCAATCTACCGAACTCATCGCAACAGTGCTTGTAAAAAAGAGCGCAGCTGCCCCGTAAATCTTACACTTGTCTGCGGATCGGGCGTGTGAGACACGTGGGCCCACCACCTCCTTTTACGCTGATGTCGGAGCCCTCGTATTCGGTAACGGTGCAACCGGCTTGTTCCAACCGCGCGCGCGTGATCGGGTTTCCGGCGACCATCAGGCAATTTCGAGGAGCGATTGCCAACACGTTGCAACCCATCGAGTCGAACTCAGCCTCGGGCACTTCGACGAATTGGTAACCTCGCGCAATCAGTTCCTGTCGAAAGGCGATCGGCATGAGCGGAGAATACACCACGGCCAAGTCCTTGTCGATCGGGCTAAATACAGACATCAAATGAAAGACATCGGACGGTCCACGGAAGTGCGGCATTTGAGCGACGACGAGGTCGACACCGATGCCTTCGAGAATTGTTCGAAGTTGGTCGATGCCTGCTTGATTTGTCCTGTATGTGTGACCTACCGCAAGGGTGTGGTCGTCGATCCACGCGCAGTCACCGCCCTCAAGTGTTCCGGGCGCGACGATCCGGCCGAGGATATCGATGCAGTGTTGCAAAAATGTTCGGCCTTCGACCGCGGGCTCTCCTACCCGATTGTCTTTTCCCATGTTGCACAGGATCACGCCACGGTCGGTGACGATCGAGGCATCGCGGCAATAAAGCGAGTCAATTGAAAGGGATTCGTCTTTCGCGAGTTTAATCGTCTTCGCCCCTTGCGACGTGAGCAGACCCTCGAAGTGTTCGTATTCCACTTCGGCCTTTTGCAGGTCTGGTTTCGAGAGGAAATTCAAGGGCTTCCATTGTTCGGTCAACACCCGATCGCTGACGAACGCGGCGGCGGCAGGCTTGATCATCACATCGACGATCGTTCCATATTCGGAGTGACAGGTGGTCTTCATGGCTTTCGGATTTTCATGATGGCGTAAAACGGGATGCCGGCAACGACGAGGATGAATCCCCAATAGACGATCTCCGCTCCGGAGCCGACGATGGCCCACACCGAGAACGCGAATCCGACGATTGTGACCAGCAGCTTAAGCCAGTCGGTTCGGTCTAAGACTTTATCGCGGGCCAGGATGATGACATACGAAGGCATCGAGAAGCTATAGGCCAGCAGCGATGTGAACGTCGACAACAGGATCATGTACTTGTATGTTTCGGCGAGGCTGCGTGAGAAGTTCATTCCCATCATAATCGATACGAGCACACTCGACACGATGATGCCGAGCGCTGGGGTTCCCTTCTTCTCCTTCTTAAAGATGGCGGGAAAGAGTTTGTCGCGTGCCGCCGCCATGGGCATTTGCCCTTGAATCAAGATCCAGCCATTGAGGGCGCCGAAAGTAGCGATGACGGTACCGCCAGCGACCAGGTAGCGAGCCGGCTCACCCCAGATGGCAGCGGCAGCATCTGAAAACGGCGCTGTAGAATTCTTGAGTGTGTCGGGAGACAGGATGCCCATCACGGCGACGGTTCCAAGCACGTAGATCACCATGGTGAGCAGTGTGCCGAAGATCGTGGCCCGTGGAATAGTCTTGTCCGCATCGCGTATGTTCTCTGACGGGATGGTGGCGCATTCCAATCCGAGGAAGGCAAACAATGTGAGGGTTGTCGACGCGGTGATGGCCGCCATGTCCGACTCGTCGCTCATGTTAAACGGAACGAAATGATTGGTATTGAGGTAAAACAGACCCGCGATCGAGATCAGCAACAACGGTGCGGCTTTGAGCAATGTCGTGATCACTTGCACGATGCCGGCTTCGCGGATGCCGAGTGTATTGATCCACGTCAGAAACCAGATGGCGCCGAGGCCTGTGAGTACACCATAGATCGGGTTGGTGGTGATGATGGGGATAAAGGCACCGAGGTAGCTGACAAAGGCGACGGCGATGGCGGCATTGGTGGCGAGAACCGAGATCCAGTAGCCCCAGGCCACGAGGTACCCGGCGAAGTCGCCCATGCCTTCCCTGACATAGGCGTAAGGTCCGCCGGTGGCGTTTGGACGAAGCTTGCTAGACCATCCGAAGACGAGGGCGAGTGAGAGGGCGCCGAAGCAGGACACCACCCAGCCCACGAGGCTGATCCCTCCGAAGATGGCCAGCGTGGCGGGGAGCATGAATACCCCGGAAGCGATCATATTGCCGACGACCAGCGACGTGGCGGTCAGCAGCCCAACTTTGCGCTCCGGTTTAGGTGATTCCATCGAGTGTGTACAAGAAATGGAAAAAATTCAGGATTGCGAAGAAAATAGTTGGTGGTTGTTTGTTGTTAGTCATGAGTTGTTACTCGATTGGGTATCATGAAATTGATAATTGGTTCTTTTGTATTCCGTTCGAAGTCTGAAAATATTCAAGAACCAATGTCAAAATATCCAATGAACACGCCTCAACATAACGACATGGATTGGATATTGGTCATTCAATGACGTTGAATTAAAAGGGAACACAATTATCCTGAGTTAACAATAAGATTTTTGGTTGGTCTTGGCATTGTCGCTGGTTCCCGCCAGTTGAACATTATGAAATTGATAATTGGTTCTTTTTGTATTCCGTTCGAAGTCTGAAAATATTCAAGAACCAATGTCAAAATATCTAATGAACACGCCTAAACATTACGACATGGATAGGATATTGGTCATTAGGTATTGAAAATACCACCAACTCAATTCCCTCTCAGACCAAAACCCAATAATTTTCCCGCCGCGTTCCCGAACTACCAACTACCAACTAACAACTACCAACTACGTAACTAACCACCCGATTGCTTACTTTTGCCTACCAAAAAATGAAAAAACTATGAAGCAGATCTTGATGTTAGTGGCTTTCGTCGCGGCGTTGGCGGCGTGCCAGCAAAAACAAGCGGCGACCACAAAAATTCCTACACTCACCTGGAAGTGGGAAACAGATACGACCCTGACGACGTGCGAGTCGGTGCTGTATGACAAGGCCAACGACGTGTTGTATGTGGCGAACATTGCTGGGAAACCTGATTCGGTAGACGGCGTTGGTTCGATTGCGAAAGTTGGACTCGATGGCAAAGTGATCGACGCGCAGTGGGTGAAAGGTCTCAACGCTCCGAAAGGCATGGGACTGGTCGGTGGGAAGCTCTATGTGGCCGATATCAACACCTTGGTTGAGATCGATCCTGCGACGGCCGCGGTCACGAAGACCTACCCGATCGAAGGTGCGGTATTCTTGAACGACGTTACAGTTGACGGTGCTGGAAAAGTGTATGTAAGCGACACGAATACTGGCAAGGTGCATGTGTTGGACAACGGCGTTGTTTCTGAGTATCTCTCGGGCATTGCCGGTCCCAACGGTTTGCTTGCCGATGGCGACACATTCCTCGTCGCGGCTTGGAACACGAAAACTCTGAACACCATCGATATGAATAAACAACTAGTGATGAAAGCCGATAGCATTGAGAACCCCGATGGGATTAAAGCTATTGGCGACGGCGGTTACTTGGTATCGAGCTGGAACGGTAAGGTGACCTACGTTGCCCCCGATGGGAAGACCACACAAATCTTCGACACCTCTGCGGACGGCGTGAGCGCTGCAGACATCGAGTACATTCCAGAAAAGAAGCTCCTGTTGATCCCGACTTTCTTCAAGAACAAGGTAGTTGCCTACGAACTGAATTAAGTTTTTTAACTTGTATGGTCCCCGACACCCAGCGGGGCCATACAAGTTTAACTATTGGAAGCTGCCCGCCCCACGCTTTGCATCCTACCCTACCATGGCGTTGGCCACTACAGCGCGGTCTTCGGCTTAGCGCGACACCTTCAAGCAACATACGACGTCTTTTTTGCGGGCCCCGACTACTTTGCTCAGGGCGTGGCTGAAAAGGGATTCCCCTTTTTATCGCTGACGACCTACCCTTTTGGGATCGGGTTGGAAACGTGGATCCACAAGGTGAGCAAGTCGCCTGTATATGGCATCCGGGCGGCGATCGATCGTTGGCGTGACAAGATGTACCGAGACCGCCATGCCGAGTTGAGCAAGGTTGCGCAAGACTTCAAACCCGACTGCTGGTTGGTCGACGCCCAGCAGGCGACCGACTTGATCGTACTAAAAGCGGTTGCTCCTCAAGCACGGGTAATCTTATTCCACACCTCGTCGCCGTACATCTTACTACCAGGTTTTCCCCCGGCGAACTCTGCGGTGTTGCCGACGGACCCACGACGTGTGCAGGTAGCGCTTCAGAAAGCGCGTGAGACGATAGCGGCCGATGTGTGGCGACAGAGATTCAAGTCATTCGCCCCCGACGACCACTTGATTGTAGATCGACGCCTACAAGCCAACGGTATGATGACGTGGAAGTCGGACTTTCCGTCGCTCCTATCTTTTGCGGCAAAAGGTGTGGAGCAATGGATTTTGACTTACGAACGACTTGATTTCGGTCACCGCTGGCCGGAAGGATTCGAGTACAAAGGTTATTGGCCGGACCCATTTCCCGAGAAACGCGGTGTAGACGTGGCGCGTATGGCTGTGGAAAGGGCTCGGGTTGCCGGTCGCAAGCTCATTTACTTGTCGTTGGGGACGGTTCCGTCGAGTAAGAACTTCCGTCCCTTCTTGAAGCGCGTGTGCGAAGCGGTTGCTAAACTCGATGGCTTCCTCGTGATTTCCACGAAGCGCAGGTTTGCGACGGGTGATCCTGCTTATGTGATGGTGGTGGACTGGGTGGCGCAGCGCGAGTTGTTGAAGTCATGCGATGTGTTTATCACGCACGGTGGGATTAACTCTGTGCACCATGCGATCGAGGCCCGGGTTCCGATGTTGGTTTACCCGGTGAATCCGCACTTTGACCAACGTGGCAATGCGGCGCGGGTGATGCACCACGGGCTAGGTCTTCGGGGCGACTTGTACAGCGACACGTCGGAAGAGATTTTTCGGAAGCTCGAGTTCTTAGTCAAAGATCGGGACCGCATTAGCGAAAAGATGAGCTTATTGGTTCGCTCGTGAGTTGGGATTGACTTGTCTTTACATTCTTGGACGACCGGGATCGATGTTGGTGTGTCACGTGCTTCATGTGTGAAGGAAACTTGCCGCAGCCACAGGTGTTTCAAATCAACGAGTGCACCAATATCCGCTTTTGCTCTGAAAAATACGATGTCTTATGCGCTGCTAACAGCGAGCAAGCTTTCCCAATGTCAACTACGGAAACTTGCGAGGTTACTCCACAAAGTACCTAAGCCCTTTCATTTCTTTTTGTACGTGATTCCTTCTATAATTCGCACCGACAAGAAAAACAATGAAGAACTACATAAGATATCAAAAATGTCAATGAATATCGACTCATCAATAACATTCGAAAAAAGACCCTGATGTATCAAGTAAGGAAGTAGATGGAAACCATTCGGTTTTCTGAAAATAAAAAACAGAAACGCGTTCGCGATAACTATCGAAATCAATTGCGAAATCACTCTGGACTTTGTCATTACAACAGAATTTTATTTAACAGGAAAACTTTTCCGTCAACCACTTGTACTTCCCAGTTGGAAGGTTTTTGATTTGAGTCGGAAAACTGAAAATACTACTTTTTGGCTTGTCGAATACGGCGTAGTCCAAAGTCTGTATGGTCTGAGACTAATTAGTCTACCTCAACAGCCTCCTGCCAAAATATATTACATTCGAAAATAACCATCCGCAATCGAATCGTAAAAATGACTGTTCAACCCTCAGAGAACCGTTCTCGTAATATTTCCTTTTATCCTCTAGTTTTCCTTGGTGCCGGCACAAATTTCTCCGATGGTGATGAGAAAAAGTAAAGCTCTTTTTTCATCCCCAAGAATAAACTAAAAAGGACGCCCTTGCGAGCGCCCTTTGTAATGTGAAGTATTCCCTCACAATCTTTTTAAAGTGAGAACTTTAATATCGTGTGGATACCTGTTTACCTTTCGCTCTTCTAACTTTAAAATCTCGAACTTTTCAATTTCTTTCCCGCTTCTCTTTATGGTAATCAATTGTCGCTGTCCACCCTTACTCAACTTAAATACTTCCTGTCCATTGAAAGAACTTACGCGGCCCGGTTCAGTACACAAAAAAGCATTTTCAATTTTAATATCTTTTTTCGAAGTGATATTCCAGTTTACGTAATAACAGCAATTCGATTTAATAGTATAGTTGACATCCTGATACATTGTTACTGTATCTGATTTGTAATAAAGACTATCCTTGTTACAAGCAATCCACTTTCCATCTAAGTCTTTAGCCTTGGTTTGGCTGAATAATGGAATAGTTATCAACGACAAAGCAATTGTTACAAAAAATGCTCTCATGGTTTTTTGATTCCTATTGTCCTAAAATCCTTTAACGGAAACGTTGCTACTTGACCACCTCCATTGTAGATAGTTACTGTACCACTCCTTGCACCCAAAACATAATGGTTTCCTGTTTCTCCTTTTGATCCTGCCGTACTATAATCTTGAGGTGATGGAGATTGATCAAAGTTGTGTGTCTTCTCTCCACCAATTGTATTGGCACCACCACCTGTTGTAACTTCTCCAGCAGGATGAACATGGAAAGTGCCTTCCGCTTCTTCCACATAATTTGTGGGCGTTTCCCCACTCCACACATCTACTTCGGCATGATCAACTTTGCTGGGGTCTGCGTAAGGGCCTGGATTAGCATCTACAACTTTGTCCTCACCGTTGGTCTTTCCGTAGATTCCCCCCTCTTCATGGAATCCTCCTGTTTTATCACCGGCCGCATCGCTTTTGGCATTCGATCGATCCACTGCATTACCCATCTGCTCTCTTACTTTCGCACTTGGTAATTCAACACCTGATTTAACATTATCTCGTGAGGTTACTCCGCCTGCTTTATCAGTAGCACTTATTGCTTTCACTTCTTTCTTGTCAGTGACAACAACTACCTTACCATCATTTTTCCCGTCTGTTCCAATCTTCTTTGCATCTTGATCATAGTAATCTGCAAACATTCCATCAGGGTCAACAAATATCAAAGGGTTATTATAACAGTATGAATAAGGCGACCATCTTCTACTTTTCTCACTTAGTGGATCAATGGCCATCCAACGAGCGATGGCAGGATCATACATCCTTGCTTGATAATCATACCAATTCAAATTGAGTTCATCTTGAAGCTCCTTGCTGTTGTAAAGGTAATCCTGCTTAATTGCGTTCTCTCTGGAGTAAGAATTAAAAGACAACCCGAAAGGATAATAATCTTGTGATGATATAACAGGGCTTTTAACATGCTCAACTTTAAAATCATCCCAATACACCTCCACCTCCCCTCCTCCCAAACTCACGTTATCATTACTTATATATAAATATACATACCCCGGCTCAGTTATCACAAGTTCCTTCGCCAGCTCCTCGTGCGGACCCTTCTGCCCGTATTCCCTCGCGGCAGTGGTTACCCTTACGTAACCGCCGTCCTTGAAGTTGAAATCGCGGTCGAACACTATGTAATTAAGGTACGCTTTTGGCGCAGATCCCGTTTCATTGGATTTGTTAAGCGCCCCAGCAAACGGTATCGTCACTCCTCCGGTGCTACCCAGGAGTCCGCCATCGATAAATGTCCCTGCGGGAGCCCCACTCCCAAACGAGTGGATGAAAGCGGCCAGTTCGACTGTCCAATTCGAGCTGTCGGGGTCTAGGTACTTCGCGTAAACCGCTGCACGTACAGTGTCACCGGGCATCACGCTTAAAGACTTGGCCAGCCCAAACCGCTCGTTCGTCGAGCCATTCAAACGTGTCGAGTACCACGTAGGCCCAACATCCGTGCGGTCGAAGATTTTCGAGTTCACCTTCACGGCCTCGTCGTAGTACAGGAACTGCCCCTGCTCGGTGTTGCTGTTCGCCGTCTCCATCGTCGCCTTCGAGATGTCCTTCTCGTCTTTCGTCGTGAAGGTCAGGCGCACGTTGCCGAGGTGGTCTTTTAAATGGTATTGGTACGTGAAGTTGCCATTCTGCGCAAACACCATGTTGGCCTGCCCGCCGTTGTACTCGTACAACTCCATGCGGTTGAGGAAAAACTGGTCGCCAACCGCAGGACTGTACACCAGCACGCCAACCTTGATGTAGGTGGCCGTGCTCGGCGCGGTGAACGTCACCGAGATCCAACCTTCTGCCGTCGGTAATACGGGGCCAGGCTCCACCAGCGAGCCAGACACAGAACCTACCGATTGCACGTATATCTTCGCGAGCGCAGCCGACGTGCGGTAACCCTTCACCTTCAACGTGTACTGGCGGGTGCAGGGCACCCTAAAGTTATCCGCCACGAGAAAGAACATGTCTATGCAAAGCACGATTCTTTCCAGCCTAAAGCAGGCACTCAAAAAATCTAGTTGCCAGATAATTGCAATATCAGCACAACTCGACCAATTCCGCCAAGAAAACTTATGCGCATTAAAAAAGCTCGACATTACTGACGGGCCCTCTTCTATTTACCTCTTGCAATCAATTGCTTTTAGGTAGGATATGTTCAATTCCTTGTAATCATAATTGAATTTCACATCCCTGTGTAAAATCCTAAATTCATACTCAGTACCAACCGTATCAAGAATATCTCCTTCTCTATAGTCAATATTCACTGGAATAATTCTGAGGTTTTGAAATTCCTTGGAGTAAGTTGTATCAATTATTTCATCCCTAACTTCAATTGATGATTTACTGAACAGGTCTAAATACTCATTGTTGTCCGTATGGAATAAAATTCCCTTTCCTAACTTTTCAGAACGCAAAGAAGATAAGCAATCAGCTGTATCCAAATCTTCCTTTAACGGAACCAGAAAAAATTGCTTGAAATCATTGTAGATGATGAATCCGTTTACGTGATCATTTTTCCTTTCGCTCGCGCAGGAAAAAATAATCAATGAGAGAAACAAAGCAATTTTTCGCATGGCACTTACTTCTTTTTTTCCAGTCCTTTCTTTGTAGGTGATACTACGTGGCCTCTCGAATCCCTATCAACTGTTTTCTTATTCAAATAGCTATTGCCTGTAGGATTGACAGACTGAATATAATTACCATAGTTGTCATAGTGCGCATCACCAATATTTGTGGCTCCTCTCTTTCCCATTATGTCATTCTCGTAGCCTTGATCAGGTTTGCCTACTTGCTCATTATCATATCGGTCGCTCAATCCTAGAAGGTGTAAAGTCTCATGCAAGATGTCAATGTCACTATTCCTGTCATCACCATACATTATTCCAGTTCTACCGGAGAAGTACTCGTAACTTGCCGTTTTAGTGTTGGGGTCGACAGTTCGCGAATAGCTTGCATTTACATGAGATCTCTTCCCGGTTTTATCATCCCCTGATGTCTTTGATTTTTCGCTACTAAACGTCAGAATATTTTCACCTGCCTTTAAATTCGTGACTGAAATATCCTTCGAGTATTTGAACGAGACATTGAATGATATGGAAACACCATTCTTAGAAGAGCCAGGGCGAAGGATTCTTGAGGCCATATCATTTAGCTCACCTGCCCGTTCAGCACTAGCACCTTCGCCTGTAATATATACGGTTGCCCTTAAACTGACTCCTGTAATTTCGCCTTTCTTATTTCTAGTGATATCAAAAATTACATCCTTACCGTCAGGATCAGTATAGTTGACTGGATTATTAAGAGCCCAAGAATATGGACTGAAATTATAATAGTTTTCTGCATGAGGATCCATCGTTGTCGTATGTGGTGCCCATGGATCGTACTGTCTCCAATGAATGTCGTAAAGATTTAAGCCAATATCTTCTTGATATTCCTTCCCCTCATAGAGACGCTTATTCGGGACAGAGTTTTCACGAGAGTAACTATTGAAGACAGCTCCGAACGGATAGTAATCCTGACTCTGAACGACCGGCCCTTTCACATGCTCCACCTTAAAATCATCAAAGTAAACCTCCACCTCCCCTCCTCCCAAACTCACGTTATCATTACTGATATATAAATATACATACCCAGGCTCAGTTATCACAAGCTCCTTCGCCAACTTCTCATGAGGTGCATCTTGCCCGTATTCGCGGCAGGCTGTCGTTACTCGCACGTAACCGCCATCTTTGAGGTTGAAATCTCGGTCGAAGACTATATAATTTAGAAAAGCCTTTGGCGCAGATCCCGTTTCACTAGCCTTGTCCAGCGCCCCCGCATACGGTATCGCTACACCTCCAGTACTTCCGGGTAGTCCGCCATCGATAAACGTCCCACCTGGCGCAGTCCCGTTTCCGATCGAGGTGATCAAGGAGTTTAGCGCGGCTGTCCAGTTCGAGCTGTTCGGGTCTAGGTATTTCGCGTACACTTGCGCCCTGACCGTATCTCCCGGCATCACGCTCAACGATTTCGCCAAACCAAACCGTTCGTTCGTCGAACCATTCAAGCGAGTTGAATACCATGTGGTCCCAACATCGGTGTGGTCGAAGATCGTCGAGTTCACCTTCACGGCCTCGTCGTAGTACAAGAACTGCCCCTGCTCGGTGTTGCTGTTCGCTGTCTCCATCGTCGCCTTCGAAATATCCTTTTCGTCTTTCGTCGTGAAGGTCAAGCGCACGTTGCCGAGGTGGTCTTTTAAATGGTATTGGTACGTGAAGTTGCCATTCTGCGCAAACACCATGTTGCCCTGCCCTCCGTTGTACTCGTACAACTCCATGCGGTTGAGGAAAAACTGGTCGCCAACCGCTGGACTGTACACCAGCACGCCAACCTTGATGTAGGTCGCCGTGCTCGGCGCGGTGAACGTCACCGAGATCCAACCTTCTGCCGTCGGCAATACGGGGCCAGGTTCCACCAGCGAACCGGATACAGAACCTACCGATTGCACGTAGATCTTCGCGACCGCCGTCGAAGTGCGGTAACCCTTCACCTTCAAGGTGTACTGGCGCATCGGCGTGGTGGTCACCGGCGGCGATAGGTACCCGCTTGCGCTGTTTGCCTGGTTCGCCGTCGAGCGGATGTAGGTCTCACCGTTGAGCGTCACCGCCGCCAGCGTCGCCGGACCAAACGCGTACGCCGCGTTCGCGTTCGTCATGTCAGGATCAACAAGTAACTGCGGCGCCGGGCTCCACGTGCCTTCGGCGATCGCGCGTCCCTCCTCGGTGTTCAAGAACTTGAGCGTGTCGTTCTCGAAAAACATCTCGCCGTTGTACTCGCTCCGTTTCGTGCGCGCCCACGCCGAGGTCACCACGTCCTGCATCAACTTGCGACCAGTCGCGTCGTAGTAGTAACGCACCGCGTCACCCGTGGACTTGGTCACCACCGTCGGCAAGTTCAAGTGGTTATATGAAATCGAGGCGATCGACTTGTTCTTGTCTGCGACCATGTTGCCGTTGACATCGTAGCTGTAGTCGTCGTCGGTGTTCGCACCGTCGATGAACCCTGTCGCCTTGTTGCCGCTATCGGTCACGCGCAGCAAGCGACTCGAGCGCGCCGACAGGTCGCCGTAAGAATAACTCATGTTGTCCATCTGCGCCCCAGCCTTGTCGTTGCGCACCAGCCCGAGGATATTCCCGTTCAGGTCGTAGCTGTAACCCGTCTCCGAGTACGAGGCCGAGGCCGTCCAACCCGCTGCCTTCTGCTTGAACGCCGCGGCGACTACAACTGGAAATCTTTACTTTCGAATGTGATAAACTAGGGGGAAGCTTTCACACAGGTTCAAAAATGTATTAGCGGCCTGTCACTCTCCTTCAAGTTCCCGCTCAAAATATCCCTAACACAATTTGCAATTATCCAAGTGCTGTATCTCATTTCGCCACCTCGAATAGGAAACATATCTTCTTGCTCCGGGCCAAGAAAACCGACCAACAGAATCTTGTCGGCAACCTCATTACAACTCCAACTTGGATCATTGATATCTAAAGTGGAAAAGTCGTTATTCCCATAGGTGATTTCGTAATAGTCGTTCGAACCCCTTTGCATCGTTGCCAGAGCGACGTCAGGATCGAAGTAACCTGCTACCATCATCGGAAAACTCCACCTGAGTTCATCACCGATTGAAATAAAAACCATCTGTTTAGTTACTTGATCGCCATCAACGCCGAGTTCCAGTAAACCTTCACCGACCCCACTTTTTTGAAACAAACTGTCTGATCCAAAATACTTATCATTTTGATAAAATGAAACAAAGACAACATTGTGGATCGTCTGTATTGAACTAGCAATGGTGCTATCGACTGAATCATTTCTATCACCAAGTAGTAGATTTACCCCGACAACCTTTGCCTTACACGAGCTAATCCTATCAAATAGCTTTGCAAGAGAAAGTCGATCATTCTTTCTAGCATTAACTAAAACGATATCAGGGTCCCTTACAGCACTTGTCTCGGGCTTCCTACTCTCGCATGAAACGAGAATCACTATCAGAACTTTTATTCCTAAACCTATCATCGATTGCCTCATCTCCTAATTGCGTCTTGTCTAAAAAACATCCTATTGTTCGGTTTATATGGCCAACTAATAAAATTATGAAAGTGCTAAGATAGAGCACCTGGCCAACTACCATTTGCAAAGCCTTTTATCCACTTCGAATTAGATTCGTTCAATTTCACTGGCCCAGTGGTCGTTACAGTTTTGGTTGTTTCACTTTTTGGATTCTCCGTGTTCATCGACACCGGCGTTCTTATTGTAACCACAACGCCTAACGCCGATTTTACCGGAATTTCCTTTACCGTTGTCGGGTTATGTCGCTCAAATGAACTAGCCGTTTTCGGAAATGGCACTGGAGCATTGTGTACGTCGAGATTAACGGTATGTCGCGACACGCTAGTTATATCAAGCCTTGCAATTGCGACATTATTTTGATCATATTCCATTTTTGTTTCATGTTGTGTCAAGGTAAATGAAACAGTCATTCCTTGGAATGCCTCGCCATTGTTCTCATGATCGTATCGGGGTCTTGCTTCAATCTGTGAAACACTTTGGGAATAGGTAGACCACTCAGCCTCCAATCCTTCCAACTCGCGGTGAGAGACCACTTTGTTCTCGCTAAACGCATAAGGGGAATTGTAGTAATACTTTTCGGCAAGTTTATCGCCACCGAAAAACCTTCCAAGCTCCGGCATGTGATTTCTCCATTTGAAGCCATCCCAGTTCAATCCAAGATCATCGACATGTTGCTGGTCTTGGAATAACTTGAGTCGATTTGGGAGGCTGTTCTCTCTATTGTACGAGTTAAATGTTAAACCAAACGGATAGTAATCCTGGCTTTGTACTACTAGTGATTTAATATGCTCCACCCTAAAATCATCCCAATACACCTCCACCTCCCCTCCTCCCAAACTCACATTATCATTACTGATATATAAATATACATACCCCGGCTCAGTTATCACAAGCTCCTTCGCCAACCTCTCATGAGGTGCATCTTGCCCGTATTCACGGCAGGCTGTCGTTATTCGCACGTAGCCGCCGTCTTTGAGGTTGAAATCTCGGTCGAAGACTATATAATTTAGAAAAGCCTTTGGCGCGGATCCCGTTTCGCTAGCCTTGTCTAATGCCGCCGCATACGGTATCGCTACACCCCCAGTACTTCCGGGTAGTCCGCCATCGATAAACGTCCCACCTGGCGCAGTCCCGCTTCCGATCGAGGTGATCAGAGAATTCAAAGCAGCTGTCCAGTTCGTGCTGTTCGGGTCTAGGTATTTCGCGTACACTTCCGCCCTGACCGTATCTCCCGGCATGACGCTCAACGATTTCGCCAAACCAAACCGCTCGTTCGTCGAACCATTCAAGCGAGTTGAATACCATGTGGTCCCAACATCCGTGTGGTCGAAGATCGTCGAGTTCACCTTCACGGCCTCGTCGTAGTACAAGAACTGCCCCTGCTCGGTGTTGCTGTTCGCCGTCTCCATCGTCGCCTTAGAAATATCCTTCTCGTCTTTCGTCGTGAACGTCAAGCGCACGTTGCCGAGGTGGTCTTTCAAATGGTATTGGTACGTGAAGTTGCCATTCTGCGCAAACACCATGTTGCCCTGCCCGCCGTTGTACTCGTACAACTCCATGCGGTTGAGGAAAAACTGGTCGCCAACCGCTGGACTGTACACCAGCACGCCAACCTTGATGTAGGTGGCCGTGCTCGGCGCCGTAAACGTCACCGAGGTCCAACCCTCTGCCGTCGGTAATACGGGGCCAGGCTCCACCAGCGAACCAGATTTTTGAACTGATCAAAACCCCATGTCACTTAACTTATCAACTAGGCCTTCAAGTACCTTCCCAATATTTGTAAGTTCATAGTGAATGTCAAAGCCCTGTGCAACATACGCATCCTTTACCTGTTGCGAAAGTATCAAAGCGTAGGATTCATCTAAGGTAAGTTCATAAAAACCGTCTACACGTCGACGTATTGATTCAATTTTTTCCGGCAATAGAATAGGAATCAATGCATCTTTTTCTTGCTGAGTAAATATTAGCTCATTAGCTTCCACCTTTCAACTTTTTAACCGTCTTTGAACTGGTCGGCCAGACCGTTATGCGCTTACCAGTATCGGGATTGATCACAACTGTAACTTTCTCCCCAATATATTGCTGGCTCGCTCGACCCATGTTGTCGTATCTAATTTCACCGACCTGCAATGGATTATCCAATGCATCTTGAGCCTGAGCGGAGTCAATCCCTCTTTTTATAAATCTCCCATTGAAGTGATTATATTGCTTTTTATAACTAAAAGGCTTGATACCTGGAACTTTAAACTGAGATGCACCAGCCCCACCTGCGCCGGCTGCATATCCAAATGCTCCCATCTCACCAGCCTGATAAAATGAGCTCGACGTACCATACCTCTTGACGTATTCGTAATATCCGTCATTAGAATTCATCTGCATAATAACGTTGTGCTTCGTAACCGCCCGGCCAAGTACATCTTTCTACTCTAGTAAGGGAGGTTTTGCTTTGTAGGAAAAGATACTATGAAGCACAGCAAGGAGGAAATGTCAGCTACGCTAATTTCGTGGCGGGATTCGGGTTTGAGTAAGAAAGCATTCTGCAGCGAAAGGAATATTTCCTACCAGACCTTTCAATACTGGTGCAAGCGATTGTCGGCCAAGGATGATCCAGGTTTTTTAGAGGTTAACTTAGCGGGCCACCGGCAAGGTGTGATCGAGTTGACATTTCCATCTGGTGCGCGGATGACATTCCAAGGCCAGCCGTCGGCCACGTGGCTCCGTGAGCTGGTGGGCTGATGCTATCGGTCACACGTTTCCATCGCTGCTATCTGTACCGGGGAGCAACCGATATGCGTAAAGGCATCGACAGCCTCTGCGGTTGGTGAGGAACGAGTTGGGAAAGGATCCGTTGAGCGGGGAGCTGTTTATTTTCTTCTGCCGCGCGCGCCGGCGCGTAAAGTTGTTGCTCTGGGAAGAGGATGGGTTCGCCTTGTACCAGAAACGACTGGAACGTGGCACCTTCGAGATGCCGGAAGGAAGTGCTTCTCACCAAAGCATCAGATCAGAACAACTCAACTTCATTCTGGCTGGAGTGAACCTGAAAAAATTAAGTCGAAGGCCACGTTATGAACATACGATCAACAATGCTTCCGCGGCTTAGATGATGTGATATCTTTGTCAGATCGTGACCCGAAGAAAAGACATTGAAGACCTGAGTAAGCAGGATCTGGTGAATAAGGTGATGGACCTTCAACACCAGGTATCTCTTTTGCAAAAGCTTGTCTTCGGCCCTCGTAGCGATCGGTTCAAGGTTGCCGGTGAAGTCCCCTCCAATCAACTTGCTCTTGGGGTATCGACAGATCCTATCGCCCAGGCCGAAGTGAAGAAGATAACGATCAAAGAGCACGATCGTGTCAAGGTAAAGCTCGATGCAAAGAAACATCCGGGCCGCACACCGCTGCCTTCTTCATTGCGCCGGGAAGAGATCATCATCGAGCCGCAGGAAGATGTTACAGGGCTCACCCGCCTTGAGGATGAGGTTACTGAAGTGCTGGAGGTAAAGGCTGCCGAGTTTTATGTGAAACGCTATGTGCGCCGCAAGTATGTCCGTAGGGAAAGTGAAGGAATAGCCATAGGATCGCTTCCTGCCCGGGCGATCGAAAAGGGTATGGTTGGGGCTTCGGTGCTGGCCATGCTGCTGGTGGGTAAGTTTGTGGATCATCTTCCGGTCTACCGCCAGATCGCGATCTTCAAACGTTCCGGTATCAATTTGCACTATAACACGGTGCTGGATTGGACCAATGCAGGCCTGGACCTGCTCACCCCCTTGTATGAGTTATTGAAAAGAAAGATACTGAGTTGCATTTACCTGCAGGCCGACGAAACCGGGATCAAGGTACTGGATAGTGAAAAGAAGGGAAGCAGCCATCAGGGTTACCTGTGGGCTTATCGGGACGTTGAGCACAACCTGGTATTATTCGAATATCAGCGTGGGCGCAATAAAGAGGCTCCAGCAAAAATGCTGAAGGACTTTAAAGGGTATTTGCAAACCGATGGTTATGCGGCGTACGACCAGTTCAACGCGCATGAAGGGATAACGACTCTATGCTGTATGGCTCACGCACGTCGCTATTTTGTTGAAGCCGAAAGTAATGACAAAGAGCGGTCAGCGTATGCACTAATGGCATTCCAGGATATTTATGACCAGGAACGGGAAATGAAAGATGCTTCCATCGAACAGAGAACAAAACTCCGACAGGAAGTTATCGCCCCGAAGCTGGAAGCGTTGCATGAGTGGATGATCCGGGAATACCCTTCGGTGACACCTGCCTCGCCGATCGGCAAAGCATTGTCCTATTGCCTGAAGCGGTGGAATGAACTTACCGTATTCACTACCGATGGTCGCCTGGAGATCGACAATAACCGGATCGAGAACCAGATCAGGCCGGTAGCGTTGGGTAGGAAGAACTTTTTGTTCGCCGGTTCACATGAGTCGGCGCAAAGGATAGCGATGATCTACTCGTTACTGGCCAATTGCAAGGTCAATGAGATTGAACCTATGAGTTGGCTCATAAACGTGCTGGAGGAACTTCCAAACAGATCAGTGAACCAAATCGAAGACCTGCTGCCACAAAGGAAATAGCTGCCGCAGTTGGCCGGGTGGTTACGGTTCTCCTCTAAAAATTCTAATGAGCTCAATAAGTTGCTCTCTATTCAATTCGGCAATTTGTTTGCCGTACACATGATTCGCAACAGCGGATAAACCTATTATTCTGTCATTACCAATGTAAACTTCTAAGTTATTAACCAGATAGTCAAAACATTTACTTGGCGTCGTATACTCACAAAGACCAAAACCTAATACACCGCCCCCGTTAGAAATCATTGAAAATTTCATCAATGAGTAGATTTCGGCACAACTGCAGACGTTTCGTGAAAAATTTCTACTGATCTTTAATTGCCGCATTGTGGCCGATTTATATCTTTCAATGATCATGGTATACATGTTAGTTGTGCGCTGCTTTGGATACAGGCTGTCATACACTTCGTAAAAGTTCACGGAAACAGGTACGGATGATTCGATACTATTAGCGATAGATTCTATTTCTTCTTTAGTCCAAATGGTCTTCCATTGATTCTTATAGGAGTTATAAAGAACGGCAAGCGATGCCAGAGAAATCAAACCGGCCGACAACGTAACGATTACGATTTTGTATATCTTCTTCATCGATTACCAAATAATGTCTGATATAGTCCTGGGTATTGTTGTTTAAATTCATCAGCTGTACGTTCTACGTCATAGGTGTCGTCTTTATCATCCACACTTGTTTTCTCATAAGACGTCGCTCCAGAATCCAGAATCTTTCCAAACTTTGGAACTTGTAGAAGTCAACGTGAATGATCGCATCGAATATTTCTTCGGTCATAGTTTCGCCAGACTCGCGACGCTTTACATCTGAAACCCTTCCTGTAGTAATACTTTTCCGCAAGAAGATCTAAATTGAAAATCTGTCAATCTCAGGTTGATCATTTCTCCACTTGAACGAATCCCATCCAAGATCGAGTTCATCCTGATTCTCCTGTCCCTGGAATTTGATTTGATTTCGAAGTGAGTCCTCTCTTGAGTAATTATTGAAAGTAAGTCCAAAGCGATAGAAATCCCATTCTATCGGAGCTGGTTAATTTTGTCCAAAATATCTTAAATCCCATATAGTCCCATCTTTTTGAACTAACCTTATGTATCCCTTGGACTTACTCCACCAAAACTCGACTATAGCTCGATTGTGCATCTGCCGATTGGGACGGTTCTCAAATACCAATACATCATCATAGCTTGCGTGTTCAGTATCCACTGATATGCTTGCTCGATCCTTATAGTCTTCAAGGCTGACATACTTCGTTACGAGAGCAGTTTCCTTGAGTGATATGCTAAAGTCGATTTGCTCCTTTTCTTTATCCGTCCCGGCTAAAAAAGACAGTATTCTTTCCTCAGTACCATCACGATCAGTTCTTGACCTTCGAAACACATCCACAGCAAAATGTTCATTGTGCGGCGCTCCAATAGCATCAGGAAACCGTCCACCTTCTACTTTTGTGATTGTCAAAGTATCTTCAACACCTAGATTGGAGACAAATATTATTTGCTGCCCTACCTTATACGGATTAATACTCTTTATTTCTTCTGATAAGTAGGTTCGCTCTTGCGAGCACCCAAAAATATTTATGTATGAGACTGCAATACTTAAAAAGAAAGCTTTGCGCTTAATCATACTAATTCTCAATTAGACTTCCGTCGGGGTTAATGTAACCCGCGTCTACTATATATTGAAACAATTTCGGCGCGGCCTCACTTCAACTTAAAAGAAAAAGCCGGTGATCTTCTAAGATACCGGCTAGAGAAAAAAAACAGAACTATTCCCCCTTGTTCGGAACTTTTCTATTTGCACATGGAAGCAATTCCGATGCATCCGTTCCTTCCTTTCCGAACCAGATAGAGATATCAAGCAAGTACCCGACACTATCCGACTTTTGAGCACTCCCAAGAGACAATCCAAATTCAACATTTTGATACTTTGTCACCGTGGCCATGCGCATATGCTTGTATGCTATCGTGATCTCTCCCGTTCGAACTATTACTGTATAGAGATTTTCGGAAGATTTAATTACATCCAAAACTTTTCCTTGCAAGGAAGCTTGTACGTTATCTTGCTTAAGAGATAAAATGGTAGCACTGTGCGTCGGATCTGAGTGAGAGTATAACCCATCGTTCCGAGAGAGTACTTCACCCTCTTCGAGAGGACAACCAAAATCTTGTCCAATACAATCTGTGGTGCACTCAACACATGATAAAAAAACCAATGCAATAGTCAGTCCTTTCATAGCTTAGTCGAATCCATTTTGTTCCAGCTAAAGTCACTACCAAAAAAAAGCAATTTCATCTAAACAAATTCTCTCCACCCAACGATCCAATCAACTTCCAGTTTTATGGATCCCCCTTCCCTTCGGATCCTAATTATAACAACTTCCCATGTTTCTTATTGGAATAGTCGATCTCGCTGCGGAGGATGTCGCCTTTCTCCAATCCAAATATCTCACCACTTGGTGTGAGTTCGGAAATATAGGAACCGAGGATACCCCTCTTTCGCGAGACAAAAAGGACTACATCTAAATCGTCCCCTAGATAGTGATAACAATCACGAAGTCTGAAGACGGTCACTGCCTCATCTTGCCGCATGATTTTACGTTCCAAGACCACTTCAAGGGAAAGCTGGTTCGAAAATGAAATGCTGTACTTTCCACCGACGGCTTCCGAAAACCTAAAAAAAACCATGGGTTGCGGGCCAATTTCTGTAAGTTGAATATTGAAACTAGAATCCGTTACCAACAAGACGCCTCTTGACCTAATAAACTTGCCATTCATCCACAGGTCGGCGAAAATCGAATATTCACAATCGTGAAGCTCTCCGTCGATATACATCACTGGCCTAGATTGTTCATCGAACTTCTCAAAGTCAATGGAACAGTGTTTGTCGACACACGAGAGGAGCGAAGCAAATGAAGTAATTAATATGAGGTTTTTCATTGTGTCTTCTTTGCACGGTTAAGTAGTTCATCAAGGTGCTTCGCTCTTTCTTCGTCCCTTTTGTTCCTCTTTTGAGTGATATTAATAAGCTCCATAAGCTGAGAATAAGCCTTGGTAGCCCTATACTTTGGATCAGTAAGAACATCTGTGTCATCGGGTGAATACACACTGTATGCGGTTTGTCCGTAATAATACACATGGTCTTCCTTAGCATTTACGTCGTCCTTCTTCAAATATGAACGGGCATGCGCGACAATTTCATGATTTAGATCTACAGCCCCATCAAGACCCTTCACATCAAAGGTCCCAATCGTAAGGGAATTTCTATTAAGACCGATGATTATTAACTTATTTTCGCCCATTGCCTCCTCAACTTCCTTTTCGACCAGACCCTGATAGATTTCAGGGTACGAAGCTCTGAAATCCCTAAAATGCTTCATTGAGGTAAATAACTTTGTCACCCCATCGGCCCGTGCATATCCGGTGCCATTTTCATAAACGAAATACATGACATTGATTTTATCCTGTGCTGCGAGGCTTCTATTAAACTTGATACCTTCGCTAGTCTCATTCTGTGCATTGTAGACGCGATAGAAATCATAGTTGTTACTAAGTTTCTGTTGAATACTCACTTTTTCCAACCCTTCGAGTTCAACATGCGCTATTACATGATTTTCACTGAAGGCATACGGTGAATTATAAAAAAATTGTTCCGAAAGCGGATCTTCGTTAAAAAATCTTCCAATCTCCGGAATATGATTTCTCCACTTGAAAGAATCCCATCCAAGGTTTAAATCTTCGACGTGCTCTTGCCCTTGAAACTTCCACCTGTCTGCGGTTGTGTTCTCTCGTGAATACGAGTTGAAGACCAACCCAAAAGGATAATAATCCTGACTCTGCACCACTGGCGATTTCACATGCTCCACCCTAAAATCATCCCAATACACCTCCACCTCCCCTCCTCCCAAACTCACGTTATCATTACTTATATATAAATATACATACCCCGGCTCAGTTATCACAAGTTCCTTCGCCAGCTCCTCGTGCGGACCCTTCTGCCCGGATTCCCTCGCGGCAGTGGTCACCCTTACGTAACCGCCGTCCTTGAAGTTGAAATCGCGGTCGAACACTATGTAATTAAGGTACGCTTTTGGCGCAGATCCCGTTTCATTGGATTTGTTAAGCGCCCCAGCAAACGGTATCGTCACTCCTCCGGTGCTACCCAGGAGTCCGCCATCGATAAATGTCCCTGCGGGAGCCCCATTCCCAAGCGAGTGGATGAAACCGGCCAGTTCGACTGTCCAATTCGAGCTGTCGGGGTCTAGGTACTTCGCGTAAACCGCTGCACGTACAGTGTCACCGGGCATCACGCTTAAAGACTTGGCCAGCCCAAACCGCTCGTTCGTCGAGCCATTCAAACGTGTCGAGTACCACGTAGGCCCAACATCCGTGTGGTCGAAGATTTTCGAGTTCACCTTCACGGCCTCGTCGTAGTACAGGAACTGCCCCTGCTCGGTGTTGCTGTTCGCCGTCTCCATCGTCGCCTTAGAAATATCCTTCTCGTCTTTCGTCGTGAACGTCAAGCGCACGTTGCCGAGGTGGTCTTTTAAATGGTATTGGTACGTGAAGTTGCCATTCTGCGCAAACACCATGTTGCCCTGCCCGCCGTTGTACTCGTACAACTCCATGCGATTGAGGAAAAACTGGTCGCCAACCGCTGGACTGTACACCAGCACGCCAACCTTGATGTAGGTGGCCGTGCTCGGCGCCGTAAACGTCACCGCGATCCAACCTTCTGCCGTCGGCAACACGGGGCCAGGCTCCACCAGCGAGCCAGACACAGAACCTACCGATTGCACGTAGATCTTCGCGAGCGCGGCCGACGTGCGGTAACCCTTCACCTTCAAGGTGTACTGGCGCATCGGCGTAGTAGTCACCGGTGGCGATAGATACCCGCTTGCGCTGTTTGCCTGGTTTGCCGTCGAGCGGATGTAGGTTTCACCGTTCAGTGTCACCGCCGCCAGCGTCGCCGGACCAAACGCGTACACCGCGTTCGCGTTCGTCATGTCAGGATCAACAAGCAACTGCGGCGCCGGGCCCCACGTGCCTTCGGCGATCGCGCGTCCCTCCTCGGTGTTCAAGAACTTGAGCGTGTCGTTCTCGAAAAACATCTCGCCGTTGTACTCGCTCCGTTTCGTGCGGGCCCACGCCGAGGTCACCACGTCCTGCATCAACTTGCGGCCGGTCGCGTCGTAGTAGTAACGCACCGCGTCACCCGTGGACTTGGTCACCACCGTCGGCAAGTTCAAGTGGTTATAGGAAATCGAGGCGATCGACTTGTTCTTGTCGGCGACCATGTTGCCGTTCACGTCGTAGCTGTAGTCGTCGTCGGTGTTCGCACCGTCGATGAACCCTGTCGCCTTGTTGCCGCTGTCGGTCACGCGCAGCAAGCGGTTCGAGCGCGCCGACAGGTCGCCGTAAGAATAACTCATGTTGTCCATCTGCGCCCCAGCCTTGTCGTTGCGCACCAGCCCGAGGATATTCCCGTTCAGGTCGTAGCTGTAACCCTTTTTCTGAATACGAACTCGACGCCGGCAAACCCACTGCCTTTTGCTTGAATGCAGCGGCAACTCAAGTGGAAATCTTTACTTTCGAATGTGACAAACTAGAGGGAGCTTTCAAACGTCCCTCCTGGTTTAGAAATGGGGAGTATTACACCAAAAAGGCACTGCACTTCTACAGCGACTTACAACGGAAGAAACTCAACAGCTAAACAAATCATTTCGGGGGGTACTGGTAACCTGTCCTGAGGGCTTGCGCTTTGCGTAGGCTCTCCTGCACAGCGTTAGTAATTCCGCTTTCAACAGCAAAAAAAATTGAAGGGCGCTCTCTCGACCGTCCTTAGGATGTGAAGTGATTTTTGACTAAGCTAAGTCGCTTGGTAAGCGCCTTATTTCCAAAATTTATCAGTGGTTAAGGTATCCAATCCCTTGGAACATTGATCATACTTTAATCCAATTAGCGTCTGTATTTCTTCATTATGTTCAATACCTTTGCCAATCATTCTAGTTACCTTTATCACAGACCCTTTCTTTCTGATTATTATTCCCAAGCCTAAATTGGCTTCACCACATTTTAATGCTGATAGACTATCCACATGGGTTAAATAACCGTCTGTTGAATTTACCAATGAGACTTCTTGCCGCCCTTCAAGCTTATTAAGTAAGCTTTTGGAGTAATACAGCTTACCAAATCTTTCCACATAGATTGAATCTATCACAAATGAATTTGAGAGCAAAGTGATTTGCCGCTTACTCCAATCAAGTTCTATCTTTTGATAATCAATTGACGTACAGCTGATGCCAATACTCAAGAGAACTAGCAATAAATATAGTTTTTTAATTCCCATACTGCTTAGTGATTTCGTCCTGTTCTTTTTTGGCATCATCAATCCGCTTGTTATATGCATTTATTAGCCCTTGCAAAGTGCTTCTAATCCCTTTATCAGTGACACCTTTCAATGCACCATTAATTTTGCTAATGGAACTTTGGGCACCTGAAATATTATCACTAAGTATTACATCACGTCTAAATCTGGCACCGACACTTTCCATAAGCCTGCTTGATTGGCTTCCAGGTAAATCCATGTTAAAAATCTTTTGAACTTCACCGCCATTATAATCCCATAACTTATCGGCATATGAATCTACCGTGTTCGCTAATTTTTCATGCTGCAAATCATCATGCCCACCTCCAACGCGAGCTGCTTCAAGCAGATAAGAACCATAAAAAAGGAAATCACCATAATCATAAACATCATCACGATGCCTTTGCTCATGTGCAATTAATGTAAACCAATATCTGCTATCTCTATTTGAATTAGTGTGATCATAAACCACCTGCCTTCCCCAGGTAATAGCTCCAGCTTTATCCGGTACAACCTTTTTCGTAAACCAGTGTGCTCTGGGATCATCATCTCTGTACCATACTGTATTACTAATGGACTCAGGGGAAAAACCAAAAGCAGCATTCAATAAACTACTCATTGGCTTAGTGATCCTATTATCCAATCCTCTTATTCCGTTATCACCATGTATCATAAAGTCCGGCTCCATGCCCTCTAACTCTTTTGAAATAGTGACCATGTTTCCGCTAAAAACATAAGGGGACCATTGGGGAAAATCTGAGGCCAACGGATCGACATTAAAGAACCTTCCGATATCCGGTTGGTGATTTCTCCACTTGAAAGCTTCCCAGTTCAAGCCGAGATCATCAATGTGTTCCTGTGATTGGAATTTAAACTTATTCGGTACGCTGTTCTCACGTGAGCAGGAGTTAAACGTAAGCCCAAAGGGATAGTAGTCATTTGATTGGATTACCGGTGACTTAACATGCTCGACCTTAAAATCATCCCAATACACCGCCACCGGCACTTCACCTTCATTAGACAACCAAATATAAACATAACCCGCTGATGATATTATTAGATCAGTTGGAAGCGCAAGCCGTTCATGCTCGACGTTGCTCCCATCTTCCAGCGGCGCGCTTGAAAGTTTGACGAATCCGGACTTGTCTTCCTGCAAGTTCCATTCACTATCGAACACTACCCAGTTCAGGTAAGCCTTTGGACCCTCATCCGGGTCGCCCTTATCTAGCAAACCTGCTCCCGGGGGAAGGGTCGTCACACTGTTCGAGAGATAGCCCGCCCCATCAACGACAACTCCCGTGGGAGCCGCGTTCTGCGCAATTTGCTGCATCAAGATAATAAAGGCGCTTGAACCCCCAACCGACGGTGGTTGATAATACTTCCCGTAAACCTCAGCCCGAATCGTATCACCCGGCATCACCGCCAACGATTTCCTCAAGCCAATGCGCTCACTTTCGGTTCCACTAAGCCGGATCGCATAGGCACTTCCATTCGGCGGGGTTGAATTGTCGTAAGTATGATCGAAAATTTCGGAATTTACGCGTCGCATGTTCGCATACCCCAAGAACGCGCTGTACTCGGCCTCAAAATTGACAGTTTCGGCTGTTGCGGTGGCGGCATCGGTCTCGTCCTTGGTAGTGATCGTCACCCGAACATTACCGAGATGATCTTTCAAGTGGTATTGGTATTCGGGCGAAGCGCCTGTCATGACTACCCTACCCTCTTCGTGGTTGATAAACTGCAAAGTATCGTTCTCGTATACAAACTCTCCGTCATAGACCGTCACCTTCTTTTCTTCGTCCCATTGATCAAAGACATGCTGCTCTAACTTGCGCCCACTCGCGTCATATCTATACGTGAGATACTCGCCAGTGCCCTTCACAACCTTTACTGGCAGGTTTAAATGGTTATACTCGATCGATGTAATGTCTTTATTAAAGTCCACGATCATATTTCCCACAGGGTCATACCTGTAGTCATCGCCACCATTAGTGCGATCGCCGAACCCCTCAGCGACCCCTGAATAGTCTTGAACAGATGAAAGCTTGTTCCCCACATAGGTATAATATAGGTCATCCATCAGGCCATATTCATGCGGCGCGTCTTGTTGTGCGATCTGGCCGGTGCGTTGGAGACGCACGATATTCCCGTTGAGATCGTAAGGCGATTCGGCCCCAGGTTGCCCTAGAATCTCGTTGTACCTCCCATTTTTCACTGAATCCTGATGATAGTAGTCAGCTTTTAATAGGCGATTCATTTCATCATACCGGTAACGAAATGCTTGAACATTTCGATCGGGACCACACCAATTAATCTCGGTGATATTACCGTTGAACCGGCCGGCTCCTCGACCACCATCGTAATCAAGTTTCATTGCAAACAAGTTATTACCTTGGTTGAGAACATCGTTAATATTTTTTAGCCATCCTCGAATGTTGTACCCGTAACTTAGTTCTTGTCTGAAGTTTCCACTCGGATTACCTAAGCTCTTCTTAACAAGCTGCCCAAGCTTGTTATAATCATTTTGCTGAATCACAACGGCCGGTCCATCTCCCACTCGATGACTAACATCGACCGTTCTGCCCGCTAAGTCGTAGTTAATCGCTCGACTAATCGTCGTCGCGTTGTTTCCTTCAAGATGCTCTAAGTTGGTTTGCAACAACTTACCAACAAAATCATAGGCGTTTGTCACCCTGTCGATACCGCCTATCATGTTTGTTCTTATTGATTGAATCGGACGCAAAAGGTCATCATAGTAGGTCACGTTCCAAAGCCATTCATCGGACCCAAGCACCCTCATCTTGGTGGCCGTTACAAGGTCGTCGGCATGATCATACGGCATACCCTGACCATCAATTATTCCATGCTCAAAATCAAACGCCGTGTTGTTTAACAAAGTCTTGAACTGATAATCATCGAAGAACGAAATCATATGTACTTCGAATGAACCATTAAAAATTGAACCACTGAACACCGACTGCGAGTAACCGTTTATGCTGAGGGGATCAAATTTTTCTGAAAATTTGGATGTACTTACTTTTGCCTGCATTTCCTCCGCAGTTAGAAACACATCGGACGTGTAAATACCCGTCAATACTTGCCGATCCAGAGTATCATAAACGCTGTAACTCCATTTGTTAGCTAGCCGCTGATTAGCATCCTGCGAAAAAACCAGTCGATCCCGTCTGTCATAGATTAGAAATGTCCAACCTGTCCCAGGGACCTTCTTCGCCGTGATCCGCTTGCGCCCGTCATACTTATATTGAAACGCGAACTTATCCAACGTCAATTCCAGCGGTGTCACTACACGGACTTCAATTGGCGCTGAAGTGAGGGTTAATCCAACCACAATCGAATTGGTCATACTCCACCGATAACTACCGCTATTTTCTTCTGTTGGTGCTGAAATGGTAAACGTCTCGCCTGTAGCATCCTCGTTTTGCAGTGTCACGTCAACCCAATCTTCGCCCACTTTCTTCTCCCATAAAACTGTGGTATTTGCTCCAACGGGTCTAGCGGGAATCAGAAGTTGTGACCCGACAGTTGCCGTCAGTTCAGAAACATCCGCGATCGTCTTTTGTGGGGCGTACTGAAATGGATCCAAACCCAAGTTTGCCACTAACGACTCTAATGTTCCAAAATCAAGGAAGTTGTTTGCACAGTTCACTGACCCAAGACTATAAAAATAGTACGGCAATTCTTTTAGGTTGTTATTGGATATGTCGATCATAGTATTTCCTCCCCATTGGTCTCCAAGGTTGTCAGGTAGCTTCTCCAAACGGTTAAATGAGAGATCTACTTGGAGGGGGTAGTTCCCGTCGCCGAACGAAGCGGGCAGATCGCGCAAGTAATTATGACTCAGATCGACGTCCTCGCCAATCAACAGGTTAAACCCTTCAGGCAGTTTATATATCTCGTTGTATTTCAAGGAAAGATAGTCGAACCGATGGGATTCAGATGGACCAAACTCTTGAAATCCCCTGATGCGATTACTATCAAGAGCAAGATGAAAAATATCGGTTAGTTCTAGAAAGGACTTGGGTATAAATCCCTTAATGTTTGTCTTGCGAAGGTCCACAAAACGAACACGGCCAGGAGATTCGCAAGCACACGTGTTTGGCCCGTAGTCCGAGACGCCATAAAGCTGAAGCGGCCAATTGTGTAAAGGCGGCCATTGGTAAACAGGGACACCAGGGAAGGGAGTGTAATTCCAAGTATCACCTCCCATCGCACGATAAAAATCGTTGAGAATACTAAATTCCTTCGTTTTTGGCACGATCCCTGGATTCTGAGTAGGAACGGAGAATGAACATCGTGAATTAAATAGAATTGCCCCACTCGTGCCAAGCGCAACGTTGACTACAAAGCTACCACGATAAGTCTCCGCAACCTGATACACCACAAAACCATTTTTCTGCCAATAAATCACGTTACCGATGCGAGAAATCCTAAACTTGTCTCCAAGAGCTACCCCAACAACATTTCCGTGGCTAACGCTATTCTCGTACACATAAACTTGATTGCCTGAAGTATGGAACGCAAAGTCAATTGAGTTCTCAGAGTTATCTTGTGTCTGGTCGGAAAAGCCAAATGATCTATTCATGTTCCAAGCGTCAAGCGTGAACTCTATCCAACCATCCTCGCCGTCGTACAACACGTTTTGCGATGTTGCACCTGCGTTCCCGTATCCAGAAGTAGCTGTCTTTGTTAGGGTTTGCGCGTCGGTCTGGGAAACCCCCGTCAAATTAGCCCAGGTAATCAGGTCGATTGGTGCTGGGGGAAAGCTTACTTGCAAGTCACTAATTTCACCGCCGTTTGTAAATATTGACGCGTCAACCACCATAGACGCCGTCGAAACATTGCTTGCTGTGTAGAGCGTTGATCCGTTTCGCTTAAAGAGAATATCGGTCCCACTTCGCTTAATCTCAAGCACGTCGTTGACAGCCACATGAAACATATAAACTGAGGTTCCGCCTAATCTGACGTAAGTCAAAGTACCGTTGGTTCGGTGAAACGCATAGCCAATCGTGTAGAATTCGTCGTTAACATTAAGATTTGAAAAGCCATAAAAAAAATCCCCGGTGGTAGTGGTCGAAATTGTGTACAGAATCGAACCGTCTGTAAATGGTTGCAGTGTGTTCGTTGATTCGGCTCCTGCATTTCCCCACCCATTGCTAGCTGTCTTTATCAGGTTATTTCCAGAAACCGAGCAACCATTAACGGTGGTCCATTGCACCGCGTCTTGAGCCGTCGCTAATACGAAGTTGCTGACAAGTAAAAGTGCAGCAAAACAAGCTTTTATTAAATGATTCCGTCGAACGTGAGTCGAACCAGAATCGAACCGGTACATTTTCATGAAGCGCATCAGTTTAGATGGTTAAGTATTTCCTGAACGCCTTCCGGTTGTATCACTAGAGTCAGGTTCCCAAGATCGTCGTAGATATAGTACGTTTGGGCAAATATGCCATTGGGGGCTTGAACCTTCTTACAAAGGACCATGCCATCGAAGTTCTTGAATTCTTGAACTTCGTGTCCGTCTTCGTCTTTGGTTACGGTGCACGTGAGCGTGTTCTCTGTGTAAAATGAGTCCTCTCCGGGGAGGATAGAAATCTTTCCAGCTGTAGAAAGTCGAAAGCGTAGCACCTCTCCTTGTGCATTCGCGCGGTACTCGAGCCCGACTGCATGCCCTGCGTTAGGTTGCCACGTTACGCCGGGCGCACCTTGTTCAACGACGCGACGCAAGGGCGATGGTTCAATGACGGAAATTGAAAAAGGGCTGCTATCGCCAGTTACACCCGGCGGTGGATTTGAATAGAATTCTAACTGGGCGGCAGTTGCTCCAAATGTAAAAGTTCCGACACCGCTGCCATTCGAATATGGCAAATAAACCTTGCTCTCATTGCCACCCGCATCATATTCCTTTGGCAAAACCAAGTCTCCTCCCCCAGGCGATAATCCTCTGGAAACTTTTTGAATCTCTCGGGTTGCCCCATCAAAATAACTCGAAACCAGAACAACTTTAGAAGGGTCCCCTAAATTCGTTTGAACTTCGGCGTAGCTCGACATTGGGACCTGTGGCGTATAAACCTTGATGTAGTTTAGATTCGTTTCATCTGCCCATGAGTAGGTGACCTCATCCGAATAAACGGACGGGCATACCCCGCTTTGGACAATTGCACGCAAGGTTATGAACGAGCCGGGCCCACCAAGTGGTGGCGTTGAGGGTGCAGTTTCCGTTGCAGATGATGCTAAGTCCGTCCAGATCACTGAGTTTGCCCGATATTGCCACCCGACCACATTCCCAACATGACCTTGCAAAATGGACACCGGATAAGTTGGTCCATTTACGACGTTATATTTCTTAGAGTTATCAGACGACAGTGCCAGCCCCCCGACTGAACGGGGATCGACTTCAATTGTTATTGTCGTTGACGTTGGTAGGTTGCATGTTGAATCCAAACCACTTAACCGAAGGGTCGTCGCTTCTGAAAAAGTCATCGACGGTGAGTTACCATAAGTTGTAAAGCCAGATTCCAGCTTCGTCCATTGATAGCTAGAACCGCCACTCGCGTTGAAAGTGAGTGGAGTATTTGCACACACTACCGTGTCAAGTGAGAGAATTGACAACTGCGACTGTTGCGCCAAGGTGGTCTGAAACATTTTATCAAAACTGTTCGAACATCCTTGCGCTGTCACCTTGACTTCGACCAAGCCAGTGAATCCAGCCTGCCATTTAACAACCAACGCATTGGCACTTGGGGTGGTCGAAATAGCGGCTGAAGTCGGTGTAATCGTCCAAGTGTAAGTCGCTGGGGCGTCAGCCGTCACAGTATATGATGATTGAAGGTTGCAGGACAACGCAGGTCCGGCGATCACTGGAGGTACGTTCACATCGTCTGTCACGATAATTGTCGACGTCTGTGTGTGCTGAATTCCACACGAATTTATTCCATCGACGCGGACTGTGTATGTGCCCGGAACCTGGCCCAAATCAGGGAAACCGTTAACTACCTCGTTCTCATCAACGTACCAATGGTAATTGCTACCGCCACTTGCCTCAAAGCCAATCTGAGTGCCTTCGCAAAACGGCCCTGATGCCGGTGAGGTAATTATTCCTAGAATAGATCCGCCACCTTGATTCACCGTCACACTTCCAACAATTGTGTCTGCCGGACAGGTTTTGGTACTTGCCTGCAACGTATAAACACCGTTGCCAGTAGCATTCCAGTTGTACGTGCTCACTGGATGAGTAAATTCGTGCGCCTCATTCCCGTCCTTAAAAATCGTGTAGACCACTGAAGTTGAAAGGTCCGGCTCATTTACCGTCAGCACAAAAGGCTGATTTGAACAAGTCTCGTCATTTCCGCTGAGCGTGGTTGTGCGAGGGGCAAGTACGCTCACCTGTCGGGTACCTGTGATACTTGAATTTCCGCAACCCGCTACTGAAGCGCTAACTGATACAGTTCCTGAATATGAACCATTCCAATCAACTTGAACAGTAGCCCCGGAACCAATGATAGTTCCGGCTGTGCCCGGGGAAATCGTCCAACTCGAAACGGAAACAGCCCCAGTAATTTCCGAAAGTGTAACCGTAAAAGTTGAATTAGGAGCATCTTTACATAGTATCGATGGGCCGGAAGGAGAAAAGTTCCCTTGAACCTGAGGCTTGACAACGATCGTATGCTCAGTGTATGGGTTTTGAGCACAAACTAACCCAACCACCCGAATTGTATAACTTCCTGCAGCAGGGTTGGTTAACTCAAACACGCTGTCATGATCATCATCAGTCACCTCGCTTCCATTCACGAGCCAGTCATACGTTGTTGAGCCAGTCGCTTGAAACGAAACTGTCTGACCTGCACACGCCTCTGTGGCCGGCGTACTGGAGAGTGTCAACTGTGGGTTAGTGATCACGATAACGACCGCGCTCCCAACCATGGCAAGTTCATTACACGTTTCATTGATTGCCTTGACCGTGTACGTCCCAGATTGTGAAACCGTCCACGAAAGGCCAACCGTCGGAAGCACTTGATTTACTAGGGTCCCGTCTCTGTACAAAGCGTACTCCGTAAATGCGTCAAACCCAGAAAGTGTCACGGTTGTGCTGCTACCTGAGCAAATGCTCCCGCCGCCACCTACGCTATATTGCGTGCATTGGCTATAAGCCTTGTGTGTGACGCCTAACGAAGCGACCATCAAGGCACATAAACTCAACCAATGTGTAATTGTCTTTTGACTTCTCATCCTAGTTTTGATAATGATATTCGTAGGCATTCAATATTTCTCCCTTGTGGTTCTTGTTAACCTTTAGCCGCTTAAATGGGTCATACTCATACGTGACCAAAAGATGAGTTGGACCCATCGAACCAACCATTCGACCACCGGTGTCATATTGAAAAGTATTCATCTTTGCCGAAGTGGGCGCAAGTCTAAGTTCGTCGACCTGATTACCGTTGGTTGTTACAGTGATACTTGTACTTACGTCGACAAACCACTCATAAACCTTCCACGTAGATGAAATTGCCTTAGAGACTGAGTTAACCGTGATCGAACCAGAACCTTTCGCCCAGACCGAAACCTTGTAGGCGCCCGGGTCAAGTCCGGATTTCGTGAATACGCCTCCCGTGCAACTTTTAATTCCTGTCACACTATCACCAGTGCCGGATACAATTGTGCCACCCGAGCGAGACCACCCGCCGTAGTCGGCGCATTCAAAACTTGTGTAAGCCACTCTCGATAGAGTCGCGTTGGCTATCTCGGCAATCGGGCGTCTTTTTTCACAATCCCATAAGTAAGAATTCGAGCCTCGGTCTTCCTGCGTAAACTGGGTCAAATTCCCAGCTTCATCGTAATAATCGAACTTCAAAGCACGCTTCATATGCTCATTCACGAAAAATGGATCAGATTCACTAACAGTAAAATATTGCACTGGAACCCCAACCTCACTTTCCAACTGGTAGACTTCCTTCAACACGATTCCCTGTCCAGTCGGCGACACGGGTATACTCACAAGTCCAAACTTATTAAGCTGCGACCCTACGATCTTTAAAGTATCCCCTTCTTCCCGCTTCAAAGTTGTACTCACGACAACGCCCGTCATTCCACTCCCAATCATTGCGGAGACAACGGAATTTGAACCACTAAAGTCCTCTGCGTACTTCATCTCCCGAATCTTGAACGACCCGTCCGAACTGTTCTCACGCGTCTTAGTTAGCTGAACGTGCTTTAAGTTATCATAGAATTGCTCGGATACTACTTGTGTGGATGGAACACCGCCCACGTACTGTGTGAGAATTTTCTTCGTTGGATGGAACCATGATGTGGAAACAAAGTAATATTGTGCGGTACTTTCTACCGGATCCGCCCCTAGAACACCCGCATATGTTGCTGAAATAATTACCTTCACTCCACGAACGCGCCGATGATGCGGATCATTTTCACCAGTAAAGAACGTGTACAAAGTTTCACTCTTGGAAACGATCTGATAACCCTCATTAACCTTTACGTATTGGTTGGTCCCAATCGGTAGACCAGCCTGAAAATCATGCTGTAATGGGAAATAGGGAAATCCACCGCCTGCAGTTGTTGGCGGCATAAAGAAGTACTTCGTCATTCCAAACTCACCATTCTCACCAAGGTATTCAGTCACCTCATGGTAATACACTGGCGAACCCATTCCGGCAATTGCTTGCTCGCCATTCGTAACCGCTTGTTGTCGAACGTGATTAGGAAGGCCAGAATTGGTCTCGTCATAAATGTACTCATCGTATGAGAATGTATAGGACGGAATAATTGTTACGCGACCGCTAGAAACAACTATTGTATCTCCATGGGAATTTAACTCCTGTTTGTTGTATTCAAACCTCCGAATAACGTCTGGACTATGCCCTAAACCATCCTTCGTCGTTATCCGCTTGATTCTAATGCCTCCACCCGTGGATTGAACAATACCGTCATTTTCCTCCACCTTATTATAAATTAAATCAACTGCGATGTTAATGGCGGTGATCGTCGGCTCCGATAACTCAGGAGGTAATATTGTCAACCTTACATTGTATTCCCCAGGGTCCGTTGCATATGACCTCGGGAGCTCAAGGATTGTTCGTGAGAAAATTGACACTACCAAATCAATTTCTGGGACAGTACTCTGATCCTTAAATATTTCAACGCGTGCACTTTGTCCAACATCTACCAAATAACCATCACCCTCCGTACCTGTCACTGATCCACGAATATCGATTCTGAATTTGGTGTCCCTTGAAACGGATATCACTGAATTCGCAACTACTGGGACTGGAGGCATGTTGACATCCCATGACGCACTCGTAGTTACCGTAGTTTCACCAAGAGAAATATAGTCTTCGGGGCCATCACCCTTTGCGTAAGTATTTGCCTCATATTCTAGCTCAACAATACCTCCTGTTGGATACCTAATGGATTTTAACGCCCCGGCAGTTTGGACGTTCTCTGCAGACGATGGCTCTCGGTTCGCAGGAGGAGTTAAATCGAATCGAATCGGCAACAAGTCAAGATTATGCAACGCACCATTCGGAAATCCCCAGTGGTCCTTCGCGTATTTGTTACCAATTAAAAATGGATAGTAATCCATTGAATGCTTCAACTCGTTTTCATAGATCGAACCGTCTGATGAAATAGCCTGCTCGATAATCGTAGTTAGAAATCCGTCAGAGTTGTAGCTTAGGAGATGTCGTTTTACTCTATTTCCGCGCTCAAATACGACAATACTATCAAGTCGAGTGATTCCATAAAACCGCAGTTCAGTTACTTCAAAGACGATTTTCTCAAGTCGAACCTCTCGTCGGATTTGACCACGGTCAACAAACACGGGGTCTTTGTGACCGAACGACGTAAAGCCAGAGAAATACGAAGTTTCAATCACAGGATCAAATGGATCTGTTACAAAGAAAGGCTCAGAATAGTCGAAGTAAATAACCTCTGTCCCGTTGACATTTGATATACTCGTTAAATACCACGTTTGAGTGTATTCCTCGTTTCCGTCCATGTACTTTTCTATTCCAGAAAATCCGTAATGAACTCCGTTTTCCGCCACGATGGTCGCATCAGTCTCGCTGATTCCAATATCTAAATTTTCGTATGGAATGGTGAAGATGCTGTCACCCATAAATAGCATTTTCCCTGAGCGCCCGTGAAAGTTGTAACTATATTCATCCGGGTCAGCGTCCAACTCACCAGATAGAATAAGGTCTTGCTTCGCTTCGTCAATAATGCCATAATTAAGGCTATCAAAGTTTGCGATGTAACCCTTGCTACCTTGATCAGGCAGTCCACGAATTGTTCTACTGATTATCCCATTCGCGCCTGTCAACGACCATGATCGACCTAACCATCCCGGCTTTTCGTCAACCTTTATGCCGCCACCATGGTAACTCAAAGAGATCGGGAGACTAATTTCCTTTCCCTTTACCTCAAAAATTGGAATCTCAACTTGCGGAACCCCCGTTGCATAGCTTATCGGTATGTCCGTATACTTAACGAGCGCTACGGCAGTTGGAGAGGGAGGAATTACCTTTGGTTTACCTATGCTTTCAGATTGGGCAATCGCGTCGACAACTGGAACAATTGTGAATAACAAACATAGTATTCTTCTAACCCAACGCAGTTCAAATGAAGTCCACAAGCGTGATGAAAATCTCATAAGGTGATAACTATTTCAAAAAGTCAGACTTAGAAAGCGAGAAAAAACCGAACCTTTTCAATTCGTCGCATTTTTGCCGTCACATCTCCACGGCTTCTGCGATGATTGAAATAAATATGCAGGAACGCCCGACGTCGAGCAAGGCAACACAAAAAATGAGGGGTAGATCAAAATTGACTAATGCTCAGTTTTGTCTTATCGTGTAAACACGATATCAAAAGTGAACGGTTACTGAATATCAGGAAGTTAGCGGCGCTCCACCCAAGGGCAATTCAAGAAAAAGAAAGTCAAGTGTTGGAATCAATTGCGACAAACTTTTTTTGGAGCCATTTGATAGAAATCCAAATTGGATCTAAAAAATCCCCGAGAACGGGTTATGACATCTTAAGCCAGAAGTGGCGTCGCTCATTACGTAGCGAACTCCTTATTGAAGTGTCTTAAGCATCGTACTCCATCAGCACGAGATCATTAATAAAACATCACCTCTACCCCACCAAATAATACACCACCGACATTAACATCGCCACAATCAATAAAATCGCCAACCACCGGCGGCCGGCCGGATGAGCGTGGGTGAACTCGTAACCACACACAGGGCACTCACGGCTGTCGGCGGGAACCTCCATCGCACACGAGGGACACTCAATCTTTTTCAATCCGGAACTCGACATAGTCTATTGTTGAGAAACAAAATGCACAACTAACCAATCACAACGCGACGACCCGTCCCAATCTCGCGCTCTCATACACAGCATCAATCACTCGCATCACGTTCACGCCATCCTGGGAGGTGACAGGCATCGGCTTGTCTTCAACGATCGACCGGTAAACTCCGTCGTAATACCGATAGTAGTTCCCCGGGGGCGACGTCACTCTTTGCGTCTTGTCAGTCGTTAAATACCCGCGCTCCGACTCCGGCTCCAACCATCCTTCACGCGTCGGCTTCTCTCCCGCCTGCAAGCGCGTTTCTTGAATATCCGCGCGTGTCTTTTGGAACGTCCCCAAGCGGCCATGCACCACGTACGAAGGAACGGGCTCGCGCACAAAGTAACCCGAATGCAGCCGCACCCTGTGCTTGGCGTAATACAACAGAATCTCGAAATAGTCATCCACTTGCGAGCCAGCACGGGTCACCATCAAGTCGGCAAACACTTTTTCCGGCATCCCAAACACCACCAGCGCTTGGTCAATCAAATGTGGTCCGAGGTCTTTCACAATCCCAGCCCCCGCGCTCGGAGTCTCCTTGTGCACCTTGTAACTCAATCCCGCGTTGAACCGGTCGTAAGCAAAAGTGGCCTCAACAATCTCTCCCAGTACCCCACTGTCAACTACCGACCTCACCGACTGAAAGTCACTATCCCAACGGCGGTTCTGAAATACCGATAATTTGACGTGGTGCCTCTCAGCCAGCTTCTGCAACTCGCGCGCTTCGGCGGCATCGCCCGTAAACGCTTTCTCCACCACCGCATGCTTACCCGCTTGCAACACCTGCTTCGTGTAGTCGAAATGGGTATACGTCGGCGTGTTGACGACTACTAAGTCAACATCTGGCGCTGCAAGGATTTCTTCCATCGAAGCGTAGCTCGTCACCCCCGGGTAGTCGGTTGCAATCACCTTCTTGCTTCGCTCCCACGCACCTTTTAACACCAACCCGGGATGGAGATGAATGAACGGGGCATGAAAAACCTTTCCGGACATGCCGTACGACAACAACGCGGTTCGAATAACTCTTTCCATAAACAAAAAAGCGGGACACTCCGGCCCCGCTTTAAGGTACAATCACTTTGGTTGCTACACAACTACTTCAGTTCTAATACCACCACCGAGTGTGCTGGCAGTTTCACTTTCAAGGTGCTCCCCGAAATCGAGGCATCCTTGAATGGGGCCGGCTTCACCTTATTGGGCTGGTCAAATGTATTGTGGTCCTGGATCTTCTCAGAAGTTAGCACACGGCCCGAAACGCCCGTGAATTTTCCACCTCGGAGATCGATCGTTACTTCATTTGCCTTGTTCGCATCTATGTTCACCAGCGAAAGGTGAGTTACACCCGCCGCATTCTTAGACGCAGACACAGACACCGCCGGGAGCTTCTCATTCCCAACCATGTAGTCAGTCGTCTTCACTTGGATGGGGAGCAACGTTGCATCGTGGTGTACAGTGTACATCTCCATCACGTGGTACGTCGGTGTCAACACCAACTTTTCTTGGTTAGTCAACACCACCGCCTGCAGTACGTTCACCGTCTGCGCGAGGTTCGCCATCCGAACGCGGTCAGCATGGTTGTTGAAGATATTCAACGTCACACCTGCCAACATCGCATCCCGGATCGAGTTCTGCTGGAATAAGAATCCAGGGTTGGTGTTGGGTTCCACGTCATACCAACCACCCCACTCGTCTACCACCATCGCCACTTTCTTATCCTTGTCATATTTGTCCATGATCGTCGAGTGACGTGCGATCAGTTCGTCCATCATGAGTGCCTTCTTCATCGTGGTGAAATATTGTCCTTCCGTAAAGGCCGTCGCCGAACTCTTGTTCGACCAATCGATCACCGAATAATGGTGAAGCGCCACCCCGTCGAGCATGTTGTGGGGAACGTCGCGCATCAATACCTCCGTCCAATGGTAGTCGTCGGAACTCGCGCCCGAAGCAATCCTGAACACTTTATTTTCGCGGCTATTCCACGCCGACATAAACGTCGCATATTGGCGATACACGTTCGCGTAATATTCGGCGGTCATGTTTCCACCACAACCCCACGCCTCGTTGCCGACACCCCAGTACTTCACATTCCAAGGTTTTTCGCGTCCATTCGCCGCACGAAGCTTCGACATCGGGCTGGTTCCCGCGAAGTTGGTATACTGTATCCACTCCGAGAGTTCTTGCACTGTACCGCTGCCCACGTTACCCGAAATGTAGGGCTCAGTTCCCAGCAACTCGCACATATCCAAGAAGTCGTGCGTACCAAAGCTGTTGTCTTCCGTCACGCCTCCCCACCAGGTGTTCACAATGGTTGGGCGTTGGTTCTTAGGTCCAATGCCATCCTTCCAATGATACGTATCCGCAAAGCAGCCGCCCGGCCACCGCAGGTTCGGGATCTTCATCTTCTTCAGCGCGTCGACGACGTCGTTGCGGATCCCCTTGGTGTTGGGGATCAACTGGTTATTCTCACCCACATAGAAGCCGCCGTAAATGCAAGCGCCTAAGTGTTCTGAAAAATGGCCATAGATGTGTCGACTGATCTGGTGTTGGCCTCCATCGGTGTTGAGTACCGCGGAAGTCTGCGCTGATACCCACCCCGGTACCATCAACATGAAAAGAAAAAAGAAACGCTTGATCATGAGGGAAAATGATTGGTTTGATTAATAAATGTATAAAATACACGAATAAAATCAAACCAAAAAAAACTGCCTCCCCAGGGCAAGCGGGAGGCAGTGGTGCAACCTGACCAAAAATTGCACCGATTACCGGCGCGCGATTGTGCGTGGCGCACCCACCACTTCACGCACTTGCTCCAACTCTTTAGAGAGTGCACCGCGCTTGATCAGCGTGTACTGCGAAACCTTCATCCCATCGAACCATTCTTCCCACGTTTGCATCATTCGGTCCCACTCGAGATCCTTTTCCCGTGGTGCCGCCTCAACGAGCGCAATCTTCAATCCGGGAAACTCCTTCTCCACCTCCAAAAGCTTATTGCGATTCTGACCAACGATCGGATACCCGTCGGTCACAATGACTAGGTAATTCTCGGTGAGCGTATCGCGCGAGAAATCCACCTTAAGGTCTTCATGGAAGTACTTCCAGATATCGGCACCATGGTACTGTTCGGGGTTAGAGCTGAAGACCGCCCGTGAATAGAGCGTATCCAAGTTTGCGAAGAACTCATCCCGGCGCTGCTCTTCTTTTAGCTTCCGGTACGCATTTGGAATCGAATTCATATTCACGTATAGGCGGTCCTCAAAATCATCACGGCGCAACCCTGTACCTAACTGCGGTGCAATCACCACACGAAACTCATCGCGCGACTTGATATACAAATCCTTTCGCACTTGGTCTTCAAATGTTTGGTACAAACTTCGGATGATTTCTTTATCGCGTTGCGGTTGGTCAGGTTGAACGATCAACCGGTCCGACAAGTCCAACAGCACAATGTAATTATGCTTCACGCGAGCGACCGATGCCTTCTTCTCGGGCTGAGGCAAACTGCACCCCGCCAACAACCCCAAAACAATCACATTCAGGATAAATTTCATGTCGTTCTTATTTAGTTTGAACTGGACTACGCAGCGCGTTTGCTTACGACCTTCACGGTTCCTGAGCGGATGTCATGCTGCTCTTCGAAGTGTTTCTTCACTTGAAGCACCTTCTCCTTCATCTCTTTCATATTGGCAGGCGAGAGATACGTGATCCAACCCGATGAAAATTGATCGATGTACTTCTTCAAGTTTCCGTACGCGACCGTGCTGAGATCTTCCCGGTAGTCCGTGATTTGCTTTTTGATTCCGTCGACGTCCGACAGCTTCTTCTGCAAGGACTTAATGTCGGCATTAAGATGCGCCACGATCCTCTTCAAGTTGACGATTGATTCGCGCTTGGCCCATTCGCGCAAGATAGAATCCAACAAGATACTCCAGATGATGTACACTAGGAATCCGAGGAACAAGATGATGTAGAACGAGGCGCTTGCAAACCAAGATGTTGTGGGCATACCCATCAAAGCCTTGGCGTTCTCTGTATTGTGATGGATGATCATCGCCAACAGGAAGTCGACAGTAAAAGTAACTCCCACCAATGCCGCGAGGTACGCGAACTTGCCTTTGACCTTCGATTCGAGGATCACATGAAATGCCCACCCAAATGCGAAGAATACGAACGGCACCACAAATAACAGGTAATTATATTGGAGCGCCGCCGCTAGCTCACCGGGTCCCGGCATGATGCTACCCGTCCCCTCTCCGGCAGCTAGCGCTTCGGCAATTCCCTCGAAGTCGACATACAAAGCTTTGTAGGTTGCCGACACGTAGAAGAAGAATAAGTACACCGAAAGCATCGAGAGGATGAAAAAATTCAAGGAGAATTTCACGATCGAGAAGTTCTCACCTTTCATTTTGTTTTTATCCTTCGCCCGTGTTTCCCGAATTTGAAGCAAGTCCTTCCGGTATTTCTCGATGCTCTTCTCCTTTTCCTTGATATCGGCTTCAACTTTGGCGTTTGACTCCTCGGTTTCTCTTACCTTCTTTTCAAGTTCTTTGATCTCCTTCAGTTTAGCTTTCTTCTCATCGTCGGTGAATGCTTGATAGGGTTCTTCCACCAAGTCACCATTCACTATCCGTTGGAGGTATGACGCATATACGTCCGCGTCGCCTTTCACGCTACCGGACTTTTCATATCCGAAGTCGTATAAATTCACGCGCGTCGGCTGGTGAACAACTTTCACGTTCAACTCGCGCATGTCATTGGTCAGTGTTTCCATGAGTTTTGGATTTTGTTCTGGTTCAAAAAAACATAACCCTTCATACGGAGGTGTGTGGATGATTGCCGTCGATAGGCCCACCAAGCGACAGATCAACCGACGAACGTCGATTATATCCAGGTGGTCTGCGTGTTTTCACCTTCAATGACGGATAGCATCGTTTAATGGAAATAAACGCCGATATCCCGCGAAACAGCTAGTCCACGTAAGTTCTACGTATGATTCCAGCCATGTTGCCGCTTCCCGCGTGCACGTGAGCGTGTAATTTTGCCACATCAATTACGATTATGAAGGGAGTTGGCTTTTTGTGTCTTGTGGTTTGTGTGATGATCTTTCACACAATGGCCTTTGCTCAAACATTTGAACCGATCGATTTCGTGAACACGATGACCGGTACGCAATCGAAATACAGTTTCAGCACCGGGAACACGTACCCTGCTATCACCATGCCCTTCGGGATGAACTGCTGGGTTCCCCAAACTGCCGAGATGGGGAACGGCTGGATCTATACGTACGATGCCGAGCGGATCATGGGTTTGAAGCAAACACATCAGCCAAGTCCGTGGATCAATGACTACGGCAACTTTTCCCTTATGCCCGAGGTTGGGAAACCCAAAATCCGCGAGAAGGATCGCGCGAGTGTCTTCTCACACAAAGCAGAAGTGGCCCATCCGTATTACTATAGTGTATTCTTAGCCGATTATAATGTGACGGCAGAAGTTGCCCCCACGGAACGCGCGGCGGCAATGCGCTTCACGTTTCCGGAATCGGATAGCTCTTACGTCGTGATCGATGCTTTCGATAAGGGTTCATATATCAAAGTGATTCCCGCCAAGAATGAAATCATCGGGTATTCGACTCGCAACAGTGGCGGCGTCCCGTCGAATTTCAAAAACTTTTTCGTGATCAAATTCGATCGGCCATTTCTATCGGCAGCGGTGTGGCACGACGACAAGGCAGTCAAAATCGAAAAGAGCATTTTTGAATATAAAGACAAGCACGTAGGCGCCTTGATCCGGTTCCGAACAAAAAAGGGTGAAAAAGTGAACGTGACAGTCGCCTCGTCGTTCATCAGCGCCGAGCAAGCCGAGTTGAATTTAGCTGAAGTCGGCCGCAAAACAATCGAGACCGTGCGAGATGAAGGAAGGGCGACCTGGAACAAGGCGCTCTCTAAGATCATGGTCGAGGGTGGGACGATCGACCAAACACGTACGTTCTATTCATGCCTGTACCGAACCATGCTATTTCCCCGTAAGTTCTATGAAATCGATAAAGACGGGAAAGTGATGCACTACAGTCCATACAACGGACAAACACTTCCTGGATACATGTTTACCGACAACGGCTTCTGGGATACGTTCAGGGCGGCGGCACCGTTGATCAACTTGATCGATCCTACGATGAGCTTGCACATCCAAGAAGGTTTGGTGAACGCATACAAGGAGAGCGGTTGGTTACCCGAGTGGGCAAGTCCAGGGCATCGCGACTGCATGATTGGCAGCAATTCGGCGTCGATCATTGCCGATGCTTATGTGAAAGGGATTCGGTCGCCAGACATCCAACTCCTATACGAGGCGATCTTGAAGAACACGGAAGCGGAAGGGCCTGTAAGCTCCGTCGGCCGAAAGGGTGCGTCACAATACAACGAATATGGGTATGTGCCATACGATGTTAAAATCAACGAGAACGTGGCACGCACACTTGAGTATGCCTATGCGGATTTCGCCATCTGGACGTTGGCGAAAGCCTTGAAACGCCCAGGCGACGAAATTGACAAGTTTGCGAAACGAAGCCAGAATTATCGCAACGTCTTCGATCCAGAAACGAAACTCATGCGAGGGCGCAACAAAGACGGCAAGTTCCAAACGCCTTTCAATCCATTCAAATGGGGCGATGCATTTACTGAAGGAAATAGCTGGCATTACACCTGGTCTGTTTTTCACGACGTCGACGGCCTCATGGAATTGATGGGAGGGCGCGAAAAATTCGTGTCGATGCTCGACTCTGTGTTTCACTTGCCTCCGATCTTCGACGACAGTTACTATGGCCAAGTGATACACGAGATCCGGGAGATGCAGACGATGAACATGGGCAACTATGCACATGGCAATCAACCGATCCAACACATGATCTATTTGTACAACTATGCGGGCGAACCGTGGAAGGCTCAATACTGGTTGCGAGAGGTGATGAATCGCCTCTACTCCCCTTCCCCCGATGGTTACTGTGGTGATGAAGACAACGGTCAAACCTCGGCTTGGTACATTTTTTCGGCACTCGGGTTTTATCCAGTGTGCCCAGGCACCGACCAGTACGTGTTTGGAGCGCCTTTGTTTAAGCGCGCCACCGTGCATCTGGAAAATGGCAAGCGATTGATCATCGACGCGCCGGAAAACAGCCACGCGAACCGGTATGTAAAATCGGTGCGCATCGACGGCGCCCCGATCACGAAAGCATGGATTGATCATGCGTCGTTGCTCTCGGGAATTGTGATTGACATTGAAATGTCTGAAACCCCGGTGACCACACGTGTCCCGGGCAAAGGGGATTTACCCTACTCTTTTTCGACGGATCATTGAGTCAAGCTGTTTCATCAAACATCATCAGGTTTTCTGGGGTCCTGTTTTTTGACCAAGGGCTATCCTATGAACGACCTTTGGCCACATGCTACAGCGCGTGGTTTCGATATTGCTCTTCTTGCAGACTTGCCTTTGCCAATCGGCTCAGGCGCAGTGGATAATTTCTTTTGACGAAACGTATCAAGAGTCATTCAACTCCTTGCCGGCTACAGGGACGTTGCATGACCAAGCGAGTCTGCCGTTGGGTTGGAGCTTTATCGAGAAGGGAACTTCCGCCGATCAAAAGTTCGCCACTAGCAATGGCAACTTGTCCGCTGGCAACACCTACAGCTTTGGAATAGGTTCGGATCGAGCATTGGGAACCCTGCTCTCTGGGAGTGTTCAATCAACCCTAATCTTCACGTTTAAGAATACAACGGAGTATCCAGTGCGCTCGATCCGGGTGCGGTACCAAGGCGAGCGATGGCGAGTGGGGTCTTTATCGAGACCGGATCGACTGGACTTCCAATACAAGATCGACACCACTTCTGGAGCGTGGATCGATTGCGACAGTCTTGACTTGTACATTCAAAAACCGGCTACGCAACTAGGTGGCGTGGACGGAAACACAGAAGAACATCAGCAAAACTTCAGCGCGCTTCTGAATGGGGTCTGGCTCGCGCCCAATGCAGTCGCACAATTTAGATGGGTCGATTTCGATGCCACCGGCCCCGACGATGGGCTCGCCGTGGATGATTTCGAAATGGAGGTGTTTGCCAACACTCAAAACTACTACATGACGATCGCCGGGGCCCGGACGAAAAACGTGGGCGCTGTCGTTACCGTTGCGGGTCGCGTCTCGTCGCAGGGCACCTTCGGCGATCTTCACTTTATCCAAGACAAGACGGGTGGCATTGCGGTGTATCACAAAGCAAGTTATTCGGCCGGCGACTCGGTGGGTATCCGTGGTAAGATCTACCATCATCAGGGCATGGTTGAAATCATTCCAGATTCTACATGGAAATTTATTGGTCCAGCACGCGAGGTTCAACCAATACTTAGGCGCGACAACGACTTCCACAAATTGGAAGGGCAACTAATCCGCCTGCAAGACGTCCACTTTGCAAGCAGCGGTCTTTTCTTCTATCCTGGACAGAACACTGCGGTTGTTTCGACGCAGCCATTTGAATACTACATAGACGAAAACACGGACCTCTTGGGTCGGACCATTCCTGCAGACAAGATCGACATAACCGGCATCGTGTCGAGGTTCAAGGATCGGCTTCAACTGATTCCCAGGAGTACGGCCGACCTCCATTCGTCTATCTCTTGGAGGACACCGGACCACAGTTTCGCCAGTGGGAGTATAAGAATCATGAATTGGAATGTCCAATTTTTTGGCGCATCGAGGCAACAATATGGTCTAGAATACGGACCGGCAAACGATGACCTACAATTGGAAAACGTCGCGCGACTGATTGTGGTATCCAAAGCCGATATCATTGCGCTTCAGGAAGTCTCCGATCCCGTCAAGTTTGATGAATTGGTCGATCTATTGCCCGGCTTCGAAGGCCACTGCTCCAAGCGGTACTCACACTCAGACCAAGTAAACTCGACGTTTCCGCCGCAGCGGCTTTGCTTTGTGTTCCGAACCAAAGTTGTCCGAATGGTCCGAGAGCAGGTCTTGTTTGAAAAGCTTTACGATGAGTCAAAGAATGGAAATAACGAATCACCTCTGGCTGAGTACCCGGGAGGTGCAGCGTCCTTTTTTAGCAGTGGAAGGCTTCCTTATGTAGCTTCATTCCAAATCATGGACCCGAATATAAACAGGACATGGCACCTCATAAACGTACACGCAAAATCGGGTGTGAGCGCTCAGGATCATGCACGCCGTACCGCCGATGCGCAAGTGCTTCTCGATACTATTTCGACATGGGGAGGTAAGGAATACCTGATACTTGGCGACATGAACGACGAAATCGAGGGGTCAATCACCCCGAATGTACCGTCACCCTATCACAAACTGAATTCCGAACTAGGACTTGAGTGCTTCACATGTCCACTAAGTTCGGCGGGTTGGAAGTCTACACTTGGGTTCAACAACATGATTGATCATCAAATGGCTTCTTCCCTCCTTTCGACACAGGTAGTCGTCGGGTCGACGAGAGTTGTGAATGTGTTTGCCAATATTCCCAACTACGGAAAGACTACCTCAGACCATTTACCGATCTTGACGGAATTCAATCCCCTGTTGTCATTGGAACTTCAAACTTCCGTCGCGCACGACGAAGAATCGTTGATTTACCCTAACCCATTTGTAGAATCGGCACAACTACATTGCGAAACGATCCAGAACATACTGGGAAGAGGCGTCACCGTTCAACTTGTGAACAGTGTCGGCCAAACCGTATTTCGCGGAAGCGGAATGTGCGACTCGGTGCAGCGTGAGTTGTCTATCGCCTCCGCCAACTTAGCGAACGGCTTATACATCGTTTGGTTGAGTGTGGGTGACGAAAACATGACTCTTCGCGTCATCAAAAGAGGGTAAAAGAAGAGGCTGCCGGAAAACAGCAACCTCTTGGGTGTTAAGGGTCAAACAGCCCTTCAACTAACTTACGCGCCTTTGATTGGGTTCAAATCGTCGCTCACCAGGAACGGTGGCACCAGGATACTTCTTGATGATCGCACGCACGCCCTTGTCTATCGATTTCTTCAAGTTCCTGACGTCCGTCACGTTTCCTTTCACGAGGCCTCGCCAAATGTGTTCGCCTGATTTGGCATCATTCACATCGATGATCAAGGTGCCTTCTGTAACCAGGTACGTCGACTGGCCGTACGGCATGTATGGCCACCCCATCAAGTAAGGACCACCCCAAAAGCCGCGATAGAAAAACCCAGGATAGGGAGCGAAGCCGTACGCGCCAGCGCTCATCTGCTGCTTCTGTTGTGTAAACGTTTGATAGCTTACGATCAAGTCAGGGTTCTCCTTTGAATAACGGATCCCATGTTTCGAAAACTCTGTCTCGATGTCTTTCATGATCTTGTTATTGATCAGTCCACTTTTATAAGCAGGGTTACTGACATTGATCTGCGCTTGCCCCCAACCAAAAGTCTTGTATTGATTGAAGTCCACATCCTGATTCATGTCCGTCACTGCACAACTCCCCAACATTAGCAATCCAGCTAAAGCGAGAAACATACTCAGTTTGTTTTTCATATTGGTTTATACCTCCAATGACTATTCAACGTGGCAATCTCCGTGTTCGTTCATGCAAAGTGTGCTTGGCATTACTACCCATGATCCAGTGCGTCTTCGAAATTTTTGGGGATCGTGATCCGTCGACAGACATTGGTTGCACGTCTACAACGGACAAGAAAATCAATCGGTGGTACGTTAAACGAAAAGGCCCCGACGTGTGTCGAGGCCTTTCGATTTTTTTCGTGTTGACGATATTCCTTACAACGCACGAACCTTCACGTTGCGGAAGTAAACTGGAGCGCCGTGGTCTTGGAGCGAGATCGATCCAACCTTGTATTTATTCCAGCCTGGGAAATCTACCCACTTTGATTTTTTATAACGCTCTAAATATTCAGGGCTGTCCTCTTGAAATTCCACCACCTTCTCACCGTTGAGCCAGTGTTCGACGTGCCCGTTGTTATATACAACCTTTGTCGTGTTCCATTGACCAACAGGGTTGACCTTCTTAGTTGCTGGCGCTTCAAACATATCGTAGTTGCTGCCCACCTTTTGTGCGGGCTTTAGTTCACCACCTTTCCAACCTTCGTCGTCGATGATCTGAGCTTCGGGCCCAGTAGCATAATCGGTGTGGTACTCGGGTTTCTCCACCACGTGATAGAGAATACCGCTGTTCCCACCAGGTTGCGTGATTAACCAATCTACTGTCAACTCGAAATTACCAAACTGTTTGATGCTTGTCAACGAACCACCAAATTTACCCGACCCTTCGCCGAGGCCAGTGCCATCCACCACAATTGCGCCATCGCGCACACTCCAAAGAGGACCGATGGTGTCGTGGTTGTAGCGTTTCCATCCGTCCAGGTTCTGTCCGTTGAACAGGAGTTCCCAGCCTGCATCCTTTTCTTCTTGGGTCAAGGTGTTGATGGCAGGTGCCGCCGTTTCTGTGGCCGTCTCTTCTTGCTGCGCAGGCTTAGAGCACGAAGTCAATAAAGCCAGTGCGATTGCAGAGACATACAATGTCGATTTCATTTTTCCCATGTTGGTTTGAGGTAGAGGTTTCAATTTCAGGAGGGTGAAGATAACCTACCCGGTCAAACTCTCAAAACGATCCTATGCGTGCGGCCGACAGACTCCAGAATCCTACTTGAGTCGCTCGACATCCACCTTTACAAGCAGGTTTTGGTCGCCAGAATTAAACACAATTCCTTTGATTGGCGCCACATCGTAATAATCGCGTCCGTACGCGACCCGGATGTGCATATCTGATGGGAGTAGATTATTGGTCGGATCGAACTCCACCCAACCGGCGTCCGGGAAGTACACAGACACCCAAGCGTGTGAGGCGTCGGCTCCCACCAACTTCACCTTTCCGGGCGGTGGTATTGTCTCAATGTATCCGCTTACATACCTAGCGGCAATGCCCATATTCCGGAGACAGGCGATCATCAGATGGGCGAAGTCCTGGCACACACCCTTTTTGAACTTGATCACCGACTCAACTGGTGTGTTGACGGTGGTAAACCCAGGTTTGAATTCAATCTGTCGGAAAATCTTATTCATCAACGCATGGCAAGAACTCCAAAGCGTGGCACCTTCTTCGAAACAATCGGTCGCGAATTCGAGGATAAGTTGGCTATCCGGAACGTAGTTGGACGGTAAAGTGTACTGAGCGATCTCGTGATCCAAATCGACTCGATTGGCCAAGGTCGCCACTGCCTCTTGCCAAGTTACATTTGCGGATGCTGCCAACGCTTGGGCATCGAGTTTATCGATTTCCACCACGCTTGATGAGTTAATCCTAAGCTTCTTATGCTCCTTAAAAATGGAGAAGAACGTGAGACGATTCCCAAAGAAATCAGTCCGGTCGGACTGCTCATCCGGCGTGGGAACAATTGAAATCTCGGATGAAACTCTGTGCTGCCCGGTGGCGTCGACTGGTGTGAGGCACAAGCGATTATAACACGTGCTAACGGCCTCGTTGTACGAATACTCAGTATAGTGTCGAACGCGGTACTTCATACCTCGATTTGAAAGTCGTTGCGACTTCCCTGTTGGCGATAGGAAGAATGACTGAAGTAGTGGGCGCTGAGCCGAGCCGACAGCTGACTGACCAACCCGGCCAGCTCAGCACAAAATTCATCTAGGTTTTTGCGATACCCAGACTTCTGATCGACCTCCGTCAAGTGATCCAACGTGGTCAGCCTTACTTTTGAGTACGCCTGGAACGCGATGTTGGATATCTCGTTACCGTACCGTTCGCGTCCATGCGGTAACTCTTCCATGTAGTCTACCAACTGTTCAAGTTGGGAAATAATAGAGATCGGATTTTCCTTGTTAAAGAAAAGCAAATCGATGGCCGGCGCTGTATCGAAATATGTTCGATACACGGATCGATAGTTGGTAAGGCTTTGACTGCTCACGAGCAGTGCCTCGAGTATTTGAAATTCTACGTTTTCTTCGCACTCAAAAGTTAATAGCGACCGGTACTGGGTAATTTCCAATAGAATTTCTTCGATCAACTGCCCTACCCGATACATGATCCAGCCTTCACCTCGGTACATGCTCTGACGGTTCATCTCTAAGAAAGAGAGCAAACCCAAGTTCATCTGGTCGATCAGTGAGAATACGTGTCGCACATTCTGGGGTTCAACCGCAGCAAGCCTTCTCCGGATGTTCTCGATATCATCGATGATGCGCCAGTTATCGACCGACCACTTGTCGCGCACTGCGTAAGTGGCCTTCATTAAATTGTTCACATTCGAGATCACACTGCCCGGCTCACTTTGATCGCAAATAACTTTATGCATGGCGTCGAAGCGCTTCGGCAAGGACCAATCTTCGTCGTCAATGAAACCTGGATACGTACTAGTCACATGCGTCACGGTCCGAAGCAATGTGCGCAGAGCCTCCGAATCTTGGTTATTTGCGCCTGCCTGGCTCAAAGTCCTGAGAACCATTCGCATGAAACGCGAAGTACGCACAACTCTTTGCGCATATCGACCGACCCAAAACAAGTTTTCAGCAGCACGACTCGGCAATACTGCTTTCCGCTTAAGGTCGTAATGATGAATCGCAGGCGTGGGCCCCTTCTGTTTCGTCTCAATCCACGTGTCTTTTGAAATGCCACCCTCTTGATTTGACACAATCAGGCTTCCTTTCTCTGGAGCACATCGGGTAAGTCCTCCCGGCATCATCTCGTACCCATTTTGGCCGGCGACCAGGAATGTGCGCGTAACGGTATAACGAGGTTCAAGGCGTCCTTTGGTGAGCACGGGCGACGTCGACAAATTCACTGCCTCCTGCCCCACATAGCGATACGGCTCATGCTTGATTGCACGAATCAACTGATCTTTTTGTGCCGAGGACAGCTGGCTCCCGATGAACGTATCAGAACCCGTTGTACGATCAACTTTCTTGATCACCAGCTCATCGAGGTGACTGGTGACGTAGTCAAGTTCCTTTTTTTGTCCGCACCACCAAGTGGCCACCATCGGAAAAATCGGATCTTCATTGAGGAAGTACTTGAAGATACTGTGCATGAACGCGAGCAAGCCTGTATTTTCAAGCACGCCGCTACCGAGCGGGTTTGCAATTGCCACGTTGCCTTTTCTCACAACCTCCAACAACCCGGGTATTCCCAACTGCGAATCCTCTCGAAGCTCGAGTGGATCACAAAACGTATCGTCAACGCGACGCAGGATGATATCTACTTTTTCAAGACCCTCAACTGTCTTGATCCAAGCGTACCCATCACGCACCAACATGTCCTCACCTTGCACGAGTGTAAAACCCAGGTATGAAGAAAGAAACGCGTGTTCGAAGTAGGTCTCGTTGCGCGGCCCCGGGGTCATCAGCACGACGCGTGGTTGCTCCTTCCCTTGTGGCGCAATCTTGACAAACGCTTGCATGATGCTATTGAAGAATCCACCAAGTTTGCTCACCTGGTAGTCTTTGAACAACTCCGGCGCGATACGGCTGAGTGCACTTCTATTCTCCAATGCATAACCCATCCCCGAAGGTGCTTGCGTCCGATCGCGCAACAGCCAAACCTTTCCGTCGGGTCCACGCGATAAGTCGGCAGCATACAAAATCAGTTGATGCGGACCGGGCAATCTGATCTTATCGCACTGTCGAAGGAAGCCGCTGTGGGAATAAATCAAATCTGGTGGAATGATCCTTTGCTTGAGGAGTTTGCGTTCGCCGTAGAGGTCTTCCAGCAACTTATCGAGCACATAAGCCCGCTGTTTCATCCCCTTCTCAATCACTTTCCAATCCGTTGGCTCGATGAGCAATGGAATCGTGTCCAGTTGCCAAGGACGGTTCAGTCCATTGGGATCGCCATAGATGTTGTACGTAACGCCGTTTTCCTGAAGCAGTTTTGCCAACTCGGCTTGGCGGCCCTTGAGTTCCTCGGGACCTAGCCCATCCGCATTGGCGAGCAAGCGTTTCCAATGTTCCTTGGGAGCACCACTTTGAGTGAAGCATTCGTCCAGAAGGGTACTGCTACCGAAATAACCTTGCGTCCAATTGGAAAGTGTGGTGTTACTCTTGGGCGAATCCATTGAGGCCGATCAGAATTGGCGAAGGTCTAACGTGTGGGGAAACTCAGGCGACACTTTCATTGGAGGCGGATCAAATTTGACCGGAATTTGAGTCTTTTCCAAATACCTTTCTACCGACTGGAACGTACCCGACGGCCGAATCGTGCCCGCGGTGTGGCCATGATTCCAGAACCGACTGATGCGCCTTCCTTCTGCTTCAAATGCGTTGACTGGCATTGTATCGTAGTTGCGTCCTCCCGGGTGCGACACGTGATAAACACAACCACCAATCGACTTAGAGTTCCATCGATCGATGACGTTGAAAACCAATGGAACATCAGTGCCCAACGTGGGATGAAGCGCTGACGGTGGGCTCCAAGCCCGGTAGCGCACGCCCGCCACAAACTCCCCTTTCGTGTCTGTGGCCCGGAGTGGAACGGGAACACCTTGGCAGGTGACTATGTATCGATCGGCGTTGAAGTTGCTGACCTTGACCTCAAGACGTTCGACAGATGAGTCAACAAAACGTGCGGTCCCGCCTGCCGTTGCCTCCTCTCCCAACACGTGCCATGGTTCGATACCAAATCGAAGCCCCAACTCCATGTCGTTGACCATCAGCTTTCCATACAACGGGAAACGGAATTCAAAGAATGGCTCCAACCAAGACAATTGGAACGGGTACCCATGGTCGTTCAAATCGGAAATAACATCTTCGATATCTTGTTGAACATAGTGCGGAAGCATGTACTTGTCGTACAATTCGGTTCCCCATCGAATGAGCTTCTTCTTGTAAGGATCCTTCCACATCCTAGCGACGATGCATCGAATCAGCAACAGCTGCGCGATGCACATCTGTTTGTTCGGTGGCATGTCGAAAGCGCGAAACTCGAGTAACCCTAGTCGACCGCTTGAACTGTCGGGTGAATAGAGTTTGTCGATGCAGAACTCTGCACGATGAGTGTTCCCGGTAATATCGACGAGCAGGTTCCTGAAGATTCGATCGACCCACCAAAATGGTATTTGCTGGTCACCTGGGTCCGGGATTTGGTTGAATGCAATTTCAAGTTCGTACAACATTTCCTGCCGACCTTCGTCGACGCGAGGCGCTTGACTGGTGGGGCCTACGAATTGTGACGAAAACAGGTAAGAAAGCCCTGGGTGATGTTGCCAGTACGCGATCAAACTTCGTAGCAAATCCGGCCTACGAAGGAGAGGGCTTTCCGACGGGGTGCTTCCTCCAATGGTAATATGATTGCCACCGCCGGTGCCGGTATGCTTTCCGTCGAGCATGAACTTCTCGGTTCCAAGCCGGCTCAAGCGCGCCTGCTCGAACAATACATCATAATTGTGGACAAGTTCCGACCAAGTCCTCGCGGGATGGATGTTGACTTCGAGCACACCCGGATCCGGCGATATCGAAAGTTTGGTGATCCTGTTATCATGCGGCACTTCATACCCTTCGATGGCGACCTTGACGCCCGCGCGTTCAGCGGCAGATTCGATTGACGCTAACAAGTCAAGGTAATGTTCAGACCAAGCTACCGGGGGCATGAATACATAAATCTTTCCCTTTCGAAGTTCGATGCAGAGAGAAGTCTTAACAGTGTAAACATCAAACGTGGTGCGCGGCTCGGGTGACTCCTCTTCTTCCTTTTTCTTTTTCTTGCGCTGCGGTTCTTCGTCGTCTTCATCTACCAACGGCGCGTGGAAGAATTCCCGCGGCGGTTCCGACTCGGGTATTACCGAATAGTAGCGGGCGCCAGCTCGACGATGGAAATCATCCAACTCGGGCAGCTCTTCGAAAGGACTGCGTTCAACAGGTCGCGGCAACTTCGATTCGCTAATGGCGGGTAGCGACTTGAGCGGCAAGCGATAACCCATGGGCGAATTGCCAGGAATCAGCACGAGCCTATTTGTTCTGAACTCCCACTTGCATGAAAGCCAGCGATTGTTCCAATAGTTCCATTCGATCGGAATCGCGTAACCGACAGGTTGGTCGAGTCCGCTGGTCAGTAACTCGGCCACCTTGCGGCGTTCAGCTTGATCCGAAAGGTTCGCTTGATGCGGGTCGATATTGGAAGGCACCTTTCCTTCTTCCCAAAGAAAATACAACGCATCTTCGTATGCGGGATGCGCATGTTCGCCAGGGATATTGAGAAACCGTGTTAGTTCGGTCGTAAAGCGTTTGACATCACGCATTGTGAACTCGGACTCCATCCCGAGATCAAGCAAGGTTTCGTTTTTCCAGATCGGCACGCCATCCTTGCGCCAAAGCACAGAATATTGCCAACGCGGTAGCGCTTCGCCGGGATACCACTTACCTTGACCTTGGTGGATCAAACCCCCGGGTCCGAACGAGGCCCTTAACCGTTGAATTAAGTCAGCAGCCCTTTCTCGCTTTTGTGGGCCATCGGCTGCGGTGTTCCACTCACGTGCCTCCATGTCGTCGACTGATACGAACGTCGGTTCGCCACCCATCGTCAAACGGACGTCACCCTCTCTCAGGTCTTCTTCCACTTTCTGACCAAGCGCGTAGATCGTTGCCCATTGCTCTTCCGAGTAAGGCTTCGTCACGCGCGGGTCTTCGTGAATCCTGATCACTTCATTCTTGAACTCGAACGTGACCTCGCACACATCGGTGAGTCCGGTGATAGGCGCCGCACTGATAGGATCCGGTGTACAACTCAATGGAATGTGACCTTCGCCAGCGAACAAACCCGAAGTAGCATCAAGGCCAATCCAACCTGCGCCGGGTATGTAGACCTCGGCCCACGCGTGTAAGTCTGTAAAATCCGCCTCAGGTCCCGATGGTCCGTCGAGAGCCTTCTGATCAGACTTCAATTGTACCAAGTAACCCGAAACGAACCTGGCAGCTAACCCAAGGTGACGTAGTGCCTGGACCAGAAGCCAACCCGAATCGCGACAGGAACCACGCTTTACCGAAAGCGTTTGTTCGCAAGTCTGCACGCCGGGTTCCATCCGAATCGTATAATCGGTATTTTTCCAAACGCGTTGGTTCAACGCCACGATGAAATCGATGGTCGTCATCTTTTCCATCGATGCGTAAGGCTTCAAAAACTCCTGAAGTAAAGGACCACGGTCAGTCAACTCATAGTACGGAGCTAGTTCTTTGCGAAGTTGATGGTTGTAATCAAATGGGAATTTCTCTGCATACTTCTCGATAAAGAAGTCGAAAGGATTGATCACGATCATGTCGGCAATCACTTCGACGTCAAACTTCAGCGCATGCGTTTTCTCTGGAAAGACAGCACGCGCTTGGTAGTTCCCGAAAGGATCTTGTTGCCAATTTATGAAGTGCTCCTTCGGCTCGATGTTCAATGAGTACGAGAGAATCGGCGTCCGGCAGTGAGGAGCAGGTCTGAGGCGGAAGATGTGAGGCGACAGGTTCACGGCCCTGTCATAATGGTAAGACGTCGAATGACGAATCGCGACCTTGATGGACATGTTGGGGAATTCCCTTTAATAATAACTGATTTTCAATCCACTTCCTTCGCGCCAGCACTAAAAATAGCAGCAATCGATTGAGGGCCGGGCCACGATCAAAGGGGAATTCGTATTTTTAAGTGCACCCTCAATTGAATGTTCTCATGCTAGGCGCTCCACAAACCCGATCGAATCCAAACCTGTTGGTCTTCTTGCCGATGTTCTACACCGTGTGGTCCGACACCGTGCTGACCCCAACGGAACTCCGCTCCTTGCGAGAAACAATCGACGCTCAAGACTGGCTCACCCCAGAAGACCGCCAGTTTCTCTACACCCAAATCGATCCGAAGTCTCCCCCTTCGCCCGACGAGTTGAAAAGTTGGTTAGAAGCGATTCGGCGCGTGCAGCCCGAACCCGGACACAACCTGGTCGACATCGGCATTCGCGTCGTCAAATCGTTGAGTAGTGCCGGTATGCTTGATCAACTCGAACGTGCGCGCCCCAAGCTGCTTCCAATCGAAGAGAAACTCGGTATCATCAGTCGTGAGTCGGCATACACATTCAGCCCCGAAACTCGCAAAACGATCACCTCGCAACACAACACTCAGTCTTCGTTCGACGTCACCATGATGGCGAAGCTGCTCGACGGTTCATCGGAAGCAATTAATCAACGCGTCAAAACTCTCCTCTCCGATCCAGCCTTCCAGCCCAACGACAACGATAGCTTGAATGAAAAAAGGGAACGCACCCTGCAATGGGCGAAGTTGCTCGCCCAGCAAGGGATGGGATCGATGGCTTACCCGAAAGAGTACGGCGGTCAAGGCGACATGGCTTCGTACTTCTCGGTCATGGAGACACTCAGTTATCACGACCTCAGCCTCGTCGTGAAGTTTGGTGTCCAGTTCGGCCTTTGGGGGATGAGCGTCTATTTCCTCGGAACTGAAAAGCATCACAAGAAATACCTGCGCGACATAGGGACGCTTGAATTGCCTGGGTGTTTTGCCATGACTGAAACCGGTCACGGCTCCAACGTCCGTGGCATCGAAACGACTGCTACCTATGTGCACGCGACCAAGACATTCGTTATTCACACCCCGAACGAGCTGGCTCGAAAAGAATACATCGGGAATGCCGCGTTGCACGGGCAAAAGGCGACAGTATTTGCAAAGATCATCGTCGAAGGAAAGGACTATGGTGTGGGTGCATTCGTGGTTCCACTTCGTGATAAGAGCGGAAAGCTTGTCCCCGGCGTCACCATCAAAGACTGTGGACGAAAACTGGGACTCAATGGCATCGATAATGGCGTGATCTATTTCGATCAAGTCGTGATACCGAAGGATGATATGCTGGACCGCTTTGCAGGTGTGAACGATGAAGGTCAATTCACGAGCCCAATCAGCAGCGACAACCGACGGTTCTTCACCATGCTCGGTACACTGGTGGGCGGACGAATTGGCATCCCGCGCTCAGGAAATGCTGCTTCTAAACTTGGATTGACAATAGCCATCCGGTATAGCGACCAACGGCAACAATTTGGACCCGAAGGCGCGTCGGAAGTACCGATCCTCAACTACCGCACCCACCAACGCAGGTTGATGCCCCTGTTGGCAAATGCCTACGCCCTTCACTTCGCCTTGCAACATCTCACCGAAAGATTCTTGAATCGCACCGAAGAACAGATGCAGGAAATCGAAGCATTGGCGGCCGGCTTGAAAGCATTTGCAACTTGGAACACTACGACCACGCTTCAAGAATGCCGCGAATGTTGTGGTGGCAAAGGTTATTTGTCGGTGAACCGGATCGGAGACATGAAAAGTGATTCCGACATCTATACCACATTCGAAGGCGACAACACTGTACTGATGCAACTCGTCGCCAAATCAAGGCTGACTGAATTCAAGCAAGAGTTCAGCAATATGAATGCTTTTGGAATCTTGAACTACGTTGCCAAGCAAGCCGCCACCTCTATTTCTGAGAAGAATCCGTTTACCGTGAGGAGCACCGACGAAGCCCATCTACTCGATCCGGAGTTCCACCTGAATGCATTCGTGTATCGTGAGCGCGATATATTGACGTCCGCCGCCAAGCGCTTGCGACGGCACATCAGTGAAGGCATGGACTCGTTCGATGCGTTCAACGTGGCGCAACACCATCTCGTACAAGTGGGGTTTGCCTACATCGAGCGGATAATATTGGAACAATTCCAGTCAGCCGTTGCGGGAACCAGGGACCCTGGTTGCCAGACTGCCCTCCGAAAACTGTATAATCTCTTTGCGCTTTCGCAGATTGAAAAAAACAAAGGCTGGTATCTGGAACAAGGATACATGGAGGGAACGAAGACGAAGGCGATCCGGAAGCTGATGAACCAATTATGCTGGGAAATACGTCAAGATGCGGTGCCGCTAGTCGATTCGTTTCGAATTCCTTCGTCTTGCTTGGGACCCATATCCGAAAATGTGATCGGGTAAACTAACATTCGTCGCTACCGCATCCTGTGTGATATTCGCGATAGGTGCGGATAATCACATCAGGGTGTAGAACAAAAATCGAGTGGACAGTTTATCTTTCCAATGAATAATGCGGCATCCATGGTACGGACCCTCGGAATTTTCACTCTGATCCTGCTCGCCGCAGTGATTCATGGTTGCCAGTCCGACGCCATCGAACCAAGTTTAGCCTGCAAACCTAGTTCCTTTTATCAAGCTTTCGACTCGATCCACCTGGTGTATGACTCCAAAGGGCATCTCCTTGGCTTGTCTCGTTTCGCAGCCTCGCCGGCACAAAATGAAACAGAAGAATACCAGTATTCAAATGGGCAACTATTCAGCGGCGCCGCCACATCTGTAGCGGCTCCGACGAGAGCCTATCACCGATGGACCCTTACCTATGGCTCAGATGGGCTGCCTTCCAAACTTCGTGAACAATGGATCGGGTATTATGGTGAGTTCATCACGTTGTTTACACATGACAGCGAAGGACGCCTTACACAAGGAATTACACGTGTGTTCAATGGATCCGATCCGAACGGCATATTCGTGGGAGGATTTATATATGTGTACGACGACCATGACAACGTGACCACGGTTAAGTACATCATCGCCGATCAAAACGGGCTCACAAAAGAAGTGGTCGCGCGTGAAAATCTTTCGTTCGACCACTCCCCTGTCTTCTTTAGGGGATCTACTGACCTGACGACGCGAAATATTTACGTGTATCGCCAGATTCCGAACAAAAACAACACGCTCACCGCACGCGTGTATTATGCGAGCTATGTCGAGACGTTCTCCCCGCCCCTAAATATTACATTCGATCCTGCGTACGATAAACAAGGGAGGATCCAATCGTTCCTGTCAAACTTTCCAGCTGAACCGCAGTTAGGCGATATCTTGTACACGCGCTTGCGGTATCAATGCGATTAACTGCTATGCACGAATAGTTATAAGTTTCAGCACAACCGTTGGAACTTATTGCCCAGGATGATAACTCTTATCGACGTGTTGCATCACCTCATCCCGGTAGAACCAAACATCCTTGAACTTTCCTTGCGTGTACATCAAAGATTGATCGTTGAAGTGAGGTGAACCCGGAGTGGATGATGCCCCACCTGTGACGATCGACTTCGCACGGACACGCGGTGTCCCCGGGTAACGACGACTTCCAAAGGCTGCAAGCGATCCATAAAACGAAGGCGCCGACGGAACAGCAATACTTGGCGCACCATCGTCGAATCGCTCTTCCAATACCGTACCTGATAAGCGCTGAAAACGGTTCAACTCACCCCAAGTGATGTTCCAAGTCCCAAAGTCGCGTGTCAATTCAGCTATCGCATCGGACAAAGCCTTTAGTTTCTCCTCCGCCGACGTAGTTGCAATCATCATATCGATAAAGAATGCTTGGTCGCCTGGGTGGTCCGCCGCTACGTTGGGTTCAAGTTTGATCATCTGTTCCAATTTTCGCGACCAACTAATCGCAAGCGCCGCACCCTGCGAGCCGGTTCCGTATTGCTTATTCCACGAGCGAATGACCTCAATCGGCTCCTTTAAACTTGCCGTCACACTCGCGTCCATGCTAGATTCGTAGGCATTTAATAAGGCAGGTACAAGCTTTTCGAATGCGACAAGGGCTGGGTCATACGCCGCCTCGATTAGCTTGTCGAGTGTAAACTTCGTTCCCCGACGCAACACGCGGTCGGCATTGATGGCGCGATAGTTCTGGCCATCGGGGGCCATATAGCGCGGGTAGTTCGCCGCTTTGGGACTTGCATCAGCGGCAGCCGTAAATGGGGTTGCGTTGCAGTTCTGAATCCATCCGTTCGCGGGATTCTTCAATTGAACAATTTCGTTGATCGAATGGAGCCCCTTCCAATCATTTGACGCCAACGTGCCATCGACGGGCAAATTCCAATTCACCGAAGGATCACGCCTCGGCACAAAGTTGCCATGCCAGTACGCGATATTCCCTTTATCGTCGGCAAACACGGTGTTGTTTGATGAGTTGCCATTTAATTCCATCACCTTTTTATAACTATCATACCCTTTCGCTTTTGTACGCATGAAGGATTGCTCCAAAGCATTAATAGGGTCATCCATCATCTGAATAGTCTTCCATTTACCATCGGTCTCGGCGATCACAGGACCGTGGTGGGTCTCATACACGGTAAATTGGCGACGTTTCAACCCTTGGTCGGTCTTATAATCAACTGCAATATTCCGAATCCGCAGTGGCTTCCATTTACCATCATGCTTGTAGTAATACTTACCTCCCTTTTCACCAACCGTCTCCAAGTATTCATCGACCGCATCTGCAAAGGTGGAAGTATGCATCCATCCGCAGTGTTCATTAAAACCTTGGTAAATAAAAAACTGTCCCCAGGTTACCGCACCATACGCATGAAGTCCTTCCTCGCTCACCATCTGAACTTCAGAACGAAAATAAAACGAAGTATGCGGGTTGATCAATAAAAGCGCATGGCCATTTTCCGTCAACTGCGGAGCGATGGCAAATCCATTCGAGCCCCTCGGCTCAACTGGCTCGGTAATCGGCATTTCTGGAACGGGCGATTTCTCATAAAAAGAGCGCAAGGCTGCAACTGAAATACTCGATATGTTTCCTCCGATACTGCCCTCCGAAAACAATAAGGGAAACCAAGGTTGAAACTTCTTTAAGAGCTTTGGTTTGGTATCTGGGTGGGTCAACAAAAAGTAGTTTGCCCCATCGGCGAAAGCGTCCATCAGCTTCCTCATGGCTGGTTTGCTCTCAGCGTAAAGCCTTTTGGCACGCACCGTATCGCCGTAGAGACGGGCACGCAAATCGGAATAGAGCGCGCTCTCACCGACCCACTCCGCAGTGCGGCCCAGCGCGTCGATGTAATTCCATTCCACGCGGGCAAAATCGTCCTCGCACTGGGCGTAGACTACGCCAAAGACAGCGTCTGCGTCCGTCTTGCCGTACACGTGTGGAATTCCCCAAGCGTCGCGGATGATGGTCACTTGATCGGCTCGTTTCTTGAGCCTCGTCAAATCAGAGGTCTGAGAAAAAGCGCAATTGATTGCCGCTAAAATGAGGCAAACCAAAATGAAGGGTCGCATAGTCTGTTAGCCAGTAAAACTGGTCATAACATATACTACGATCGCGATAACTGCAAGCGATAATACGATGTCCCAAGCATTGTAGCTGTTCCGGTTGGCTTGAACCTGTTCCGGCGTCAATGAACCGTAGGTCAAACCTTTGATTTTTTCCTCAGACGGTGCGGGCGTGAGCAAACTTACCACGACACAGAAAATCACGCACACCAAGAAGAACCACGCTGCAAATGTGAGGAAGTTTGCTGTCCCAAATGAGTAGAGTAGTCCACTATCCCCCAGCGCCCCTTGGCGGGCCAATAACTCAAGGCCGATTCTGAAAACGGCAACGACCAACCCCATAATCAACGTTCCCAGCGCCCCGGTCGAATTGATTCGCTTAAAGAAGATACCCAGAATGAACACCGCCGTGATTGGAGGCGCAATGTATGATTGCACGGACTGGAGGTATTCGTAGAGGACACCGGAAATGTTCGCCATGATGGGAATCCAAAGGATACCCAAGATCACGATGACAACTGTCGCAAAACGTCCAATTTTTAGTAGTTGCTTTTCCGGAGTCTCCGGCTTCAGCTTTTTGTACACGTCTACAGTGAAAAGTGTCGAACAAGAGTTGAACACGCTTGCAAGTGAACTCATCAACGCTGCAAGAAGACCAGCGGCCACCAAACCGCGCAAGCCGGAAGGCATCTTGTTCATCAACAGAGCGGCAAATGCCCGGTCGGGAGAATCCCACGATAACTCACCTTTGTTCTTCAACGCCAAGGCCACCACGCCAGGAATCAGGAACAAGAAAACAGGAAGCAGCTTTAAAAAGCCCCCAAAGATAGTACCGCGACGTCCCTCCTGGATGTTCTTGGCTGCCAATACACGTTGGACGATATACTGGTCGGTACACCAATACCACAAACCAACAATTGAACTCGAGATCACCAAGCTGGGCCAAGGGAAGTTCTGCACCAAGCACAAGTACAACAGTCTGCAATGCCTCGGTATACACGACGGCACGCATCCCACCCACAATCGTGTAAACTCCGGTCAAGATTACCGTAATCAAAGCACCGGTCCAGAATTCAATTCCAAGCAATTCGGCAATCACAATGCCGCCAGCATATACTGTGACAGAAACTTTTGTGAGGACATAGGCGACTAGCGAGAAGACACTCAAAAACCAGCGGGTATTGGCATTGAAGCGCCGTTCCAAGAACTCAGGCGTTGTGAATATCCCGCTCCGTAAATAAAACGGGAGAAACACCCACCCCAAGGTAATGACCAACCACGCGTGCAACTCGTAGATGAGCATCGGAATCTTTCCTCCTGCCCCAGCTCCGGCGAGTCCCACCACGTGCTCCGAGCCAATGTTCGATGCAAAAATCGATGCACCCACCACGAACCATCCCACGTTTCGGCCTGCTAAGAAATAATCTTCTGTGTTCTCGTTCTTACGTGTCATTACCCAGATGGCAATGCCAGCGATCAACAGAAAGTAGATTGCGATAACAATCCAGTCGAGGGTTTCAAATCCAGCCATGTGTGATTGTAAGATTGAGGGTTAAGCGTTTGAGCCTGGTAATAATAAGAATTCCAATCGAAATATCGCGTTGCGAGATCCCGCTGTTTTACAACCTTCTAATTAAGTGTAAAGTCTACACTTGTGCAACAACCGCCGATCAGAATTTTGGGCTACAACTCAGGTGCATACCCATAGGCACAAACCTTCAAGAAAGAGCCATCAGTGACATTTAACGGCTGTGGAATTTATGCAACTAGGAATGGGAAGTTGCATCCACAGTGGTGAAAAAATCTCCTTACCGGTGTAAAATATTCACTCCCACCCTGCTGGCACGGTTTTATGAGCACGGGATAGCAGTATTAAAAATTCAAACCTGAAATGGAAAAGAAAATCAGATTGTGGACGAAGGTGGCACTGACAACCGCAGTGCTCGTGTGCTCATTTTCCCTAGCGAAGGCGCAGTACAGTCCCGTATTCAAAACACCATATCAAACTTCGCTCGGCGTCCGCTTGGGTGGAACGAGCGGCGCGTCAATCAAGCACTACTTCCGACCGGCGACGGCAGTTGAGGGTATCCTTGGAACATTTGGAAACGGATTCAGCATTACCGGGCTCGTCGAGAAAAACGCACAAGCTTTTGACATCGAAGGACTCAATTGGTATTACGGCGCCGGTGCACACGTTGCATTCTACAATGGCAACCGCTACTACAATGTGTACGGTCGCGAGCTCAATCGGGACAACCACGACGTGGGTGTTGGCGTCAACGGGATCATTGGGCTTGAGTATATTCTACCTGATGGAATTCCAGTCGCGTTCAGCTTGGATCTCAAGCCATTTATCGAGGTATCCAGTGGCGGAAATCTTGGAGTGGCCCCGGACCTAGGCCTTGGGATCAAATTCCTCATTCGGTAGCACGAACATAAGACTTCTAGAATTTGGCCGTCTCGGAGACCCGGGGCGGCTTTTTTATTTCAAATCACCATTCAATCGCAGGTGCTTTTGTCGTGATCGAGGAAAGTCTAAATTTCAGGGTCCGATTTTCCCTCATTCAACCTATGACCTTACTCCGTTCGCTCTTTGCCTTCACCCTCATTTCGCTATCACACCTTGCGATCTGCCAGGGTGTTGCCCCTCGGTTGGAACCTGTGAACTTCTCCCAGGTCACAATTACAGATTCATTCTGGAAGCCCGCGATGGATCAGGTCGCCACGACCACGCTGCAGGCATGTATCTTCCAAACCGAGGTCAAGACTCCCAGAATTCGGAACTTCGAAAAGGTGGCTCGCAACCAGCAGGAAAAACACGAGGGGATCTTCTATGATGACTCAGATGTTTTCAAAGCTTTGGAGGCAATCGCTTATTCCATTAAGAATCACCCCGACCCCAATCTTGAGAAAAAGGCAGACGAGTGGATCGATAAGATTGCTGCGGCCCAACTCCCCGATGGGTACCTAAACACATACTATACGCTTGGTCGACTCGATCAGCGATGGACGGACATGAGTATGCATGAAGACTATAACGGAGGTCACATGATCGAAGCCGCTGTGGCCTACTTCAATGCAACCGGAAAACGAAAGTTGCTCGATGTATCGATCCGATGGGCCGATCACTTCGATTCACTTTTTGGTCCAGGCAAACGTGATTGGGTAACAGGACACCAAGAATTGGAACTCGCACTCGTGAAACTCTACAAGGTAACCCAATCTAAAAAGTACCTAGATCTGGCGAAGTGGTTGTTGGAAGAACGCGGCCACAAGTTGGCAAAAGGATATACGTGGACTGAATGGAAAGACACTGCCTATGCACAAGATGTAGTTCCTGTCCGCGAACAGCGAGAAATTACTGGTCACGCCGTCCGTGCTATGTACATGTACACGGGAGCGGCCGACGTCGCCGCATTGACTGGAGATGTGGGGTATTTGCAAGCGATGAATAATGTCTGGGAGGATGTTGTCTATCGGAACATGTATCTCACGGGGGGGATTGGTTCCTCTGGGAACAACGAGGGTTTCAGCATTGACTATGACCTGCCGAATGAGCAGGCGTATTGTGAAACCTGTGCGTCGGTTGGTATGGTCTTCTGGAATCAGCGAATGAATCTGCTCACCGACGACGCGAAATTCATCGACATCCTCGAACGGAGTCTTTATAACGGGGCACGAGACGGGTTGTCATTGAGCGGCGACCGATTCTTCTATGGAAATCCCCTCGCCTCCAATGGCCGACATTTCCGTCGCGAATGGTTTGGGACGGCATGTTGCCCTGCCAACATTGCACGGTTAATTGCCTCCTTGGGAGATTATATCTATGCATCCTCCGATCGGGTGGTGCGGGTAAACTTATTTGTGGGAAGTCAAGCAAAGATTGTGGTCGGGAAAACCCACGTGGACTTTAGTCAAACCACGCAGTATCCCTGGGAGGGCCGTGTCGTAATGAATGTCAACCCCACTAAGAAAACGAAGTTCGCCTTACAGGTACGAATTCCAGGTTGGGCACAAGGCGAAGCAGTCCCAGGAGGCCTCTACTCATTCGAAGACAAATCGGTTAAGCCTTTCACTTTGTCCGTAAATGGTACGTCAGCCAAGTACACGATGGAAAAGGGCTATGCAGTGATCGATCGCGAGTGGAAGAAAGGCGACGTGGTCGAATTGGACATCCCGATGGACGTGCGTCGTGTTGTTGCGCGCACAGAGGTAAAACAGGATGACGATCGGATTGCGCTGCAGCGTGGCCCACTGGTGTATTGCATCGAAGGCGCCGACAACGGGGGGCTCGCGTGGAATGTGATCGTGCCAAACGACACTAAGTTCACCGTTCAAAATCGACCTGACCTTCTTGGTGGCGTCACTACCATCCAATTTGAGGCTCCAACCGTTCAAGTTGCTTCCGATGGGAAGTCCATCAAAACAGAGAATCGCAGTGTGACTGCGATTCCCTATTATTCTTGGTGCAACCGAGGCCAAAACCCGATGCAGGTGTGGTTGCCGAGACGTATCCACGACGTCAAGGTGAACTACTAACCTATTCGGTCCAAGGAACCTTTGCAGAGTGGTAGTAGTCAATACCGAGTTCGGTCATCTTCTTTCCATGGCGACCGAGGCGTACCTTGTATTCGTCCCAGTCGTGTGCGCCGGGCGTCCACGCGAGTTCAGCGACACCGGGTAAACGTGGGAACAGCATGAACTCGAGTTCATCCATGGTCGACATGGTTTCCGTCCAGATAGGTGCTTCGATTCCGACCACGCTATTCATATCGATTCCAGGTACCATTTCCTCAATGGACCATTTATATGAATCATCAACCTCGACGATGGCTGCCCAACTCTGTCCAAGCTTCGTAGTGGTGTCATATTTCATGTCGAGGTAAACTTTCGTTGCCGGCGACATCAGAACTTTTGCACCTTTCTTCGCTGCTTCGGCCGCGTGCTCCTTCGAATGCCAGTGTTGGGCAATGTCACCCGCCCCAATGTCGGATTGAGCAATCTCTTCCCAGCCGATCATGTGCTTGCCGTTCGCTTCAACAATTTTCTTGAACATGCGGATGAACTGGAGGTAGTCTTCCTTCTTGGTGACACTTGCTTCGTCGCCTCCGATGTGAATGTATGGACCCGGTGTCAATGCAGCGAGTTCTTTCACAACTGCGTTCACAAACTCTGCCGTGATAGGTTTGGTGGCGCACAGCGTGCTGAAACCTACCTGAATTCCTTCGTACAATGCCGGAGCTTTTCCGTCGCAATTCAGTTCTGGGTAAGATGCCAACGCCGCATTGGTGTGTCCTGGCATATCGATTTCAGGAATGACGTTCACGAAACGGCTTTGGGCGTACGCAACAATATCTTTGAATTGTTCTTGGGTATAAAATCCACCCGACTTGCCTCCTACTTGTGTCTTGCCACCGATCTCGGTCAGGTTGGGCCACGACTTGATTTCGACTCGCCAGCCTTGGTCGTCGCTCAAGTGCAAGTGAAGCACATTCAACTTATAGAATGCCATCAGGTCGATGTATCGTTTCACGTCGTCAACACCAAAGAAGTGTCGCGCCACGTCGAGCATCGAACCACGCCATCCGTACGAGGGAAAGTCGCGAATCTTGCCAGTCGCAAACTCGACGCCCGCCGGTGTTTTCACGCCGATCTGACGAAGGGTTTGAACCGCATAGAAAAGTCCAGCAGGTTTGTTGGCCGACACAATAATCGCTTCAGGGCTGATGTCGATGGCGTATCCCTCTTCGCCCAGTTCTGCGTCAGAACCGAGTGAGAGGTACACTTGATTTTTCTGAGCACGCTCGTCGGCTTTTGCGAGACCGAAGGTATTAACGAGGTATTCGCCCACCGGGCCAACGCCTTCCGACGATGGATCGGCAAATACGGATGTTGTTGGGCCCGCGACGAAGGCAAACTCGCCTACTTCCGTAGAAACTGGTTTAGGAATTGAACTTACGAATGCCTGTTTTGCAGGCTCTGACGCTTTCGGGGTGCATCCGCTCACAAAGGCGGTGAGTGCGACGACACCCAAAAACAAGAAACGAGATTGGAGGGTTTGATTCATTTTCGTGATCGTATTGATTGAAATACGATCACGAAAATAGTAAGAATTGAGAACTGAGAATATGGACCGGCGGATTTGACGACTCCTTTTCGATTTCCGCCCTCACCCTACTCTGTTCTAAGCGACTTGACTGGATTAGCCATCGAAGCTTTTACCGCCTGGTACGCAATGGTCAGGGAGGTGACGGCGACGATCAGGAAAAGGCTTAGCAGAAAGGTCCAAGGACTCAAATCAGTTCGATAGGAGAAGTTCTCAAGCCATCGATCCATCAGCGTCCAAGCCGCGGGAGTGGCAATCGCGAAAGCTAAAAGGATCAGCCAAGCGAAGTCTCGGTAGATGAGCGTCAAGATACTTGGAACGGTCGCACCAAGCACTTTGCGCACTCCAATTTCCTTTACTTTGCGTTGGACCACAAACAGCACCAGTCCATACACACCTAGGCAAGCGATCAGGATGGCGATGAAGGTAAAAGATTCGATGATCGTCCCAAAATTCTTAAACGCTGCGTACTGTTGCGCCAGTTGTTGATCGAGGAAATTGAACTGAAACGATTTCTCGGGGAACATTTTATTCCACGCCGTTGAAATCTTTTCCATCGTTTGTACGATGTTGCTGTTCTCAAATCGGATAGAGAGTTGGCTTAACTGACTGTCGTTGTATTCAACAATCAAAGGAGTAATCGCCGTGGTGAGGGACGCGATGTTAAAATCCTTGATCACGCCGACCACCTTTCCATTTTTCCCCTCGCGATTGATTGTCTTCCCAAGTGCCTGCTCTGGGGTTCCCCATTTGAACTCCTTCACGGCTACCTCATTCACGATAAAACCTTCGCGCGGATCCGAGGGAAACTCTCTCGAAAAAGGTCTGCCCGCGACAAAGCCGATATCGTAAGTTTTGAAGAAGTCGTAGTCTACTGAAAGATTGGCCAGAAACATTCGATCCTCTTGCGAGAAGCCCTCGGGAACAGTCCCACGAAAAACGACACCCGTTCCCGGGACGCTCGAAGACAACGTGGTTCCCATGACACCGGACTGTCGCTCGATCTCGTCTCGAAAACTCTGAAGGCGAGTGTAGAATGTTGAGTCCGGTCGACCAAATAGCAAATTGGTGTTTTGACTAAACAGGGGAATGCTCACAATTTGATCTTTCTTAAAACCTGTCGGGCGATTGCTCAAAAAGTCGAGCTGTCTCACGATCAAAAGTGAACCCGACAACAACATACAAGCAATGGCAAGTTGGAAGACAATGAGTGATTTGCGAAGCCACTGCCCTCCTGCCGCCGTCGAGCCGTTCCCTTTCAGTGCGTTCACCGAATTGAACTTGGTGACAAAATACGCTGGATATCCACCGGCCAGCAGAGTAATCACGAGCAACAATCCAAGTCCGGAAAAGATAAGTTTGGCATCAACCACTTGGTTAAACTGCAGGTTTTTATTCGTCAAAGTGTTCAGGACAGGCAGCAACCAGTAAAAGGCAACGATCGACAGGACGAACGCCACTGCGCAAAACAGAAAACTTTCTGCGAGGAACTGTCCGATGATCTGAAACTTTGCCGAACCGAGAATCTTACGAATCCCGATTTCTTTCACCCTGGTAAATGATTGAGCGGTGCTGAGGTTGATGTAGTTGATGCAAGCGATCAGGATCGTCAGCAAGCCCACGCCGGCAAACATCCAAATATTATCCCATGTGTTGGTGCTGTTCGACTCCATCAGTAATTGAGAATTCATGTGAATGTCGTGAATAGGAAAAAGCGTAAACACCTGTCCCAACTGCAAATTCGGAGACGCATACTTCTTCATGAGGTCACCCATTTTTTCATCAACCGCCTTTGGGTCGGCACCGGGTTTTAGCAACACATAGGTATAGCTGTGGCTCACCACGAAGTTGATCGCCAGATTGGCTCGGAGCGTCTTCGCAGTTTGATCGTTCTCCATGTCGTACATATTCTCATAAGGCACGAGCATGTTGAAATTGATGTGTGAGTTCTCGGGGAAGTCTTTCACCACGGCGATCACGCGGAATGAATTTTTCCCTCCGAACATCAAGGTCTCACCGATCGGGTCTTGGCCGCCGAAATACTTTTTGGCCATTTCCTCGTTGATGATCACAGTGAACTCCTCACTAAGTGGATTTTTCGGATTCCCTTTCACGTAGTCGAAAGACATCATCTTCATCCAGGTGGAGTCTACGAACAATACACCTGTTTCCTCGAATGCCTCGGCGGCGTCCTCCCGGCGAATGCTCACGTTGCGGGCATAAACCCGGGCCGTCATTTCAATCTCTGGGAAAAAATCGTTCATGGCGGGAGACAATGGCGGTGGACTTGCAGCCAACTCTAGCCCATTCGGAGCTACGTATTTGATGCGGTACAATCGATCGCCATTTGCGTGGAAATCGTCAAAGTTGACCTCCGACCGGATGTAGACCATGATCAGCAGCGCCAGTGCGAGACCGCTGGTTAATCCAACAAAGTTGATGGCAGCGTATGCCTTGTGGCGCACGATGTTGCGTACTGCCGTTTTGAAGAAGTTACGGAGCATAGTGAGGTTAGTAGAAAACTAGTTGAACTGCGATCCACACGCTAGGGTTTCAAACCGACAGAATTTCCCCCTTTCATCGTGATATCTCGCCTGTTACCGCACCGAACTTTTTCCTCGTTGTTCGTTGGGTATTGGTCATTGGTCATTGGTCATTGGGCATTGGGCATTGGGTATTGGGTATTGGGTATTCAATGTCGTTTAGTTAAGGACTTAGAGGTGCTTATAGGTCATTGCCGGTGGTTTCTTCTTGATCTTCTTTCTCGGAAATTTTCTGTTTGGCCGCACAATTTCAATTGTTGCTTTCATTATTCGATCAAAGGCTGTAAGG
>JBGAGB010000007.1:0-165640 GCA_044226945.1 Cyclobacteriaceae bacterium | reverse complement strand
CTTGGGGCAGTGCGAGCATCCTCGCGATCTCGTACGCATACATCGCGATGATGGGTGGCGAAGGTTTGACCAACGCGACCCGCATTGCCATCTTGAATGCTAACTACGTGAAGGATCGCCTTGCACAGCATTTCAAAATCCTTTACACAGGTGCAAACGGACGTTGTGCCCACGAGATGATCGTGGACTGTCGCGACTTCAAGAAAGCTGGCATCGAAGTGGAAGACATTGCGAAACGCCTGATGGACTATGGCTTCCACGCACCTACGGTTTCTTTCCCCGTTGCCGGTACGCTCATGATTGAACCGACCGAGAGTGAACCCAAAGAGGAACTCGATCGCTTCTGCGACGCGTTGATCGAGATTCGCAACGAAATCAGAGAAGTTGAAAACGGTACGGCGCCACGCGAGAACAACGTACTCAAGAATGCGCCGCACACCGCCGCAATCGTCACGGCTGACGAGTGGACTCTTCCTTACAGCCGTACAAAAGCTGCGTATCCACTTCCATACGTACGCGAGGCGAAATTCTGGCCTGCTGTCAGCCGCGTCGACAACGCATACGGCGACAGGAACTTGGTGTGCGCTTGTTTACCCATGGAAAATTATGTGAATTGAGAATTTAGAATGGAGAATGGAGAATTTGGTGAGAGTGTTAGAGAAGTGATGGTTCGGACTACGAACGCGAGTTCATCTAAAACTCGCACCAAATTCTAAATTTCAAATTCTCAATTCTCAATTCTCTTAATGAACAATTTGGTGAGAGTTTTGGGTAAGTGATTCCTACAAATGAGAACATGAACTCATCGAAACCCTCATCAAATTCTAAATTTCAAATTCTCAATTCTCAATTCTTAAAACCGTATTTATCAATCAAATAAGTGAGTGCTGCCATACTTGCTGCACCCATCTCGAGTTCACGCTTGTTGACTTTATCGAACGTATCCTGAGGCGTGTGATGGTAGTCAAAGTAGCGTTGAGAATCGGGTAGAAAACCGATCAAAGGAACACCTAATCTCGAGAGCGGACCAATGTCGGCGCCACCACCTTCTTGGGAAAAGTCAGATAGCCCGTAAGGTTCCAATAAAGGTTTCCAAGAGCGAATCTTTTCGCGCTCTGTATCGCTCGCACTCATGGAGAAACCACGTGGTGTGAATCCACCGCGGTCAGATTCCATGGCAGCAATATGTTTCTCGTGTTTGGCTTCCACGACTTCAGCGTATTTCAGACCACCACGCAGCCCATTTTCCTCATTGATATACATGACCGCACGAATAGTATGTTTAGGTCGATAGCCGATCGCTTTGAATAGCCGAAGGACCTCGATGGCTTGCACACACCCAGCTCCATCGTCGTGAGCACCTTGCGCAAGGTCCCACGAGTCGAGGTGGCCGCTCACCACGATCACCTCCTCGGGACGATCCGTGCCCTTGATTTCTCCGATCACATTATAGGAAGGTGCATCCTCCAACGTTTCGCAATGGGTCTCGAGGTAAAACTGCAAACTGTTGTCTTCCTTGAGTAGTTTGCTGAGCAACTCGGCGTGCTTGGTGCTGATGGCTACCGCTGGAATCTTAGGTATGTTGGGCTGGTACGACATCCCGCCGGTGTGCGGATAGTCTTCCAAGTTCGACCCCATCGAGCGAACGACGACTGCGATTGCGCCATAGCGCGCAGCCTCACTCGCACCGGCACCGCGCTGATTGACGGCTCCGGCATACGCGGCAAACGTGTTGATCTTAGTGGGATCCATCGGTCGGTTGAAGAAAACAATCTTTCCTTTGATGGCCGAGTTGCCCAGTTGCTTCAACTCTTCGAAGGACTTCACTTCGATCACTTGGGCGGCCAAGCCATTCGGTCCAGTGCCGACCGATCCACCTAACGCGCAGATGTTGACGGCTACCGTTCCCATTTTCTTAGAATTCACGATACGACCTTCTTCTTTTTGACCCCGTACCCAGTGGGGCACCATGACCGGCTGAAGCCATACCGAGTCGAACTCATATTCTTTCATCACATGCCGACTCCATTCTACGGCGGCAGCAGCGCCAGGAGATCCAGACAGCCGGGGGCCGATCTTGGTGGCGAGATGCTCAAGCATTTGGTACGACTCACCTTTCGAAAGCGCGGCATCGAATAAGAGTTTAATGGTGTTCTCGTCGGTGGTTTGTGCGCTTGCAGTGGCAACACAACACACGAATAATAGTGTGGTAAGTTTCATGGGAAGAGTTTGGAGGTGCCTAAGGCAGAAAGATAGAAATTATCTCGAGTTGATCTCGGGTCGAACGCGGGTATCGGCAGAAGGAAGTGATACAAGTTGTGCCGCTCGAAGGATGAACATGTGATGGTCTGGGTCCGAGTCGTTGAGTTGAAGGTATCCCTCTACCCAAATTGCTTTTGTGTTGAATCGAATACCCTCGTCGGACTCAACTTCAATCACCGTTTCGGGGCCGGCAGCACCACAGAAGTAACACACGTTAAATGGAAGTGCAGATAACATGAATTTGTCTTGGTCACCCACTTCATTCACTGGGATAATAAACCCTTTCAAACGAATCTTCTTTCCGTTGTAGCTCTTCAGATTCTTGGAAAAAACTGGCGTCTCAACGATGTTGCCATTTCCATCCTTACGGGTTTGGAGACCTACCTCCGCAAGGACCTGCCAAAAATTTTGAGTCTGCGCTCGCACGAAAACGACCGATCCAAACACCAGCAGCAGCGTTGTGAATAGTTTAGGCATGTTCAGAAATATAGTCGTTTCCCAGCGTCGAAACACACACTGGAAGTAACCAATCCATGACCGGCAGTGAAACAATTGGAGTACCGCTTGAATTATAACCCATCTTTGGGGAACCGACCGCCACACGCAACGGTTTGAATAGCAAGATTTCGGTAATTTTATCGCTCGACAGGTTCACCGATTTCTTTTTCCCAAGCAAAAAATACCACGGCTTATGGCATACTTGTTTGAATCGTTCGCAGGCTGGAAAGAGTATTGCGAAACGCAGCACATGACGCTGCCGAAGGTCGTCCTCGAATACGAACGGCACCAACGAGGTCGGACCGATCAGGAGATCATGGATGGACTCGCGCGAGCTTGGACCGTGATGAAAGAAGCCGTACAAACTGGTCTTTCAGCTGACATGACCTCGCGTTCGGGAATGATCAACAACGGCGCTAAGAAGGTATTTCGACACCCGGTTACAGTCTTATCCAAGGAGTTTCAAAACCTAATTGCACGAGCGCTTGCCGCGAAGGAGGTGAACTCCTGTATGGGCCGAATTGTTGCGGCACCAACTGCGGGTGCCAGCGGCATTATGCCCGGGGTACTCTTCACCCTTCAAGAAATACATCACATTTCAGACGAGAAAATTCTAGAAGCGATGCTCGTCGCAGCGGGAATCGCCCTTATCATGGAACAGAAGGCATCCATTGCAGGTGCCGTCGGTGGTTGCCAAGCAGAGACTGGTACCGCGGCCGCAATGGGTGCAGGTGCCATCGTATTTTGCTTGGAAGGCAACATCGACCAGGTGTTCAACGGTGTTGCTATTACCGTGCAATGCATGTTGGGACTCGTGTGCGATCCCGTGGCTGGTCTGGTCGAAGTTCCATGCGTCGTTCGCAACGCTAGCGCTGCCGCGATCGCCAACAGTTCCGCCCAAATTGCACTCGCCAATGTAGATAGCGTCATCCCTGTCGACGAAGTGATCGAGGCAATGGGCGAAATCGGCGCAAGCATGGAGACGCGCTACAAAGAAACCGCGCTCGGTGGACTTGCCGCCACGCCTACCGCGCAACGAATCGCGAAAAAGGTATTGATCCGGGATATTGAAGTTTTACCGGATTTATAATTAAGAATTTAGAATTTAGAATTCGGAATTGTGGATTACCGTACAATCTCTGGCAAAATGTTGTGCCCGAAAAAGTAAATAAGTGACGTGAGGACGATGCTCCAGAAAGAACCACTCAAGAGCATGTACAGCAATATCTTTCCTTTGGAGTGCGTACTTAGGAATGCCAGCGATAACAATGCGCCTCCGATGGGCATCAAGAACAACGGAGTAAAGAACGCGATCCCCGCCAATCCGTAGCGCTGAAAAAAGGTGGCTAACTTTCCTTGCTTCAACCAGCGGTCAAAAAATCGAACAATTCGTTGACGAAACAATTGACCTGAATAGATCACCACCGATACCACGGTCATCATCCCCGCCAAGGAAGCCACCATTGTAGTGACGATGTTCAAACCCAACAACGATCCCGCCAAGGGACCGAGGATGAATTTGAGCATACTCGGCAAGTAAACGCCCGTGAAAGCTTTCAAGATTTCTTCCCACATAACAACTACTCAACAAACTAAAGTTTGATTCCAAAACTGAGATCGCCGGCATCACCGAGACCGGGTACGATGTAAAAACGTTCGTCTAGCTTTTCGTCTACAGCAAACGTCCACAGCGTATACGGTAAATCCAGGTATTCGGATAAGTATCGAACGCCTTCCGGTGCTGCGACCAACGAAGCGACGTGTAGATGAGCCGGGGCTCCGTTCTTGCGAAGGGTTTTAACCGCATCGACGACCGAGCGGCCGGTGGCCAACATCGGATCGATCAGGATCACCTCACGTCCATCTACTGGTGGAGTCGCGAGGTAATCTAGTTTTATTTTGATTTCACCCGAACCTTCTTGGCGGTACGCGCCGATAAAACCAGCGTCCGCCCGGTCGAAGATGTCTTGAAAACCTGTATAAAAGGGAAGGCCGGCCCGGAGGATGGCCAGCAGAACGGGATCTTTTTCAGGGACGTGCCCACTCGCTTTTCCAAGCGGTGTTTCCACAGTTAACTGCCGATACTTGAGTTCTTTCGAGATTTCGACGGCCATGATGGCGCCCAGCCGTTGCAAGTTTCCGCGGAAGCGAAGGCGATCGGCCTGAATGGTGCGATCGCGCAGTTCCAACAAGAAACGGCTAGCGATCGAGTCGCGGTCGGTGAGGTTGTAGTGCATACTTATGCAGGAAAAAATACGACACTAATGTGGAAGGCGCAAAATTCCCCGGGTTCGATATGGCCCTTTCCAGGATTTTTAAATCTTGCACCATGAAACTCCTCGAAGAACTCTGCGCCATCCATGCGCCTTCTGGCTCCGAAGCGCCGATGAAGGAATTCTTGCTTCGATATATCAAGAAGGAAAAGAAGAAGTGGAAATCGAAACCTGTGATCATCGAAGGCGAGGAATTCCAGGATTGCATCATCCTGAAGTTTGGAAAACCACGCACCGCAATTTTCGCGCACATGGACTCGATTGGGTTCACAGTGCGCTATCAAAACCAACTCGTCACCATTGGCAGTCCCGATGCCAGCACGGGCACCAAGTTAGTTGGCGCGGATTCACTTGGCCCCATTGAATGTGAGTTGGTGATAGATCCCGACCATCATGCTTACTACCACTTCGGGCGAGCCATCGATCGGGGTACTACCCTCACCTACAAGCCCGATTTTCACGACACAGGTTCGATGATCGAATCGCCATACCTCGACGATCGGCTGGGCATTTATAATGCGCTGCAGGTCGCCTCCAAACTTACCAACGGCGTCATCGTGTTTAGCTGTTGGGAAGAACATGGTGGCGGGTCGGTTCCCTATCTGGCCGACTACATCTATCGCAAATGGGGCGTGCGGCAGGCGCTGATATCCGACGTGACTTGGGCAACGGAAGGCGTTTTGCCCGGCGAAGGTGTGGCCATTTCTTTGCGCGACCGAAACGTGCCTCGCAAAGTATTCTTAGATCGCATCCTAGCTGCCGCAAAAAAGTCGAAGATCCCTTTCCAACTTGAAGTGGAAGCTGCAGGCTCAAGCGACGGAGGGGAACTTCAACGGGGTCACCTCCCTTTTGACTGGTGTTTTATCGGGCCACCATCGCACCACCCGCACTCGCCCCTCGAAAAAGTACACAAAGACGACATCGATTCGATGATCCAACTCTACCACGCACTAATGAAAGTTCTATGAAAACACGTCGCGACTTTATCCGCACCGCCGCTGTAGCAGGTGCCGGTTTTTCGATCCTCCCCTCCTCGAGCCTGTACTCGAAGGACAAAGACGGGCGAATCCGTTTGGGATTCATCGGTGTCGGTTTGCGTGGCCAAGGTCACTTAGAATTGGCTTTGAAGAGGAGCGACACGGAAGTGGTGGCAATCTGCGACGTGCAACAACGAATGATCGACATGAGTTTGAAGATCGTTGCCGAATCGGGTAAACCGAAACCTACCGTCATCCTCGATGGGCCTTATGGCTATCGAAAACTTTTACAGAATAAGGATATAGATGCGGTCATCATCGCCACACCATGGGAATGGCACACCGTGATGTGTCTCGACTCGATGAAGGCGGGTAAGTATACCGGGTGCGAAGTGATCACGGGTATGACCATCGAAGAATGCTGGCAACTCGTGCGTACCAGTGAAGAAACAGGTGTACCCTTAATGATGTTGGAAAACGTATGTTACCGACGCGACGTGATGGCCGTGATGAACATGGTACGCCAAGGGATCTTTGGAGAACTCGTTCATTTGCAAGGTGGCTATCAACACGACTTACGTGAAGTTAAATTCAACAACGGCATCGATCCGTACGGAAAAGGGGTCGAGTTTGGTGAAAAAGGATTCTCAGAAGCCCAATGGCGCACCCAACACTCTGTCAATCGCAACGGCGACCTCTATCCGACGCACGGAATTGGACCACTGGCGATGATGGCGAACATCAACCGGGGCAATCGTTTCACCCAACTCGTATCGTACTCCACCAAAGCACGCGGACTCCACGAGCACATCGTGAAGGGTGGTGGCGAGAATCACCCCAATGCCAAAATCAATTTTAAGTTGGGTGATGTGGTGACAACTATGATCCGTACCGCCAACGATGAAACAATCTTGCTTCAACACGACACGAACTTGCCACGTCCCTACTCATTAGGATTTCGTGTGCAAGGCACCAACGGTATTTGGATGGACGTCAACAAGTCGATATACATTGAAGGAAGCGCCAAGAAAGCACATCAATGGGAAGAAGCACAAAGTTGGCTCGACAAGTATGACCATCCCCTCTGGAAGAAATACGGCAACGATGCAAGCGGTGCTGGCCACGGCGGTATGGACTGGTTTGTGCTCAACGCGTTCATCGAAGCCGTGAAACTAAAGACCAACACACCACAGGATGTGTACGATGCCGTGACTTGGAGCGCCATCACGCCTCTCTCCGAAACCTCTATCCAAATGGGCGGCGCTTCGGTCGACTTCCCCGACTTCACCAAAGGTCAATGGATGTATCGGAAGAATAATTTTGCGGTGGAATAGTTGTTAGTTGGTAGGTTGGAGTTGATCGGGGTGGCTGGTAAACGATGGGTGGTGGAACGGAGATGAGTGTGAACAATACGGAGTCTAACAACCAACAACCAATCACGACCAACTTTTCAATACCCAATGACCAATATCCAATACCCAATGACCATTGAAAAGAAATGACCACCCTACTCGCTAGGAATCGAACAACCAACCACCAATCAAAAACCCACGGTTCCGTTGAAACCTTGGTCATTGGGTATTGGTCATTGGGTATTGGATATTTCTTGGATTTAATTCCCAATCCACCACTCAACTCGCCAGGAACCTAACAACTCACAACCAATCAAAAACCCACGGTTTCGTTGAAGCCTTGGTCATTGGGTATTGGTCATTGGGTATTGGATATTTTTTTGGATTTAATTCCCAATCCACGACCCTACTCGCCAGCGGCCTAACAACTCACAACCAATCACGACCAACTCTTCAATACCCAATGACCAATATCCAATACCCAATGACCATTGAAATGACAAGACCACCCTACTCGTCAGGAGTCTAACAACCAACAACTATCAACCAACAACTATCATCTATTTCCTCACAAACCCATACGGGCAATGGCGGCAGCCTGACTGGCAACAATAGCCGCGTTTGAGGTGGTACTCGCGCGTAAAAACCATGAAGCCATTCTCCATATAATACATCGGAGGCTCCTTCGGTTTTTGCTTGTCTGGATGGTTCGATTGAGGAGTGTCTTCGTTCACGTGGCAAAGTTAAGTTAAAGCGCTTAATCCTTACATTCGTGGCATGAAACGTGCAGTCATTTATGGTTTGGCCTTCCTTTTGCTCAGTTGCCACTCCCGCCAAACTGCAGTTGAACAGGCGACTTCTACATCCGACATTCGGTACGCAAAAGGGTTTCAAATCTCCAAGCAAGGTTCGGCTACAAGAGTTACCGTGGTCCATCCATTCAAAGGTGCCACCACTGCTTACGAGTTTTTGCTTGTCCCGAAAGGCGAAACACCTCCCGAACACGGAAACACACCCGTCATAGAAGTTCCAATTGAACGCATCGTTTGCACCTCGACCACTCACATACCACACCTCGACTACCTCGGCGTGAGCGATCGACTCGTGGGCTTTCCGTCGACGGACTATATCAGTTCGCCCACCATGCGTGCTCGAATAGATAGTGGGAAAGTCACCGACCTTGGAATTGACAACGGGATGAACCTAGAGGTACTTTATACCCTCCACCCCGACTTGGTGATGGGATATACGATGACTGCCGACTTGGGTCAGTTGCGAAAGATCCGTGACCTAGGTGTCCCCGTGGTGATCAACAGCGAGTACCTAGAAGGTGACCCGCTTGGACGTGCGGAATGGATCAAGTTTACTGCGCTGTTCTTTGGGAAGGAAAAGGAAGCCGACTCAATTTTTCGCGCAATTGAAAATGAATACTTGTCCACGAAGAAATTGCTCGCCGCCGCCACGACAAAACCGACGGTATTGTACGGAACCGTGTATGGCGACGCTTGGTTCATGCCGGGAGGCGACAACTATGCAGCGCACCTTTTCGCCGATGCTTCGATTGATTACCTGTGGGCATCAGACTCGACGAATGGTTGGCTGGAGATTAGTTTTGAAGCTGTTTACGACCGCGCGAAAAACGCGAACCTTTGGATTGTGGGATCATTCAATTCTTTGGATGAATTGCGAGCGGCCGATTCACGCTACGCTTTGTTCGCTCCCTTTCGCGACAAGCACGTGTACAACTACAACGCGAAAGTAAGTCCCTTGGGTGGAAATGAATTTTTGGAATCTGGCTACATGCGCCCCGACATCATCCTGAAAGACTTGGGCAAAATAGCACATCCCGAATTGCTACCCGACTATCAACTTTTCTATCACGCCAAGGTGCGCGACTAGGGCAAGTAAAAATCGAAGACGATGTCGTTCATACATTTGAAGTGCCCCTTGGGACATTTGGCATGACCGATCTTTGAACAAGGACGACAGGAGACCTTCGTGTTTTCCAATACAGTGAAGCGTGTTCGATAGGGATACATTCCAAACAAAGGAATGGTATTACCCCAGATGCTGATGATCTCTTTTTTAAAAGCGGCCGCGATGTGCATCAAACCAGTGTCGTGTGAAAACACGTAATTGGCCTGGCGCACAATGCTGGCCGATTGGTTCAAGTTGAACTTGCCACAGCCGTTGTAGACCACCGTCTTTTTATTGAGTTCTTTTAATCCTTCTTCAAATTCCTTTGACCCAGATGATCGCTCGAAAAACTCGCGAATTTTTTCGCCATTTTCGAAATCCTCCTTTCCACCGAGCAGGACGATCGGTTTGTTGATCTTGTCGCAGAGTTCAATCATGCGTGGAAGAGGTAAACGCTTGGTGGCGTGCTGGGCTCCAATGGCATATACCACGAAACCGTTGCGCATTTCGGCGGGAAGCCAGTCGAGGGGCACCTCGTCCTTTTCAGGAATGAAATAATCTAGACCGAGTGAATCATTCTTGACACCCAGCGGTTCGGCGGCGGCGAGGTACCGATCGACAATGTGTACGTGTGGCAGCTGATTGATCTTCATGTTGACCATCAACCATTTTTGAGTGTTTAATTTGTGGAACGATGCCGACCGCACGCCAAGTCCAATTTTGATTAACCGCGTTCGAAGGTTGTTGTGGAGATCGATGACGAAGTCGTACTTCTCTGCGCGCAACACACGGATGAAGTCGGGGAGTGAGTCCGACAGGCAATGAACCTTATCGACGTAGGGATTGCTTTCGAGGATACCCTTGTACGATGACTTGGTCGCGAAGTGAACTTCGGCGTTGTCAACTTGGGTTTTGACCGTCCGGATGACCGGGGTGGTGAGCACGATATCGCCAATTGAAGAGAATCGGAGCAGAAGTACCTTCATCCGCCGAAATTTAGACTTAGATTTTAGATTTTCAGAACCTGAGTGCGAATCTCAGACGAAGATGTCGCCTAATTGGTTTGTTAATACAATTTTTTCCAGTTCCGATTTAGTATTTTAGGTTTTACAATTTACACTAACCTAAAGGAACCATGAGCTATTGGTTGTTGAAGACAGAACCCGACACTTTTTCGTGGAACGATTTGGAGAAAGCTGGCAAGGCAACTTGGGATGGCGTCCGGAATTTTCAAGCGCGTTCAAACCTGAAAGCGATGAAGAAAGGCGACCTCGCGTTTATCTACCATACAGGCGAAGAAAAGGCTGTGGTGGGTGTGGCCAAGGTGGCCAAGGAGTTCTACCCTGAGTCGGGGGAGGAAGATTGGGTAGTGGTGGACCTGGTGCCTGAAAAAAAGCTAAAAAAGACGGTCAGCCTTGCCGAGATCAAAGCCGACTCCGACCTTAAGAAGATGGTCCTTGCCCGGGTGCCACGGCTCTCGGTTCAGCCCGTCGAAAAAAACGAGTTCGACAAAATCGTAAAGCTCGGGTCAGGCAAATAAGTTCGAGTTCCATTATGCTAAGTTTCTGGAATCACTGGATCGTTGACAGGAAGGGTTGGTTGTTATTGACCTCCATCGTGTTGTCATTTTCAGCTCGCGCCCAACTGTTCCAAACAGACCGGTATGAGTTAGAGCATAAGAATTCCGAAAATGCTTGGACGATCATCTCCATGAAAGAGAATGGCCTGGCGATCGTGCGCGAACGTGATAAAGTGGAAGGGAATCAACGCACGTTCGAAATCAAGCTGCTCGACACTCTTTTAATCGAGAAGAATCATGTGGAGGCGATGATTCCGTTTCGGATGAAGTTGATCGGCTACGAGTACACACCGCAATACCTTTATGTACTTTTTAGGTCGGGTGACAACGAGCTCTCGGATTTCTTGGTACTCGAGTATGAATTTGCTACCTCAGCGATTGGACGCTCGGAAATCAAACACGAGTTTGCCATTCGCCCTACTCATTTTACCGTGCTCGACCGGCATGCCATCATGGGCGGATACGTGTCGCGGGAACCTGCGGTTTTGATTTACGACATACCCAATTCTCAGATCAAAGTAGTTCCCGGTTTCTTGGCACAGGACACCGAGTTGCTGGACTTGAAAGTGAACGAGAACGGAACCTTCAATACCCTGACCACGAATCGATCGGCACGCGCAAAAAAGACACTACATCTCCGAACCTTCGACGCCACTGGTGTACAATTGATGGAAGACGAGATTGACGTAGACCAAAACAAAACTATCCTGTCGGGTCTTACCAGCGCGTTGGTCCGCGACGAATTGCTCATTGCAGGAACTTACGCAACCGGCAACTCGAAAATGGCAACAGGGTTCTTTTCAGTTCTGGCCGACCCATTTAAAGAGCAACCCATTCATTACTACGACTTTGCCCAACTGAACCACTTCCTTGATTATCTATCTGCGAAACGTGCAGAGAAAGTGCGGACTATTTCTCGTCGCTTCCGCGAGAAGTCACGAGATCCTGAGTTCCGCGCCAGCGTCACCAACGTGAAACTCGAAGAGCGCGTCAATGGCTTTTACCTACTTGCCGAAACGTACAACACCGTTACCCCCAACAATGGACCATATCCATACGCGGGCGGGTATGGCCCGGGGTATTCGCCCTACGGATACTATCCGTACAGCCCGTTCTCGTCGCGGTATTATAACTCCCCTTATACCTACAGCAACCAACCTGTTTCGGTCGACTACTCTATTCTGTCCACGTCGGTTGTGGCGTTCTCTGCCGATGGAAGACTTGATTGGGACCACAGTTTGAAAGTAGACGACCACCGGCGACCAACGTTAGAACAAGCGGCCGACTTCTGGTGCAACAAAAACAAGATTGTCATTGCTGCCAAGGATGAAAGCGAGTTGGTGGTGAAGTCTCGCTTTAAGAACAACGAATCTTCCGGTGACACTTTGAAAGTGATCACGCGTCGACCCAACGAAACCATTCGAGATGAAACAAAAGACGATGGTGGCGTACGACATTGGTATGGCAACCGATTTTATGTGTGGGGATATCAATCAGTAAGGGATCCCGAGGCCAAAGACGACAAAAACCGGTCCGTCTTCTACCTCATCAAGGCAAATGTGTACTAAGCTTTTTGCAACGATTTTAGTTCTGGTCTCACTCGGGGGCTTCGCTCAAGAGGTGAATCAGCAGCGCATTGAACTCGCACTGCATCCGGGACAAAATGTTCCCTATCGAACCACCTCCCTTCAAGAAAATGGCTTGCTTGTTTACGGTTCAATCTTGGTTGATGGTCGCAACGCGATTGAGGTGATGCGCCTCGACACGGCATTCCAGCAAGTATGGCACGGGTACATCCAAATTGATTTTGGAATCGTGTTGACGTTGTCGAAGTACTACAACGGTAAAATCTACCTCCTTTTAAAAGACAGAAACAATCCCCGGGCGGAGCTGCAGATCGTTGCGGTGAACGTGACCACCGGCGCGTACGTGATTTCTTTTGTGAAGAGCCAGATTCCTTTTTTGCCGACACACTTCGAGATCACGAACTCGGCCGCGCTGATCGGCGGACACTTCAACTATCGACCGTTGATACTCTTCTTTAGTTTCGGAACCACGCAGTCGAAAGTACTCCCCGGCTTCTTCAATGAACCGGGCGAACTCGACCAATTAACGATTGATGAAGATGGAGGTATTGACGTGGTCGTATCGGGAAAGAATACGACCCGCCACCGGAGTCTCTGGATGCGCAGTTATTCGCCCGCCGGAGAACTGGTGAAGACGATCGTGCTCCAACCTGAAGATGATAAGAACTTGCTCTTTGGGCGCACCGTTGGCACTGCCAATGGTTCTCAAGTGGTGTGCGGCGTATATGGACGTTACACGGAATACTCGCGTGGAATATTCACCGCAACGATCGATCCGTACGGTGAGTACAAAATCAACTACTACAACTTCGGCGACTTACAGAAGTTTTTCAGTTACATGCGCCCCCGGTCCGAAAAGCGGATCAAAGACAAGATTGCGCGCAGAAAAATGAAGGGCAAGAAACTTCGATTCAATTACCGCATCTTGGTTAGCGAACTGGTGGCGCACGGGGATCAATTTGTCATGCTCGGTGAAGCGTTTTACCCGCACTACTCTTATCCCAGTTCGTCGCGAATACTAGGCCCCAACGCCCGGTGGCTGGGCGTATCCCCGTTGAGCACCCCGCTCTACAGGGGCGACTTGGTATTTGATGGCTACCAATACACCCACGCCATCGTGATTGGGTTTGGAGCCGATGGAACGATTAAGTGGGACAACACTTTCGAAATTAACGACGTGCGCACATTCCAACTCGAACACTACGTCAAAATACTTCCTCAGGGGGACAGGATTTCCTTACTGTACTTGTACGACAACGCGATCCGGACGAAGGTGATCAAGGGCACCGACGTGTTGGAAGGGAAGTCTTACGACCCACTCCAGATGCAGTTCTCGGCGGACAAGGTAAATGCGCGCGACACCCAGCAAACCAAGCTAGAATATTGGTACGACGACGTGTTCTACGCCACCGGCATTCAAAATATCCAAAACACGGCCAATCCCGGCGTCAAGGTTTCCCGACGCGTGTTCTTCATCAATAAGATCCAGTACCAATAAATTGAATTTATAATAGCGGGTTTTTGAATTTAGAATTGAGGTGAATTCCATAACTTTGCCACTCAAATGCGGAAGAAGCTCATCCTAGATTCGGACCATCTCGACATCACGCTCAGCCGCCTTTCCCAACAATTAATTGAAAATCACGAACAGTTCGCCAACTCGGTGATTTTGGGTATGCAACCCCGGGGTATTTTCCTCGCGGAAATCATTCACAAAAAAATCGAAAAAGAGTGCCGGGTCAAGATTCCGTTCGGGTATCTCGATACGACGTTCTACCGCGATGATTTCCGGAGACGCGACACGCCGGCGCTGGCCAGCGAAACGAACATCGCGTTTGAAATCGAGGAAAAGAACGTGATCCTGATTGACGATGTGTTGTACACCGGTCGTACCGTCCGAGCGGCCCTCGACGCGATGATTGCCTTCGGGCGGCCCTCGAAAGTGGAGTTGCTCGTGTTGGTCGACCGTCGACATACGCGCGATTTACCCATCGCTGCCGACTATGTTGGGATCTACGTCGACACCTTGGAAACCCAACGCGTCTCAACAAAGAGAACAAAGAGTAGTATGTCGAAGTCAAAATTGAGTCAGAAACATCTGCTGGGAATCAAAACCATCACCCGCCAGGATATCGAACTCATTTTTGAAACCGCGGACTTCTTTAAAAACGTCATCAACAGAACCATCAAGAAAGTGCCGTCGCTGCGAGATGTCACGATCGCCAATGTGTTCTTCGAAAATTCTACCCGCACCCGTCTTTCTTTCGAGTTAGCGCAAAAACGCCTGTCGGCCGACGTGATCAATTTCGCGGCAAGCAACAGTTCAGTAAAAAAAGGGGAAACCCTGCTTGACACCGTGAACAACATCTTGGCGATGAAAGTCGACATGATTGTGATGCGACATGCGAGTGTGGGCGCGCCACATTTTCTAGCGCGCCACATCAAGGCCAACATCGTGAATGCAGGCGACGGTACTCATGAACACCCCACGCAAGCGTTGTTGGATACCTTCTCGATCCGTCAGAAACTCGGCGATGTCGGTGGAAAAAAAGTAGCTATCATCGGCGACATTCTCCATTCACGCGTGGCGTTGTCCAACATTTTCGCGCTCCAGAAGCTCGGGGCGAAGGTGATGGTGTGCGGTCCTCCCACGCTTTTGCCGAAATTCATCTCGCACCTCGGGGTGCAGGTCGAGTTCGATGTTCGTAAAGCGTTAGAGTGGTGCGATGTGGCCAACGTGTTGCGCATCCAGCTCGAACGACAGCAGATCCGTTACTTCCCTTCACTGCGGGAATACACTTTGTACTACGGCATCACCAAGAAAATGCTCGATGGCCTCAAAAAACAGATTGTTTTGATGCACCCGGGACCCATCAACCGAGGCGTTGAATTGAGCAGCGACGCAGCGGACTCCGGCCACTCGATCATTTTGGACCAAGTTGAAAACGGGGTCGCTGTCCGCATGGCGGTGCTGTATCTCCTAGCCGGCGCGACAAACGTGAACTAAAAATCCCCCATTTTCGAGGCCGGCAAACGTCTGAAACGCGCTTGTTTGGGCAATAACAAATCGGGGGGCGTTCCGTTAGAGTCATTTCGTTATCTTTGCGTCCATTTTTTCTAAATCCAGGCCCATGATTTACAATTCCATCGTAGAAACCATTGGGAACACACCGCTGGTGAAGCTGAACAAAGTCACCAAGGGAATTAAAGGTACTGTGCTCGCGAAAGTGGAGTACTTCAACCCAGGCAATTCGACCAAGGATCGCATGGCCATCAAGATGATCGAAGACGCTGAAAAAGCGGGTCTCTTGAAGCCCGGTGGCACCATCATCGAAGGAACCAGCGGCAACACGGGGATGGGACTCGCACTTGCTGCTGTCGCCAAGGGATACAAATGCATCTTCACTATGGCCGACAAACAGTCGCAAGAGAAGATCAACATCCTTAAATCAGTGGGTGCCGAAGTAGTGGTATGTCCCACCAACGTGGAACCCGAAGATCCGAGGAGCTACTATTCGGTGGCGCGCAAATTGAATCGTGAAATCCCGAACTCATATTACCCTAATCAATACGACAACTTGTCGAATACGGCCGCGCATTACGAAAGTACCGGGCCTGAAATTTGGCAACAGACTGGAGGAAAGATAACACACTATGTAGCGACCGTTGGCACGGGTGGCTCGATGTGTGGTACCGCGAAATTTCTGAAAGAACAAAACTCGAAACTCGTCACAGTTGGAATCGACACATACGGTTCCGTGTTCAAGAAATACAAAGAGACAGGAATCTTCGACAGGAACGAGATCTATCCATACCTCACCGAAGGATTCGGAGAAGACATACTACCGAAGAACGTAAACTTCGATGTAATCGATCAGTTCATCAAAGTAACTGACAAGGACGGAGCGATAGCCGCTCGTCGCCTAGCACGTGAGGAAGGCTTGTTCGTGGGTTGGAGCAGTGGCTCGGCGTTGCACGGCGCACTGGAATACGCTCAAGCTCATTTGAAAGAATCGGATGTCATGGTCATTTTGCTTCCCGACCATGGGACACGGTACCTCAACAAGGTGTACAACGACCAGTGGATGAAAGATCACGGGTTCCTAGAAAGGCAATTCGCAACTGCCAAAGACATCATTCGCGCACGCAGCGGTCAGGACAGTTTGTTCACGGTTTCTAAACAGTCTACCGTGGGCGATGCCATTCGAATTATGAACCGCGAAGGTGTCGACCAGGTACCCGTCGTTGAAAAAGACGACTTCGTTGGAAGTGTAGCCTCTGCCAGTCTACTGGAAAAGATCATCTCCGACCCACAACTAAAAGACAAGAAGATCGGCGACATTATGGAAAAGCCGATGATTTTTGTAGCACTCGATAGCACACTCGACGTTCTCTCGTCGATGTTGAACAAGGACAACAAAGCATTGCTGGTACGCGACGAACAAAGAAAAGTTCACATCATCACACAGCACGATGTGCTGAAAGCCATTACATCATAAACGGTTAGGATGGTGAGATTTTTTCTGGTGTGGTTGTTTGCGGCGACAGTTTTCTCAGTCAACGCTGAGGTGCTTTTGCCCGACAGCGTCGAGAACTACTTACGCCGTACTCCCAAGGATAGTGCGTACGTTTCTCATTTAAACAACATTGCATTTTCGTTCCTGAAGTCCAACCCTGAAGTAGGGAGGTTGCTCGCCGAACGCAATGTGGAATTTGCACGAAGTGTGAATTTCGCCCACGGCGAAGCAAGAGCCCTAAACATTGTCGGAAGCTCATATTGGGTAGTAGGCGATTACGAACCCGCGCTAAAGTACTACCACGCTTCCGCGCTGGTGGCTGAAGATGCCAAAGACCGGGTGGCGCTGGCCGAAGCGTATCACAACATGGGTGAAGTATACAAGAAGCTCGGTGACTATACCAAGGCAATCGAGTTCATCCGAATGTCGATGCGGTGGGAATCTGCCGATGACCAAATCCATGATCTGGCGTTGTATAATATTGGCGAAGCCTACCTTTATCTAAGTCGCTACGACTCCGCGTTGAACTATTTCGACCGCGCTCTTTCGATGGCGCTGAAGTCGAACAACACACGCACCATTGCCTATGCGTACACCGGGCTTGGGCGCGTAAAGTCATACAAAGGCGACCAGTACCAAGCCCTGGCTTATTACACAAAAGCTGAAAAGCTGTGGAAGGAAATGCAAGAGCTTAGGTCGCTCATTCAGACATACGAGTACTTCGCAGAGACGTTCACTACACTAACTCAGTATGGACGCGCGTTGGAGTATGTGAATATGGCCATCGTGCTATCTGATGAAATTCATGCGAACGATTTACAGGTAACCAACTACTACCTCCAGTCGAACTTGTACGTGAAACTCGGCGATTTGAAACGGGGGATGGCGGCATTGCAACAATATGCGGCGATCAAAGACACCCTTTACCATGAACGTCGCCGCGAGGAAGTCGCCCGGTTGCAAGCTGAGTTCGAAAGCGGAGCTCGTGAATTGGAAAACCAGCAACTGAAAGCCGCCCATGCACTACAAGACGCACAGATCCGAAATCAAAAATTCATGCTCGTCGCACTCACGTCGGCGTTGGTCGCCGCCGCCATCATGGCCTACATTTACTTCCGCCAGCGGAAACGTGTGGCAGAGGTGAACCACCTCTTGAGCGTGAAGAGTGCCGAAATTCAAAAACAGAAAGAGGAAATCGAAAGCCAGGCGACCGAACTGAAACACTTGAACGAACAACTACAAGAGTTGAATCGCTCGTTGGAATCGAAGATAGAGGAGCGCACGCGCACTCTCACTTGGCAGAATCAAAAACTAAATGAATATGCTCACTTCAATGCGCACCAGCTACGAGCGCCGGTGGTGAGTATCTTGGGATTGCTTCAACTGATCGACCGACTCGAACTTCCGGAGGCCGACCATGAACTGATCCGTCAATTGCAGACTTGCGGCAAAGACCTCGACCGCATCACCCGCATGATCGCGCGTACCCTCGAAGAATAATTCGAGTTCGAAGCTTCAGTGAGGGGATTATTTTCCTCTCTTCACCTCGATCTCCACCCGGTCGTTTCTATTGGAGAGCGTGCTATTCGTCGGGTAAATCAAGGCCTTGCCACCTTCCCCTTTGGTGGTAATTCTTTTCGCTTCGACACCCTGCGCTACGAGGTACTCCTTCACAAGTTCCGCACGTAGTTCAGTGAATTCCTTAGCGGATACAGTCTTGCGCTGATTGCCTGTGTTGTTAGCAAAGAAGTCTTCACTTTTGCCACGAACGATGATGTTCCGGTCTTGGTCGCCATTACAGTGCGCGTGGATATTGATCTTGTACCTCGGATTCTGTTTCAGAAGTTCGGCAAGACCGTCCAACTCCTCTCTTGCCTCTGGTTGCAACATCACTGAGTTCGAAAAGAACCTCACATTCGAAAACTCGATATAGTCACCCATCTTCACATGTACGAGGGGCAACGCGATCACAAACTCTTGATCGGCACCCACCTCAGCCGAAGAAGTTGCAGGGTCGGCATAGTTAATTGTCCGAGTCATTTCCTGGTAGCCAGCCGAAAGTGTCGCAATGGTGTATACCTGCGAAGGGTTCTTCGGCGCCGCCAAATACACGACCTGGTTGGCCGGGAAAGACTGATAGCTTCCCGCACCACCATCGAACACGTGGATCTCTCCTACTAATGGCTCGCTCGTCTCGTTGGACGTAAGTTTAAAGAAGAACGGCTTTCCCACAGGGCGGGGTTCTAGCGAAGGTTGCTTGTCGACAACGGGCTCTTCTTTTACCGGCTCCTCCTTGGGCTGTTCCACGACCGGCGTTTCAACCTTCGGCGTCTCTACCACAGGCTCTTGCACTGGTTCTTTCACCGGTTGCTGAACTTCTTGCTCGGGTTCTTTCACCGGCTCTTTCACAGGTTCCGTTTTCGGCTCATCCTTTACGACCGGGGTATCTTGTTGAGTGCTCTCAACAATCGGCGCACCAAGTGAACCCTTATAGACCCAAGCATCTTTAAACTCAGTCTCCAAGCGCACTTTCATCATGAAGGCAAAGGCCTTCTTGCTTTCGAGCGACTGGAATAAGTACACGTAATACAGCTTGTTGCGTGGATTCTGGATATACCCGGCATTGAAGCTCAATTTATTGGCTTTGTCTGTAAAACGCACTGCATTATCCAAAACCCTGAAGACGCCAATGATTACATAGCGTTCTGGGCCAGGGACCTGGGCGTGTCCAGAAGTGGTGGCAATCGCTAGCACCATGGCAAGCAACACGAATCGTAAAGTCTTCATAATCGCTGTATAGTCGAAATTGAAAATACCAAAAAATATCCGTCCAAAGGGCAGCTTCCCCGTCATTCTTCGAGCACCTCTACCTCCACCCGCACGTTGGCCGAAGCCAGTGTATGATGTTTATCGTAGATCGGCTTCTTTCCGCCCCACGCCTTCACAGTCATCCTCGATATATCTACGCCCTGCGAAACGAGGTAATCACGAATCGTGATTGCACGCTTCTCCGACAGTTTCTTAGCTGATCCTGCACCTTCCTTCGCGCCAGTAAGAGAGAAGAAATCCTTCGATTCGCCCGGCTCCAAAATTCGTCCGGCTGCGTTGCCATTGGTGTGCCCGTGAATTCGAATCTTGTATTTTGGATTCTCATTCATCATGGCTAATAACCCATCGAGGTCGAACTTCGACTCCGGTCTCATGATGGCAGCATCCTTATAGAAAAATACATTGTACAAGATTGCATAATCACCTTTCTTCAAGCGAACCAACTCGAACGGCACGATGATGCGGTCATTGTCGAGCGTCACCCCGTCGGTAGCCAACGGATTCTTAAAGTTGACATTTTGCACCGCTTGACGAAAGCCTGCTAAGTCACACTCCAACCTCATGTCACCAGAAGGGTTTACCGCCTTCAACGTGACGGGTTCGTTTGCACCAAGTAAATACTCTTTCCGTTGTGTTTCTAGATCGATTACGGTGATTTCAGCGCCCTTCGCAGGAACCCCATCTGGCTTGACCACCCTGAAAAAGAAGTCCTTCGATGTTGCCTTCGGATCGAGTGCCACCGATGGCTTCGTGGTAGGAGTCTCTGAAACTGAAATCGTTTCTGTAGGTGTAAGTGTTGGAACGACCGTCGTGGCTTCTTCCTTTACCTCAGGTATCTGTTTTTTTTCTTCCGTTAGCGGACTCGACTTTACTACAATTGTAGGCTCCGGGCTTATTTGTTTCTCGTTGCTTGGCTGCAAATCGACTCCAGTCCCTTTCGTTCCAAACTCTCCAGAGTACACCCACGCATCCTTGAAGTCGGTTTCGCGCTGGATGCGAAGTGCTTCGGCAATCGCCTGCTTCCGGTCGTTTGTCTTGAGCACATACACGTAGAAGAGCTGCCGAACTTCATTATAGTCCAATTTGACGTCGGGAAATTGGGGGCGTGCCTTCTCAATTTGGGCCGTTGCGTGAGAACGGATCGAAAAGGCGCCAATGACTACGTAGTTGGGAGATGCGAACGCCACGCCTGAAACGCGCGATACCGTCAACAAGAAGAGTACGAAGACTATCTTTTTGAACATGGGGTGTTCGAAGTGGCTATAATGTTAAAAGTTAGAACAATAAAATTAAGGTATGCTCCTTAAATTACAAAGAATGAGGGGGTTATCTTTCTGATAATATAATGAAGGTCTTCTCCAGAGTTTCTCCAGTTTCATCGACAAGGGTCAGTCGATGAGTCCCAACACCGGGTGATAAGGTCATCCGGTGCGAACGGGTCGTTGATCCTAAAAACTCGCCGTCGACATGCCAAAAAATAGTGATGCCCGGATTCCGATGAGCCACCTGAAAAACGGTCGTGCCTAAGGTTCCGTCCAATTCGCGTGGAATGTAGATGCGGGAATCGGCCTTCGGATAAATCAACTCCATCTTCGCAATACCCGACGGGTCGTCGCAGCCTTTAGCAAAGGGGGGCAACGGGCGATAACTGACGTGCTTCGCCTTGTAATAGTATTCTTCGATGGGCGGCAGCACAAACCAATCAGCATCGTGGATATCTTGCATCGGTGCGCAACCGGCATGGACACGGAAGCGACGGTCGGCAGTTACGTGAATGCGGCGGTGATACTCGCACGCTCCCGTTCGAAGTCCTGCCTTGGCAATTTGCAAAGTGTCGACTTCGGTGCACAACTCAGAAGCGCGCTGACCTCCGAGCCTGCAAACGGGAACCTGGATTAATTCGGAACTCGGAGGTGGGAACCACGCTTGCTGACTCGCGGTTGGCAACACGGAGAGTAATTCAAGCAATATCGGAGCAGCCGTTTCAGTGCCGGTGAGTCCTGGCCGTCCTTCGCCATCGGCATTTCCCACCCATACTCCGATGGCATATTGTGGGGTGACCCCGACTGCCCAACCATCGCGAAACCCAAAGCTGGTGCCCGTTTTCCACGCGATCTTTTTCGAAGAATGAAAATATTGCCACCCAGTTTCTTCACCTGGTCGATATACTTCGGTCAACGTTTGAAATGTGAGCCATATCGGCGCTGCATCGAATACCGAATGCTCCTCGAATTCACCGTGCGTTTCACGAACAGTATCCATCAAATACCGCGGTCCATGAAAATCTTTTCGATCATAGCGCGTCGCGCCGGGTCGTTGGAAATAATTGTTTAATGTCCGAGCCATCGACGCATAAGCGCCGGTCACATCCCATAGAGTTGCTTCCGCACCACCTAAGATCAGGGACAGACCGTAATGATCGGCAGTGCGATCTAAAGTGGTAATCCCCACTTGCTTCAACACGTCATAGAACTTTTCGTACCTGTAAGTACGGAGTTCGTGCACGGCCGGAATGTTCAACGAGCGAATCAATGCTTGATCGGCACTCACGGCCCCATCGTATTGCTTGGTAAAGTTTTTAGGACTAAAACCGTTGATGATGGTAGGTACGTCGGGGACCAGCTCGCGTGGAAGTAACATGCCTTCGTTCATCATCGCCGCGTAGAGAAACGGCTTCAGGATACTCCCCGTGCTGCGCTTCGAACGAATAACGTCCACGTATTCGTGATTCTCGCCACCCGACGGTACATTACCGACATACGCCAGCACTTCACCGGTGGGTACGTCCAAGATGAGCGCGGCGGCGTTAAAGACCTGGTTGCCTTTCAGTCTCTGATGATGCTCGTAAAGCACATCCGACACGCGCGCTTGCAGCGATGCGTCGACAGTTGAATGCACACGCTGCCCACGGCGACGCTCTGACAGTGCACGATCCAGTAAGTGAGGAGTCAGACGCAACAGCGGAAGTGGCTCCTCGGGAATGGGCTCTGCCAACGCAAGGTCAAGGCTCAAGCTATCTAGGTCGCCTGCATTGAAAAGACGACGCAGCAACCTGTCACGTTTAGCTTTCAAGGCTCCACGACGGATTCCAAGGTTGATCATCGAGGGGTTGTTGGGCAGCACCGCCAGCAACGCCGCTTCGCCCCAACTCAATTCGTCGGGTTGCCGCCCGAAGTAACGCCAGCAGGCAGCCTCCAAGCCTACCACATTTCCCCCGAAAGGGGCATGGGCAGCATAAAGGGATAGAATTTCATCTTTAGAATAACGCCACTCTAATCGCGTGGCCAAGATCATCTCCACCAGTTTGTTGAACACGGTGCGGTCAGGATTCTTTCGTGCCAAACGAATGACTTGCATCGACAACGTGCTACCGCCGCTGACAATTTTACGGGCTGCAATGTTCTGTCGTACTGCACGACCAAAAGCGCGCAAGTCAATTCCAAGGTGCGAGTGAAACCGCTTGTCTTCAAAACGAACGATTGCCTTTGCAAATTTCTCGGGAACATGACCCTGCATCGGAAATCGCCATTGACCATCCGACGCGATGGATGCATTGAGCAACGATTGCCCCCGGTCGACCACGACGGTCGAGTAAGGAACTTCAAACAAGTGCGTTGGCAGCGAGAACGTGTACCAGATCAACAGAGCGGCAAACACTACCAGCCATATCACTCTCTTGCGGGTCATCGTTGCGGCCATGTGAAGCAATCGCCGCCAAGATGACGACGATTGCCTTTCTATCATTGATTTGAATCGCGATACACAACTACTTCACTGCCCTTCACGCGCGCATAAACCGTCTTGTCGTACATCGCTTCGCAAGAGACACCGGGCAGATAGAATGTTCCGCCGTAAGTAGCCGTCAACAACACTCGGAATGATTTGCGTTGGTTTGCGCCTAGGTCAAAGTAAGTATACACGCGATCGTCGCGGATATCTTGATAGGTGGGTTTGTCCCCACTTAACCGGTTCTCCGCTTCATCGAGGCGCAAGTTGTTGATCTCCCAACCAGACGGAAACACCTGTTGTATGGCGAGGTTCCGATAAAGTCCACGAATACCTGGATTTGAAACAGACACATTTGCGATAAACTGGGTTCCTTGCTCCAACCGGGTTGGATCGATCAAGTTCCCATCCATATCAAAATATGAAACGGTCAAGTCGAGGTTGTTTCTCGTTTCATCTTCATTCCCACGTGCTGGCGTTCCTTGGGTAATCACTCGAACGAACATGGGTCCTTTACTGCTGTTGGTGACCTTCACCGTGTTTTGCTTCGCTTTTTCGGTATTGAGATCCACCTGGGCGAGAGAGAGCTTGGTCGCAGCCGTTGTTTCCTTTCCGTCGAAACTCCAAGTAAACTTCATTTCGCCACCCGGGTTCTTGCCAATGAAGGTTCCGATCGAGCGGAGACACCACGCAGTAGTTTGAGTGCTCATCCAGTCATTTGGGTTACTCAGGTTATCGGAAATCATCCGCAACACCTCGAACGCTCGCGTACGATCGTCGAGCAACACGAGTGCTTCGAGGATGATCGCTTGGTCGCGCAAGTCAGAGCCATAGGAATATCCCATTTCTTGATAGGGCTTCACAATTAACGGCAGGTCCTTGATCAGAGCTTTCGCGGCTTCAGGCTGACCCGCACGCGAGTAGGCTGCTGCCAGCATCCATGCGCTCTGCACCGAGAGGCCGCCTTGCTCACGCAACCTGTTCATGCTCGCCAGATCGGCATCACCGGCTAGCGCGAGGGTGTAGCAACGGTACGCTTGGATCAGGTCGCTGCTATACGTCTCTTGATGCTTGCGCCAGGTAGCCGCGCGATTCTTTTGATACTTCTTCCATTTCTTCAACATCTCACCCGGAACGAAGTATCCTTTCTTTTCTGCTTCCACTAAGAAGTGCCCGGCATAAGAGGAAGCCCACGAATCGGCATCCGCTCCACCTGGCCAGTAGCTGAATCCACCATCATACATTTGGAAAGATTTCAACCGGTCAATTCCTGCCTTGATGTTTCGTTGAACGACCGCTTGTTCGGTTTCGGTTTGCTCTTTCACCACATCAAGGTACAGCTGAGGAAACACCGTGGAAGTCGTTTGCTCCACACATCCGTACGGATACTGGATCAGATACCGGAGTCTTTGGCCCAAATTGATAGGAGGCAACGTCGACACTTCGAGCACGGCAGAGTTTGTTCCTGTCAATCCATCTTTCGCGACAGCCTGCGTCCAACTCTGCCCGGGTTCGACAACAGCGGCAACCACTTTCGTAACTGGTACGTTCGGATTCCGCACATCAATCTCGATCACGTCGGTCGCGGAGAAACTTCCGGATGAAGCTGTGACTTCGAATTTCGCGATGCCTGCCTCTCCTTTCACGGTCACATCGAAGTTCACCGTTTTGTCGCCATCACCCATCGCTACATCCATCGTGTTGGTAGCCATCGTTACAGGTCCGGTGGTCTTAACTTGTAGCTTCACATTGCGGATAGACTTCTCCATCGTAAACAAAGTCACCGGCAACTTCACTTTCTCTTCAGGGCCCAACACGCGGGGCAACGTGGCCAGAATCATTAGCGGTTTGCGTACAGGCGTCGCCTTTTCAGTGCTTCCATACGCCCCGGCATCGCCCGCCACCAACATCGTTCGCACCGAACCAATGTACTGAGGCATGATAAACTTGTGCTCTTTCGATCCTCCGTCGAGCGTGATGGGTCCGAAGAACTTAACCACCGGTTTGAACCTGTTGGCCTTGGCATCTTCCTTTTGATCTCCACCTTCGCCATCACCACCAATTGCCAACAAGCGTTCGATCTTTCCGCCGTAGGCACCCATCACTTGGTCGTACAAATCCCAAGTCTTCACGCCAAGCGCCTCACGGGCGTAGAACTTCTTCCAAAGGTCAGGGGTCTTGAAACGAGTGAGGTCCAACAATCCTTCGTCGACCATCGCCAACGTATAAGTCATTTTTCGTTTACTCTGTTCAGAAACTCGGATCACGACCTCCTTGCCTGGCTCAAGAACATCTGGCATTTCAATCACCGGTTGCAATCGCGTATTCGGATCCTCTACCATGATCGGGATCACACCGTAGAGTCGAATGGGTCTGCTGTTATTGGTTTGTCCATGAGGTTGAAGCAACGACACATGCACAAAAACGTTGGGAGCCATGGCCGCCTCAATCTTGAATGCAAACTTGTTGTCGCCAGCTTTAGTCGCAAGCCAGTATGTTTTTAACACTTGGCTTCCGTTCTCCACGCTGATCAGAGCACGTCCACCGTCGCTACCGGGAATGACCACACTTGCTTCCTCACCCACTTGGTAGGCGCTCTTGTCCGAAGCAAAGTTCAGCATCGTGGCACCATCGCCCTCGTTGCGTGCGCGACCAGCCCACCCGGGCCAATCGATGTACACAATCTTACCGGTGCTATGACCCGATACAGGATCGTAGGCTCGAACGTAGTAACGACCCCAAGCGGGATACTTGACTTTGAAGGTCCACGCGCCCTTTCCTTGAACAGTCTTGATCACACCTGTGGCAATCGGGTTTGCGTCGCTGTTCGACATGAAATTCACATTGCCTCCAGAAGATTGATCCCACCACCAACTCCATTTAAGTTGATGAAGCGAGAGTTCAATTCCATCGCGAGACACCGGCTTTCCAAAGGCATCCAACGTAACTACGTCGACACGGTGAGTAGTATCCGTGAGGAGCATGCCACGCATCCTGTCGCCAGCGGGAAGACGAATGCCCACGAATGTCTCGTACGGGAAGAAGGGTAAGTCGAAGCGATCGATGCTGAAATCACCGCCCTCTTCAAATGCTTTCCCCCTAAACACCGCATTGAGTTTTCCCGGAGGATTGGCCTGTACCTGAAGCGATACGTTGACTTTAGCTTTCCCTTCCGAATCTGTCTCTCCCTCAAATACCTTCTGAGTTTCGCTGGTGAAACTCCGCGAAGGATCGTCGAATACGTACTCATCATACTTCTCGAAGCGCGTGGGCGTCGGAGAAAGCGTCACTTCAAATTCTGCTCGAAGATTTTTTCCAGGTGCTCCGTGTAACCAATTCACTTGCAAGTCACCCGTAACGCTCGGATCAGCGGCAGTCAACCGATCCACACCAAAGTCAAGATTGATCTTGAGACGATTTGGTTTTACTGTCTCAATTTTCAAAGGTTGCGAAAACGAAGTTCCACCCACTTTCACACGCGCGATCCAGTTGCCAGTGGGCGCGTCGGGCTCTGTGGCTGTTGCGAATCGGTAGAAACCATTTTCACCATTGGAACGAACGAGTCGGTTCGTGATTTGTCCTTGCGGATTCTGCAACTCCAGCACCACCGGGTGCGAGGGAGGAAGCATGCTCATCTTGTCTTCCAGCACGAACGATAAATACAAGGAGTCGCCCGGGCGCCAAACGCCGCGCTCGCCGTATACGACCCCCTTCAATCCATCGCGAACGGCTTCGCCACCCACGTCGAAGTTGCTCAAGGAGAGCGATTCACCATCATAGAGTCTTAGGTAACCGCGTTGCTCTCCATTCTTAGCAGCGAGCATGAATGGCTTCTGCTTCGAGAGAATTTCAACCTTCCCGTCCGAATCGGTTTGGCCCGACCCAATCACTTGCTGCTGGAAGTCGTAAAGCTCCACGGATACATTCGACAGCGGTGCCGTGGTTTTCAAATCATTGACGACCACCGTGGTCTTTCCACCATTCCCGCTTTTTGCGATGATGCCGAGGTCACTCGCAATCACATTCCGACTGATGGCCTTATCGACATAATAAGAGTTTGTACATGGATCTTCGCGGTCGCGCCAATTGTAATCGTCCGGATAGTAATAGTCGGAGTAAGAATCCCAATAGCTTTCTTCTTCGACAGAACTCCAATCTTGCGTATCGAACGTAGCTTCGGGCAGCGACTCTCCCGTTGCACCTTCGCAAGCAAACGACGCGTAACGTCGCTTGAAATTGATTGTTACTTGGTAAATCGCGCCAGGCTCGGCCTTGAGGTATTCGGCGAGATCAATGCTGAAACGATTCCAACGTCCGAGGTCGGCAACTCCTGAATTTTCGAGTGATACCATCTTCTGAACGATGGGGCGACCCACTCGCCTCAATTCCGCGTTCCCATCAATGCTGTTTACTTGTAAGAACTGCAATACGTTCGACTCGAAGATCTTGACAACCTTGACGTCTACAGCCTTCAAATTCACTGCTTCGAATGGCAGCACCAACCCGTCCGTACCCGGAAGTATCGAACCTTTTCCAGTAAAGCGAACGGCAGGACTCAGGCGTTCAAACTCGACATCGAACTCAGAGCCTTCCGGCATCTTGTAATTGAGAATGTTTCGAATGCCCGCTTGAACTGTAAGCTTACGTGACCCAGCTTGACGAACGGGCGGGAACACGCGGACCTCGTTGCCTTTAATCTCGAAATCGAGATCAGGCAACTCGTTCATCGTGATCAATCCCTCCAAGTTTTGGTTCTCGCTCAGTGGATCCGAAAACTGAACGATTACCACTTGAGTCGTTCCTTGCTCCACCCATGTCTTGGTAACCTTGAAATCGTTTAATGCGGGAATCTCCACTACCTCGGTAGTAGACTGCGAGATGCCGAGCGGAGCACCATTCACTTTTAACTCAACCTTCGAAGCGGACTCGAGGCGTTTCACATCTTCCACGACAAACCCATGTTGTTTTCCCTCGGTGTCATGCGTCCACGTCAGTCGAAGTGTCTTCCCGCCTTGATCTGCGACCAGCATCTTCTCGACCGCGTCGCTTGCTGCGAAATCGGCGGTGAATAGATTGCCTTCGATCATTTGGTTCTTCAGCTCGGTCTTCACGTATGGGTGAAGGTTTGTCACCATTACCTCGAAGTTTTGCGGTATCACTTGAAACGAGTATTCAAAGTTTCGAAGCTGGGCCGGGGCTGAGGCCATTACCTTACCCAAATCAAAAGTCACGGCGTAAACTTCGCCTGACTTCAAACGGTCGGTGGGTCGAAACTCGACTGTGCGCCCGTCGAGCCATGTTGCCTCCCCGGCGATAGAAGGGGAAAAACTGAAAAGTTTGGTACTCGACGAATCGGAAGGTGCCTTGGCCAAGACGATCCGGATAGTTGTTCCCGAATGAACAATCCCTGCCGTATAAGACGAAATGTACTCGGCAAAGGCCGGGTTCACCGTGGTGGTGATGGGTTCTTTACCAGAACCGCGTTGAACCCAAATGAGTGAACCAACGATGATCGCGACGGCGGCACCGATGCCGACCTTTTTCCAGGGGAAGGAGTTCATAATGGTGAAGGGAAAAATTGAGTGTTCAAGTTATGAAAAGTTCAAAAGCCGACGACCAGGTAGAGGAAGTTTCGGGGGTATAAAACGCAACCTGTTCTGCTTTCATGACGACGACGCGGCTGAAAGAAACTCTACCTTCATCCAGAATGTCCAAATCGCACGTATAATGAGTCAAGATTGGCGGGTTTATTGCATCATTTTCCCTTTCCCTATCCCTCGATGGCCAAATTCGTACTTTCGCTAGCGTTAGTGGCGTTGATGACTACTCCCAGCTTCAAGGAACAGCAACTTAAGTTTGATCGGGTGATCGGCGCATATGCCGACAAAGAACAGACGGTGAAAGAACTCCTGAGGCGGCAGAATGTCGAGGCCGGGCTCCAGATCTTTATCCGGGCATTCAAAAAAGAACGAGAAGTCGAAGTGTGGGCAAAAGGCAAGTCTTCCACACAATACTCCCTGCTCACCAAATACGCCTTCTGCACGACGTCGGGCGTGTTGGGTCCCAAAAGAAAAGAGGGCGACCTCCAAATTCCTGAGGGTGTTTATCGGATCAACCACTTCAACCCGTTTAGTACATTCCATCTCTCGCTCGGAATCAACTACCCCAATGCGTCGGACCGAATCCTAGCCGACCGCAACCCGGGAGGCGCGATTTATATTCACGGCAACTGTGTGAGCATTGGATGCATTCCGATCACCGACGACAAAATCAAAGAACTTTACATCTTGGCGGTGGAAGCAAAAAATGGAGGTCAAGAGTCCATCCCTGTCCATATCTTCCCAGCCAGGCTGAACGCGGGCGTGGTGGATCAACTCAAAAGTGAAACGGGAGTAGATGAAAAAATAACGGCCTTTTGGGCGAACCTCCAGGCCGTTTATTCAGATTTCGAGTCAACCCGGAAACTGAAACCTATCCGGGTCAACTCGAAAGGTGCATACGAGATTGATTAAACTTTCTCTTCGACTTTGTTCATCACCTTGGTTTGAACTTGGATCGACTCGTGGTGGATCAACCGGAGCAGGTCGCGGGTGAAACCTTCTTCGAGTCCCATCGCGATACCCATCATGACGCGCGACTTAATAATCTCTTCCCAACGGTTCACTTGAAGGATCGTTACATTATTCTCCTTCTTGTACTGCCCGATCTTTTCAGAGATCTTCATCCGCGACGCCATCTTTTGCATGATCTCATCATCGATCTGGTCGATCTGATCACGGAGTACACTCAAGGTATCTTTGAAGCTCTTGTTCTCCGACGACACCGAGCGCACGACGAGGCCGTCGATGATCTTACCCAGGTTGGCGGGCGTTACCTGTTGTTTTGCATCGCTCCACGCGGCATCGGGATTGATGTGGCTTTCAATCATCAAACCCGCCATGTCGAGGTCGAGTGCCTTTTGAGACACCATCGCGATCAAGTTGCGGTCGCCGGAGATGTGGCTCGGATCGCAAATGATTTCAAGATCAGGGATGCGTGTCTTCAATTCGATGGACATATCCCACATCGGTGCATTCCGGAACGGTCCCTTCTCGAAAGAAGAGAACCCGCGATGGATCGCCGCCATCTTAGTAATGCCTGCGCGGTTCAAACGCTCGAGCGCACCGATCCACAATTCGAGATCAGGGTTCACTGGGTTCTTCACCATCACGGGAATGTCGACACCTTTCAAGGCGTCGGCGACTTCCTGCACGGAAAATGGATTCACGGTCGTGCGTGCACCTACCCACAGGATATCAACTCCTGCTTTGAGGCAAGCTTCTACGTGTGCAGCGGTCGCCACTTCGGTGGTTACCGGAAGACCGGTTTCCTTCTTAGCTTGAATCAACCACTTGAGACCTTCTTCACCCGCTCCTTCGTATTGTCCAGGCCGCGTGCGTGGCTTCCAGATACCGGCGCGAAGTGCATGCACTTTACCGGTAGCCGCAATTTGTTTGGCGGTGCTCACCATCTGCGCTTCGGTCTCGGCGCTACACGGTCCGCTGATGATCAGTGGCTTCTCAATTCCGAGCCATTTGGTGATCGATTCCAATTGAAGTCCCTTTTTCATAGTTGCAAAAAATAAATTGTTTCAGTTTTGGTTTAGTGTTTTTTGTGGAGTAGGCGCCGGTGTCGACATGCCATCGAGAACACGCCGGATTTCGTTTGCCTTCGCCATGGTTTTATAAATTTCTTTGGTATCCTTTTTCATTAAATGATAATGAAAGCGCTGCAAGTGCATGATGTATTCCATCAAGGCTTGGCTGAGATATTCCATGTTCTGTTCAAAGATCGGCGCCCACATATCGGGGGAACTCTTGGCCAATCGAACGGTAGATGCGAAACCACTACCGGCCAACGTAAATATCTTCTTCTCGTCCTTTTCGATGTCCAACACGGTGTGTCCTAACAAGAATGCGCTCACGTGCGACAAGTGCGACACGTACGCAACATGTCGGTCATGCTCGTCGGGCTCCATATAAATTGTTTTCATGCCAAGTACGTTGAACAATTTTTCGGCAAGTCCGATTGCTTGCTCCGAAGAACGCTCACGTTCACAGATGATATTGGTCTTTCCGGCAAAGAGTCCAGCGAAAGCAGCTGTCGGCCCGGAGTTTTCCGTTCCCGCCAAAGGATGGGCAGCGACGAACTGCGCCCGGCGTGGATGGCTTGAGATCACGCGGCAGATGTGGCCTTTCGTCGAGCCGGCGTCGATCACGACCGCTTTATCTTTGATGGTGTCGAGAATGGTCGGTAGCAAGGCACTCAAAGTATTGACGGGGATCGCCAAGATCACCAGGTCGGCAAGGCTCAACGCCTGCCCTTCCGGCAATACACGGTCGACCAACCCGAGCGATTGAGCCTCTTGAATGTGCTTGGAGTGGATGTCCACACCGATCAGTTCGGTCGCGAAACCCGCCTTCCGGATATCGAGCGCCATCGAACCGCCAATCAACCCCAACCCAATGATGGTTACTTTCATGCTCTAGCCGATGTTTCCACCGCTCCTTGTTTCTTTGTCTGCCAACGTTCGATCCTTCCCAATGCTTCCTTCAACTTTTCGACAGGCGCACACAACGAAATGCGAATGTGTCGCCGGCCTGCTTCGCCAAAAATGAACCCCGGTGTGATGAACACCTTGGTACCGTACAGTATTTCGTCAATCCATTTCTCGACGTCGGCGATCGAGCTCGGCGCCTTCGCCCACACAAACAGGCCGGACTGTTTGGGGATGTAAGTACAACCGAGCAAGTCGAGAATCTGCAGCGCTATCTTTTTGCGCTCGGCGTACACTTGATTGACCGATTGGAACCAACTGGCATCATTCTTCAACGCCTCCACGGCTGCTTGTTGTAAACCGAGGAACATCCCCGAATCCATGTTGCTCTTCACGCGAAGGACGGCGTCGATGTAGTCTGCGCGTCCTGCAACCCAACCGATGCGCCAACCTGCCATGTTATGCGACTTGGAAAGGGAGTTTAACTCCAACGCCACCTCAAGTGCGTGGTCACACGCCAGAATGCTCATCGGCGCATCATTCAAGATGAGGCTATAAGGGTTATCGTTGACAATGAGAAACTGTTTCTCGCGTGCCAAGTCGACCAATGCCTGCATCTCATCCTTCGACGCGGTGCTGCCGGTGGGCATGTGTGGAAAGTTGACCCACATGATCTTCACTTTCGACAGGTCGCGGGAACGCAATGCGGCGACGTCCACTTTCCAACCCGATGCTTCCGTCATCTGGTAAGTCGACACTTTGGCGCCCACCAACTTGGCGACACTCGCGTATGTGGGATAGCCTGGGTCGGGGATCAGCACCTCGTTGCCTTCATCCACGAACGCCATCATGATGTGCATGATTCCTTCTTTCGAACCCATCAACGGGAGGATCATCGTTTCCGGATCGAGTTGAGTCCCATAAGTACGTTGACTGAACGAGGCAATTCCTTGCCGCAGGGCGGGAATACCCTTATAGTTTTGGTATCCATGACTTCCGGCTTTACGCGCCGTGGCATCGAGCGCGTCGATCGTCGCCGTGGAAGGCGCTTGATCGGGACTGCCGATACCGAGGTTAATCACTGGCCACTCGGCACTGTCGAGCTTTCGTACTTCCGCCAGCTTCTTGCTGAAGTAGTATTCTTCTACGTTGGCGATTCTTTTGGCGAATGAGATCATGGAGCTAGTTGTATTCAATCTTGGCTTTCTTGTATTCTCCAAGCACATTCAAGTTGCGTACCTGCCGCATCACAGTCTTCATGGCGGTGTCGTACTTTTTACGACTCTTCCATTCCAAATCGACATGGATCGAATATTCGCTTGGCTTACCCACCACTGGGATGGATTGAATCTTGGTAAGGTTGATGCTATTCGTTTTGAACGTCATCAACGCCTCGGCCAGACTCCCCACTTCGTTTGCTACTTCGAAACTGATCGATGCTTTGTTGCTATCGGCAGGGGAGCCGTTGCTCCGGCTAAGAATTAAGAAGCGTGTGAAATTTTTCTTGTGGGTCTCGATCCGCTTCTCCACAATTTCCAGTTTGAACCGCCGCGCCGCAAACTCGTTGGCGATGGCGGCGACCCCTTTCAATTTCTTCTCGGCTACCCGGCGTGCAGACAGAGCGGTGTCGTCGCTTTCGCGGATTTCAACGCCATTCAAGCGGTACAAGAAATCGTTGCATTGACGGATCGCCATCGGATGCGACTCGATCGTCTTGATTTGCTCGAGCTTGGTACCAGGCAATGCGAGCAGGTGCATGTGAATCGGCAGGTAAATCTCCCCGATAATGTTGAAGTGATACTCTTGCAGCAAGAAGTAGTTCGGGAGGATGCTCCCAGCAATCGAGTTTTCAATGGCCATCACAGCGTTGTCGGCGCGCCCCGTCTTCAGCGCTTCGCAAAGGTCATGGAATGATAAGCATTCTACCGTCTCGATCGCATCACCGAAATAGTTGAAGGCCGCGACTTCATGAAAGCTGGCAGCAATTCCCTGTATGGCGATCTTTTTCTTCTTCGTCTTCATGTATACCAAAAAAAGACCCCCCGATTTTTCGGGGGGTCTTCTGAATTTTGATGTTGTTATTTTTTATTCAACAATTCGATTCTGAGATCCCCCCTGGGACGCAAAAAAATAATAGTAAAAGTAAAATCGGTTGTTGACCATGTGTTGCAATTCGCACGGCTAAGAACGCCTAAAATTAGGAACTCACCAAGCCTAGGTCCAAAACTTTGAAAAAAAATGCCACTAACTACTGTTAGTCTGCTTGCCCTTTCAAGTCGACACTTCGGTTTATTCCTATCTTTACAGATCAAAGCCACAATGCAAATGAAGAAACTTTTGTTCCTCGCCATCCCCGTCATCGTGCTGGCTAGCTGCCAGTCGAAATCGGGACACGATCACCAACACGACGCAGCCGCCCCGGATAGCTCCAACACCATACTATATAATCAAGTGATGGACATCCACGATGAGGTCATGCCCAAAATCGATGACCTTGAAAAGATGAAGGCACGCCTGAACGCGCAGCTGACAGCCAACCCGGCACCCTCAGCTGAATTGAAAAAAGAACTCGAAGGTCGGATCGCGCGCCTCGATTCAGCACGTCAAAGCATGTTCGACTGGATGCACGGCTTCAATCCACCCTCGCCTTCCGACAGCGTAGACACGGAAGCCATTCGGACATACCTCGAAGACCAAATGGAAAAAGCGAAAATGATGCGCGAAAACGTCTTGGAAACCCTTCAAGTTGAAACTCAGAAAGGAAACAACTGACCTCAAAGTCAAATCACGAAAAATGGGCTGCCCAAAAAGGCGGCCCTTTTTTGTTAACCCTTCGAGCGCTTCGATGTGGTTCGCTTAGGAGCGTTCTTGTGTTCGTTGGGAGGTAGTTTCTTCTTCTTTTCCCGGGCCTCTAACCTGATATTATAGCGTATCGCCGCCCAATACTCGCGCCCATAGTCAACTAAGATCTCCGAACCCGCCGGAATGTCGCGTGTGGCCACAATATAACAGCGATTCTTTTCAGTATCGTACTCAGAGTTATTTACCACGCCCTCCACGCGGGTGATACCTTTCGCGTCGTTCGCAAAATGCGCAACTCCCTTCTTAGTTTGCCACGCGTCAATCACGTAGCTGTTGCTGAACCAGAACACATAACCGATGTGGTCGTCGACCGACTTCTCCACTTCTTTCCATGTCATCACCTTGCCTTTGTACTCCGTGATGCGTGTTCCTTTCAGAATATCGACCTTCGTAAACAACCCCTTCCCTGCACCAGGTATAATCGACTTCTTGACTACCAGATGCGCGTCTAATAATGCCATTCCTTTTTGAATTGGGCGCGAATAAACTTCAAAAGAAAAGAATAAACAAGCCCGTTCTGACGACCTCCGCAATGGTTTGATGGCCACCTAATGCTTTGTATTTCAATTCATTACCAATACTCTATATATTCTATAGACTTTATTGGTATTTACTGATTAATTCCTACTTTTACAGGGATTTCAAACCTGGACGTCATGCAATTCAAATCGATCCTTAGATTTTCAATGTTAGTGACATGGGTAGCTGTTGCTTCGACAGCGACCGTGTCGGCACAAAGCCAGCAAACGCAACCCAAGGTGGTGCGCGTGACGGGCGTGCGGTTCGCTTATCCATTGATCGAACAATGGATAGAGGCCTATGGAAAGTTGAGACCCGATGTGCAGATTGTCATTGAATGGCGGGGAACCACCGATCCGTCGCAGTACGACATCTTGGTGGAAGCGTATGAACAAGGAGATGAAATTCAAAAGAACCGTGAGTATGCGTACATCGCACGTTACGCGATTCTACCCGTCGCCACGAGCACATCTGAATTTTCCCGCGCGTATAGCACAAAGGGTTTGACCAAGTCGAACATTCGCCAGGTCTTCTTCAACGACATTTTTGCGGACAACGGCCGTGAACCTAGGATCACGCTGCCTTTCACTCCTTACACGCGACTTCAAAAAGCTGGATCTCCCATTGTATTTGCCAACTATTTCAAGTACGAACAAAAGGACATCGCTGGAAAAGGTATTGCGGGCTCGGACGAGCATCTTTTGAAAGCCGTCCTCAGAGATACCGCCGGCGTGACTTTTTTACCAACACCACTCATTTACGTCAAGGAAACGGGCTTGCCTGTAGCGGGCCTTACCGTATTGCCGGTCGACTTGAATGGCAACGATCGGGTGTCGGATGATGAAAAGTTCTATGGTACAAGAATCAGCGCCATTGAAACCCTTTCAGCGAAAGCGTCCAAGGAAATTAACAATCTACCAATCGAGTACATCCACCTTTCGGTAGACAAGTCGAATCCCAACGTGGAAGCATTATCGTTCATTCGTTGGATCATTGACAATGGCTTGAACGACCTAAAACAGTTTGGATTCCTATCACCTGAACCCTCACGGCTCCAACGCGAAAAATTCAATGAATTCGCTGCGCGGGTTCTCGCCAGCAAACCCTAGTCACACCCATTTCTCCTTCACCCCTATCTCATGAAACATTTTTTACGACTTGTTATCCCCTTCCTATTCTCTGGCGCATCCCTGCTTGCGCAAAATGCGGTGAAAGGTATTGTAAAAGATTCCGATGGTGGTGGCGTAGTGGGTGCAACGGTACAAATCAAGAACTCCACGGTATATACTGTGACGGATGCAGCCGGTCGTTTTTCGATAGCCGCTCCGAAGGAACTCCCCTTCACCTTGCGGATTAACTCTGCTGGTTTTAAGCAACAAGAAGTCGAAGTCTTTGAACTCGACAACGAAGAGCTTGAGGTGACGCTCGCGACGAACAACTTACTCTCTGAAGTAGTTGTCACTTCTCGACGCCGTGAGGAAACCGCGCTAGAGGTTCCCATCCCGATCTCGGTGTTGAGCGGAACGACGGTGGAACAAGCTGGTGCATTCACCGTGAACCGAGTAAAGGAACTCATCCCGTCCGTTCAGTTGTATTCATCAAACCCGCGGAACACAGGTATCAACATTCGAGGGATTGGCTCACCGTTCGGTCTCACCAACGACGGTCTTGATCCGGGTGTCGGCTTCTACGTCGACGGTGTGTACTACGCCCGTCCAGCTGCAGCCACGTTGGACTTCATCGACATCCAACAAATTGAAGTGCTGCGTGGTCCACAAGGAACACTCTTTGGAAAGAACACGACCGCTGGAGCGTTCAACATCACCACGCGCAAACCGAGTTTCACACCTGGCGCCGACCTCGAACTGAGTTATGGCAACTATGGATTTATCCAAGCCAAGAGTTCTGTTACCGGGCCGCTCGGAAAGAAAGTTGCCACCCGTGTATCCTTTTCGGGAACACAACGCGATGGCGTGATCCAAAACGTAGCCACTGGAAAGTGGATCAATGATATCAACAACCTGGGAGGTCGTGTACAACTGTTATTCAAACCTTCCGACAATTTTTCGATCAATCTCGCCGCGGACGCAACCAACCAGCAGCCCGATGGTTATGCGCAAGTTGTAGCTGGAGTCGTGCAAACGAAGCGTGCCGCGTACCGGCAATTCAACGCGATCATCGCCGACTTGAACTACAAACTTCCGAGCGACAACGCGTTCGATCGTAAGATTGACCACGACACGCCGTGGAGATCGGGCAATCAGCTTGGAGGCGTGTCACTCAACCTCGATTGGAAAGTCGGTCCTGGTACGTTGACTTCCACTTCGGCTTGGCGCTATTGGAACTGGCGTCCCTCAAACGACCGCGACTTCACTGGGCTTCAAGCGCTTGCCAAATCACAAAACCCCGCCGAACATCGCAACTGGTCGCAAGAGCTCAGGTATGCGGGACAATTCTCACAAAGACTTAGCGGCATCATCGGTCTGTTCTACATCAATCAAGAAGTAAACATCCACGGCACCGAGGAGTCGGGTAACGCACAATGGCGCTTTTCGCAAAGTTCGACCAGCAACCTGTGGAAGACTCCTGGTTTGTTTGAAGGTTATGGCATCGCCACCGAAGCTTCAATCAAATCGACCAGTGCCGCAGTGTTTGCGAATGTCGATTGGGAAATCATTGATGGTCTGCACTTCCAACCCGGCGTGAGATATAACTACGACAAGAAAGATGTAGTGTATGATCGCGTCGCATACGACGGCTTGCAAACAACGGACCCCGCTCTGATCGCGCTCAAGAACAGTGTGTACACGAGCCAGTCTTATACCTCTGCGGCGGACGAAACGAACTTTACGTACAATCTCACACTCGCCTACAAGGCCAACGATCGATTCAATGGATTCGCTTCCTACTCGACAAGCTATAAGCCGGTTGGTGTGAACGTAGCTGGGTTACCGACCATCAGTGGACAACCAGCGACAGACTTAGCCGTCATCAAACCCGAAGACGTGAAACACATTGAAATTGGTCTGAAGTCTGCCCCCATCGACGCGCTCACCGTCAACTTGACGTTCCACAACACAGACATTAAAGACTATCAAACCAACGTTCAGTCGCCCGAACTTGGCGTGAACCGTGGATATATCGCGAACGCAGAAAAAGTGAATGTGAAAGGCGTTGAGTTGGATGCAAACTTGAGGGCTGGTAACAACTTCACTTTCTATGCATCCGGAGCGTACACCGATGCAAAGTATGTTCGATTCACCAACGCACCGCTCCCACTCGAAGAAACCGGTCTTACTCGGGTGGCGTGCTCCCCGGTGTATCGAAGTGGGCTAGCTCCATCGGAGGCGAGTTCACAAAAGAAGTGAACTTCTTCCGTCAATCTGGGAAGTTCTTTGTTGCCGTCGACACGTACTATCGCTCGTCGTTTTCTTCGAGCCCGTCGCCCTCTCAATTTTTGAACATCGATGGTTACGCGCTCGTAAATGCACGCCTGGGATTCCGGACGTCTCCTGGCACGTCGATCACCATTTGGTCGCGCAATTTGGCGAACAAGGACTACTATGAACAGCTGTTGGTTGCTGGAGGAAACGCGGGACACTACGCGGGTGTGCTGGGTGATCCGCGCACTTACGGAATCACAATCAAGCATGTCTTCTAGGTCGTCGCTACGCCGAAAAAATGCACTGAGGGCCTCAAAAGGGCCCTTTTTTCATTTCACTCACCAAATACCTACTATTCCGATAGACTTTAGGTTAAAATGGTTAAATTTGAAGCTTATTGCCTTCATCATCATGAAAGAACGGGTACTCAGCTTATTCAGACGAAATCCTGCCGTTGTGACAGGTGAACTTGAGTACAACCGTTATTCCCTCCTGCTCCCGGTGGTGATTGTCGTGCTGGTGGTCGGGTCCTTTTTCGTTCTGCAATCTACGCCAGTCTATCAAGAAGGTGGTTTGTCGTGGGGTGAACTCCTCTCAAGTCCATTTTTCGTCGCGTTGATCGGCGGTTTTGTTGCGCAGATGATTGACGGAGCACTGGGGATGGCCTATGGAGTGAGCGCCACCACAATCCTGACCTCGTTGGGCCTGAGTCAAGCAGCAACGTCGGCGAGTGTGCACACCTCGGAAATTTTCACAAGTGGGGTGTCCGGTTGGTTTCATCTACGCTTTGGCAACGTGAACAAGAAACTCGTGAAGACGCTGGTGATTCCCGGTGTGGTGGGTGCAGTGTTAGGTGCGTACATCCTGTCATCACTCTCAAACTACAGCAGTTACATCAAGCCGATCGTGGCCGTGTACACGCTGTACTTGGGAATCAAGATTATCCTAAAAGTCTTCGTCAACTACTCGACCAAGAAACCGATTAAACGCATTGGGGCTCTTGCGGCAGTAGGTGGTTTTCTCGATTCGATTGGTGGCGGCGGATGGGGTCCGATTGTAAGTTCGACTTTAATCTCTCGCGGTCGCAACCCAGTGTACACGATCGGTTCGGTCAACCTAACTGAATTCTTCGTGTCATTTGCGAGTGCCTTTACGTTTTCCTTATTCCTCCACATTCAGACATACTGGCAAGTAATCCTCGGGTTGATCTTGGGTGGCATCGCGGCCGCACCGATTAGCGCGATTCTACCAAAGAAACTCCCGATCAAAAAATTATTCTTGTTGGTAGGGATCATTGTGATCATCCTCAGCATCCGAAACTTCATTACTGGGGTGAACGGAATCACGAAGTAAAATCCTAGCTATCGTCGCAAGTAAACTGTTCCGTATTTCGACTCGATCCAATACACAGGGCCTTGACCAACTTTCGCAGTGAGAGTTGTCCAGTGATCTTTGGCGGGTCGCGGCTCGAAGGGTTCCTCGTCGAACTTGACCTGCAGGTTGCTCAAAATTTCTCCGTGGCGCGTCCTGACCGTGAGTTCCCCAATTGTATTTGAAATTGTTGCGTCAATTTTCCCATACTTGGCATCGATGTGAAGGGGAGCCTCAAACTTTGTGAATTCTACCAGCCCATATTTTGAGTCAATAGACGTGGATAGGTTGCGGGGAATAAAGATAGTGAGGTGTATGTCGGTTTGAATCCCGTGTGCGATAAACGAATAATCATGTCCATTTTCGTCAAGGAATTTCCTGACGACAGGATCATCGATGCTCTTCGCTTTGAAATAAAACTCCTTTCCGTCTTTATGGATGGTCACCCGTTTCGGAATGTTCTCCTTGTCTTTGAGTGTGGCAACGACTCGGAGCGAACCTCCATCATTTGTTGACTCTATCTGAAATGCGTTGTCATTTTCACCTTCGTTGATGGTGACCTCGCCCGTAATTGATATTTCGTTTTTATCCCAAGTCTCAATTTTCAAATCGGCGTAGTCGAGTGTGATGACCACCTCTCGGGCACCTTGAGTGGAGATATTTCGTGAGACTTTTGTTTGGCTCCATGCAAGCACGGGCAACATGAGCAAGAACATGGCAGTTCCTTTCATCATCGTATGGTTTTGAAATGAAGAGTACTAAAAAAGTGAGCGGGTCACCAAATTGGCACCCGCCCAATATCAAGAAGCGATTACTTCTTTCTGAGGTACACGTTTCCGTGTGAAGTGGTGAGGGATAGGTCGAGACCTCCACCACCTAATTTCCCTTCAACGCGGCTGCTGCCGTAGCGTACCCATTCACCGGACTTCGGAATTTCGAGATTCAATGCGGGGTCGACGAAAATTTCGCCATGACCTGCGCTTAGAATGACGTTCGCTTTGACGGCAGCGGGTACCGCGATGTCGACTAAGCCATGGGTAGAAGAAAAATTCAAAGGTCCTTTCACGTTGGCGGGAAGGTCTACTTCAATTTGCCCATGTACGGTCCGGATATTCATAGGTCCGTTTGAATTGTCGATGCGAACGCTGTTGTGAACGGTCGACACTTCCAGCTCACTTTCCAAGTTGCGCACTTTCAAATCGCTACCGTGGGGAGAAGTGTGTGAGTACAAAATGGAAACGCCTTTGGGAACGAGTATTTTGACGCGTGGTCCATCCATCTTCTTCAACTGGTTAACAACGTATGTGCCGCCATTTTCTCGCACTGACAACCCGATACCTGTGTTGTCTTCCAATCCACCAGCGCTAATGGCGCGCAAACCAGCACTCCGGGAATCACGTTCACGATCGCGGTCGAGAGATGAGAAAACAATCTCGTTTCCAGCGTATCCTTCAATCGTTACGTTGTTCACGTCCCGTATTTCGAGTCGACCCGTGCTTTTCGCAATCTTATACTCCTGTGCTTGAACAACTCCAACAATCATCAGAGCGAGCACGATGGTAATCATCTTTTTCATGGTATTACTTTTCTTTTCTTGTTTTGAATAACCAAGCTTTTCTTCACTCGGTTTTGGAAGTAGTTACCGTTGGCCTCAGTCAGGGTTACAGACGCTGAAAACTTTTTCGGTTTAATTCGCGCGGCGTAGATATACATTGCCATAGGGAGACTGGAACTTATATCTTGGTCCGCTGCCCGGGAATGCGCGTACAAGTGTATGAAAATCTTCCTCCCTCGCGTTTCGCTTATCGACTTCGATCTGGAGATTCGAATAAATATTGCCGTAGTTGGTCTCTGCGATGAGTTCACCCACATTCTTTTCAGCAAGTGATGCGTCGATCCCTCCGTATGTGGACTGAACGTCAATCGGGCCACTAAAATCCCGGACTTCAACAAGACCGTACACGGATTCAACACTCGTTTCCATTCCATTCGGGACCTTGATCTCGACTTCGATCTCGAGATCTGCACCCATCGAGATGTTCCCACCTCCGCCGTGCTCCTCACGATACTTTCGCCATTCTGCTTCGTTCTTGAACATGAGCTTGACCCCGTTTTCTGTCACCGTCACGCGGCGCGGAAGACGATCGAGGTCCATAATCTTGTTTTTGATGGAGATGGTCGTCCCCGACGTTTTAACATCGAGTTCAAAAGCTTCGTCATTCTCGCCGCCGTTGATACTTACGTGACACAAGACTTGAACCTCGTTTTTATCCCAGCTGGTGATCTTCACCACCTTAGGATAATCAAACCACGCCCGTAATACTTGTCCTTTTTGTACAGGGATGGTCTTATTGATCTCGGTGGCAAATGTCATCACCGAGATCGACAAGAAGAGGGAAAGAGTTATTGCTTTCATTTCTTTCTGAGGTAAACTTTTCCATAGTTGCAACTCAAGTCGATGGTGATACCACCACCGTTAATTTTCCCGGTAACCCGAGTGTCACCACGGTCGCGCTGATCGATGTCTATCTTAAAGCCGGGATCGACGAGTAAGTCACCATAAGAAGTATCCATTCGAAGATTTGCTTTGATAGTCGAAGGCAGCGTAACGTCCACGTAGCCGTAGATAGAAACGATTGAAATAGGGTCTTTGGCGCCGGCTGCAAGAACTGCTTCCACATGCCCGTAGATCGTCTTTACTGTCAGGGGTCCAGTCACATTTTCCAACTCCACGCTATTATATTGTGCAGAAACTTCGATCTCGTTCTCCATGTTTCGAAAGCGTGCGGTACCAGCTTGTACGCCCGTATGCTGGAAATACACAATCACTCCCTTCGGGACTTGGATTCTGATGTCTGGCGAGTTGTTCTTTTTCAAGTTATTGACAACCACGACATCACCTTGCACCGACACGTTGATGCCTAGGCCCGTATTGTCGGTAAGCCCTAAACTGTTGATGGGTGTCAGTCCTTCAGAACGCGGATCTCGTTCTTTTTCGCGATCTCGGGCAGTAAAGATGATCTCGTTGCCGTTGTATCCTTCCACTGTTACCTGGCCAGTATGGAGTTCCAAACGACCCGTGCTCTTCGCTACTTTATATTCTTGTGCGTTCGCGCCAAATGCTACCAGCGCTAATGCTATTATTAAAATCTTCTTCATATTAAAATGCCTTAATTCATAATTCCAAATTCTTAATTCCAAATTCGTTTACGATAACTTCATGATCCCGGTATATGCTTCATCCTTGACGGGCTGAATCGCATTATTGTCTTCGATGATCCGGTTCAAGTCTTCAAGGATTCCTTTCTCCTTGAGTTTTACCAAGAGCTGGATCAATGCTATTTGTACGACGGGATCATCTTGTTGTGATAGTGAGGATACAAGCGCCTTCTTAACTTTAGCATCTGACTGAAAGTGAGTCAGTGCCTCTAAAGCAGCGAGGCGAACATTGGTATTCTTGTCTTCGTTCATGACGCGTACGAGCGCACTTACCACTTCGTCGTCGGGCCGTACGATGTTCAGGGCAACGTTGACGCCTTGCATTCGCTGGCTCGCCGAGTTCGGGTTTTCGATTTGCGCCAGCATGTTTTTCTTCAGCTGCAAGTTTTCTTCTTCGATTTTGGCAAGTCGCTCCTTTTGAACTTGATACTGGTTCACATAGTAACCAACCATTGCGGCCCCGATCACGAGTAAAATGGTGGCTGCTGCGCGCCAGACCGTTGGCGTCAAAAAGACTTGTTTCTTCTTCGTGCTACCATGGTGCTCGATCTCTTGACTGAGCATTTCGTGGAAGGCCTCGTACAAATTTCCAGACGGCTTCACCTCGGGGGAGCGGTCCATGGCGCTGGTGAGGTGCTTCAACTGTTCATAGAGGACACGTGCGTCCGTGTCGGTTTCGAGCAAGTTCTTTACCTCCTTGCGTTCGCGGTCCGATAAACGCCCGTCGATAAAATCTATCAGCATCCCTTCCAATTTCTCGCGTTCCATATCAAATCTTTTCCAGTTGAAAATAGTGCTCCCGTAGTTTGCCTATGGCTCGATGGACTTTCACCTTGATGTTGGCCACGGTTGTATCCATCATCTCGGCCACCTCCTCGTATTTCATGTGCTGAAACCGCGTGAGGATGAGCAATTCACGTTGCTCGTCGTTGAGCATTTGCAGCGATCGATGCAGCAATTTCTCTTGTTCATCGGCTTGACGCGCGTCGTCGCTGTCCGCAATCCATTCCCCAACTTTTTCGATGTCCATATGCCCTACTTTTTTGCGTTTGCTCGCTTGGTAATGGTCGGAAAAAACATTGCGTGCCACCTGATAAATCCAGGATTGAAACTTGGCTCCAGATCGGTAGCTGGTCCTGTATCGGATCATCCGAAGGAAGACGTTTTGAGTGAGGTCCTCAGCCATGTCGCGGTCCATGGTCATCCGCACAAGAAAGCTAAAGATCCGCCTGTGGTACCGGTCGAAAAGCAAGGAAGCCTGCTGAAGGTCGCCGCTTTTTACGGCCTCCATGATCTGCTCGTCGGTCATCAGGTCCTCGTTTTTGGGGTCAATTTCGGGTGTGTTACCGGGGCACTCATGGAAGGTTACAGGTCGTAATATAATTTCACAGCGCCGCAGCTCCATCGATTTCGTGGATAATTGGAGCCGAAACCCTTTCGTTATCTTGGAACCGGGCGCAAATGCACTTTCGGAGCGCCGGAAGCGTTTTTTCCTACCATGAAAACAGTTCTCTCCTTGGCCTTAATCGTGATTGCCGTCCAGGTGCTGGCCCAGGAGAAGCCTCCTTCAAAGGTCGATACCATTCTAGTTCCAAAGGGCTATCTCGTCATTTTAGAGGACACTACGTTCATCACAAAGTCCGACACGCTGATCACGGGCCGGAAAATAAAAGTCAAAGAAGACCCTTACGTTAAGTCCGAGCGATTCTACGATAGCTTGCAGCAAATGGCAGAACGATCGCGCGTAGCAAGGGAACTTCACGAGTTTCTCATCCGGAAACAACGACAAGGACCAACAGTCGACAGCGCCTTGATCAAGAGCGAAGACTCGTTTCGAAAATACGAAGGCTTGAAGATTCGTTCGATCCAACTTAAAAAAGTGGATTTGATCGAAGGTACAGTACTCGACACCACACTGGAGGCGAGTTCGAAACTAGGTAAGCTTGTCAATCGAATCCATGCCGACACGCGTCCTTACATCATTCGCAACAACTTACTCTTTGATGTGGGCGACGAAGTGGATCCATATAAACTCGCCGACAATGAACGTCTCCTCCGACAGTTTCGAACGATTCGGGATGCTCGGATTTATTTAAGGCCGGTGGAAGGAACACAAGAGGTCGACGTGGTGGTCGTCACGCAAGACGTTGCGTCTGTTGGCGCGTCCGGAAGCTACAGTTCTTTCAACAATTTCAGCATCGATGCGTACGACATCAACTTGTTAGGTCACGCCAAGCAACTTCAAGTGTCGTACTTCAGGAACAATGGTGGAAGACCCGTTAATGGATACGAGATATTCCTTCGAGAGCCCAATTTTGGCCATTCGTTCGTCCGCGGTGAGCTTCGTTACACCGACAACTACTTACGAAACCGAACGTCGCTGTCCCTTAGCCGCGACTTCCTGACGCCGCGGATGAAGTACTCGGGCGGACTCGATCTTTTCAGAACTCGAGAGAAGTATATCATCAATCAAAACGACACTATTCCACAGCCCTACACCCAGAAAAATTTCGATGCTTGGCTGGCGCGATCCATCTTCTTAGACACGCGCACAAATTTTATTGTGGCATTCAGAACAAACGACTATCGATTCACATCGCGACCACTGATTAAGCAGGACTCAAACTACTTCTTCTTCAACCGGAATTACGTCTTGGCTGGGTTCACCATCTTCCATACCAACTACGTCAAAGGTTCGCTCATCCAAGGGTTCGGGCGGACAGAAGACGTTCCAACCAATGCGTGGGCCGGTATCACCTTGGGAAATGAGGTCAACGACTTCACCACACGGCGATATTTAGACGTGCATGCCGGAACTGGACGTTATAAAAAGAGATTGGGCTACTTCTATGGCGACTTCACCCTTGGAGGTTTTAGAACTGGTCCATCGTGGGAAGATGGAATTTTGAGTTTCAATGGCCGATACTTCAGCAACTTGTTACCTGCCGGTAAAACCAAGGTACGTCAGTTTATCAACGTGAGTTATGTGAGGGGATACAATCGAACCATCTATCAAAGTCTAGGAGTCGGCCGAGGGTGGAAAGATCGAAATGGATTCATTCCACTCGGCAGCCAACGATTGACGCTGGGAATGGAAACGATCTACTTTACTCATTGGTATTACTATGGATTCAAATTCGCGTTATACCATGGAGCTGATTTCCATTTCCTCTCTGGCGGTGAAATCCTTGGGGACCGCAAGCTGGTATTCACCGGCTTGAAAGGCGGCATCCGTATGTTGAACGACAACTTGGCTTTCCCTACCCTTTCTGTTGACTTCAACTACTATGTGAAAACGGATGGCTTCCTTCCGTCCTTCTCGGCTTCAGTTTCCACAACATTACCGCGTTTATTTGGCGCTCCTCAAAATTTCAAGCCTACTGTTGCCTCATTCGAGTGAGCGAATTAGAAAAGGTTCTCGACGCTCTCTTCAACCTTTTGTGCTTCAATCTTAGCGTCGGTTAAAATCTCCTTCGAACGAATGCTTATTGTCGCCCAAGAGTCAGTCGTTGTAGATTTTATTTCGGAAAGCTGTGCATCCACCCGTGTACGTTCGCGTTCGAGTCGGTCGCGCAAATTATTAAGTGATTTCCGCGACTCGCGGTTTGCCCTTCGAAGGCGTCTGTCGATGCTCGCGATTCCTTCGTCGAGTCGCTCCCGGCATGCCGTTAGATCTGCTTCCAACAACTGACGATGACTGTTAAGCTCTTGATTGGGCGTCGATTCGACTGGCTGCGACCGTTCCTCCCTTTGACTGAACATTGGATTGCAATGCCAGGTCAGCAATAGGAACAGTGAAATAGAAAAAAGTGATACGAACGTTCTCATAACCCGATTGATTAGGCTACAAGCTGCCCCACACACCTTTCAACCCCTCGTGGCAACTTGTAGCAAAGTTTGGCGATCGTTACTAGGCGATCTTCACCTTCTCACTTGCATGATTGATTGTGTCCTTTCCCTTACGGGCGATTCGGTCAATCTTATCATTGAATTGTACCCGGAGGTTGTCGAGGGAGTTTTCTACATAATCCACCACATTTTTCTTCAACTTCATCGACCCCTTCATCAGCTTCCGGCGCGTTTTCTCACCGCTCCGGGGTGCCATCAGCATACCTGCTGCTACTCCTACCGCCGCACCGACGATTAATCCACCGATTAAGTTTTTCGCTTCCATGGCTCTATCTGTTTAAGTGTAACGATTCATTTTCTACGGTATGGCTTCCGAAAGACTGTGCCAACGGCTGGAAACAACCTAAAGCGAAGAAAAATGCCCGCTCATGTGGAAGTGTGGCACCGAATGTTGGGTTGTTATTCCACACATAGGTGCAGTAAAGGACGGATTTACGGAAAAAGGCCTAGGTCAAAAAACTGGTACGAATGTGTTAGGAGCACCGACAACCAACCAACTACTGCGATGACTCAAGCAACCAAGAATGATAGTCCCGAAGCCAGATCGGCTCTCTTTTTCCGTCATGTGAAGCAGCATCTCGGTATTGGGTGCTCGAAAAGGTTGGCCAAGTTGATCGGAAACATCCTGTCGAGAATTACACTGGGACTTGACCCTGTACGAGCGAAGGAGTTAGTGGGTGTCCTACCGGCTCCACTTCAGTGGTTGGCAGTGGGTCCGTATCATGGAGCTTCTGAACGTCGGCCGATCCGTCACTTGGATGAATTGGTGGAAGCGGTATACGAAGCGGATCGCACCTCGGGAGCGCACATTCTTAGAACTGAAATCGCAGCGCTCGAAGCCGTCGTCGTCGTGCTAATGGAGTTAGATCACCGACTTGGACTTTTCAAACATAATTTCTTACAACAACGTGTGGTCGCTGGGATTAAAAATTGGTGACCTACAAATGAAAGTGCTTGCCATGATCATCACTTGCGCAGTGGGCATATCCGGATGTCACGATTCTATTCCAGAACAACCTGCAGAGTCAGTTCATTGGGCGCCACAGTGTCCGTATTACTATCGCGCTGGCGGGCATTGGTCTTGGAGTAAGAAAAGGCACGCGTACGTTTGGCGAGAGACGGCACCTACACAAAAGTCAACACGCCATACACTTATCGGACACTGGGTCCGGACCGAACGAGGCAAGCGGTACATCGCGACCAAGTAGCGTCGTTCCTTATTTTGTATATGAAGAAATCCCTGAAGTATTTCGCCGGGCAAATCAGAAACTTTTTTCTCCCGCCGCTCACCTTACGCAAGGTTGCCATATTTGCGACTTCCGCTGTTGCAATTTTCGTTTCTGGAGGCTTGACGTTAGTCATGCTGGTGTTGTTGGGCCTCACTGGCGCGCTCCCTTCCAACGACGAGCTTCGGCAGATCAAGAATCCGATGGCCTCCGAGGTGTACAGTGCCGACAGCGTCCTCCTCGGCCGATACTTCATCCAAGAACGGTCGAACATTGCATTCGAGGACATCCCACCCACGACGATTCAGGCACTGGTGGCGACGGAAGACGTCCGATTTTACAAACATAAATGTTCAAGAGTTTGCTTTTGGGAGATGATGCCGGAGGTGGGAGTACGATCACACAGCAACTCGTCAAAAACCTCTACCCAAGAAAAAGATACTGGTTGTTGTCCCTTCCAATTAACAAAATACGTGAGATGGTCGTGGCCGTGCGATTGGAACGCGTTTACTCAAAAGATGAGATCATTTCCTTGTACCTAAACACAGTCCCATTTGGTGAAAATATGTTTGGGCTCGAAGCTGCCGCTCAACGTTTCTTTTCACGCTCGGCCAAGCAACTGACGACCGAGCAATCTGCTGTGCTCGTTGGTATGTTAAAAGCGACCCACAGTTATAACCCACGGCTTTTTCCAGATCGCGCCCGTCTCCGTCGCAACGTGGTGCTGTCTCAAATGGAACGCGCGGGTATGCTCACCCATGTTGAGCGCGAATTGCTATCGAAGGAGCCAATTTTACTCGCATATAATAAGGTAACCCATCAAAGCGGTCTCGCTTCCTATTTTCGCGAACAAGTTCGGCAAGAGGTCGTCAAATGGCTGAAGGGCTATAACGCCGAACACGAGAGCCAGTTAAACTTATATACTTCTGGTCTTAAGATTTACACCACCCTAGATTCGAGGATGCAAAAGGTGGCCGAGGCATCGGTGAAGACGCACATGGCCTCGGTCCAACGACAGTTCGATGCTCACTGGCGGTCGCTTGATCCCGCAGACAAGTATCCCACCGTGCTTGAGGCAGCCATTCGGATGTCGGACAGATACAAAAAGTTAGCAAGGGCGGGAAAGAAGCACGCCGAAATCCTGGTTACGATGAGCGAACCCGTTTCCCTCCAGTTGTTTGGATACGACGGCACCCGGGAAGTGGTGATGAGTCCAATCGATTCAATTAAACATCATCTTCGGTTTTTAAATACAGGTATGATCGCGATCGACCCGAGGCAGGGAGACATTCGTGTGTGGGTAGGGGGAATCGACCAACATTTTTTTCAATACGACCACGTGAAAGCGAGCACCAAAAGGCAAGTCGGTTCGACATTTAAACCAATCGTGTTTGCCGCTGCGCTTGAATACGGGGTGCGTCCTTGCTCGTTTGTGTCGGCGGAAAAAACGGTATACAACAATGTGGACGACTGGACGCCCAAGAACTCCGGGAATGAGAATTATAATCTCAAGTATTCTATGACCGGCGCGTTGGCGTATTCTGTGAACACTGTGTCTGTGAAAATTCTAGAGGAGGCGGGCATTGATCGGACGATTGCCCTCGCGCGACGCTTGGGTATTCAAGGAACAATGGAACCGGTACCCTCGTTGGCATTAGGCACGGCCGAAGCATCGCTAACCGAGATGGCGATTGCCTACTCAGCTTTTGCCAATGGTGGTCATGCAATCACACCGCGCATGATTACTGAAATACAACTCGCGGATGGAACCGTTGCGGCATCATTTCACCCAAACAAAACAAACGCTGCGCTGTCGAAAGAGACCGCAACACTGATGACCCACATGCTTCGAGTTGCCACCCAGCAAGGCACCAGTTCTGCGCTGAAAACGCGATTCGGATTACGTTGCGATATCGCCGGCAAAACCGGAACGACGCAATCTAACACCGACGGTTGGTTCATCGGCATGACGCCTAATCTTGTTGTTGGCGTTTGGGTAGGTGGTGACTTTCCCCAAATCCGGTTTCAGTCTACCGCGCAAGGGCAAGGCGCACGAACGGCTCTTCCGATAGTAGGCGAGTTTTTTCAAGCGCTGCAAAAGGACAAGCATTTTGATCTTCTTACACACGCCAGGTTCGACAAACTGCCAGCGGCATCGGCACGCAAAGTCAATTGTCCTTTGTATAAAGAAGATCGAAACCTCCTTCGAAAGCTTAGTGGTCGAACAGAGCAAAAACGAGACTTTGGAACACCCAAAAAGAATTTCTGGAAAAGGTTGTTTGGGAAGGAGTAGGCGTTCGCGTGTGAAAAACCAATATCCATTGGCATGACATTCCTTGTCGTCAGGAGTCTACCAACTAACAACGAGTCACGAGCAGCTTTTCACATCGAGCGGAACCCCGGACATCAAAAATTGGAAACCAATGGCAAAATACCAAATCAATGGACGTTAGCTTAACGACATAGATTGGTCATTGGTCATTCCATGTCATTAAGTTAAGAGCGGGAAAGAAAGATATCTCGCCCCTTTGCGTTGATCGCCGTAGCCTTCAGGCGAAGGTGGTCAGGGGCTTAACAGCGTAATGCTGTTTGTTTGCTATGGTACTCTTGCAGTTGCTGTGACCTTAACTTGCCGACATGGATTGGGTATTGGTCATTCCATGTCGTTCACTTAAGCGAGAACACAACGATCTGTGGTTAACAATAAGATTTTGGTTGGTAGTGGTGTTGTCGCTGGTTCCCAACAGTTGAACATTATGAAATTGATAATTGGTCCTTTTGTATTCCGTTCGAGGCCTGAAAATATCCAAGAACCAATGTCAAAATATCTAATGACGCTTTAATTCAACGACATTGATTGGGTATTGGTCATTCCATGTCATTAAAAGTTAAGAGCGGGAAAGAAGGATATCTCGCCCCTTTCTTTGATCCCCGTAGCCTTTGGCAAGGGTGGTCAGGGGCTTATTATTCACGTGTTACGACCTAGCTGTGGTATTGCGCCCCTCTTCACCGCTCGAGTCGGATTGCAGGGTAGTTTGTCCGGGGCTAAACAAACTAAACTTTTGATATCGGAGTTTCATTAGAATATATGTAGACGAGAATATCGCCTCACTTCGAATGCGATGACCTAGCCAACGTTAACTTAACGACATGGATTGGTCATTCGGCATTTTTGGATTTAATGCCCAATAAGCTGTGAGAACAAAAGACCACCCTAATCGTCAGCGGACTAACAACCAACAACGAGTCACGAACAATTTTCCAATACCCAATGACCAATTTCCATCTTCTATCAACTATCAACTAACGACTAACGACTATCCAAAAAAGTAGAAGGGTGCGTGATTGGCATCAGCACCCTTCCGGTGTAGCATAAGCAACGTCATCACTTTGCTACAATCCAAGCCGGGAGGGAATCCCGGCTACACCCCTCTATCTTAAATTTCCTTTGTTGCCAATTAACAACAGCACGATCCCGACAGCAGCAAGCGCGCCTCCGGTCATGGGTGACCAGTAAATCGGAGTTTCCTTTTCTCTCGTGATCTCCACGGAGCCAATTTCAGCTACCTTTTTCTTGGTCACGATGTTGAAACCAGTGAGTGTCGTCATGACGATACCCAAAATGAAAATCAGTATCCCCAATTTTTTCATAATACAACGATTGAGTCTCTAATTGCCATCTATCAATTCGCCAGCCAACCAAGAAAATTCGATTTTAGGTCGTATGAGGGCGTTGAACGGTCTGTATTGTAGCATTCAGTCCACACCTCGTCCGACTCGCGCTACACTTCTACTCACCTCCTATTCGGTAGAGACAGAATTTTTCATTGTGATCGCTGCGGTTGGGCGCTCGTTTCCGGGCAAACACGAACGTTGTGGAATACTCATCCTTAATCCACACACCAATGGGTATCAAACCATACAATTAGAATTTAAACCTGAGTTCGATTTTCAACTCATCGGTTCTTCATCCATCAATTTCGACCGCTCGTCTGCGATTGTGCTTAAACAAAACCGATGGCATGATTTCTATCTACCATCACACATAGGTTTAAAAAAACAAATACAAACTAAAAAGTGATAGCTATGAAAAAGATCATGATCATCGCCGGAATGTTGACGTTTGGTGTCGTTGCAGCAAACGCTCAAGAACAAAAGGAAACACCAACCGAACAGCAGCAACCGAGTGTTCAACTGAAGGATATGACAGTCCTCAAGTCAACCGAAATTCCGGCTGCCTTGCGCGAAACACTTCAAGCAGCGCAATACAAAGGTTGGGATGCAGCCACATCCAAGATCTATCGAAGCCCTGACGGCGCGCTCTATGTGGTGCAGATCGCAGATGGCAATGGCACGAAGACGTTCCGGTTCGATAAGAACGGGAAACCGGTTGACAATTAAGAATTGAGAATTCAGAATTGAGAATTCAGAATTCAGAATTTTGGTGAGAGTTTCGAGTGGCGAACAACGTGGGTCACGCTCAGGTTGTGAACAAGTTCGAGATGCAGTTCAATCCTGAATTTTGAATTCTCAATTCCAAATTCAATGAGGTAAGCGGTGGAACTAGGAATTAAGAATTAAGAATTAAGAATTAAGAATTAAGAATTAAGAATTAAGAATTAAGAATTTTGGTGAGAGTTTCGAGCGGCGAACACCGTGGGTCGCACTCTGGCTGCAAATAAGCACGAGAGCCAAATTCTAAATTTTAAACTCTCAATTCTAAATTCAATGAGGTGAGTTACTCGGCAACGTAAGCGCCACGGTACTCGTGCATCAGTCTCAAAGTTTCAAGCTACTCACTCGCTGCTCGAGGTACTTCAGATGAAACTTCGACACCGGGTCCTTCATCCTAGCCTTCCGCAAGCGACTCTCGATCGACTCGAGTGTCATCATCACGGCAGGAAGCACGTCACCAGAGTAGCGGTCGAGGCGGGACGCGTTGTTCACCAGGTCGACCAAACGTCCCACATACAGCCGCTGAAGGTTGCGCCTATATGAAGAAATGCTATCACTCCGTCCAATCTCGCTCCACATTAACTCATTAATATCCTCGAAAAAATGGTGCACGCTATATGTGCGTCCTGGAAAAGTTGCCTCTACTTCGGCCAATCGGATCAACATAGACGAAGAGAGTAAGGTCGACACGACAGTTTCTTGCAACGAATTGACGCGCTGGCGAGGAACAAACCCCAAACGAGTCACTACCGCAGAATCCAGCAGCCACCTGGGCTCACTGAAAACATGTCGGGTGATAAAATTCATTGCTTCGAGTTGCTCGTGCTCGCTTACCGGTGCATAAACAGCTCCGGGTTGATCCATGGTCTTGGTTGTTTCATACACCCCACCGATGTAGGTCAATACATGATTAATATAATGTGTGTATTGATCAAATACTCCCGTGTAAGCGGTCGCAAGATTGCGGTAACCGTCCCCAGATTGATACGTCCAGACCACTAGGTTCGGTACCACGCGCTGTAAGTTTCGAATTCCATACTCACCCGCCTTCATCGCATTGTCACCCAAGTCTTCGGCTTGTGCGAGGGGATTATTAGTCGAAAACTCGGATGCGAATCGATAGCGGGGATCGCTTGCCTTTTCAGAAATCCAGGTATTCAAAATTGGCAACTCCTCGTCGGCAGAACGCGCTTGGGGCAACCATCGGTATCCCCATTCAACTGCCCAGGTATCGTATACTCCGATGCGGTTGATCAATCCCTCGAATGGGATACTGTCCTGCGGTTGTGCAACATAGTTGAATCGCGCGTAGTCCATGATCGATGGACAGATGCCGTTCTTACCCAACCAGACCCGATCGCGTAGATTCTCCACTTTGACAGACGCACTCGCTCCGTAGTTGTGGGCAAGTCCCAGACTATGGCCAACCTCATGAGCTGCGGCGGATCGAATGATCGCGCCCATCAACGCCTCATCGAATTCCATGTGTTGAGCACGTGGGTCGTTCGGACCACATTGAATCATGTACCACTGTTGCAAAATCGACATTAAGTTGTGGTACCAGTTGATATGAGTCTCCAAAATCTCGCCACTGCGAGGATCTGTGATAGTAGGCCCAGCAGCATTCGCAATTGGGGAAGGCTTGTATACGATGGCGGAATGGCGCGAATCTTCCAAGCTCCAACTTGCACTATCGGTCGGCGCCACGCGTCCCACGATGGCGTTCTTGAACCCGGCCCTCTCGAATGCCGGTTGCCAATCGTTGATTCCTTGGATGATATAGGGTACCCAAGTCTTCGGCGTCGCGGGATCAATGTAATACACAATGGGCTTTATCGGCTCGACGGTATCACCTTGTATGTATCGTACACGATCGCTTGGCTTTGGCTCCAAACGCCACCGTTTGATGTAGCTCACCGTCTTCACTCCTTGCGGGTTTGCCGCATAATCGACGTATCGCTCGGTGAGGTATCCAACGCGCGGATCCGCAAAGCGCTTCCGCATCGGTTTCGCGGGCAACAACACCAAAGAGGTGTTCAATTCAAGCGTAAAGTTGTTCTCAGTACCCGACTCACGATAGGTCTTGATTGTTCGAACTTCCAAGTTCAACGGATAGGATACAATGTCTTTGATATAGCACACACTTTGCACGAGCGATCCGACTTTCAAGGTCTTTCTGGCGCTGCCATTAAAAAATAGAATATCGTTGTCTCCATTAATATAGTCCGTCACGTCGATAACGCTGCTCTTACCGGCAGGATTGTAGGCGCCGATCCCGAAGGCTGCTATCAGGGGTTGCAAGTTCGAACGCAGCACCGCGTGATACATAGAACTCGTGCTGTCGCCAGCGTTCTCATCGAACGTGATTCTCCTTAGAAACAGTTTATGACCAGGTCCATTTTCAAAACGAATCACCGTATTACCAACTTGGTCGCCCGCATAGCCAGTATATTCCCTGCGAACACCCGCTGCACCCTGCGCAATGCGGCACACCACGAGTATGTCGCGTCCGAGTAGGCTATCGGGAATCTCAAAGTAGTATTGATCAGCCACCTTATGAACGGTGAAAAGCCCTTTTCGAGTGATAGCACCCGGACCAATCATCTCACGATATCGTTGTGGTGCCGAAAGTTGTGCATTACCTGCTGGTACCGACGCGGGAGTTTCTTGCTTTGGTGTATCCAATGGCAACATCGAGCTTTGCAGGTTCGATGATGTTGATTGGCCAAAGGTGTGTGACGTTGGAGCCCAACTAAACAACAACGCAGTGAGTGTGACGCTAAAAGGAATCCACTGTTTCTTCATCCTGAGTCATGATTGCGATTCAAAATGGATTGGATGCGCAAGAAATGAACCAAGCCCGTTCATTTTTTCGCAGCTTTTAGATCAATTCGGGATTCGTACCTTGGCCGAATGGATTCTCCCCCCGCCCATTCCAAGCATATTCTTTTGGCAGACGACGACGATGACGACCGGTTGCTGTTTAAAGAGGCTCTTCGGGAGATCGCCCCGCCTCTCATCGTCACCGAAGCGCTCAATGGTGAGCACCTTCTGAAGGTGTTGTCCGGCATGCCCCAACTACCCGATGTGCTCTTCCTTGATTTAAACATGCCGTTCAAAAATGGGATCGAGTGCCTTGAGGAAATTCGTGCACACACACTGTGGAACGGAGTTCCCGTGATCATTTTCTCGACTTCGTCTCATCCGGGTACGATTGATCGCGCGTTCGAACTAGGGGCTCAATTGTACATCCGAAAACCAAACGACTTCAAGTCTCTGAAACGAGTAATCCAACACACCCTTTCACTAGATTGGGCGCATGGGCACCACCCTAGCCGCGAAAATTTCGTGTTGAATATCTAGCCAAGCTGCCGTTTTCCGAGATTGCCGCTGCTCGAAAGCATTTTCCACCCATGTAAAGAGGAGGATATCTGAACAAGTTGGAATGAAACTTGAAGAGTGGAGCGAAGGTTTAGGGAAAAACATCAGCGGGCTCGGCTTTCATCGTCGCCGTCCGCTGGTAATAGCCGGTCTTGGGAGAGCCGGCTATTTTTTACTCCGCAAGTTTAAATGTAATCGTGAACGACGTGCCGGCGCCCACCGTGCTGCTCACGTCAATTTGAGCGGAATGGCTATCTAAAATGTTCTTGGTCGATGTCAGTCCCAAGCCCATTCCACCCTGTTTGGCGGTAAAGAACGGGTCGAACAATTTCTCTATGTCGTCGAAAGGGATTCCCTTCCCGTTGTCCGAAATCACAAGATTCAACATACCCGGCTTATGCTCAGTCGCTATTCGCAATACTCCTCTCTCAGGTTGCATCGCCTCCGTGGCGTTGACGACGATGTTCACGATGGCGATCTTGATTTTTTCGCGGTCCACAAAGATGCGCGGCAAATCAGGGGTAAACTCACGTTCGAGTTTCATCTGGTTCAGATTCAGACGATCGATGGTAAGTTGCAGCGCGTCCTCGACCAACTCGTTGACATCCACAAGTTCCAAATTCAACTCACGTGGCTTCGAAGAGCTAAGCATTTCCCCAATCAATTGTTCGATTCGATTTGCGTTCCGCTCGATGATGTCACTATACAGTTTCACAGACTCATTGTCTGATGGCATTTCGTCTTTGAGCTGATCCAGCGCCAAGTTCAAATTCGTCAACGGGTTTCGCACTTCATGCGCAATTGTGCGGGCCAGCTTGCCAGTCATCGACAATCGTTCGGCGACCAACATATCCTTTTCCGCTTTTTTTCGAAGCGTGAGGTCTCGCAAGATTCCTTGATAACTGCTCACCGACCTGCCAGACTCTGTAATCAACGTGCAGTTAAACTGGCATATAATGCTCTTCCCCTTGCTAGTGACGAGCGGCAGCTCCAAGTCGCGGACTTGCTCGCCCTTCATCAACTTAGACCGAAAGAATTGGAAGTCTTGCTCTTCATGAAAGAGATCGCGAACCGATAGATTCCTAGCGTCATCATGGCCATATTGGAACAGGTTGAGAAAACTTTCATTGACATCAATCAATCGAAAAGTGTCGTCGGCGAGGAAAATTGGGTCGATCGACCTCTCAAACAACGACCGATATCGTCGTTCTTTTTCATTGAGCGCTAAAATAATCCTAGACTGGCTGAGCGTATATCGAATACTTCGCTCGAGCATGGGTCCATTCAACTCCGTCTTAATTAGGTAATCGGCAGCACCGAAGCGAGTTGCATCCAAATCAACTCGAAGATCGCCATGTCCCGTCAACAAGATACTTGGCGTGAGTACCCCGTTTTCTTGTGCATAGCGTATTAAATCCAACCCATTTTCGCGCCCCAAACGATAGTCGATCAAGAAAATATCGTATCCACTTGACAACATTTTTTCACGGGCACGCTCGGGACGAGACTCCCAATCAAGTTCGAAATGATACATCTCGCTTTCGGAGAGGTACTCCTTCGCCAAGAACACATCATCTTCGTCGTCTTCGATCAACAATACCTTAACCGGAGTCTTCGTCATGCTACAAGCTTAAGATCGGGCGATGGAAAATTTAGTCGATAGGTAAGATAACGATAAATACCGACCCTTGATGTTCAACACTTCGTGCAGTAATAAAGCCATTATGGTTGGCAACAATACGTCGACAAATCGCAAGACCGATGCCAGTGCCTTCAAATTCAGTACGGCCATGAAGGCGTTGGAAAATCGTAAAGATCTTTTCAAGGTACTTTTCGTCGAAACCAATGCCGTTGTCCTTCACCTCAAAACGGGCATAGCGTGCATTGGGAAGTTGGATTTCGAACTCGGCGTTGACATCCTGTCCTTTGACGACCGTGCCAGACACTTCCACCACGGGCACTCGATCTGGTCCATGGAATTTAATGCCGTTGCTGATTAGGTTTTGAAAAAGTCGTTTCAGTTGGGATCGTTCTCCTCGAACTGCAGGAAGTTCGCCGACAATCACCGTCGCCTTTTCCAGCTTGATCCGGGCGTCGAGATCATCCCGAACTTCATTCAAAATTTCATTTACGCCTAGATTGTCGGTGAAAGACAGGGGGCGCGAGACACGCGAGAATGATAACAGTTCTTCGATCAATATTTGCATTCGGGCAGCAGCCGATTGCATCCGGCTCACATAATCCGAGCCCTGCTCCTCCAGCACTACTTGGTATTTGGCCACGAGCCTGTCTCCAAAAGCGCGAATCTTGCGCAGGGGTTCTTGCAGGTCGTGAGAAGCAACGTAGGCAAATTGCTCCAGGTCTTGGTTAGACCGTTGCAATTCGGATGTGAACTGCTTCAATTGATTCTCATTCATCCGTTGCTCAGTTTGATCGAGGATGATTCCCAAAATATCGACTTGCTTCGTCGTTGGGTTCTGTCTCGGTCGGGCCACGGCCAGTAAGTATCGAAAGTTTCCATTGATGCTAATCCGAAAACTGCACTCGAGGCGCTCACGACGGTCTTTCACCATTTCAAAGAATCGATGAACACTCTGCGCATCTTCCGGAAGCACATACTCAACAAATGAATCCCAGGTGGGATGGTAGTCGGGTGCCTTTTCGAAAATGCTATACAACCCGGCTGACCAGGCGATGTGGCCCGTGGACTCGTACCATTTCCAACTCCCCATATTTGCCAGTCCTTCGGCTTCACTCAAAACGAGTTCACGCTCTTCGCGCGCAAGGCCTTCCTTCCGGAGATTTTGAATGGACTCATGTAGGCGCTCCTCCGCCCGGTCACGCCGGCGCAACGAATCCAATACGCGGGTAAAAAGGAACGTGACGGCGGCGAGCGCGATCAACGAATAAATTAGGAGCGCAATTGGAGCCGTCGTCCTGAAGTCGTCCTCGCTCAAGATCCTGTCCTGCGCTTTGCTTTGTTCCTGTGTAGTAATGATATCAGACAACCTCCGAATTTCGTCCATGTTCTTGCGACCATGAGCGAGCAACGCACTTTCGTATCGATCCATGTACAACGAACTCCTCCGTGCATTCGCCAGAATTTGACTGATAATGGCAAACTGGTTTTGAATCCGGTTCTCCAGAGTATCTGCTCGTTTGGATTGAATAGGATCGTCGACCAATAAACTATCAAGTGCTGCGATCTGCCTGGGCAGCGACCGAAGTGACGAGAAATAGGGTTGTAGATAAGCCGTGTCGCGCGTCAACTGATACCCTCGGTGCCCAGTTTCCGCATCGCGCACCGACGACATCACTTCTTGAACCACGGTGAGTACTTGGTTGGAGTGACGTACCAACTTGACCTCCTCTGTATAGTTGTTCAGGTTTTTGAAAGTGAGCAACGCCACGGCGATCAGCACCACCAAGATGCCGAGAAAGGAATATCGAATATAGCTTCTTCTTATCATGTGGAGTCCTGTCTACACTTCGTGTACGATTATCAATAACTCAGTTTCCAAACGATAGCCCAGAGTTGAAAATCTTCATATATCTGCACATTTCAACGTTGGCCCGAAAATTAAACTCACCGGTTCGGCTAAACATCTATTTATCACAATATGAATCAAACCAATCATTGTATGAATACAAAACACGGTTTCAAAATCTTTCTCCTGGCTACTGTTTTTTCGTTCGTAGCATTTCAACAAGCGTCAGCGCAATCCAATCCAACGGCCAGGTTCGGTGTGAAGGGCGGCCTCAACGTCAGCAACCTGTACATCGATAATGTCAACGACGAAAACGCCCGGTTCGGATTCAATGGCGGTCTCTACGGACAAATCCTGTCAACAAAGGCTTTTGCCATTCAACCTGAACTTTTGTTCTCCACAAAAGGCTCACAAGCCGACTACGGTGGCATCATCAACTCGACCGTGAAGTTCAATTTGAACTACCTTGACCTGCCTTTGCTGGCGGTGATCAAACTTGGACCTCAAGCTGAAATTCACGCGGGGGGATACGCGAGCTATCTCCTCAGCGCGAACATCAACTACAAAGGAAACTTCGGGTCGGGCACCGATCGGATTGACCGCGACCAGTTGAAAACCTTCGACTACGGACTAACAGGCGGCTTCGGACTCAACTTCGGCGCGTTACAAGTGGGGGCACGCTACAACTATGGCCTTGTCAAAATCGCCGACAGCAACAGTGCTCGAAATACTCTTGGCGACTCCAAGAACTCAGTCGCTCAACTGTACGTCGCACTCAACTTCAATCAACCTTAATAACAACAAAGAACAACTGTAAGAAAGGTGTACCCTGATGCGATCGGGGTACACCTTTCTTTTGTCTACACATTAATATTATACAACTTGAGTTTATTATAGAGTGTCTTGCGATCGATCTTCAGCAATTCCGCAGCCTTCGACTTGTTATAATTTGCTTTCTCTAATATGTCGATGATTGCCTGTCGTTCGGCGTTACCCGCGACGGATTTCAGCAAACCTACTTTCTCCTCGTCGGACTGGCCAGATGAATAGGCGACCGGCGTATTATCACCTTGGATAATCTCCTGAGGCAACGCTTCGATTTGGATGGTCTCGCCGGTTGTGAGGAGCACTGCTCGTTTTACCACGTTGTTTAATTCGCGCAGGTTTCCGTGCCAGTAGTAATTGGTCAGTAAATCGGCGGCAGCGGCAGAAAACCCTTGCACTTCCTTATTTAGTGAATGATTGGCTCTCACCAGGAAATGTTCGGCAAAATGCAAGATGTCGTCTTTGCGTTCACGTAAGGGCGAAAGCTGAATCTTGAACTCGTTCAATCGATGGTATAAGTCTTCACGAAACCGACCCTCCTTCACGGCCTTGACCAGATCTTCATTCGTAGCGGCGATAATGCGCACATCTATCGCGATGTCTTTTGTAGCACCAATGCGTTTGATACGGCGCTCTTGAATAACCCTCAGCAACTTCACTTGGTTTTCGTACGAGAGGTTACCGATCTCGTCTAAGAAGATGGTGCCTTGGTCGGCAAGTTCGAAGCTGCCTTCCTTGTCGCTGACTGCTCCGGTGAAAGATCCTTTCACATGTCCAAAAAGCTCGCTTCCAGCAAGCTCCTTCGGCAACGCGCCGCAGTCGATGGCAATAAATGGTTTATTGGCTCTCTTGCTCAATCGATGGATAGATTGTGCTACGAATTCTTTTCCGGTACCAGTTTCACCGTGTATTATGACCGAGAGGTCTGAAGGGGCGATGAGTTCGATGTGTCGCTGAACGGTTGTCGATTGCACACTCTTTCCGACGATGTACTCGTTTGATGGTGCCGCTTTCGGTGCTGGAGATGCGGTTTCAGTTGTCACTCCGCCGGCTTTCCTCTTATCATTCTTAGTGATTGTCTCGCGAATCGTCACGAGCAATTCGTCGGGATAAAGGGGCTTTGTCACAAAGTCGTTCGCGCCATAGCGAAACGTCTCCACGGCAGTCTTCACATCGGAATAACCGGTAATAATGATCACCGCGGTTTGGGGACGGAGCAATTTAATTTTCCGCAATGCATCGACTCCAGTCATGTCGGGGAGTCTATAGTCGCAAAGTACCAAAGCATAATCCTTGGATCGAAGCTGCTTGAGTCCTTCTTCACCTTGGTTTGTCACGTCGACTTCGAAACCATTTTTTGCTAAGAACTTCGAGAGCACTAAGCAGATGTCTTTGTCGTCGTCGATGATCAAAATTGGGAGCATATTGGTTCAATTTAGATTTTACGTGTTAAAAAAAAGAAGCTTCAGGATGACTGCAAGTGATGCAATGCCTCCTCAATTGACTTGTTTGTAAATGGCTTGGCGACAAACGAGCGAGCACCAGCTTGCAACGCTTTCTGTCGTTCGCTGTCGTATGCACTGATCACGATGATCGACTCCTTGCGGCCCGCCTGTGCAAGCGTAGTAATCAGGTCGTATCCCGAGCCGTCGGTTAAGTTCAAGTCGACGAAGATGAAATCGTACTCGTTTGACGCCAGGTCCTCTCGCGCCGATCCGATTGTCAAGCAATACGAGACTTCCATCCCACGCTTTTCGAGTTGGCGCTTGAGCAGCGTACAGATATCGAATTCATCGTCGACAACGAGAACTTTAGCCATTGACCAGTTTCACTTTTCGAAGCCGGGACGGCGTGCGTCCCGTTTTCTTGGTTTTTGATATTGCGCGATCCCTCCCCGATTTCTCACGGTCGAAGGGAAAAAATACTCGAACCAGTGCGACCACAGCAACCACCGTGACGACATAACCCAGCGCGAACATCCCGATCATTTCAACTGCTTCTTTCATGATATGTGGGTTTATGGCAGTGGGCGAGCGAAAAAGCATGCCATGGGCTGGATTGCGCACCAGCTGGGTCATTCGACATTTCGTCTCACAAAAGTGTAGATTTTTTTCTACACAAATAATAGAAAAATACCCACGATTAAGGAGGAATTGGGTCTTTTCAGGGGTCTGGGGCATCGGCACAGAATTGTTGCCGGAGCGTGGAAACAAACAAAAATTGCTATGAGTAACCTATTATATATAGTCGCGGTGGTCTTCGTTTTGGCATGGGCGCTTGGCTTCTTTGTTTACAGTGTGGGTTCGGTGATCCACATCCTGTTGGTGATTGCTGTGATTGCGATCTTGTTGCGCCTGATCCGCGGAGAAAAGATTTAAAATTTAGAATTGAGAATTCAGAATTTAGAATTTGGTGAGGGCTTCGGAAGCGGTTGCTACTTTTGTTGAATCTTCAGCCCAGGTCTGAGCTAAGAATCTAAAATTCAGAATTTAGAATTTTGGCGAAGGTTTCGGAAGCAGTTTCTCCCTCCACCGAACCCACACTCAATTCTAAATTCTCAATTCTTAATCTTTCTTTCCATGGTTCCATACACATAGTCCCACAATGGTGTAGAGACGCCGAAGATAATCTCGCCATCGCGGTAATGGTGAATGCTATGGTTAATCCAAAGGTGGCGGAAGAAGTTTTTAGGAGGGCGGTGAATATGAACCAGGTAGTGTACGAGGAGGTAACTTCCGTAACCAACGAGAAAACCCGCGGTGAAAGAAAATGCCAGGTCGCCGAGTACAAACCTGAAAGCGATCAGGAGACAAGTGGCGAGTGTGATACTCAAAAGGGGCGGCATCGCGATCCGATCTTTGTCTTTAGGATGCTGATGGTGCACGCCGTGCATCGTGTATTGAAACTTCTTGCGGGTCTCGGTGGTCGTGGGGATGTGGAATAGGAATCGGTGAACTAGATATTCCACCCAACTATACACCAACCACCCTCCAAAAAATAACGCTACGGTGAGGGGAATCGACAGGGTGGTATTCGTCACACTCCAAATCAAAAGGCCCACGCCATAGAGGCCGAATAGAGAAACGGGAACCGCGATATGTGTGCGTGTGAGTTTCTCTAAGAAAGGGTTGTTAAACAATCGCTCTGTACCTGTATGCTCAACTTTCATAGTTTAACTTTTTTCAGTCCGAACGTCAACTCAACGGATTCAGGTTCTTCTACGAATGAATTTTCCGAAGGTTTACTCCCAACAACCTTGCAACAACCCATCGGGCAGGAAGGTTTGCCAGGAATCGCGATGAATCAACTTTTTTAGGGGTCGACCACCACTATCGCTAACGGCAAACGTGTGCAGAAGCGCCCATCGTGACAGAATTTTTCGCAAATAAAAGTGCCTAACGCGAATCCCACACCGAACACCACCTTAAAAAGAGTACAAAATGTGCTTCGGTCAGGCTTTCCTTACCTATAAGTGTCGCAATCGACCCTGTTTTAGTCTTTGAACACCAATTTTTTCTGCTTAGCGATGATCGAATTCTACAAAACGCGGGGACTAAACACCCCAGCGTGCACCAGGTTAGTCCTATAGCAGCCTTGGCGGCGGTGGCATGATAATTACCTCGAAGGAAGGTCATGCAAGCAACGCGATCAATTCCATTTCTACAGCGAATCACCTATCAACTTCTATCGGCCATGGCGATCGGCGTGATCGTCATCTATGGTAAGTCGATCATTGTTCCGCTGGCGTTGGCGATCCTTTTTGCCAACGTGCTGCTACCGGTAGTCAAGCGCTTAGAGAAGCACAGGCTGGGCAGACATGTTTCCATTCTACTACCTGTTGGACTTTCGGTGATATTGGTGTTGATGGTTGGTTTTTTCATGTCGAGTCAAGTCGCCTCGTTCATCGACGGGATCCCCACGCTAAAAGAGAAGGGCGACGTGATCCTAGACCGGTTTCAAATATGGGTTGACCAACATGTCCACATTGCGATCGGCAAACAGGATCAGTACTTACGCCAGGGGATGGACAACTTGCGGGAGCAGGCGCCGAAGTGGCTTGGCGTCACGTTCGTGTCGATCGCGGAAGTTGCCACCTACCTCGTTCTCATCCCGGTTTTCACCTTCTTGACATTATACTATAGGGGAATCATCAAAGCTTGGTTGGTTGGGCTGTTTCGAAATGGGTCCTCTGAAAAGGTGAACGAGGTATTGGAAGAGTCGACATTCATTGCGCAGCATTATGTAACGGGGTTGCTCATCGAGACAACCATTGTATTCGGACTGAACGCGATCGGCTTCTTATTATTAGGTATCCAATACGGGATTTTCCTTGCGTTGCTGGCCGCGATCTTGAACTTGATCCCGTATGTCGGCATCATCGTAGCGAACGTACTGTGCATGGCGACCACCCTCCTCACATCCGACAGTTTATCCAATGTCGTTTGGGTTGGGCTCGTCCTGGGTGTGGTGCAGGTATTTGATAACAATGTCGGCATGCCGTTGATTGTCGGCAACAAAGTTAAGATCAATGCCCTCGCGACCGTTATTGGCGTTCTGGTCGGGGGCGCGCTGAGCGGGGTTCCGGGCATGTTCCTAGCAATCCCGTCTGTAGCGGTGCTCAAAATTATTTGCGATAAGGTGCCTGGGTTGCAACCATGGGGAATTGTACTTGGCGACGAAGGTCCGCGACAAGGAAGTAAATCCGCAAAGGGTACGCACCTGATAAAAGTAAATGGGAATCGAAAAACTCAATTACATAAAAACGACGAACATGAAAACAAGTAAAGTATTATGGGCCATTGCCGGCGCGACGGCGACTGGAGTAGTATTGGGGATGTTACTGGCTCCTGAAAAGGGGGCTGAGTTGCGCAAGCGAGTAAGAACAATGTCGAAGGGGTGGTTGGACCGGGCGACGGATTTGATCGCATCTGTTCAGCGCGTGGGGCTCGACGCAAACCGCGCGGCTGAGGAAGAAGTGAAGCGAATTCAATCGAACCTCGAGCCGCTCGAGCACTAAAATGATACACCACAGTTCCCCACTTTGGGCATCCAATTCCACAGGCAGCATGCTCTTTGGCAACGAAAAAATGCAAATGGAAATTGTTTTGAAGGAAAGCGGGATACGGCCTCTGATTTGAAAATGGGGAGACAAAACTGAACCGAATATGAAATACACAGCTGGAATTTTTGTAATCGGGATCGCCGCCCTGACAATGAGCTGCGACTCCAAGGAGCGCGCACAACTCCAACACAAAGTTGATTCGTTGAGTGCCGAACTGCAAGTGAGCAAACAAGTTGAGTCTACCATGAATGAAATTGGTGGTTTAATTGACTCAATTGACGCGAACCGTCAAGCGCTTCGAACTGAAATGGTAGAAGGGACCTCGTATACTGACTACATCAAGCGTTTGAAGGAAATCAACGATCACATCTCGACCACGAAGAACAAGATCTCCGAAATGGAGAAGGCGATGAAGGCCTCCAAGGGTGCTTCTGCGGCTTCTTTGAAACGGATGAAAGAAGATCTTGAGCTCCGTTCGCAGGAAGTGCTGGCTTTGCAAGTCGAAATAGAGAAAATGAGGGAGGAGAATAAAAAGTTGGTGGCCGACATTCACGTGAAGGATTCGACGCTGAATAACCGGGAAGAAGTGATCAAGTTGCGCGAGCAAGACATCGCTTCGCTGGAGAATTTGGTGAAAGACATCAACGATCAAACGCGTGTGAAGGTGGCAAATTTGTACTATGCCCAAGCACAGGCGCTGGAGACGGCTGCACAACGTACTCATTTCGCGCCGAAGAAGAAGAAAGAAACGAAGCGCGAGGCATTGGAACTCTACCGACTGTCGTTGTCGCTCGGCAAAGCTGAGGCCGAGGCACGCATCGCAGAACTTGAGAAAGATCTGAGCTAAGAAAAAGAACTAGAGCTAACAAAAAATCCCGCCCTATAGAAGGGGCGGGATTTTTTTTAAGGACGACCTAGAGTATTACGAGGCTCGTTTTGCCTTATCCCACACGGCAGATTGTTTACCGCGGATCAAACGAATCAATCCCTGAAAGACAGAGAGGTTCATGAATACAAAGTAATATGGGATGAAGAATACCTTGATTTGCGAGGGTCGGTCGCGCAAGTAATAACCAACCGTTGCAAGGAAGTAGAAACAGCATTGCAACAAGAAGGCCAGCAAATAGATGACATGACCTTGGTACATTGTCAGCAACGCACTGACGGGGAAGAGAAGCACCATGCTCAGCGGCGCCAGGGTCCATCGCAACATGCGGTGCGATATGTATTGAAAACTGAGCCAGCCGTATCTGAAAATATTGAGCAACGGGATGAAGTGCCATACCTCGATCAATCCACCGGCAGAGATCCGGACTTTGCGTTTCCTTTCTTCTTCGATTGACGCAGACGCAGCCTCCATGGCGTAGGCTTCGGGTTCATAGACCACTCGGTAGCCAGCTTTCGCGATGTTCATCGACAGTCGGAAGTCCTCGATAAAGACCCCTGGGGGAACCTCCTCGAACAAGTCGGTTCGCACCGCCAACAACTCACCGGCGGCACCCACCACCGTATTCAGTTCCGAGTCCCATTTTTTCAAAAGTGACTCATATTTCCAGTATGCGCCCTCGCCTGAACCTGCGGCGTTGCCGTCCTGGCTGACCATCACACGCTTTTCTCCTGCCACTGCCCCTACCTTGGGGTCTTTAAAGTGACGGACCAGGAGCTTGAGTGCGTCTTGATTCAAGGTGGTATTGGCGTCGCAAAACACGACGATGGGTGTTTTCACCATTTTCATCACGCGGTTGACGGCCGCGTTCTTGCCTCGGCGTTCGGGTTGGTGAAAAACCTCAAATCCAGCATGTTTTCGAATAATTTCCGGGCTATTATCGCTTGAACCGTCGGTTACAAACCAGCAGATTTTCTTATCAACGGGATAGTCCAACGAGGCTGTGTTGGCAATTTTTTGTTCTAGGATGTCGGCCTCGTTGTAACAAGCCACCAACAACGTAATTGCCGGGAATTCTTCCCCGGTGTACACGTCGTGCCTTCGCGGGGTCATTTTTCGCTTGATTTTGACCAAAATCCCGAGCACAATCGCGTACCCGAGGTAGGTATAGAGCACAATGGCCAGCGAAATCCAAAAGACGAGCTCGGCTGCGAAAACCGCGCCTGGTTGCGAGAACATTAATTATTATAGAGTGTGGTGCGGATGTAAAAATCGTAAATTTCGAGTCTTTCCCTCATAATTTTCTGGTCGTGATGCTGAAAGTTGGCTTCAAAAAGCATTTTCAAAGGAGTCTCCTCCTCCTGTCGATTGTAATTGTGGCAGCCGGTGCTGCGTTCGCGCAGCCAACATTGGCGACCACCTCTCTCCCATCGGGCACTTATGGAAGTGCGTACTCGCAGCCGTTGGCGGCCGACTCCAATCCAAATGAGGTCACCATCTCGTTGCTGACACCCGTTCCGGGTCTATCCATCATTGACAACACCGGCAACACGGCCACTCTATTGGGAACACCCACAGCCGCCGGGGTATATACCGTGACCATTGAAGTTCGTGACGATGTGAACGACACGTTCACGACCAGCGACCTCACCCTCACAATCAACCAAGCGCCTCTCACCATCACGGCGAACGACGACAGCAGAAATTATGGATATCCCGATCCTACGTTTTCATTCTCTTATTCGGGTTTTGTCCTGTCCGATAATGCTGGTGTTCTCAACACTCCCCCCAGTGCGACCACCAACGCGATTGCCACTTCGGGCGTGGGAACGTATACCATCACTCCGTCCGGCGCGGCAGACGACAACTATTCAATTGCGTACGTGGATGGCACATTGACTATTAATAAAGCGCCACTCACCATTACAGCCGACAATAAGACAAGAACGTACGGTGCTCCAAATCCAACTTTAACTGCATCGTATTCGGGCTTTCGCAACTCGGAAACTTCAGCAATTCTGACAACTCAGCCTACGCTTTCAACTTCAGCAGTTGGAAATTCGCCGGTCGGATCAAACCCATCGATTACTGCCTCAGGTGCCGCAGCTGCAAACTACAGCATCACATACGTCAATGGCCAACTTGCCATTACCAAGGCACTTCTAACTGTCACACCCAACAATCAGTCGCGCCCCTACGGAGACCCCAATCCGACGTTGACCCTCGCGTTTTCTGGTTTCCAAAACGGAGAAACGACCGCGAACTTGAAGGTTCCATTACCCAGCGGCGCCAGCACTGCAAATAACTTGTCGACCGTAGGGCCTTACTCGATCACAGTTGCAGCGGGTGCTACAGACGACAACTACGACTATTCATTCCAGACTGGAACTTTGACAGTTACCAAGGCACCCATCACTGCGACGGCAGACGACAAGAACAAGATTTATGGTGATGCGCTTCCCACTTTTACCATCAGCTATTCTGGTTTAAAAAACGGTGAGACGGCCGCTGCAATTGGCACACCACCTACGGCGACAACGGCTGCCACAAGCGCGTCGAGTGTTGGCTCTTACGACATCAACTTATCGGGAGGATCTGCTACCAACTACAATATCACCACTTTGGTAAAGGGCACCTTGACGATCACGAAAGCAGCGCTTACGATCACTGCCGACAACAAGACCAAGGTTTACGGAGCGGCAGTCCCAGGTCTCACGATGAGTTACTCAGGTTTTGTCAATGGCGACAATTCTGGAAGCATCACCTCACCTACGATCAGTACGACGGCAACGACGGCCACGCACGTGGGTACGACAGCCATTACCCTCTCGGGCGGAAGTGCCACGAACTATACCCTCACCTTGGTGAACGGTACACTCACAACCACGCAAGCGCCGCTCACGATTACTGCCGACGATAAGACACGAGCGTACGGTGCTGGCAATCCGACCTTAACTGTTACCTACGGTGGCTTCCTGAACGGTGATACGCAAGCTGTATTTACAACCGCGCTGTCGGTCAGCACGTCGGCCAATGCGACCTCATCCGTTGGATCCTACGCCATTACGCCATCGGCTGCTGTAGCTGCAGACTATAGTATCACATTTGTTGCGGGCACACTTACGGTAACGAAGGCAACCTTGACCGCGACAGCCGCAAACAAGACGATGGTTTACGGTGCGGCGGTGCCGACGTTGACCATATCCTATTCAGGTTTTTTGAATGGCGATGGTCCCGCATCGATCACTGAACCCACGGTTAGTACAACGGTAACAAGTGCCACACACGTGGGGAGTTATGCAATCACGTTGACAGGAGGAACTGCAACGAATTACAACTTGACATTGGTTAATGGTACCCTGACCGTGACCCAAGCACCTTTAACGATTACAGCCGATAATCAAACGCGCGCGTATGGCAGTGCGAATCCTACATTAACCGTAGCTTACTCAGGCTTTTTGAATGGTGACACTCCAGTTGTATTCACGACGGGGCTGACCGTTGCGACGACGGCAGTTCTTGGGTCCGCAGCGGGTACGTATCCGATTACTCCATCTGCCGCTGTGGCCACCGACTACAGCATCACTTTCGTTGCTGGAACACTTACGGTCACGAAAGTAAGTTTGACCATCACGGCAGATGCCAAGACAAAAGTGTATGGTGCGGCAGTTCCTACACTGACGATGTCATTTTCGGGTTTTGTCAATGGCGACAATAGCGGGTCGATCACGCTCCCGACTATTAGCACGGCCGTTACTACCGCCACTCACGTAGGTGCGTATCCTATCACACTCTCGGGTGGAGCTGCGACGAATTATAATCTCACACTTGTGAACGGTTCGATGTCCGTTACACAGGCTTCATTGACCATCACGGCCGACAACCTGTCGAAAAGTTACGGAGCTTCCAACCCAACCCTCACGGTACACTATACGGGTTTCTTGAATGGTGATACTCAATCGGTTTTCACGACCGCGGTGTCGATCACTACCACTGCGACATTGACATCCCCGGTCGGGACATACCGCCGACAACAAAACGAAGGTATATGGAGCGGCTGTTCCGACCTTAACAATCTCTTACACGGGTTTCGTGAACGGCGAGGATGCGACTGCCATTACACCTCCCTCGATTGCAACCACTGTGACGACTGCCACGCATGTGGGTAGTTATAGCATCACACTGACGGGAGGCAGCGCCACCAACTACACATTGACCCTTGTGAACGGTACGATGTCGGTCACGAAGGCGCCGCTTACGATTACTGCCGACGACAAGACACGGGTGTATGGCGCAGTCAATCCGACGCTCACGGTTGCCTACGCAGGATTTCTAAATGGTGACACTCAGTCCGTTTTCACGACTGGTTTGACGGTGACCACGACAGCGGTGACCAACTCCGCCGTCGGCAGCTATCCGATCACCCCATCAGCGGCTGTAGCTGCCGACTATACGATCACTTTTGTCGCCGGCACGTTAACGGTGACCAAAGCTGGACTTACAGCGACGGCGGATGCGAAATCGAAAGTTTACGGTGCTGTTAACCCGACGTTAACGATCTCGTACACGGGTTTCGTGGCTGGCGACAACGCGGCGTCGATCACGGCACCTTCGATATCTACCACGGCGACTGCTTCGTCGCACGTGGGGACTTATCCAATCACATTGACGGGTGGTGCTGCCACCAACTACGACATCACACTCGTGAATGGGAACTTGACCGTGACGCCAGCAGCGTTAACGATCACGGCAGATAACCTGTCGAGGGTTTACGGTGCTACGAATCCAACGCTTACTGTGCACTATACCGGTTTCGTCAATGGCGACACCCCTTCTGCATTAACGACGGCGCCAACCATCACGACGACGGCGGTTCCGACTTCTACCGTTGGAAACTATCCTATTGTTCCTTCGGCAGCAGTCGCGCCAGATTATTCGATCTCGTATGTAAATGGAACGTTGACGATCACCAAAGCCGTGTTGACGGCAACGGCTGATGACAAGACCCGCACGTATGGAGCAGCGAATCCTCCATTCACGATCACTTACACTGGATTTATTTCCGGCGAGTCGGTCGCGAACATTACGCCTGGCACTGCGAGTGCGCCAACCGCCACAGCAACGGCCAACGTAGGGACTTATGCGATCGTTCCTACCGGTGGATCGGCAGTAAACTACTCGTTCGTTTATGTCAATGGTACGATCACGATCACGAAGGCGACCTTGACTGCTACTGCAAACAACACGTCGAGACTGTATGGGGACGCCAATCCAACTTTTGGAATTTCCTACTCCGGATTCTTGAACAGCGAAACGGCAGCGGTGCTTTCTTCACCTCCCACCTCGTCGACTACGGCCACCGTGCTGTCGGATGTTGGTACCTACCCGATCAATTTGCAAGACGGCATTGCGACCAACTACCAGTTTGTGTATGTGTCAGGAACGCTGACCGTGAATAAGGCGACGATTACAGCCACCGCGGTGAACCAATCGAAAGTGTATGGGGCAGCGAATCCGGCACTGACAATCAACTACACAGGTTTCAAGAACGGGCAGGATGCCACTGCATTCACGACACCAGCCACAGCAGTGACGACCGCTTCAACTTTTTCAACGGTTGGCACCTATCCGATCACTGTAAGTGGCGGAAGTGCAACGAACTATTCATTCGTCTATACGGCTGGCACGCTCACGATTACAAAGGCAACCCTTTTAGCAACGGCCGTTGATAAGACTCGGACGTACGGAGCGGCAAACCCGGCGTTTACAGTGGTTTACACTGGCTTGCTGGGTACAGATGTTCCCTCGGACATTACCACGGCGCCCACGATGACCACTACGGCCGTTGCGACTTCACCGGTAGGAAACTATCCGATAAATATAAGCGGAGGCACCGATGAAAATTATTCGTTCACGTATTCGCCTGGGACGTTGTCGATCACGAAGGCAACTTTGACGGCGAAACCGGACAACAAGACTCGGACATATGGAGCGGCGAACCCGACGTTTACGGTGAGTTACACCGGCTTCTTGAATGGCGAGTCTGCGTTGGTAATTGACACTCCGCCGACGTTCTCAACTTTGGCCACGGTGACTTCATCGGTGGGTACTTACAACATCGATGCTCAGAATGCATTCGACAATAACTACGATTTCGTGTACACCCCTGGCACGCTGACGATTACAAAGGCGACACTTACGGCCACCGCGAATAATCAATCGAAAGTATATGGTTCGGCGAATCCATCGTTGACGATTACGTACACTGGATTCCTGAATGGTGATGACGTGTCCGTTCTTGATCTACCACTACCAGTTGCTTCCACGACTGCGACCACATCGTCGCCCGTGGGAAGCTATCCTATCACCGTCGCCACAGCAACCGACAACAATTATGCTTACGCGCTTGCTGCCGGGACCTTGACCGTTACGAAAGCAACCTTGACGATCACTGCCGATGACAAGACGCGGGTCTATAATACGCCGAATCCCACGTTTACTTTAAGTTACTCCGGGTTTGTGAACGGGGATGATCCAACGAAAATCACGCCACCTGCCGGCACGACCGTCGCGGTGACGAGTTCGCCTGTCGGGGACTACACAATTAACTTAACAGGTGGATCGTCGCCCAACTACACATTCGTCTTCCAAGCAGGAACTCTGACGATCGTGAAAGGAACGCCAATCGTGACGTGGTCGAACCCAGCTGCGATCACCTACGGCACAGCGCTTGGGGCTACCCAGTTGAATGCAACTGCAACCGTGTCGGGAAGTTTCGTGTATACTCCGGCGGGAGGTACAATCTTGAATGCGGGCACCCGGACGCTTTCCGTTGATTTCACGCCTACAGATCAACTCAACTACAACTCTGTCAACGGAACGACAGTCACGATTATCGTGAACAAGGCGACGCCTGTAATCACCTGGGCTAACCCATCGGCGATCACCTATGGAACAGCGCTCAGTGCAACCCAGTTGAATGCGAGTTCGAGTGTGGCAGGAAGCTTTGCTTACACGCCGGACTTCGGCACTGTCTTGAACGCCGGCAGTTATAACCTCCGTGCAGACTTTACTCCATCGGACGCGGCGAACTACAATCCAGTCTCCAACGTGTTGCGTCCGCTTACGGTGAACAAGGCGGTGCCTGTTGTTACTTGGAACAATCCAGCACCTATCACCTACGGAACGCCGCTGGGAGCAACTCAACTCAACGCGACCTTTAGTGTACCTGGTACTGCCACTTACGTGCCTGGTGCGGGAACCATCTTACCAACGGGTGCGAACCAAGTGATCGTGGTGAACTTTACGCCGACAGATGCGGCGAATTATACAAGCGTGAATGGGACACAGGTATTGATCACGGTAAATAAGGCCACTCCTGTGATTACCTGGTCGAACCCGGCTGCCATCACGTATGGAACGACATTGAGTGCCACGCAACTGAATGCCACTTCAAACGTACCGGGAACCTTAGTATACAATCCAGCCTTGGGAACACTCCTTTCGGCTGGCGCGGCTCAATCTCTCTCGGTCACTTTTACGCCCACGGATGCAGCTAATTACAACGGCGCGTCGCGTACGGTTTCAATTGATGTCAACAAGGCAACACCGACAATAACTTGGGCGAACCCTGCAGCCATTACTTATGGAACCGCTTTGAGCGCTACGCAGCTGAACGCCAGTACGCCGACACCTGGCGCATTTGTGTATACACCTACCGCCGGAACCGTGTTGAACGCGGGGGCAAATCAAACTTTATCGACCACCTTTACTCCAACCGACGTGGCCAATTACAACTCGGTTATCGTCAATCGACAGATCACGGTGAACAAAGCAAACCCCGTGGTATCGTGGTCGAACCCTGCTGCGATTACCTATGGAACGCCTTTAAGTGGAACTCAGCTCAACGCGACGGCCAATGTTCCGGGTCAGTTCGACTACACACCTATCGCGGGAACTGTTCTAAGCACGGGCGCCAATCAAACTTTGTCCGTCAAGTTTACTCCGACCGATGTCACGAACTACAACATCATTAACAGCACGACGGTACTAATTACAGTAAACAAAGCAACGCCCGTCATCTCTTGGGCAACCCCGCTGCCGATCAAGATCCTTGTACCTCTTTCGTCGACCCAGTTGAACGCGACGGCGAACGTACCCGGCTCGTTCACCTATACGCCGGCAGCTGGTTCTAATTTCGGTACGGAGGGGACTTATACATTGCACGCGCGCTTCGATCCAACGGATCAAACGAACTACAACACAGTTCTTGATACGCAGGTGCAAATTATCGTGAGTAGCAAGGATAACCCGGTAATCACTTGGGCCGATCCTGCTCCGATTACTTATGGTACAACCTTGGGAGCGACGCAGCAGAATGCGACCGCCGACGTTCCTGGCACTTTCTCCTACAATCCCGCCCCTGGTTCTTTGCTGAATGCGGGTAACAACCAAAATATTTCGGTCACCTTCACGCCGACAGACGGCGTGAACTACAACACGGTGAATAAGACGGTTCAGATCACTGTATCGAAAAAGGTACTCACGGCTACTGCAGCCAACGCCAGCCGTAATTACGGAGCGAGCAATCCTTCATTTACGATCAATTACTCGGGCTTTGTCGGAAGTGAGACTGCTGCCGTTCTTGACACACCGCCAACTGCTACCTGTGTGGCCGTGGCAGCAGATCCAGCCGGATCGACATTTCCGATCGTTCCGGGAGGTGGTGTTGATAACAACTATTCGCTCAGCTACGTGAATGGCACGCTCACCATCAATAAGGCTCCGCTGACGGCTACAGCAGATGCCAAGTCGCGGACGTATGGATCGAGTAACCCAGCTTTCACAATCTCCTACACTGGATTCGTGAATGGTGATGACTCCAACAGCATCACTCAACCCAGCGCATCGACCACCGCTACCGTGACGAGCAACACCGGCGCCTATCCGATCACACTCGCTGGAGGAAGCGCATCGAATTATAACATCACACTGCAAAATGGTACACTTACTGTAACACAGGCATTGCTGGTTGTCATCGCCAACGACGCAACTCGAATTTATGGTGCGGCCAATCCAACCTTTACATTCCAAGCGATCGGTTTCAAAAACGGCGATGGCGTGGCAAACATTACTTCGCCGACCCTAAGCACGACGGCGACCGTGACGAGCGGCGTGGGAACTTATCCCATCAACTTAACTGGAGGGTCTGCCACCAATTACTCGTTCGCATTGTTTGCCGGCACCTTATCTGTCACGAAGAAAACGTTAACGGCGACCGCCGATGACAAGACGCGCGTGTACGGTCAAAACAATCCCGCGAACAGCATCTCTTATTCAGGGTTCGTCAATGCCGATGGACCCGCATCCATCACACCGCCGACGATCTCCGGCCCAGCGGCAACCCAGACCAGCAACGCTGGAACATATCCCATCTTGTTGAGCGGCGGCGCGGCAACAAACTACGATCTCGCCTTGGTGAACGGAACGTTAACGGTGACGAAAGCCAACTTAACTGCTACGGCCGACAACAAATCACGGGTATATGGGTCGGCTAATCCTGTGTTCACGATCACCTATTCTGGATTCTTGAATGGTGATAACACGAGTGCACTCGTGCAACCCACCGCCGCTACAACTGCAGATGCCACGTCGGATGTCGGCACTTATTCGATCACACTTTCGGGAGGATCGAGCACGAACTACAATATCATCGGGCAGTCGGGTATCCTCACCATCACCAAGGCGTCACTCGTAGCACGGGCCAACGATCAAACTCGCCGTTATGGCCAAGCGAATCCAACCCTCACCATTACGTACACATCGTTCTTAAATGGCGATTCGGAAAACGACATTACCCCACCCACCATCGCCACGACGGCAACGGTTACTAGCAACGTGGGCAACTATCCGATCACGCTCACTGGAGGATCGGCTACCAACTATTCATTAACGCTGCAAGGCGGTACGATGGCGGTGTCGAAAGCGCTGCTGACAGCAAAAGCCGACAATAAGACCAAGGTGTATGGTACGGCAAATCCTGCCAACTCGATCACGTACGCTGGATTCGTCAATGGCGATGGGCCGGTCAACATCACGCCACCAACCATCACTGGACCGGCGGCCACGGCTGCAAGTCCGGTAGGAAGCTATCCTATTACTCTGAGTGGCGGAAGTGGGGCGAATTACACCTTCACCACGTTGGACGGCGGGACACTTACGATCACACCGGCAACACTTACGGCTACAGCCGACAATAAAACTCGAGTGTATGGCGCCACGAATCCAGCCTTCACCATCACCTACTCAGGTTTCGTGAATGGCGACACGCCTGCATCGATCACGCAGCCCACGGCAACGACCGCAGCGGTGGCTACGACGAACGTTGGGAGTTACCCAATCACACTTTCGGGATCGACCCTCAATTATGACTTCTCATTTGTGGATGGGACACTTTCGATCACAAAAGCGACGGTCACAGCAACTGCAGACAACAAGACCAAGGTGTATGGAAGTGACAATCCGACTTTGACGATGAGTTTTGCCGGATTCGTGAACAGTGAAACAGCGTCTGTTATTGACGTGATGCCAGCCGTGAACACGACAGCCACGGCTGCTTCCGCCGTGGGAACTTATCCCCTCACGCTATCGGGCGGAAGTGATAATAACTACAACTTCGTGTTCAACCCCGGAACGCTCACGGTGACAAAGGCACCGCTCACCGCAAAAGCCGACAACAAGACGAGGACGTTTGGAACTGCGAATCCCGCATTGACGATCACTTACACAGGTTTTGTAAATAGTGACGGTCCTGGATCAATCACCCAACCGAGCATCAGCACAACGGCGACGATATCGAGTCCGTTTGGCACCTACCCGATTGTTCTAGCCGGCGGTGTGGCCGCCAACTATACGCTGACGTTGCAACAAGGGACGTTATCGGTGGTACCGACTACGCTCACGGTGACGGCGAACAACCAAACTCGTGACTATGGGGCGCTCAATCCGACGCTCACATTGACGTACTCGGGTTTTGTCAATGGAGAGACTGTTGCCGATCTGAATGTTCTACCAACTGTAACGACGACTGCCACCGTTGCCTCGAATGCAGGTACGTATCCAATCACAGTGACTGGTGGGGCTGACCCCAATTATACGCTCGTGTACGTCAACGGTACGATGACAGTCAATAAGGTAACTCTCACTGCGAAAGCAGACTCGAAGACCACCACGTACGGAACCATTCCCAACACGACGGTCACCTATACCGGGTTTGTCAATGGAGAGAATGCGTCGGTGATCGATACACCTCCGACTGCTCAGACTACCGCTACCGTCACGTCCGCAGTCGGCAGTTACCCCATTACGGTATCGGGTGGAGTCGACAACAATTACAACTTTAATTATGTCGCGGGCACCATGACGATCAACAAGGCAACGATCGTGGCAACCGCCGACAACAAGAGCCGGATTACGAGCTTTGCGAATCCGCCGTTCACCATTAGCTACTCTGGATTCCTAAACGGTGAGACGGAATCTGTTTTGGATCAGCTCCCGACCGCCACATGCACGGCGACACCTGCTTCTCCCGCGGGGGCTTACCCGATCGTAGTTGCTGGTGGAATTGACGGCAACTATACTTTTCAATATGTAAATGGAACACTGACAGTGGTGCAAGACGGGCCTCCTGTGATCGCTAACTTCATAGTGGAAACGCAAGAAGATACTCGATTCACTTTCAACTTGTCACTGTTTGAATTGAACTACGCAGACGATCCTGGCAACCACATTGCGATGGTGAAGGTCGTCACGCTGCCGCAAAACGGTACCTTGTTCAAAGGCTCTGTGCCAATCGTTGCGGGCGATGTGCTGAACGTGTCGAACGGTGTGCTGGAGGACCTGTCGTATCAACCCAATCTAAATTTCTTTGGCACCGATGTGTTCACGTACAATGTGTCGGATGGAAACTTCTATTCGATCAACAATGCCACGATCACGTTGAAGGTGACCCCGGTAAACGACGCACCCGTTTTGTCGAACTTGGAGCTTGATCCTGTACTCTATCGTCCTGGTGATCCGGCAGTGAAAATTACCTCGGGGCTCATCATCAATGACATCGACAATACAAATGTGTTTGAAGCGACGGTGACAATTGGAACCAACTTCGCGAGTGGCGACCGCCTCGCCACCACCGTTACCGGCACAAAAATTGAGGCCACTTACAATGCCGCCACTGGTGAACTTAAGCTATCGGGTAAAGAGACTCGGGCAAATTATGAGTCAGCGCTCCGAAGCGTTACGTTCAGCACACCTGTGAATAGCGCGGCGATAGTCTCCGACAAGAACATTGCCTTCGTGGTGAAGGATAGCTTAGCATGGAGCAACAGCGTGGCGCGAACTCTGAGCATCACCGAAGTATTCCCCGAATTGGAACTTGTTTCGGCATTCACCCCGAATGGCGATGGTGTAAATGACGTTTGGGATATCGTCAACCTACATTATTATAGCAACATCAAAATTTCGATCTTCAACCAAAACGGTGTGCGAATTTTCAACTGCGACACACAAGACTGCACTTGGGATGGCACGGTGAACGGGAAGGCGCTCCCCGCTGGGCCCTATCCCTATATTATTGATCTGGATGCTGGCAAACGAAGGTATAAAGGCACTGTCACAATTCTGAAATGACCTGGGTGATGAAATTGAACTTTAAACCAATCGTTTTCCTGGTCGCATTAAGTTTCATTGCGCCGTGGTCTGCCGCACAAGAAATCGACCACACGCAGTATTACCTCAACCTGCCCGGGGTGAACCCTGCCTTCACCGGAATGGAGGAATACCTTGACTTGCGCTTTTCGCATCGACAAGGCTTTAATGACTTCGCAGTGAAGAACAACTATTCATTCGTGAGCGGCTACACCACATTGAATAAGTCGGCACGAACCGCCTTGACGAACAACGCCCCCCGCATGAGTAACCCGGCGGGCTTCGAGAAGTTGCAGCAATCCCGTCGCCTCCTTCGTAAACATGGCATCGGCGGGATGGTGACAACCCGCACGTATGGGCCTTATCAAGCCACGTCCATAAACTTGAACTACGCTTATCACCTGCCGATTGCAAAAAATGTAACGATGTCGTTTGGCACGAAAGCCGGTTACTTCAATGAGCGAATTAGCCCGGACGGCCTCACGGTGCGCGAGGCAAACGATGCGTTCTACCAACAGGTCCTAGCTACTAGCCAAGGAAATTCTAGCAAGTTCCTCCTTGATTTCGGTTATACGCTATACACGAAAAACTTCTACTTCGGACTTTCATCGATGAACTTGGTCAGCAATCATGTGAATGGAAACGAGACCCTCGATTTGCAGCAGCCTACGCGCTTCAGTGCCCAACTTGGAGTGATCAGCATTCCGATCGGTGAAGATTTTTCAGTCAACCCGGGCGCTCGGGTATTGTACTCGTCGGGCTATCCAGTAGTCGTGTCTGGTTATGCGCGCATCCGCTTCCGCGATTTGGTGTACGTGGGTGGCGGGTACACCTCGTCGAACCCCAAGTTATCCCTTCTTTTTGGACTTCGCTTGAACGGCTCATTTAGCGTGAACTACGCATACGACAAGTATTTATCCGATCTTAATAATTTCAACATTACCGTGCACGAGATCGTGTTGGGGATGGCGATGTTTAATCGCTTCCAGATTAAATCCCATCTTTGGTAAATTTACGGTTCACTGACCAGTACATGTCGACACCCCAAGCACCTACTTTACCCTACTTTCGTTGGGCACTTGCCGCGGCGGTTGTGTTGACGCTGGTCGTTCCTGTCAGTGCCCAAGAACTGCTTTTTGACGAACCTCAAAAGCTCGGGTCTTCTGTGAACACCGATGCTGAAGAGAGCAGCCCTGTCCTGTCGCGCGATGGACAAAGGCTCTATTTTTCGAGGGCGTTCGACCGCAACAACGTCGGTGGTGAGTTTGGTGGGACCGATATTTGGGTCACTCACCGCGAGGCAGGAGGCAAATGGCAACCCGCCTCCAACAAGCTCAATCACTGGAATAACAAACTCAGCAATGCTGTCATTGGTGTAAGTAGGGATAATCAGTCGGTTTACCTTCTCAACGCCTACAAGCCCAAGAGTGGAATCGCTTTTTCAAAGAACATCAAAGGCGAGTGGACTGACCCCGAAGTCATTCCTGTGCCGGGCTTGACCAGGAGCAATTATGTGGGTTACTATGTTCACCCATCATTCAACGTGATCATCATTTCTATGGAATCGAAGGAATCCGTTGGAAAGGAAGACCTGTTTATTACGGTCAAGGATTCGTTGGGGAACTGGTCGCCGCCCACCAACTTAGGGTTGACGGTGAACACAGAAGGGTTCGAGATCTCTCCCTTCCTGAGTGAAGACACCAAGCGCCTATATTTTTCGAGCGATGGTCATGCTGGAATGGGCGACGCAGACATTTTCGTCTCTGAACGACTGTACAACGATAGTTGGACGGTGTGGACGAAGCCGCGGAACTTAGGCAATTCGATCAACAGCCCTAAGTTTGACGCTTATTTCTCGATTTATGGCGATTCTGTGTGCATGTTTGCCAGCAACCGCGACTCGGAACGCGCAGATATTTACAGTGCCAAGGTGCGGGCAAAGACCGTGAAACCCTTTGAAGGGCCAACGCAGGTGTACTTGGATGCCACCGAGGCTGCGGCTCTTTTTGGACCCCCTACCGACCTTCAGTTTATGGAAGGATTGACGGAGTTGAACCAGGATCACAAGAAATATATCAACGCGATCGCCCAAGCGATGCAAAAAAACAAGGACGTTAAATGCAGGCTGGTCGCCATCCGGAATTCGGACCGGAACAAGATTGAAATACAACAGGCCAGGCTGCTCAGTATTTTGGACTACTTCAAGCAACTTGGAGTGGAGGGAAGCCGTTTTATTTTCGGCGTAGAGCAAGCGTCGTCCGCGACGATTGCAGAGCGTGAAACGGTGGTGCTCCGCTTCTACCGTTGACGCTCCCTACAACTAGTCCAAAACCCCGGATTTTACCAGCGCAAACGCTTGAGTACCAGGTATATTAATATGCCTTTTGGCCCCAAATAATGGGGTTTTTGTTGTAAATTTGCTTGATTTTTTGATCAATGGAGTTCCTTTTCGTCCTTAGGTTGTTGCAGCGCAAGCTGTGGATTCTGATCAGCATCCCGCTGGTCACTGCGATTCTGACAGGGGTGCTCTTGTCGAGGATGGACAAGAAGTACAAGTCGACGGCTCAAATTGCCACGGGCTTCACCACAAATGAAGGCGTTAAACTCAATGACGAGAACACCAACCCGTTCGAGATCAATAACAACTTCACCAACATTATCGAGTCGATGAACTCAATCCCTGTATTGAGTTTAGTTTCTTACCGCCTCATTATCCACGACCTAGAAGAGCCGGACGCCTTCCGGAAGTTCAAGCCGGTAAAAAATGCCGAGTTCCCGATCGACGCCAGCGTGATCCTCAGTTCGAAGGAAAAATTCAAAACTCGACTCGAAAATTTCAAGCCGCTCAACTCATTCGAAGCCGAGGACAGGTTGCTATACGAGATTTTGAAAGGGTACGAATACGACTACGAATCACTCATCAAGAAACTTTGGATACGTCGAGTGTCAACGTCGGACTTTATCTCGGTGGACTTTACTTCCGAAAACGCCCGGTTGTCTGCCCTCACGGTGAATGCCGTGTGCGAAGAGTTCATTCGATATAATCGCGCCTTGAAGGTTGACCGTTCCTCCGAGTCGATCGAATTCCTCGAAAACTTGGTGATGGAAAAGAAACGTGTGCTCGACGAAAAGACCGCCGCGTTGAATGAATATAAAGTGATCAACAACGTCACGAACTACAATGCCGAGAGCGAGGCAAAAATTCAACTTATTTCCGACTACGAACTGAACAGGGAAACAGAAGAAAAAAACATCAAGGCGTTGAAGCTTTCCCTGACCGACGTCGAAGAGTCTATCAAGACCGGGCAGAAGTCCAATCAGCGTGAAGTTGTTCAGGTGAATCAACGTGTAATCGAACTCCGCCGTGAGATTGCGGAACTGAACGCTTCGGGGGCAGACAAGGACAAACTTTCTCGCCTTCGCGACGAATTGCAACTAGAGGTGAGCCGACTTGAAGCGATGCGCCGAAACACAACGGCCGAAGATTTAGCCACGCTCGAGAAAAACCGCGACGACCTTAAATTGAAACTGAAGATCGCAGAATCGAACCTCCAGTCAATTGAAGAATCGCTGCGCAAGCTCAAGTACGATGTCTCGGGTTTTGCCACAAAAGAAGCGCGCCTTGCTGACCTTGAGCGTGAAGTTGAGTTCGCCTCCGACGACTACGCCAACGTGCAAGACAAGTATAACTCGACCAAAAACCAAGCACTTGTCATTGGAGGGTCGATCCGTTTGACCTTAAGAGGCCAGCCGAGCCTCGAGGCCGAACCATCAAAGTTTCTACTCCTCACCGCACTTGCCGGGGTCGGTTCGTTTGTCCTTTGCGTGATTGTGATCCTCGGTATCGAGTTTCTCGACTTCAGCATCCGTGTACCCGCACGGCTCACTACGCTCACCGGCCTGAATAATATTGGTTCAGTCAACATGGTGAACCCTCAAGGCTTTGACATTGAGAAAGTCTTCAACGATCGAAATGTTGGCAAAGAATCAGAAGTGTTCATTCACTTCATGCGCAAACTGCGCTACGAGATCCAGATGTCGAAAGGCAAGGTGTTCCTGCTGACAAGCACGCAGGTAAATGTTGGGAAATCATTCCTGATCATCTGCTTGTCGTACACCCTGAGCTTGATCAACAAGAAGGTCTTGATCATCGACACCAACTTCCGTCATAACTCGCTGACGCGCTTGCTGCTCTCAAAAAAGAGTAGTGTGAAACTTCTGAAGAAAGGCTCGTTTGCCGAGGAAGAGAAGATCTCTGAAGAAGCCGATAACGCTTATACGGGCACAAAATTCAATTTCGACGAAAATGCCGGAGGACAGTCCCGAACCAATGGTGCAAACGGCTCAAATGGCTCAACGAATGGAAAGGCAAATGGCGAAGAGGCGGACCATCGCCACATCATTCATACTACGGCTTTCAAAGGCGTGTCGGTGATAGGTAACATTGGAGGCCACGACTCTCCTTCCGAGATTCTTGCAGGTCGCGACTTTAAAGAAGTAATCAAAAACCTTTCTGCCGAGTACGACTATATCCTGATGGAAGGTCCTTCATTGAATGAATACTCCGACACAAAGGAACTCACCGAGTACGCCGACAAAGTGATCGCTATCTTTGGGGCCGATTCAGTAATTAACCACCTGGACCGAGAATCCATTTCTTACTTGAAGTCCATCAAGGGTAAACTGCTGGGTGCTGTTTTGAACAAGGTCGAAGTCAAGAACCTTTCGGCTTGAAAGCTCCCAAGCTATCTCCCTGGATCAAGTCTGGCGCTTTCTCGATCGGGTCGCGACTCAGCGTATTGATCTTTGGATTCGGAAGCTTCTATTTTCTCGTTCGCCTTCTTCCCAAAGCCCAGTTTGGGGCGTGGAGCATCTTCCTGACGATTACCACAATTGTCGAGATGTCGCGAAACGGCTTGATACAAAACGCACTGATCAAGTTGTTGCACGCACACGAAGAATCTGAAACCAACAAAGTGGTGACTGGTTCTTGGTTCATCAACGTTGCCTACTCGCTGTTGATTTTTGTGTGTCTTGTCCTGTTGGCTGGACTCTTCGGTAAGACCTTCGGCGTCGAGGGATTTCAATCCATGTTCGTGTATTACGGGATTACGCTCGCGATCCTAATCCCATTTTCGCAGTTCAACTACATGCAACAGGCGCGTTTCAGCTTCAATGGAATCTTTTGGAGCGCCGCCACGCGTCAAGGCCTGTTCTTCGCGTCGATCATCGTCATCTATTCACTTCGTTTCGTCCCCACTCTCACGCAACTCGTCTTGATCCAAAGTGCCTGCACACTGGTGGGATTAGTAGTAGCGTTCGTTTCGGCGCGCCAGTACATCCATTTCAAGTGGGAATTTGATTGGGCCATGTCGCGGAAGATTTTCCACTTCGGAAAGTTTGTGATGGGCACCAATATTTCGTCGTTGCTTTTCAAGAGCGTTGATCAATTTGCCATCGGCGCATTTCTGACACCGAACTTCGTGGCAAGCTATGCATCCGCCATGCGCTTGTCGAACCTGATTGAATACCCGGCCACGTCAGTTTCAGAAGTCGTGTACCCTCATAGCACCAAGCGCATCAGCGAGCACGGAGAACAAGTCGTCAAATCTTTATATGAGAAGTCGGTCGCGCTAACCATGGCAATCACGGTACCAATTGTTGCTGGGACGTTTATCTTTTCGGATTTTATCATCTATGTGATCGCCGGTCCCGAATACGCCGACTCGGCCGCGATCTTGCGCGTGACGATTCTCTTTGGCTTGTTAACACCGTTCATGCGTCAATTTGGTATGGTGATGGACTCGTCTGGTAGGCCGCACCTGAACTTCGTCATGCTGTTATTTGCCTTGGCATTCAACGTGGTTGCCAATTGGTTAATGGTCCCAGCGTTTGGTGTGATGGGGGCCGCCTTTGGGACTCTACTTTCGTACGTGGTCTTTAGCATCGTGGGGCATGTGATCCTCGTGCGGCTTTTCGATGTAAATGTGATCAACATCTTTACCTATACGGTCTCCTTTTACCAAAAAGCGATTTCCATAGGTTGGGAAAAGTTGAAGTTGCAAAAGAGAGCGAGTAGGTAATATTTTTGTGGGTAGGTGCCCTCGATCCGAAGGTCGTCTGCATCCCTCCAATAAAAAAGAAACGTGGAACAAAAAAGCGCGAAAAAGAAAGGTGAAAGCTTCAAGGTGAAGGGACAGTATCTCTTCATGCAGTGGGTACTCTCACTGATGACGATCGGTGTGCTGATCGCTTTTTTCCTGATGATCGTGGTTTTCTAGCATTTGCGATAAGATGACGGATTCACAACAACACCTGGCAGACCTCTCAACGTCGCGGAACACGCTGACGCCAGCGTCGGCGCCTGCCTGGTTGAGGAATCTGAAATATCCCATAGCCATTGCCTTTCTCCTGGGCGTATCAGCCATCTTGGCGCTCGGCATCTCGTTGTTCGGTTTCGTCTTCGGCATTGTCTTCATCGCCGCCATCGTAGGCATTCCGGTCGTTTTGTATTCCATCGCGAACCTGAAGTTCGGCATCATCGTGCTCGTGATCATCTCGTTCTTCATTGGATTGGGAAAGTTCCTCGGCGACGACATAAAATTAGGTGTTGCACTCGACGTGTTCCTCTTGGCCATGTTCTTAGGGATGCTAGGCGAGAAATACAAGAAGGGAGACTTCAAGATCGCGTCCAACCCAATCAGCTATGTGGTGTGGTTGTGGCTTATCTACAACTTCGTAGAATTTGGCAACCCGATGGCCTCGCGTGAGGCATGGGTATACGTGATTCGTGGCTTCGCGCTGTTGATGATCTTCTTTTTCATCGGCTTGCAAGCGATGGACAACCTCAAGTTCATAAGGGTGTTTATCAACGTGTGGATTGTCTGCACGCTAGTCTCTGCATGTTACGGCCTGTGGCAGGAGTTTCATGGTCTCAACGAAGCGGAACTTGCGTGGGTCGCTGCCGACGATTTCCGATTCAACCTGATCGTGAACTGGGGTCGCTACCGGATCTTTTCGTTCTTCTCCGACCCTACGTTGTTCGGTATCCTCGTCTCATACACCGGGCTCTTTTGCATCGCACTCCTACCAGGCCCATTTAAGTTTTGGTATAAGATCTTTTTATTCGGTTCCGCCATGGTCATGTTGCTGGCCATGGTGTACGCCGGTACGCGCACTGCGTATGCAATGATCCCTGGTGGCCTCATTTTTTTCGCCATGCTTACCTTACAAAAGCGCACGCTCATGGTTGCTGGCGTGCTTGGTGCACTGGGAGCAGGCATCATTTTCTCCGACATCCGAAGCCTTGGTCCATTCTTAACGCAAAACAGCTTGGAACGGATTCGCTCGGCTTTTAAACCGAGTGAAGACCCTTCTTTTCAGGTGCGCGAAAGAAGTCAAGCATTTATCAAACCTTTCATCCAACAACATCCAATCGGCGGAGGGCTCGGCAGTATCGGCGCATGGGGCCGTCGATTTTCTCCAGGCTCACCGTTATCCCAATTCGCGCCCGATAGCGGTTATGTGCGTGTCGCAGTGGAGTTGGGCTGGCTTGGCTTAATCGTGTATTGTATCTTTTTCGCAGTCATTGTCATCACGGGCGTCAGAAACTACTATCGAATGCAAGATCCACTACTCAAAACTTATATGGCTGGCTTGCTGGCAGTGGTATTCAGCATCATCATCGCCAATTACCCGCAAGAAGCCCTTATCCAGATTCCCACCGTTTTGATCTTCTACATGATCATGGCCATGATCGTGAAATTGAGAAAACTCGACGAGGAAAAAACCCAAACCCAAACAACATGAAATTCCTGAGACTCTTGGTCCTGTTGCCCTTCTTCGCGCAAGCGCAAGTGGTCGACTTCAACAAGGTGATCCTACCCGACAACGTCACTCCTCCCGAGTTTGAAGAACGACTCGTGCAACTTGCATGGAAGAATCACCCGTCCAACAAGACAGTCCTAAAAGAAGTAGAGATCGCCTCCAAGGAACGCCAACTCGCACGGTGGCGCTGGTTGGATGATATCTATGCCAACGGGAACTTGAACGAGTACACGTTGCACCCCAGCACCACCAATGGAACCACGAACTCAAACGTCTTCTTTCCACGTTACAACTTCGGGCTTCGCTTTAGCCTCGGTACGTTTGTGACCACGCCCCTTCAGTCGCGCATCGCGAACGACAACTTAGCCAACTCACAGCAAGCAGTGAATGAAAAAAAACTTGCGGTTCGGGAACAAGTATTAACTGGAATCGAACGTCTGAAACAATACTACAAGTTCATCCGCATCCGCGAGCAGATCTACGAAGACTTCCGCACGATGTACTTGGCCAGTGAGAAGAAATTCGAAACAGGCGAAGTATCGATGGATCAATATCGCGCGGCGGCTCAAGCCTACGCCGACCAAAAAGAAAGTGTGGCCGAAGCCCAAGGAAATTTCAATGCCGCCCGGATTGCGCTCGAAGCATTGATCGGGGTGAGCATCACCGAAGTGAAAGGGTACCCAGAATTCATTGCGGCACTTGAAGCGGCATCCAAACTCGATTGATGTAGCACTAGAATGTCGGTACTGAATTTCCTGCGCGAGCTTCCTCAGCGGCTTACCCGCGTGACGTCTGGGGGTAAGATGATCCGTGAAGTGGATGGGCTACGCTTTTTAGCCATCGCTCCTGTGGTCATCCAGCACTTGAGCGAGCGCCTCGAACGGAACGCTGCCGTCGTGTTCAGGCCCGGGGTGGAATTCGATTCCGCCATGTTTATGATGCACCGTGGCTCGGTGGGTGTGTTCCTGTTCTTCATGATCAGTGGTTTTATTCTTGGGATGCCCTTTGCATCGCACTACCTCCACGGAACAAAACCCATCTCACTTAAAAGCTACTACTGGCGACGCGTCACACGACTCGAACCTCCATACATTGTTGTATTGATTGGTATCACTCTATACCTGATCATAATTGCTGGCCAATCTGCAAAGGAAATTATCCCACACTTCCTCGCCAGTGTGGTCTACCTGCATAGCATCATCTTTTGGGACTGGAGTCCAATCAATCCACCGATCTGGACGCTCGAAATTGAAGTTCAATTCTATGTCCTCGCACCGGTTTTGGCTTGGTTGTTCTTCTCAGTCGCCGACCGACGCACGCGCAGGATGGGAATGGTGGGAGGTTTGGCAATCATCATGATCCTGCAACAGTATTTCTCGACGTTCACCGGCAACACGTCGTGGACGATCTTGGGGCACTTACACTATTTTCTTATCGGATTTTTCTTGGTCGACTTGTATCTGACTGATTGGAAAGACGGCATCACCAAACATCCAATTTTCAATGTGACAGGAGTACTCGCTTTCGCGGGATTGTTCCTCACCTGGTCGTGGGATTTTGAATGGTACAGCCGCGTGGCCTTCGTGGTGTCACTTTTCCTACTTGGCTATTCTGCGTTCCGATCCACCTGGGTGAACAAGTTCTTGACCTTACCATGGATCACCGCGATCGGAGGCATGTGTTACACGATCTACCTGATTCACCTTCCAATCATTGAAGCCTTGGTCAAGTTTACGAGCAAGATTTATTGGACGGACATCTTCACCGTCAACGTCGCGTTGCAAGGGCTGATCCTAGTACCCATCGTACTAATATTCAGCATGGTGTTCTTCTTGCTGATCGAAAAGCCGTGTATGTACAAGGACTGGCCTGCGCGACTACGCCAATGGATCACCCAGCGGTGAAACTATTTCTGACCAATCACTTGAATACAGTTACCACCTTTCTTGGCGCCACTGTATAACCAACCTTCGATATAGTAAATGAACTTGCAGACGGGCAGGAAGAGCAATTGAATAATCGCGCCGCCCTTTGCGGTGAAATAGCTTAGTTCCCATCCGAGGCGTGAAATCCAACCGTCGGAGTACGTGGCATGCACCATCTTGAAGCCAGCAGCCTCACACCGCTTGGTTAAACCGTCGAGGTCTAACACTTGACCCACGTGTTCACCTTCCAGCCAGTGGTTGTGTTCCTCAAACCACTTATCCGGCAAGATTGTGAGCTGCTTCACGTTCGGCATCTTCACCAAAATGAATCCACCTGGTTTTAATTTCTTATAGCATTCTTCGAACGGCATTTCAGCGGGCTTGATATGTTCGAACACGTCCACGCTGAAGATCAGGTCGTACACTCCGTTCTCATCGAGCTCTTCGATCTTTCCCGCGAATACTTTTACGTTTGGATACTTGCGCGTGGCGACCACCTCGTCAAGGAGTACTGTTCTCTCGGGGTCTGGTTCCAGTGCCGTAAACTGGGTATTCGGCATTGCTTCTGCCATCATGAATGTAAACTCGCCGAGACCGGCGCCGAGGTCCATTATTTTTTTGAAGTTGTTCAACGGCAGTAGTCTAAGGCGGTCGATGAACACGTTTGCCCGGGCCCAGTTGCCAACACTCGTGTAACCAAAGATTTTATAGATCAGCTTGCCGATCGCAGGTCTTTTCCGCATTCGGGGGCTGGTCATGAATTGTGTTTTTCCGTATTCGAAGCGGATGTCTGAAGGTTGGCTCATAACGTCAAAATTATCACGTTTTTCGAGGATTATAGCGGTTTTCTACCCTTCTACCGGGGATATTTTAATGCCACCCACGGACGCCTCACGATGGGTATATTGCGACCAAATCCATGACTCGTTACTACCCAACTTCGCTGTCCCGAACCTTCTACATCGCCTCCTTGGCCCTGTCGTTGGCTTGCCTGACTTCGGTGTGGATCGCGCCCGACGAGTGGTATCTGGCAGGTTTTCTTGCCCTGGCCATCCCGTTTGTGGTACCCTGGAATGCCCTCCAGACGCTCCGGCACTGGAGGCGACGATCAACGCTGGCGTGGGGGCCGACGGCGGTTTTGATTTTATCCCTTCCCTTAGTTTCGAAGTCCCTTTCGTTTCGGGTGGGTCCCGAACCGATTGGCCAAACGATGCGGGTAATGACCTACAACACCAACGCATTCCAATTTTACGGCGACAGCACCCGCTATAGACCGTTGCTATCCGAATTTCAAAACTGGGTTGCTTCAAGCAACCTAGATGTCATCTGTCTACAAGAGATGATTGAACCTAAGTTCGAGCCGATTCAAGTAGATGGGTACCAAGTTTACACGTCGATGAAGACTACCCGGGACGGAAATTTCCTGGGACCCACCATCCTCACGAAACTTCCGGTCGTCGATCAGGGTAAAATGGAATTCGCATTCAATTCGTACAACCGGTTGATGTGGTTAGATGTGAAGTTCGGAGAAGACACCATTCGCATTGTGAATGTACACCTGGTATCTTATGACTTTAACGGAAGTGGGCTCACCAAGAACATTGCGAAGATTCGCAACTCACTTCGCGCCCGAAGTTGGCATTCAAAGTTGATCCGGAAGTTCTTAGAAGCATCTCCTCATCCAGTCGTGCTGTGTGGCGACCTAAACGAAGTTGCCCAGAGTTATCCTTATCGCAATCTGACCTCCGTACTCGACGATGCATTTCTTTCGTCTGGAGCAGGTTATGTGCGCACGTATAGTTTTCACGGTTTTCCCTTGCGCATCGATCATGTCCTTCACGATCGAAACTTGGCTTCCGCGAACTACCGAGTTCGGACCGACCTCAATTGGTCGGATCACTGGCCGGTGACAGTTGATATTGGGCGGCGAGGTCGGGCCGAATGAACACTTCGATTTGAGAATCCTCGAGACGTCGCGGTGCGATGAACTGATCGTATTTCACATAGTCGCGTCGCAGCTCGGCACCGATGGCTTCTGGGTAAAATGTGGGCAAACTTTCAATGCTTTGAAATAGCACCACGTCATAGTAACCGTCGCGGAGGCGTTGGTTGATCTCATCAACTTGCTTTTGGAACATCCCAATCCCCATGTGGAACCAAAGCGGGGTACCCGTGTCGGGCGTATACGGTATTTCGTACGCAAGAGAAGTCAATTCGGACATATTCAAGACTTTCAGATCGGGCTTCTTTAAGAATGGAAGCGCCATGATCTTTTTGATACCCTCGTTGGTGCCTTCGGGTACCATCACTTTTTTGAAAGTCGGTAGGTATCCCTCGACCCACGGTTTGGAGGCAACCACCACCTGGCCATCGTCACTCTTCGGCGCTGGGAACAAGCCTGACACATACTTTGCATAACCGGCGGAATAGGTGGCCATTAAGACGCCACCGATCAGCACGAGGAACACAAACTTGCTGGCCCATTTATCCCAAGGCAGGAACAAGCACAAACCCGCGAAACCAAAGGCGTGGTAATAGGTCATGTGGTCCGTCGGGAGCGGGCTGGTCATGCGCTGCACAAGCGACTGAAGGATGAGTGCAGCAAAGATGGAGACTGCCAAAAACTGGTTCTTGTTCTCAAAGAAGTTCTTGAAGGAACCCGCGGTGAACAATACACCTACGAGGATTCCCACCACATAAAGTTTTTCTACGATCGCATACGACAATAAGATGTCGAGCAACAACCCCAAGCTGATTCGTGAGCTATGAGGAGGTTGTCCATGGTTAAACCAATACCCAAACCCATCGTCGAGGAAAGGGACGATCAGCGCGATCGCAGTGATGGCAAACGCAGCCACATACACGACCAGTGGAAGGAACTTTTTCTCGGTCCACGACACATAGGCGATCAAGTACAGGGAGATGATGAAACACAACCCGCCCATATCTTGCTTGGTGTACAGCGAGATAAACGTGAAAAAACCTGCGAGCAATAGCGAACCGTACTGTTTCCAATTGGTCTCCAACTTGGCATAGAGCGTGACGAAATAAATCGCGATCATTTCGTACACGATGACGGAGTGGTTGTACCACGGCCAGAAGTTGTAGATCACGTACGTGAGACAGAACACCAACAAAGTCATCGTCACGACAAGTGGGCGAATCGACAGGTTGTAGAGGATTCCACGAAGCGCGAGAACGCTCAAAAGATTGATAAATACTTGTGCTTTGACCAAAGTAAGAAACGTGGGTCCAAACAATTTGAAGAACAGGGTTGGGATGAGCCAGAATCCAATTCCCATGGGGAGACCGAAATCAGAATAGGGCGTCTGACCGATCATCAGGCGGTACGATGCGTCCCACGACAGGAAGATGTTGACCCGGTACGGAAGGTGGACGAGCAGAGGAAGGACGAGAAAGGGAAAAACGATCACGAAATCGATTGCTCGGCGGGGTAATGGGCGCTCAATTAAATTCAGGAAAGTGCTTTTATTCATGATGTGATTCAGCCAACTTTGACAGTCAAAGATCGCTTTTTTACCCCCTTTTTCAGCGGAAAAAGCCCGATATTTTATCTACCAATGCGGTTTCTATACCTCCTGCGTGTTCATCACTGGTCGAAGAACTCATTCATTTTTATACCTGCATTTTTCGCAGGTGTCCTGCTCCATTGGGACATGATTGTGACCCTCGGATTGGGCTTCATAGCCTTCTCCCTGGTGTCGAGTGCAGTGTACATTTTGAACGACTACCGAGATCGGGAAACCGACCGTCTGCATCCGACCAAGAAAAACCGACCCCTAGCATCGGGCAAGGTGGCACCCTCTACTGCGCTTGCAATAATGGCCGTGTTTGCGGTGGCGGGCTTAGCGCTTGGATTCTATCTCGACTTGCTCTTTTTCTTTGGATTGGTCGTCTATGTGGTCATCAATCTCTCCTACTCGCTGGGTCTTAAGAACATTGCGATTCTTGACACACTGATGGTCTCGTCCGGATTTCTCATCCGCACATTGGCCGGCGGCTGGTTAGCCCACGTCGAGATCTCACAATGGCTTGTCATCATGGTTTTCCTTCTGTCGTTCTTTTTGGCAATGGCAAAACGACGCGACGACTTGGTTCTCAACCAGGACAGCCAAGTTCCCCTTCGAAAGTCTTCTAAGAATTATACGGTCGAATTCCTCAACACGATCCTTTCAGTGCTTTCTGGAATCATCATCGTGTCGTACATCATGTACACCATTTCTGAAGATGTCGTGCATCGACTTCATACGAAGAACGTGTACATGACATCATTGTTCGTCTTTGCAGGCGTGGTTCGATTCCTGCAGATTGCCATGGTTGAGAAAAGAGGTGGCTCCCCGACCAAAATTTTCCTCACCGATACTTTTATCCAGGTGACCGTAGCAGGATGGATACTCTGCTTCGCGATCCTCATCTATTTTGTTTGACACGCATGTCGAAAACAAAGGTCTCAAATTGGGGAAACTACCCGACGGTAGAAGCCGACATCAAGGCTTTCGAAGGCGTCAACGATCTATCGCAACGTTTGTCGAATGAGGGCTCGTACGCCGTGCGCGGAACGGGACTTTCTTATGGCGATGCGTCTCTTGGGAAACAGATCGTCTCGACGGGTCGCTTCAAGAAAATCATTTCATTCGATGAGCAAAACGGCACACTCACAGCTGAAGCTGGCGCCACGCTCGACGAGATCCTACAAGTAATCGTTCCGAAAGGCTGGTTCGTGCCAGTTACGCCCGGAACAAAATTCATCACGCTGGGTGGCGCAATCGGCGGCGACGTGCACGGAAAGAATCATCATGCAGAAGGCGCTTTTTGCCAATACGTCAACTGGATGGAAGTGATGCTCGCCGACGGCACTGTCAAAAAAATCGATCGGCAGTCCGATGCGGAATTATTCGACACCATTTGTGGTGGACTAGGACTTGCCGGCGTCGTGCTGATCGCCCAGTTCCGGCTTAAGCCAATCGAAACATCGTACATCCGTCAAAAGAATATAATAATTGGTGGCCTCGACGAGATGATCGCACGCATTCGCGAATTCCAGTCGGCCACTTACTCGGTTGCGTGGATCGATACACTCGCACGCGGCAAGGATCTCGGGCGTGGAGTGCTCATGCTCGGCGAACATGCAACTGCCGCCGAGGTCAAGGCCAACCAGAAGCTGAAAACCCACAACGCGCCAAAGCTTCGCGTACCCTTCAACTTCCCTTCGTTCGTAGAGCATCGTTCACTACGATCCGTATTTCTACCCGCTCGACTTCGCACGCGACTGGAACAAGATGTACGGCAAGCGCGGATTTCTCCAGTATCAATTTGTGCTACCGTTCGAAACCGCGACGGAGGGACTTCGAATCATTCTTGATGCGATTAGCAAACACGGCCAGTCTTCGTTTCTTTCGGTACTGAAGGCGATGGGACCCGGCGACCATACCATCTCATTTCCAATCCCAGGTTTGACCCTCGCGCTGGACTTCCCAGTGACGCCTGGCATCTTCCAATTCCTGGATGGACTCGATAAGAAAATCATTGAACTCGGAGGTCGCATCTATCTCGTGAAAGATGCGCGCATGAAACCGGAAGTGTATTGGAAAGGCTATTCCAAGTCGTTGCAGTTTCGCGATGCGATCCGAAAGTTTGACCCCAAAAATAAGTTTGCGTCGGCTTTGTCGAAACGGCTGCACATTGCCGAAGGTCCGGAAGCTGGCAACGATGTGTACTTCCCAAGCGACGTAGTGAGAGATTCTTACCTTTTGTTAGGTGCGACGTCAGATGTAGCATTGGCGATGGCCCGCGTCATCAAAGCGAGCGGTAAACGTGCAATCCTTGCTGCCCGGGACACGGAAGCGGTGAAACGTGCGACAAACGAGTTTAGCGGGGGCGGCACTCTTGATATTGTGTCATTCAATGCTCGAGATTTTAAGGGACACGCATCTTGGATTTTGTCACTCCCATACTTGCCAGAACACACCGTTTGCCTGTTCGGATATCTTGGCGAGCAAGGAGTAGCTGAAACAGATTGGACCGAAGCACAATCGATCATCGAGTCAAATTACACCGGCGCCGTTTCCATTCTCAATGTGGCCGCGCGTGTGTATGGAGATAAAGGCACAGGGACCATCACCGGTTTCAGCTCGGTAGCCGGCGAGCGTGGGCGTCAAAGCAACTATATCTATGGCAGTGCCAAAGCTGGCTTTACTGCTTACCTGTCGGGATTGAGGAATAGTCTCTACCATAAAGGAGTTCACGTCGTCACGGTGTTACCTGGGTTTATGAATACACGCATGACGGCGGGCTTACCATTGCCAAAACCATTGACGACGGAACCAGCGCGCGCTGCGTCGATCGTGTTAGGTGCGATTCGCAAGAGAAAGAATTCTGTGTACGTCGACTTCAAATGGTTTTGGATCATGACCATCATCAAGTCCGTCCCCGAGTTCCTTTTCAAACGACTCAAGATGTGATGGCAAAACTCATCCTCTTCGACTTCGACGGAACCCTCACCACGCGGGACACGCTTTTTGAATTCACGAAATATAGCTTGGGTGCTGGTCGCCACTATCTCGGGCTCGCGTGGCTATCACCGATGCTGGTCTTTGAACGGATGGGATGGTTGGCCGCTCAAAATGCGAAGGAAAATTTCCTTGCACACTACTTCGGAGGCATGACCGCGGATCGATTCAACGACTTGTGTCACCGGTTTGCCAGTGAGGTCATCCCTCACCTCATCCGCGAAGGAGCGAAACAAGAAATTCAGAAAGGAAAAAGTGAAGGCGCTCGGATGGTGATCGTATCGGCATCGCCGGAAAATTGGATCAAGCCATGGGCGGAAACGGTGGGGTGCGAGGTGATCGCCACGAAACTTGTGGTCGATCACGGAACGATCACAGGGAAAATTGAGGGGCACAATTGCAATGGGGTCGAAAAAGTGAACAGAATTCGGCAAGCCATCGAACTTTCGAATTACACCACCGTCGTGGCGTACGGGGACTCGAAAGGCGACCTACCCATGCTGGAGCTAGCAACAGAAAAACACTTTAAACCATTCCGGTGACATGGACATCATCATGTTTGCCATCGGACGCTGGGACCAACGCTACTCCTCCACGTACTGGAGCCTAGCGAAAGAGTTTGCGAAAGACCATCGCGTCTTCTACATCGACAATCCTATCACCCTCAAGTATTTCATCTCGCGTTATAAGACACCGGAGATTCAGAAACGAAAAAGCGCTCTCATAAGAAGAAAGAACACGTACACCGACGTGATCCTTTCGGATAAAGGAAGGTTGACGGCCATCACTCCTCCTCTCACACTCCCGATCAACTTTATCCCGGCAGGCTCACCCTTCTATCAAGGGTTGGCGTGGCTGAACGACAGACTACTATGGGGTATGCTCCGCAAACTATTGCGCGACTTCGACATCAAGGAATTCATTCTCTTCAACGCGTTCAATCCATTCTACCTTCAGCACCTACCGAAGGACTTCAAACCGAAGGTGAACATCTACATGTCGGTGGATGACATCAGTCAATCGGTCCACATTCGTAAACATGGTCCGGCACTCGAGCGAAAAGCTGTCGAAAAAGCCGACTTGACGCTGGTCACTTCGCGCGAACTGCGATCCATTCAAAGCAAGTATTCTAAAAACGTGTTCTTGCTCCCGAATGCAGCAGACGTGGCGTTGTTCCAAACTGCCTACACGCAAGAATTCGACCGGCCAAAAGAAATTGAAGGAATCGACAAACCGATCGTCCTGTTCATGGGCCACATCGAGCATCGGACCGACTTCGGGCTTCTGAAAGCGTTGCTTGAAGGAAATCGAGACAAGGTATTCTTGATGGTTGGGCCCTGGTCGATCGATGCCGAGCTGTTGAATAAGCTGCGAGAACACCCCAACATCTTGTTCACGGGAGGCAAGAAGCTAGAAGAGTTGCCGGCATATCTTCAATACTCCCAGTGTGCGATCATTCCATTCAAGCACAACCAGTTGACGCGGAGCATCTATCCGCTGAAGGTGAACGAGTACCTTGCTGCCGGGAAGCCCGTCGTGTCCACTTCCTTTTCGGAAGACATCCGTGACTTCGCATCGGTGATTTCCGTGGCAGACACTCCCGAAAAATTCACAGAAGCGATCAACGAAGCGATCAAGACCGATTCGCGGGAAAAAGCAGAGGCGAGGATCCGATTTGTTGCCGACAACAACTGGCAAAACCGCGCTGAACGGTTTTGGAACATTTTGAAAATTAAGAATTGAGGATTCTCGAATTTAGAATTGTGGTAAACGACAAATCAATTCAAGAATTCGTTGAGCATTAGATTCACCTCTTCGGGTTTTTCATAGTGGGGCATGTGACCTGCCTCAGGAATTTCGGCAGCGCTCAACGTGGGATATACCTGGTTGAAAAGATCGAGAATGCCGCGTGAAAAATAGGGGTCGTTGGCACCATACAACAGCAACACCCGGTTCGGAGGCAGTTGTCGCATCAACTCCATTCGCGGTTGGTTCAAAGTGTGCATCCATGTCGAGTAATTGGTGTGCTTGTATCCTTCGAATGACATGAAATATCGAAGACGCTCGGCATACGTTTCGAAGAGCGGTTGATTGACGAACTCCTTTCGCTGGTTCTCGACGGCATTGGGATACCAATAAAACGTCATCAGCATCGACGACACCACCGGGATAGTGAGCAGCTTGTTAGGACGATAGTCACCGGTGGCATAAGGATCGAGGAAAACCATAGTCCGTACCTTTCGCTTTTGGAGTGTAGCGTACTCTAACGCGATCATGCTCCCCATCGACATACTGACGATGTCGATTGTGTCCGGGAACTTGACATGATCCATCATTTCCTCCATTTGTTGGACCATCACTTCGGGTGTGTATTCACCTGCTAGCCGGTCGGTATAACCCCGACCATAGAGATCGTACATAAGTACACGTTTACCGTGGTCTGCGAGGAATTGGGCGTTGAATTTCCAAACTTCCATGCCGGTGATTCCGCCGCCGTGGACGAGCAGCACGGGTTCGCCATCGCTGGGTCCGAGCTCCACATAATGGGTGAGTCCATTCGAAAGTGGAACAAACTTTCCGGGTGCTTGCTTGCGTGCCTCATCGTTGAGTTCGCGGTTCTCTTCGAGGGTATTGGTAACAAAATACGCGATCGTCACCACGACGATGCCGGCGATCGACGCACCGATCAAAAAGCGGAGTAGTTTCTTCATCATGGTAAAAATACGGTAAAAAAGAAGGGCGTTCCAAAAATGGAGCGCCCTTCAAACCTGCATACTATTTTAAGTCCTATTCTTTCACGATGCGATAGGTCTTGCCGTTGACTTGGAGCAAGTAGAGACCTGCAGACAAGTCGCTCAAGTTGAGCTCGGCGCTCCGTTCAGAGAGGCGGCGCATCTCAATTCCAATCCCCTGACCGAGTGTTGACATCATTTTAACGCGCGACAGATCGAGTGCAATTCCTGTGGTGACCACCAACCGATCCCGTGTCGGGTTGGGCGAGTAATTCACGTACGATGGATCGTCCTCGATGGCCGTCACGGCGTAGTCGACCGGTGCGGAAGTTTTCGTACAGCTTCCACTGGTCACGACGACGGTGTACGATCCTGATTCAGTCGGTTGATAATCCTTGTTGGTAGCAGCCGGGATCAAGGCACCGTTGAGGAACCAAGCGTACTGGGCATCTGCCACATCGGCGGAGAGCACACCCGCGTTGATGGCAATCTTCGGTTGAGGAAGCACATCGTGGCGTACTTTCACGCTCGTCGGGAAGAAATATTGCGTGTTGTTCGCAAAGCCAGCTTGCACGCTGATGTTCTTCTCACCAATGCCGAGTGTTGAATTGTCGAGTGTCAGGACGATTTCCGAGCCTGTTCCGACTACAGTAGAAGACACTGCGGTCGAATTATACATCGCGGTGTATTGAACGCCGGGTTGAGAATCTGCGATTCGAATTTCAGGATTGGCACTGTCGCAACTGGACACCGCGGTCAAATTCTGATCAAGTCTCACGGTGAAACTTAACGCGAGGTCAGGTGAAGACTTCACGCAAGTTCCGGATGTGATCTGTACGGTGTACTTCCCTTCACTTCCGGCTTTGATCACCTTGGTGGTGGCATCCGCAATTTCCACTCCATTGAAGAACCACTTGTATGACGTTCCGGCTTGGCTGGCCACCAAATTCGTTCCATCGACGAGCACTGTTGGATCCGGCAACACCGAGCGACTCACCGTTACAGTCTTGTTTAGAGACTGAGCGATGTCGTTCGGGAACTTCGCCTTGATCACGACTTGCTTCTCCCCTGTTCCAAAAAGTGCAGGGTCGAGTGTCATGGAAATACCGGCTCCGTTTCCAGTTGCTGGTTGCGACACCGCGATGTCGTTTACATACGCCGTATAGAGAACCTCGTTTTGCGAGTATGGGATGTTGATGATGGCATCGCCATTACATACCGCGTCGGAAGACGTGATCAAGTCGAGAGACAATGGCTTGCGTGCAAACGGTCCAGATGTCACGTCGCAGCTCAACGACGTTGTTTGCACTGTGAACACGCCGGTTCCGTCTGGTGTATACTGTTTGCTAGTGGCATTGTCGATCAGCACGTTGTCTTTGAACCATTGGTATTGAACATTATCGAGGCTCGCAGAAAGCACGCCGTTGTTCATGGTGATGGTCGGTACTTGAATCGAGTCGCGGCGCACCAAGATGGTGGCAGGCACGAAGTCTTGAGAACAACTCAAGAAACCGGCTTTCACCTTCAGCTCGGTTTTGCCGATCGCCAACTTAGTATGATCCACAGCGATCGAGAGCGTACCACCGTTGCCCACTGCAGGTTGCGACACTGCCGTACCGTTGAGGTAGGCGGTGTAGTCCACACCAGGTTGAGAGTTCTGAACAAGGATCGTAGGATCGTTCTGGTTACATGCTGCTTCGGTTGCGAGTGACTTATTCAAGTCGACGCTCGGTTTGGTGAGCGAGATCTTGAAACGGCCGTCGGCTTTCGACGCAGCGTCGGCGGTGATACTGAAGTTGTGTGTATAGTCACCAGTTAAGGTGACGGTTGTGTTGGTAAATGCATCGGTAAACACAACGGTCTCGCCCGATGTCAGGCTAGTCGCGCCAGACAAGTCGAGTGAATAGCTGCCGACAGCCGCGTTGGTAATTCGCAACTTGATTTCCTGCGAGCAATTTCCACTCGTCGTCATGTTGATCGCTACCGGTTGGTTGTCGGACGTCAATGTCGAGAGGCTAAAGAAGCTATTCGCTTGTTTGATCGCGTCGTATCCGATCTCAAACGCTGGTGTAGTGCGGCGGTCTAGTTGGATGTAAGCATCATCAGATAGCGTCGCATTTCTCATTTTGATCGAAATCACATCTGCGGGTGGTCCCGTACGATAGAAAGCACCATCTGTCGTTTGCTTTGCTGTCTCGCCAACGGTTAACGTCGGGGTCGCGGTACTTGCTTGAACCCAGAAAGCTTGTCCCGGAGCGATCACCCCACCGGTCAAGTTTCCGGCGGTACCATTCCAAGTGCGCCATTGGTACTGGGTGCCGAAGTTCTCGCGCACCGATACCGTGACATTCACACCGTTCATGGTCCACCCTCCAGTACTTCCTCCGGTCCAGACGATCGGTGCGGGATAAGGGTTTCCGATGAGGTTCCATCCGTTGGATGAATTGGTGCCACCGGTCAGTGTGTAAGAGATATTTCCTTGGTTGGGAACACCTGTCACCTCCCAAGTGGTGGGGTTTGTCGCTTCACGAATAAAGGCCGTATAGCCGCGACCGGTGCGCAATGTGTCTTGATTCGTACCGCCAGTCGCTGGGAAAGGCATGTAGTTCGGTTCGGCATACCAGAACATGGAAGCGCCGGGATTCGGCACACCAGGAATGGTGCTTGCGCCGGTGAAACTACCTGAGATGGGGAAGTATACCTGAAGATCGGCTGCCTTCACGCCTTTGACCGGCGACGATATGTAACGATAGATCCTTCCTTCGCCATCCATGTATCGTTGTGCGGAAATCGAACCGGAGATCCTTGCACCATTCGTAAGAGGGCCGATGCGAGCGGTGCCCGTTACATCCGAGAGCAAGTTCAGGTTTCCCGAACCTGAAGCGGCAGTGCCACTCGAAACGGTCACGAGATTTTTGACGTTCGTGGCGTTTTGAAGGTTAATGGAATAACCTGATGGCACCGAAAGAGAAAGGTTGTTGACGAGATTGTTCACGGCGTCGAACTGCAAGTTCGAGTTTTGAGTAGCGGTTGTACTCAACGTGATGTTACCGCCATTTACTGCGATTGCCCCAGTCTCAATGCCTGCATTCACGGTACCACGACCGGTTACGACGAGGTTGTTGCTACCGATATCAAAAGTACCGTTGATCGAGAGACCACCTCCCTGATTGGAACCGAACGTGTACGTGTGCGTACCCGCGTTTACAATGTTCACGACATCACCAGGGTTCGTTGCCAAGCTAAACAAGCTGATATCAACTGGAGTGGTGAACGAAAGATTGTGTGTGGTGCCGCCTGTAAACACCAGCGCATATTGATTGGCTTGAGTGGCGGGCAGCGGGTTCCCCGACGCGTTGTTGAACGTCAAGTTTCCACCGACATTCAACGTAGACAAGTTGGTACTCACACCCGACGTAGTTGCACCGTTCGCAACTGTCAAGTTGCCTTGAACCAAGGTCGTATTCATCGGGAAGGTGTAGGTTGATGCGCTATTGAGGCTTAGATTTCCAAATGTTGCGTTTGGAATTGCCACTGACCCTGCGACGTTGAAGTTGACGGTAGACGTTTTGTCAAGCGACGTGAATTGAGGGATCGTTGTTGAGGCCACATTGATGACCGAATTTCTGGCCCCCTCTAGAGGCACTCCAGCAATTGATCCCCCACTGTTAATGTTCAAAGTAACTGCTGTCGCACTGCCGTTACCAACTATCACCCTGGTTCCAGATCCGCTAATTGTCCACGTGGCATTCAAGTCCGCGGTTGTATTGTTGGTGATCACGTAAGTTCGCTTGTCACCCACAAAGCTTGTGGGGTCGGCACCACCTGTTCCAATAAATCGATCATGCCAACTTGCTGTCGACGCTAGATTTGTCGCGCCGGGTTTCAAGAAGTAGAAAGTCCTTTCGAATCTATACAGACGCGCAACTGGAATATTTGCAAAGGTGCTATTCGAGGGCGTTGTCCAAGCAAGCGCAATTGAAACGGTAGTATTGGTCGTGTGTCCCTTCCTATAAAGAATCTTGATCGGATACTTACCAATTGCGGCGAATGTTGCCGTTCCAATTACGGAAGTCGGATTGTTGGAAGTTTGGTTAACGATGGTTTGATAACCTGATCCATCCACATCAATCATGACCAAAGCTGCACCATTGGCTAGTGTGGATGCCAAGGTCGTTCTGAATGAATAGCTGCCAGCGGCTTGTATGTCGATCAGGCCTTCGTATGCCGCAATGTAAGTAGTGGTCGAACCCGGGGCCGCAGTATTCGCCAAGTTGAGTTGGGCAAATGTTCCAAAGCTAAAGGTAGACGGTGATCCAAATCCTGTGACGCCCATGGTAGTGGGCTGCTGGTCGAACGAGGCATAGGTGGTAAGGGCCGGCGCTGAACCCGTGTAAGTAAAGTACCTATAGTCAAGGCTATTGCCACTTGTCGTGCCCAGATAGTCAATTGTTCTAACGGACAATACCGTACTAAAGGGTGAGTAATTTCCACTGTAGTCGACAGCGCGCACGCTGAGCAGATATGTTGTGTTTTGTTGCAGGCTGGTCATCGCCAGCGTCAACGTTGCAGGGGGCGTCTTTCCTTCATTCGTTGCAGTTAATGTTCCCATGAGCGCAGACCCATTGTAAACTTCATATTTGTTTACGTAGTCATTGTCGGATGCGGCGTTCCAAGAAATTGTAATGTTGGTTTCTCCGACTGCCGTAGCGACTAGGCCCGAGGGTGCCGTGGGGGGTGTTACATCAGCGGGAGTTGCGGGGACAGTCCATGGTTCGCCTGAAAATATCGCACTTCCGTTTGCCAATAAAGCTCGAACAACGTAACGATAGCCACGAGATGGCCGAGCAGCTTTATCACTATAAGAAGTTGTATTTGCCGGAAGAGCAGCAATCAATTGCCAGTTTTCGAAGTTGTAAGAAGGAGACGAACTGAAAAATCCCAAACGCCAAACTTCCCAGCCTACCTCGTTCGCGTAGTCGGGCCACGTCAAGTCAAATTGTGTCGGGGATACTGGCGTCATCGTTGGCCCGTCAGGAATCCCAGGTCCAGGTGAGGGAGCAGGTCTTGGTGAAGTTGGTTGACTTGCCACCCAGTTCACAACAATTGGATTTGAACTCTGACTGATACACCCAGAGGCAAGTTGGACTTTCACGGTGTAACTTCCTGCGTCGCTAGCAACGCCAACATTGTTTGAAAACTGGATCGTGTTAGTACTTGTCGTACTTCCCGGTTGGCCAGGGGCAGTAAAGGGTGATCCATTTTTGAACCACAAATATTGACTGAAGCCAGCCGGGGCAAAGAGGTTAATTCTATTGTCGATACCTCCACCTCCATTCAAGTCAATCGTCAAATTCGTTGAGCCATTGTTGGTTAATACCGGTGTGTAATCAGCACCGGAGCCCACGCCCACTACCAGCGGGTTCGACATCGCGAAGTCGCCATTGAATCTTTGATACTGAACGGTATAGGTTCCTGGGGTGGTCGCATTCAGATACCGGTCATATGGATCTCCATCGGTATCCGTGTCAATCGGATTGCCATCCAAAAACCATTGATAGCTAAGAAAATTTGCAGTGAACCCGAGCTTCAACGTCCCACCGGGACACACGTTCGCAATCCCACCAAAAACGAAAATATTCTTGATCGACTTTGACGCCAACCAAGAAAAGAATGTCGGTTCACGGTATGCAGTTTGCCAAGTCCCGTGGCCAAGTGTTGGATACACCGTTCTGAGCGGTGTTCCTCCTTTCGACACCAAGGTATTATACCAATCTAGTGACGCTTGAGGATTGGGGTTTGTATCAACACCCCCCTGGAACATCCAGATTGGAGTGGTGACGAGCACATCGGTTTGCGCCGTCATGTTTGTTCCTACTCCCGACATGGGAGCCATTGCCGCAAACAAATCAGGGCGCTTGGACACCAAGTCCCACACACCCTGCGCTCCATTCGAAAGACCGTGAATCACGACACGATCCGGATCCACATTCAAGTTGGTGATGAAATACTCAACTAGCGTGGCCGCCATCCGGTTGTTATCACTGAGGTCACCGTTCTGCCAACCGCTTTCCCAAGCGCCGTTATAGTTCACTTGCGGCCAGATCACAATACCCGGCCATGTGCCAGGCACAGTGACGCTCGATCCAGGAGGCTTTGTTCCAAAAACTGCCCAGTGGTGCTCTTGCCCGCCGTGCGTGATGTTCTTTCCGTTGTTGTCATAACCGACATCGTTGGGTCCGAAGTTGAAATTACCGGACCAAATACGACCACCTTCACCCGCACCGTGGAGCATGATGATCATCGGATACTTGCTGGCATTGTTCACGCTGTAACCGGGAGGGAAGATTGCCCGGAAGTTCATGAACTCGTTGTATACCGTATTTCCGAGTCCGTCAACAGTTGTCTTCGTGTAGTTGCCGTCTTTGAAATTGCCCGTCACAGGACCTACGTCCCAAGAATTATAGGAGTGACTTTGACAGTTAGGAGGATTCGGGCAATTGTCAATTCCTGGATTGACTTCTCGGTGTGACCACTGAATAGAATAGGTTGTTGTCACCGATTGGGCGTGGGCAAACGACACACCCACCGCGAGCAGGACAGAGAAAAGCCACTTAGACATGTAAGTTTTAGATTAAAGCCAGGCTACCGAGGGAGGCGGCCCAACTTGCACTAATACCGCCAAACCATTGATAGTAACCGCAATTTACTCGATTTAAGAGGGTCCGCAGTCACTCACGAACTTCTTAATTTTCGCTTAAAATCTTACATCGAAAATAGCCCTAAAAAGTGCCGGTTTGCCCCTTATTGGGCTCCAGAATTGGCCATTTGGTCTCATTTAAGGCACACCCGTTAGAAATATTGATTTTCACCATACCTCAAAGTGGTTACAGGCGTTATCGTTTGCGATATTAAAGACGGCTCCTGCGACTAGCCCACCCAGGCTCCCACAATCCTTAAAGACTCCCAAAAAATGAAGAGGTCGCGTGCTCGTCAGGTCCTCGCAATCGCCGTGTTGGCGCTCGCATTTTCCGTAGAATCATGTAAAAAAGGCGAAAAGGAACCCGCCCCACCCGTCGTGGTCCAGTTTGCCACCGCCACACAAACCATCGTCGAAGGCGCTCAGGTCAACATCACCGTTACGCTCTCGGCCCCAACCCAAGAAGCGGTTTCCATCCCAATTACTCTCGGCGGATCGGCGCAGTACACGTCCGATTTCAACACCACCCCTTCCGGCAGTTCAGGAAAATTTACCGTCGATCTTCCCGTCGGCGCTTCCTCAGGCGTGTTCACCCTCGCGTCGGTCAACAACGATGTGTACGAAGGGGATAAGACAGTCACTTTTACGATAGGAATCCCTCCCAGCGGTTACAACGTGGGCTCAATCAACGCGATGACGCTCACCATCCAAGAAGATGAGAGCATCGCCACCGTTGGGTTCGCGGTGACAACTGCAACTGTCGGTGAAAACGAAACCAGTGGGATCACGGTCCAACTTCCGTTCTCTGCCACCACGAAAGGCGCCGGCACCATCACCGTCACTTTCGCGTCGAACAACGCGCCCGCCGGAAGCATTTCGAGCATTCCCACCGCGAGTGGTAATACGATCACGCTACCAGTCACGGCAAACTCGACGAGCACTAGTTTCACCGTCGTTCCTAAAGACGACGACTTCTTCCACGCCGACTATGTATATGTATTCGAGATCACGGGAGCCACGGGTGCCATCAAAGCTGGAACACCTACGCGCCTCACGCTCACGATCCACGAAGACGAGAGCCCTTCGCTCGTCAACCTCGGCGAAGCTGCCGTGACCATCTCCGAAACTTCCGCTCCAATCTTCGTCCAACTTCCGTTGAACATTCCCGCTTCCGGTGACGGCACTATCCAGATCAACGCCTCGAGCCCCACTGCTACTTATGGTACGCACTATAGCACCTCTCCTCCCGCCATCGCAAGTAATATTTCAATAGCTGTGGCTAAAGGTGCCACGTATGCACAGTTTCAGATCACTCCGGTAGATGACCTCATCGACAATCCTGACCGAGTGATCACGTTCACCATCACCGGGACCACGGGTGTCGTGCGACTGGGAACGCTCCTCACGTATGTGCTCACCATCACAGACAACGAGCCAACGTTGCGCAAAGCATTTATCTCGTTCGGTGGGGCTTCGGCACCGTTGGTGACGGGCACCGTTCCAGAACAGTGGAACCATGCCTACACCGATACACCGAACGCAGGTGTTACCTTCGCCAACCTCGTACGTTCCGATGGTGTGATTACCAACATGGCGCTCGTGATCGTGACGCCTTTGTCGCCCCAACCTCTTGGGAAAGTAACCGGTTTGAACTCAGGAGCCTTTCCAGACAACGCACTGCGTGACTACTGGTACGTGCCCGGACCGGTGCAAGGCCAAACACGCAGTTTCGCCATCACACAACTAGATAACACGAAGACATATTCTTTTAGAATGATCGGCAGCACCACGGCCACAGGTGCGGATGGAAAGAACTCGATGACCATCGCGGTGGCTGGAGAACAGAAACAAATCTTGGATGTCACCAACAACGTGAGCCAGGTACTGACATGGACTGGAAAAAGTCCGAGCGCATCGATCATTCAAATTGATGTGATCGACACGCTCGGTGGAGGCATTTGCCCCCTGAATGCGTTAGAGATTAGCTGGTACGAAGACTAGACTAGTTACCCGAATCATTCGGTTTCTCTTCCTCCACTGGTGCCCACAGCCATGCACGCTCGTATTTATTGCGAACCTTCTTGAGCTCGTTGAGCGCCTTCTTCCGGTCGTTGGTATGGTACAAGTAGACGTAATAGAAGTTCCGCTTCAGCACGTAGAGGATTTCGGGGAACATGGATTCGTCGCGTAAAGTCCGGACTTGCTTCTTCGCATTTTCATGACTGCGGTACGCGCCCACGACCACATAGTATCCCTTCAGTTCGGATGGATCTGCCTCTTTGGTTTCGGTCTTTGGTTCTACCACTGGCTCGGTTTTCACGATGGCAGGCTCCTCTTTGACGGGTTCTGGTTGAGGCTCAACTTTGACCGGCTCATTCTGTACCACGACTGGCTCTTCCTTTACAACTTCAGGCTCTTTCACCACGGGTGGTTCTTCTTTGGGCTGTTCTGCCACTACGGGAGGTTGTTCTTCTTTCTTGCGTTCCTTTTCGAGTTTTGCTACTTGGGCAAGTGAATCTTTTTGCTTCTTGGCTGCGAAATACTCTTCCTCTCGATCGCGATCGCCGAAGCGTGTACCCGCAAAAATTTCATGCGATCCGGTCGTCGCTTGCGACAGCTTACCCAAAGGACGGTCGTACGCATAGCCAATCCTTAAAAGGTTAGCTGCGCGGAATCCGATGTAAGCCGTCACGCCGTAGCCGTCGCGGTAGCCACCGCCCAACCAAAACACGTTTTTGTAGCTAGCGGTCACCATTCCTTCGATCTGAAAGTCCTTATCGTTGGTCGATCGGAAAATCACCACCGGTGAAATCTGCACATCGCGTGTGATGTTGGCGGTATACGAAGCGGACGCGAACTTCTCGTGAAAGGGACTGAACTTGATTGGCTGAAAGCTCTCGGTGCTGTTAGGTTTCGTATCGAGCAACTCGGGTAGCGCAAATCCAATATTGAAGTTGCGGTACGTGTAGTTCACTCCAAACTGGTTGACCACGTACGTGTTCTTTTGCAAGATGTTAAGTAACGTGGGGTCGTTCGATGCGGCGACTGCATCCATGTTGAAGTTGTTCAAACCGATGCCGCCCGACAATCCGAAGTTCAGGTGATGATAATACCCAAGTCGCACTCGATAGCCAATGGTGGCACTTACCACGGTGTTACGAAGCAAAATTGTTTTGCTGCTCGACGCGATGAGTCCTACCGAAACGCTTCGACCGAGTGGCGCCTGTAAATTGAGTGCCGCAGCTTCTGGCGCGTTCTCGATCCCCATCCACTGCTTTCGATACATCAAGTTTGCCTCGTATTGTCCGCTGTGCGCTACGTACGACGGATTGAACTGGTACGGGTTCAGGTAGTACTGGCTGTAGATGATAGGGTTCTGCGACCAACCTACGAGCGGCATCAACGCAACAAGCAGGGTGGCGAGAAGGAGGTGTTTGGGTAAAATCAATTTCATTCCTGGGCGTTCGGTTATATGGGTGTAGTTATCGGACGAGCCTTATTGCTCCCGAATACGTCTTGCTATTGGAACATTGAAATACGAAATAGTAGTCGCCATCCAGCACCTTCTGCCCAGTTGTCGTGCTTCCGTTCCAATCGTTGTTGTACTCGTCTGTTTCGTACACTTTCTTACCAAGGTTGTTGAAGATGCTGAGCGGACAACCTTGCACCATGTTCGTGTTCTTGATCGTCCATACGTCGTTCACCAAGTCACCATTCGGTGTAAATGCAATCGAAGCACCGATCGGATTGGACTTACCTTCCACGACTGTCACGACAATGTCGTCGGAACCCGAGGCTCCAAAATTATCCGTAGCGGTGAGTCGGAACGTATACGTACCTGTCAACATATCCGTGAGCGATACCTTTGGATACTCTCCCACGAGGTCGGTCGGCGGTCCATCCACTTGCTCCCACACGTAGTCGGCGATAATGAAGCCGTCTTGAGCGGTGGCCGAGCCTTCGAGTGAAATGAAGTTATTTGGTAGAACAAGCGTGGTGTCATTACCAGCCAGTACCACTGGGTTAGCGTGCGCAGGTTTTACCTCCACGTTGGCATCGCTAAATGCGGTTGCACCTTCGTTGTCGGTGGCCGTCAACCTAAAGGTATAAGTGCCTGTTGTTAATCCAGTAACATTCAAAGTAGTGGTGCTCACACCAGACAGCGTAGGACCGGCCGCACCTGCAGTTTGAGACCAAACTAAGCTTGCAATCGACCCATCGGCATCGGAGGCAGATCCGTTCAATGCGGTGCTCGTCGTGGGGAGTGAAATGATCTTAGAGACCCCCGCCAACACCACAGGTGGTTGGTTGGTTCCGGCGGGCAGCACGGTCACCACCACGTCATCAGACGATGAGGCTCCTGAATTGTCCGTTACTTCGATCCGGAAAATGTATACACCTAGTGCGAGGCCGCTCGCATTGAGCGTCGCTCCATTTACTGCACCGAGCGTGGCGGCAACGCCACCTTGTTGTGTCCACAAGAACGAGGCGATGGTTCCATCCGGATCCGACGCTGAGGCAGTGATCGAAACCGTGGTCGCTGGTAGTCGAATGAACTTGTCGGCACCTGCATTGACGATCGGGTTCTTATTCACACCGCCCGGCAGCACCGTTACGGTTACGTCATTTGAGTTAGTTGCTCCCTTATCATCCGTCACTGTTAAAGTGAAAATATAGGTACCTGCCACCATTCCAGTCACCGACAACTTCGAAGTACTCGTCCCTGCCAATGTTCCGGAGGCAGGTCCCGATTTCTTCACCCACGCATATGAAGCGATGGTTCCGTCGGCATCAGTGCCTGAACCTTGGATGTCGATCGAGTTTGTTGGAAGCGTAATGTTCTGGTCGAAGCCCGCATTTGCTACGGGAGGCTGGTTGGTGCCAACAGGAACAACGGTGACGGTGACTACATCTGAACCATTGACACCCTTGTCATCAGTCACAGTTAACTGAAAGGTATAGACACCCACAGCCAATCCATCGACTTGAAGTGTGGGTGTATCGGTGTTGCTGATGGTGGCGGCAGCGCCAGATTTCTGCGTCCAACTGTAGGCGGTCACGGAACCGTCGGGGTCAAAGCCTGAACCTGAAAGTGTGGTGCTCGTCACCGGAGCGACGATCGTTTTGTTTGCTCCCGCATTTGCGATGGGCGCTTGGTTCACATTCCCTGCAAACACGGTCACCTTCGCTTCGGCAAACGCAGTTGCACCAGAATTATCGGTGGCGGTAAGCCTAAAAGTATATTGACCGGGTACAAGCCCCGACAGACTCAGCGTTGCTGTTGTTTGGTTGGCCAAAGTGGCGGCGGGTCCACTAATCTTGGCCCACAAGTAAGAAGCGATGGATCCATCGGCATCGGATGCTGAACCTGATAAGTTTGTCGAAGACGTGGGTTGAAACAAGATTTTATCTGCTCCGGCACTCACCACAGGAGGTTGGTTTGCGCCAACTGGCAATACGTTCACAGTCACTTCGTCGAAAGCGGAGGCTCCCTTATCATCCACTACCGTGATTCGAAACACGTACTGACCCGCCACGAGGTCGGTTAAGAACAATGTGGCCGTGGTTTCGCCGGATAGTGTTGCAGTGGGACCAAGTTGCTTCGTCCACGCGTACGACGCAATCGTGCCATCGGGATCTGCGGCGTTGGCTTGAATGTTTGCTGAGTTATTAGGAAGTGCAACGTTAAAGTTAGTTCCTGCGCTCACGGTCGGAGACTGGTTCACGCTTGCTGGCAACACGGTGACCTGCGTTGTCGCCGATCCCGTTGCACCGGCGTTGTCAGTGACAGTTAAGCGAAACACGTAGATACCTTCCAGGAGACTCGTGATGGAAAGAACGGCTGTGGTCGCATTGGTGAGAACTACGGTGGGTCCACTCACTTTTGTCCACGAGTAACTCGCGATGGTACCATCTGGGTCGGAACCGGAACCGATCAGGTTGGTGCTGTTCACTGGCAAGGTGAGGGCGATGTTTGGACCTGCACTCGCTACCGGAGGTTGGTTTGTCACAGCCGGATTGACGGTGACTATCACATCGTCGATACCAATAGCACCCAAATTATCGGTGACGGTGAGTCGGAACCCGTAAACACCGGCGACCATATTGCTTAGGGTCACCGTTGCATTGGTGTTATTTGAAACAGTTACACTTGGTCCAGAAGTTTGTGTCCAAGTGTACGACGCGATGGTTCCATCCGCATCGGTTCCTTTACCAACAATATTGAGCGTGTTGGTTGGGAGGAAGAGCGTTACGTCGGGGCCAGCATCGGCAACCGGGTTCACGTTGGCGCCTGCTTGTACTGTCACGACAGCGGTCGCAGCAGCTGTTGCTCCGCTATTGTCGGTCACCACAATCCTAAACACGTATACGCCCGCCACCATGCTCGACGCATTTACGGTGGGCGTGGTGGTGCCCGTGAGCGGTACGCTGCTTGGTCCTGAATCGAGTGACCACAAGTAGCTAGCGATCGTTCCATCCGGATCACTCGCCGTGGCCGTGAGGGATACCGAGTTGGTCGGGAGTACTATTGTTTTGTTGCCTCCACTGCTAACCACTGGCGGTTGGTTTGAACTCGACACCACGACGTTCACTTCGTCGCTGGCGGTTGCTCCCAGATTGTCCGCTACTGTTACGCGGAACAAGTAAGTTCCGGCGACCATCGCTGTCACGTTCAAAGTTTGTGTGGTACTTCCGGCTAGTGTCGCAGCGGGCCCGCTCACTTTCTCCCATAGGTAAGAGGCGATTGTTCCATCTTGGTCTGCAGCTGTCGCGGTAAGCGTGGCAGAATTGGTTGGGAGTGTTAATGTTTGATCTGCTCCTGCTGATACCGTCGGGATCTTGTTCGTGGAATTCGGGAACACGACGATATTCACAGTGGCTGCCCCAGTTGCGCCAGCATTATCCGTTACGGTCAATCGAAACACATACGTCCCTTCAACAAGTGCAGTTAAGATCAGTGTTTGAGTGTTCGCTCCGGCAATTGTTGCAGCGGGGCCCGATTGTTTTACCCAAGCGTATGAAGCAATGGTACCATCGGGATCGGTGCCTGTACCGGTGATATTTACATTGTCGGTCGGGAGTATCAGGGTGACCGGTGGTCCCGCATTCGCGGTAGGTGCAATATTGGCAGGGTTCACCACGACGGTTGTTTCATCGCTCCCAGTTGCACCCTGATTATCCGTCACCGTGAGGCGAAAGGTGTATGTGCCCGACACGAGGCCCGAGAGCGCGAGTGTCGGCGTGTTGACATTGGCTAAAGTTCCGCTAGCAGGGCCACTTACTTTAATCCACGCGTACGATGCAATTGAACCGTCGGGATCGGACCCAGAACCTGCCAGCGATGCAGTGCTGGTCGGAAGCTGGAGATTCACCACAGGACCTGCTTCGGCAGTCGGTGCCACGTTCGCAGCGCTGACCAACACGGTAGCTTCAGAAAATGCCGTCGCTCCCAGGTTGTCGGTCACGGTTAAGCGAAACACGTAAGTACCTGCCACTAAGCCGTTCACTGTTAAGGTTGGTGTCGATCCGTTCACGAGCGTGGCAGCACCTCCACTCATCTTGGTCCACGCGTATGTGGCGATGGTTCCGTCTGGGTCGTTTGCTGTTCCCGAAAGGTTGACGGTGTTGGTTGGAAGTTGAATGGTCTTGTTTCCACCCGCGCTTACGGTTGGAACTTGGTTTACGGCTGCGGGATTCACCACGACGTTTGCATCTTGAAATGCAGTGCTCCCTTTATCATCTGTTACCGTGAGGCGGAAGGTGTGCGTACCTTGCACCAGCGCCGTCAAGGTGAGTGTATTTGTATTCGCTCCCGCCATTGTTGCCGCCAGCGCGGTAATCTTCGTCCACGCGTAGGACACCACGGTGCCATCGGGGTCAGTGCCCGAACCTGTTAAGACCGTGCTGTTGGTCGGAAGTGTAATAGTCTTGTTTCCGCCTGCATTGGCGACAGGCGGTTGATTCACGGCTGCTGCGTTTACAGTGATCGTGACATCACGAAAGTCGGTACCTCCAAGGTTATCAGTTGCAGTAAATCGAAAGATGTACGTACCAGCCACCAGCCCAGAGAGCGACACCGTGTTGGTTGTTTCGTTGGCAAGGGTAGCGGCAGGACCGCTTTGTTTGGTCCAAAGCACTGAAGCGATGGTGCCATCGGGGTCGGATGCAGTACCCACAATTGTTGTACTGTTGGTGGGTAGTGTGAGTGTTTGATTGGCTCCTACCGACACGGATGGCTTTTGATTTCCACTTAACTCGAATGCGCCCGCATCCCAGAGTCCTCCACCAGGACGTGCATTGTTGTCCGAATCGAACGTGACACCGAAAGATGCCACGTCTTTTCCTGCATTAATCGCGGGCGAACCGCTCTGCAAGCGATAGTCATCAATCGATGGGTCTACAAATTTTGCATTGGCCAAAATGGGCACCACGATATTATTACCCTTCTTCCAATCAGTGTAGGTATACGTTTTGTCCCAAGTGGCAGCTGATGCTACAATGAGGTTATTATATAACACGTTGCCGGGCGCGTTGTTGATAAATTCTTCGATCACCCCTTTTGTCCCAACGTTGACGAATGTATTGTTGATCACATACACACCACCTAAGAAGCCGGTTGGTACGATGTCGGTTGCGAGCGGTGTGGCGCGTGTGTTCACGGTGATCGCCTGTTCACCCGGATTGACCACCACGTTATTGTAAACATAATCACCCCCAATACCTTGGACGGCGATTGCTGGACCTGTTCCTCCCTTCACGAAGTTGTTGTACAACCTCCCCGCGGTTCCCACCCCCATTTGAATTCCACCGTTTTGGGTTGGAAGCGCCGCCTGACCATAGTTGAAGACCTTGTTGTTGTATATCTCCACGTCGTCGACGCCCGATCCAACTTGAATGGATTCGCGACCGGTATTTTCAAACCGGTTGTTGTAGATCCGAACGCCACGAACTTCATGGCAGTACTGTGTGCTTCCGCAGAATACGGTCGTTCCAGTGTAAAAGCTATCCCCCAGGTAGATACCCTCGCCGCCGGTGTTGTGCACGTAGCAGTCGTGTATCTTAATGTTATATAAAGTGAAGTTGGGTCGGACTGCCGACACGTCGGCGCAGTTTGAGCTAGGGTCCGACTTGAGCATCAAACCTGTGTAACCCGCGTTGGCCACTTCGACGTGATCGATTTCAAAGTCGGAAGACAAACCTGCAACGGCAATCCCTTGCGTACCAGGTGCACTGGCCACCACGTTGATTCCATATTGATATCCCGCGTCGCCTGTACCCGTCATCTTCACATATCGCGAAGAAAGGAAGAGGACCGAGTTGTTGGTTGTCGCACTTCCAATCAAAGCTTGACCACCGCAATTCTTGATGATGATCGGGTTGGTTGCCGAACCCCTCACGTTGGTAAACTGGAGTCCGCCGCGAGCCCCAGCCGCTAAACAGATCACATCGCCAGGTTGTAGGCTGGATCCATTATAATAATAGGTACCGGCTCCTGCAGGAATCGTGACTTTACATCCGCATTGGGCAGCTGCTTCTTGAGCGCTGAAGAATGACAGGACACTTAGACACAACGCAAGGCAAAAACGGGATAAGGTGCGTGGCTGGGACATGACAAAGGGGATTTGGTTGCTGCTATAAGGCTTTATTTCGCCATTAGCAGCGCGTGTAACCCTTAAAATTAGAAAAAAAACCCAAAAGCGTCCCCCAGTAAAGGCTTCCGGGGGCACTCAAAAGAAAGGATTTGCGTTTTCGGCTGCGAACGACCGAAAATGTGTTCCGACAACGATTTCGGTGTCGACCAAATCACGGCATCCAGCGTTCCTTCCACATTTGGAAGATGAGCAAATGCCACAATTTCTGTACGTTAATCGAATCGCCCTTAATAAAACTATCGCGTAAACTCACTACTTCGCGGTAGTCGAGGATATTTTCTCGCTTCAACCTCTCCTCGTCGAGGTAGTGCATTAACATCTCTTTGAGCTCGTTGCGGAACCAACTCATGATGGGCACGATGAATCCCATCTTAGGCCGGTCCATAATCGAAGTCGGGATATATCGGTGAACAATGTCCTTGAGGATCACCTTCGTCCTACCATTGTCGAACTTATACTTCGAGGGAAGTTGAGCGACAAACTCAATGATCCGATGGTCGAGCAAAGGTTCACGGCCTTCGAGCGATACCGACATCGTCGCACGATCCACTTTTGTTAGGTTGTTGTCCACCAGGAACGTGCGATAATCAATCGCCAACATTCGGTTCACATCGTCGTTGCCCGAGTTCAATTCGTCTTGAATATCGAAGTCGGTCTTCAGTTCTTGATATGGAAACTTCAGGCGGCGCTTCAACTCCGAATCGGTGTTGAACTGCGAGATGATCTTCATGGCATGGACTGGATCCTTTTCCGCCATGATGAGTTTCATCTTATTGTACCTCGTCGAAAAGTTGAATGCCTTCTTCGCAAAGGGAAGACGATCGGGATTAATCATTCCCATCCCACGACTCGACAACTTCATCAACCATTCGGGAAAGCGTTGGGTATAATCGAGCGACATCTTGAACTTTGGGTAGCCAGCGAAAATTTCATCGCCGCCGTCAGCAGACAAGGCAACCTTTACCTGCTTGATCGCCGTTTGGCTGACCAAGGTGGTCGGAATGATTGAATTGTCACCAAAGGGTTCGTCGTACAGCTCCGACAAGGTGGGGATAATATTGAACGCTTCACGGTGACTGCAATAATGCTCGGTGTGATCGGTGCCAAGATGGGCCGCCACTTTCCGGGCATGGGGTGCTTCATCGTAGCTGGGTTCTTCGAATCCAATGGTAAAAGTCTTTAACTTTTCGGTTCGACCCGATTGCAACAAGGCTGCCACCGCAGAACTGTCGTAGCCTCCGCTCAGGAATACACCTACTGGCACGTCTGCCACCATGCGGTATTCACACGCCGACTTCAACAACGTTTCGAGCTGCGCTTTCGCCTCATCATACCCAATACTTAGCTTCGGTTTATTGTAATGGTCAATGACGTTCCAGTATCGTTTCAAATTGATGTCCTTGCGCGACAAATCAACCTCCAAGAACGCCCCTGGCAAAAGCTTCTTCGTGTTTTTAAAGATGGAGTACGGAGCTGGGATATAACTATAACGGAAATACAACGCGAGGCTGTCGAAGTCAATTTCCTTTTCGAACTCAGGGTGCTGGTGAAAAGACTTCAGCTCTGAGCCAAATAGCAGCACATCATTCTTCCAATAATAATAGAGTGGCTTGACCCCGGCGCGGTCGCGGATGAGGAAAAGCTTGTTCTTCTCCTTATCAAGAATGGCGATGGCAAACATTCCGATGAACTTATCCACGCAGGCAATACCCCACGCGTGGTAGCCTTTGATGATGACTTCGGTATCGGAATGGCTCAAGAATGTGTATCCCTTGGCGATCAACTCTTCGCGAACCGACTTGAAGTTGTAGATCTCACCATTGAAGATCATCGAAATGTGCTCGAAATGGTATGGCTGGTGTCCGAGCGGCGACAGGTCGAGGATGGAAAGCCTGCGGTGGGCAAAACCAATGGTTGCCTCGCCGGCTTCCACTTCCAATTGGCCCTCATCGTCGGGGCCACGGTAGGCAATTACATCACTCATCGATTTGAGCACCTGTGGCATCCGACGTTTGCGGAAGTCCACGTAACCTGCTATGCCACACATATTGAGCTTGGGGTGTTGGGTCGGAAAGACGTTAACTCGTCGTTTCCGAACGTGATTATAACTCGCAATCTAAGAAATTTGAGAGGCCCAACCGGACCGGGTGCCCTTATAATTTATCTCCTTTTGGGGCGCAGGCGTTAAAACGATTGCATCGTGCCGGAAACTGATCACTTATGAAATAGATTCATGCATTCGAGGGCGAGCCAATCATTTTGGTTCACGACTGCTTTTGAATTGGTTGCCAAATCTTGAAATTCGCAGCATGGCCCGAATTTCCATTCTCATCCCAGACGGGGAAAGCACCCTCACTGGCCATGTAGTTCATTCCTTATCCGCCGACCGGAGCATCGACATCCACGTGCTCTCGAAGGATCCTGACAGCGCGATCCAGTTTTCACGGTTTGTGAAAACCTTTGCCGTCTACGACCCGAAAGAAGTTGGCGAATTGCAACCCGGTCCCGAAGTACAAGGAGATACCGAAACGGAGGAACTCATTCGCTATCACTATTACGATGCTAGTCGCAGCCAGCATTTAATCGAGGCGATTCGCCGTCGTGCAAAAGAGGTCAATGCGACTTTGTTGTTTCCTGTCGACGAACACATTGTTAAAGTCCTGTCTGGCCACCGTGACGAGATCCGTGCTTTCATTCAACTCGCGCCGTTGCCCGACCAAGAGATGTTTCTCACTGGTATCGACAAGTGGAAACTTGCGCAGTTCTTGAAGGCCCACCAGGTACCTCACCCGACCACGGTGAAATACACGGCGGGCATGTCGAACGAGGCCCTTCAGGAAATACGATTCCCAGTCATTATCAAGCCCATTAACCTTGGTAATGCCCAAGGCATTCGTTCCTTCGAGACGGCCACGGAGTTGTGGGAATACTTGCAGCATCAGAAGCTGACGCACGAATATATCATCCAACCTTTGATCACCGGCTACGACATCGACTGCAGCGTGCTGTGTCGAGATGGAAAGATTGTCGCCTACACCATTCAAAAGGCGATCATTCATCCAAAGAAAAAATACCGCGCTGCTGTCGGGATTGAGTTCTTGAAAAACGATCGCGTATTGGCGGTGGTCGACTCGATGATGAAGCACCTAAACTGGTCGGGCGTCGCGCACATCGATCTCCGGTACGATCAACACGATGATCAAGTAAAAGTGATTGAAATCAATGGTCGTTATTGGGGTAGTCTACTTGGTTCTACGGGAGCTGGTGTCAACTTCCCGCTTCTGGCCGTGGAGGTGGCGACTGGAAAAACGTTCGGCATGCCGGAGTTTAAGATGGCGCGGTACTTTATGGGCAAGGCGCCAATACCGAACATGGCGAAGTCATTGCTGACGAGTCGACCGGTGCGTTTACGAGAGACAAGCTTATTCTACACGCTTCGAGATCCGATGCCAGTAGTCCGAGAGGTACTTCGAAAATTCCGTCGGCGACTCAGTTAACGCCGCGCGGGCGATAAGTGCCCAAGATTCCAGCCGATTCCTCGAAGCATCGCGCCCACCAATGCGAACTTTCCTTTCGCCAAATAGCGCACGAGGTTCTTCGGAGTAGCAACGAATGAAAAGTAAAGAAGTGCAGTCAAGAAGGTAAGTCCCTTCGTTTGTCGACGCATGAACAATAGGCGATTTCGGGTCATGTAATAAACCTTCAAAGGGCTCTCATCGCCGCCGGTGCTCACCGACTCTTTATGGATGATGTGTGTCGTTCCGACGTAGTAGAACTCGAAGCCTTGGCGTTTCATGTCTTCGCACCAATCGTGTTCTTCGTAGTATAGAAAGTAGTCTTCACACATCGGGCCTACCGCTTCGAATGCGCGCCGCGTCACGATAAGCGCCGCCCCGTGGCCCAAATCGGTCTGGTTGATTTGGTCATATTGCCCGTGGTCCTTCTCAAAGAGTCCATATCGCTTTCCGCGACCTGTGAGTGGATGTATGGCACGCGCCCCGGCATACTGAATAGTCACACCGTCGGGATACAGGACTTTCGGCGACACCATCCCAACTTGTGGGTGCGCCGTCATAAAGTCGATGATTGGTTCCAAGAAACCTGGTGGCATCACCGTGTCATTATTCAATAAGAATAAGTACTCTCCGCTCGCTTCTTTGAAACCTAGGTTATTACCACCCGCGAAGCCGAGGTTCTTTTCACTTTGAACAAACTTTACTGTCGGGAATTGCGCTTTGACCGAATCCGTTGGCCTCTCCTTTGGCGACGCATTGTCGACAACGATGATCTCGATGTTTGGGTACGTGAGTTTTGACGCGGATTGAAGGAACTCGACTGTGTCGTCGAGGTGATTGTACATCACGGTGATGAACGATACAAGCGGGCGTGTCGCCATTACTTGGGTTGTGAGTCGCCCACGCCGTGGGGGGTATGGATAAACTTCTTGTTCGCGCCTTTCAACTTAAACATCAGCAACACCATGCGAAGGAAGATCCCTGGCACGTGAAGCGCGGCTCGGATCAAATCCATCGAGTAGTACTCTCGAGGTATCGCGAGCAGGAAACCTACTAGCATCACCGCGGCAAGTGATGGCCAAATCCAATAATTGAGGAATAGGTAGTCCCTGACAAACCACAACAGGATCGGAATGATCACGATCAAACCCAGGTTGATCAAGCGTGGAAGCTGGATGTTTCGAAGTACGGCACTATTGAAAAACCGAAAGTCACCTCGGAGAAGTGCGCGACACCCAGGACCGAAGTACTTTGCCAAGTAACGGTATTGACTGGCGATCCAACGCTTCCGTTGGTTCTCAAACACTGCAGTCTTCTGGACTTTCTCGTCGTACACGCCTGCATCTTTGCAATAGATCACCGGGATGCCGCGAGAGAGGAGTAACACTTCCAACTCACGGTCGAAGCCGCCAACCGAGGTCATTCCGCCGAGCATTTCCTTCACCAGACTATATTGAAAAGACACGCCCGAGCCGCTAATTGAACATGAACCGCCCAGTGCCGTCGTGCCCTGACGGTAAATGTGATTGTTGACGGCCTCACTGAGACCGTCGAGGAAGGACATAGTCGTATTCGTATTCTTGGCGAGCCTTTGTCCTTGAATCACCTGGTGCCCTGCCGCGTGTACTTCATTCAAGCGAGTGAGGAAGTTGGGCAACATGATGTTGTCGGCGTCGAGGATTACAGCATAGTCGTACTCGCCTTTTAGAGCATTCATGGCGAAGTTGAGCGACTTCACCTTGGTACTCGATTCAAAATGAACTTCAATGACGTCGATCGGAAGTTGGCGCAATCGAGCAACTGTCGCGGGTTGAAGTTGATCGGCGATGATCACCACCCGGTATTGATCTGAGGGGTAATCTTGGGTGAGCGCTTTTTGTGCGACGTCGACGATGACGCCGTCCTCTTTATAGGCTGGGATGAAAACTGCAAAACGAGCCTTTCTACCCTTTACTCCTTTCGGATTGGAATAGAACAGGCCCGCGAGTGAAAAAATAAATGTGTAAGAAACGACGTAGATGAAGTAACCGCAGATGATGACCTCAAGCCATCCATGCCATAGCATAGTAGTTCTGGATTTACACGGAGACTTCTTGCGTCAACGCAGGGAAAGTCTTCACGATCAACATCATGTCCTTTTGGAATGAATTGTTCATGGCGTATTGAACATCCAACGCGATGCGTTCGTCTTCCGAAAGATCTTTCTTACCGCGTTTGGTGACTTGCCACAAACCTGTGATGCCTGCAGCGGTCATGAAACGACGAGCGCACTGTTCTTTCGTGAGTTGTTGCGCTTCATAGAGCGGAAGGGGGCGGTTTCCAACGATAGACATATCGCCCCGGAGCACGTTGATCAATTGAGGCAACTCGTCGAGGCTGGTCTTTCTCAAGAATTTACCAAGGCGTGTTACGCGTGGGTCATCTTGCAATTTAAAGAACACTGAACCCTTGCTACCAGGATCGTTTGCATACTGGTTGAGGTGCGCTAGGCGAGCCAATTCTGCATCGGCACCGACGCGCATACTCCGGAATTTCAAGAAGTTGAAAATTTTATAACCACTTCCAGCGCGTTTCGAAATGTAAAAGATAGGGCCTTTTGATTCGAGACGGATCGCGATGGCGATCGCTACCATCACGGGGCTTGCCAAGATGAGTGCGAACAGGGACACGGCGATATCGAATGCACGTTTCGCAAAAGAGATTTTGTATCCGTACGGTTCGGGTTCGATGGCGGGCTTCTCTTTTTGGAACTTCTTGAAGCGTTTCAAAAAGTCGATCCAGTAAGCAAAACCTTCGGGGTGAATGGTCGAGTTGAAGCAATCGTCCGCACCGTTTTTCAGCACGATTTTCTTGGTCTCTTTGTCGAGGCTATCGCACACGACTACGAGTGGAATGGAGAGTTCGGTGAGAATGCGGTCGGCGAATCGGATTTGTTGCATGAACAATTCGCTGATGCCTTCTGCGATGAAGATCACGGCATCGGGACGTGCCGATTGGTTACGGTAGCGCAACCCTTCGAGGGCAGCTGCCGAGTCAATTTCTTCTGCTGACGGAAAAACCTCTTTCAGGTTCGACACGTCGCCTGCGGTGCAGAGTGTCATGAGCTTAAGCCCATGCAAAGCCTCTTTTGTTACACCTGTTTTGATTTCAGCCTCAACCGTAGACAGTTCCATAATCATACTAGTGATTCTTCATTTCGTTTTAAAACCCGATTGATCTCTTCGATCAACTTCAGCGGATCGAACGGTTTCTGGATGAACCCACTAGCACCGGCTTCGAAACATCTTTCAGCAAGTTTCTCATCGGTACTCGATGAGAACATGATGACGGGGATGTCGTTGAAAGCCCCACTATTGGTCAAGTTCCTCAAGAAACTCAATCCGTCGATACCTGGTAAGTCAAAATCGCAGAGAATGAGATTGGGCAGATTGCCATTCGCCATTCTGGCCATTGCAGACATCGTGTCCTTTGTGATTGTGACCTTAAATCGCCCCTTGAGAATCTTCTCGAGGAGCCACCTAAGAGCTTCATCACCTTCTATGACCAGGATGTCATGCTTCATTCTTGCCTGACAAAATCAACTAACCTTTTTAATTAAAAGGGGCTTTAAAAGATGTGACTCGATCAAAACCACCTATAGACACTCTTACTAAACGAATCGCTGGGAAATCTCGGAAGCAAACTTTGTGGCTTTGAAAAAATCCCTACGATCGACAAACGGCTCATCGGATGGATCACATCCATGACCTTGAGCAGCTACAATTTTTTATTAGGGATTTTGAGAGTGGGAGGGCTATCAAAACCACCTATAGACATCTGATTTTACGGGCTGGGTTTTACCCCTCACGCGGCAAATCCTTACATGGAAAAGGCTAAAAAAATCAAGTTGTCATTTAAACCGTTTGCACAATAAAAAAAGCCGTTTTTGAACGTCACCACAACGACTTTTGGCTATCCTTCAAGTAATTTTTGCCAGGTTTCCCGTCGTGCGTTGCAGAAGTTGCGGAACCTCCAAAACAGCCTCATCTCAAATTTTCAAAGTCCATTTGGTGCGTTCATCGTCGAAATCGACGCTTCGTCGCCAACGAACGACCGCGGAGTTATTCGGAAAAGCGACGTTTAGTAACCCAAGAAACCTTACAAATGCGATTTTTTTCTAAGAACGGCTGAAACAATGCCCGGAAAAGACCTAATGCTGCGTTTTTGCACCAAAAAAAGCTTCTACCGGCACCCCCAGCTGAGGCGTGTTTTTGTAAGGAATCCCGAGGAGCGCCCCGACCGTGGCCGCCACCTGATTTTGGTGTAGTTGCCCTGCGTTTTTCACCTCCCCTGCTGCCGGGGTGTCTGGCCCAATGACGGCAAACCAAATTTGGTCCGCATTCGGCATGTCGATGCCATGGTCGCGCCATTCCGAGACCTTTTCCGACCCACGACCGTGGTCGCAGGTAATAATAAAGGTCGTTTTGCCCTTGTATTGGGGATCCGACTGGCACCAGCTCCACAGGGTTGCGAGGAATCCATCGATATAGTGAGCGGCATCCAAGTACAAATCGTACTTGCCCCCATGGGCGAAGTCGTCCGTTTCGTCAAAAGCGAAATACATCACCTTTGGATGGTTCTTTTTCATGTACTCCCATCCGTAATGGAACGTGAAAGCGTCTAAGCGCACGTCACCCAAAGGATTCGGCACCTGGTGCATCAGTTCATTTAACCAGCGCTCGCGTTCATTGGGTTTTGCTGCCTCAACAATACCTGAATTCACGGGGATCCCGTTGCGGCTTGAGTTCACGATGTATGGGAACACATCCCACGACGAATACACTGCTACCTTTCCCTTATAGGCGGGCTGCGAATCAATGAACTCGAGGATGTTCGTATTAGGGTTCGGAATCTTGTCGTTGGTGTTGATCCGAGCGTCGTCGGCAAACCCACACAAGAGTTCACTATAACCTGGATAAGAGAACCACTGGCGATTCGTCACGTTGACGAAGTTCTGGTAGTCACGGTTACCATAAAGTTGACCTTGCTTTCCAATAACGGTCCAGATAAACGGCATCAACTTTTCGCGGCGTTGCTCGGCAGAAGGTGCCCAGAATTTTCCGGCCACGGCGCCCGAGTCACTCACAAACTGTTTGCTGATCAATCGTTGCTCGGCACCACGGAATACTTCCTGCCACCGGTACCCGTCGAGTGTGATCAGTATTACATTCTCAGTTTTGTGTTGCGCCCAACCAAACAATGGGAGCAACAGCAAAATGATCAATAGCTTTTTCATGGGTCGTTTCTCTTTTAGTAGTCCGAAAAAAGGTTGGGTGGCGACCAAAGCCACCACCCACCTGTTACACACATTATTTAACCAAACAAACCTATCACTTCAAGATCCAAAGGTCACCATCCTTCGTGTCGGTGCCGCCAAACTGGCTTTGAAGGGCCGCGGAAAGGTTGGTGGCGTTGGTCGTTTGCTCCGCCGAAGGATATAACCAGCGTTTCGGAATCCGTGGCGTCGATCCGCCGTAACCTGTGCCGGGACCCGTCAAAAAAGTCGGAACTCCGGTTCTGCGTTGGTTGTAAAATGCCTCGAGTCCAGAATTTTGAAAGAACGCCAGGTACTTCTGAGTTAGAATTTGATTCAAGCCTGTGCTGCCCCCTGCATATTTCACTGATGGTTGCGCCAAGTAAGCCGACACTAACACGATCACATTTCCTAGCGCATTTTCATCTTGGTCGGTGACGGCAATAGAACTACCCTCTTCGATTCCGTAGAACGAAAACGACGCTTTGATGCCATTCATATAGAATGTTTCTGCGTTGCCTGTTGCCCAACCTCTGTGAAGTCCTTCGGCGATATTAAAACATTGTTCCGCATAGCCTAGTAGCAAAGCAGGTTCGGGACCCGCGTACGTACCATAGTAACGGGCTTGATTTGCAAATGAGTATTGTCCGTTGCCTGCCTTGAAAGTCATGTCATCTTGACTTTCGCCTGAACTCGCGCCCACGTATGCCGCGAAGTCGTAGTATGGAACGCCGGCCGTTAGTTTCGCTTTCGCGGGATTCATGGTCACGAACGTGCGTGGATCGTGTAAATCCGTTAACGACTTCACGTACGTTTGAGCCATGTTATAACGTCCCTTGTCAAAGCCTTTCGATCCAGGGTTTGTTGGATATAAACTGGTCGTCCCGTTGTACTCGATCTGCAAGTTGTCGTCGTTCGATTGCATCAAAGGATACTTTGTGGGGTTACCAATGATGGAAGCAAACCGCGATTTGATGTTCAAGTCCGCATCCGACTCTTTCTTACTCAAGCTGATTAATATCCGTAACGCATAGGAATTGATCGCTCTTCTCCATTTGGTTAAGTCGTTGTCGTAATAGATATCGCCAGCAAGTGTGGTGTTACCCGCCGCGGCGAGTGTCTCCAAGTCGCTATTTGCCTCATCGAGCCACTTCAACACCTGTACGTAGATGTTCTTCTGAGTGTCATAAGTGGGCGCTGCATTCTTCAAACCTTGCAGCGCTTGGGTCATGGGAAGATCGCCAACTTGCAGGGTCATCCATACGAACAATCGGGCTCGGAAGAACTTGCCCAAAGCGGAATAGGGGTTCACCTCCGCCGCACCGGCCTTTAGCGCTTCCTCCTCCATTTTCACGACGTCGCGGAGAACATCGTATTTCAATTCGGCGTTTGTCCAGCTGTACTCATTGTTTCCGTAGTAGTAATAATTACAAGCCCAATACTGGTTGTAGCGTTGCTCCAACGACCAAGGCTCTTCGAGGATTCCATTCTCGACGCTGGTGAGCACCAACGATGCCGGAACGCTCGTTGCCACGTTTGGGTTTTGTTCGATCGCGTCGAAGTCCTGACAACCCGACACGACGATCCCGAGGGCGGCTAACAAAAAGGTATAAGTGAATATCTTCATAATAAGCAATCTTTAGAAAGTGACATTAAGGTTGATTCCGTAACGACGCGTGGTCGGCGACTGAAGCGTAGAGTAACCTTGCAAGTTGTTGCCATATTGATCGATGTCGAGATCCTTACGGGCTGCGAAGTAGAGTAAGTTCCGCGACACGAGAGAGACCGAAGCCTGGCGAACAAACGAGTTGCCCAGTACACTCGAAGGCAATTGGTACGTGAGCGTTACTTCGCGCAACTTGGCGTAGGAACGGCTGATCAAGTTTGCTTCTTCTTGTGCGTAGTTACGGCTGATCCAGTCCTGCAAATAGGTCTTCACGTTGTTGGGCGTGTAAGTCAGCTCGTTGTAGTTCGTGATCTGACCGTTGGCATCCACGTTGACAGGCCCGCTTGGTAAAACACCTTCTCCCACCCACGACTTCACGCCGAGGTAGTCTTGGTAACGTGCTTCACCCATGGCGCCTTCGACGGTGTTGATGATACGACCGCCACGATATGTTTGTCTTTGGATATAGTCCACGATCTTACCACCGACGCGTCCGTCGAACTGCACGACGAGGCTGAAGTTCTTGTACGAAAACTTGTTGGTGAGACCCCACACGAAATCAGGATTGAGGTTTCCGAGGTATTGGGGAACGGGATTCACCATGGGACGACCACTGGCGTCGTTGATGATCTGACCATCGGGCGTCCTTAAAAAGGTGTGCCCGAAGTAACGATCGATGCGCTCGCCTACATTGATGAAGCTCACGTTTCCATCCGAACTTCCATTGAAGTACGTTGCTGACACACGGTCGAGGCCAGGCGCCACTTCGGTCAGGATTTCTTTATACGTTGATCCATTCAACAATACGTTCCACGAAAATTTCTCGCGCTTCACTGGAGTTCCTTGCAACGTCACTTCCCAACCTTTGCGTGTGGTCTTGATGCCGTTGTCTTGAAAGTCCGTGTATCCTGTCGATTCCGAGATCTGGCGCTTGAAGATGCCAGGTCCGTCCACCGCTTGGAAGTAGGTGACGTCGAGACCCAAGCGATTGTTCATAAACTTCATATCGAAACCTGTTTCCCATGTATTGCTGAAAGATGGTTTCAGGTTTGAGTTTGCCAGTGTGCTGGTGTACGACGCGCCTGTCACGTTGTTAAACATGCGGCCGGTTTCATAAGGTTGCGAGTTCGCATAGTTGGGACCATCGTAAGGTGTTGAATAGGTCGACCCATAATCGAGCGGGTTGGAACGTGAACCGACATATTTAAAGGCGGGTTCGATGGTAGCCATTGTATTGGCGGCCCCCACTTTCGCATACGATCCACGCACTTTCAAAAACGACATGAATTCGGGCAGGTCTACCACTTGCGACACCACAGCACTTAGCGAAGCCGATGGATAGAAGTAGGCGCGCGACCCAGCAGGAAGGGTGGAGTGCTTGTCGCTGCGGCCGGTCATTGACAAAGACAAGAAGTTCTTGTAGTCGAGGTCCACGTAGCCATACGCGCTCAGCACTTGCATGTCTGAATTAAAGTTGTAGGCGCGGATCGGGTTCAACGAGTTGGTGAAGTTGTACAATCCGGGCACGTTCAAGTAGTCGGTGGTTACATAGCTCGACTTGTAGTTAAACGTTCTTGCGTTACCACCCACGGATGCCCGCACGTTGAAATCGGGAGTGATGGCTTTGTGATACGTCAGCAATACGTCGGTATTGTTTTCAAACAACTTGCGGATGTCTTCGCGATAATCACCCTTCGCTTGTTCGCGACCATACACGGTAGCGGAATACGGGAACTTTTCGTTTCTGAAGATGTCGTAGGTATTAATCTGTGTCCGACCCACGAGTTCAAGATCTTTATTGATGCTATACTTCAACGACATGTATCCGTACGTGTCGGTTTTGTAGTGACCGCGCAACCAGTAGTTCGTGAGGAAATATGGGTTGTTGTAACGCGTGTAGTCGGCATACATCTGTTGAATACCTTCTTTCCCAGGTTGGAAGATGTGGTTCTTCATGTCGGCAATATCCCAATCGGCGCCGCCCCAAATCACGATGTTGTAGATCATGCTATTGGGACCATAGTTCACATCCGGAATATTCTGAGTGTATTGGTGGTTATAGTTCAAATTTGATTCGAACCGGATCTTCGGTGAGAGGTCGACACCGACGGCGACGTTAAAGTTGTCGGCATTCAAATCAGTGTTCGGAACTTGACCTTTTTGATAGTTGTGGCTATAGGAAAAACGGAGGTCGTAGTTAGAACCGCTGGTCGACACGGCGATGTTGTTGGTTGACAACACACCTACTTCGAGGAATCGTTTCAGGTTGTTCTTACCACGAGCGACCCAAGGCGTGGGCTTGATGTTCCCTGTGTACGTGGCACCGCTTGCGAGTGTCGTGGTGTACGTTTGATTGGGAGTGTATTCACCATCGTATTGGGGAATCAACTGCCCTTCAAACTTCGGTCCCCAGATGTCATAATCAGAGTCATACAGTCCGCCTCCTTTTCCGTCTCCGAAGGCGTAGCGACCGTGATCACCAGGGCCGTACTCATCTTGTACTTTGGGAATCGTGAGAAATCCTTTCTCGATCATGGTCGACGAATTGAATTCGACAGAGAATCCACGCTGATCTTTTGATCCGCGTTTGGTGGTAATCTGGATGGCGCCGTTGATCCCGCGCGAACCGTACAAGGCAGATGCGGCGGGGCCTTTCAGAACCGTATAACTTTCGATGTCGTCTGCACTGATGTTCCAAGTGTCCGATTGAATCGGCACGCCGTCTACGACAAACAAAGGCCGTTTACCTCTGAGGTAGAGTTGAGGAGCGCCCAAGATTTCGGCGCTTGAGGCTACTGTGAGGCCAGCCACTTTGCCCACTAAGCTGTTGATGGGGTTGGGTTCGCGAGCTTTCACGATGTCTTCACCCTTCAACTCTTGAACGGCGTATCCCAATTTCGCTTTGTCCTTTTCAATGCCGAGGGCCGTTACCACCACTTCAGACAACTGGCGTGCATCTGACTGCAGTACGATGTCGAAAACAGTTCTAGATCCAACTTGGACCTCTTGCGACATGAATCCAACAAATGAAAAGACAAGCACATCATCTTCCGATGACACGTTTAGTTGGAATGAACCGGTTGCATCCGAGATGGTACCGGTGTTGGTTCCTTTCACCAAGATGTTCACACCTGGTAAGGGAGATTGATCTTCGCTGGAAGTAATTTTTCCTTGTACCGTGCGCTGTGCGAGAGCCGCAAACGATGCAAACAAGCAGCTACAGAAGATTACGACGAACATCACGAAGTTCGATCGCCATCCCTGCAAAGGTTTTTGTAACAGTTTCCTCATATAATCAGAGTTGGGTTGGTTGAGTGGCCCAAAAGTGATCACATGATTTGATGGAGGAGTAACTCGAACGTTACCCTTGAATTAAGAATTGATGCCAATAATTCTTAATCCTTAATTCTCAATTCTTCATTCTCAATTCTCAATTCAAATTCTCTTCTGCAACTGCAAACGAAAGCGTCATGCCTGCACCGCTCATTCCGTTTACAATCCAAACATTGGGTTCGGCTTCGTGTACAAGAATATTTCCGTCGCCAGACTTGGGATAAGTCCCGTTCCAACGTTCTACGATTTGCATCCCGTCAGTATGGACGAATGTTCCTAAATAGTCGAGGATCAATTTGTTCACATGTTCGTGATCAAAAGGTTCCAATGTGGTACCGTAGTGGTGCGAGTCACCGATTATCCAATCACCGTAAGGGCTTTGAGATACGAGTACGTGTATGCCGTTTGTTTTCCATTCGATATTTTCGGTATCGTATCGCTTGTCGACAACCGAGAGTGAGGGGCAACGGCGAAATGCTGCATAGTGCCGCAGGGTAAGTCCAGCGCATAACGAAGGTCCCAGCAACTCGGCAACGGGTGTGGTAGCCTTCATCATTTGCAGTTTGCATTTGAAGAATCCCTGTGCGCGGAACACCTGTGGGTATAGAGTCTCGAAATCGGCGCCGCTGCACACAAATACGCGATCGACACGCCATGTTTCAGTCCTTGTTTTCACCATTGGCATTTCGATAGATGTCACCAATGTGTCAAATCTCGTCACGAGTCCGTGTTGTTCAGCGAGCCATTGGGGTATCCTTCGAATTGCCTCGCGCGAATACACGGTTGCTTCTGTTGAACTCCACAACACACCTTTCAATCCCTCGCGGCGGACACGCGCGGTCAACAACCCACGCTTCTCGGCTTCCTCTTTCGTCAACAACTCGGCTTGATAGGGATGGTCGCGATATAATTCGACAAACTCTTCGAGGACAGAATATTCATCCTGGTGATACGCCAAATGAACCGAGCCCGTGGGGTTAATCCAGATGTTTGCACGTTCGGCGACTTCGCCCCAAATCTCGCGGCTGCGAAGGGCTCGACGCAATCCGTGGCCGGGTTCTTGTCCGATCGGCCACAGTAATCCGAAGTTCCGCACGGAGGCGCCGATGGCGAACTGCTCGCGCTCAAAGAGCACTACGCGCAGGCCTTTTCGAATGGCAGCCAATGCATGTGCAAGTCCTACTATTCCACCGCCAATGATGGCTACGTCCGCTGATTGATGTTGACTCATTCCCGATTTTTTTGACAAGTAGACGAAAGGGGATTACTCCAGCATTATGGAGTTGTTATTTGAAATAATGGAAACATCACCGCGCCTTCATCACCGTAAGCGAAGTCCAAAGTTAGGTTCGCATCTTCAAGATGCGGCCGTCACGGCATTCATTTTATATACCTGCGTATACGGTTTTCGCAAAACGTTCGCGGTCGGCACGTTCGAAGGCGCGTTATTTTGGGGAATAGATTATAAAGTATGGTTGGTGATCGCACAAGTGTTGGGATATGCGGTGTCGAAATTTATTGGAATAAAAGTCGTTGCCGAACTTAAAGCTGGGTGGCGTGCCACAGGTATTTTGGCGCTCACGACCATCGCTGGCCTTTCCTGGTTGTTTTTCGCGCTTACGCCCGCGCCATTCAACATCGTCTTCCTTTTCACCAACGGACTTCCGCTCGGCATGATTTGGGGATTAATCTTCAGTTACCTTGAAGGCAGGCAAACAACTGAAGCGCTGGGTGCGGGCCTGTCGGTAAGTTTCATCTTTTCTGCAGGGTTCTCGAAGACGGTTGGGGCATACGTCATGCAATCGTGGCATGTGCCCGAGATGTGGATGCCATTCGTGGCATGTGTGGTTTTCACGCCTCCACTCCTTTTCACACTGTGGTTAATCGACCAGGTGCCACCACCCTCCCTTGAAGATGAACGCCTGCGTACCAAGCGAAGACCCATGGACAAGAGTGAACGACAAAAGTTCATTATGCAGTTTGGTCCCGCGCTTGTCTGGTTGATCGCTGCTTACGTGATGTTGACAGTGCTGCGTGACTTCCGTGACAACTTCACCGCCGAATTTTGGAAGGCGGTCGGATCAAATGGATCACCAGAGATTTTCACCACCACCGAAATTCCAATTTCAATAATCGTGCTGGTGGCAATTGGTAGTCTCATCTTCATTCGCGACAATCGCGTTGCCTTCTTCGTGAACCTTTACTTGGTTCTCGGTGGATTCGTCGTAATCGGTGCGACGACGTGGGCTTTTTCTCAAAATTGGATCAATCCCTGGCTTTGGATGACTTGCTTGGGTTTCGGACTTTATCTCGCGTACGTGCCTTTCAATTGCGTGTTGTTCGAAAGGATGATTGCGGCCTTTCGAATCCCCGGAACGGTGGGCTTCGTGATGTACTTAGCCGACTCGTTTGGCTATGCAGGAAGCGTTGGTGTGCTGTTGTACAAAGAGTTTGCACAGCCGAACATTGGCTGGGTGAATTTCTTCACGTCGGCTGGGTTCATCGTCAGTGCGGCCGGCGTCATCCTGTCTAGCTTGTCGATCGTTTTTTTCGACCGCAAGTTCCGACCTTTCGCCAATAAAGCACTCCCCTCCTAGGGTTGCAACTGGAAGAGTTCTAAGATGCGAGGCACAGAGTCAATCAGATGCGTGTGCCTTTCGCGTTCGAGTTGCTCGCGGGTGAACGCACCGGAGGTAACTCCTATCACCCAACCGCATTTAGCCGACATTCCCTCACCGAGATCCGAGGGTGTATCTCCAACTTTTGCTACGCGCGACACATCGTTAACACCTGTGCGCTTCATGGCTTCGAAGATCATATCCGGAAATGGACGACCTTTCGCCACTTCGTCGGACGTGACGGAAGTATCAATTAGCTTTTGAGCGATCCAACCCATACGTTCTAAAAGTGGATCGGTGATCGGACGATCAAACCCAGTATCGGTCGCAACGCGAATTCCCGCGGTTCTCAGTTGAAGAAATGTATCGCTGACTCCGGGCACTTCGGAAACTGAAGTGTCGGTGAGATAGAACTGCTTCATCTGTCGTACAAACAACTCATGTATCTCTTGAATCCATCGCGAGTCGATTGGACGCTTGCCGAGATATCGCTTCAATAAGAGCGTCTCGATGGCTATTGGTTTCGGAATCCCCATGACGTCGTTGGCGTCTTGAAGAGAGATATCGACACCGTGTTCTGCAAGCGCATCACGCAACACGCGATGGACATCCCTGTTGTCTTTCACGGTCGTACCGGCTAGGTCGAATACGATAAGTTCTGGAAGCATAGCCATAGAGTTTGAATTGACAGCAAGTTATCCTGGCATTTGCTGTCTCTGATCATGCTGAGGATCAATGAAACTTTAACTTTTCTACACTTAGTTTAATACAAAGTTAAAACGCATCGGTAACGAGGTGCGGGGTCGACTTGTACATTTACAGATATGAAAAATGCCACCGATACCGTTGAGGAAGTATTCAGTTTGTACGAACGTTTCGGGAATGCCGACTACATTGGTGAGCCAGTCTCTCAATTGGAACACATGTCTCAGTCGGCCGAGTTGGCCATTCGCGAAGGATTCGACGACGAGGTGGTATTGGCTGCATTCTTTCACGACATTGGTCACATTTGTGTGATGCATGCCGAACACCAGTCGATGGGTGGTTTCGGCGTGAAGAGCCATGAGAAGATCGGTGCCGATTATTTGCGGGCTTGCGGATTTCCCGAACGCGTCGCCAAATTGGTCGAGAATCACGTCCAAGCGAAAAGATATCTGACTTTTCGATATCCAGAATACTATCAGCAATTAAGTGAAGCGAGCAAGAGAACGTTGGAGTTCCAAGGAGGGGTGATGACCGCGGAAGAGGCCCATCGATTTGAAAGCGATCCTCTTTTCGAAACGAGCATCTTGATGCGCAAGTGGGATGAGCTTGCCAAAGAGATGAATGTCGCTGTGATCGACCTTTCTAAAGTGAAGAAAATGGCACAACAAGTATTGTCGAAGGGAGAAAACGCCTAGGGGGCCGGAACAGTGCTAAGCTGCCCGCCATCACGCGTAACTACCTGATTATTAGTGAGAAATCTTTCCAATATTAAGTTTTTTGCACTGGATATAACATTCAGGTAACACTGGTTAGATTTGTTATCTAACACAGAGAAAGCCATGAAAAAAGTCACAGGCAAGGAACTTCGCCAGAGCACAGAAAACACGATCAACGGACTTTTAACACAACTTGAAATTGCTGAGCCGTCGAAGAAGACCCGCAAAGTGGTTGAGAAAGTATCACGCCGTTTGTCAAAAGAACTCAAGCACGAGATCAAGAAGCAGTTGAAAAGGAACGAGAAGGCAACTTCGAAGAAAACGAAAGAGGGAGCAAAAGCGAAGATGGAAGCTGCTTAACGAATTAGAATTCAGAATTTAGAATTTAGAATTAAAGGAGGGCTGTCTTAACCGGGCAGCCCTTCTTTTTTTGCTTTGGTCTATTCCTGTTGAGGCAACCATTTTTAGGGATCTACTTTTCGCAGGTTTTTTTCAGCAGTTGAAGCCAATGGATCATTCCTTTCTCCAAATCCCTATTAAATGATTTTGTAAAAAGGGATGCTAGGAAGCCTTCCATACTTTCCTCTACGCGGACAGTTGTGACGTCGCCTTCGACGGAGAGTTGCCAGTTGTGAATTGCAAAGAGGCCGATGGTTTTTCCGGTCCACCCGAAGTAGCGAAAAGGCTCGAGCGTATGAATCGTGGATCGAATGCGAACACCTCCCGTCTTCCACACAAACTCGCTCCCTGCTTTCAAGTCACCCAGCAGTCGAGGTTTTGTGATGCTCGTTTGCCACGAAGCCCACTCATTGATGTTCGTGAGGATGCTCCATACGTGTTCTGCACTTGCGTGAATTTGAATTTCCTTGCTGCACACCACCGGTGCCTGGGTGTTGACCTGTTTCATTTGTCTTTGTTTTTGTTGGGACAAATATCAACCAGGTGTCACTCAAGTCTACTTGACAAATATCAAGAAGTTAAGGTGTGCTCTTCTTTCGCAGCCGGCTCAGTGTTTCTGGAGTCATCCCGAGCATGGAGGCAAGAAACTGTAAGGGCACAGTATTAAAAAGCTCCTTATTATAGTTAAATAGCTGCTGGTACCTTTCCTCTGCACTGAGGGCAAGGTGTTGCACAACCCTGTCCTCCAACACGATGAAGCATTTGGCTATAAACAGCTTCTCGAGTTCTTCCCAGCGAGCAACGTGTTCGCGTATTTTCTGATAGTCGGACTTCTCAATAACCAGTAGTTCGCTTTCAGCCAAAGCTTGAATGTTCCATCTCGCGGGCCTGTGGAACAAGAAGCTAGCTAAGTCAACAGCAAAAAAGCCTTTTGTCGATATCCATTTTGTGATCTCCTTGCCATCGTGGTCTACAAATTCGCGAACAATTCCGGTTTGAATAAAGCCTAATCGATCACTCATCTTTCCGCTCCGCAGGAAGAAGTCACCTTTCTTCAACTTTACAGGCTTGAAGAATAAGCGAATTTTCGAGACCTCAGCATCGCTTACGCCGAAATACCCCTTGAGGTACTGTTCTAACTCAGTCATTGTTGTTCAGACTGACTAAAGATAGTGATTCAAACGCCGCCTTATGGAAATCCTACTTGACTTAAGCTGATGTCAGGGTTACAAGGCTAAGCTTCCCTTCGCAGAAAGTCGCTGAAAAGGGAATCCACGATTTCGTTCGTCTTTTCGGCGGGAGGTAAATTTTCGCCGAGGTATTCATTCGGGCGCGTGAGGATGCTCGACTTCGTTTTATTTACAAAAGTGAGCCAGGTCGCCAGCGTGAGCGTGCGTTTTTTGTTCACCAACATCACCTTGATGGGTTCCAATGCCGTGTTGAATTTCCGGCGGTAATAGGCTGTTTCGCGATCCATCATTTGGACGCCAAGCAACAAAAACCGATTTATGCCAGTGTGCCGCCAAGGTTAAGGAAGTGTTAAGGTGTGGTTTGTTGAGCGGCTTTGGTGTGTAGATCGGTTTAGTATTGACAGGTTTTTTCAATTACCAATCAACGTCGTTGAATTAAAAGGGAAGGCAAGTATCTTGGGCTAACAATTAGATTTCTGTTTGGCCGCGGTGTTGTCGCAAGTTCCCGCCAATTGTACATTTTGAAATTGATAGTTGGTTCTTTTGTATTCAATCTGGCTCGAAAACACCCAAGAACAAATGTCAAAATATCCAATCTACGTCAGTTTGGTAGGAGAGCATAGACCTTCCGTAGCCTTGGCGAACGAGGTAGCCTTTGGCGCGGGTGATAGCGATAATGGTCGGACTGCCCAATGAACAATCCGCGGAGGTGTCCCCCTAATCGCGAGTGAGTCTAACAACTAACAACTATCAACTATCAACTTTTTAATACCCAATGAACAATGACCAATCCGCGGAGGTGTCCTTCGATCGTGAGGGAGTCTAACAACTAACAACAAGTCACGATCAACTCTTTAAATATCCAATGACCAATACCCAATGACCAATCCGCGGAGGTGTCCCATTAATCGCGAGTGAGTCTAACAACTAACAACTATCAACTTTTTAATACCCAATGACCAGTCCGCGGAGGTGTCCTTCGATCGTGAGGGAGTCTAACAACTAACAACGAATCACGATCAACTCTTTAAAATATCCAATGACCAATACCCAATGAACAATGACCAATCCGCGGAGGTGTCCCCTTAATCGCGAGTGAGTCTAACAACTAACAACTATCAACTTTTTAATACCCAATGACCAATGAACAATGACCAATCCGCGGAGGTGTCCCATTAATCGCGAGTGAGTCTAACAACTAACAACTATCAACTATCAACTTTTTAATACCCAATGACCAGTCCGCGGAGGTGTCCTTCGATCGTGAGGGAGTCTAACAACTAACAACGAATCACGATCAACCTTTTAATATCCAATGACCAATACCCAATGAACAATGACCAATCCGCGGAGGTGTCCTTCGATCGTGAGGGAGTCTAACAACTAACAACTAACAATTAATTCTCCAACACCTCAGCAGCGACGCCACAAATTATCAGGAACTCTGTGAGTTCTTGTAGGGCGATTGCATGCTGCGATTCCACGCGTAAGATATGATCACAGTCGTCCAAATCGAAGTTGATCTGGTAATTGCTAAATCGATCGTGCAACAAACGAATGATTTCTTGTGAGTGGTGGTAGTCAACCACGTTCGTTTTGAAAACTTCGATCATAACCAGTCTTCAATTTCGTGGATGTCCTTTACCAACTCAGGCAACCCCGTCTTGAATTCATGCTGCGCGCCGTCCAACGTACGCACGGTTGCTTGGGGGAGGTGCTTTGAATAGAATGCCGCATGCGAATAGGGTACCCAAGGGTCTTGTCGGCTATGGTAGATAAAGGTCCGCTCGATCTTTGGAAGGCGCTCGAGAAAATCAGGGTCGGGCGTAAATTCCTTCATGATCCAGCCTCGCGTGCCCCAAAAAGGTACGCTCACCAGGAATAATGCGACAATTGGTGCCTGACACAGGCCCTCAGATAGATACTTGATTAATACCGACCCACCGAGCGAGTGGCCAACCAATGCAATTTTTGAGCTACCTATGGGCAAGTCAGCTTGCAAACGCATCTTCCAATCGTAATAGCGAGGATTTTCGGGATTAGGCATAGCAGGATTATGCAACTTGAATGACGGTTGCAAAGAGTGCCTCAGGTAATGAAGCAGATCGTCACTTCCCTCGTGTGGGCCCTGCGGTCCAGCACTATGTATAAAGTAAATCTCTTTCTTCATGCCTTTGCAAAGGTAGAATCGACCTTATATCACATCGGGGTGTAAATCCGGCATAGTTGGGGGTTGATTCCGACACGATGCTTTTCTAGATTTGATCAAATATGAAAACGATCTCTATCCTAGTTCCCAAAGGCGCAATACTGGGTAGCATCGAAGGACCCCGACAACTATTCACTCAGGTCAATCAGTTTTTTCTCGGGCAAGGTGCTGAGCCGCCTTTTCGAGTTCAATTGGTAGGACTTGGCCATGAGACTCCTGTTGCCGGCGGTCGCTACACGATTCACAGCGATGCGCTTCTACAAGATGTTACAACAACTGATTTAGTGGTGATCCCTGCGCTCGACGGTGATATCAAATCCGGAATAGAACTTAACAAGAATTTTCTTCCCTGGATTTCGAAGCAACATAAGATGGGCGCCGAGATCGCGAGTCTTTGTATGGGCGCCTTCTTGCTTGCGTCGACTGGTCTGCTGGAGGGCAAAAAATGCGCGACGCACTGGCTGGCGGAAAATGATTTTAGAAAGATGTTTCCAAATGTGCGCCTGAGTTCCGAACGTGTGATCACTGATGAGAAAGGGATCTACTCGAGCGGAGGGGCGTACTCGTATCTGAATTTGATTCTCTACTTAATTGAGAAATACGTGGGCAGGCAGATGTCCGTTCTCTGCGCGAAAGTGTTTGCGATTGAAATAGACCGTGAAACACAATCGCCTTTCATGATTTTTTCGGGACAAAAAGATCACGAAGATGAGCCCATCCGGAAAGCACAAGAATACATAGAGGCCAATTTTCAAGACCGGATCACAGTCGACCAAATTGCATCGATGTTTGCGCTCGGCCGTCGCAACTTGGAACGTCGTTTCAAGAAGGCGACATCGAACACGTTGGTAGAATACATCCAGCGTGTAAAGATCGAGGCGGCGAAGATGAGCCTCGAAACTTCACGCGAGAACGTGACTGAAGTGATGTATAAAGTTGGTTACACCGACATCAAAGCGTTCCGCACCACCTTTCGTAAGATCACAGGGCTCTCGCCGCTGCAGTATAGGAATAAGTATAATCGGTTGGTGGCTTGAGGGGGTGTAGTTCGTTTATGCGTTATTTCGTTATTCGTTAAATCGTATATGGGTTTCGACAGGAACGAACTACGATTTCAACTCGGAACGAATTAACGGGTAACGAGCTAACGAATTCGTTATACGTTATTGCGTTATACGTTATACCGGATGAGAGTTTCGATAGGGATGAACTACGATCTTAACTCGGGAACGATTTAACGGATAACGGGCTAACGAATGAATGCCCCCCGTTTTTCCGGTACGCATTTCCTCACTATATTAATACTCATGGAAGGAGAGCTTACCGGAAGCGAACGGGCGAAGATGATCGACCATTATGTGGATCATTACTTGTCGCTAGCAAGCAGCCAGGAGGTGGATTTTGCTACGATTCGATCGGAATTGAATGCGGCAGGCGTTCCACCTGATGCGATCGAGCTCATTGTCCGTTTCGTCAACGAGGGGATGATGGAGATTGCGGCTAACGGTGGCCCCAGTTCGGGAACATCGAATAGACCAAGTTTCCAATTCGTCATAGCCGGCGGTGTCATTATGGCGATCGGGATATACACCACCGTGTATTCATACGTGGTTGCGCCAATTGGTGGCAGGTATGTTTTTTCTTACGGAGCGCTCCTTGCGGGCCTATCTCTGCTTCTAACTGGCCTCGCGCAAGGCGGAAAGCGATTACGAAGAATGCCGATGACGAGGAAATTCAAGAGTAAATTGTGAGAAAACGTTAGGAGTTTTTTCGTTATATGTTACACCGGATGTGGGTTTCGACAGGAACGAACTACGATTTTAACTCGGAACGAATTCACGGTAACGAGCTAACGAATTCGTTATACGTTATTGCGTTATACGTTATACCGTATGAGAGTTTCGACAGGGATGAACTACGATTTTAACTCGGAACGATCTAACGGATAACGATCTAACGAATTAACGCCTCACGAATTAACGCCTCACGAATTAACGCCTCACGAATTAACGACTCCATGCGAACCATCCTTTTGGCCGTACGGCACCTTTCGAGGCGGCCTGTATACTCCGTAATTAATATTGGAGGGCTGGCTTTAAGCTTGGCCGGTTGCCTATTCATATTTTATTTCGTCTACGACGAATTTACTTACGATCGGTTTCACACGAAAGCTGACCGGATCTATCGAATCACGCAGCTCTTCATCACTAAAGAAAATACTCAAAACCTACTTTGGACAAGTCAAAAAATTGGCCCATACCTAGAACGCAACTACCCGCAGGTTGAGAAATCTGTGAGGATGGAAGACGTTACCGCTTCATTTCAAGGACGCGGAACAGAAGAACACGGAATCGTGAAAGCGGATCCAGCGATCCTGGATGTCTTTTCCTTTCCCCTGCTCGAAGGAAATCCCCAAGAAGCCTTGGCTCACGGACGCTCGATCATCCTCTCGGAAACGCTGTCAACAAAGTACTTTCGCGGTCACGCCATGGGGCAAGAAGTTGACATCGACGGTGAAGCTTACACTGTAACTGGCATCATGCGCGACGTGCCCACCAACTCAGACAAGTTCATTACCGGGATTGCCTCCGGCGACTTCGGTGGAGAAGGCGACTCAACACTTTACTTCACGTACCAAACCTATATTCTCTTGCACGAAGGAGAGAATCCCGAATACATTAGAGGTGAACTAGGGAAGTTGTCCGACGTGCTGCACCGAAAGAATGACAGCGAGGTGAAATTTGGTTACGACATGCAAGCACTAACTGAACTGCATTTTTTTACTGGTACCGGCATGGACAATCCCAAAGGCAGCAAGACCAACACCTTAATTCTTGGCGGTGTGGCCATCGTGCTACTCCTCGTTTCTTTGTTCAACTTCATCAACCTGACAACAATCGTCTCGTTTGGACGCGTGCGAGAGATCGGCATCCGGAAAACATCAGGCGCACAGATTTCAGAACTGGTCCGCCAATTCATGATGGAGTCTATGACTTTGGTTGTTCTTGCGTCGACCATTGCTTTCGTGATTTTTGGGGCGTTTCATTCGTTGTTCGAAATTGTTTCTGGCAAGGTAATTTCCTTAAGCAACACGCCGCAGCTTACTGTGTTGGCAGTCATGGCACTCCTCTTGGCAGTCACTACTGTGGTCGCATCAATTTATCCCGCGTGGGCGGTGTCGAAGTTGAAGCCGGTGCATGCGTTGAAGAACGAGCAACTCGACACGACGCAAGGCCCTAGAATCCGCAAGACGTTGACGATCGTTCAATTTGCGGTTAGTTCGGGACTGTTGGTTTTCTCGTTCGCAGTGCTCGCACAGACCGAATTCATACGGAATGCCGACCCGGGCTTTACCAAAGAAAAAGTGATTGTCATCAAGTTGCCAAACGACCCGTCCATCCAGGAACGGGGTGCCCTTTTTGTGGACGAGTTTCAGTCGCTCGCCGGTGTCGCAGAAGTAGGATTAGGCGGCTTCGCGAGCGTGCCGGGTACAACCGACGTAACGGCGTCGCCCATTGGCATCACCGTGGATGGCGAACCGCGCGACCCCATCGTAACGAACATCACAGCGGATAAGCACTACACTTCAATACTTTCGCTGAATGCAATCAGTGGCGTCACATTTCACCAAATCGACGCACCCAGCGTGGTGGGTAAAGCGCTCATCAACGAAGCATTCGCGTATTCGTCTGGTTGGACAAATCCGTTAGGTGAAACAATCCGGACATACGCGGGCAACGCAACCGTGGTAGGAATCATTCCTGATTTTCATTTTAAGTCTTTACACAACACCATCGAACCAATGGTCATCATGGGTTTAGATGAAAGCAAACCTGACGTTCATTACTTATTTTTGAAAATGACGACCAACAACTTGGACCCTCTGCGATCCAAATGGCAACAATTGATGCCCAATCATCCATTCGAATACAGTTTCCTTAATGACTATTTCGATCGTCAATACGAATCCGAGAAGACCATGGAATTAGTATTCTTGTGTTTCACGGTCCTCACGATTACGATCGCAGGCTCCGGGCTATTCGCGCTGGCGTGGCATCATGTATCTAAAAAAGTGAAAGAGATCAGCATCAGGAAAGTGATGGGTGCCAGTCAAAGGTCGCTGGTTGTCCTCCTCTCCAGACAATTTTTCGGACTGGTCCTTATCGGCATCTTACTAGGAAGTATAAGTGGCTCATGGTTGGCGCGCGAGTGGCTTGCTGGTTTTGCGTACAGAACTGATGAGACATTGAAGATCATCGTTTTGCCAATAATCTTGTCGATCACCACGGCGGCGCTTGTACTTGTGGCTAAGACTTACGCCGGCGCGCGCCGCAACCCAGTCGAAGGGTTACGGCAGGAGTAGGTGCTAAGTCGTTAGGCGTTTTTTCGTTATGCGTTATACCGTACGTGAGTTTCGACAGAAGCCGAACTACGAATTTGAAACCGAGCGGAATAACGGATAACGAGCTAACGAATTCGTTAGGCGTTTTTTCGTTATGCGTTTCACCGTATCTGGGTTTCGATAGGAATGAACTACGATCTTAACTCTGGACGAGCTAACGAATTAACGGGTAACGAGCTAACGAATTCGTTATACGTTATTTCGTTATGCGTTACACCGTATGAGAGTTTCGTTAGGGATGAACTACGATTTTAACTCTGGACGATCTAACGAACTAACGGATAACGAGCTAACGAAATTCGTTAGGCGTTTTTTCGTTATGCGTTTCACCCTATCTGGGTTTCGATAGGAATGAACTACGATCTTAACTCTGGACGAGCTAACGAATTAACGGGTAACGAGCTAACGAAGTCGTTAGGCGTTTTTTCGTTATGCGTTTCACCGTATCTGGGTTTCGATAGGAATGAACTACGATCTTAACTCTGGACGAGCTAACGAATTAACGGGTAACGAGCTAACGGATAACGATCTAACGGATAACGAACTAACGAAAAATGTAGGTATCTTTCTCTCCTTACCTACATCTCCGATTTACCATGAAAAGACCTACCCTCGGGCCCCTCTACCGCGGCACGATCCTAATCATCATCGCAGCACTCCTATCGCATTGCAGTCCTCCGGGTCCGCGCGACGACAGCAAAACCAAGGGAGGACCGTTCAATGAAAATATCAGGCCCACCGACCCACGCACTCCCGAAGAAGAACGCGCCGGGTTCATCGTCCCAGAAGGGTTCGAAATAACACTGTTCGCCTCCGAACCCGACATCGACAAACCCATGAACATCACGTTCGACGCACAAGGACGCATGTGGGTTACCCAGTCCTTCGAATATCCATTTCCCACCGCGAACGGCCTGAAGTCGACCGACAAACTCACGATCGTAGAAGACACCGACCACGATGGAAAAGCCGATAAGTTCACCGTCGTGAGCGACACGCTGAATATTCCCATCGGTGTTCTACCCACCACCGACGGTCCGATCACATTCTCCGTACCTAACGTGTACAAGTTTACCGATGCCAACCACGACGATGTACCCGAAAGCAAGAGTGTCATGTTCGGTCCTTTTGGGTACCAAGACACACACGGGATGGTCAGCAACTTCATTCGCGGCTATGATGGCTGGGTGCATGCATGCCACGGCTTTACCAACCGCTCTAAGTTTGCCGGTGCCGATGGCGATACCATTACGCTCGTCTCAGGAAACACTTTTCGCTTTCGCATGGATGGAAGCCGAGTAGAACAGCTCACCTTCGGTCAAGTAAATCCGTTCGGTCTCGTATTCGACGCCTACGGATACGTGTATTCCACGGACAGTCACAGTTCTCCTTTATATCAATTGATTCGTGGTGCCGACTATCCGCACTTTGGAAAGATTCCGATCATGGGTTTTGGTCCCGACATGAAGTCGCTAGCCGACGAAGCAACAGCCTTATGTGGAATTACCCAGTATGCCGACGTTCAATTTCCGGAAGAGTTTCGCGGCAACTTCTTTATTGGTGATGTCGTGAACTCGCGCGTGCATCGCTACTCGGCCACTTGGAAAGGTTCATCGCCCGTCGGCAAATCGGAGGTTGATTTCATCAAGAGTGAAGATCCTTGGTTCCGTCCGGTGAACATCAAGCTGGGACCCGATGGCGCCCTTTATGTGGCCGACTTCTACAACGCGATCATCGGTCACTACGAAGTACCGCTCGACCATCCGAAACGCGACAAACAACGCGGCCGCATTTGGCGCATCACCTACAAGGGAAAAAAGAACGAACCGATCAAGCTAACCACCGCCTCAGCCGCTGAATTGATTGCTCAACTAAACGCAGAAAATCTTCCCACCCGGAGTCTCGCCACCGACCAGCTTACTGACCGGATTGGGGTCGATGCGGTTGAACCCCTGAAAGTTGTGTTGGCCGATCGTGCCACCACGCCTAGGCAATACATCCATGCTTTGTGGGCGCTACACCGACTCGGTGCGTTGACTGACGACTTACTTCAATCGAGCCTTACAAACTCCGATTCACTCATCCGGATTCATAGTCTGCGGGTGTTGGTCGAAAAAGCGCCCGACAACTCGTTTTATCCCTCCATCTTGCAAGCACTCACCGATAGCAGTCCCCATGTGCAGCGCGTGGCGACAGAACTGCTCATGAAGTATCCTTCGGTTCAATCCGTAGACGCCGCGTTGGACGTGCTTCATCGCACCAAGGAGGACTTCGACAATCACCTTTTCTATACTGGGCGGTTGGTGATGCGAAATATCCTGCGTCACGAGAATGTGTTGCACGAGGTGATCGCTAAAACTTGGTCTGACCAAGATGCCAGTTTATTGGCCGGCGTCATGGTCGACGTGCCACTCGCCGATGGAGCGAAGTTCCTTGCCAACTACATGTCGCACGCTCAACTTCCGGCAGAACGAGTTCCGGCAGCTTACCGACAGATTGCACGCTTCACTCCCGCCTCCGAACTTCCTTCGGTCATTCAAAACGCACTCGGTGACACGGCCGTGAACGTCAACCAACGTTCGTTGATCTTCAAAGGAATGTTGGAGGGGATCGCACAACGAAGCGATAAGGTGGACGCTAAGGTCTTCGCGAAATGGGCACCAACCCTTGCTGCTGAAATTTTCAAGAAGTACCCGGGCTTCGACCTAACAGACTCAGATGAAAAAGTGCTCCACCAACGAGTCGCCATCGACATTGCCGGCGATTATCGTGTGGTCGGCTTAGAATCTGACCTCAAACTCTTCCTTGAAACAGGAAACAAGATTGGGATGACTATTCGAAGTGCGGCACTACGCTCGCTCATGAAAATCAATCTTGAGAAGAACGCATCATTGGGTGGCTCGATCGTACAAAGCGATACGCTCATCGAATACCGACGCAGGATTGCCGCCGTTATGGGTGAGTTTCCAGGGAGTGTCGTCAACAAAATCCTAGACGGCGTCACTACAATTCCAGTCGGCCTACAAGACGCATTTGTCGCCGCACTGGCTACCACCCCCGAAGGGAAGGACATCATCTTAAAGAAAGTGAAGGCTGGTCAGTTAATGCCCCGCATACTGGCACAACCACGTGTGCAAGAGCTCATGCTTTCGAAATCCTCCAAGAAACAGCAAGATGACCTCAACGTATTGATCGCCGACCTTGGGCCGATCAGCCAGGAAAAACAAGCGGTCATCACCAAGAGGCTCGCTGCGTTCGAGATGCTAGACAGACAAAAACTGAGTCTCGACACCGGTGCGTTAGTGTTTCAACAAAATTGTGGCGTGTGTCACAAGCTCGGTGGACAGCTCGGCGTTGGGCCGCAGCTCGACGGGATCGGCAAGACGGGAGCGCGGGGTTTGATCGAAAAAATACTCGACCCCAATCGCAACGTGTCGCAAGCTTTCAAGACATACTCCATCCATTTAAAAGACGGATCTGTGAAGAGCGGTTTGCTCCGCCGCGAAGAAGGTCAAACCAAGGTATTCGCCGACATCACCGGAAAGGAGTTTTCCGTGAGCAACAAGGATATCTCGGAACTCAAGGCTTCGAAGTTTACCTTAATGCCTGATTCGTTCGAGAACACCATCTCCGAAAAGGAGTTCAATCAATTGATCCACTATTTGTTGAGCCTGTAAAAAGACCTCTCATGAAATCGATCTATTTCACAGCTGTATTGTCCATTGCTGCGCTCGCTTTCGCGGAAGCACAGACACCCGGCAATCAAGTCAAGTTCAAAAAAGTGCACATCTGGGACGAGTTCTACACAGAGGGCTCCACCATCGCCGACATCAACAAGGATGGCAAACCAGACATCGTCGCAGGCGCACGTTGGTTCGAAGCTCCAGACTGGAAAGTCCACGACATCTGGAAACACAAAAAGTTCGATTACACTAAAGGGTATTCCGATTCCTTCCTAAACTTCACCGCCGATGTGAATGAGGACGGATGGCTGGACCTCATTTGTTTCGACTTTCCCGGCAAGGAGGTGTACTGGCTCGAAAATCCCGCTGGTGTGGAAACCCTTTGGAAACGCTATCTAGTAGACTCCGTCGCCTCGAATGAATCGCCAATGATGGTCGACATTGACAGCGACGGCAGGAAAGATCTGGTCTTCGGAAATGAAAAGACGGGACAGATGAATTGGTGGAGTTACTCAACCAAATCGAAAAAAGTGACCTGGTCACGACATGCCATTAGTGAACCTAACGCAAAGGGTGTTGGCATGTTCTCGCATGGCCTCGGGTGGGGCGACATCAACGGCGATGGGATCAAAGACGTGATGATCATCGGTGGTTGGTGGGAAGCTCCGAAAGATATGAAAGCCGGAACCTGGAAGTTCCACGAGACCAATCTCGGTTACGCATGTTCGCAAATGCTCCCATACGATTTTGATGGCGATGGCGACACGGACGTCATCAGCGGGTCGGCGCACAACTATGGGTTGTGGTGGCACGAACAAGTTCGGGATAACGGAAACATTTCCTTTGTGCGTCATGTGATCGACAGCACCTTTTCAGAGTTGCACAGCATGGTACTCAAAGATGTGAACAACGATGGACTTCCCGATCTGATCACCGGAAAGCGATTCTTTTCCCACCAAGGACATGGCCCCGGCGGAATGGAGGAGGCGGTCGTATACTGGTTCGAGCTTTTGAAAGACGGAAAGGGTAAGCCCGTCTGGGTGCGACACCTCATCGACAATAATTCGGGTGTGGGCATCAACTTTGAGGCGGAAGACATCAATCGCGACGGCCTGCTCGATTTCGCCATCGGCAACAAGAACGGCGTCTACTACTTCGAACAAATTCCTTACGATCCCAAAGCGAAACCGTCGGCACACTAATTAAAAAGGAGCTCTCACGTACGGGATCGACCGCCGAGATGATGTGGACGTTCGGCATCTATTCGTTGGCGATGCGGCTCGATAATTTTCTTACCTTCCAACTCTAAAATATTCGGAGTCATGAAATTCGCATTGCTATCCGTTACCTACGCCGGGCTGTTCTATTCGGGAAAACCGATGACAATTGAAGAACAGGTATTCAAAGCCAAGTCACTCGGGTTCGACGCGCTAGCAATAGAAACGAAGCGACCGATTGCATCGCCGATCGACCTCACGAAAAAACAGCGTGATCGAATCAAGGCAGTCGCGGCGGATCAAGGGATCGCTCTCTGCGCACTTGAAAGCATTAGCGACTTCTGTGGCGAACACATGGAGGCACGTGAGAACAATTTGGCAATGATGCGTTTGACGCTTGAGCTTGCTCGTGACCTGGGTATCAACCAAGTCAAAGTCTTCGCCGCTTGGCCTGGCATCATCAACGACGTCGATCCAATCGCTTCTTACGCGCCATACGACCGGGGGAACTATTTCAAGCCGTTGAACGCGTCCGACCTACGTGTATGGAACCGGGCACTTCACGGAATTCGAGAGGTGGCTGACTGGGCATCCGATATGGGCATCACCGTTCTCCTGCAAAATCACGCGCCGGTATTGCGCCCCGGCTACGAAGACACGCTGGCGATGCTACGCGAGCTTGAAAGAAAGAACGTCAAGTTATGCCTGGACGTCCCGCTATTCTTTGATCGCCAAAAAACAGAATATGTACGCGAAGCCGTGAAAGCGTGCCGAGAGCACATCGCCTATACACACTACGGCGCCTGGAATTTCCGTGAGAACGAAAACGGAGAAATTGAACAGGAGCCTGCCCCCACTCACGGTGGTCGAATCAACTACGAGACGTTCTTTCAAGAACTGAAAGCGATTGGCTACGATGGCTATCTCGTTTCTGAATACTGCCTCCCACTCATCAAGAACCATCAAATCGCCGGAGTGGAGGAAGTAGACAAAGCGACGATCATGGCGATGAAATATATCAAGGGAATTTTGAGCTGAGAATTTTGAATGTAGAATACGAGGTGGGTCTCGATGTTGAAAGGACTAAGGAAAGAGTCACCTGTTATTGAATTCTGCTGGGTCGTAAATAATACTTCGAAGTTCATCCTGCTCAAACCGCAACTTTAAACCGAAATTGGTCTGAACTCGCTGCCTTCCATTCGTCTGTACTCAATGATGTTCTTCCAGTTCTTTGTGTGGGGAGCGTGGTATGCGACAGGCGGGAACTACATGAGGGCCCATGGAATGGGGGATCTGATCTACCTCGCCTACCTCGCGAGTCCCATTGGTTCAGTGGTGGCAGCATTTTTTTTGGGAATGATCGCCGACCGCTTTTTCTCATTACAAAAAGTGATGGGTGTGATGCACCTCGCGAGTGGGGCAGCGATTTTTTGCGCACCAATTTTCGGCGAGTCGTCCGGTCCCATCTTTATCGCGTTGGTCTTCATCCACATGCTTTGCTACATGCCGACGGTGAGCCTCGCCTCCGCTACTGCGTTTCACCTAGTTCAAAATAAAGAGAAGGATTTCCCGCGCGTGCGCCTGTTCGGAACGGTCGGGTGGATTGTCGCCGGCGTGCTGGTCAGTCGCCTCCTGCAAGGGGACGTAACAGCCACGCCGATGTACATTGCCGGTGCCGCGGGCATTGCAATGGGCCTCTATAGCTTCACCCTCCCCGACATTCCACCACGTTCGAAAGGGAAAGTGTTTTCCTTCCGCGACATCGTGGGGCTGGATGCATTCCGACAACTCTACTCTAAGTCGTTCATGATTTTCGTGGCGGGGTTGCTTCTGATCTCCATCCCTTTCGCGATCTACTTTCCTTATGTGCCGGTATTCCTTCGTCACGAGGGTGTCGCCGATCCGGCATTCAAAATGACATTCGGACAAATGTCGGAGTTGATTTTTCTCCTGAGCCTCCCTTGGTTCTTCCGAAAGCTCGGGATCGGGAAAGTTCTTTTGATGGGCCTGATCGCCTGGTCGTTGCGCTACCTCCTCTTCTCACTTTCGGCTGAAGGCTCAGTGGAGTGGATGATGATTGTCGCAATCTTGTTGCACGGCGCGTGTTACGACTTCGTGTATGTGGCCGGTCAAGTTTATATCGACTCAAAGGCTACACCCGAAATCCGAGCACAAGGTCAGGGTTTGTTCGTGATGATCTCTTACGGGCTGGGCCAAGGACTAGGGACCATCGCGGGTGGGCAGCTGTTTAATCACATTGTTCAGGGCGAGCACCCTACTTCCGCCCAATGGCAACAGTTTTGGACAATTCCCCTCGTATTTGCCCTTGTTGTCACCTTAGTGTTCGCATTCGGCTTCCGTGACGAAAGTAAAGTCTCTCGTCAACCACAGGCACCCTGACGTCTACGTTAGATCTCCATCTCCAGCAGCGCATAACTGAGTGTCTTACCGTGTGCGTCTTGCGCGAGGCTCGTCGTCACACCGCCGCCGAGTGCCTGTTGACACACAAATAGAAGGGAGCAGATGTTGGGCATTTCATAACGGACCACCTCGCCCTTAACCACATCTTGGAGGTGTGCTCGAACCCGGTCCGCGGTTACCGACTCCTTGAGGAGTTCATAGTGTTGATCGTTGTAAGGAATCAACGAAAGTGTGAGTGTGTTGCCTTTGTCGCCGGCGCGGCTGTGGGCGATCTCAAACAATTTCATGATTCGAAGACGTTTACGTTCACTTTCACGAGTTCACGAGGAAGCAATACAGACACAATTCCGAGAACTTCGCTTGAATACTTGCGAACACCACCACCTCCGGCAGGACCGTTCGTATAGAGTGCCTCCACCTCTTCCCCGACCCAATTCGCCAACCCTGCATCTGGCGCCTTCGCGGCGACTCGAAGTCGTACTTCATACGGCGTCGACTGCGTTGGGATTGTCTCACCATGCAACGAACTGTAGCCGGTAAAATCCACCCGAATGTCTTTCAGCTTACTGGCGAGTCGTTCACGAATGACATCACCGGCGAGTCGAGCGCGGGCGAGTGCGTGGTGCCCTCCGTACGAAATTTCACCCTCTCCCAACCAATGCGCCTGATAGCCTACACTTACTTTATATGTATCCGGTTTCTTCACACCGGTGCCCCCGAACGCCGACACTTGGTCTTTGTCGACTTGCTTCAGCACCACGCGAGTAAAATCTGCAATCACATCCGGTGTGAAATATTGATGAGGGTTCACAACTTCATACAGCAATTGCTCCCGTGCCGTTGCGAGACTCACGATGCCGCCAGTGTTCGTTGGCTTCGAAACGATTCCACGCCCATCGGAAAATACATCAACGAAAGGATGTCCGAGCGACGCCAAACCAGGAACATCTTTCATGCCCGGATCAGCGAAATAGCCTCCTGTAATGTGTCCAGCACACTCCATCAAATGACCGATCACCGTTCCTTGTCCCATCAGTACGAAGTCGTCTTGGTTCCAACCGAATTCGTGAATCATCGGTGCGAGAAACAACGATGGGTCCGCCACACGTCCAGTCACGATTACGTCGGCGCCAGTTCGAATGGCGGACAAGATTCCTTCGACACCTAAGTAAGCGTTCGCCGACACGATCGGACCAGACTCCCGCAAGGGCCTTCCGGTCTCCATCGCATTCATGCCTGGATCGATGAGATCCAACACATCGTCGCCTGTGACTGCCGCAACACGCAACTTAAGTTTCTTCGCACGTGCGATAGCTGCGATCTTCTCGGCAGCCGCCAATGGGTTTGCAGCACCCATGTTCGTGATCAACTTTACACGGCGGTTGACGAGCAAATCGAGTAACGACTCCATGCGGCGTTCCAGCAGTGGATCATACCCCAGCGTGGGATCCTGTCGCTTTCTTTTCTGGGCGAGAGCAATGGTTCGTTCTGCGAGGCACTCCAGCACGAGGTAATCCAATTGGCCGCGCTCCAGCAGGACGATGGATGGATCGAGGCGATCGCCTGAAAATCCAGCTCCACATCCTATGCGAATTTTATCTTTCATATTTGAATGGATCCGGTCAACAGCGCGACGAGGGTCATTACGAGCGTCGTACCCATTGCCCATTTGAAGATGAATTTCTGATGATCGCCCAGTTCCACTTCACAAAGTCCGACGAGCAAAAAGGTGGAAGCCGTGAGTGGACTCAACGGGAACCCGACCGTCATCTGACCTAGTAAGGCAGCACGACCGATCTGAAGTGGGTCAATCGCGTAGTGCCGGGCCGCTTCCGCCAATACCGGCACCACGCCAAAGTAGTACGCGTCTGGGGTGAACAATAAACTCGAAGGCATGCTGGTTACCGCCGTCAGTACCGGCAACCAATTCGCATGTTCCTCAGGCACAAGCGACACCAGCGCAGTAGCCATTGCATCGATCATTTTCGAACCTGTGAGGATACCGGAAAAAATCCCAGCTGCAAACACCATACTCGAGACCATGAAAATATTGGAACCGTGCGACCGCAGTACCTTCTGCTGTTCTTTGAGCTTCGGATAGTTGATCAGCAACGCAAGGCTGCTAGCGATGATAAACAAAACAGGCGCTGGAACCCAGCCAGCCATTAGCGTCACGATCAGTAACACTGTCATGAGGGCGTTGACAACGATCAACTTTGGACGGCGAAAGTTCTTTTGCTCTTCCGATAACGATGCGTGGTGATCATATTGAAGGTGTGCGACACCCAGTCGCTTCCGTTCACCTCTCCCCAACCAATACGCCACGAACAAAACCCAAGCGATGCCACCTAAAATAGCAGGCACGTTGGGGTTGAATATCTGTGTCGCGGTTGCGTCGAGTGTGCCGATCGCACGGGCGGATGTCCCCGACCAAGGGACCAAGTGCAATGGGCCCACCGCAAGCGCGACGATTCCCGAAAGAACCAGCCGGCTCATCCCCAACTCGCGGTAAATTGGCAACATGGCAGAAATAACTATCATGAAAGTAGCGGTGCCATCACCATCCAAATGCACGATCATCGCCAACACCGCGGTTCCCATCTCCACCTTCAAGGGGTCGCCTTTTACCGTGCGAATGATCCATGCTACCACGGGGTCGAACAATCCCGCGTCGAGCATGATGGCGAAATATAGAACTGCAAAGACGAGTAAGATTCCGGTTGGAGCAACCTGCTTGATCCCGGCCAGCATCATTTGCGATAAGTCGCTAATACCCACGCCCGCGATCAAACCGAAGATTAGAGGAACCACCACCAATGCAGTGATGACGGAAACCTTTTTTGAAATGATGGCTGCTAAAAAGACCGCGATCGTTAAGAATCCAAACAGGGCAAGCATCGGAAAAAAGTGATTCACTAAAATTAGCAGGATTTCTATTGTGTTGGGTATACACAAAGGATTTAAGGTCCTGAAATTTTACATGAAGTTGACGATTTGATGACGCTTGGATGATGAAACCGGGAGATTTTGCGAACTTAACACCGATGCTCATGCGATTCCTCATTTTAGTTGCGTTACTGGCGACGATCACCACAACCGCCTATCCCCAGGCAAAGAAGCCAAAAGCTGTCTTGATCATCATCGACGGTATCCCCGGCGATGTGATCCAGAAGTTACAGCCTCAAAAGTTAATGGAGATCGCAAAACACGGAGGATTTGCCCTTGCATACACGGGTGGTGACAAAGGTTCATACAACGAAACACCGACGATTTCCGCTCCCGGCTACAACAACATCATCACAGGCGTGTGGGGTAACAAACACCACGTGGTCGACAATGATATTGAGGAGCCGAACTATCATTATTGGACAATGTTTCGAATGGTAAAGAATGATCGACCTAGCTTGAAGACCGCTATCTTCTCGACATGGACCGACAACAGGACGAAGTTGGTAGGCGAAGATCTTGAGGCCACCGATCATTTGAAGTTAGATTACGCGTTCGACGGTTTGGAACTGGACACGGTCCGGTATCCACATGACAAGCAAGCGTCGCATATCAAAGCAATCGATGAGGCCGTCGCCAACGAGGCGGCGCGTTATCTCAGAGAAAACGGTCCAGACCTCTCGTGGGTATACTTAGAGTACACCGACGACATGGGGCACCGTTATGGCGACAGTCCTCAGTTTCACGACGCAATCTATGCGGCAGATCAACAGGTAGGAAAAATTTGGGAAGCGCTTCAGGTGAGACAACAATCGATGAATGAGGACTGGCTGCTCATTGTCACAACCGACCATGGTCGCGACGCGGCAACGGGTAAAAATCATGGTGGGCAATCCGATCGCGAGCGGCTCACGTGGATTGTCACCAACGCCCGCGGTTTGAATAGCGAGTTCAAGGAACTACCTTCGGCGGTCGACATTCTCCCGACAATCGTTAGGCATTTAGGAATAAAGGTTCCTGAGGATGTGCGCTTCGAGTTGGATGGGACCTCGCTGACGGGCGATGTAGATTTCTCGCATGCGACTGCTAAGATCGAAAACGGAAAACTGACTGTCCAGTGGAAGGATCTTTCAAGCAAGAAAGCCCAAGTCGAAATCTGGTTGTCGCCCACGAATCACTTTGGACGTGGCGAGCCCGACGTGTATACCAAGATCGCCACAGTTGCCGCGGCCCTCGAACGTTACAGTGCTCCAATCCAAAGCACCTCTAAGGTGTTCAAGGTGGTTGTGAAAAGTCAACAAACCTTTAAGAATTTAGAATTAAGAGTTAAGAATTGAGAATTGAAAATTAAGAATTAAGGCAAAAGTTTTAACTATGAAAAAGGTTGTTCAATTTATGCACGTTTCGCTCGATGGGTTTGTGGGAGGTCCAAACGGTGAAATGGACTGGATTAAAGTCGATGAAGAGATTTTTGATTTCGCTGGTGAGCGCACCAGCCAATCCGACGCGGCCTTGTATGGCCGCAACACTTGGTTGATGATGGACGGCTATTGGCCCACTGCTGCCGACCAACCCAATCCGTCCAAGCACGACATTGAGCACAGCGCGTGGTACATGAAGATCGACAAGTACGTGATGTCGCGCACGATGCAGTCGATCCCGGAAAAGAAAGTGACAGTGATTGGAGCCAACTTGACATCGGAAGTCCAGTCGTTGAAAAGCCAAGCAGGTAAAGAGATCGTCATCTTTGGGAGCCCGGGTGCGGGTCGCTCGTTAGCGATGTTAGGACTTGTTGATGAATACTGGCTGTTTGTAAACCCTGTCATACTTGGAAAGGGTATTCCTCTCTTTGCTCCGCTGGAAAAAAGGGCAAATTTGACCCTTTTGAAAACACATCCTTTCAAGTCAGGTGTTGTTTGCCTACACTACTCGGTTAATCGTGATTAGTTGGATCGTGATTCGTTGTTAGTTGTTAGACTCACTCACGATCGAAGAGACACCTCCGCGGATTGTTCATTGGGTATTGGTCATTGGGTATTGGGTATTAAGAAGTTGATCGTGATTCGTTGTTAGTTGTTAGACTCCTCGCGTGTAGCTCGGTCTTTTCATTGGTCATTGGGTATTGGTCATTGGGTATTAAAAGTTAATCGTAATTCGTTGTTAGTCATTGAACTCCTCACTTGTAGGTCGGCCTTTCCAAACGCTCATTTATCATCCCGCCCCCACACGAAACAAACTCAATCACAGCAAAAAAATTCCAAAACTTGTCCATGATGGTTACAGTCGCTTGTCATAGGGTTGTAAGTACGATTTAACCCATTAAAAACACGAAAGCTATGAACGAGTACATGCTCATTTTCCGTCACGAAGACGGGTCAAAAATTGCCTCACCCGAGCAAATGCAGATCTGGATGAAACAGACAATGGACTGGATCGGGGGGATTGCCGCGCAAAACAAGTACGTAGGCGGAAATGGACTCCCCATGGAAGGTGCAAAGGTTGTCCATCATAAAGGCATTGTGACCAATGGCCCTTTTGGTGACATCAAGGAAACACTTGGCGGCTACATCATTGTTCGGGCGGAGAGCTTCGACGAAGCAGCTGAGTTTGCCAAGGGAAGTCCGATCCTCCAAGGCGAAGGCAACACGATTGAAGTGCGCCGCATCGGTCACAATTGACCACTAGAATATCAACCCGCGTGGACCATCACGATTTGATTCCACACCTGTTTCGAACAGAGCACAGCAAGATTACCGCTGTGCTCTGCAAGAAATTTGGATTGACCCACATCGAAACGGCAGAAGACATTGTTAGCGAAACGTTCGCCGTGGCGCTGGAATCCTGGCCTTACAAGGGAATTCCAGATAACCCGGTAGCGTGGCTACACACGGTGGCTCAAAACAAAACGAAGAATGCGCTTTCGCGACAACACGTATTTGATTCCAAAGTGCGACCAGCTCTAAGCGTCGACCAACTCGTCGAAATCGATCTTTCGGAGGAGAACATCCTCGACAGTCAAGTTCGAATGCTCTTTGTGGTGTGCCACCCGGCAATTCCTGCGGAAGCGCAAATAGGCCTCGCGCTGCGGACGCTCTGTGGATTTGGAATTGAAGAAATTGCTACTGCCTTCCTGGCGAACAAGGAAACGATCGCCAAAAGACTCATGCGCGCCCGCGAAGTGATGCGCCAATCTGACATGTCGATGGAATTGCCCACGGGCAAAGAACTTCAGGAGAGGCTGGACCCAGTATTAAGGACGATCTATCTCCTCTTCAGTGAAGGCTACTATTCCGAAAGCAATGACTTCGTGATGCGCGAAGACTTCTGCTTAGAAGCTATGCGACTCGCTCACCTTCTGACCAAATTGGATACGATCGCCCAACCAAAAGTATTTGCCTTGCTAGCACTCATGTGTTTTCACGCGTCACGATTTGCTGCTCGACGCTCAGGAGAAAAAGATGTGATTCTTTACGACGAGCAAGACGAGTCCTTGTGGGATCAATCACTCATCTCGCAGGGTGTGTTTTTCTTACACGCATCGGCGAAGGGCAATGAACTGTCGAAATATCACTTAGAGGCTAACATTGCCTACTGGCACACGGTAAAAAGTGATTCAAAAGAAAAGTGGGAACGCATCCTTTGGTTCTATAACCTCTTGTTGCAACTCGAGTATTCTCCGGTCGCCGCGTTGAACAGGACATACGCCGTTTCCCGGGTGCATGGAAAACCAGAAGCGATTCGACAAGCGCTCAAACTTGGTCTCGAACAGAATCACTTTTACCATACTCTACTAGGAGAATTGTACCACGACACCGACCCAACGAAATCACTTAAACATTTGCAAGAGGCGCATTGCTTGGCTAGATCCGAGCACGACCGAAAATTGATTCAAAGAAAACTCAATCTTGTTCGCGAGAAGCAATAAATGCGCGAAGGGCTTCCTTTTTCAACTGCCGTTTTTGTTCCTCGACGATTTCCTTCGCTAGCATCTTTGAAACTTCTTTCGCCACGCGTCGCAACTTGCCGGACAGGGGAAGTTCCAACCGCGCCACCAGTCCATGGATGGCAGTCGACGCCACCTCGCGAATTTCCTTTTTTGAATGCTTCTTCACGAGCACTAATTTCATTCAATTAAAACCGGAACTTTTGATAATTAAAACATTCGATGTTTCGATTGTATTAAATTTGAGAGCACAAATGTTCTCGGTCATGCGCTTCGGCAAACGTTTCATTTTCTTAGTGATCTCTTCGCTGTTTTCGTCGTCCCTAATCGCGCAAGACATCTTCTCCCACAACGACTACCATGCAGCTCGACCTTTTTACGGGGCATTTGAGGCCGGCGCGACCTATATCGAATCGGACATCTTCCTGAAGGATGACCAGTTGCTCGTCGGGCATACGCAATCCGAATTGATTGCTACGAAGACGATTCAAGCGATGTACTTGGAACCGCTCCGCCAACTGGCGAAGGAAAGTAAACTTGATCGCAAAATCGTGTTGATGGTGGATATCAAGACCAAGGCGACCCCCACGCTCGATGTACTTACGAAAGTCTTGCATCAATTTCCCGAACTCACTACACAATCATTACTTCAAATCACGATCAGCGGAAACTACCCTCCTCCCAGTGAATGGTCTACCTATCCACCTTTCATCCACTTCGACGGTCGACCCGGCGTTGACTATACCAAAGAACAACTCGATCGAGTCACTTTGATCAGCAGCAGCTTCAAAGATTGGTCCACTTGGAAAGGAAAAGGCAAGTTACCCCCGCAGGACGAACGAAAGCTCACGCAGGTGATTGATGAAGTGCACGGCAAGGGAAAACCGGTACGCTTTTGGGCCTCACCCGACGTTCAGACCGCTTGGCAAAAATGGCTGGAACTAAAGATTGACATCATCAACACCGACCATCCAGCCGACGTCGCAGTATTCCTGAGTGGTCGGTAAAAAGAACTATTGTAGCGCCTTGTTCTCATTTTGGGGAAAAAGATGAACACTCCACGCGTTCATTCAAATCATTATTTCTCAACTGAAAGATGATTTAGACCGCTGCTGAATTCTAATTTTAATATCATCATTCAAATCAAAAAAAACTGAACCCCGGTGCGTCTTTTGTTCGTAGCAACAGATGATGACTACCGAAAACCATGGAAGATTAATAGTTGTATCGAACCGGCTACCTCTCAAAGCGACCAAACGTGATGGTCGCACGATGTTTACAGAGAGTGACGGTGGATTGGTCAGCGCCCTCAAGAGTTATTTCGAAAAACACGAAGATTATTCTTACTCAAGTCGGCTTTGGGTCGGGGCAGCGGACTTCCCCGAAAAGAAATGGAGTAAAGCCAAAGCCTCAGGCAATTTGTCGTCATCTTATGAAGTAGTTCCCCTTTTTATAGAAGAGAAAGTTTTCGACAAATATTACAACGGACTTTGTAACGCCACCATCTGGCCGCTATTTCACTACTTCCCGAGCTACGCAGAATACCAAGAAGATGCGTTTGAAGCATACGAACAAGTTAATAAGATCTTTAGCGACAAGCTTCTGGAAATTGTTCGCCCCGGCGACACGGTATGGATCCATGATTATCAATTGATGCTGCTCCCGGGCATGATTCGTGAACAACGGCCCGACATCACCATTGGATTCTTTCTCCACATTCCCTTCCCTTCTTACGAAATATTTCGACTTCTCCCACGCGACTGGAAGAAGAAAATAGTTTCAGGACTATTGGGTGCCGACCTGGTGGGGTTCCACACGAGCGAATACCTACACTACTTTTTGAAGACCATGAGCATGGTGTCGGGATACGACCATCGATACCGGGAGATTTTCACGAATACAGGCCTTGTAAAAGCAGACGTGTTTCCAATCGGGATCGACTTCGAAAAATTCCACACTGCCGACGCGCTCCCCACGGTAGAAAGCCAAAAGCAATCGATACGAGATCGATTCGGATCAGCAAAAATCATCTTCTCCGTCGATCGCCTCGACTACACCAAAGGCGTCACGCACCGGCTTTCCGGTTTCTACAAGTTCCTTGAACTATTCCCGGAATGGCGTGGCAAGGTAGTGTTTATCATGGTGGTGGTTCCCTCCCGCCAGATCATATCCAAGTACAACGAAAGGCGGAAGATGATCGAAGAACAGGTAAGTAGGATCAACGGAAAGTATTCCACATTAGAATGGCAACCAATTATCTATCGATACAACCAAGTTGGGTTTGATGAACTTTGTGCGCTGTATCAAACCGCCGACGTGGCCCTGATCACGCCCCTGCGCGATGGGATGAATCTCGTCGCAAAAGAATATGTAGCCAGTCGACGCGATGGGAAAGGAGTGCTGATCCTGAGTGAACTAGCCGGTGCTGCCAACGAACTCGGAGAAGCGATGTTGGTAAACCCGACCGACCGGACCGAAGTTGCCAGGAAGATACAAGCCGCGCTCACCCTCCCCGAAGAAGAGCAGGCGACTGCAATGACTGCCATGCAGAAGCGCATTCACGACAACGACGTGGTCCAATGGGTAGCTAACTTCTTTGAAGAGCTACGAGAGGTTAAGAAAAGACAAAATGAACTCGGCATCCGACTGATCGACGAAACCACCACGCGTCAAATTAGGACCGAGTTTTCGCAAGCTACCCGCCGGTTGCTACTTCTAGACTATGATGGAACGCTTGTGCCTTTCGAAACAATCCCAACCCAGGCAACACCCAATCCTCAACTCATTGACCTCTTGCAACGACTGGCATCCACACCCGATACCGAAGTGGTGATCATCAGCGGCCGCAACTTCGAAGTCCTGGAACGTTGGTTGGGCCACCTGCCATTGCACTTAGTTGCTGAACACGGTGCGGCCTTTAAAGTAAAGAACGAAACTTGGCAACAATACAGCGACCTCGACACGTCATGGAAAGGTCTCATCCGATCCACGTTTGAGCTATACACCAAACGAAGTCCCGGCGCTTTCATCGAAGAGAAGAACCATACCATTGCGTGGCACTACCGCGGGGTCGATCAGGAAATGGGCTTCATTCGATCGCGCGAATTGCTCGACAACTTGCATCACCTCGTACGAAACACCAACATCAATGTTTTGGACGGAAACAAGGTGATCGAAGTTCGCGCTTCGGGTATCGACAAGGGCACAGCCACAGGGAGATTGATGGAATGGTTTCCGTCCGACTTCGTGTTGGCCATCGGTGACGACAAAACCGATGAAGACATATTTAACGTACTGAAAGGAAAGGCAGTTACCGTAAAAGTAGGGTACGGAATAAGTGCGGCAGGTTATAACGTGAGAACACAACGTGATGCGATCCGACTGCTCGAAGGTTTGACAATATGAAGCACCATCAATACAACATGGGCATCGTGGGCAATTGCTCCTACCTTGCCTACATCGACACGCAAGCATCGGTCAAATGGTTATGTTGGCCACGATTCGACTCAACCTTCATCTTCGGTTCACTTCTCGATTCAAAACGAGGAGGTGAGTTCAGCGTCATCCCGGTGGGCGAATTTCAATCCAAGCAATATTACATTCCTAACACAAATGTCTTGTGTACGGAATTCGAATCCTCGCAGGGAAGTTTCCGGGTGATCGACTGCGCACCACGTTTCTACCAATATGAAAGAACCTTCCGCCCATTGATGTTGGTTCGAAAAATTGAGCTCCTCAGTGGCAACCCCGTGATCAAAGTGGTGTGTCGCCCAATGGACGAATACGGAAGCAAAACTCCAGATGTCGTTCCCGCCAGCAATCACATCCGCTTCGAAGGATATTCTTCCCAAGTGAGGCTCACGACGGACATCTCATTGTCGCATGTGCTCGAATCGCAGCCTTTCGTCTTGCTCCACAATCAATACCTAGTTCTCACGTTTGGGGAAGCGCTTGAAGCTCCGCTGAAATCGACGGCCGAGGACTTCATCAACAGGACGGTTCGTTACTGGCAAACTTGGATCAAGAGCACCTACGTCCCAGACATCTATCAAGATTTGGTCATTCGATCGGCGCTCGTTCTTAAGTTGCACCAATATGAGGACACTGGCGGGATCATCGCCTCGGGGACAACAAGCCTCCCCGAACATCACATGAGCTCACGAACTTGGGACTACCGCTTCTGTTGGTTTCGTGATTCCTATTACACCCTAAAGGCTTTCAACGAACTCGGGCATTTCGACGAGTTGGAGAAATACTTCGAGTACATCCAAAATGTGCTGATGCGCGAGTCGGGTCGTATGCAACCACTTTATTCAGTTACCGGTCAAAAGGACCTCGAAGAAATTCATCTAGACCTTGACGGATACTTGGGGAATCAACCAGTACGAGTCGGCAACAAAGCCTACCAGCAAGTGCAAAATGATGTGTATGGACAGGTGTTAGTGGGCTTGCTCCCGTTGTACATCGACCGGCGCCTTTCGATAGCGGGACGCGGTTCGTATAAATTACTGGCCGATCGACTGCTCTTCTGGATCGAGAAGACCATGGACGAACCCGATGCTGGCCTTTGGGAGTTCCGAAATGTAAAACAAGTTCATACGTACACGTTGCTATTTCATTGGGCAGGCGCCAAAGCCGCTGCCAAGTTGGGAAGGCACTCTGGAGATCGCGAGTTGACAGCTCGCGCTGAACACCTCGCGACAATCGCCGGCCAGAAGATCGAAAGCTGTTACGACGCCCAGCGCCAGGTGTACACCCAAGCGGTCGGCGCCGAATATTTGGACGCCAGCACTTTGAAGTTGATTACCATGGGATACCTCGATCCGAGCTCCGAAAAAGCAAAGGCACACCTAAAGGCACTCGAGGGCCTACTCAAAACGGATCAAGGATTATTTTATCGTTATGTACATCAGGATGATTTTGGAAAACCCGAGGCAACATTCTTAGTGTGCGCCTTCTGGTATGTCGATGCGCTCGCTTGCGTTGGAAGGATTGACGACGCCACTAAGACGCTCGAAAACATTCTCTCGTTCGCCAATAGATTGAACATCTTCAGTGAAGACGTTGGGCTCGATGGCTCGCAGTGGGGTAACTATCCTCAGACTTATAGCCATGTGGGTCTAATCAACGCTGTATTTCGCATCTCAAAGAAGTTAGATGCTCCAGGGTTTAAATAAAGGCAGCATCGCCTTATATAAAGTCACTGGTTCGCGTCAGTTGAACATTATGAAACTGATAATTGGTTCTTTTGTATTCTGTGCGCATTTTGGAAAATACTCAAGAACCAATGGCAAAATACCAAATCAATGGACGTTGCCTTAATGACATGGAATAATCAATGACCAATGAAAATTAGACCAACCTACATACAAGGAGTCCACCAACTAACAACTAACCACGATCAACTATAATACCCAATGACCAATGTCCAATACCCAATGACCAATAGAAAAATGAAAATTAGACCAACCTACATACCAGGAATCCAACAACTAACAACTACTCACGATCAACTTTTAATACCCAATGTCCAATGACCAATACCCAATGAACGATCCGCGGAGGTGTCCTTTCGATCGTGAGTGAGTCCAACAACTAACAACTAACCACGATCAACTATAATACCCAATGACCAATGTCCAATACCCAATGACCAATAGAAAAATGAAAATTAGACCAACCTACATACCAGGAATCCAACAACTAACAACGAATCACGATCAACTATAATACCCAATGACCAATGTCCAATACCCAATGAACAATCCGCGGAGGCGTCCCTTCGATCGTGAGTGAGTCCAACAACTAACAACGATCAAGAGTTGACCTGAGAAAGATATCAGGGCTAGTCCTCATACCATTAGGGGTAATTTTGGTCGCGACTTCAATTATTTGGTGGTTAGCGTGAAACCTTTCGGCGTAAGTGAGATTACCAATACTTACTTTAGGTTTTCACTCGCCCAACCCAACGATCATGATCAAGAGCTACTTCACGACTGCGGCCAGAAACTTCCGCCGCAACAAGCTGCACACGTTCATTAACATCACCGGTCTCGCCTTGGGTATCATGGCGAGCATCCTTGCGTTGCTCTTCGCTTTGGATGAAAAATCGTTCGACAATTTTCACTCGAAGAAAGACCGACTCGTCAGGCTAAACAAGGTGAACATGATGCCCGACGGCTCTGAAACCCTGACCTACGAAACCTCCGGGATGATGGGACCCACCATGGCGCAAGAATTTCCCGAAGTGCAGCAAGCCGTTCGCTTCCTCCCGTGGTTCGACGAGATCGTGCTTAGTTTTGAAGGCAAGAACTTTGTTATTCCGAGGGCGCAACTCGCCTTTGCCGACAGTACTTATTTAGAAGTATTCGATTTCCCGTTGGTACGTGGAAATGCGAAGACGGTTCTGGACCAGCCACAATCTCTCGTCTTAACCCAATCGATGGCCACAAGCATGTTTGGAGACGCGGACCCGGTTGGAAAGTCGGTGATCGGGATGGACGGAAGAACATTCGAGATCACAGGTGTGGTCGTGGACCCTCCCCGTAACTCGCACATGCAATTCAAAGGACTCATGTCCTGGTCGACCACGAGCCCCGAGCAAGGCGCGATACCACAGTCATGGATGAACAACTGGATCGCACAAGGGATCACCACCTACCTCCTCCTCGACCAACCCAACTCGATCCAAACGTTATCATCGAAGTTGGACAAGTTCATGAAAGACCACTTGCCCACGCGTGTGGACAAATACCGGTTGTATATCCAACCTTTTTCAGATGTATACCTGCATTCGGCGAATTTGATGGGTGCGGCGCTCGGACGAAGTGGAAACCAAGAGTACGTCACTCTTTTCTCCTTGATTGCCGGATTCATATTGCTGATTGCTTGCGTCAATTACGTGAACATTGCTACCTCCAAGGCAACACGCCGCGCACGTGAGGTGGGAATGCGCAAGTCGATGGGTGCCGCGCGAAGACAACTGATCGCGCAGTTCATGGGCGAATCGATTTTGGTCACGATGTTGTCGACTGTCTTCGCGGTGGGTTTGCTCTACCTCGCGATACCAACGTTCAACACGCTCGCCGACAAAACCCTCACCTTCGGCCTAATCTTCGAAACGAGAATCATCCTGGGGTTAATTGGGATTACGGTTATCGTGGGGGTGATCTCCGGTTTGTATCCAGCAATCATCGTGTCGTCGTTTCAACCGGCGGCGGTATTACGAGGCAGCAAGGCAAACATGTCGTCCGGCAGCATTCCACGGCAAGTCTTGATTGTATTCCAATTTGCTATTTCCATCATGATGATTGCCGGCACGCTCCTCATCCGTGAACAAGTGCAGTATGTGCTTCACAAGGACCTTGGCTTCGATAAGGAGAATGTGATGGTGGTGAGTCTGACAAGCGACGTCATGGCACACAAAGATGTGCTTGTCAATGAACTCAATGGCCAACCCGGCGTCGAAAGCGTGTCGACTGCAAGAACGAGTATTGGCAGAGGCTCCGCTTCGACATACATGATTCCAGAGGGATTTAATCCCGATGAAATAGAGGTTAGGATGTTCCCCGTCGATGGCAACTTCGCCGATACGTACGGGCTCACGATGGCGTCGGGTCACTTCTTCCAAAAAGGCTCGTCCTCAGATTCTGGTTCTTTCGTGATCAACGAAGCCTTGGTCCGTCGTCTCAAGTGGACGGATCCCCTAGCAAAAACAATTCGGTTCAATCCTGACTCTCCTCCACAACCAGTGATCGGTGTAATCAAAGACTTCAACTTCCGGTCATTACATGCCGAAGTCGAACCACTCGTGATGTGGATTTCAGCCCGCAGCCAAAGCCAGATGTCCATTCGCTTCTCCGGCAACCCAGCTCCAATCATTTCATTCCTAGAGGAGAAGTGGAAATCGTACGACTCACGCAATCCGTTCAACTATTTTTTTGTAGACCACGCGCTCGCGGCCAATTATGCTTCGGAACAAAAGCTCTACAGCACGATCATCACGTTTGCAGGGATTAGTATTTTCATCGCGTGCCTCGGGTTGTATGGCCTTGTCTCTTACACAGTCGAACAACGCACGAAAGAATTTGGCATCAGGAAAGTTCTTGGCGCGAGCGTCACCAATCTCAACTTGATGGTGAACAAGAGGTTCATGCTGTTAGTCTTAATTGCTGCAGTAGTAGCCATCCCCATCGTCATTCCATTCTCCAACGATTGGCTCAATCGATTTGCCTTTAAAGTTGATCAAGGGCCTGGGGTATTCATCCTGTCAACAGCATTCACACTGGGAATTACGTTCCTAGCCGTAAGCATACAAGCGATTCGCGTGGCCCGTGAGAATCCCGCTAAAGCGTTGAGAGTTGACAATTGAGATTCTTAATGTGCGAACGTAAAGAGCTGGCTTTAAGGTCGGAACCGAAGTTTTCTTCGTCCTCAGTGCCGCCTCAAGACTAATCACTCACAATCTTCCGACGAAATCTGCCAACCGTTCCCCAATCATCACGCATGCGGCATGGGTGTTCCCCGACACGATCGTCGGCATGATTGATGCATCGGCAACGCGCAAACCCGACAAACCATGCACACGCAGTTGGTCGTCGACGACAGCGTCGGTGTCGTGGCCCATCTTGCAGGTGCCGACTGGATGATAGAGCGTTTCGAGACTTCGGCGGATGTGGTCCTCGATCGATTCGTCGGTGTATGGTTTTGACGGAAACCCAACACCACCGGGTGCAAACCGTTTCATGGGAGCCGACTCCGCCACATCGATCGCTTGTCGGATCGCGTGAACCATCACCTCCAAGTCGCGTGGGTCGGAAAGCAGGTTGGGTTGAATCAAAGGGGCATCGTTCGGATTCGCGCTTCGGAGACCGACAAAGCCTTTACTCTCAGGTCGAATCAAAACCGTGAGAATACCAAAGCCATCACGCTTGGGAAAAGTCCGAAAGTTGTAAATGTCTGTGGTGTAGTCCGGTGCGATGCCAATGGGCGCTAGATGGAATTGAATGTCGGGTCGAGTGAGTCTTTCGTTGGATCGCAAGAACGCATTGGCTTCGAGTGGACTATTGCCCAACGGGCCTTCTTTCCAAAGCAAGTGCTTCACCAATGAGGTCACCATGTTCCAGGGACGCAAGAGGGAATTTCCGGTCGGCACATTGGTCCACCCCGACACGCCACTCCATACGTGATCTTGCAGGTTCCTCCCCACCCCGGGTAAATGGTGCACGGCGGTAATCCCGTGTTTCTTTAGATCATCAGAATGTCCGACGCCACTTAAGAGCAAGAGCTGTGGTGACTGGATAGCTCCTGCAGACAAGATCACTTCTCTTTCACATTCGATCGTCGTGGCATTCGAGCCTTCGCGGATGACGACACCGCGCACATGACCGGCATCGATCGCCAAGCGTTGAACCTGGCAACCGACCCGGACGGTCAAGTTTGGCCGTGCAAGGACTGGTTTTAGAAAAGCATCGGCTGCACTAAAACGCTGTTGATTCTTGATGTTGAACTGCAACATGCTTGCACCCAGTTGATCGGCACCATTGTAGTCTGGGTTCCTAGCGATGCCGTTCAGCGCACACGCATCTACGAACGCCTCGCCAATAGGTGTGGGCTCTTTTGCCATCGACACGTAAAGCTCTCCAGAGGTGCCGTGAAAAGGAGCGCCAAGTTTTTCGTGACGCTCGCTCTTGATGAAATATGGGAGCACGTCGTCGTAGCTCCAACCTTTGTTTCCGAGTGCGGCCCACTCGTCGTAATCGAAACGATTGCCTCGGACGTATGCCATCGCGTTGGTGCTGCTGCTGCCGCCGAGGGTCTTGCCACGGGGAATATAAATTCGACGGTTATTCACATGCGCTTGGGGCTCGGTCCATAATGACCAGTCGACCGATGTCCCGTTCAGCATTGTGTAGGCACCCGGGATGTGAATTTCGAGTTTCGTGTCGCGTTTCCCTGCTTCGAGTAACAATACCCGGTTTTGAGGGTTGGTGGAAAGCCGGTTGGCAATCACGCAGCCGGACGACCCGGCACCAATGATAATATAGTCGTACTTCATGAGGTCGTTCTAATTTCGAAAGTTTGGCGTCGAGCCCTTCACAAATTGCCCTGATTTTTTTCAGTCGCTACTACCCCTCAAAAAGTGGATAATTGATTAGAAATTCTATTCTTTGAAAAGGCACGAGTTACCTAAAGTCGATCCGTTGGGATTCAACTCCCAAACACGTGAGACGATGCTGGGAGGAGGCTTTCTAAAACAGGGTGCAGACAGCGCCAAATACAATCGCTCGTTGCTCGGAAAAGAAGAGCATAAACCTTTTGAAAAAAAGGATTCAAAAAGCCCAAACGTCCCTTTTTTTAACGACACTCAAATGTCTCCAGAACTTCAGCGCGAACTCTTGTTAGAGGCGCAACGAATCAACCGTGCCGACATTCGCCGGAAGATTATTGGTGCAGTCGTTGGATTCTTCCTCCTCATGGCAGGCCTTTACATCATGGTAGAAGGGTGGTAATCGAAGCTGAACTGACCCGAATTGTCCAGCGATTGGCCATAGGATCATTTCTTCTTTTCTTTTTTTTGGATCATCAAAATCCCGAAAAACATGAAAAGGAAGATTGCGATTGTGTTGCAGATGAGTGTTGCCGCAGCACTTCTGTCGTGTGGTCAAGAGATTG
>JBGAGB010000052.1:0-20071 GCA_044226945.1 Cyclobacteriaceae bacterium | reverse complement strand
TAAGAGCCGTTCTTATGAATGTAAATGCGCTCGCCTGGAAAGTTGAAGGTGACTTTAAAGCGACTCAAGATTTCCCCACCAATAGCTCCGTTTCGTTTCACCGTCCTGCTCGTCTTCAGCGTATCCATATAGCTATTTGGGTCAGGGAAGTTTGCGATCACATCCGGCACGTCGTATTTGCCAAGATCTAACGATTTAATGCGAGCAATCTTACCGGTGATCACGCCACCCAGTCCACGTCCAATAATGCTGTTAATATATTTATCCGGAACTTTTAAGGTGTCGTTGGTATCTGGTTCTAGGATCAACCCGTGACTGGCACCGCTGTCGATCAACAACTTGGTCTTCACGCGAGTGGTATCCTTCATCGTGATGACCGTCTTGATGTAGGGCTTTGTATCCTCGATCGTGATCTTGAGTTCCTGTGCTCTGCGCTTGGGTTTAAATCGCTCTGGCCTTGCGACAATCAATTCTTTCTTTTCATAATCGATCGTCACGATAAACCTCGAAAACAACTCATACCCAATAATGCCCTGCACGTCGGCGCCTAAATAGTTGCGAAGTTCGAGGTAGTCCTCTTCTAGTACCAGCATCGCATGACCCTCCCCATGGATCCCAGGTGGGAGGTCGAGGGTGACATTGTTGGTTACATACGCTTGTACATACTTCTGCCCGCCAGGGCCCCCAACGGTGTACTTCCGCGAGTAAGTGAGGTTGAGGATATCGCTAAAAATCTTCTCAGTCAGGATGGCGGTGCGCACGCCGGTATCGAGCACAAACCGAAGTGGCAATTGGCCGTTGACGACAACCGGGATAATGACGAGGTTATTGTTGACTTCGATCGGTATGCGGACCTTGCTTCTACCCTCTTGCATGACAAACCCCAACACCTGCTGCGCTTGCGAAATCAGGGGTAGGCACGCAATTAGTACCAGCGTAAGCAGCCTTTTTATCATCGAACACTAAGCCTCGGTTAAAACTAAACCTTTTTTTCTGAAAAGGTTAAAGGGTTAAACGGTAACTACCCCAAGTTCGGTGAGCAACGTGAGCGGTTCCTGAGAAACTATTAAAGTCTTGCTGTTTGCCTCGCTGACGAAGCCTTTCTCCATCATGGTGCGAAGTTGTAAAATCAGGGGATCAAAGAAAGAAGCGGTATTCAGTAAGCCAACTGGACTCTTCACGAGCCCGAGTTGTCGCCACGTCAGAATTTCGGCCAACTCGTCGAGTGTACCCCAACCACCCGGCATCGCAATGAAAAAATCGGTGAGGTCAGCCATTCGTTTCTTCCTCTCATGCATCGAATGGACAAGCTCCAATTCGGTGAGCCCATCGTGGCCAACCTCGCGCTGATAGAGAAAGTGGGGAATAACGCCAATGACCTTTCCGCCATGACGCAGGACTTCGTCGGCGACGATCCCCATTAACCCAACCTTTCCGCCACCGTATACAAGCGTACACTTGTTTTCGGCTAGGAGACGTCCAAGGTCGCGCGCAGCAGCCGCGTAGACAGGATCAGTGCCAGCGCTGGAGCCGCAAAAGACGCAAACGGAAGGCATTCGCTAAAATGTGACAGAAGCGCCTTTCGGGCGAGCTGTTAGTGCTTCAGGTCGTGCTCGTTGTCGCTGAACTTCTTGTTGGGGAAAACCCAAGGAGATACACCTGCTAGGATGAACAGGGCGACGATGATAATCATTACTGACATGGCACAACAGTTAAGGAGGTCAAAATTAAGCCGCAAACGTGGAATTTTTCAACTATCAGTAGCGAAAAAGTTAAAATTGAACAACTTTACTCGCCATTTGGTTATTCCCCAGTCAAATTAGCATGAAAAAGGGTCTCATTATCGCCGGAATTATTGCCGTTTTGCTAGCTGTAGGCTTCTACTTCTGGCGAGGCCAAGTCAAATCTAAGAGCCCTGAAGACGGCGTGACCTTCCAAGAAGGGGATTTAAAGATCTATGTATACTACAACCGTCCTTTCAAACGTGGACGCACGATCTTCGCTGAAGATGGCCTCGTACCCTTTGGGAAAGTTTGGCGCACCGGGGCAAACGAGGCATCGTACATTGAAACCAATAAAACGCTCTTAATCAAAGGGCAAGAACTCAAGCCAGGTAAATACAGCATTTGGACAATCCCGAACGCCCAGTCCTGGGCAGTGATGTTCAACTCAGAATACCCATCCTGGGGAATTAACTTTAACGGTGAAGCCAATCACGACCCTGCGGCCGATGTCGTGAAAGTCGAGACACCCGCAGTGATTCAAGACACGGAAATAGAGCAGTTTACTATTTCAATTGAGCGCATCGACGACGAGATGGAGCTCATCTTCATGTGGGACAAAACAATGGCGGCTGTCCCTTTCAAGGTTGCCGGGCAATAAGACGCACTATAGTTTTTCGCTCTTCTGGAATAGCCCCATACAATTGACTGGCGGGCATCACACGATTGGCTCCTACGCCCTGAGCAATTAAGTAGTTTACCACTTCCAACGCTTGGTGTTGAGTTCGATCGTTGTGAAATGTTTTCCTCACCGCAGTCGAATCAGACGTCACCACTTTTGACGTCCCTGTGCTGTCAGTCAGGGTCCTTGTAATCGTAAAATGGATTGGCTCTTCAATTATTTCAGTAAGATCTGGATCGGATGCAACGGAGTCTTTCTGATAGCCATATAAGTCGACTTCCAAGTTAAAACGCAACGAAGGGTTGCCGTTTATCAATCGGGCCACTTTGCTTAGTTCTGTCTTGGATCGATCGTCTAGGTCTGCCGTATGCGGTTTGAAACTCACGCCTGTCAATTCAACCACGTCGCCTGACGCCATGGGCTTTAAAGGCACCTCTAATTTTTCCAACGTCGATATCTTTTCCCCAGTTAGATCATACTCCTTCGTGAAGAAAGTGTAGTTGTCAAGTTCCGGATCAACGGCAACCTGATACGTTCCTCCCTCGATCAGATATAAAGTAAAAGACCCATCCTTCGTTGGGCGTGTCGAGGTAAGCCTTTGGTGCGTCTTGGTGTCGAACAAGGTGATGTATGGCGAAGCCAAATTTTCCAGTCCAACCATTTTGCCTTCGACTTTCATCACGGCGCGAGGCTTCAATTCCTTTGGAAACAACAGGTCGATAATTTCCGATGAGGTTTTCGTGACCATGTCTTTCACGAGATAGCGTCCTAACGAATTGGCAGAAACATACTGATCGTCATCAGGAGTATTGGCAAAAGTCATGGGGATCGGCTTAGACCAAGTGGTTCCCGTTTTTTTCGTGATGAACAAATCCATTCCTCCCATTCCTCCCATTTGATCGGACGAGAATATGAGCGTCTCTGAGTCGCCCATGATACGCGGTGTTTGCGAATTGCCGGTGTTGATTTCCGCTGGTAACTCCACCGGGGCTTGCCAGGGATGGCTTGGTGTTTTGCGAGTTGCCACCAGTATTCGACAACCACTTGCTTTCAAACCGTCCATGCGAGTACACCTCATGAAGTACATCGTTGTACCATCGGTGGTCATCGAAGGGCACGCTTCGTTTTCTTTTGAGTTGATGGGCTGTCCCACGTTGACTGGGTCCGACCAAAATGCGCCGCGCTGGTCGCTCATGTAGAGATCGTAGCCACCGAGCCCACCACCTTTCGTGCTCGATACGAATACTTGCTTCCCATCGGGTGAGAGTGCAAAGCCTCTGAGAAAATTAAGCCGCGCGTTGAGTGTCTTGGGCAACGCTACTGGTTGACGCCAGTTCACGCCATCAGGCTTCGATGAGTAGAACACCGTTAGAACATTGTCCTCTGCATCGTCGGAAACATACAAGATTGAATTGCCCTCCAAACTCACAAATGGCGACGACACACGAATGGCAGGATGGTTGATCGGCTGGCCATAACGGTTCATTTTGGACTGTGCGGCCGCTGTCAATGTGGCGGTGAGCATGATGGCAATCAAAGGATAGCGCATATTGTTTTTATTTGACTTTCGGCTGTGCCAAAAATCGTTCCGTCTCCAAAACCAATTTATCCAAATTTCTTCGCGACCGACGTACACAGAGCGAAACAATACGGATTTTGCGTATTAACTTTAGCCCACGCCAGATTGTACACATGATTCAAGTAATACCCTCCATAGCCATCCGCAAAGGAAAGGTCGTAAAGATGCGCAAGGGTGACCCCTTGAGCGAAAAAGCATACGACGAAAACCCTTTGGACCTCGCCAAACGGTTCGAATCACACGGGATTGAAGTGGTTCACTTGGTGGACTTGGACGGCGCCGAAAAAGGTAGTCCGAAAAACTACCATGTTTTGGAAGCCATTGCAGGTCACACGGATCTTAAAATTGATTTCACAGGTGGGATCAGTACCGACGGCGACATCAGCAAAGCCTACGAGTATGGTGCAGATTATATCACTGCATCGAGCATCTCGATTATTGACCCGAATTTGTTTGCTTCCTGGCTTGTTTCATACGGGCGCGAAAAGATTACACTGGGCGCCGATGTGGTAGACATCCAGTCAAAGCTTATTGCCTTCCGAGGCTGGCAGAAGCGCTCCGAACTCACCCTCTTCGATCACGTCGATTACTTCTATACCCGAGGGTTGAAGTATGTAAAGGCAACAGATATTTCCCGCGATGGGGTTCTAGAAGGGCCTGCATTTTCCTTTTACCAAGAAATCATCGATCGGTTCCCTGAAATTAAAGTCCTCGCAAGCGGGGGTGTTCGTGGTGTCGACGACATCAAACGTCTCAATGACATGGGACTATTTGCCGTGATCTTTGGCAAAGCCTACTACGAAGGAATTTTGAAACTCAAAGACTTAGAAGGTTTCCTAGTGAAACAGTCTTAAATACGAATAAGAAAATCGGGATTGACTACTCCATCATCAAATCAGAAGATTTAAACTTCTGGATGATGTAGTAAAGGAAGTTGAAATTGAGGGGATCGCCTTCAGCCTGCGGTTTCTTTGGATCCGTTGCTTTTTGTTTTGCTCCCGGTATTAGCGGCCGAACTTGAGTAGAGTCGTTCGGAACAACGTTCAGGTTTTTGGTGCGTGAATCTTGCTCCATCAAGAGTGGCTTCTCATCGTAGGTGGAGGGTTCAACGGTGAAATACGTTCCTGTGTTGGTTGGACCAGGTACCGGCGTTTCATCTTGGGCAGAAGCCGACAACGCCATGATCATCATGGCACTTAATAACCCTGGTAGTAAGTTTGAAAATTTTACATTCATGGCCTCGGGTAGAAGCTGAACCTAATTACTTTACAGGCATATGCAATTTAGTGAATTTTCGGAATGATTAAATGGGAGGATTTCGAGAAAGTTGACCTGCGTGCAGGCACGATTGTGAAGGCAGAACCCTTCCCAGAGGCCAAAAAACCAGCTTTTCGCCTTTGGGTCGACCTCGGCCCCGAAATTGGCATACGCCAATCGAGTGCGCAGATCACCGCATATTATCGACCGTCGGACCTAATTGGCCGACAAGTAGTTTGTGTGGTGAACTTTCCCCCACGCCAAATAGCCAACTTCATGTCGGAAGTACTCGTAACAGGCTTTGCCGACGAGCAGAAAAATGTCGTGCTCTGCGCGCTGGAACGGCCGGTGCCAAACGGAGCTCGTCTCTTCTAACCATGATCCCCTTTTCGTTATTCCCTCAACTTACCAGCGGAACGCTCACCCCTTCAAATGCGGGCGGCGTGGTTCGGGTGTTCCGAACCGATAGCCGGAAAGGATTGCCTCAAGATGCCTGCTTCGTAGCGATCCGCGGATTACGCCACGACGGACACGATTACATCGCGGCGATGTACGAAGCCGGTGTACGCATGTTCATGGTCGAACGTGCGCTCGATTGGAAACTCTACCCCGACGCGGCATTCTTTCAAACGAACTCATCTCTTCACGCCCTTCAGGAGATCGCCGCAAAACATCGTTCCAAGTTTGGATATCCTGTTGTCGGCATCACCGGCAGCAACGCGAAAACAATTGTGAAAGAGTGGATATACCAGTTGTTGAGTCCACACCTCGCCATCGTCAAGAATCCTGGCAGCTATAACTCACAGCTGGGTGTGCCTTTATCGGTGTTGCAGATGCACGACCATCATGAACTCGGCGTGTTCGAGGCGGGCATCTCGTTGCCCGGAGAAATGCAAAATCTTCAAAAGATCATCCAGCCGACGATTGGGATCTTCACCAACATCGGGTCCTCGCATGACGCCGGTTTCGAAAGCCGCGCTCAAAAGGTGCAAGAGAAGCTCAAACTGTTTAGTGAAGTCAAGGTTTTAATCTACTGCCGCGATTACACAGAAATCCATTCGCAAGTAGCTCAATTGCACGGGATGAAACTACTCGATTGGGGTCAGCATGCTGAGGCGTCTATCTTCGTTCGCTACGGCATCGATTCGCTTGAAGTCGATTTTAACAATACGAACTATTCGTTTCCCTGTCCTTTTGCCGATCATGCGTCGCGCGAAAATCTCACCCACTGTGTCGTGTTACTCCTTCACATGGGTATCGGTGAAGAAGCGATACGAGAAGGAATCGAAAGTTTGAAATCCATCCCTATGCGGCTGGAGATTAAGCAAGGTGTTAACCAAAGTTTGATTATTGACGATACCTATAATAATGACCTTGCAGGTTTGCAAATCAGTCTCGACTTTTTGGCGGGACAACAAAAGCCTCAAAAGGTATTGATACTTTCCGACGTCCTACAATCAGGTTTGGACCCTGGCACACTCTCGGAATCGATCGCCAGCATGGTGAAACGCTCGGGCGTTCGTTCATTCATTGGAATTGGTCCCGTGTTGTGTGGCGGCGCGCGGGCGTTCGATAATATCCCTCACGCGAAGTTTTATCCAACCACGGAGGCATTCTTGACAGAAGTCGATGTCGACTCATTTCAATCTGCTGTTGTACTCGTGAAGGGAGCTCGGGCATTTCGTTTCGAAACAATTGTTCATCGCCTGCAGCGAAAAGTTCACGGCACCGTGATGGAGATTGATTTGAACAACCTCGTCCACAACTTGAATCACTTCAAATCCAGACTCCGTTCAAGCGTGAAGTTAATGGTGATGGTAAAGGCTTTTGCGTACGGCAGCGGCAGCGAGGAAGTCGCGAACGTGTTGCAATACCACCAAGTCGATTACCTCGGGGTCGCTTACGCTGATGAGGGTATCGACTTGCGAAAAAGTCGAATTTCATTACCCATCATGGTGATGAATCCGTCGGAGGAATCGTTCGCATCATTGCTGCAATACAATTTGGAGCCCGAGATCTACAGCTTGCGAATCTTGAAGTCGTTTGTGAAGTTCCTCGGCGGGAAACCGTGGACGATTCACATCAAGTTCGACACAGGGATGCATCGCCTGGGATTTGAGGAAAAGGAAATGGGGGAACTGTTGGCGATCCTTCGGCAGAACCCACAACTCAAGATCGCTACGGTGTTTACACATTTAGCGGGCTCAGACGAATCGGAGCATGACGCATTCAGCCGACAACAAGTCGAGGTTTTTCAGCAGCGATATGAAGAACTGTGTAAAGTGATCTCGCGTCGACCGGTTCGCCATGTGTTGAACTCACCAGGAATCTTACGATTTCCTGATTTTCAGTTTGAGATGGTGCGACTCGGCATCGGACTGTACGGCATTGATCCCACTGAAAATCCGAAGTCAGATTTGTTACCGGTTGCCACACTCAAGACTGTTGTGTCGCAATTGAAGTTCATTCCTGCAGGCGAAACAATTGGATATGGTCGGAAGGGTAAGGCTACGCACGACATGCAGCTCGCCACCATTGCCATTGGGTATGCCGATGGCTACAGTCGAGCTTTCAGCCGCGGTGTCGGTCACGTGCTCGTCCGCGGCAAGCGTGCACCCGTGGTGGGGAACGTCTGCATGGACATGACCATGGTGGACGTGACTGGAATTGACGTGAACGAAGGCGAAGAAGTGATTGTTTTCGGTCAGGGCTTACCCATTTCGGAAGTGGCTTCGTGGATTCGCACGATACCTTATGAGATCCTCACCAGCACCAGCGAACGGGTGAAGAGAGTGTTCCACGCCGAGAGCATTTGAGTTTTACCAAAGTCTGCTTCGATGAAAGAAAAATCGGAACCCAAAAAAAAGGAAGCGCCTGAAAAACCGAAAGCACCTCAGCCTCCGCCGGTGCCGACTCCCCCTGCCCATGACGAGGAGAAACCATTTGACTTTGGTGGACTTCCTGACAGGGATTTGAAGAAAAATCTTGGGTGCGGGTAGTCTCGTTCAAAATTGAGCCTCAGTCTGATTTTTTTCATCCCCTTTGTCCGTCTTTCCAGTTATCTTGGGGCGTTTAATTAATCTAAATAAGAATTGGGCGCTAGCAAGAGCATAGCGGACATGGAACCTGGGGAGGTGGCCGTCATTTCAGGCTTTATCGACAGCGAATTTGCTACGAAGTTGCTAGAAATGGGCTTTTTGCCCGGCAGTTCCGTGACCTTCAATTTCGCTGCTCCTTTTGGAGATCCTATTTGCGTAAGCGTAGCGGGACTCGACCTTTCCTTGCGAATAGCCGAAGCGTCAACCATCACCATTTTGAAGTAAACTATGGCTGAGCCACGAAGGTTGAGAATTGCGCTTGCGGGAAAACCAAATTCCGGCAAATCGTCACTTTTCAATCAACTCACGGGCCTCAACCAAAAGACAGGCAATTTTCCCGGCGTCACGGTCGAGAAAAGGACGGGAGCCTTCTCCCTTCACGGGACTCCTGTGGAATTGATGGACCTTCCCGGAATCTACAGCCTCTATGCTCGCACACTCGATGAGAAAGTGGTGGCAGAAATACTCGCTGACTATTCAAGCGAATTCTATCCCGACCTCGTTGTACTGATTGCAGATGCGACAAACCTGAAGAACAGCTTCCTTTTGTTGACGCAGCTTATTGACTTAGGGTTGCCCGTGGTGTTGGCGTTGAACATGATGGACTTGGCCGCCAAGTCTGGTCAAAGTGTCGACATTAATAAGTTAGCTTTCGCGTTCGACCTACCCGTCGTGATGGTCAATGCACGAAGCGGTCAAGGCGTAGATGACCTGAAAAACGTTCTATCGCAGAAACTCGCCCCTTCGCGCAGGAGCGTATTCCAGATTGACCCCGAGATTATGCCGGTGGTCGTTCAAATAAAAGCAAGGTTCAATCTTCGTTCCGACTACGAGGCTTATCAATACTTGCAGCAAACCGATAGCCTTACCCATCTTTCGAGCGACGACAAGAAGTTCATTGCCTCGTTATCCAAAGCCGCAAACTTCTTTCCTGGTAAGTACCAAGGTGCTGAGACAATTCGTCGTTACGAGTTCATCCAAGATTTGCTAAACCAGGTGATCATCAAGGCACCGAATGTTGGATGGAAGAAAACATCACACCGAATCGATCGCATCCTCACGCACCGGGTGTGGGGTTACGTCATATTCCTGTCGATTCTCTTCCTGATCTTTCAATCGATCTTTGCATGGGCGCAGGTTCCGATGGACTTCATCGACAACCAGTTTGCAGCACTGAGCAAGTGGCTTGAAAACAAGTTGCCTTCCGGTCCCCTGTTCGACCTGATTTCGCAAGGGATCGTACCTGGTATTGGGGGCATTATCATCTTCGTTCCTCAGATCGCAGTTTTGTTCGCGTTCATTTCAATTTTGGAGGAGACGGGTTATATGGCCCGGGTCGTGTTCTTGATGGACAAGATCATGCGTCGCTTTGGCTTGAACGGGAAAAGCGTTGTTCCCCTTATCTCGGGCTGGGCTTGCGCTATCCCTGCCATCATGGCAACTCGAACAATCGAGAACTGGAAGGACCGACTTATCACCATTTTTGTGACACCTTTTATGAGTTGCTCGGCAAGGCTTCCGGTCTTCACAATACTAGTGGCACTTACTGTTCCCGATCATTCCGTTTTGGGGATCATGAACTTGCAAGGTCTTGTGATGATGGGACTGTACATGATGGGGTTCGTGGCTGCGATCCTTACGGCAATGGTGATGCGCTATCTGGTAAAGGTGAAAGAGAAAAGCTTTTTGATCATGGAACTCCCCCTGTACCGAATGCCGATGTGGCGAAATGTGGGGCTAACTATCGTCGACAAAACGAAAGCCTTTGTCTTCCAGGCGGGTAAGGTAATCTTGGCAATCTCTATCATTCTCTGGGTATTGGCTAGCTATGGCCCTGGTGATGCGCTAGAGCATGCGGAAGAAAACGTGTTGGCAGAATCGGCTAATCTGCGCCTGACCGAACAGGGCCTTGCCGATCGAGTAGCTGCTTATAAGCTTGAGCACTCTTACGCCGGTACCATTGGGAAAGTACTCGAACCTGTCATTCGACCTCTTGGATATGATTGGAAAATCGGGATCGCGCTCGTCACTTCGTTCGCGGCTCGTGAAGTCTTCGTCGGAACCATTGCCACCATTTATAGTCTCGGAAGCACAGAAGACCAACTCACAATAAGGGATCGACTCAAAAATGAAGTGAATCCAGAAACGGGCGAACCTCGGTTTACTTTGGCCGTGGGCTTTTCTCTACTAATCTTCTATACGTTTGCCATGCAGTGCATGAGTACCATCGCTATTGTGAAGCGTGAAACGGGTAGCTGGAAATGGCCTTTGATCCAACTGGCATATATGACAGGGCTTGCGTATATCGCCGCGTTTGGTGCCTTCCAAATTTTGTCGTGAATATTCCTTTCCCCTATATTTAGGAATTGGTAGAGATACCAACCCTCAAGCCTGAAACGCACTCCATGTCGAAGAACACAAATTATCAACTCGGACTGATCTACCTGGTGCACCTCCTCATCAGTTCGGATGGAGAAATCAGCGATGTAGAAAAGCGGGCTTTGAATCTCATCAAGAGTAAGGAGAATATATCCGAAGACCTCTTCGAACAATTCCGTGGCGACTTGGCGACGAAAAAGGAAAGAGAAATCTACCAACGCGGGATTGATTATTTGAACCAGTGCACGGAAGACGAAAAGTTGGACGCCTTCGCCCACCTTTACCATCTTTCGGAAGCGGATGGAAACGTACACGTAAAAGAAGTCCGTCTCCTACTCTATTCGATCAAAATGACGGGCATCGAGTTCAACGACGTGGTGGAACACGCCAAGCGGACGAAGTGAGCCAGCTGCGGCAACTCTCACAACTTATTTATTTCAACATGCTTCGCTATTCGTGGCTGCTCATAGCAGCGATTACATTATCATGCGCTCCCAAGAGCAAATTTGAAGACGCCGATTTAGTTCGCATCTCGGATTGGCAGGACCGGAGAAACGACAGCATCTCGACATACTTTGCAAGCAATGACGCTAGGCTTCGGGCAAGTGCAGCAATCGCTGCTGGCTCGATCCAAAGCGCCGCATTACAAGACGGACTCAGCCAGTTACTTGGCGACAACGATCCATCGGTAGTGACGGCCGCTGCCTTCTCGCTCGGGCAACTTGGGGATAAAGCACGTGCAGAGTCGATTTTAACTTCGATCAAGACTAGCGACGTGGTTGCCTTGAACACCGCGCTGGAAGCATTTGGTAAAACCATTCGTGCCGGTGAAAGTCATGAGCCCCTGAAATCAGCGAGCAACACTTCCAACTTACAGCCTGGCGTGGCATGGGCCCTTTACCGACTTGGTACGCGTGCGTTGGCTGATTCGTCAGACATTCGATTAGCGGCAGCTCTTCTTTCAAGTGCCAACCCTGACGCACGTCTAGGTGCCGCTCACTTCTTCCAACGTGCGTCTTACACGCTGCCATCTCCTCCTAAGGAGTGGATTCAGGCACTGTCGGATTCCAACCCAGAGGTTGTGATGGCCTTGACGCGTGGACTGAGCAAGTTTAACGATGAGGTCCTACCGCTCATTCAAAAATCAGCAGCGCATTCCGACTATCGAGTGCGGGTAAATGCAAGTACTGCGTTGCGCTCTAAAGCGTGGACTGGCGTAAAGGACCTCGTTGGGAAACTGCTCGCCGATTCAAATGCGCACGTGGTCGTCGCTGCCGGCGAATACGTAGTTTCGGCCGCGCCCGCGAGCGACTCTTCCTGGGTGCTTGAGACGGCTCGCCGCATGACACATTGGCGGACAAAGGCTGATCTGTTCGGTTGCGCCTTAAAGCTTCATCCGACGAAAGAACAAAGTGAGGAGATAATGAACATCTACCGCGGAAGCACCGATGTGTATGAGCAGGCAGCCCTACTTACGGCACTTGCGTATCGTGCGGAAAACTATCCGTTCATTTTCGAAGAATTTAAGAAAGCTAAGGCTCCCATAATCTTATCGACCGCCGCGAGTGCGCTTACGAAAATCAATCGATCACCAGCGTTTCAGTCAAAGTGGAAAGATGAGTTCTTTGGTATGTACCGTTGGATCGTAGAGCAAGGAGACGCAGGTGGGATTGGGGCTGCTTGTGATGCTTTAGCGGATTCCACGCTAGGCTATCGTTCGATCGCTACCGACGTTTCATTTCTGGATGACGCCAAGGCGAAACTCTCACTACCGCGCGATTACGAAACATACGTGCCCTTAACAGAAGCGTTGAATCACCTAAGGGGTTTGCTTCCACCGCCGGCTGTAACAAACGCGTTCAACCATCCGATCGACTGGAAACTGGCTGCTTCTATCGACCCGAAACAAACGGTCACGATCGAAACAACGAAAGGAACCATTGTGATGCAGCTACTGATTGACGAAGCGCCCGGCTCTGTGGTGAACTTCGTCCGTCTTGTGAACACCCACTACTTCGACGGGAAGTATTTTCACCGGGTGGTACCCAATTTTGTGATTCAAACAGGATGTAACCGTGGTGATGGTCTTGGGAGCGAGGATTATTCCATCCGCTCCGAGTTCTCGACGCGCAAATACAAGACGGGCAGCGTTGGCATGGCGTCGGCTGGAAAGGATACGGAAGGAACACAGTGGTTCATTACCCACTCGCCAACGCCGCATCTGGATGGGCGATACACCATTTTCGCGGAGGTGACTTCCGGCATGGACGTCGTGCACGCAATTGAAGTGGGAGATCAAATTATCTCTGCACGCCTTACGGGATATTGACTTACTTTTGCGCCTCGATGGCAGACAAGTTTTACCAGGATTTCACTGTAGGGATTTTGGGCGGCGGCCAATTGGGACGCATGCTGATTCAATCCGGGATTGATTTAAACATCGACTTCAAGGTCTTGGACCCCGATCCGCATGCGCCTTGCAGTCGAATTGCGTCGTTTACAACTGGCAAACTGACGGATTTCGATACCGTCATGAAGTTTGGGCAGGACTGCGATGTCATTACCATCGAAATCGAGAACGTCAACACGCGTGCGCTGAAAGAGCTTGCGAAAATTGGTCGGCGCGTATTTCCGCAACCGGAAGTGATCGAGTTGATTCAAGACAAGCGCCTCCAAAAACAGTTCTACCTCGACAACAAGATTCCGACTGCGGAATTCATCCTGACCTCCAATCGAGATGAAGTAGAAAAGCTGAAGGACTTCCTGCCTGCCGTACATAAACTTGGAAAAGAAGGCTACGACGGACGAGGGGTTCAAGTGCTGCGTACAGCTACAGACCTTTCGAAGGCATTCGACGCGCCGGGCGTCCTGGAAAAATTGATCGAGTTCGAAAAAGAGATCGCAGTGATCGTGTCGCGCAACGCAGAAGGTGCCGTTGCCGTGTTTCCCCCCGTCGAGATGGTCTTTCACCCGGAAGCCAACCTCGTGGAGTACCTATTTGCGCCCGCCGATGTCACCGGTGAGATCACGTTGAAAGCTCAATCTCTCGCCACCCAAGTGATCACGGCGCTAGACATGATTGGTTTGTTGGCCGTGGAAATGTTCGTAACGCGCGATGGCCAGATCCTGGTAAATGAAATTGCTCCACGTCCCCACAACAGCGGCCACCACACCATCGAAGCGAACATCACGTCGCAGTACGAGCAGCACCTCCGTGCGATCCTCGGCCTCGCGCCGGGAAAAACGGACACGGTGCTTCCCGCCGCAATGGTGAACCTACTGGGCGAGGAAGGCCACACAGGAAAGGCGAACTACGAAGGCCTTGAGCAAGTGCTGGCAATGCCGGGTACCCATGTCCATCTGTATGGGAAAAAGACAACGAAGCCCTTTCGGAAAATGGGACACGTCACGATTGTAGATCCCGACGTTGAAAGTCTGAAGAAGAAGGTCAACTTTGTAAAAGAAACATTAAAGGTCACCACATGACAAAGCCAGTTGTCGGGATCATCATGGGAAGTCAATCGGATCTCAAGGTGATGAAACAAGCCGCCGAGTTCCTTGAAGAAATGGGCGTCCCGTTCGAAGTCGACATTGTGTCGGCGCACCGGACACCAGAAAGGATGGCTACCTACGCCAAGGAAGCGAAAGGGCGCGGCCTTCGAGTAATTATCGCCGGTGCTGGTGGTGCGGCACACCTCCCTGGGATGGTAGCGTCGCTCACGACCCTCCCAGTTATTGGTGTTCCCGTTAAATCCTCAAATTCAATTGATGGGTGGGATTCGGTCCTTTCCATCTTGCAGATGCCTTCGGGCGTTCCTGTCGCCACCGTCGCGCTTGACGGAGCACGGAACGCGGGGATCCTGGCCGCTCAAATCATCGCAGCGAGCGACCAGGCCATCGCCGCCAAACTGGAAGTGTTCAAAAAGGGACTGCAGGAAAAAGTCGAACAATCAGTGGCAGAACTTGGCAAGAAAGGCTGGAAAAGTTTCCAATAATCCCTGAACGGCGGTCGCCCGTGCGCAAAAAAGGCTTAACTTCTCAGCGTTTTTAATCTCCCTATTTTAAGCGATGAAGCCTGCAGATAAAGGCTGGTTGAAGGAATACCTGGAATTCCGACAGGAACTTTTGAAAAACCTCGCGGCCGAAAGCAAAAAAGCTTCTCACCCCGAGCACTCCCTCTACCGCGTAATTCAGCCGATGGGGCTCATGTATGGCCAATCGATCAGCGCCTTCGAACATCCCCAGACAGAAGATTGGGATGAAAGAGACAGGATGAAAATCCTCCTCGCCGAAAGCTTGATCAGCAGTTCTCTCTTGTTTTATGATCGACAAATCAAGAACCCCGACGAACTCTCCTCAGTCATTCTAAAGACAGTGGAGAGCATCGCGAATTTCTATAACAACGTTTTCCCCGAACTTGCCACGCCCACCAAGACCTTATTCGGGCGAAAAAAATCGCCACTCGAACTGGCCGAACGAATTCTCGATAAAAGAATCGAGCACACCGTAGACTACAGCAGCAACTTCTGGGTACAATTCTTCCACAACAGCTTACTCTTCCTCGATATATTCATCTTCGGTCAGTGGATTCACACCAATGCCGATAAGATAGTTGCCGACTTCTTCAAATACGAAAGAGAAGAACTTCGTTTTTCGGTGGTGAAAATCATCGCGGCAGCAGCACATTCGAACAAGACCATTGAGTACGAAGAACGCAAGTTGTTGGAGTTCTTCCTGCAAAGCACTGGCCTTAGTGCCGAACGCAAGAAAGAAGCGATCCGAATTTTCGAAGAAGGTGTCGCAATTGAAGGAATCAACCTGCCGACCAACAACTCGTGGATCCTCAAAAAATATTTCCTCGAAGTGGCGATTCTGACAATTTGGTCTGACAAGCGCGTGGAAGAATCCGAGGAAGAGTTTCTCCGAAACCTTTGCTTGTACTTGGGTTTCAACGAAGACGACCTTGAGAATAGCACGATGGCAATCGAAGGTTTTGTGATCGAACACTGGGATCAGATTAGCTTGCTACAAAACAAAAAGGATTTCAACGCGGTGAGCGAACGCTTTGTCTCCCGCCTTTCAAAAGTGGCGGAGAATAATAGCCAGCGCCTCGTGAAAGAGGCACAGGAAAGTCACGAACTGATGGCGCTGCTTGAACGAGCAAAGTCCAATGAACTTAGCGACGACGAAAAACACAGGCTTCAGACCCTCCTGATTTCGACCTTGAAGTCGATCCCGACCTTTGTGATCGTATCGCTACCACAGAAGTTCCTCACACTCCCAATTCTCATGAAAATCCTGCCGAAGAACTTCTTCGCAGAAGCTTTGTTGAAAGCGTAGTGTCAGGAGTGTGTGCTTAGAAGCTTATTCTTGAACTTCCTTCTTCTTCGGAATGAGAACCGAGAAGACAATACTCAGTGCCAGAGTCACCACGATCACCGAGAAGGAAACTTCGATGGGTACATGGATGTCAAAAATCTCCATTAGCATTTTTGCGCCAATAAAGAACAGAATGATGGATAGTCCTTTCTGGAGGAGATAAAACTTGTCGATGATACCCGCGAGCAAGAAGAACATGGCTCGCAATCCCAACACCGCGAAAATATTGGAGGTATAAATCAAGAACGGGTTTGTTGTAATGGCAAATGCAGCTGGGATGGAATCAACGGCAAACAACAAGTCAGTTGTTTCAATCAATACCACTACCAAGAACAGCGGCGTAAACATCAACTTCGGTTTACGTACCAAGAACTTGCCACCGAAATCCTCCGACGTGATCGGAAGGTACTTCTTGCACAAGCGAAGGATTGGGTTCTTTTCTGGATCAATTTTCTCGTCACTGTCTTCCAGGTAAATCTTGATACCAGAATAGATGAGGAGCACTCCGAAGATGTACAACAGCCAGGTAAACTTGGCAATCAATAAGGCGCCCACGAAGATGAAAACGCCGCGGAAAACCAATGCGCCGAGGATCCCCCAAAAGAGGATGTTGTGATAGTACTCTTCCTTCACGCTGAAGTATTTCAGGATGAGGAGGATCACGAAAATATTGTCGACTGAAAGCGCGTACTCGGTTAGGTACGCGGAAAAATACTCGAAAGCAGACTCTACCCCGTCCCCTTCCGGTTCATTGAAGTAGATGAATAACCCGAAGACGGTACTGACTACGACCCAGAAAATGGATTGGTAAAGGGCTGACTTGGTTGTGATTTTTCGGCTTGCCTTGTGGAACACGCCAAGGTCGAGTAGCAGGAAGATCCCGATAATAAGGCCAAAAACGCCGAAAAGGACTTGTTCCATACTACTGGAGCCTGAGAACCACGATGTTAAAAGCATGTCCTGATTTCCGCGTTTCGAACTTGTTAAAAGAGGTGATTATCTGGTCGTTACAACAGCTAATCACCTCTGCGCGTCAAAGCTACGAATATTAACTAAACCCTGAAATTCACGGGTGCCGTTTATACACGTCCAGCCCGAAAAGGAACCGCACACGAATGAATAAACCAAAATTTAGGGGTTATAGGGTTCCTAATCGGTCACTTCTAGTTGAAGCTTCAGGAGGTTGCTATAAATCCCGCCCTCCATGCCCATCAATTCAGCGTGAGAACCCTCTTCCGCGATCTCACCTTCCTTGATCACAAGGATCCGATCCACCTTGCGAATCGTGCTGAGGCGATGTGCAATCACGATGGTCGTACGGTTTTCCATCAGTTTTTCGAGCGCGTCTTGAACGAGCTTCTCCGAACCAGCGTCGAGCGAACTCGTCGCCTCATCCAAAATCAAGATCGAAGGATCTTTCAGGATCGCTCGGGCGATGGCCACCCGCTGGCGTTGACCTCCCGACAGTTTCATGCCTCGGTCCCCCACGATCGTATCGAGTCGTTCCGGGAGATTCTCGATGAACTCCCAGGCATTGGCCTTTCGAGCTGCCGTTTCGATTTCCGCATCCGTCGCGCCGGAACGCCCGTAAGCAATATTCTCGCGAATCGTACCTCCAAAAAGAATCACCTCCTGCGGCACAATGCCGATGTTCTGTCGGTAGGCAGTCAAAGAATAATTTCGAACATTCTTACCGTCAACCGTGATTGCACCATCGGTTGGATTGTACAACCGCATCAACAAACTAATGATGGTTGACTTCCCCGAACCGCTTGGTCCAACCAGAGCAACCTTCTCCCCCTGCGCAATCTGGAAGGACATTCCTTTAAGCACCGTTACATCCGATCGCGTCGGATACGAGAATGCCACCTTATTAAATGCAATGTCACCGCGGAGTTTGATCGACTCGGTCGCCGTTGGGCGTTCATCCTGCAAATCCAAAATTTCTAGCACCCGTTCTGAGGCGCCGATGGTTCGTTGCAGCTGCCCGTATTGATCACCCAAGCCCGCGATCGAAGCGCCAATGAAGGCAGTATAAAACACGAACGAAATGAGGCTGCCTACCGTGTTCGCCACCGGATCCATTTGAACCAGGCGCGCGCCGTACCAACTCACAGCTACGATACCCCCGAACAACGCGAAAATCGTAAACGAGAAGAATAGCCCGCGATACCGAGCCGAGTGCAAAGCCGTATCGACTACTTCTTTCAGTGACTTTTTGTAACGAAGCACTTCAAAGGCTTCGTTTGTAAACGCCTTCACGACGGACACGGATTGCAACGTCTCCTCCACGATCACATTTGCATTCGCCAACTGATCTTGGGTCTTTTTAGAAAGCTTCCGGATGAACTTGCCGAAAATCAACGCGCCCACCACCAGAAGAGGAAATGTGACAAGCATGAAAAGGGTAAGCTTCGGTGCAATCACGAAGATCAACACCACTCCTATCACCAAGATTAACACCTGACGAAGAAGCTCGGCCAACATGAACGTGAACGCATCGGTCAATGTACTAACGTCCGAAGTGACACGGCTCATTAACTCACCCACACGACGCGAATCGAAGAATGACTGTGGCAACCAAATCATTTTTTGATACAACGCCGAGCGAATGTCGGCGAGCGATCGTTCCGTGAATTGTGCAAAGAAGTGAACCCGTGCATAAGAGAAGATGCTCTGAAAGACCAGAATTCCGAGGAAGGCCAACGCCACTTGGTTGATGGAATACTCGATCTTCCCCTGCGCCGCATCTAGGAGTTTACCCGCGGCGTAAGGAAAGGATAACGCCGTGAGGCTTGACCCCGTGAGCGCGATCAAGCCAAAAATGAAGCTCGATCGGTAAGGCAATACGAAGCGAAAAACACCAAGGAACTTTCGAAGTCCCGCCTTGGTCACGGGAGCCTTTTCTCCTTCGTCGTTTCTTCTTCGAGCCATGCCGGTGTAGACGGTTTCGGAACGAGTTTATTTTACATTGACACCTCGCCCGCAATCACGAAACGGACGCTGTCGTTCATGATCATTTTTTGGGAGCCTTCGATCCGATAACGGTGCAAAATCAGTTGTTCATTGACGGGCTCCAATTCGATCGTCAGTTTTCGATCATTGCGGTAGACTGGATTATCGTCTTTCACAATCGCCTCAATCTTTCGAATGTCTTGGCGGCCACGGAGGAAATATATTTTCAACATTGAAACGGGCGTCGGACGCTTCGCCTCAAGTGTGGTAACCGTCAAGTTGCTGTTTGCGTCACGAGCATCCGAAACTTGGTACGCGTCTTTGAACGTGGGCTTGTTGATCTGGTCTATTTGCCGAAAGATCTCCAGCTCGATCTTCCACTGCGCGCTGTCGGGCGTGTAACGCGTCTCATCTCGATCCGTCCCCACTTCGACGGCTTTCGCCAGGGCGTAATTCCGCTCACGCAGTATCGTCAATTGCTTGTTGATCAAACTGTCGATATCAACAAAAGTCTTCTTTGCTTGTGGCGCCGGCTTCGAGCAGGAAGTAATGAGTGCGGTGATTGCCACCACGAAAATCGCGAGCTTTCTTCTCATTGCTCCAACAGCACGTTGCCGGTCATCTCCTTCGGAATCTTTACACCCATCAACGTGAGGATGGTCGGAGCGAGATCTCCCAATTTGCCATCCTTCAATTTGCCCTTGTATGTGTCATCCACTAGAATGCAAGGCACCAAGTTTGTCGTATGGGCAGTATTGGGACTTCCATCTTCATTCACCATTACTTCCGCATTGCCGTGATCCGCGATGATAATGATGCTATATCCGTTCTTACGTGCGGTCTCCGTCACTGCCTCGTTGCACTGATCCACGGTTTCTACCGCCTTCACGGCGGCCTCAAAGACACCCGTGTGGCCGACCATATCGGGGTTCGCAAAGTTCAAACAGATGAAGTCGGCAGATTTCTTTTCGAGCTCGGGAATAATTTTATCACGGATTTCGGCAGCACTCATTTCGGGCTT
>JBGAGB010000051.1:0-21899 GCA_044226945.1 Cyclobacteriaceae bacterium | reverse complement strand
CTTTAGTTTTGCAGCCCCGACTTCGGTCGGGGCTTTTAATTATTGCCGAACATGGCTAAGAAAGAAGAAAAGAAATCATTCGCCGAGGACCCAGAAGTCCTGCAAGAGAAGTTTGTCAGTTTCGAACTTTGGGCTGAGAAAAACGCGCGACTTTTGATCAGCGTTGCCGCTGGCGTCGTGATCGTGGCTGGGGCATACTTTGGGTATCGCTGGTGGATCGGCAACCAAAACCAACTGGCTCAACAGGAGATGTTCCAAGCCATTCGCTATTTCGAATCCGATAGTCTCGACCTCGCCATGAACGGAACTGCTAACTCGGCAGGTTTCAAAACCATCATCGATGAGTACGGCGGAACTGAGGCTGCGAACCTCGCTCACTTCTACGCAGGCGCTATCAGCTTGAAAAAGGGTGATTTCCCGCTGGCGATCTATTACTTGAAGGAATACCAATCAAGTGACCTGCTCATCCAACCGCGAGCGTACGCACTGCTAGGCGACGCCTACATGGAACAAGATAACTTCGCCGATGCTGCCGATGCTTACCACAAGGCATCTAACTACAAGCCAAACAAATATTTCACACCTATGTACCTGCTGAAGGAAGCGTTGGCGTATGAAAAGCTTTCGGACAGTGGCAAGGCAATGGCCGCCTACGAGCGCATCCTCAAAGAATTTTGGGATTCAGAAGAGGCACAGAACGCGAAAAAATACAAAGCGCGTCTGGAGTCAGCATCGTAGCAGAACTCAACGATCATCAAAAAGAGGCTGTCTCAAAAGGGCAGCCTCTTCGTTTTTTACTTTTATTTTGGTTCAAAAAAGAAACTGCTTCGTGGAAAATACAACCCCTTTGAGGCAGTCCTTTTTATTTGTAGGAGTTACAAGGAAACACGAGTTTTGAACTCCCACACATCATCTGAATCTTGAATTATGGCAGGAATACTGAAGTCGGTACAGGGCACGTCCAAGTCGAAAGTGAACCTCGGGAAAAGGAAAATCGGAATTGTAGTTTCTGAATGGAACGATGTAATCACCGAAGCCCTTTTTCAAGGGGCGCACAAGGGCCTCGTCGATTTAGGTGTTCCGGCAAAGAACATCGTGCGCGTCGATGTGCCTGGAACTTTCGAACTCACACTTGGCGCGCTGCGACTTGCGCAGCAGAAAGATATGTCGGCTGTGATCTGCCTAGGTTGCGTGATCCAAGGAGAAACCCCGCATTTCGACTATATCTGCCAAGCTGCCGCCTATGGCATTACCGAGGTCAACATCAAAACTGGGAAACCGGTCATCTTTGGCGTGCTCACCACGCTGAATAAAAAACAAGCACTCGAACGTGCCGGCGGTAAGTATGGAAACAAGGGCGAAGAAGCAGCTATTACTGCGATTAAAATGATAAACTGAGAAAATTTCATCTCGTTAAGTTAAGTGGGGTAAAGGAGGATATCTCGCCCATTTCTTTGATCGCCGTAGGTGGTCAGGAGCTCTTGTAGCGCCAGTGATCTTAACTTAATGACATGGACTGAAAATTCAGAATTCTTCGGAATATGCCACTTGGCCGCTGCTAGTGCTTAGTCTAATGAAGTCCACGCTTCCCGTTCCTTGGAATCGATATCCTATCTCAACCATCTTCGCAGTGTTCCCGGTAATTTGAAACTTGACTGCACTCGCACCGTCGACAAAGATCTCCCCAAGACTTCCCTTGGTGACACACTTCACATCAACCCACTTACTGAAGTCGCAACCAAATTTTGAAAAATCGAATTGCTTTCCATCGGTTCCGCCAAACGAAATGTTGGAGACACAACCTTTTGCCGTGAGAGGAATGAGGATCACGGGGCCTTCAAACTGAAGTCGAATCTCCGTGTATTGACAGGCGCTAGCTCCATCGTCGTAGTCATTTCTCACGCGTGTTTCAAAAATCATATCATCGCTCTTGATGTCACCAAAACCACGCACGTTGTAATAGGCAGTCATGGGCGGATTGGGTTGAAGCGGCACGTTAGATTCCTTGATCCGGTCGATCGACAGCTGCATCACACCATCATGAATCACGTCGTCGGCACGAAAGTATACTGGTGTTCCCGGCTGTTCGATTAGAGGCAACCAACCATTCGTCGTGATCAGCAAGTTGTGCTCTTTTACCACTTGGCGGTTCACGACTAATTTTGCTTCGAAGAAACCAGGGTAGTAATAGATCGACGTATGTTGTTTCTGTTCACGCCGAACCTGCCTACTCAATTTTCGATCCCATGACTGCTGCACGAAAATGGAATCGTCGGGTGCTGCGGCGGTAGCGTCGTAATCGAACACGACGGTATTGGGAACACCATTGTCGACCACCTTCTTGCTACTAAATGAAAACAGGCTAGGGTCAAGTAGCCTCGGCGCACGAACATATCGATACAGGCCAAAACCGGCAGCTGAAAGTAAGATTAGGCCGGCGATGATTCCGAGGAGAATAGGATCGACACGTGTGTGCCGGACTCGCTTCTGAGGCGCGGCTGTCGAGGGTGGAGATGGTGCCCTCCTATTGGACTCATGTGAAACCCTGAAGCTGCGCCAATTTTCATAATCTAGAAATTGAGCTAGCGTGTTGAGCGTGGTTGGCGTTGGCTTGCTGTCGTACTTAATTTTACCCCACAGCCTTTTAAGTGTGGCCACACTTAACGTGACACCTGTCTTCTGATGGATCCGGGCGCTGAGGGTTGCGTAGTCTTGCGTGTGCCAACGCGCGCTGTCACCCCAACCCAATATCTCTTCGATGCGGGCCTTGCATTTTTCGAGGGCAATGTCGTCGGTTTCTAATTCCACGAGTAGATGATTGACTTGGGACTCTTGTACTGAATACACTTGAACGAACTTGTTCTCGCCCGTTCTCGCCCAACGGGTCCAAATTTCCGTTTTTCGAGCCAATTAATTCAAAGCTATGAACAGTTTATCCATCGTTATCAAGCACGTCACCCAAGCGAAGGTATCTACTTGGTTGGGCTTGCTGGTCTTCCTCGCAGCCATTGGGCATGCTTACGCACAAGCCCCGGGCGACATCCTCAAGCAGCCCTCGGTGCAGTGGCGCTTCAAAATCAAGCAACCCATTTTCTCCTCCCCGGTGGTGAACGAAGGTGTCGTTTACTTCGGAGGTCTCGACAGTACCGTCTATGCACTCGATCTTAAGACTGGCGCCCAAAAATGGAAACTGCGGACGAACGGGGAAATCAGGTCAACGTTGGTTGTGCATGGAAACCAACTCTTTCTCGCCGGTGGCAACGGAGTGCTGTCATGCATCGACAAAACCACTGGCAAACCAATCTGGAGGACAGTCTTCGATTTAAACGCCGTTTACCTCGCAGAACGGCGCTACGATTTTGCAGACTATTATCATTCAACTCCTTTGATCCACGACAACGTGATCTACCTCGGCTCATCGAATGGCGTCATGCAAGCGATGAAAGTCGAAAATGGTGAGGTGTTGTGGTCATTCAAAGCTGGCGACATCATCCACAATGAACCTATTATCGTAAAGAAAAAACTTTATTTCGGTTGTTTCGACGGGAACGTGTACGCTCTGAACATCGCTGATGGCACCCTTGCGTGGAAGTTCAAGTCGATCGGGACGGAAATATTCCCGAAGGGTGAATTCAATGGATCACCTGCTGCAAACGACAACACAATCATGATCGGCGGACGTGACTACAACGCGTACTTCTTGGACGCAAATACAGGTACTGCGAAATGGAACAAGCGTTTCAACGCGTGGGCACTCTCGTTTAAAGTGCGCGACACGGTGGTTTTCCTCGGGACTTCCGACGATCACTTGCTGCTCGCACTCGATGCACGCGATGGTCGCGAGATCTGGAAGACAAACGTGAAGTTCAATATCTTCAGCAATATGACCCTAGGACCAAACACGATCTATGCGTCAACCATTTGGGGTCGTTTGGTGGCACTCGATACAAAAACGGGCGCCATCCGTTGGACGTTTGATGCTGATGGCTTCAAGCCAAACCACGATCAATACTTTACAAAAGATGACTTCTTCCGACCGGACATCGGGCGCATTCTCAAATCACCGTACGAATGGATCGCCGCTGAGTACAAAATGGGTGGTATGTGGTCGACACCGGCAGTAGTGGGCGAAGAGGTGGTGATTACGACGGCGGAAGGCAATGTCTACAAATTAAGAATTACGAATTAAGAATTTAGAGTTATGGTGAAGGGACGGTCGCGAGTAGATTGTCCCTCCGCTCACTGCATTGAGTGTGGAGTTCAGATCTTGAAGAAGATTTGTTTGCGATAGAGGAAATAGCACATGCCCCATTCGAGTGCAAACACGACGAGTGAGGTAATGATGCCCATGACCGTATGTGGGACATGCACCAACGCCATGAGACCGTCGGTGATTGCGGAAATGTACCCGGTGAACCAACGCGACGCGACAATCTCGATGAAGAGATAGATAAACAGTGAGTTCATGCCTACGACGGTGAAAAACTTAAGATAGTTGCGATGCTCGCGGATGTCGATCCACCAGTACGAAACCGCCAAGAAGATGATAACCCACCCTCCTGACGCGAGCACAAAAGAGCTTGTCGCGATGCGCTTGATGATCGGCGTAATTGCTAGAGCATCCAACGCGTAACCCGACACTAGACCAACGATGGCCGCGATCACCAACGTATTCATCTTTTCAGGACGGGTACGGTTGCTCAATAGTAGTTTACCGACCAACGCACCCCAAATGGTGTGCGCCGCGGTTGGGATGCAGTTGATCGCCACCCAACCCCCAGCATTGATCTTTCGCATCAACAGCCAGTCAACGTAATTGCCAAAATTGTGTTGGTCGACGAATGCTTGATCGAAATTCGGAACATGCGTGAACCTGTACAGGATTTCCGTGAGCACGAGCAGTCCAATGCTCACCGCTATCTGCGCGGCGGGCGACCACCGAAAAATGAAGAATGCGACCAGCGTGGTGAACGACAATTGCGTCAAGACATCCCAGAGTTCGAACGAGAGCCCATCCTTTCGAACGGCATAGTCGAGCACACCCCAAAAGAAAAGCCACGCAGAGCGCTTCAGTGTCTTCAGAAAGGAGTCTCCCCACGACTTTCCTTCCGCTTGTTGACGGTGGAGCGAGTAAGCAAGGGCAATCCCGGCCATGAACATGAAGGCAGGTTGCACAAGGTCCCAGAACCGAAGGCCGTTCCAAGGGTGGTGTTCGAACTGGATAAAGAAACCATATGCGGCCGTTCCGTCGGATGCTTCGATGAGTCGCCCATAGAGGTGAGTGCTCTCGAGCACAAGCAGGACCATGATCAGTCCACGTAAAAAGTCGAGCGAGAGCAGCCGAGAGTGGGGCGAGTTTTGAATCATGGAGGAAGTTAGGACTTTGCCCTGCCCCTAGAAAAAAAATGAGAACTTTTAATCGGGTCTGGATTAGACCCAATCAAAAGTTCTCAAGGGAAGACCCTTCGGTCTCGATTACATGTTCTTCACGATCTCTTTCGCAAACTCAGAGCACTTCAGGAGTGTGGCTCCTTCCATGAGGCGATGGAAATCGTATGTCACTTTCTTCGATGCAATGGCTGTTTCGAGCCCTTTGTAGATCAAGCTAGCGGCTTCAAGCCAGCCCATGTACTCGAGCATCATCACACCTGACAGGATCACAGAACCTGGGTTCACTTTATCTTGACCAGCATACTTAGGTGCCGTTCCGTGTGTTGCTTCGAAGATGGCATGGCCCGTCACATAGTTGATGTTACCGCCTGGCGCGATGCCGATACCACCCACGATCGCTGCGAGCGCGTCCGATACATAATCACCATTCAAGTTCAACGTGGCTACAACCGAGTATTCATCGGGACGCAACAAGATTTGTTGCAAGAATGCATCGGCGATCGAATCTTTGATCACGATTTTTTGTCCGCCGGTTTCAATCACTTGCCATGGACCGCCATCGAGATCTTTGGCGCCGAATTCATTCTTCGCAAGTGCGTATCCCCAATCGCGGAAGCCGCCTTCGGTGAACTTCATGATGTTACCCTTGTGCACGAGTGTCACGTTAGGACGCTTGTTGTCGATCGCGTATTGGATGGCCGCCCGCACCAAGCGCTCAGTTCCTTCTTTAGAAACTGGTTTGATGCCTATGCCTGACGTTTCGGGGAAGCGAATCTTCTTGTATTGCTTGGGGAACGACTCTTTGAAAGCCGCTAGGAACTTCTTGTTATCCTCGGAACCTTCTTGGAATTCGATGCCAGCATAGATGTCTTCGGTGTTCTCCCGGAAGATAACCATGTCAGTCTTGTGGGGTTCTTTCACAGGCGAAGGCACGCCCTTGAACCAACGTACTGGACGAAGGCAAGTGTAGAGGTCGAGGTCTTGGCGGAGTGCTACGTTGAGCGAGCGAATGCCACCACCAACGGGTGTGGTGAGGGGGCCCTTAATTCCAACTAGGTATTTTTTGAAGTCGTTGAGCGTTTCTTCCGGCATCCAAGACCCGGTGGCGTTGAAGGCCTTTTCGCCAGCCAGCACTTCTTTCCAAACGATCTTCTTCTTGCCCTTGTATGCTTTCTCGACGGCAGCGTCGAAAACGAGTTGAGAAGCCGGCCAAATGTCGATTCCGGTGCCATCACCCATGATAAACGGGATGGTTGGGCTATCTGGAACGTTGAGTTTGCCGTTACTAATGCTGATCTTTTGTTCGCTCATTACTTTAGAGGTTAGAGGTGGTGGCGGGCCGCGCCGAATCGAATGGTAAATTCCTTTAGTTTTCGTGCCTGAAGGTCATTTTGACCATTTGGCGGGGCGAAAATTAGAAAATTAACACCACAATGAAAGAAATTTGGTACAAGTAATGCACGTTAGAAAACGCCAAAACGCCCATATATCAGCGTTTTTGACCCCATCCATCACATGAAAACAGTTGCAATTCTCGCCTTTTTGATCACTCCCCTGTTCATTCACCAACCGTCGAGTGGCCCCGAGCCAGCAAATGAACAAATCTGCCTTTCGGCCGAAGAGCAAAAGCTCTACGACGAAATCATGAAATACCGCAAGAGCAAGAAGCTGAAGCCTATCCCTCTGTCTTCGAAGCTTACGAAGACCGCCCAGACCCACGTACGCGACCTTTCGGCGAACTACCAATATGACGCCGACAATGAATGCAACCCCCACAGTTGGTCCGACAAAGGTTCATGGTCGAGTTGTTGCTACACGAGCGATCACAAACAAGCCCAATGTATGTGGAGTAAACCTCGCGAGATCGCGGGCTACGAAAGTTCGGGCTACGAAATCGCCTATTATAGTTCGGCTGGCGCCAATGCAATCGAGGGACTAGAGGGCTGGAAAAAGAGCCCCGGTCACAACCCGGTGATTGTCAATTTGGGGACTTGGAAAAATGTGGAGTGGAAGGCAATTGGTATTGGAATCTACAATGAATACGGCGTCGTTTGGTTTGGAGAACTGGAGGATCAAGAACGGCCTACGAACTGCAAGTAGGACGCAACCTAACGGACATAACTAACTCTCACACTTGACCCTGAATCGCACCAAGACTTACTTACGCATCGCCTTCTTGCTTGTCGTGGTGACGCAATTGATTTTAATCAACACGCGTACGGACCAACATACGCAATCAATTGCCGAGTTCAAGATCAACACGATCAATAAAATCCGCAAAGACTCGCTGGATGTGCGACACAAGTTGGACCTTGTGGTCGATGAGACCTCGAAGTTTATGGACCAATCCGCAGACGTCCAACGAGGGTTTCAACGACTGCTGATGCTTCTCGGGGTGTGGGCGCTTTTTGAGGTGGTGGCTTTCTTTACTAAGAAGGGATCAAGCACCGAATCCAACTCGAACGACATTCAGACCTGACTTTCAGTACTTCTCATCTTCGCTCGGGAATGAGCGCTTCTTTACATCTTCCACATAGTGAGAAACGGCGTTATTGATCACGCTGTTAAGGTCAGCGTAGCGACGCAGAAATCTAGGTTTAAATTCCTGTGTGATCCCCAACATGTCTTGCATGACCAACACCTGACCATCTACGTCAGGTCCTGCGCCGATTCCGATGACTGGAATCTGCAGTTTGGCAGTCACCTTTGCTGCGAGCGAAGCCGGAATCTTCTCCAGCACCAACCCGAAGCATCCACATTCTTGCAGCAACAATGCATCTTCAATCAACTTGTTGGCCTCTGCTTCCTCGCGGGCACGAACCGTATACGTTCCAAACTTATAGATCGATTGTGGCGTGAGCCCGAGGTGGCCCATGACCGGGACCCCCGCACTTAAAATTCGGAGTACAGACTCTTTGATCTCGCTCCCACCTTCCATTTTCACGGCATGCGCACCTGATTCCTTCATGATGCGAATGGATGACCTTAGCCCTTCACCTGAGCTTCCTTGGTAGTACCCAAATGGGATGTCGACCACTACCAACGCTCGCTTCACTGCCTTCACCACGGAAGTAGCATGATAGATCATTTGATCAAGCGTGATCGGTAGCGTCGTTTCGTTACCCGCCATTACGTTCGACGCTGAGTCGCCTACCAAGATCACATCAATACCCGCCGCATCAATGATCTTCGCCATGCTGAAGTCGTATGCCGTGAGCATCGCGATCTTCTCGCCCCGGTTCTTCATCTCCTGAAGCTGGTGCGTCGTGATCTTTCGGATATCTTGTTTTCTGGAAGACAAGTTGAATGAAGAATTTAGAATTTAAAATGAAGAATTAGAATTAAGAATGAAGAATTAATGGAGGTAAACTGCGGCGTTTTTGCCGAGGGTGACTTCAATGTGGTCGGTGAGGGTTGTCGACAAGGCGTACCCGGTGTAAGTAGGTTGAATCGGGAAGGTGGAGTGGCTACGGTTGACCAAAACCGCCACTTCAATCTTCTTCACTTCCACACCCAGGAATGGTTTCATTCCGTATGCGAGCGTCTTGCCGGTGTTGAGCACATCGTCCACCACGATGATGCATCTTTTCTTAAACTCTGAGGGTTCGGCGTCGAGAGCAATCTCACTTTGCTGAGGAGCGGATTTATCGATGCCCACCTTCACCACTTTCGCTTTGATCGGCGAAATTTCCTCCAACTGTTTGGCAAGTAACGTAGCCAGCATATAGCCTTGCCCATCGATGCCGGCGAACACGAGCTCTTTTTCACGAATGTTATGCTCGTATACTTCGAACGCCATTCGTTTGATTTTTTGGGCAACTTGGTTGCCGTTCAATATCAAGTCCTTTTCCATTATGCGGGAAGGGGAACAACCCTGCTGTCTTTGAACGTCGACAGGATCACCATGGTTTGCATACTATCGACCACTTCGATGTTTGATACTTTTTCCAACATCAAATTTTGATATGAAGGTATGTCGGTACACACGATCTTGAGAATGAAGTCGGCTTGGCCAGTCACGTGATGGCATTCCACCACTTCGTCGATCTTGCGGATCGCCTTCATGAATTTTTCAATATTCTCCTTGTTGTGACCTTTGAGTGTCACCATGACGAAGGTATTCACTCCCATTCCGACGCTAGCCATGTCGATCACGGCATGGTAGCTGCGGATGATTCCAGATGTTTCAAGCTTCTTTACCCGCTCAAGGGTTGGTGCCGGCGAGAGCCCAATTTCCTGGGCCAACTGCGCGTTCGTGATTTTCGAGTTGGTCTGGAGTAGTTCAAGGATCTTTTTATCGATCGCGTCGAGTTTCAATTTCGTCATTGATGACAGAATAATATTTGGGTAAAAATAGGAAAAAGATTGCAGCCCGCGTGTCTCATCTTCCCCTCGTCAAGACCATTTTAAGGAGACAACTAACGATCGGAATCAAGCCAAATATCCAGTTCGGACCATGTCTTCGTCCGGAATCCGTAACCTAGTTTTGATGGCAAGGCACTGATTTCTCAAGTCCTCATTTCGAAAAGCATTCGTTCTGTCGATGGCCTCAATTTCTACAAACTGTTGCCCGTCTGGTAATTGGTCGACGTGAACCTTGACATTTCCAACCAGGTAAATCTTCCTTTGTTTTCGAATGGTTGCGATCTGCCGTCGCAGTCGGAGCTCATTAATCTCTTCTTCGCTGGGGTTAAGATCATAGCGATACACAATCGTTCTCTCCACGCCCTGCTCAACCACTCGTTCGTAATGAGTGATGAGTTTTTCAATCGTCCCCTCCCGCCATTTGAGTTTACCGTTCGACGTTTCGAAATAATGGTCAACTTGGTGATCGAGACCCACGAACACGGCATCGATCTCACGAAGTCGCATTTCCAACAATTGCGTGTCGTCCAGTTTCGCCTTGATGGTGTAGTCTTTATATATCATCACAAAAAAGCCGTTCTCGTTCGACAACTCCGCAACACGCTGCAATCTCCATTCGATATTGTTAAGTTAAGCGGAAGAAAGGCATTCCGAGCAAAAAGTAAGATCTCAGGTCATACATGGTGTTGTCGCTGGTTCCCGCTAGTGGTACATCCTGACATTGAAAGTTGGTTCGTTTGTATTCCGTCTAAGCTGAAAAACATCCAAGAACCAATGTCAAAATATCCAATCTAGCTCGCCGTAGCCTTTGGCGTAGGCGAGTTGATTCCTACTCAACCATCAACCTCTTATAGGTTGTACCTGTAGCCGTAGAAATCACGGCGATATAGAGTCCGGGGTTGAGGCCCGCAAGGTCGATCGTAAAATGAGACAACCCCGCCTTGACTGGAAGTGTTTCCCGGAAAGCTTGTGCCCCGGAAGTGGTTAGAATCGTTACATCCACCACTCCCGTGGTTTCTTGAATAACCTCCAACTCCAAGAAATCGACGACTGGATTTGGATAGGGTTCCAACACTACATTACCACCCATCGACACGCATGCCTTGTTGTTGGCCAAGTTCTCATCGTCTTGTAGTTGGGCACAGATATAACCGGAGGTCGGCACATTGAATTCGTTCGTGAGTTTGTACAGCGATGTGGCGCCGGGATCCAGCGTGGCGTTTACGAACTCCCGCAACGAAATTCCAGCGCCCACTTCGAGTGTCACATAAAAACCAGAAACGCGGTAGTTGCTACCATTCGTGACGCGTACATATCCCTGGTACGGGCCGAAGTTATCAGGTCTCACCACGGAAAAGTCGGCCAAACCGAGTTCATTGAAAGGAATCACGACGTTGACTGTCTTGCTGAGGGTGGCGGCACATCCCAACACACTGGTGGCCGTTAAGTCGACCACATACTGACCCAGATTTTCGAACGTGTGCGCGGGTGAGGTAGTCGTATTGGCAGCGCTGCCGTCATTAAAACTCCAACGAAACGTGTTTGCACCCGAAGATGTGTTCGTGAACGAGACGGCCAACGGCGGTGGTCCGCTGTCTACGCTCATCGTAAAAGCGGGTGTGGGGGTTGGATTGATCGTCACCGACTTCGTGAGGGTATACACGCAACCAGATTGGTTTTGAATCTGGAGTTGAACCGGATATGAACCCGGCGCGTCGAACGTCCAAGTTGTCTGATCTGACGTCACCACTGGGTTATTGTTGATCGTCCACTTCCGCAACACTGTAGGGTCTGAAGCAGTCGCGCTGGCATCGGAAAAGATCGCGGGTTGATCATCGCAAGGATTGACGGCCGTGAAATCGACGGTTGGCACCACAGGAACTACCACCGTTCCGGTTGTGACGCTTGCGCAGTTGTTCTGATCGGTCACCGTCAATTGAACAGCCACGCTGCCGGATTGCAAGAAGACATGCGATGGGTTCTTCAGTCCGTACACGGCTGTTCCAATCTTCCATTGCCATGATTTTATTGTGCCCGACGAGCCATCGGTGAAAGTGGTAGCTTGGTTCACGCACGATGGGCCCATCGTGAACGAAGCTTTCGGCGAAGGGGCAATCGTGACGGTCTTGTCGACAAAAGCGACGCACCCTTTGTCGGATGTTGTAGTAAGACGTACGACTACATCGCCTGCGCTGGCATAGGTGTGAATTGGGTCCTTTCCGGCACCTAGACCGCTATCGCCGAAATTCCAACTCCAGCCCTGGATATTGCTGTCGTTCGGCGTGGGCGTTGCGTCATGAAATTGCGATGGTGTTCCAGAACATGAAAATGGAGGAAGATCAAGCGTGAAATTTGGCTGTGGTTTTGAATAAATCACCAGGTTCTTGGTCACAGTCGTATTGCAACCGTTCGTACCCGTTGCTTGCAATGAGACCGGATAACTCCCTGCTGCCGCATACGTGTTGCTAGAATTTGCGTTCACGCTTGCTTGGCCGTCTCCAAAGTTCCAGGAATATCCACTGATGGATCCAGTTGACTGATTAGTGAAAGTCACCGGATCGCCTTGGCACCTTCCATTGATCGTGTAATCTACAACGGGTCCCGTTAACACTCCAGTCACCGTTTGGGTGGTTTCATCGCTGCAACCGGGAATCGACGTGACGAGCTTTACTTGTTGATCGCCCGTGGTGCTGAACGCAAAAGTGAGGTTGCGCTGCGTCCCTACGGTCGATCCATTTACTTGCCATTGATATTGCAGCAAGCCATCGAACACGTCGTTAGTCTGGTTGTTGAAGGTGAAATTATTGCTCGTACAAATCAGTCCTGTTGGACTCGTGAACGATGCAGCTGGTTTTGGGTAAATCTTGATCGATTGGGCTTGGGTGTTGGTACACAAGGTAAGGGTCGACTGCACGTTGAGCGTTACTGTGTAGGTACCGGCGACAAATTGATGGGCTGGATCAGCGACAGCCGACGAGCCACTGTCTCCAAAGTCCCATGCATACGTCACATTCGAGGCGGTTGTTTGAGAGTCGAAGAGCACGTTTGCAGCAGCACACACATTCTGGGTTGAAAAAGTGATGTCAGGTGATATCTGCGACGAAACTGTGATCGGCTTTGATACTGAGGTCTTGTTACCCGACCCATTCGTTACTTCCAGTGCCACCGAAAACGCACCTGCAGTTGACGTTTTGATTGTGGGGGAAGCTGCCGTTGAAAAAGTTGTGCTCGACAAGCAGTTAGATGGAAAAGTAATTCTGAACATACTCGATCCGGTGTTCTCGACGGTAATGGCAAGCCAATCACTTTTCACTTTGTACATCGAGAAACCCCAGAGACCAGTGCCCGTCACGCCGAAATTATTTAAATCGTCGGGCGCACTTGGCGTATTGGCGAGCGACGAACCGAAGTTGAGGCGGAACAAACTGTTGGTTGCGTTCTGGGCTTGCGCGAAAACAAGGTACTGGTTATTGTCCTTCACCACAGCGACGCCTGCGATGGGTGCGATCGGGTAATTGGCAATTGTGGGTGAAGGATCTGCAAGACCGTTACCGAAACCAAGCTTATACAAATTCCCAGTCGCGACGGAGGTGGTCATCCCATACCAAGTGTTGCAGTCTTTGATCATTGAAATACCACACAAGAGGATAGAACCTGGCACTTGAATCACATCGGTTTGAACGGTCGCTGGAGCATCGTTGAATGAGTTCGCAAACTTGACCCGCACCAACTTGTCGTTTCCAAGGTTTGCGATGAAGAGGTACTTGTCGGCGTTGTCCGATACGAGGGTCATATCGATCGGACTGGAGATTGGATCGCCGTCCAACACTACTTCCGGCGCGCTAGGTGGGTTGGTCAGCGATGTGCCAAAGCTCACTCGATACAGCACATTGGTATCGATGATGAAACCGTAATAAGTACTTCCTTCTTTGACCACCTCGATGGCGCGCCAACTGGTCGAATTTTTCCCGAGACCACCGAGATCATTTAATGTGGGTGTGCTATTGATGCTGCTGCCGAAATCTAATCGAAACAATCGTCCATTGGCGCGACCTAAGAAGAATCCGTAGTACGATCCATCCTGCTCGATCATCTTTACTTTAAAGCCGTAGCCGCCATAGCCACTGTTTAACACCGACCCGACGGGTGTATTTGTCAATTCACCTGGGCATAGATCCCATTCGTACGACGAGTACGCGGCGTCCGGTTGCAGGGTCACGTTCTGGTCGCGGCAAGCGTTGGCTGGGAGGGTGAAGTTCGGAGCCGCGCATTGGGCTTGGACGGAAATTGGGTTGGAGGCCAAACCACCGAGAAACAGCAGGAACGCAATTACCGCTAGTTTTATATCCGAGCCAGTCTTCAAAACGATCATTCCGGATTTATCTCGCGGAAAATACAAAGGTAACTTTTCAACGGTGAGGGGGCAATGCTAACAACTCTCGGTAAACGGCCCTGAGCAGGTCGGTCGTTTGCGAGGCTCCAAACCTCCGACGCGATTGGTCGGCGCCATTGCTGCCCATCATTTCCCGCTTGGACTCGTTCGACATCAGCTTTCGTAACGCTTCCACCATCGACGGCACGTTTCCAGTCGCCACCAGCAACCCGGTGCGTCCGTCTTCTATAATTTCGTTCGGTCCGCCGCTGCGTGTGGCAATGACTGGGCATCCGAAAAACTGCGCCTCGAGACATGTCATCGAAAACGACTCGAGGTCGGAAAAATTGAGCGCGATGTCCGCATTTTTATACTCCAGCTCCACATCATTGGTGAAGTCAAGCCACTCGATTCGCGACTGCAGTTCGTACACACGTGCAAGTTCTTGAAGGCGATCGCGATAGTTTTTATTTTTCTCCAAGCCCATGTCGCTTCCTACAAATCGGAGTTGCCATTCAGGGAATTCGCCAGCAACTTGACGAAAGGCTTCGATCGCATAATCTTGACCTTTACCGGGAATGATGTTCGACAAGTAAAGTAATGTGCGCGTAGAAGCCCCGGATCGCTGTCGGGTGGGATGCTTCTCGGTTGCCATCACCCTATCGTGAATTTTAACAACCTGCTCGCTCGATGGAAGTTGTTGTTTCAATACTTCCGATACCGCAATCACTCGATGCGCGACCTGCAGTTGACGTTTCGCCCAAAAATCAAATAGCCATCCGGGAAACGCTTGTCGCAAAAAACGCACGTGGCACACGTATGGAACCCTTTGTCCCCACACGCGCAACATGGGGCCGATCATGTTGTAAAGGTCGTTGCTGTGCACAATCGAAATTCTTTCACTTCGAATCAGCGATCGCACCTTCCAAGAACTCATCGCTAGAGATGGAAAGTAAAATACAACTGACGTGTCTCATACCCGCGATCTTTTACCCATTGCAAAGCCGGTTGCCCGGTGGGCATCACAAAAATGAATTCAAACTCGGAAGAAAGCTCCGACGCCATCGCCACGATGGACTTAAGGGCACCCGTTACCTGGCGGCTGTTCTCAATGATCAGGATACGTGGCTTCTTGCTCATACCATCCTGTGGACCAGTCCGTTCAATTGTTCCTTCACCGAATCAAGAGAAAACTGTCGTCGGTCGTGTAGCGCAGCAACCCGGAAGGACTCCAGCATAGTTGGGTTGTCGATCACTTTTTGAAAAGTAGAAATCCATTGCTGAACAACACGATGATCATCGACCCGGAGTACGGGCATCAAGATCCCATACTTCCCAACGCACTCCGTTTCGATCGGGGCCTTTAATTCGGGTGCGAGTATTTCACGTGGACCCGTGTGACAATCGGAGGCTATCACCGGAATGCCACACACGATGGCTTCGCAAACAGCTAGTGGAAATCCTTCCCACAATGAAGGCAAAACATACAGCTGTGCCCGTGTCAAGAATGAGTATGGATTGTCTGTGAATCCTGTAAAATAAAGAGTGGCTTCGTCGGTCCACGGCATCGATTCCCAAGGATGGTAAACCGAAATCCCCCGTTGGTTCGATTCGGTTAGTAGCGTATTCCGCTGTTCACCATCACCAACAATCATCCATTTCACTTTCGTGTGATGCTTGAATTGGTCAATAACGCCTAGCAATCCACGTAAGTTCTTTTGTGCAGCCAGTCGACAATGGGTAATGATCACGACGTTATCTCGAAAGAGTCTATCCCATTTTTCATCGATCGAACTGTTGCGTTGAAGGTCGATAGCTTGAACATCGACGCCATTCTGAATGGTCATTAACTTCTTCGAAATCGATGGAAGTCGCTGCGTCAATTCGTTTTTGATTCCCTCACTTACACAAACAATTTCGTCTGCGCGACGATACAACCAAGGCAGGAGAAACCGAAGACGGACCTTTCCTAACACGCCCTGAATGTCGAGATCATGCCACTTCGAACCGTGAATCCATAAAATCCTACGTTCGCCCTGGCCGGAGAGCAAGTTTACATAGTCTGCGCCTTCGAGGTGGCTGATGGCCACATCGACTTTATATTGCTTCTTGATCGCACGCAGACGGATGACGCGCTGTCGGAAATTCCAAAGCTTTTGCCACCAGTTTTTGCCCGCGGGTACCTCGAGAGAAATCGTTCCATCGACCTGTTCCGATTCAAACGCCCCGTCGAAGTTGAACACGACGGACACCACATTTACGTTGGTTAACAGCGCACGTTGCTGATGGAACACCCGTTGTGCACCTCCCCTACCTAGGTTGGGGATGATCAAAAGCACGGTCGGTTGGCTCCCATTCATTGCGGTGCGATCAAGTTCTTCTCAAGTTCGGAAGTATTGACCCGGAACCCCCCACTCAAATTCATCTTGCCTTCACCGATCTGTGCCTGATATTTGAATCCCTGAAGTGAGGCAAGCATGATGTAATGAAAAGGCAGGTAACCGTCGGATGGTGGTGGAAAGATTTCGAAGACCTGACACTGCCCCACGCGAAAACACATGTTGGTAAGCCCCGCCCCGTGGATTCCGACGATGACGGTCGCGCCGGCAAACAGGTCCCGTTGTTGATCGGGTGAAAGCTTGTCTGTATCAATTATTTCAAACCCCAGCCGCTCAACCGTGGTCGTCACTTCAGCCATGTTTTCGATAAACCGCAACCGATCCTTATGTCGAGTGAGAAATACCTTTCTCGTCACGGAAGAGTGAATTCGGAGGGGTTCAAAGATTTTCTGGAACAAATCGCGCCGGTGCGTGAGTGGTTTGCAAAACACCGATGTGTCGGCTTCCACATAATACTGGTCTTGAATTAACCACGGAAGTTGCTGCCACGCCTCCACTTGACGAAGGTACCATTGAAAGTATGGCTTATCCCAGAGCTTTCGTGCGACTAAAACGACCGTATCGGAAAACGAAATACCGTGTTGAAGGAGAAAAAAATATTTCGCTATCACGTCGTTGAAGAAATGAAAGTAGTTCTCTTCACCTGTGTCTCGAAAAGAGATGACGCTCTTCACGTGTTTCACGTCTTTCCTATTTCGATAGCCCAGCCATGAGGGTCTCGGTAAGAAAGGTGTTCTCGAGATTCCGAGCGAGTAATACAACAACTTTTGATCTTGCGTAATCGCCCATCCGATCACAGGCTCAATGCAACAAGGCTCCTTGTATTCTAGGATAAATTCCTCTTGAGTCCATTCATACCAATCGTTCATCCAATTTTTAACAATCGGGTCACGAAGTGTTTCTATCTCAACCTCATTCTCACGAAAGGGGTACCCCTTCCTGTATAGGGTGAATGCCTGCGGTGGTAAAAGTTTTTCAGGGAACAACCACCGATCGATGGTAGCGCGCTTGACGTTATTGTACACGCCGAAGGTGGATTTCAGGACTGGTCTTGGAATGATGCTCTTCAATAGTGTCTTGAAGCCCATGGCCATTCCTTATGTTAGAACTTCCTATTCTTGATGGTGAGCCTGATTCCTTCTTCCAGCGATATCAATTCGCGACCTAAGATTGCCTTCATCTTGGTGTTGTCCGGCTTGCGTCGACTCATGTCGCCCTCTTTCAACGGTGGCAAATATTCGATCTTGGAATTGGAGCCCGTTATCTTGATCACCAACTTCGCCAGGTCGAGAATGGTGATCTCGTCGGCGCTACCCACGTTCATCACGTCGTTCACAACCAAGTTGTCGCGCAGGCACCGGATTGTTGTCTCAATGTTGTCGTCGATATAACAAAAAGTTCGGGTCTGTTGACCGTTTCCATACACGGAGATATCCTTCCCTTGCAGCGCGCGTGCGATGAACTTCGAAATAACAAAGTCTTCACTTTGGCGAGGGCCGTAGGTATTAAAGAATCGAAGTATCGTGTAATTCAAACCAAATGCTTGGTGATATGAGCGCAGAAACGCTTCACCTACATTTTTCACCACGGCGTAGGGCAAGCGGCTGTTCAGCGGAGTCGTCTTTTCATTTTGCGGGAACTCGAATGCTTCGCCATATACTTCCGAAGAGCTCGAGAAGAACACTCGTTTCACTCCCGTGTCACGCGAAAGGTCTAAGATATTTCGAAACCCGTTGATGTCTTCCAACACCATGATCGGGTTCTCGATGGTTCGCTGCACCCCAACAACGGCAGCATAATGAAACACGTAGTCAAATCGTGTCTTGTGCATGACCGCGCTTAACTCCAGCAAGCTATTCGCGTCGCCTTTTACGAACTCATATCTTGGCGTTCCTGCTTTTGGTAACTTATTAATGGAACCTGTCAGCAGGTTATCGAACACGACCACGGAAGTGTCGTTGTACGTGAGGAGACGTTCGACGAGGGCACTACCTACATTTCCGGCGCCGCCGGTGACCAAGATATTCATCATCCGAGAATCGATTTTTTTACGGAGGCTAGGAAGCGCCGCGAGAACACGATCGCAGGATATGCTGCCATCGCCTTTTTCGCCCAGGTCCGTATTTCCCTTTTCTGCCCATCGTTGCCGAGACAGAGCATGATAAATGTGTACCTCTCCGCCACAAATTTGCCAAATAAATTCCCAAATGCCTTGCGGACCTCTTCGTCCGCTTTCAAGAGATCGATGAGCAATAAATCGCGGGGAATCACCTTCTTGGTGGGGATGGTGTGGATGCTTCGCAAGTCGTGGCTTACCACCGAAGTGGTGATCTCATTCGAGTAACGAATTTTGAACCTACTTAGGAGTCTGATCCAAAGTTCCCAGTCTTCCGCCGATGCCAACACCCGATTTTCCTCGAATGGAAACTGAAGGGCGATGTCGCGTCGAACAAAAACTCCGTTGCAACTGAGGATATTGTCAAACATGGCCTTCGTTTGCAACGTACCATCCAGCGAGTTCACAAGCTTGAGTATTTGGCCATCGGGCGACTTGAAATCGTACCCAAGGTGAAAAAACTCTGGAGCATTTTCCTTTTCAATCAATTGCTTAGCCGCCGTCAGGTGATTCGGATACATCCAGTCGTCGGAATCGAAAAAGTTGATGTATTGACCGCGGGCCAGCCTTGCGCCGTAGTTCCGAGCGGCACCACGTTCACCATTTTGCTTTTTATGATATTGAAATCGCGGGTCGCGTATGGTTGACAGCACTTCTTCCGTGTTGTCGGTGCTACCGTCGTCGACCACGAGCACCTCGAAATCGGTAAACTCTTGAGCAAAAATCGTCGCGAGCGTTTCGGCAACGAGTTTTGCTCGGTTATACGTGGGGACGACAATTGAAAAATAGGGCGAGGCGCTCACTGTTCGTGGATGGTATTATACTTCTCTATGACGGCTTCGATGCTGAACAGACTCTTCACCCGCGCGCGAAGCGATTGTGCCATCGCGGTCGTGTCTTGGTTTGAAAAATTCTGAACTGCGCTCACCGTTTCGTCAACAAATTTAGCCGGATCTACGACGATTCCATTCACGCCATTTTCCATGTAAGAGTCGAAATCACCCACCCCTCGACAGACCACAACCGGCAAACCGACCAGCGACGCCTCCTTGACGACTACACAGCTCGATTCCGCGATGGAGGGATGGATTAGAAATTGAGATGCCGCGAAATAATCCAACGAGTTTGACACGTATCCGGGAAACACGACGAAGGATTCAAGTCCCAATCCTCGAACCAGCTGTCGCAAAGCCTCTTCTTGGTTACCCCTGCCCAACATGAAAAGACCAGCATCAACCCCCTCCCGGCGGAGTTTGTTTAACACCTCGATCGCCAAGTCCATTCTCTTCGCAGTCGTAAACCGCCCGGCCGCAATCAACGTCACGCGCCATGGATGCTTTTGACGAAGCCCTTGAACGAATTCGGGGCGAGGTGGTGCATACAGGCTAAAGTCATAACCCAGGTTAATGTGGGTGATGCGAGTTGGCGCGATTCCCTCGTGCTCAAACATGTATTGTTTTGCTTGCGCTGAAACTACCAGAACATGTTTTGCCCAACGGTAGGTTAAACGGTAACTCAGCGATTTGTCAAAACCCAATTCGCGGGCCTCGACGATGTGGTGTCGGACCACGTACACTTTGGCTCGGACGAAGGGCTGGCTCAAGACCGCCACGAAGTTCGCCGACTCGAGGTGACTATAGATAAAGTCAACCTTGTGTTCTCGGCAAAACTGGATGAGGAACCACGCTTGTTTCAAATAGAAAATCCAACCGGGTTGATCTTTGAGTACATGCGTATAGGTCTCAACTCCTTGTGTTTGCAAGTAGTCGTGGATCTGAGCTCCGGTTGACTGACTCAACGATATCACCCGATGTCCCTGGCGGGCAAGTGCAACCATCACCGACTCGGTGTCGCGCGAGCGCTGATTGAACGGCGAATAGAATAGAATTACCCGGGCTTTCATCGAATGTATTTCTGAAAGTGCACATCCAAATCGCGGGCGATTCGCTCGGTCGAATAGTATTCATTTGCAACCTTCCGTCCACGCGTCCCAAGTTCCGTCCGTTGCGTGTCGCTCATTTGGTAGTGTTCGTCTAATGCCTCTATCCACTCGGATGTGACAGTCGTTGCAAACCTGCCGTATGCATGTTGGTGCGCCACAACCTCGTTGTTCATGCCCACAGGGCTCACGATGGCCGGAATGCCGCACGCCATGTATTGCAACATTTTAAAGCTACACTTGCCCCGTTCCCACACGGTGTCGCGAAGTGGCATCAGCCCCACGGAAAATTCATTAATCGCCCGCACCTCGCCCGAGCGCGTCCAAGGAATATAGTCTGTGTACTTCAACAAAGGGCCAAGTTCGTCGGGCGATCGTTCGGTAACAACGACGAGTCGCGCATCGGGTCGATGTTGGAAAAACGCCAACAGTTGGGGCCCAATGTCCACGAGGTACGACAGCCCCGCGGCACTACCAATCCATCCCACAGAGAAACGGCTCTTCGCCAATTTCATATCGACATGGTAATTCATGTCGACCGACGTCGGAACAATTTCAATGCGCGAGGTAAACTTCGAAGCATGCTGGGCAATGAATTGGTTCCCGGCCAACACGACCAGCGATCGGCGTGAGTGGTGCTCGAAGCAATGGCTGGCTTCCCCATTGGTCCAAACTGCATCATCGACGTCATAAATCACCTTTTCCGCACGCGCGTCGGCGGAGTTCTTGAAACTCAACAAGGAGCGACTCAACCAAAATGCGTCGTAATCTCGAATCTTGGCAATCATCTCGTTGCGTTCGGCGAGTTTTCGTCGGTCCCAGATGGAGCCACTCAACCGGTCAAGAATTTTGATTCCCCAACGGGTGGGTGACGGTTTGAACTTATTGATTTGATAACACGGGGTGTCGATCTGCCAACTGCCCGCCAGATGCGTGGCTGGAGTTTGAATTCGATAGAAGGAACATCCGTCGTTCTCTTGAACGGGTGCCAAAATCCTTCGCTTCGCCTTCGCCGATGTCATGTGTTTTTCTTTCTCGAAGCCAAATCCCTCAGGTAGTCGACTGGCTTCAAGTTCAACAACTCGTTGCGGCGGCTGGCGAGGTCTTCGTAGGTCATGTTGGCAAAGGTGGCCTTATCGATGTTGAGTTCGTGTGTTGGTTTTCCGTTGCGTGTAATCACCCCGAGTCCATGGTCGCAGTCGGCAACAAACACATCGAGATCAGGTCGAGCTTGAAGGAGGTATGCGATCACTTTCCACACGTCGCCATTCCAGAATCCACTGTAGCCACGGCGTTGCCATTCCGCGAAACTTGCTT